>JAFMAA010000009.1 GCA_029785235.1 Nitrososphaerota archaeon | reverse complement strand
ACGTCCTTTCTGTCCTTTTCAGAGGCGGACATCTGCACAAGCTTCGGCCAATCAATCTGGGGTATAAACAACATTCCTGAGATTACTTTCGGAAACGAGTAAGGCATAGGCGGCAGTCATAGGTTTCAGGTTATCTAGCCGGCTTCCGCTGCATTATATTGTGAGACATCAGTTCACTGCAGAGGAAAGAAGCAGAGGAGGGCGTAATGCTCCGATCCTTCACCCGGAACTGAGGTCGATTCGGGCAAAGGAACTCAAGGGCCTTCCTCATGACTCGGAAACTCAGAGGAGGAGAAGACTCCAGCAGATTGCCAATGAAGAGAATGTTGCCAATGAGCTAAGGAGGATGGGTTGGACGGTATTCTCGCCGTTGGTTGTATGTGACAGAATAGGCGTGAAAGACAATACAGTATACTTTCTTGAATTCAAGAAACCGGGTCAGAAATTGAGACCTCGGCAAGCACTGATTCACGACCTTGTCCCTGAGAGGTATCGCGTAACATTCCACGAATGACCGAAAAGTTCCTCAGAATACTCATTTCTATTCTCAGGAGCCGTGGACCTTGGTCTCGTCAAACACCGCCTTCACACTAAGAATGTTTTTGAACGCATCTCGGAACGGATTGGGTGCGGCGACGTAGCTCAGAAGTCCATAGACTGGGCAGCGTGGTAGAGCAATTGGCTGTTAGCTCGCCAGGCAGAGACCAATTGGTCGTCGGTTCGAGTCCGACCGTCGCCGTCGAAATTTAAGCTCAGAATAAGTTCCGTCGGGCTAACAAGGGTTGATTTAGGCTATTCCATGCCTCGATTCCCTTGCGGTCACCTAGACTTGTGCCAATCTTGCGGTGCTCGGAGTTCTTTGCGCCTCCGCGGAAAAAACTCAGTCTAGCTCCGAGATGTAGTGTGCCGTAAGGTTCCCTGGACAGCCCAGGGCCAATGTCTTGGCCGTCCCGTCGGAGTGCGGCTCTATCCCCGTCCACTCATGATACTCATTCCAGCTGTACATGATGATTAGCCTGATAGAATGAAAATTACGCTCAGGCTGGTCGCGTTCAGGAATGCTTTCGGGCATTCTGAAGCAGATCCCTAGCATCCCTGGCCAATCCGTCTTTGAAGACGGTTCTCGGAAGTTGCGTCATACTGAAGGCCGCGGCTTGGAACAGGATTGGCGCGAGCGCCCGTCCCCGATCTGTCAACTCGTACTCGACGCGAATGGGGTATCCTGAAACAATTTTTCGGGTGATTAGCTTCTCCTTCTCTAGGTCCCTGAGCCTGAGGGTTAGCATCTTGGCCGTCACTCCATGTATGTTGTCGCGGAAGCGATTGAATTGTTTCTCGCCCCTGAACAACTCTCGCAGGACCAGCGCGGCCCAACGCCTTCCTATGAGCTTGAAAGTAGCCTCGATTGGGCAAGACTTCAGCTCTGGCATGTCGTAGACCATGTTGATCGCCTTTTCGATCGCGCTCGGCGTGTTGGTGCTCATTTGCTCATGACCGAAGTCCGAGGAACTCGCCTCGGTTTATAAAGTATACTTTGAATACTTGGTAAATTAAAGTAACTGTGGTAGTACCTAGTGCGAAGTTATGTGTCAAGTATCAACCTTGAAACGTGCCAGCTTATCTAGGTATCATTTCTATACCTGATTCCATGAGCGCACAACTCAAGAATGGCGGCCTCTCTGAGGTCCGAGTCCGGCGCGGGAATCACTCGCTCAATGTCCGCGACTACCCCGGAGTTGGTCCTGTGTTCGTCCTGATGCACGGATTCCCGGACAACCTGCACATCTACGATTCCCTGGCCCCCCTTCTGGCGTCTGCCGGGAGAAGGGTTGTCACCCTCGATTTCTTGGGGTATGGCGAGTCCGACAAGCCCGACCACTACCCCTACACCGCTGCAAACCTAGAGGGCGATCTTGACGCGGTGGTCAAGGGCCTCGACCTGGGTCAGGTCATTCCGGTCGCCCATGATGCTTCCGGTCCCACCGCTGTCAACTGGGCCCTTGACCACCCGGCGGAAGTCTCTTCGCTTGCCTTGCTCAACACCTACTATGCTCCCTCCCCGACCCTGCGCTTCCCGGAGTTCATCAGTCTCTTCGCCGACCCAGAGCTTACGCCGCTCGCGGACGCCTTCCAGAGCGACTTTTCCCAGTTCCAGTGGCTGTTGCGGTTCACGCAGGGCCAGTTTACCCGGGGTGCGCCGCCCGAAATCCGTGAGCGAGGCAAGGTGCTAATCCCGATGATTGGGGGCCAGTTCGCGGCCAAGCCCAGCGCGTTCCCGGCGTTCAGGGGCCTGACTCGGGACCTTCATGTCACTCTGCTGAAGAACGCCCAACGCACGGGCGAACTCGCTTCGTTCCCGCGTCCCGTAGGGATAATCTGGGGCGCAGGGGACCCGTACCTGAACCGAGGCGTTGGGGAGCACCTGCACGGGCTGTTCCCGGGGTCCACCTTGCGCCTGCTCCCCTACGGCCACTGGCCCCAGATAGACGGGCCTGAGGATGTCGCGAAATTGCTTCTGGAACTCGAGGGAAAGAGCGGGACCCGATGAAAGCAGCCTCTGGATGGCGCGGGGCGCTTGGGGTTGGCCTCCTGGTCGGTCTATGGTTCGCCGCTGTCCAGCTCAGCTTAGTCTCACTCCTCTCGGCCCTCTTGCCGTTCGCCCTGGAGATACCCGCCAAAGTCCTTCGCGTCGGTAGGGGGCCGTAGATTGGAGCGGAGCGGCGGAGGCGGAGTTGGCTCAACAGCAATGTCCCAGTCGCGGTTCGACACGCGATATGCGAGGAGGACGCTCGTCTTGTTTGGGATAGTTGTCCTGACCGTGTTTTACGTTGAGCTCATGATGACGCCCTCAACCCCGAAAATACTTCTGCAGTATAACGTGTCGTTGGGGCAGGTGTCCCTCATCCTCTCGCTTTACACTGTCTTTGGCGTAGCCCTTACGCCCGCGATAGGGAAGTTGGGGGACATCTACGGCAAGAGGAAAGTCCTCGTCTATGTACTGGTTGCTTACTCTGTGATGGTGGTTTCGACTTCTTTCGTCCCGAACTTTACCACCCTCCTTATCTCAAGGACGTTTCAGGGCGTGGGCATCGCCATCGTTCCCCTCGCTTTCAGCCTCGCGAGGGAAGAATTCCCCCGCGACATGATACCCAAGGCCCAGGCCCTGATTTCAGGGATGGTCTTCGCCGGAATCGGGCTAGGCTTGTCCATTGGGGCATTCATATCAAACTACTACGGCTGGCAGGCCAATTACCACATCGCCACCCCAATCATAATCGTCCTGACCATACTCATTGCGTTCCAGGTCAAAGAGTCTGCGCATAGGGACCCGGAAGCGAAACTAGACTACCCTGGTTCCGTCTTGTTGGGGTCCTCTCTAGCGTTGATCGTCCTCGGTCTGTCCCAGGGTGCCGATTGGGGTTGGAGTTCTCTTCCGATCACGGGAATGCTCTCGATAGGGCTCCTCCTGCTAATCCCGCTAGTCCTGGTCGAAAGAAGAGTCGACCAGCCCCTGCTCGACTTCGGCCAGCTGAAGGCGAGGAATATCCTCGTGTCGAACATTCTCGCATTCAACGCTGGAGCGGCGATAGTACTGAGTTTCGCGTCTCTCGTGTACAAGCTCGAGGACGCGCCGCCGTCTGGGTACGGTTTCGGCATCACGACCGCAGGTCTCTACATCCTCCCTGTTGCCGTCGTAGTGCTCGTCGCGTCTTACCCGCTCGGGATCCTGAACTCCAAGTTCGGGGTGAAGCCTTTCCTCTACTTGGGCGGGGGAATCGGGGCGTTCGGGTCGGCGTTCCTCACGACCGAGTCGAGCGCGATTCAGATCCCCGAGTTAGTCACGGTCGCTGCCCTGGGCTTCGCGATGATACTGATTTCGCGCCAGATACTGCTGGTCCTCTCAGTCAAGCCATCGGAGATGGGGGCGATGACTTCGATAAACCAGGTCTTCTTCAACGTGGGGCAGGGCCTGGCGCCTGCAATCTCGGCGTCCATACTCACCACGTACGCGACCACGGTGGTCCTCGGGGGACATGCATTCTCCCTGCCTACCTCCGAAGCATTCGCATACGTCTTTTGGGTAGTAGCCGCCATCTTCGTCTTGTCACTGGTAATCTCGATCTTCGGGACCGAGGTGATAGGGGAAAGCAAGCGTCCAAGTGAAGCGCTCGCGGGGCGAGCGATGACCCCGATGCGGCCTCGAGTATTACGATGATCAGGACCGCGATGCTGAACATAATTCGCCTATGGTTCGGGTCGATTCAGCCGTGTATAGGGTTCATTGCGCCGCTGCGAGATGGGGTCGCCTCCCCGAGTTGGTTTTCGGCGAATGATTGAGGGTGGTGTTCATATGTTGAATGTCAGATGACCGGCGATGACCATTATGATACATTCAGAACCCAAGACTCGAACCGAGTTCAGGTACGTTTCTGACATGGTACACCGGGCGGCGTCGACCGTCGCCGCCAGTTAGTGAGCGCAGAGCGGACTCTACCTCCAGGAACAGCTTGTCGGGCCCACGTAGTCCATCCTCTACTAAATGTTCATCCAGGGATTCATCCGCCAGGGCTGCGCCTGATGCGGACAGCCAAACGAAAACAGTAAAATCGTACCGTGCCAGCCCGGACCCACGCAAAATCCCACCCCATACAGGCGCTCTGGTGCCAGAAAGGGCCAGAGGCACACCAGGACGCTCGGGTTCCTCTTCTACCAGTCGATGTACGCGCCCACATACCTCTTCAAGGCGCTCTACAGGCAGCTGATCATACTCGGAGGCATGTTCGGCCTCGGAGCTGCCGTGTTCGCCTACTACAACGGGCTCCCGCCCCTGGGGGCGCTCCTCGCGTCCGTTTCGACCATCACCACCATCGGCATCTACGTCCCCAACAACGGCAACTTCTACACGATCAATCAGACGGAGGAGGTGCTACTAATCGTGATGATCGTTGTCTCCGTCGGAGCGGCTGCGTCGCTGTTGCAGGCGACCGTGAACGTGGTGGTCAACGGGGACCTCGCCAGAGGCGAGGCGGAGAAGAGCCTCATCAAGAGGATGAAGAGACACGTTGTCATATTCGGGTACGCCCACGTTGGAAGATACGTAGCCGACAAGCTTGATGAAATCGGGGTAGACTACGTCGTGATAACCCACGACCCCGCCATCCGCGACGTTCTTGCGAAGAAGAAGGTGAGGGTGGTTCTGCAGCAGGAGAACAGGCAGATGGCCGCCCTCAAAGAGGCTGGGATCGATGAGGCATCGACGCTCATCGCGACACATGACAGGGACTCGGAGAACATTCTCACGATGCTGAGCGCGCGGAGGCTGAGGCCAGACATAAGGATAGTCTCCGTTGTTCACGACGAGCAGCTGACTGAGACAGCCAGGAACGCCGGCGCCGACGTGATAATCCCTTCGTCCGTGTCAGTAGGGCACCTGCTCGCCCTCTCGGCGGTCACCCGAGACCTGGTGGGGATAGTGTTCTCAGAGAAGGTCGGGACAAAGGAGATCGCGCAGTTCTCGGTGTTCAAGACGTCAAAGCTCATCGGAAAGAAGCTGCCAGACCTGACCAGGCTCGCCCACGTAATCGGCCTGGTGAGAGGCGGAGAGCTCATCCAGAACGTGTTCGACCCCGGGCTGACAATCAAAGAGGATGACACGCTCCTCCTATTCGGGGACCCAGCAGGACTCCATGAGCTCGAGGCCGAGGCAGAGGCATTGTAGCATGGCGCCGAAGCGCTTCAGCGGACGTAGAGGGCGGCGAACTTCGTGAACGCTTCCTCGAAGCGCGTAGGCCGTGGCGGTGACTTGAACCCGTAGGCACAGATCTCCCCTACAGTCCCAAGCTTCCCCACCTTCATGCACCTGTATGTCGCCCTTATGACGTCAAGGAGGACGTTCCCTCCGTTGGCCCCGTCCGAGGAGCGGAGGTACACGTCGACTGTCACACCGCTGTCCAAGAAGGTGCTCCCTGTGAACCAGAAGTAGCTGGTCCTGTCGTTGCCCATGTAGTCGACGTAGTCGGTGGTGCCTGCGATCGTCTCGAATTTGTATGGGACCTCCTCGGCGACGGAAGAGGTCTTCACCTCCCTCTTGGCCATCTTGATTCCCTCGTCTATGGTGTTCATAGTCTCTGAGCCGCCGCCCACGTCGAGCTGGTAGCTCTTCGAGATCTTGATGCCCCGCTTCACCATGAGGCCTAGCAGGCCTTTGTGGAATATGGTCCCGCCGAACTGGCTCAAGAGGTCGTCCCCCACGAGCGGGAGCTTGGCCTTCTGGAAGTCCGCGACCAGTTTGTTGTTCTTCAGGACCAGGGCCGGTGTGCAGTTGATGAACCCGCATCCTGCTCGCATGGCAGCCCTAGCGTATTCCTCGGTCGAGGCGGCGCACCCGGAAGATATCATGTTGACCAGGAGGTCCGCCCCCGAGTCTTCGAGCGCCTTGGACACGTCGTCCGAGCTCGCACGCTCTAGCTTTACCCCACTGAGGTGCGGTGCGACGTCTCCCCTTGAAATCCCGCCCCTGACAGTGACTTTGCTCCGAGGGAGCGAGACGTACTTCTTGGCCACGCTGGGGGGGGCGAACACCGCCTTGGATAGCTCCAGCCCCACCTTCCTGGCGTCGATGTCGAAGGCGGCGGCTATCTGTACGTCCCTGGGCTTGAACCCGGCTACGTTCGGGTGCCAGAGCCCCTTCTTTTCGTCTCCTGAATAGAACCTCAGGCCCTGGACCAGCACGGAAGCGGAGTTCCCTATCCCCGCTAGCGCCACCTTGATGGGCAAACTATCTCACTTGAACTTCGCGAACGCCACGATGACGCCCACCGCAGAGAGGACGAGGCCGAGAGAGTAGTTGATGGTGACTATCTCGGCCGCCTGGCCTGCCACCCCTGCGTTGGCGTAGGTGTAGTAAAGCAGGAGGATGCCGAAAACTAACACGATGACGCCCATGAGCCTTACCAGTGCGTCCACCCTGGACTGTTCTGCTTCGAACGTCATTGGCCTTTTCAGGCGGAGGGGGAGGGTATTTTAGCGATTCTTCGTTCTTGAAGCAGGTCAGGCGCTCTTCATCGTCTCCAGCTTCTCAGGGAGATAGGTATCCACGATGTAGCTGAGGCCATACCTGGCGAAAGCCTCTTGCTCGCTCTTCCGCTTGTACTTGAGGAAGGTCTCGAGCTCGTCGTGCCACATCTTCTCGGTGTACCTCGGGTCGGACTTCAGCTCGTAGAGTCGCTTGATGTCGACTTCTGTCAGCTTGTCGGAAGGGAGTTTGTACTTCTGGATGTCGCTCGCGTACACCCCGAGCCACTTCGAGTTGGGGGTGGTCAGCTCTCGGAGGTGGGCCGCGTTAGCCGAGTTGTGAAGGAGGATTCCAGAATGCCCTCCGATGAAGCGTTCCACTCCCGGGACTGAGACGTCGTAGACGTATTCGTCCACCGGAGGAGTCTGTTCGATGCTGACAATGGGGTCGAAGCTGACGTCCGCTTTGACCAGCCCTAGCACGTTTGTCACCAACTTACCCGCTTCCGGACCCAGGGGACTGGACCGGCATGAAAGTAGATGCGCCAGAACCGAAGACAGGTTATCCCTGTTCGCGCCGCCCTCCTTGCCAGACTGGGTTACTTCGCATATCCTCCCGTACAGGTTCCTGGACTTGGCGTCATGCCGTACATGCTTTCCGACCTCACGCTTCAGATTGACAACCCCGCTGGAAACTACGGGGAAGGCCTTGGGCATGGGGTATGAGCTATGGCTGGTCGATGCTATGTGGGAAACGATGGTAGCCCTATCGTCGTCATGGAGTACAGTTGAAACCAGCTTTTGCACCTCAGAAACCCCCGATACGATTAGGGAAATCTTGTCGCTTCCTATGGAACAGGCAATGCCGTTCTGGGTCATGAGGTAGGCCAGGTCGGACATCAATTCTGGATTCTTCATCTTCCAGATCAATCCCCCCGAATTTGTGATGTGTCCGTCGCCAAAGCAGCCCTTGAGGAACTCTAGGACAAGCGCCTTTCTGGCAGAAAGCATCACCATGGGAATCCGCTTAAGTGCGAAACCAGTTCCGCATAGCCTTAGGAAGAGCAATGCGGCGGGGGTGCCCCCAAACCGCAGTGTTACCCCGTTCCCAAGGGAATCGACAATCCTTTTGACGTTAGCGCGAGGGAACACCGCCCGGATGCAGGCCTCGGCGTCGTCGACTACCTCAGGTTCGTGCGGTCCGAACATGAGCTCGACTGCCCTCGGGACCCCGTTCGCCTTCACTATCCTTCCCTCTGAAATGTAGTATCCGAAAAGGCAGGCCAGCTCCTTGGTGAGCCATATCCGCGCTGGCAACATGTCGGGGGCCCTGCGGCTCCTGGTGCTGACGAATGATCCGCGGAGATGCTTACTCAGTTTAGGCTGCTTTCGCCCTTGCTCGAAGGTCTCGAGCCTTCTCCGGCTGCGGTATTTTGAACGCTCATCTTGGATGTGGACGAATAGCCTAGGAACCGGAACCTCCTTAGAGAGCGCCAGGAGTTCCTTGATGGAGTCTATGACTACCGGCTGGCTCCTTTGAATAGAATCGCCTCTTTCTATCACCAAAAGGTCCCCTGTGGTCAATTCGGTCGTCGGAACGGCCTTCAGCCGCCCCTCTCTCAAGACGAAGACGCTGTGGTTAGGCGTCACGACGACTGTCCTACCGGTTGAAGTAGAAAGCCGATAAAGCGGTCCGGCGTGGCGATGGCGGATTGCCGCCGACATGGGCTTGAACCGCACCCCATGGTCAGAGTCAACGCTTAGCGTTTCGAACGGGATGGCACCACATACCTCGTTCCCATTGGAATCATAGTAGTATCCGTAGTTAGCGATGCATTCATCTACGAACTCCCCGATTTTGGTGATGCGGACCCTGCCTTTCGAATCCTTCACCACGATAGGTTCATCTCTTTGCACCGATCCTGATTTTATCACCATGGCTATGTGGGCCCCCCAAGGGTCAGCGTCGCAGAGGATTCCGACGGGGAGGCCGAGCTCCTGGTTCAGCCGCCTGATGAGGAAGCGCGTGGACCTTGGGGGCTGCCCTGCCGTATTGATGAGTATTGCTTTGTACTTTAGGTGCACCCTCTCCTCGATAAACCTCGTGAAAAGGCCGCCCTTCTCTATAGCCAGGACGACCTCCGCGTCTGTGTCCCTGAACTCGGCGGTGGTGAGCGCCGGTCCGATCATCACCCCATCGGGGTTCGCGGAGAGGTCAGCGGTCTTCCCCTCATAGCCTGGGACGGTATACTCTATCGTCATGTTCCCGAAGATCGCACTCCTCTCTTCGGGATAGATGTTCATCCCCTCCCTCGCCATCTGCATCAGGACCTCCAAGTCGGTGATCAGCTCGTCGGACTCGGCCTGGTCCTGGAACTCGACGTTGAACGCCTGGGCAGAATAGAACACGTCCCTGAGCGTGGAGGTGCGTTTCTCGTCCACCAGCTTCTTGGCGAAATAGGCAAGCCATACCAGCTGAGTGAACGGACGGATGTGTTTGATGTTCCCTGACGACTTCTTCACCGTGGTCGCGCCGAGCACGAACTGCTGCAGCTTCTTGTCGTAGACTATGTTCCGTACAGACCGGCTGGCCAGGGTCAGGCTTGGGAAGCGACCTTCGTCCAGGTCGGCGTAGATGCTCGCTCCCAGCTCGTGGAGGAGCCCTTGGACGGCGTTCTGCCTCGTCTCAGCTGAACCTGTCGACTGCCTCTTTACTCTCTTCTTGGTTGACATTTTCTCCCTCCACTTCTCCCGCCAGTGCCCCCTCTGGCGTGCCTGGTTCATTAGTCTCATCCGCGCCGGGCTCACTGCCTATGAGCTGCCTGTACCTCGGGAGCGATTTCTTCCCTGCCAGTTCGGTTGAGAACTGGGCGATCAGGGGAAGGTATTTCCCGTAGATGTTCATCTTCTTCTGGACCGCTTCCATGCTCCCCTTGCGGGACAGGAAGATCCCGAGCCTCCGCAGCGCCTCCCTCACCGCGTTCCTAATCTCCCTCTGAATCTCCGGCCTGTCCGCTATGTACTCCTTGCCGACTGTCTTGTACGGGATCCGGGTGCTCGCGATGTGTGTTATCACCCCGACAGGGGCTTCGGCCGGGACATGATACCTTCTCCAGTCCACCTCCTCGTTGAGGACCTCGAAGCTGACGTCTGAGCTCTCGTCGTATAGGAGAGGAATCCTGTTCGCGAATCTGAAGAGCTTGACCCCGGGCTGCAATATCTTCCCTCCGTATGCGACCCCGACCTCGACCAAGAATGGGAAGCCGGAGTACGACGAGGGGGGTCTCATGACCACCGTGGAGAACTCGGGCTGGAGCTCCTTGGCGATCCCCGCCATGAGGATCTCCTCGCCTATTGGCGAGAGCACCGCCGCGTCGGGCTGGAGGAAGTCCGGGAAGCGCTGTAGTGCGTCCACCACGGCGACTATCTGGTTTGTGCTGAGCCTTTTCGGAGGGAGTTTCGGGCTCACCCCCGCGAACTCAAGGAACTTCGTCGCTATTCTGTCTCCCACCCTGTGGAAGTGGGTGACCATGAACGTCTTCATGTCGTGCTCCTCTGACACCTTCACTATCCGCTTGAACGCCTCGACATCAACGCCGTAGGGATGCGGCAGCGTCTCCTTGGGAGCGGACGGCATCGAGGTGGTTGCCCTTTCGTAGTAGGTTATCTGGCCGGTGGGGTCAACGACCGTCAGGTTCGCGTAGCTGGCCACCAGCGCTGTCTGTTTGAAGTAGTCGCTTATCTTCTGGGACGCTCGGAGGTAGTCGCCTTCGAGGACAATGTCCACCCTGGTCCCCGTTGAGCCATTGGCCTCGCTGTTGAATCGTTTGAGGACTGTCGGCCTGTTCTCCCCTATGTCTATCATCATCTGGAAGCCGTACTTGCGCTTCCCGTCGGGGGAGGTCGTAATCGTCACAGGCTTGTTGGTGGTAATCTGGCCGTAGAGGATGGCCATGGTCCCACCTAGGCCGAACATGCCCCGAGACTGCCTCAGGACGTACTTGGACCCGTAGAAGACCTTCCCGAAGGCGCTTGGGACGTGCTGTGGCGCCACCCCCGTGCCGTTGTCGATGACGGTGAGTTTGTAGGGCTTCGGGTCTGGGAGCGACAGGTTAGGATCCTCGGCGGTTATCCTGACGTAGATGTCCGGCGGAGTTCCAATTATCTCAGTGGAGTCCAGGGAGTTCTCGACGAGCTCCCTGATGGCCATGTAGAGGGCGCGCGCGGGGTTTGTGAACCCGGCCAGGTCACGGTTACGATAGAAAGAACTCTGAGGGCGAAATCTCCGCGAATGTGGCCTTGCTACTCAGTAGTCATCACCCCCGTAGTCTCTGCTCTGCTGCTTCTCCAGTCGTCGATTCACAAGTGAAAGTTTCAATCTAGCTGGTCCTACCCTTTCCAAAGGGCCCGCCCGCAGGTATCGACCTGAACCGGATATATGCTAGTGCTCAAGCTTCCGGAGTTTTTCCTCCAGGGTCTCCGGCGAAGTGCCTTCCCAGAGGAACATCCTCTCCATCTTCTTCCTCGTTCTTGCCCTCTGGAGCGTGTTGTACACGGTCTTGTGCTGGCTCCCTGAGGCCAGTGACTTCACAGCGTCTGACGCCAGCTGGACCTCGCCGGCTTCGCCGATTATGGCCACTGTCCTGCCGTACACCGACAGGCTGCATGAAGTCAGCTCTTCGATCACCCGGCGAGACTTCCCCTTCAGGCCTATCACCCTCCCCCTTATCCTCTCGAGGGACCGTGCGCTCCTCCCTGCATAGCCGCGGAGGTCTATCACCTCCAGGGCAGTCCCCTCGTCTAACAGCCTGCGCGCCTTCTGAGGCGAGAACCCGCGCCCTATCGCTTCGATGACCCTGGTCGCCGAGAAAAGGTCGGCCCCCACGGCCGACCCTGACTTCAGAACGACCAGCCCCTCCTTGCTATCCACCTGTAGGGTGACGCTCATCTCGCTCTCGAGGTACCTCTTCGTCGCCCCTTCCTTACCTATGACCGCACCCACCCTGTCGACAGGTATCCGCATCACCTGCTCAAAGCTCACGATAAGATCACCCTCATCCACTCCTCTACTTCCTTCCCTCCTATCCCCCTCTTCCTAAAGAACCTGACCATGTTGTAGACGTCTCTCTTCAGAAACTCCTGTGCTTGTGGGTGCGACGAGAGGACCGCGGACCCCATGTCGAACAGGACAGGCCCCCCGTCAGCCCTGAACACGTTGAACTCAGAGAGGTCGGCGTGGACCAGGCCGGCGCCGTTCCAGAGCGCGCTGATGGTCCTGAACGTCCACGTATACTCCTCTTCACCGACCTCCGCCTCCGAGAAGGTGGGGGCTGGTTGGGGGGGGTTCCCGATGTACTCCATCACGAGTATGTTCTTCAGGAACGCAAGGGGCGCGGGGACACGGATTCCCGCTCGCTGGGCGAGCTGGAGGTTCTTGAACTCTTTCCTGGTCCAGAGGTATATGGTGTCCCTCGAACCGGCTGGGAGTTTGCCGAATCGCCTGTCCCCTGCGATGTAGCCCATGCGCTTCCTGAAGTCAGAGGCAGAGGTGAGATAGATTTTCACCGCGACTGCCCTGCCCGCCTTGTCTTCCCCAAGGTAGACCCTGGCCTCCTTGCCTGCGCTCACCACGCCGCGGAGCTCGCGAATGTCTTTCCTCGCTATCAGCTCCTCGACGGCCAGCATGGTAGACCTGTCGAAGACCTCCTCCAGCACCTTCCTATCGTCGGAGTCCCTCCTCAGGTACCTGTTCTCTCGCTCGAGCCGCAGGAGCCTCTCCCTCATCTTATCGCTTTCGTCTTCATCGGCCACGCCCATCCATGAATCAATCAAAATTTATACGTATGAATCGAAAAGCGCGGACTTCCCACTGGAGAGCTGAGCTGAAGTTGTCGGAGTTCGAAGAAACAGAGAAGGGCGCAGAGGACCAACTGGAGGCGCTCAAGAAGCAGCTCGCAGAAGAGAAGAAGCGGAGCGAAGAACTGATGACGCACCTGAGATATTCCCAGGCAGACCTAGAGAACTACAGGAAGAGGGCAGAGAAGGAGATGAAGGAGGCAGGGGAGTCGCTCGCGAAGGGGCTGGCCTCGAAGCTCCTCGTGGTGTCCGACGAGCTGGAACTTGCTCTGAATCACGCAGAAGGGTCGGCAAACAATGAGCTGCTTGAAGGGATAAGGATGGTCGGGCGGAACCTCCGCGCCGCCCTTCAGTCGGTGGGGGTCGAGCCCATCGACGCCCTGGGGAAGCCTTTCGACCCGGCCGTTCACGAAGCGGTGGAGAAGGCCCAGGGCGAGGGGGAAGGGCCCGATCGGGTGGTCGAGGAACTGAGGACGGGGTACACATTCAGGGGGCAGCTTCTGAGACCGAGTATGGTAAAAGTTGAATTGGCGCGTAAAACAGCCCGGGAGGAGGAAGTCTGATGAGTAGCGCCAGAGAGAAGATCATAGGGATAGACCTGGGGACAACGAACTCCGCGGCAGCGGTGGTAGAAGCAGGGAGGCCGGTGGTGATTCCGAGCGCCGAAGGGGCGACCCCCGCAGGGAAGATGTTCCCTTCTGTGGTAGCCTACACAAAGGACGGGCAACTCCTGGTAGGAGAGCCGGCAAGGCGCCAGGTGGTTACCAACCCCGACGGGACCGTCTTCGAGATCAAGAGGAAGATGGGGACAGACTACCGGGTCAACCTATCAGGGAAGGACTACTCACCGGAGCAGCTCAGCTCCTACATACTCCAGAAGATCAAGCACGACACAGAAGTGTTCCTGGGCTACCCCGTGAAGAAGGTGGTGATCACGGTACCAGCCCACTTCAACGATAACCAGCGTCAGGCGACCAAGGACGCAGGCGAGATAGCAGGCCTCGAGGTCGTCAGGATAATCAACGAGCCTACTGCCGCGTCGCTCGCCTACGGCCTCGACAAGTCAGAGAAGGAGATGAAGATCCTCGTCTTCAGCTTCGGGGGAGGGACCCACGACGCGACCATAATGGAGTTCGGGAAGGGGGTGTTCCAGGTCCTCGCCACCTCTGGGGACACGCAGACAGGAGGGACAGACGTGGACAAGGCCATCATCCAAGTCCTCCTCGACGACTTCCGTTCGAAGACAGGGATAGACCTAACCACCGACAAGACCGCCATGGCCAGGCTGAAGGAGGGAGCAGAGCAGGCGAAGATCCAGCTCTCTAACCTGATGTCGACCGATGTGGACCTCCCATTCATAGCCAGCGACTCCTCGGGCCCGAAGAACATTCACTACACGCTGACCAGGACCAAGCTGGAGGAGGTCGCCAGGCCTATAGTCGCAAAGACGGAGGATACAATACGAAGGGTGGTCAACGACGCCAAGCTCACCCCCGAGCAGGTGGACAAGGTGATACTGATAGGCGGCATGACAAGGATGCCGCTGGTCCGGAAGTTCGTCGAGGACGTTGCCAGGAAGCAGGCCGAGAGAGGGGTCGACCCAATGGAAGCCGTCGCCATAGGGGCGGCGATACAAGGGGCGGTCCTGGCTGGGGAGATAAAGGACATGCTTCTGCTGGACGTGACGCCGCTCTCGCTGGGCGTCGAGACCCTCGGAGGGATCACCGAGCACCTGATAGAGAAGAATGCCACGATCCCGACCAAGAGGAGCAAGACGTTCACGACTGCAGCTGACTTCCAGACCGCTGTGACCATCCACGTCGTCCAGGGAGAGAGGAGCATGGCGGCAGACAACGTCTCCCTCGGGATGTTCAACCTGACAGGGATACCACCTGCGCCCAGGGGGGTCCCGCAGATTGAGGTGACATTCGACATCGACGCCAACGGCATCCTCACCGTAGGGGCGAAGGACATCGGGACGGGGAAGGAGAACAAGATTACGATAACCGCGTCGACCAAGCTGTCAAAGGAAGAGAAAGAGAAGCTCATCAAGGAGGCGGAGTCCTTCGCCGACCAGGACAGGAAGAAGAGGGAAGATGCGGAGGTCAGGAACGACGCTGACTCGGTGCTCTACACGGCAGAGAGGACGAAGAAGGACCTGGAAGGCAAGGTCGACAGGGCGAGCATGGACAGGATAGACTCAGCCGCTCAGGACCTCAGGAAGGCGGTCGGTGGGCAGGATACCGGAGCGATCAGGGAGAAGAGCGAGGCGCTGAAGAAGGTCCTCCAGGAGGTAGGCGCCTCGGTCTATCAGCAGGCTCAGAAACAGCCGCAAGGGCCCCCTCCCGGTGGCCAGGGCGGTGACCAGAAAGTCGGCGACGCTGACTACAGAGTTGTGGACGAAGGAAAGTAGGGGATAGCCTCCGTGGCCACGAAGGACTACTACGAGGTGCTCGGCGTCCAGAGGGGGGCGACCAAGGACCAGATCAAGGACGCCTACAGGAAGCTCGCCCTCCAGTTCCACCCCGACAGGAACAAGTCCCCCGACGCAGAAGCGCGCTTCAAAGAGGTTTCAGAGGCGTACGCCGTACTCGCGGACGACGAGAAGCGCAGGCAGTACGACTCCTTCGGGCGGGAGGGGGTGTATCAGA
Source organism: Nitrososphaerota archaeon (assembly GCA_029785235.1). Next base: position 14,674 of record JAFMAA010000009.1, on the reverse strand, counting down.
GGTACAGCCAGGAAGACATCTTCAGGGGGGCCGACTTCGGGGAGTTCTTCCGAGGAGGAGGGTTTGGAGGCTTCGATGACGTCTTCGCACAGTTCTTCGGCGGAGGGACGGCGCGGCAGCCGAGCCGCGGCGAGGACCTGACCTATCATCTGGAGCTGAACATGGAAGACATAGTCAGCGACACTGAGAGGGAGATCGAGGTCCCCAGAAGCGAAGTGTGTGCTACCTGCGATGGGAGCGGCGCTAGGCCAGGGACGTCGCCCCGCCAGTGCGCTACCTGCGGCGGGACGGGCCAGGTCCAGAAGGTTCAGTCGGCAGGCTTCGCGCGCCTAGTCAGGGTCACCACCTGCAGCAAGTGCGGAGGGAGAGGATACACTGTGGACAGCCCTTGCAGGGACTGCAGAGGCCGCGGGACAACGGAGAGAACAAGGAGGATCAGCGTCAGGATCCCCGGTGGGATCGAAGACGGATACACCCTCCGACTCAGGGGCGAGGGGAACGCCGGGGAGAGGGGGAGCCCACCGGGAGACCTATACGTCGTGGTGAACGTCGCACCGCACAGGGTCTTCGGGAGGGGGGAAGATGACCCCAGCAACGTCTTCATGGAGGTGAAGATAGGCGCAGTGGAGGCCATGCTCGGGACCGAGGTCACGGTCCCGACACTGCATGGTGACGTCAAACTTACGATACCTCACGGCACCCAGCCCGGCGAGAGGTTCACTATCAAAGACAAGGGGCTCCCAAAGTTCGGGGGATGGAGAGGGGGTTATGGGAACCAGTATGTGGTCGTCCGCGTCGAAGTCCCGAGGAAGCTGACTGAGAAGCAGAGAGAGCAGCTGCGGGAGCTCGGAACCCTCAGCTAGCCCGAGAACTTGTAAATCATAAGGAAGGGCACGTCCTGGATTTCCCGTATTGCCTCCGGTGCGCCGAACTTGTTGCTGACGGCCAGTGATACAGACCTGGAGCCGGCGAGGTTCACAATGGAGCAAGTCCTGATCAGCCTTAGCGCCTCGCCGCTGCTGACCACCTCGCCAGAGTAGAAGTCCTTGGAGAGATGCACCGTCAGCTCCCCTTCTGAGACCGTCCTCCCCACCAGCTCTTCGTCGCATATGTTGACAAGTATCGAACCCCTGTACTCCGCGGTCCTGACTGAGAACCCCTTTTCGGCCAAGCTCTACGCAACCTTGGCGACCGACCTGGCCCCGCACGCCTCGCAGACCATGAACCACATCCGCTTCTCCTTGTCCAGGTGCGTGTCTGGGCTACCGCAGACTGGGCATATCACACCGTCTTTGAGGTAGCGCTGTAGGAGCTGGGTGAAGGAGTCGCGGTCCTTCCGCCCTATGAAGATGGCGCGGTCCCCGTCGAGGGAGGCCGCCGTGGCGAGCTCTTTTGCGAGGTACATCAGGACGCGGCTGGATTCCCTCCTCAGAAGCTTGGGGAACTCGGCGTAGTTGCGGAAAATCGTCTTGTTACCCACCCAGATGACGTCGGGCTCGGGGAGCTCGAGCCTCAGGGCGCCTGACCGCTTCGCGTCCTTGTCCAGGCCAGACCTGGCCCTGGAGAGGAGTTCTTCGTACGACCTGGGCACTCTCCGAATCGTCAGACCAAGGTATTTCAAGTCTTCTGGGCCAAGCAGCCCTCGGGAGCCAAAGATTAAATCGGAAACCGGAAGGGGCGGACTGTGAAGCCGGGGGCGGAGTTCGGCGTCTTTGGCGGCTCTGGGTTCTACAAGCTTGCAAAGGGCACCGGCAGCCTCTCTGCGACAACCCGCTACGGGAAGCCCAGCGGCAGGGTGACCCTGGCGGAAATCGAAGGGAGAAGGGTAGCCTTCATACCCAGACATGGGGTTCACCACGAGTACCCTCCTCACGCGGTCCCTTACAGGGCGAACGTCTTAGCCTTCAAGAAGCTCGGCGTGAAAAGGGTGATTGGCCCCAACGCGGTCGGAAGCCTGAAGGGCGACGTGGCCCCCGGAGAGCTCGTCTTCTGCGACCAGTTCGTCAACTTCACCTCTGGGAGGAAGGACACCTTCTACGACGGGCCTGAGACGACCCACGTCAGTACCGCGTCACCCTACTGCCCTCAGATGAGGAAGGCGGCAATCGAGGCCGCTGAGGCCCTGGGACTCGGGTACCACCCTGCGGGGACCGTGGTCGTGATTCAGGGGCCCCGGTTCTCGACCAAGGCAGAGAGCAAGTTCTTCTCACGGCAGGGGTGGGACGTAATCAACATGACCCAGTACCCTGAAGCTGTGCTCGCACGGGAGCAGGAGATGTGCTACCTCAACATATCTCTGGTGACCGACTACGACGCGGGCCTGGAGGGAGACCCTAGTGTCAAGCCGGTGTCCCACGAAGAGGTGATCAAGGTATTCAACAAGAACCTGCGGAACCTGACGCGACTTATCGGAGAGATTGTGAGGCGGGTGTCTGAGGAGCGCAGCTGCGACTGCGGTTCCGCCCTAGAGCATGCGAGGTTGAACGCCTGATGGGGAAACTTGAGGCTGACGTCAAGAAAGCGATCAGGAACATACCCGACTACCCGAAGAAGGGAGTGGATTTCAAAGACCTCACCACGCTCTGGGAGGACGGCAAACTGACCAGGCGTGTCACAGATGCCCTGGAAAAGAGGTGGAAGAGGGCGAAGCTCGACAAGATAGTCGGCATTGAGGCCAGGGGGTTCATAGTAGGCGCCCCCCTTGCCGACCGGCTCGGGATAGGGTTCGTCCCCGCGAGGAAGGTGGGGAAGCTCCCCGCTAGGAAGGTGAGCGTGAACTACGAGCTCGAATATGGCCGCCAGGGTCTGGAGATGCACGCAGACTCCATCTCCAAGGGGGACAGGGTGCTCGTCGTGGACGACCTTCTGGCGACAGGGGGGACATCGAAGGCTGCGGCAGACCTGGCCAAGATGCTTGGAGGGGAGGTAGTCGGATTCGCGTTCGTGACCGAGCTCAGCGCCTTGAAAGGGAGGGAGAAGCTCGCTGGGCATGAGGTCTACGCGCTCTCCAAATATGACTGACGGGAGGCCCGCGGCTGGGGTAATCGCGGGGACCGGGGTGACCCAGCACTTCGACCTGGGCCGCCCACGGAGCGTGAAGACAAGGTACGGCCGCGTGACGGTGTACGAGGACCGTTCTGGAGATTTCGTGGTCATCCCGAGGCACGGGCAAGGCCACAGGACGCCGCCCCACGCCGTCAACTACAGGGCGAACATAGTGGCCCTGGAGCGCCTGGGTGTGAAGGAGGTTATCGCGACCAGCGCCGTAGGCTCCATGAACGATGGATTCAAGGTTGGGGACCTCGGCCTGGCGGGGCAGTTCTTGGACTTCACGAAGCGCAGGGAGGGGACCTTCTTCGAAAGCGTGGCGGTCCACACGGACATGACCTACCCCTACAGCAGGAGGGTGAACGAGGCCCTGGTCAATGCCGCGAAGAAGCTCAGGCTGGAGGTGCACGAGGGCCTCGTGTATGTCTGCGTGGAAGGTCCGAGGTTCGAGACCGCCGCTGAGATCAAGATGTACAGGACGGTCGGCGGCGACGTGGTGGGGATGACCGGGGTCCCGGAGGTCGTCCTTGCCAATGAGAAACAGATGGAGTATTCGTCTGTGCTGGTTGCTACAAACTGGGCGGCGGGGCTGCAGCCAAGCGTGAGCCATGAAGAGGTCTCGAGGGTGATGGAGAGGACAGGGAGGCTGGTGAAACAGTTGATAGAGGGGGCAATCGGGGGCCTGAGGGGACAAGGACATGAAGGTCGCAGACCAAAAGCTGAGCGGTGAAGGAGAGAGGAACTTCCTTTGGGCCAAAGCCCACATGGGAGCCCTAACCAGCCTAGAGGAGAAGTACGCGAAGTCGAAGCCCCTGGAGGGGGTGAGGATAGGGGTCTGCCTGCACATAACAAAGGAGACGTCTGTGCTCATCGACGCCCTGCTCTCCGCCGGCGCGGAGGTGAAGCTGGCGGCGGCCAACCCGCTCTCGACCCAGGACGACATAGCAGCGTACCTGTCCACCAGGACCGATGTGTGGGCATGGAGGGGTGAGACGGCCCAGGAGTACTCCTGGTGCATCGAACAGGTTCTGGGGAACCGGCCGCAGCAGATAATCGACGACGGATCTGACCTGCATGTAGCAGCCCACCGCTCGAAGGCGAGGTGGGTCGTGGGCGGGTCCGAGGAGACCACGACAGGGGTGGTCAGGCTGAAGGCGCTGGAGGCTGAAGGCGGACTGGCCTATCCGGTCATCGCGGTCAACGATGCCAAGACCAAGTTCATGTTCGACAACAGATACGGGACCGGGCAGTCCACCCTGGACGGCATCATGAGGGCCACGTCCCTCCTCCTCGCCGGGATTAGGACGGTCGTGGTAGGCTACGGGTGGGTCGGCAAGGGGGTCGCCATGAGAGCCCGGGGGATGGGCTGCAGAGTGACCGTGGTGGAGGTCGACCCAATCAAGGCGCTGGAGGCGCATCTGGACGGCTTCGACGTCTCGAGCATAGACGACGCAGCAGCCGGGGGCGACCTGTTCGTCACCGCCACCGGGATGAAGGGGGTGATACCCTACACGGCGATAGAGAAGATGAAGGAGGGGGCAATCCTGTCCAACGCAGGGCACTTCGACGTTGAAATCGACGTGAAGACATTGCTGGCCAAGGCGAAGAAGGTGAAGGAGGTCAGGACGAATGTGGATGAGGTGACGCTCCAGTCAGGCAAGAGGGTGTACGTGGTCGCGAAGGGGAGGATAGCGAACCTGGTTGCGGCGGAGGGGCACCCTCCAGAAGTGATGCAGATGTCGTTTGCGAACCAGTTGATGGCGGCGATACGGATACACGCCGACCACTCGAAGATGGAGAAGAAGGTCTACGGGGTCCCGGTCGAGCTCGAGGAGGAGGTTGCGAGGGCTGCGCTGAAGTCCATGGGAATCTCGATAGGTTCCATGACGAAGGAGCAGAAGGCGTACGCCCAGAGCTGGGAGATCTGAGCTAAGGTTTAAACTGAAAGCGAGGGCGCGCCTCCGAGCCGTGTCGAAGGGTGTCAAACGGGAAAGGGTGCTCGTGCTCTGTGCGCTCCCATACACGAACGCGGTGCCTCATGTGGGCAACCTGGTCGGCTCCCACCTCCCTGCGGACATCTTCGCCCGCTATTGCAGGCTGAAAGGCATAGAGACCCTCTTCATAGGGGCGACCGACGAGAACGGGACGCCGACGGAGGTGGCAGCGCTGGAGCTCGGCGTCACCCCCCAGGAGCTGACCGACATCATGTACCACGTTCACAGGGAGATCTACAAGTGGTTCGAGATATCGTATGACAACTTCTCCAGGACATCCACGCCCACCCACCACAAGACGTCCCAGGAGTTCTTCCTGAAGATCTATGAGAATGGATACGTCAGCGAAGGAGTCCTCAGACTCCCCTATTGCGAGAAGGACGAGCTCTTCCTCCCCGACAGATATGTCGAGGGGACCTGTCCTGTCTGCGGCTACGAGCTAGCCAGAGGGGACCAGTGCGAGAAGTGCTCCACCCTCCTCGACCCTATCCAACTGATCAACCCCAGGTGCAAGGTCGACGGGAGCGTCCCGGTCTTCAAAGACAGCAAACAGCTCTTCCTGGAGCTGGGAAAGGTGCAAGACAGGCTCCAGGCGTGGATTGGTTCAAACCAAGTCTGGAAGGGGCAGGTCACCTCGCTCGCCCTTGGCTGGCTGAAGGAAGGGCTCAAGAAGAGGTCCATCACCAGGGACCTCAGATGGGGGGTGCCGGTCCCCCTCGACGGGTACAGAGGCAAGGTGTTTTACGTATGGTTCGACGCGCCTATCGGATACATCTCGGCCACGAAAGAGTGGGGTGACGCGAGAGGGGACCCGGGGGCTTGGGAGAGGTTCTGGACTGATGAGAGGACGCGGATATACAACTTCCTGGGGAAGGACAACATACCCTTCCACACCATATTCTGGCCTGGCATGCTCTTCGCCCACGGAGGACTCAGCCTCCCCTACGACGTGGTCGGGCTGCAGTTCTGCAACTACGAAGGAGACAAGATCTCCAAGAGCAAGAACTGGGGGGTGTTCTGCGAGAGCATCCCTCAAGCCGGCCTGGACCCGGACATCTGGCGGTACTATCTAATCGGCATCATCCCAGAGACACGGGACACTGAGTTCAAATGGGACGACTTCAAGAACAAAGTGAACAACGAACTGGTGGCGAACCTTGGGAACTTCATCCATAGGACGACCACCTTCGCTTGGAACAACTTTGGCGGCGATGTGACCGTCGACGTGGTGGCTGGAGACGAACAAGAGCTCATCGCCGGCGTCGCCCGCCTGGGTGAGGAGTCCCTCGCGCTCCTCGGTGAGGTCAGGTTCAGGGAGGCGATGAGCAAGCTGCTGGCCATGGCGGACCTCGGCAACGAGTATTTTCAGAGCAAGCAGCCATGGAAGCTGGTGAAGACGGAGAAGGAGGAATGCGGGCGTGTCATCCATGCGTGCCTGACGGCGTGCGAATCGATCGCCATCGTGCTTCAGCCGTTCCTACCCGCCTCTTCGGCGAGGATCCTCGACCTCCTAGGCGCCCATGACAGGGAGGTGTCAGGGCTGGGGAAGCACCGGCCCCGTGTGCAGCTCAGCGCGAAACCCGAAGTCCCCTTCAGGAAGCTGGAGGACGACCAGCTCGAGGCGGCGAAGAAGCTGGTTACGAAGAGCAGGCCTGTGAAGGACTACTTCCAGCGTTAGCTGCTCAGCCGCAGGATGGGAGTGCCTCGAGGCCCCAGAGGAGAGAGGTGTCCATGTCGTCGTCCATGACCCGGCCCCTCAGTATCTTCGCTAGAGGGTCGTAGTCATCGTACTTCGTAGCGCCGAAACCTGAGGCCAAGACACTTACCTGCAGCTGAGACGAGCCCGAGCAATCGACGCCGTACTCCACGTCGACCGACTGGTTGTCGATCAGGGACCCGAACCTGCTGACCGCCAGCCCCACTTCCTGGGCCGAGAGGTTGGTGTCTGCGTTGAGGCTCACTACCGCCCTGCTCGCTTCCCTAGCGTCAGCGATCCTCCCCAGGGACACCACGGCACCCGCCAGGGCGTCCTCTGCTTTCTCCACGCCCCCGTTGCTCGATACGCCCAGCAAAGAATACCCGTCCCTGAGGACGGCGCCTAGGAGCTTGTTGAGGCCCACAGACTTCGAGGCCGCGGTCGACTTCGTCAACAGCGAACCTAGCGCCTTGACGGCGGCCTTGTTGGCTGAGTCGTAGAGGTTGGCCAGAGTCGACTCCTCCGGGGAAGAGTGCATCAGGGTCTCGTTGTCCACGACCACCACGCCCCTCGATGCGGCTCGGAGGCGCCTCAGAGAGACACCGGCATAGAATTTCATCCTCTTCTCAAACTCGAACGGCATGACTGCCACCCCCACGGTCGTTGCACCACACTCCTGGGCTATGGAGGCGACCATCGGGGCCAGCCCGCTCCCGGTCGCTCCGCCGAGGCCCGCTACCACGAAGACCACCTTGAAGCCCCCGACCGCCTCCTTGATCCTCCCGTGATAGGGCAGAGCGAGCCCGCGCACAAGAGACGGGGTGAGCTTCTGGTCTATGGGTGACTGGATGTGAATGGCGTCCTTGGGATCAACTGGCGAGAAGTCCTCAGCGTCGCAGGAGACATAGGCGTACCTGTCGATGAACAGAGGTTTCCGGCTGAGCAGGGAGACGATCCTGGTCCCTGCGCTACCTATTCCGATTACAGCGACTTCGTCCGTGGTCTTTTGGTCAAACATCCTCGAAGCGCAGACCTACACCGCACTTCGAATAAACAAGCCAATCACTGAATTTAGTTGACGACAATGTAGTTTTTGTTTACCCCCACGCACGAAGCCCCGGCGACGTGATGACGATCAGTCTTGGTTGACTAACTTGTTGACCAACTCGTCCATCATGTGCCCCGAACATTCGACCGTCACCGTCTGGACCCCGTCCACCGAGAGCGCGGCGGCCTTGATGTCTCGTCCGATGTTCACGGCGATGGGACTGTAGGCGGAAAGTGGCTGGAACCTTATCCTTACGGTCCCCGTCGCCATCTCGGACACTTCGGTGACGATGTTGAGCTCTCCGAACTTCCGCTTCGTCTCTTCATCGACCAGCTCGTTGAGCTTAGCCTCGACCCGCCTGGAAAGCTCACTGGGCAAGCAGAACCACTCGGGTTTAGAGAGACTATAAGGCCTTTGGCTCACCAGTGGACTCGAAGGGTCAGCGGATGAGAGGCCTTTACTTCGTCTACCTTGCCTACGCTGGTGTTTTTGGGGACAGGACCGAGGGTGCCATCCTTTATCTTCGCGTAGATACTGTTCAAGGCCTCCGCGTACTCGTCCAGCATCTCTTCGGGCTCGGACTCGGTAGGCTCGATCATCAGCGCCTCATGCACTATGAGAGGGAAGTAGACGGTAGGCGCGTGCATTCCGAGGTCGAGGATGGCCTTGGCAACGGTCATGGCAGATCCCGGGAGATCGCCCTTGACGGAGACCACGGCCTCGTGCTTCCTCAAGAGCTCCACCTCGTGGGACGCCGGGAACGCCTCAGGGTCGAGGCTCTTCCACAGGTAGTTAGCCGCCAGGACCGCCATCGAGGATACGTCCTTCAGGCCGGACGCACCGAGGAGGCGGATGTAGATGTAGGCGCGGAGAAGGACCGCGGAGTTACCGATGAAGCCTTTGAGCGGGCCTATCGAACGCCTTAGCCCGTAGTCCAACGAGTAACCGGTCTTCTCCTTCACGATGACCGGGACCGGGAGGTAGTCCGCCAGCTTCCGCGTCACCCCCACCGGCCCTGCGCCGGGGCCTCCGCCCCCGTGGGGGGTCGCGAAGGTCTTGTGGAGGTTCAGGTGCACTACGTCGAACCCCATGTCCCCAGGCCGGGCCCTTCCCAGAAGGGCGTTCATGTTGGCGCCGTCGTAGTACATCAACCCCCCGGCCGCATGGACCGCGTCGCACACCTCCTTCACCTCCCCCTCGAAGAGCCCGAGCGTGTTGGGGACGGTGAACATCATCCCGGCTGTCCTCTCGGATGAGAGCTCCTGCACCTTGCTGGCCTTCACCTGCCCATTGGCTCCTGACGGTACCTTCACCACTTTGAAGCCAGCCATCGCCGCGCTGGCTGGGTTCGTCCCGTGGGCCGAGTCAGGCACCAGTATCTCGTCCCTGGCGCCTCCTCCGTGTTCTGCCAGGTACTTGCGTATCATCAGGACCCCCGCCAGCTCCCCCTGTGCCCCAGCCGCGGTCGAGAGGGAGAAGCGGTGCACGCCTGTGATTTCGCAGAGCGCCCGTTCAAGGTCGTAGAAGATCGACAGTATCCCCTGGACGGTACCGGCGGGCTGGAGCGGGTGGGCCCCCTTCATAGCGTCGGATGACGCGATCATCTCGGAGACCTTGGGGTTGTACTTCATGGTGCAGCTCCCGAGAGGATACATGCCGAGCTCCACAGAGAAGTTCATCTGCGAGAGGCGATTGAAGTGCCTCAGGACCTGGAGCTCGGAGAGCTCAGGGAGGTTGAGCGAATCCCTCCTCATCGACTGCGGGACGAGGCTCTGCGGGTCCTTGAACCTCGAGCTGATGGTTGGGTCGGAAGGGACGCTGTTTCCGACCCTGCCTGGCCTGCTCAGTTCGTTGAGCAGCGGCTCGTCCCAGGAGGCCTGGACGTACTTCTTCAAGCTAGACTGCCTCCTCTAGGGCCGCTGCGAGCGCTTCTATGTCGTCCCTGGTGTGGACCTCGGTTACGCAGTATAACCCGGACTGGGAGCCCACCTCTATGTGTGTAGGCGAACCCGCCAGGACCCCCAGCTTCGCGAGCTTGCCGAAGACTGACTCCGCCTTCGCCTTCTTATATGAGACTACGAACTCCTTGAAGAAGGCGCCCTTGAAGTGAGGCGAGACCACTCCCTCTATCCGCGACAGTCTCTTCGCCGCGAAGTGCGAGTTGGCAATGATGGTCTCTCCGAGCGTCCGGAACCCCTCCTTGCCCAGGAGAGACAGGTAGCTGGCCGCCGCTATGGCCATCAGCGACTGGTTGGTGCAGACGTTCGACGTGGCCCCTTCCCTCCTTATGTGCTGCTCGCGAGCCTGCAGGACCATGGCGAACGCCTTCCTTTGCTGGTCTGCCACGGAGGTCGTGAGTCCTATCAGCCTCCCTGGCATGTTCCTGGCCAGCTTGATGTCCTTGACCGCGAAAATCCCCAGGTGCGGGCCACCGTAGTTCATCGGTATCCCCAGCGGCTGACCCTCTCCGACAGCTATGTCGGCTCCGTAGGCTCCTGGCTCCCTGATGAGGGACAGTGAGATGGGGTCTACCCCGGCTACGACGAGTGCACCGGAGCTATGGACCAGGGAGGTCACCTCTGGCGCTTCGTCTTCGATGACTCCGAAGTAATTGGGGTTCTCGAAGTAGAGGCAGGCGACGCCGTCAGAGAGCTTCTTCTTCAGGTCCTCGCTATCCATCCTCCCCGTGGCGCGGTCGAAATCCACAGTTTCCAATGTCATCCCCATCGGCTCGGTGTATGTCCGTATCACCCCCCTCCTCTGCGGACCGATGTTCCCTCCCAGCAGAACCTTGTTGCGCCCGGTCACCCTCCCGGCCATCCTGACAGCTTCCCCGGCTGCGGAAGCCCAATCGTAGAGTGATCCGTTGCACGCCTCCATCCCAAGGAGGTCGCACATGAGGCTCTGGTACTCGAAGAGGGCCTGCAGGACGCCCTGGCTCACCTCTGCCTGATATGGGGTGTAACTGGTGTAGAACTCCTGCCTCGAGGTGATGGACTCCACGGCGGCGGGGACATAGTGAGGCCAGACCCCACCCCCCAGGAAGCACAGCGTCTCCGGCGGTGTCTTGTTCTGGCGGAGCCTGGCTTGGACTTCGCGCCTTACCGCGTACTCCGAGCCCCCCTCGGGGAGCCTGAGGGGCCGGCCCAGCTTCACCCCCTCAGGTATGTCAGAGAAGAGGTCTTCGACGGTTGCTGCACCCACCTTCCGGAGCATCCTGCCCACAAAGTCGTCGTCGAGGTTCGGGAGCAAGGGATGCCGCCGGCGGGCGCCGCTCATTCCTTGAAGGCCGAAAAACGCTTAAAATAAGAACGTAGCGCCGCTGGCGAAGGTCCCTTGAGGAAATCCGCATCGCTGGTGTTTCTGCTCTTGCTCGTCGCAGCCTTCATCCCCCTGCAGGGGGCGGTCCACGCTCAAGGCGCCGCGAGGGTCGATGTGAAGAGCGTCTACTCGCTGAACAGGTACGGTTTCGCAACGATAAGCGAGAACGTGACGCTCACGAACAATGGGACGTCAGCCGTCCAGGTGCCGACCATCAGCATAGGTTTCGGGGCCCTGTCATCGGACATCGTTGACGCAAACCTGACGGCAGGATTCTCGATGGGAACGCCCCCGTCGGCAGGAGGGCCGTTCACAGTGAGCGGTGGCAGGCCAATCCCGGCAGGGGGGAACTCGAGCTACGTCCTTGAAGCGCTACTGAACAACATAGTCTCTACCGCGAAGAACGGCAGCCTTTCGGTGGATGTCCTGTCTTCGCCTTCGATCAGCACCAGGGTAGCGTCCTTGGTGAACGTGGTCCAGATGCCTACGCAGGCCTCGTTCATGTCGGCGCCGGCAGGGCTGAAGGCCAGCATACTGGGGACCAACAACACGTACTATTCAGTGCTCACCAACATCCTCCCCACCGTGGCGAACACGTCGGTAAGGACAATGTCGTCCAACTCGGCCCAGGACTTCAATCCCCTCAGGGTCGTCGACGCCCTGCGGACGATATCCATCGCGCCAAATGGGACCCCGGAAGTGACAGACAAGATTGAGTTCGAGAACCTGGGGACCGTGGCCCTGGCCAGACTCTACGTCTCGCTCCTCGCGCCTAACTCGACTCAAGTGACGATACTGACAGGGACACCCAACGAGCCAGTCCTGGAGAACCCGTTCCAGATGTCTCTGACGGGCGGGGCCATAGACCTCAGGTCGTTCGTGGTAGGCTATCCGAGCGACGGCGTTCAGACGGGGACAGACTTCACCCTCACCTACAGATATCAGCTGGGGACGAACTATTACTCCACCTCTGGCGGGAAGGTGACCGTCAACATCCCGGAGACGCCCCCGGTGCAGGCGTTCGTCGACTCCTACTCGATTAACTTCTCCCTGCGCCAGGGCGCCAACGGCATCAAAGTGAACCCGGTGAACCTCGGAGCGGTCACGCCCTGGCATAATGGGACGGCATCCTTCTCCTACGGCGTCTCCCTCGGATGGTTCCTGGACGGGGGGCTACCTTTCGCCTCGGTCACGTTTCTCTTCCTGCTGATCGGCCTGTTCGTCGTCAGGTCGTCGGCCCTCCCAGGGAAGGAGGCCGAGGAGGAAGAGGAGACCTCGTCCGACCTCACATCGGCCATGATAGCTGCCTTCGACGAAAAGACCAACGTGATCAACGGACTCTGGCCGGAGATCGCGGCCAAGGGAGCGAACGAACTGGACAAGGCATACTTCGACGAGGTCCGCGTCCGCCTTGATTCCTTCCGGAACAAGGCGCTGCAGAGGCTCAACGAAGTCAAGCAGAAGTCCACCAGCCAGAGGTTCGCCGACGTGGTGGGCCAGATACAGACCACGGAGAGGGAGGTGGACAGGGCAGCGAAGGACAAACTGAACCTCTACCAGCAGTACTACCTCCGCCAGATGAGGAAGGAGGTGTACGACAGGCTGCTCCCGCAGTACACCAAGAGACTCGAGAGGGCGCTCAACCAGCTCTCCGACGAGCTCCACACGGTCCAGAGGGAATCGAAGCTGATCTAGCGCCGGCGCCCGCCGGGGGCAGATTTATGAAGCCGTGCCGCCCCGGAAGCCTCGGACATGGAGAAGACAGAGAAGCTAGTGATAATTGGGTCTGGACCCGCTGGCCTCACAGCGGCCATCTACGGGTGCAGGGCAGACCTCGAGCCCTTGGTATTCATGGGGACCAGGTATGGCGGCCAGCTGATGCTGACGAGCGAGGTGGAGAACTTCCCCGGGTTCCCGGATCCGGTCCTCGGGCCTGACCTGATATCAAAGATGAAGTCCCAGGCGGAGAGGCTCGGGGCCAGGCTTGTCCAGGAAGACGTCGTCAAGGTCAACTTCAGAAGCTACCCGTTTGAAGTCTACACCGACGCAGGCGTGACGAAGGCCCTCGCGGTCATCATAGCCACCGGCGCCAACCCCAGGAGGCTGGACCTTCAGTCCGAGATGAGGCTGATGGGCAAGGGGGTATCCAACTGCGCCGTGTGCGACGGGTTCTTCTTCAGAGGGAAGAGGGTGGCAGTGGTCGGAGGCGGTGACACTGCGATGGAGGAGGCGACGTTCTTGACAAAATTTGCCTCGTCGGTGCAGGTGATCCACAGGAGGGGCGAACTCAGGGCTAGCGCAGCCCTGAAGAAGGAAGCGTTCGAGAACCCGAAGATCAGTTTCATCTGGGACTCGGCCGTCGCGGAGGTGATTGGAGAGAAGAAGGTGGAGGGAGCCAGGGTCAAGAACCTGAAGACCGGGAGCGAGAGCGAGATACCCGTGGATGGCCTCTTCGTCGCCATCGGCTATGAGCCGAACACGGAGATATTCAGGGGACAGTTGGAGCTTGACCCCAAGGGATATCTGGCGGTCCGCAATGGGACGGAGAGCAGCGTCCTCGGCGTCTTCGTCGCGGGTGACGTCCACGACTTCAGGTACAGGCAGGCGATAACCGCGGCGGCAGACGGATGCAAGGCTCTCCTGGATGCTGAGAAGTTCTTGAAGAACAAGCTGGAAGTCAAAGCCGCTAGCTGATCACGGGGACGAACCTGTCCCCGGATGCTGACTTGCTTAGCGGACCGACTATTGGGGTCTTGTAGCCGCAGGACATGCACCTGCTCCGGCTGTCTAGGGTGTACTCCAGAATCTCGTAGCCGTAGCGCCTTATCAGGACTGCGCCGCACCCGGGGCAGTAGGTGCTCTCGTCTCTGTGGCCGGGGACGTTGCCGATGTAGACGTAGTTCAGGCCCGCCTTCCTGCCTACGGCCACGTGCCTCTCGAGGGTCTCCACCGGGGTAGGAGGGAGGTCCATCATCTTGTAGTCTGGGTGGAAGCGGAGGAAGTGGACGGGGGTGTCGGGGCCGAGGTTGTCGTAGACCCATCGGCACATGTTGGATGCCGCTTCGAGAGAGTCTCCGACTCCCGGGACTACCAGGTCGGTTATCTCGATGTGGACCTTTCCCCTGCGCTTCGTCTCAAGCAGGCTCTGGAATATGGGGTCGGCGTTCGGGATTCCGATGTAGCTTCTGACGAACTTCGTCTCTCCGCTCCCCTTGAAGTCGACGGTTACGCAGTCCAGGAAGTCGTCCATCATGGCGACGGTTTCAGGGGTGTCGTACCCGTTTGATACGAAGATGTTGAAGAGCCCCTTCGACCTGGCGATCCTTCCCACGTCCCGCGCGTACTCCATGAAGATGGTGGGCTGGTTGTAGGTGTACGCCATCCCCTCGCAGCCGTAGGCTAGGGCCTTGGAGACCATGTCCTCCGGAGCGGCTTCCACCCCCTCGAACTTCCTCCGCTGGCTGATGTCATCGTTCTGACAGTTGCTTACGGCCACGAAGCAGGCGGTGTAGGTGTGGTCTTCCTCGACCTCCAGATTGTAGACGTCCCCTTCGTAATCCTCGGAAC
>JAFMAA010000008.1:32854-33121 GCA_029785235.1 Nitrososphaerota archaeon | reverse complement strand
TTCCTGAGCCCCGTAGCTAGAGCATACCCAGAAGGATCCCGACTTCTGACGGGAACCCGCGGCTGCACTAGCTGGATCCAGTTTTCTGAAAAGAAGCCCTGTGCGAGTTCTCGGCGCCGCAAGAGCAGATAATGGAACCGAGGGTGGTGAGGGTTGCGACCTGACCTGAATGCCGCGTCATATGTCTGTGGTCGCCCCTGGTGATCTTCAACGAATGGGACAAGAATCGGTTAGCCTGTGGCACGGTTTAATCCAAGAACGATGAAA
>JAFMAA010000008.1:0-32844 GCA_029785235.1 Nitrososphaerota archaeon | reverse complement strand
AAAGTCTTAAGTCTCTCCGCTGGCGGCGCATGTGTCGTGCCGCGGTAGCTCAGCCTGATTCCTGCTTGAAGGCTAGGGAGACCTCATAGCTCATCAGCATCCGGCTGAAGACCGGAGTGTCGTCGGCTCAAATCCGACCCGCGGCACGCCTAAGCGTGTTCAAATCGCCCTTGTTATAGTCATTTTGCTATTATATTATAGCATCTTTGCTATCTTAATATAGGACCCCGAGGGTGACCTCTCGAAGGAATTGAACGGCACCGAGTTCAGAATCCTGGACGCCATGTCGAGGAGGGTGAGTAATCCAGTCTCTATCCGCCAGCTAACTTCAGAGATGGAAGAGTCTGGTCCCGCCTATTACCCTAACATCTACCGCGCACTAGCATCGCTCGAGAAAGAAGGCATCGTTACGATGGAGAAGCAAGGGAAGGCGTCCATCCCCGCCCTCAACTTCGCGAACTATCTCCTCCTTGACACCCTGACCGAGATGGAACTCCAGAAGAAGCGGGAGTTCCTGCGGAAGTGGCCCGATACCTGGGGACTGTTCGAGAGTCTGGAAAGGGAGCTCGGGGACTTGACCTCCGTCGGGTCGATCCTCCTCCTCGACCCTGAGCGCAACGCGAAGCTGAATAGGGCGGAGCCGCTGGTCCTCATGGAAGAGAAGGAAACGGCCCAGGAATCGAAGGCGCAGAAAGTCACCCATGAGATAGGGACACGGCTCAATGTGAGGGTGGAACCACTCGTAGTGGCCGGCAGCGAGCTGATCGAGCGGCTGAGATCCCCTGAGAGGAACCCGTTCAAGGAGATGATCCCGGACATGGTGGTTCTCCACATGCCTCAAGAGTTCTGGAGGCTGATCCGGAACGCAGTGGTTCAAGGAGTTCGTATCAGGTTCGACCTCGACAGGACCAACCCTTCCAAGATAAGCGAGAAGGATCTGGTCCATAACTTTGCGAAGTTGGGGTACAAGGAGTTCGGGTCAGAAGCAGACGGGGGGCAGGATTTTTCAGTAGAATATATCATCTCTTCAGTACTCCTGGGCGAGGACAAGAGACGGATTGCAGCTGTCCCCGTGCTCCTTGCGAAGAACAAGGTAGACTACTCCCTCCTTGTCTTTCTCTCCCAGAAGTACGGTTTCGCCGAAAAGCTTCTCGGGGCCCTGGTTGCCCTGATCAAAGTAGCACCGTCCAGGGAGAGCGAGCGCGCCGTGGCAGCCATGAGTGGCGGTGGAGTCATCCCTGCCAAGATGGATGAGCCGCATGTCAGGAAGGCCCTGCGCCTATACGGCATCAGAGGCAGGTAGTTTGGCGGTAAGCTTGCGCCGGCTCTTGAGCGCCTACGGAGCACTTTCACACTCCTCTCATGCTTCAAACCTATTAATGGCAAAGTCACAACCTTGCAACCGATGGAGATTATCAAAGGAAAGAGCATCTCCACTCTTACTCCCGAAGAGCTTCTAGGCCCGCTAAACGATGTCGAGGCGCGATACGCGCCCCCGCGGCTCTATGTGGCTGGGGTCGTGCAAACCCCGTTGCCCAGGCCCCGTGTTGCGGTCGTGGGGTCCCGAAAGGCCTCTGGCGCCGGGCTGGAGGCTGCAACCCAGATAGCGCGGATCCTTGCACGAAACCAGGTTGTGGTGGTCAGTGGGCTTGCCGAGGGGATTGACACGGCAGCCCACAGAGCGACCATTGAGGAGAATGGATACACCGTCGCGGTCCTTGGGACCCCGTTGAATCGCGTCTACCCGGCGAAGAACTTCGAACTTCAGGACAAAATCATGCGGGAGTATTGCGCGGTCTCCCAATTCCTGAACGGACATCCGACCCAGCCTAGGGACTTCGTTATTAGGGATAGGACGATGGCTCTCGTCTGCAACGCTTCGATCATCGTCGAGGCAGGGGAGACGAGCGGTTCTCTGGCGCAGGGGTGGGAGGCTCTGAGGCTCGGGCGGCCTCTCTACATCTGGAAATTGGTCCTGGAGAAGCGGTCTCTGAGTTGGCCGAAGAAGATGATGGAGTATGGAGCTGTCGCGCTCGAAGATCCCAAGGATATCCTAGGGTTCCTACCGCCTCGCGAGAGGATTGTCAGTGTGGCTCAATGAGAAATGAGCCTACGCCTGTCTGAGCTCCAGTACGGTTCCCTCCTCTCGTACTCCCCGAACGGTGGAACGCCAAAGGACCTCCACTCTCAAGGAGTGATGACCCTCCTCAAGACCGATAGCTTCCTGCAACCGCCCCCTGTCCTGATGTCGCATTGGGTGGCGCAACAGGTGCGACAGAACATCAACTCCATGCCTTTTGCCACCCTTTTCCAGCCCACCCCGGTCCTCGTCCCCGTTCCGAGCAGTTCGTTGATGAGAGCTGGAACCCTTTGGGTCCCACAGAGGCTTGCGGCGGCCCTTGCCGATCAGGGACTAGGCCAAGTAGTCTCGTGCCTGGTTCGCACCCAGGCTGTTCCCAAGGCAGCGCAAAGTCCAGCGAGACTGAGGCCAACCGCACGAAGACACTACGAAACGTTGGAAGTCCAAGGTCGTCTGTCAGAACCCGAAAGCGTTCTGCTGATTGACGACATAATCACTCGTGGCGCGACGCTGCTTGGTGCTGCGAATCGGCTCGCGGATGCGTTTCCCAATGCCCGAATCTCAGCCTTTGCGGCGATGCGGACCGTGAGCAACCCTGACGAGTTCCAGAGGGAGTACGACCCGCAGATGGGGAATGTTCGTCTCAGGGAAGACGGAAGTACGTTACGTAGGCCATGACTTGGCCGTCGGCACTAGCGAAAGAGGACCCGCGGCACGCCTATGCGTGCTCAAATCGCCCGTTATGGCAGTATTACCTACCATATGGAATGTTTTTCTACCAGTACCCCTGACCTGCGAAATTGTGTCCCTCCACGACTACCTGACCGAGGTCCTGGGGAGCAAGGCCAGCATCAAAGTGCTCAAGACTTTGGTCCGCTACAGGGGGAAGGTGTTCACCATAAGGGACTTGGCGAGGACGGCTGGCCTGTCGCACCCCGAAGTCGCCCTTGTGGCCAGGACCCTGGAAAAGAGAGGGGTCGTGAGGCTCCAACCTGTTGGGAGGGCCCAGCAGGTCATCCTGAACGAGGAGAGCTACGTGCTGAACTCGATAGTCTGGCCCGCGATCAAAGCCGAGGAAGACACCCTCGGTGCGATCTTGTCCACGATCAGGCCGTTCTTTGACCACAAGTCGATTAGATCGGTGGCCGTCTTCGGGAGCGCCGCGAAGGGACTCGAGGGGAAGCAGAGCGACGTCGACATATTCATCGTGGCGGGTGACAGAGAGCTCGCCAGCGAGCGCGTTGTGGACGCTTCTGCCGAAACGGTTTCGAAGTTCGGATTTGGGTTGTCCCCCTTGATCATGGACGAAGCCACGTTCGCCAGAAAGAAGAACAAGGATTTGGGCAGGTCGATCCTCGAGTCCTACAGGATGGTCCGGGGCAAAGACCTGAGGAAGATAGGAGATGTCCAAGCCCGTCAATAAGAGCCTCTACAGGAACTACCTGCAGAAGGCAGAGGAGATGCTCGACGTCGCGGAGTACGCTGCGAAACAGTCGAAGAACAATGCCGTGGTGACGACGTCTGTCCACTGTGGATGAGGTTCACCTCAGGCAGACGCTACGCCTCTACGGAATCGGTGCCCGGTAGACTTGGTTAGCTCGACGAGCTTCTGGGGTTCCTGGAAGAAACACAGAAGGTCATTGAGCGAAGCGTAGTGCTCGTCGATGTCGGCGGATAGTTATGGCCCTGTAAGAGTTGGGACACCTGCTATCGAAGGGACATTGTTAAGACTCCCCTCACAGATGCGAAAACCAGCATAAGGTTCATTGTGCTCCCGCCGGGAATACCTTATCCTGAGTTGGGCCATGGTGGACCGGCGAAAAGCGGCTCCTAGGGGGAACTTGGGCGCGGAAACGTATCGATGGTGTTGCCGCATCTGCTGCAGAAGTTACCAGGTGGTGCGACCGGTGTCCCACACCTGGCGCAATACCGAGCTTTCCCGGGAACAGGATGCGGTTTCGCCGGCAAGTCGGACCCGACGAGTTCCCGGAACCTGGTCCTGAAAGTCCAGTCCAAGTTATCGAGGTTATCAGGGTAAAGGCTGATGTACCTAATCTTGTTCTTGCGATACTCTCTCATCTTGAACCTCATTGTTCGCCTGTATTTCTTGCTGACCTTCGCCAGCCCCCAGAACTCCACATAGATGTTGTAATCTGGAAGGTAGAAGTCCGGGTGGGCAAATGTCCGCTTAAAGATCAACGCGTCGGTTTGGGCGCCCCACTCGTAGAAGTAGCGGATTCCGTTTTGGGCGAAGTAATCAGCAATCCTCTGCTCGGACCTGCTCCTGACGTCCTCACCATGCATCGTTTTGGAAGGGGTGCCGTACTGCTTCCCTTGGTTGCTGGAGAGGTGCCTCGAGAGATCCCTGAGCAGACCCATGCTCATAAATCGAGGACTGGGGCTTTTAACAAAGATAGACCCGGAGTCTATGATAGTCCGGGCGTGGAGGGTTCAGGAGAGTGAAGTAGAGGGTCATACGTTGTCGTAAAGCGCCTTCACCCTTTCGATCATGGCGTCGTAGTCGAAATCTCTCTTGAAGACAAGGCGAGCGAGCCCGCTCTTCTTGTTGGCGTTCAACTTCATGGTGTCGAGTTGCCGCCGGCACTCACGGATGTGTTCCTTGGTCTTCAGGACGTGGCCCTTTACAGTATGTTTCTCGGCCCGCTGGGCAAACAGGTTTCTGACCAGCTTCCAGTCAAGGCCGCGGTTGCTTTCAGTTATCCGAAGGGCGTCGTAGGCGTCGAAGTGGTTCCTCTTCCCGCGTCTCAAATCGCCTATTATGAAGAGCTTCGATGCCAGCTGCTCTTCCAGGCCAACATGTTTGATGGTGAGCGGTTCCAGCCCAAGCAACCTCAGGTTCATGATCGTGGCCATCTCGTTCTCTTCAGGTGCCTGGAATATCCTGCATCTCTTGCACAGCTCAATCTTCGGCCTCTCTTCAATCGTGTAGCCGACGCGACGGAGGACGTCCCTGTAGGTCAGTTCTAGGAAGAGGAGTCGGTCATCGTTCTTCGCCAGGTCAACCCGGACGTCGCACCTTCTCAGACCGGCATATCTCGTCAGGTCCGTCCTGATTTCGTCGACGTCCCCGAAGCTGTAGCCAGCCACGGAATTGGGGTCGTAGTCGGCGTCAAAGGAGAACCTGTGATCCAGCAGGGGCACATGATTCCTGACCGACATGCCTCCCTTGAGGACCAGCCTCCTGTCGTAGTAGCCATTCTTCATCCGGGCGACGCTATATATCATGTCTAGGGCGCATATCTCCGAGTAGATCTTCTGAACAGACTCTCCGTCCGCGAAGTACTCCTTGTACTCGTCCTTCACCAGGTCCCTGGGGTCGGTGCCGATGACGGCGTCGTCGGCTATGTTGAAGAAGATCCCCATGGCAGCTACCTCGGCAGCCTCGCTTTCGCGTTGAACGGGAGCCTGTCGGCCCAGACGACCCTGGCCGAAGGATTGGCGACCAAGACCTCGACGTTCTTCTGATATTCGAGAAAATACCTTACCCCGTTAACGATAGATTCCCAGAAGCCAAGGTAGGGGGCCCACGTCGCAATGACCATGTCTGCCCTGCCGATTGGCCGTCCGACCTCGTGGTGAAGGGCAAAGTAGGCCCTCGGCCCGTCAATGTATGCCGGTACCGCCCGGAAGAGAACCGAGATGTCACCGGTAACGTTGACGTGTGTCTTGCAGGCGTCTAGATATCCAGACAACCACGTCTTCGCGCTTCCCGAAGACGATATTTCCATACCGTTCCTTTGAAGCAGACCTGTCTTGAGGAGTCTAGAAGCTGCGTGATAGGCGCTGCTTCTGCTCAGAGCAAGCGCTCTTGACAGGTCTCCGAGACGCCTCGACCCAAGCACGGAAGCCAGGAATATCTTGAATGGTACTTCGTCACAGAGTATCTCTCTTTCCTTCTGGCCGACCACCTGCGGCAACTCGGCCAGCCAGACGTTGGGTGCGTTCTCTACGAACTTTCCGTTCGAGTCCAGAATCCCTTCTTCCATTAGCAGCTTCTTTACCGCGTAGAACTGGGTGCTGTACTTCGCGTATCCCAGCTCTTGAACGAGCCCCGTTGAGACCCTGTTACTGGTCCGGCCCCGAAGCTTGTAGAACACTCGCACCGCTTCTGCGTACCTGACTTGGTTGTAGAGCATTTGTCCAGTTGGAGCGCGGAGACTATATAAGGACTCATCTGTCATAAGGAACACCAACGTGACGAATCCCATGGAGACGCAGGTCAGGAAAATTCCGCGAAACTGCCGATTTCAACCTGGTCATGATCGTGCATAATCCTGATTTGTCTCGTCCCGAAGTCCATCAAAGCATAGTGGCGTTCAGCGGGACTGCTGTCGATTCTGAGAATGGTCGTGTCCCGCAGCTTTGACAGGGTGTACGGCCCGCTGAGGTGCCCGCTCACCGAAAGCGGCGGGTTTACCTGTGTCAGGACCTGGTCTAGAACTTCGAACTCGTCGGAGGCGTGGTAGCGGCTACCGTATTCGGGAAGGTAGGGGCTCGCATGGGTGGCCAAGACATCGACGCCGACCAGCTTCGCAACGGCGGAAAGGAAGACTTCGGCAGACTGCCTGGGAACGCCGTCCTTGACCTTCGTCTTTCCCTTCTTCGCCATTATGCCGTTGATGAAGCCCACCTTCAGGCCTCCGATTACCCTGACTTCGCCGTCTTCTGCCAAGACTCTGGTTCCGTCATTGTTTCTCGCCGAATGGAGCACCTCCATGTTGTCGTGGTTCCCGTAGATGGCATGAACTGGGACCAGGTCGGTCAGGCACTTCCAGTCGACAGCCCTCCACGCATGCCCGAGGTCGCCCAGTGCGATGAGGGATGCCGACTTCGCGCTTCTGACCATCCCGAGCAACCAGTCGTGTGCCTCCCCTTCCCATACGCCGTGGTGGTAAGTCTGCTCGTAGTGGAGGTCGCTGATGATCATTATCGATTGACCGCTCTCGACCAAGTTCTCCTGCCATTCAGAGGATATCTGTGGGAGGAGAAAAGGTTCCTCTTCAGACGGCGACTTTTGCAGCAAGGAACTCTTGCGGCACGCCTGTGTTGGTCGAAACATTGGGCGTTAAATATCCGGTTCAACTTACAGAGCGTGAATCAGTCAGAAGAGTCGTCTGTCGCGACCCTCAGGGCGTCAGGGAAGCTCGCGCATCAGACCAAGGAGAACTACATCCTTAGGATTCGGGCGTATCTCAGGCGGGTGGGCATGTCCCCTGACCAGTTCATCCAAACCGTGAGCCGAGACCCGAAGGCGTTTGAGGAGGATTTCGTCAAGTTCATCGCCGAAGTGAGCGGGACCTCGGCGTCCTCCACCACCGCATTCTGGCGGGACTCCCTTCGCAGGTTCCTTGAAATCAACCGTGTGAAAGGAATCGACTGGGATTACGTCAACCAGTTCATCCCGAAGGTGAGGAAGTCGGGCCAGGACAGGGCGCCGACGCTCGACGAGATTCGCAAGGTGGTGACGGTCGCAGACCTCAGGACGAAGTGCCTCATACTCTTCCTGACATCGTCCGGCGCGAGGATCGGATCGATAGAGTATCTCCACTGGAGGGACATACAGGAGGTGGAGTTCGAGGGGTGGAAGCTCGCCAGGGTCACAATCTACAGAGGCGAACCTGAGGAGTATGACACATTCGCGTCGCCGGAGTGCTACGAGTACCTCCTGAAGTACAGGGAGATTCGCGAGAAGGTGGGGGAGATCATCACCCCTGCGTCCCCGATCTTCGTCAGGGAGGTGAACAAGAGGAGGTTCGACCAAATCAAGGTGAGGCCGGTCGGCGTCAGGACACTGAAGAATCAGATGGGAGAGCTACTGAACCAGATGAAGATGCGTGAGAAGCTTACCGACACCAAGAACTACCGGAGCTACGAATGGAAACAATGTCATTCGTTCCGCAAGTTCTTCAAGACAAGGATGGAGATGTCCGGGGTCAAACCCATCATAACCGAGATGCTGATGGGCCACACAATCGGCGTGTCTGGAAGCTACATGAAGCCTACCCAAGACGAGATGGTGAGCGAATATGCGAAGGCCGTCCCCAACCTGACAATTCTTGGGGAGATGGGAGAGAAGGCAGACAGGAATGTCGAGTTCAAGCGGGGGATCCTGCAGAAGGTGGGCGGGTACAGCAAGGAAGAAGTCGACAAGCTCGACCTGGCGAACATGGAGGACGCCGAGATTCAGAAGATGGTGAAGGAGAGATTCCTCGGCGCCATGGCGAACAACGGGAGCCGCCAGAGGGTCGTGCCGATCGGAGAAATTGAGACATACCTGACGCAAGGGTGGGAATACGTCGCGGCCCTGCCCAACGAAAAAGCGATACTGAGGCTACCCATTTGAGACACAAAGAGCGGACTCGCCCTTTACTTTCAGCACTCCCTCTCCCCTGTCGGACCAGCGAAGCGAGGCTGTGCTAAAACGTGAGCAAGCCCCCACCGGCCTCCCACGAGAAGTCTATGGGTAGCCACATTGGCCGCGACCGAAAATTCCTGTCGTTCTTCTCGAGACTCTGGCAGAGAAAGCTTGAGAAAGTCAGGTTGAGCCCGCTGAAGGTCCTCCTCTACCTTGACAGATATCAAAAGGGGACGCGGGCATCCACTCCAGAGAGGCTCGGGAAAGAGATCGGCATCGGGGGGTATGACACGATCAAGAACAGCTACACTTGGTTATCCAATCATGGATATGTCGCTCTAGCGCCAGGGGTGCCTACGGTCGAAGGCGTGGCCGAGATGATCGACCCCAACGAACTCGTCGTTACGCCTCTGGGTAGGGACGCCCTGAAGCCTTTCCTTGCCGCCTTCAGCCTGCAGGAAGTCGCAAGCATAGCACTTGCCATGCTGGGGCTCGGCTTCGTCCTTGGCCTGACCGAGGTAGTGTTCCAGATGTATCCATCATACTTCTGGGGCTTCGCCTTGCTGGATCTTGCATTCGGTATTGCTGTCTCCTATGTGACATCCGTGGCCCTAAGGGAGGCGAGGGTTAGGAAGAAGGAACGCGTCGCCTCTTTGATCGAGAGCGTGACTGACAGGGGCTGAGTAGATAGCCTCCGAATCAGAGTGGCGCCAAAGCATCTCTCGTGTCGGGTCCTCTGATTCAAGGGCGAACAACGGGGCTTTCTACCCATCTCACATGCCACAAAATATCGACATAAGGGTCCTGAAGAATTTCGTCAGCACGAAGTTCGGGTCGTCTTCCCTCCTCAGGAAGGTGATCGTCGCCGAGCCTGACTATCTGCCAGCGGAGGAGCTCGTCGGCAAGATCGGAACCTGGCTGGCGATCCTGAGGGAGGAGTCGCCATGAGCAGCAAGCAGACGGAGCTGACGGCTGGATCGGCGCAACAGGTCGTTTCGCCGGTGGAAGCCCTGTCGCAGGCGTTGAGGGGGGCAGGGGCCGGCCGCGTTCTGGTCTACGCGAAGTGCCCCGTGACAGGGGTCCACTACTGCCTCGGGCATCTGAAGAGGGTGAGGAGCCCATTCCATGCGGTCCCCCTGACCCTCATCTACAAGCGGAGCCTCGGAAGAGGCAGAGGCTTCGGGACCATAGCGGAGTCTCCCCTCGTCCCAACTGGCATCTACCTGAAGGTAAGGGAGCTGCTGAAGAGATACGTCGGATTCGCGTCCGGGGTCAAAGGGTTCAGCGAACCTACTTCGAGGTGCGATTGTGGCTCTGTGAAGGCCCCCCTGCTCGAGAAGGTGAGGTTCAGCGACGGCAGGGCGAGGTTCCATTTGAGCTTCGCCTGCTCAAACTGCGGGTCGGTGAGCAGGCCCTGGGTGGCCTACTACATCAACAGGTTCAGGTGGCTGGTGAAGAGGGCGAGGACGGTCAAGGCCCTCAAAGTGGGCGGCCTTCGGTGCAGGAGGTGCGGGGAGAAGGGGCTCCGGGCGCGTTCGAGGAGAGGGGGAGACCTAGATTGGGGGCTGATGGAAGGTGGCCTTCGAGAGGTCGTCGTCCGCTGCGGCGGGTGCAGGTTCACCATCGCCCAGCCCCGTTTCGAGAAGTCGGTGGCGACCGGTGAGGTCGTCGAGGTTCAGGAGGGGGAGAGGTGATCACCACCAGGGAGCCTTGGCTCCGCCCCTTCGAGTTCCAACTGATTCAGAGGATGTACCTCAGGTTCGGGATTTGGAGCGGCGAGGAGCTGATGAACGACCTGGAACACTGGGTGAGAAACGACCCAAGGCAAGAGTGGTGGGTCAACTGGTTCGAGCACTCGGAGCACCGTTTCCACCTGAGGGGCTACCTTGGCAGCCTCGCGGGGGAGTTCTTCTGGTCGGTAACCGATTACTGGGACGCTCACAGGTACGCCACCAAAAACGACGCACAGAATATGCTCAGCACGCAGGAGAGGCTGGGCCCGGCGCGGCTGGTCTGGGAGCACAAGGGGTACATCTCATCAAGAGGCCACTACTCCGTGGACCACTACATTCCTAGGCTGGAGAACCTGTTCTACTTCCGTTTGTCTGGCCAAAGGGCTGGCTCGGAGTGGCACAAGGATATGGTGACCGAGTACGCCAA
Source organism: Nitrososphaerota archaeon (assembly GCA_029785235.1). Next base: position 22,228 of record JAFMAA010000008.1, on the reverse strand, counting down.
CATCCTCCAGAGCAAGGGGCGCTGGGTCGCGGTGGACACAGGGGCGGTCGAGAGCCAGCTCCCTGACATCAGCGTCTGGACACCCCACTCTCCCACCGAGTGGTGGTCCGGGGGCGCGATAGAAGTTGAGATGGAAGCCACCAGGAAGAGCGACGAAGCGATACTGAGGAATCTGCGGAAGAACGAGAAGAAGGGGGAGCCCGTCAGATTCGTCGTGATGTCGGAGAAGGACCACGATCGGGTCCGCGACCTGGTCCAAAAGGAGACCGGGACGCTCCCCGTGCGAGTGGAGAACTACCCGGGGCAGCTGAACCACCCCGTCGAGATCGAGGTGGTCGACCCCCCGTCGGGACACCCATACTACGACTTCCTGCAGTCAGACAAGGTCCCCGGAGAGGAGCAGGCGACCCAGCGGTCCCTCTCTATGCATCCAAAGCTCTTGACCCGGCAGGAGCAGGAGAAGGAGAAGAGGGACCAGGAAGAGGCGGAGATGCCGGGGAAATGGGAGCTGGCCTGGCAGCTCCATGAACGGGGAGACGACACCATGCTGACCCGACTGAGGAGGGCGGAATACCAGAAGAAGCTGGCGGCGGAGGACGAGCGCTGGCTTGCCGACAAGCGGAAAAGGGGCGGTCCTTTCAGGCTGGTACCAAGGCGCCATTGGCCAAAACCCGATACCTAGAGTAAGCCGCCTGGAAGTCCAGCTTCGCGTCTCCTTGGAAATCCGTCAATCCCGGCAGTCTGCAACCCGAATTCTCGAGGAGTTGTGGTTCTGATTCCGAAGGACTGCAAAAATTGCGACATGGCCTGACTGCCCGCAGGCTTGACATCGAATGATTGCCGCGACTGTTATTATTACTACCATCTACGTCAAATGCAAGGCTGCCGCCGGCCAAGCTCCTTCCAGGATCAACAATCCAACTACTCTGGCGGCAATCTCAGTACTCGGAGATGCCGATGCTGATTCCGGCTTGCTCGGGCCTGTCCACCAGCTTCTTGTTGGCCTCGAGGCGGTAGATGCAGTCGTCATCCTGGATCAGTCCGAGACCGTCCAGCTTCCCCTGGCTGTCGGCCTTGGTCTGCAGCGAGTCGAGGACCAGCTTCAGCATGTTGTCGAGGTCCTTCTTCCCGAGGGTGTTCGAACTGCCTTCCTTGGGCTTCTCCAGGTTGAACCTGACGGACACCTTCACGCGCTTGTCGTGGAACGCCCGTCTTGCCGTATCAATCTCGTCGGGCTTCGCTTCCTTGATCGCCTTGATGAGCTCCTCCCTTCCAATCATATCTCCGCTTTCCTCTCGAGCCGGACATCGGTCTCGTAGGGACTCTTACTTCGCACTTGTGCCGGTCCATACGCTAGCTCCGTTCCTTCACGCTGACCTCGTCAGGCCACTTCACGTCCAGTATCTTGTAGGCCACCTTCAGCTGGCCCGCGTCGATGTAGCCCTTGAGGGCCCTCTCAGCCTTGGTGAGGGGTGTCCCTGCCTTCTTGAACTCTATGAAGTCAAGCTGGTTGCCCCTGCGCCCGAGCAGATCCATGCTGGACTGGGCGGAAGTGGAAGAGAGCAGGGTAATCTCATCGTATTCCGAAAGGACGTCGAATGTACCGAGTAACTGGGAGATATCACCAATCTTCTGGCTGCCTCCCAGGCGAAAGGCGTCGGATGCCTTCTTCAGCCTCCGGCGGTGCTCGAGCTGAGCGTACCTGCCCACAATCAAGAGCGCCACCAGGGCCAAGAGCAGGGCGATGGCCAGACCCAAATCAAGCACAGTCATGCCAAAGTCGGATGCGCCTCGAGTATAAAACGGCCAAGTGGGACGCCGAGAGAGTTCGGATGGGAGCCAGTCTCTCATGGCATTTGATTCTGGCGATCAAGTTCTAGCAACCGAGTCCAGCGATGAGCCAGCCTTGGGTACGGGACGGGTGCATGAAAGTAATGGCGTAGACCTCGGTCGTTAAATCTGAAGAACGATTGATTGTGTGTGGCCGAAGAAGCAATCCAGGGAAACCCCACATCTGTCTGCGATGATTGTTACCACGAGATCGTTGACCAGTCAGTTCAATGCGAGTGCATGTGCCACCAGGCCTACATCACGAGTCTTGTCAACAGGGCGGAATCCTTGATCGAGATGGACTAGTTGTAGGGTCTGACTTCCGAAGTCTCTAGCTTACTAGGTACGTCAACAGCAGCACCTGCTGGAGGAATTCTGCTGTGGGCTTGTCCTCGCAGAAGATGTACGTCCCTTTGATCCCTCGAGTGAGGAATATCCTGTACCTGTTGACCAGCAAGCGGGTTGCCAGCTCACTGCTCTGAATGTCTCCTGCTTTGACCCGCTGCAGTATCTGCTTAAGACTCGGTCGGGCAATATTGTCTTCGCAGTAGTTACCAATCTCCCAGGATCCTTCCCGATAGACAAAGTCTCTGCCCCACACGATGCCGGCATAGTCGATTTCAAAGCCCTGGGCGCCGTAGATCGATGCACATTCCTTGAGCCGGTTAGAGCCCCCATTCACCCAGAAGGGGACATAATCCTTCTTGGGGTCCATGAGCCAGTAGATGCTGTCGGCGAAGTCCCGATAGGTTTCTAACCCTGAAGGAAGACCGTTGCCTATTCTGAGGTTCTTCTGGGACCTAGGATTCTTGGTATCACCCGGCGACTCGGTAAACGACGCAATCAATCCGACCCTGCTGTCTGGATCCTCTTCGTGACGGTTCCTGAGCGCGTCGATCATTTCCTGGATCGATGTGAAGACCTTCAGGTCATAGCCGCTCCCCCAGGGTGGGATTCGTTCGACAGTATTCGGTTCGGCTAGCAGCTTTTCGACCCAGTCATGATATTGTCTCCCACCTAGGACGCGATAGTAGCCGTTCAGAGAGCGCTGCTCGACGTTGAGCCTCTGGGTGTGAATCTCTCCGAGGAAATTCTCTGTCGTGCCGTTCTCCTCCGCGTTGAGAATCTGACTTTCATCGTAGAAATAGACCAACACTTTCCCTCTCTGCAACCCGTAAGAGATATTGTTCAGTGACATCCTCTGGGCTTCGTCGTAGATCACAAGATCGAAGTAACCCTCGAAGTTCTTCTCTGCAATTCCTGGGTTGAACGGTTTGCCTGTGGAATAAAATTTGATCGGTACGTCCAGACCCTCTTTCCTCTTGTCGAGCACTTTTCTGAGAGAATTGAGCAGCCGGTTATTTCTGTAGGTGAGGACGGAGCTCTTCCCTTTGGCCAGCGACGACAGGAGAAGATGGATTGCCAGCAGAGTCTTGCCGGAGCCTGGGCCGCCTCTCACTAGATGGACGATTTTGTTCCCTGATTCTAGGTCGGCGAGTATTTGGTCGACTACGTCGAGTTGTTCATTCGAAAGGCCGTAACCCTTTTCCGCCAGGGCCTCGTAGCTCGCTTTCCTGATCTCCTCGAAGTGTTCGCGGATAGCTTCGAAGAGCTTCTTGCTCTGCATGTAGGTCCCGATGACGAACTGGTTCGCGAGCCGGGGATCAAGAGGCCCAACGAAACGTTCTCTCAGAGCGTTCAGTAGTTGTGCCTCTTCGCCCTTGTAGTAGCTCTTCTCGTGGAATGAGATTCGGGATTGGGCCCTTTCCATGTTGTACATCAGGACGGCACCGTCAAGATCATAGATGTCGGAGGCGGAGTGTGAGAACCTCAACTTCCCAACGTAGTTCTTCAGCTGGTATTCGGGATGGACCTGCCTTCCTATGTCGGTGTCTACAAAATCTTCACAAAACGGCTTCGCACGGTTCCATCCCTTCAATTCGAAAACGAAGGCCAGAGGCTTGCTCTTGCCTCTTCCAAGAAGGAGAGCATCGATCCTTTCCCCGCTGAATGGGAGTTTGTATTCCAGTAGAATCGAGAGATCCTTCAGGGATTCATCCTGCCGTAAGACTGAACCCAGGTACCGCAGAGATGATTTCCATGCCATCGCTTGCTTCGGATCTGGACTCTCTCCGTACGCCTCGTGAAAATTCTCTCTGAGTTCGCTGAAGAATGTGGATTCGTCCTTGAGTTTGTGCAGAAACTCATCTACCGAGGCGTACAGAATGCAGTTGCTCGTAGTCTTGGTCCCTGTTTCGGCTCCGAATTTGGCTGATAAAACATTGTGGCTCCGGGCCTAGTTCGTCAGTCGAATGTTCGACGCGATGTTCTTCGAAAGCTTAGAAGTGTTATAGTCGTGGCCCAAGACAGGGGATCAAACTATCTTGGTGAAGTACGACGAATTAGGCTACAGTAGCATGGAAGAATACCTCCAGGATTTCCAGCAATCTTTGCTGAGGACTACCCATACCTATGACTATTTCGTCGATTGGGTAAAGGTCGAGCAGAATGCGAAGGAGCATATCGTCGAATACGGGCTGCTGAACTCGCTGACACTCATCAACAGCCCTGACGAGAGGCGCGAACTCCTTCGCCGCCTTCTGAGAGAGCACCCGAAGCTCCTCATGGCCGTTCCCATACTCCTTGCCGTAAGAGAATCGGAACTTGAGGTCGCTGAATTAACCGATCAGGTGATCTATCGCCAATTCGATTTCTCCCAAACGTCCAAAGATCAGGTTGACAAAATGGTGGCATTCTGTGAAAAGGTCGGGATTCTCGAGTTGCTCGGGAAGGTAAAAGATGTCTACAGCTACGTTCTAGGCGCGGAGGTAGGGCTGGACTCCAACGCAAGGAAGAACAGGAGCGGTGAGGTCTTCAAGAAGATGGTCGATAATCTGCTCACAATCACTGAACAGGAACTGTCGAAAGAAGGAGTCAGAGTCTACCACAAAGCCGAAGTCAAGCTGACCGACCTCGGGATTTCGCAAAGCGAGAAGAAGCAGGTAGACTTTATGGTCTATGAATCGGGACGACCAGTCGCAGCATGCGAAGCCAACGTGTATAACACTCAGGGCTCAAAACCAACCGAGATCATTCGCTCTTACACGCATTTGAACGACCTCTTGAAACCCAGGGGGATCAAGTTCCTGTGGTACACTGACGGGCCCGGGTGGAACCTAATGTGGAATGCCTTCGAAGGAGGGGCGTGGAACGTGGATTATGTAATGAACTATACCATTGGAATGAAAAGGACGAAAAGCCTTCTGCAATCCTAGGCTACTCCGACCGCTTTTCCAAGGTAATCTGCTTGGACTTGGCGTCGAAGTCAATGAGTAATGTGTCGCCTGCCGCTATGGATGCTTCCCTTAAGACATCCGACGGAATAGCAACTCGGATCGAGTTTCCAACTCTGATTGCTTTCACCTTCAACTTGACCAACGCGAGGATATCCTATGGCTAACCTATAAATACACGGCTATCTATGGGATAGCCGTGAGCAACAACCTGGAGATCATTATTCCAACGAGGTATGGGAAAGATTTGCAGAATGCTGTTCAGGCTAAGGATGCACATGTCAGGATCGAAACATATAGGCAGATAGGGACAAACCTCTTCATTGACGTCTTTGATTCGGCAATAGAAGATCCCAACGAAGCGCATTTGGTTTCCGAGGCATTCCCCTGGAGTGATCAGGGAGCAGACGAAGCTACCCGATTCCTGCAGGAGCACGGTTTCCACGTAGCCTTAATGATAAAGTGAGTTAGTGATGAAAAGAAGAGGGCGCCTTTTAAGGCGAAGCCAGATACATAGGAGAAGAGGCCGTTTGTCTGAGATCACTATGCCAGCATCCAGCATGCACCAGATCTCTGTGGAAGAGTACGGCGAATTTCTGGGGTCTCACAGTTTCGTTACCATCGAAGATCAGAAAGTGGAATTGGTAAAGGGATGGAAAATCGATACATATTCGCCCAAGGACTTTCGGCCGGAAGCTTGGACTGTTTGGAGCTTCGAGGACAGGGGTGATTGGGCAACTCACAAAGGAAACTACCGGGGGAACTGGAGCCCCTTCATTCCCAGGAACTTAATTGAACGTTACACGAAGAAGGGAGACACCGTCTGCGACCCGATGGTCGGCAGCGGAACCTCGCTCGTCGAGTGCAAACTGCTAGGAAGGAAGGGCATTGGAGTTGATATCAATGAAAGTGCGGCAATGATCACGATGAACAGGCTGGATTTCTCGTTCCGCACGCTCGATCAAGATCATGTTGAGCCCGAAGTCAATGTGCACGTAGGGGATGCCAGAAACCTCAATGCGATTCCAGAAGGGACCGTAGATTTGGTGGTCACCCACCCACCCTATTGGGGAATCATACCTTACTCGAAAGCCACCATTCCAGGCGACCTTTCGGCTTTAAGGTTCGAAGATTTCATGACAGAGATGGGGAAAGTGGCGATGGAGTGTTTTCGGATCCTCAAGCCTGAAGGGCATTGTGCAATCCTAATCGGAGACACCAGGAGGCACAGGCACTATGTACCGATTAGCATCGGGGTCTTGGGCAGGTTTTTGGACGCAGGATTCATACTAAGAGAGGACATAGTCAAGTTACAGCACAACACGAAGATGTCGAGAGAAAGGTGGGGCGGGAGCAATTATGATTTCTACAAGATAGCCCATGAGCATCTGTATGTATTCAGGAAGTTGGCGAAGGAAGAGAAACCGGGAGACTACAGGTACAGCCTTAAGTGGTGGTGACGCTTAACCGGCTAAACCAAGCCGGAGCAGACAGGGGCCAGATCCGTTGGTTCTTGGTACCAGGCTGAAGAACCGCCCGTCGAAAGCTTAAGTTTCACTGACATGTTGTCGTTATCTCCTGGGGACAGTCGATGGAGAGTAGTCTTGCTAGATTTGAGAAGCTTCGGCCATTGCTCAAGTGGGCAGGCGGCAAGCGGTGGCTCGTGCCATATCTTCGTCCGATTTGGGAGCCATATTCTGGTGGCAGGCTGGTGGAACCCCTCTGTGGAGGACTGGCTGTGACTTTTGGCTTGCAGCCAAAGAGAGCCCTCCTCAACGACATCAATCAGCACCTGATCAACTTCTACCAGCAAGTCAAGAATGGTCTCAAGGTAGGAATCGCAATGGAGAATGACAAGGAACTGTACTACCGTCATAGGGATAGATTCAACCAACTCGTTATGGATAACAGATGGGATACTCCTGAAGCTGCGCAATTGTTCTATTATCTGAATCGCACCGACTACAATGGTCTATGCCGGTTCAACTCAACGGGCAAATTCAACGTCCCTTTTGGTAGGTATCTCCGAATTAGTTATGAGCGCGACTTTAGTCCTTACGCGGACGCTCTAGCCGATTGGCATTTTACCTGCAGTGATTTTTCCAAGGTCAAGGTTGAGACTGATGATTTTGTCTATGTCGATCCTCCATACGACGTTGAGTTCCGGCAGTACTCTGCTGGAGGATTTACTTGGGATGATCAGGTGAGGCTTGCGAACTGGGCGGCCGAACTGGACACGACAGTAGTCGTCTCGAACCAGGCAACAGATAGGATTATGAAACTCTACAAGTCACTTGGGTTCTCTTTGCGATTCGTCGAGGTACCAAGATTCATCAACAGTGTAGGGACCAAGAGAGGGCCCGTGAGGGAAGTTCTGGGAACCAAACGAGCCAACTGACGTCACACAACTGACTTGCTGCGCAGCAATTCTCCAGCCGTCTATCCGAAGACGATCAGAACGGCCATAAACCCAGCACCCACATCTCCTGCGGCGTGAGTCTCTCGCAGACCCTCAAGAAGTACGAAGAAGCTCTGAGCGTCTCCCAGGGGAGACAGGAAGCCTTGTACGACACGCGTGGTAAGAATGTTGCCAGTTTCTACGAGAAGTTCCTATCGAAACTGATACGACGTTACGACGCGAATTTGCGAGACGCCAGGTGGTTAGCCGACCTACGCGGGAAGGCAAAGAAGTTCTTCGGCACTGACGAGCTAACCTTCCTGGCCGTAGACGGCACTTCGGACAAGGTCCAGCTCGAAGAGTATGCGGTGTTCTTCGCCGCTTCGTACGGTGTGGCCGGGACTCTGGACAAGGACGGCCAGGTGGTCTACAAACGCCGAGCGCTGGAGGACGAGCTCAGCCTCGTGGCTTACGTCCCCATCCCCTTCGCGCAGCTAGGAGAGCTGACTGCCGACCAGGCTGACGACGAAAGCCGGTTCTCCATGATGGAGATCCATAACGCCCTCATGATGCTCGCCGAGATCTACCTGATCTACAGAGAGGCGACAGCCGCCGGACCTCCCAAAGTGATAATGTGGGACCAGAGCTTCAGCGGCATGTTCCACTGGAAGTCCTTCTCCCTGTCCGGGGTCCCCATGGTTGAGAACGGCTACACCCACAACGGGAGGCAGGTCAAGAGGGGGGACCTGGTGGTCGTCAGGTCCCACCCTTTCAACGTCGACCTCGACGTCCCCGCGGCAGCGCCCGGGTACTTCAATATCCCAAGCCGAATCGTCTTCGAGCTCTCGAGGTCCAACGGGCACGAGGTTTCGCTAAGCGAACTGGAGAAGGTTACCGGGGAGAAGACAGCCGTGATCTACAGGGTCGCTAAGGAGTACATGGCTGGCATGATTGACGTGTCAGCCTCCGGATTCAAGTTGCGGCAGGAGTACGTCGATTCCTGGGATTTCGTCGTCAGCCTGGTGTCCGACCTTTGCTCCAAGCTCTTAAAGGACAAGGATATCACGTCGATGTCCTATAACAACCGGTGGATTACGACCGCCGACATCGACTTCCTTACGTCGGTATTGATCCGGAAAGTAGTCGAGATAGCTTGGGAACGGAACATCTTCCTCATCGGGGTCGTAAAGGATTCCGGGTCGAGGTATTTCACGCACAACTATCTCGGGGTCATGCAAAAGGCCGGCCAGTACTCAGGGTACACCCTGGACGAACTCGCGAACCTCCTCTGGACTGACCGTCTCACGTTGGAGTCGTTGCCCTTCTGCGACGACAAGCTGGACGCCCCGTGGTGTTCGGTGGAGTTCGACTCCGTCTTCCAGATCACCTTCCTTTCCAATTCAAACGGAACCCAGGAGGTTACGATGAGGAATATCCCGTCGTCGGAGAGGATCTTCGCTAGGAGCCTGGCGCTCCTCTACTCGGTGAGGAGAAAGGACAACGTTGTTTTCAACCACATGCTTTTCCTTGACAGACCCCTCTATCCGGCGTTCGACTTGGCCAAGGTTAAGAAGGTCAGTATAGACGGGCACTCTCAGGACGTCAAGACGTCGGTTTCCCCGTTCGTGGACAAGGATGCCGCAGAGGACAACTTCGGACTCGATTTCATGCTGTACTTCCTAAACCAGGTCACCAGGAACAGGTTCGCTGATGTGATAGGCTATCCCGAGCCCCTCCACAAGGCAGACCTCGGCTGCAAATCGTTCAACAAGATGGTTCAGGGGATGATCAGGAGTAGCGCTTCGCTTGCCGCCAAAGACAAACCATGGCTCTCATCGGTCAGGCAGAAGCGGAGGTTCAGGTAGCAATGTCTTCTAACGGGTTCCGAGAGGAGTTGGGAAGGTTGATGTCGATGGACTTCGACCCTAGCTTCGGTTACAGGTACGTCCTGTGGTTCGACTATACCAAGAACCTCATGAAGGAACTGAGGGTGGGCGATCTGCTCGCGGTTCCAAACTTTTCCAGCTCGCCAGTGGAACGCAGGCTCAGCCTTCTAAGTATCACCGGGATAATGCCTTTCCACTACGCGAGTGGGAACGACCTTTCGGGGTATACTCTGTTCCTTGAGAAGACCCGCGAGGAGGCGTTCTCCGACTTCGACAAACAGACAGACAAGTCGACGGAAGAAACGACCAAGATCCAGGTGAACGCTGCGCCCACGGGCTTGGAACTGAAGGGAAGCTCGAAGGTCCAGGTTATTGAGGAATCGCAAATCCCGATGTTCGGAGGGGTCACGAGCATACTCGGCCTCGACCTGGTCGGCTCCGTCTACAACCGAGGATTGGAGAACGCGAAGACGATCTCGCTGGGAAAACTTACGAAGGGCGGCGTCGACATCCGACTGAAGACTGATGACCTTATTCGGACGCACATGGCCGTCTTTGGCTATACCGGGACAGGCAAGTCCAATCTCATTAGCACGCTAATCGACCGTCTAGTGGGACAGGACGATATGCCCGTGAGTGTTGTTGTGTTCGACCTGATGGGGGAGTACCCCGCACTCCTCACAGATGTCATGCTCCAGACGGACGGTTTCATCGGGTATCTGGAGGCTACCGGGCTCTCGGACAACGTCAAGAAGTACATGTCGGGCGGAGGCGGCCTCGACGCAGCGGCACTCGACGTCGTGAAGGGTTTTCAGATCCCCGCGACCCTCAGGGAACCCAAGATCTCCCTGGATTACCTCGCAAAAGTTAAGCAGCTCCTGAAGGCAGGAAAAATCAAGGTTCTATACGAGGACATCGCGAGTTTGGAAAAACTTCTGGCAAACAACAGACCCCGGATCACGGGCAGGATAGCCGGCGAAACGACGGCAGAGATGGGAAAGTTGTTTGGCATGGCCAGGAACCTCGGGAAAGTATTGCCTGCAAACGTCAAGAAGTTGATCGACATAATAAAGCAAGACCAGAAAGACCCCGACCTGAAGGAGGGAACGAAGACACTCCTTGGTGGCTGGCTTGACGCGCTTACACCATACGCAGAGTCCGAGCCGTTCGAACCCTCAAAGGAGTTCAGGTTCGAAAGAGAGTCGGGTCTGGTCGACAAACTACTGGACAAGTCTAGCAAGAAATCTTCCTTGTACGTGCTACTGTCGGAACACACGGACCGAGAGAGAAAATTCGCCTACGACGTGGTTGCGAGCGAAGAGCACAGCGTGTACAGCGAAAGGAGGAGACGGGCGATCAATTCCCCGTTGGCCCTCTTTGTTTTCGACGAGGCGGACGAGTACATCCCGCAGGAGTCGAGCAAAGGGTCGGGTTCAAGCCAATCCTACGACATGTCTTCCCAAGCGGTCGAGACTCTGGCGAGGAGAGGAAGGAAATTCGGTCTAGGCGTTCTGATAGCTACTCAACGCGTGACCTACTTGAATACCAACATCGTCTCGCAGCCGCATACGTATTTCATCAGCAAACTTCCTCGCGCCTCCGATCGTCAGAGGGTGACTGAGGCTTTTGGAATCCCCGAGGACATGTTGCGAGAGACTTTCAAATTCAGGAGAGGAGATTGGCTAGTCATAAGCCACGAGGCCACCGGACTGACCGGCGTCCCGATTCCGATACATGCGGACAATGCCGAGGATAGAATAAGGTCGAACGTGTCGAAATCCTAGTCTGAATACCCTACTCTGATCTCGCGACCGAGCTTCCCTGCCTCGAACCTGTATGTTGTTTCGACCGAGATTCCCGCGTTGGCAGTCTTGAGAGCGTCTTCGACCGTTCTTTTCGCGATGGAAATGGAATTGTGCCTTTTGCTGATGTGGGCCAGAACGATCCTGCTCAACCTCTGCCCCCCGTTGAGCCTCTCGTGTCTGATTATCTCGAGGGCGAGCTGCGCCGCCTGGTAGTTAGAGAGATGGGTCTTCATCACTCTCTCTTTGTCCCACTGGTCAGCATCGGAGTCAACGAGCTTTCCGTGGTCGTAGTCTGACTCAATAACGAGCATGTCGGAGTTCGCCATGGTGGAAACCAAGTCGTTCCTGGTGTCGTCATCCGAAAACCCGAAATCCGAGGCGAAGGAGATTACTCGCCTTCTTCCATCGTATATTCTGAATCCGACACAGCTGACACCCTCGTCGTGAGGCAGCCGGAAAGGCTTGAAACCAATTCCGCCGATCTCAAATTTTTCGTCCAGCCGAAAGGTGTTGACGAAGCCTTTCTTGATTAGGGGCTTGATGTAAGCGCCGTGGTTGTAGAATTCGTGTTTCACATCGCCCAGCGTCTGTCGGTCCCTATGGACGTGAAGGGGCACCTGATCTTCTAGACAGGCCTTTACAGCTCCGGAGCAGAAGTGATCTCCGTGGGTGTAGGTGATGGCTATCCCATCGATTTCTTCGATGCCTAACCCCAATCTACCGAGTCTTCGCTTCAGATGCTTGTAGTTTATGCCAGCGTCGATCAGCACCGAGGTTTCTCGGTTCCGCAGGAGGAAACTGTTGCCTGTGCTGCCACTCGCGAGAGGGACGAATCTAAGCAACCGCTGAAGTCAGCCTGACCTGCGTTCGTAGACTTTTCGAATCAAGGGAATGGCCCGCGCTATGTCGGATTCCGTCTTGATTTGAGATTCGAAAGAACCGATTCCCCAATGTCCTATATTGGAGACGTCTCGAACGAACTCCGACGGTTGTACTACCTTTTGATTGCTGGTCGAATAGGTTAGAATGACCTTCGTCTTCCGCACCTCTAATGTGCAGACGGCCCGTCCGTCTTCCTTCGAGTAGATTCCGTGGTAGGCTGTCCTCTGTTTGGTCTCCAGGTTCTGGAATGTGTCCAGTATGGTCTTCTTCAGCTTCAGATAGAGTTCCCTGACCTCTGGGGTGGGCTTCGGAGCTTCGTATTGCCCGTCGAGGTATGCCTCTTCGTCGTATTCCTTGATTGGCGACGTCCTCCCTTTCTTCATGACGCTCTGAACTTTTGATCCTGCCTCTTTCCCAACACCCTCGACCTTCGTCAACGTGTAGAAATTGTCCCCAAACTTCTTTATTTCGTAGAGTTCGATGGGAGCTCCCGAGAAGCCGCTCGCGCGCCGCTGGTGAGCGGTGAACGAAGGGGAAATGAAGAGCACGCGCGTTTCGTCCCAGTTTATTTCGTTCACTTCGTAGAGTTTCCCTTTGATCCTGTTGTACAGCAGGACGAACGCTTCCTTCTTTTCCTGGAGAAGCTGATAGTAGCTGATTCCCTGGTCCACAACGCTCTTGTTCTTGACGTTCTTGTACTCTATGATAACGAACGATTTCGCTTCGCGGTCGAAAGCGATCGTGTCCGGACGGAGGTCGTCCAACTCGTACTCGCTCTTGACGAACTCCAGACCGGGGAAGATCTCGCCTAGATTCTTTTCGACCAGCCTCTGAATCACGCTTTCGTAGGCAAAATCGTACTCATTCAGTTCCGTAAGCTTGTCCCCAGTCAGCTGGAAAGTCTTCAGACCTCCGTCAGCCTCCGACCTCTCAACTCGTCCGAATACGCTGCGGAATCAGAAAGCAATTTCCATTTCTTCCACGTTCGATATTTTCAAACGGAATTTGTATTTGCACTTGGGGCACCTGCAGAGCAAGGATGCTTTCCCGACCTGCCGGGTCACGATTTCCGACCCGCATTTGTCGCAATGAAGGTCGATCTGCATGAGTCTCGATACCTAGGCCTTGCCGATGGCGTTCTTGAACGATCTGAGGTGTGTCGGGTCGAGCTTCTCCGCGAAAACCTTCAGTAGTGTATTCTCGTCGTCCGGAGCTGGCAATTTCCTATCGGGCTCCAAGACTTCCTTGAAATCGTATTCCCCAGAGCCATTCTGGCGGAAGAGCCAGCCGAATCCGACCCCGAATTGGCGCAGGTCCGGGAGGAGCTCTATTGGGGGCTCGTCAGTAGCTTTGCCTTCTTCGACTTCCACGGCAAGAATCGCGTAGTGTGCTCCCTTAGAGTGGGATGCCGCTTCGAAGACCCACGAGTTGTCCATCTGAGGGCTATACCTCTTGACTTCGTACGAAGTGACCATTACGTCACGAAGTTGAATGTAATCATATGAAGTGACCGCGACCAACATGACATCAGGCCGTGACCAATGACCACTCTTGCGCTTCCATTTTCCTGGGTCTCCCAACACCACGGTCCAAGTTTGCGCTCCCAGCTCCTGAAGCTCTGGGAACCGATTGATCTCGATCCATTTCTTCAGCTCGGTCTGGAGAATGCTTTCCCTCTTGACGAACACCTCCTCGGTCGGTCCTTTCTCCGCTTCTTCATAGTCTCCGGCCCTTGCGACCGTGCCTCCGCGTCCCCTTCCGACGCGAATGAGTCCCCTTTCCCAGAGTTCTTTACGATGCTTCCAGAATTCGGCTGTCGAGAAACCGTGAGGCCTCAGGCTGTATCTCAGGCTCTGGTTAGTGACGAAACTGCCGTCAGTTGGGATTAGGTCCCAAATCTTCTTTGCTTTTGCAGACAGACCCATGACTTCTCTTTCCATGCTGTCCTCTTGTTTCTTCTGCGATGTGCCGAGAAGGGTGAGTCCACCGCTTCGTCCTCTCTTGGCCTCGACGAGCCTCGTAATAATGAGCTCCGCTTTTCCTTCCCAGTACTCGCGCTCTGAAAGCCCAGTACCCTCGATGATCTCATCCTTCGTCGCCCGTTTAACCCCCTTGAGGAACTCGTAGACTTTCTCAGCACTTCCTCCGAGTCTCGCCACGGCCTCCGGTTGAAGCAGGCCATTATTACGTCGTCAATTAGTTCGACTGCTGAACATTGGGCAAGACTACGTTCGTCGCAAAATACTCTCAGCGTTCAACGGCCTCGCGCAGAGGAACTCATTCCTGGTCACTCCGATATACTTCTGATATACGAACCTCATATATACAAGTGAAATATATCTGATATACGGGAACCTGACCATGGGCAAAGTCGAGGCGGGCCTCAAGTGAGGAGGGCGCTAGTGACCCTCCCTGAGGGGGCATGGAAGGCGATTGACGAGTTGAAAGGAACCCTAGGGGATGGAGACTCCGAAGTGATCCGGAACATTGTCATTGCACAACTCACCTCGCGGGGGATCTTGCTACCTTCATACAATGTTCCCACGATAGCAAGCGAGGATTTCAAACACGAAATCAAGAAGCAACAGAAGACACTTGAGGCTTTGATCGGGCTCTTGGTTGACAAAGGATACATTCAACGGGAGGATCTCAGGAAACGCAGTTCCAAGTCAGACCTAGAACAGAAGCCGTGAATGGCTAGCCAGACGAATTAGACGGATGCACTTCGTCTAATGGTAGAAGGTGTTACCACAAAGCGCTTCCTCTTTCAAATACGCCCGCAGCTCCTTCGTTCGCATTGTTGAGAATATCGTTCGTGCCACCTCGTCTTTGAGAACTCTGTCTGTTTCCCTGATTCCGGCGGTTCTGAGCAAGGAACTCTTCGGTAGGGCTAGGATTGAATCCAGCGTAGGTCGACGCGCAAGTCGTTGCGCGAATCTTATGACTTCGATCTCCCCATCCCGTATGCGTATCAATCCGAACTTCCCGTGGTCCCACTGTCTCGGCATCCGCTCAGTCGCAACAAAAGCGTAATCGACGAAGTCGATGATCTTGTCCAGTTGATGAGCCGCCCGAGAAAGATTGTCGTTCTCTGACTTCACCTCTATTACTGTAACCGTTCCACGTTTGATAGCGAGAAGATCGATATCCGACAGGACTGGGCCCCAAGCCAGATTCAACCTGGCGTGGGGAATGACATCATAACCAAGCTTCAGAAACCAAGCGGCCAATGAATCGATGAGCCGTTTCTCGTGGACCCCCAATCTCTTCTTGGACGGCAAGATACGTTTCGCGACGATCATGAGGGGACCCTCCGCCTCGAGAGCTCTGCGTGATACTCATCGGTCAAAGGAGTCAGATTCGGGTTCCTGGCTGTCAACTTGATAACACATCCGTACCTGACCGTTGTCTGACGTAAAGTTTCCGGATGCATCTTCCTCATAACGTCAGGCAAGAGCCAAAATTCCCAGTGTGCTTGCATACTCTTAGTCTTGTTTTCCCAGTAAAGCTTCTTGACGTATCGCCGTGCGCTTTGTTCCTGCTGGTTCTTGGCCGGCACCCAGCCATGCTCCGCTCCTCCCTTCGAGGCATGTACAGTCAGGAAAGTATCAAGTGAAGGGGACACCACAGAGTGAAGGTTGTCCGAGTGAACCAAGCAGATGTCGATCCTCCTGACGTTACGTGGCACGTCCACGGCGATTACATCATAGAACTTCAGATCTGTTGCTGGGTCCCTCCGGTCCCAGAGCGGGATGTTCCCTTCAGCCAAGAAAACCACGTGCGCGCCATCAGCTGTTGTGACAAGGCTGGACGGGCCAAAACCCATACAGTTACCGGTGGGATCGCAGAAAGCGAACAGTATTGCTTTCAGAGTCTCAATATTCTGAATTTGCGAGTACTTGGCCAGAATTTGGGCTAAACTCCCCGCAACGAGTGGAGCAGAGTAGCTGGTCCCCGCGAAATCGGATCTGAACTCTCCGGCCTTGGAGTAGGAATCCACACCTACCCCGTCGCTTGCGAGTGTGCCAACCAGTAGATTCCCGCCGTTCTCCACGGTGTCAGGCTTCTCGACATCGTACATCGAAAGGAAGTCAACCCCACACCTTGTAAAAGGAGACAATTGATTTGCTGGACTGATCGTGTTTCCATTCGCCCGTCTACTTATGGCGCCTACACCGATCACGTGAGCGTTTTGTGCTGGATGAAGGACGTGATGACTGGAAATGTACCCAGGATAAGCAGTGTCCGAAAGTATTCCTGCCAGCCGGTCATGATCGATGTTACCTGCACTTGAGACAAAACAAACGTTCTTCTCCTGAATCAGTCGGTCAAAGCCGGCCAAATTCGACCATGTTTGACGGGCCGAGCTCTGTAGATTAATGGACGAAATGAAGATCCTACAACGGTCCGAATACCTCCTGACTGCCTCAACCATTCCCTTGAAACCCACTGACTTGTTATCACTTGAATAGATCTTGTAGGAAATCACCCTTGCTCGAGGTGTGGCGCCAGCCTCTCCAAAGGCAACTAGATGGGCGATCGGTGTCCCGTGACCGTGACCTTCGTGTCCGTCGTCAGAGTCGGGGAAGGAATCGGGGTATCGCTCCTGCTCTACGACAAGTCCATTCAACCTGGTGATTGGTGTTACGCCACTGTCAGCGATGCAAACTATTGGAAGCGACGCGATGTCGACAGTTGGGATGGGAGCAGATGTAGAAGAGGAAGTGAAAGATGAAGAAATGGTCCTCCCCCTTCTCCTTCTGCGTGCAGTCGAAGACCCAATCTCGCTGAGGGGGTCAGACTCGACTTTGAACACCACGTTTGAAGTGGAGAGAAGCCGATTTGCACCTTCGGAGGAAATCTGCGTCGCGAGCATTCCAATTCCTTCTTCGAGTTCCCAATTTGCGGCCAGATTCTCCCGTTGAAGAGCTTCACGAATCGAAGAGAGATATTGCGATGTACGTTGTTCGTTCGGCATCGCGTGAATGATGACTGGGAGCTGCCCAGATTCTCCTTCGAAGGTCCTTCCAACTCGTTCTGTGACAGTAAGGGTCCTGACTTCCTTGATCGCCTCCTTGACCGGATTTACTGGGATCTCAGCAAACCTGGATTCGTCGAATATGGATTCGGGTGCAGACATCAGGATGCTGTTATGGTCGGAGTCGAGATATGCGCGAATCTTGAAACCGAGAAACTCCAGGGCGTCTTCGAACTTCCGCATGCCTGCTGCCGCGTCGACCTCAACTACAAAGTAGAGATTATCGGGATCGCGGAAGGGCATCTGTTTTACAGATGATGAAACCCCCTCGATCTCCTCCTCCAGGGCGCGGGAACGCACCTCTTGCCTCCTTAGATCACGCTGCAGAGGCGTAATCGGCGTCCCTCCTCTTGGCTTTCTCGGTCTTCTTTCCTCGCGACGAGGATGGAGGAACTCGAAATCCCTCTCGAGTGACACGCTCGTGGGGTTTCCTATGACAATTATAATAGGGTTGGCGGGAGAAATGCGAGTTGATTCAATGTCGCGTCTTGCAATGCTCGCGGGGGGGAAGTCATTTGGTCTTGGTCGCCGCGTACCGCGTACTCCAGCATTAGGCCAAAACTCTTAACGCCGACCCGCGACTTGATTATTGCGCTCCGGGAACATGTCGGATTGGTTCTTTGCCTGGCGCTCCAATGACTTCGACGTCAGAAGAGCTGAATGTCTTAATCCCCACTGTTTCAAAAGTGGGGTCCCGTGTCACTAACCTGACCTAAGATTTGTGGAAGCCAAGAACTTGGAACTGAAGTAGTTCTAGGATCCTCCGTAGGAGGTTCCTTCTTCTTTGCTTTGTTCTTCCGCACTCGGTTTTGCTGGTTTCTCCGCCTTCTCCACTAGTACGATTTTCAAGACGGAACTTACTGGCAAGAGGAGATTCTCTTCTTGGGTCCTCACCAAGAAATGATCTTCGCCCTTGGCGACCAGGTATCCCTCGATGTCCCCCTTCTCGGTTGTTGTGATCCTCACTTTCTTAGCGCCGATAGCTTGGAAAAGAAACCCATAGGAGTAAGCGACCTGCAGCAAGGCGAAGAACAAGTAGTATAGAGTCAGCAACCATCCGAGCAACGTCATGATGGGGTCGAATTTCACGAGATAGAAACTCACCAGCAAGATTGTGATAAGCAAGGCATTGGCTGAAAGAAACCGCCGAGTGGAAAATTCGAAGGTTCGCCCAACGTTTCCTGACTTGGAGTGTTCGTAGTCTTCGTAAGTCAGGTCGTGTTTAATGTGCCCTTGGTTCCACAGCATTGCTAAGGAGACTACAATCGCGTATGGAAGTGCCTCTAGGAATGAGCTGGGATCGATTAACAGTATGAGGACGAAGGGCCAGATAATTGTCTGTTGGAGGAAAAAGAGTCCGGCGACCCTTGCACTTTGGGAACTGAAACCACCTGAAGAGGGGATGGCAGTAAAGAATGCCAACAATGCAAAGACGGCACCTGTGATGAGTAGGAGCTCGCTTACGCCCAGAACCAATACCGCAGCGCTGAGCAGCGATGAGAAGGAATAGGGCCTGACAAGCAAGTCCAGTGCCCCTGGCGGTGCTCGGGATGCAATCAGGTAATACAGAGCAACCAACGACCCCACAACAATCGCGAAGGCGAGGGGGATCTTCCATCCCCGAATCCCACTCCATTCCAGGAGTTTGCGGGAGCCAAGAATTCCCGAATCAGAGCCCTTTGACCTGTTGCTCCGCATTCGATTGAACAACGGCTGGTGGCCGAGCGCCTGACCTAGAAAGAGGATTCCCCTCGGCATGATTCACCAAGCCCGTATGTCTGGGTTAACTTTTGGTGAACTTATTAACCTGGGGTTCCTATGCAACTTGAGATGGTAAACCAGGTTGACGCAAAATCCTTGATTCCACTTATGCCCTATCTTACCGTGTTGACTGAAGTGTATCCAAATCCAATCCGAGCATCAGTCCTGGCACAGAAGACATCGAGATCAAAAGCGGCCGTAACCAAAGTGAAAGGGAGGCTCCTCCAGGTTTGCGACGTGCGAGAGATGGCTTTGGGAGCTGGGTTCCGGTTGGTGCCGACTTTTGATGCGTTCTTGAATCTCTTCCTAGTATTCTCGGCAAGTGGCGAGGAGCGTCGGTTTCTGGGGAGTAGGTATGCTAGTCTGTTCCTGAAAGGGGATCAGGTCCATGAAGCTCTGGCGACTCACATTCCACGTTATTCAGACTACTTTACTGACGAAGAGACGAGTTTCATGATGGATAAAGTCCTCGAGATTGTATCTGGTGTCAGCCCCAGCAGCCTTCGCCAATTCGCGAAGTCGATAATCAAGGGGTCGGCTGACGACGCGGGATATATCCTCAGCAGATTTGTTCCTAACATCCTCCGAGATCTCAAACTCACAATCAAGGACGAACATGAGTTGCGTTTGGCAATCTCTGTTCGCGATAAACTGTTCTTGGCAGCAAGAGATCTCGTTTGGTCCTATGTTGGGAATCTGTCCATCCTAAGGACTGTGAACGCAAGAGACCGCGAGGACTATCTCAGAGTATACAAGCACACAACCGATTACTACCTTACCCACCTCTTTGAAGCCCTGAACACGCCAATTTTCGAGGCGGCGAGGGCCTCATCAATTCAACCCAAGCCCAGAATGGCGATAATCGGGTCAAGCCTGCTGCCGGAGATTCAAAATGAACGGCCTGTTCATCGGTGACGGTTCAGAGCGGGTAACTGATGAAGACGCTATCGTCTTCTACTCGAAAATCTCCGAAGTAGTCGGTGCTTCTTTGGACCCTACTAGAGACAAACTCACAGTAAAGGTGCCTCCCTGGAACTCCCGAAACTCTGCAAATTACGCAAGAGTCTGTGATCTTGACGCTGAAAGACGCGTATGTCTAAAGAGATGTTCTGATTCGGCGGAGTTTCTAAGGAGGGAAGCATTAATCCCTCTAGTGAAACAGGTCCTGGGTTTCCCTAACTACAAAATAGCACAGTCTCATGGCATCTTGCTTCGCGTTGCAGCTACTGGAAGAAATTGTGCATTGCTCGCTGGATGGGAGGACAAGGACACGCTGTTCGTTGACTATGGGAACCCAAAGGTCTCTGAGAGCATGGCGACCCTCCAATTTGGCAGCATCGCAGATCCAGCCAAGTTCTGCTATTCATATGGTAGATGGTGCGCTTTCGATTACTTGTTCGGAGTGAGAGACAGGAATGCCGGAAATTTCGTCTATTTCAAGGACACCGGTGTGCTCCACTCGGTCGATAGTGAGGAGGGACCATTCAGTTCTGATGGTAGATTTATCGGTGTCGAAGACATCTTAATTCAAACCAAGCAGAACATTGAACGCCTCATCAATGGGACGAAAAAGGACGAGTTGCTTGGTCAACTTCGGCTGGGATTCATTGAAGCTTACCACTCAATAGGCGAAAAGACTTCCCAATTTGGAATGCTCAATGAAAAGGAACAGGGCCTCTTGATTATGCTCCTGAAATCTGACCCTCTGAAATTGAGCGAAATCTACAGATAGAACTACCTGACACTGAACGCGGAGTATTCCATTCGCTTGGTGCTTGAGTCAAAAATCCCTACGAAGGCCTTCTTGAACTTGAGCGAGTCAAGCTGCTTTACGAACATAGACTTGTCCAAGTTAATCTCGTCCCACTCAAATGAACGAGCGTCTGTTGTCACCCAGGATACTTCGGATTTCTTCAGTGTGCCTTCGAGAAACCGCAGGAAATCTCCTTTGGAGATCTCGGTGGGAGGTTCTGGACGGACAAGTGCGCCTGGGCTTCCGCTGGAATGCATGCTCTCATACACCTCTGACAATACAACAAAACTACCTACCTATTAGTTTACCCCAAGTTAACCGCGGAGTAAACCATTCGGATGTCACCAGCCGAGCACGAAATCAGTAACAAACCTTTGATTATCATCTAAGCGAGTCGCTGGTGCAGTTGTCGGCCACTCGTTTTAGCCCCGAGGTGTCGATGCTCTCCTCGTTCATTTTGGCTAGGAACAACTAAGTAGAAATAGTCCTCAAAGGCCGCCATCATGTCCTCATCGACTACAGGCTTCTTCGCTCTTGAAGACATAGGCCCTCTGATCCAAGCCGAAGGTATTAAGCCTGTGTCTCTTGGAGCGTTGTTGAATAACTCCGAATCAGACCAGATCTATGTTAAGTCGCACAGGAGTGGCTCGCCAGACAACCAGGTAGAATTATCATAGACACAGTAGTTATTCAACAAGTCTTCTCTTGGCTCTAGGTACGGAATCAAACAACGGTCGAGGGCAGGATTAGCGCCCACAAGTCAAATGTTGCTGATCAGAATCGAACCTAAACACAGGTGCATGTGACCGATTTGAACCACCGCACTAGACCCGACGCCGATTTGGACGTGAGGGTTAATTATCCCGGTGACAGGTTTGAACCCGATTCACTCTTTTTTGCGGTTTTGCTAAGATTTGATGTAACCTATGCTGCATCAATTCCGACCCACATCAAGAGGCATCAAGTACTAGACCCAGAAGGATCCCAAGACGCTACTTCCCAGATTCGTCAGTCGTTGGATGACTATTCGTCGATTGCTCCACGACGATTGGATTTGAACCCACCTAGGTAGTGATAAATCCGACCCGCAGCAAGCGGTCAACGTTCGGAGAGGCGGCTTTGTGTGCCGCAACGGGGAGCGGTTCGCAGACAGACCACAGTTCGACGACCAACTCAAGCAGCGTCCGGGCAAACTCGCCGTACGCGATTGCTGTAATAGGGCACTTCCAAAGGGGTCATCGAAGGTCGATGAAAACGGCACCTTCGCTTCGACAAAAGAACGCGCTGACAACGACGTGCCTTCTCCCAACACGTGTTGACTAGACTAGCTTTGTCTTCCCAAGTCTCACGCCTAATCCCAAGACAATCCGCGCCTCCGATCCTATTCGACTCATCATGATTCTGCCTCAAGTCCTGAACGCCGTCATTC
Organism: Nitrososphaerota archaeon; assembly: GCA_029785235.1. Next base: position 153 of record JAFMAA010000008.1, on the reverse strand, counting down.
TCTGGGTCCACCTCCTCATGGCTGTCCTCTTCGTGGGCGGCTCGTTCTTCATGTGGCTGGTGGTCGTGCCTTCGTCCCGGCTGACGACGGCCGACGAGTCGGAGCGGACTCGGATTACGGGGGTGATTGCAAAGCGGTTCGGAAGAATGACCA
>JAFMAA010000007.1 GCA_029785235.1 Nitrososphaerota archaeon | reverse complement strand
GAGACTCCTTACAAGGACGTAGCAGCCGAGAGAAAGACCATGAAAGTAGTCCGGAGCTTGCTGCCTTAGGCTGCTCACAGTAAAATACAGGACGCAAGGCGACGGGTGGCGCGGGCCCGTAGCTTAGTTCCACAACTGGAGAGAACTCAGGTAGAGCATCGGGCTTTTAACCCGAGGGTCAGCCGACGCCCCTAAACGGGTTCGATTCCCGTCGGGCCCGCTCAGAATCGAATCCCCTCGCGTTCGATTCCAGACAGGTCGTTTCATGGGACGATGTTCAGATATCTTGTGGCGGTAATTCATGGCCATGGGAGTTGCACATTGACGGTTATCCCGTCTACCTCTCGCCCCGGACGCACCGGAAGTCCACCGAAATGTCCAACTGCCACTATTCTACAAAGTAAGAGATGGCACTGTATGATAGTATTGGATCCTCCTGCTCGAAGACCCGCCGAACCGACCAACGAATCTTCGTAAGAATAAGTGCGGCTCTTGAAGGCTGTGAATGGGTTTTGAACGTGGGATCCGGGACAGGCTCTTACGAGCCAAAGGGTCACCGAGTCACTTCAGTAGAACCCTCATCATTGATGATGAGTCAGAGATCGGAACCGTTCGAGGGATTGAGAGCCGTAGCCGAGTTCCTTTCGTTCCCAGATGGGTCCTTCGACGCTGCAATGGCAGTTGCCACGGTTCATCATTGGACAGATAAGGCCCAAGGACTCCGAAATGCGACGGGTGGTAAGGGACCGCGTAGTCGTGTTCACGTGGGATTCAACGAAGATTTCAAGGTCATGGCTCCTTTGCGATTATTTTCCTGCCGCCGAGGAATTCGCCCTGAGGAACTCACTTCCTTTGGACACCTACAAAGACGTTCTTGGCGAGCCTATTCACGTCATTCCAATCCCTGTACCCTGGGACTGCATGGATGGGTTCCCGGAAGCTTACTGGCGGAGACCAAGTGAGATACTGAGAGAAAGCGTGTGGCGGAATATATCGATCCTCGCTCTTATCCCTCCCGAAAAATGCGCCAAGGGATTGCAACGACTGGAGTTAGAGATGCGGGATGGAACATGGGTTCGCAAGTATGGACATCTGTTGAAACTGAACGAGTTCGATTTGGGATTATCGTTGGTGGTCTGGCGAAAGGAAACGAATAGTTAGGTATCTCCTCCCATTCTCTACGATTACAGTGGCACCATCCGACTCTGTTCGACTGTATGCGTATACTGTCAAATGATGCGACTGGAGAAGTTGGTCGGACTCCCAGACATCAGTTTCGCGCAGCCCTCCTGACCAAAGCAAGCGTTCGAGCAGAGGCTTATGTAGGGAACCATCTACGAGGGTCACCTTGGCTAGATTCGTTCTGATCCCAGGCGCATGGCTGGGGGCGTGGGCCTGGAAAGATGTCACTCCCATCCTAGAGAAGGAAGGTCATTCCACCTATCCTGTCACATTGACTGGAATGGGCGACAGGGTGCATCTCGCAACAAGAGATGTCGGCATGGAGACCGCCATACAGGATGTCCTGAATGTAATCAAGTACAACGACCTCGACGACTTCGTACTGGTGGGGCACAGCTTCGCCGGCAAAGTAGCGGCTTTGGTGGCGGACCACGCGCACGATAAGGTACAGAAGATCGTCTACGTTGATGCGTTCCGGCCAGAAATCGTGATGGAACCTCAGGGTGGATTCGACCCAACCCGCGAGTTTGGCCCTCCGCCGCAAGGCGGCAATGCAATCCCCCTCACCGAAGAGATTATCGACCGCATCGGAAAAGACGTCGTAGGTCCGAACCGGAAGTGGATGATGTCCATGGCGACACCCTGGCCAATCCAACTTGCGAAAGACCCGATTACACTGTCAAAGAACTACGACGAGACGAAGGAAACGTATGTTTTTTGCAGTCTCAGTGGGGACCCAGTTGACGAGATTATCGCTGGGAAGTGGGGGAAGCTGAACGGTCCCTACAAGGTCATAGAGACGGGCCATTGGCCGATGATTACGAAACCTGAAGAGTTGGCCAAGGACCTGGTATTCCTGACCAAGTGACGTGCGGTCGAAGCGGGCCTCCGAGAAGGCTATCGACAACGGGAGAGTCCTCCGGGTCAGCACCAGCCGCTGAGTTCAGTTCGCTTACTGTCGGGACCGCGCCGGGAGAATCCTTCGGGCTACGACCCACCGACGCATCGCAATCTTGCGCGTCTTACGGAACCCCATCTTCTCGAACATGCCCAAGGTCCCGCTGCACAGGAAAGAGGAGGAGACCTTCTCATTCGTGTAGTCCTCGGGGTATGCCTCGACGACCCCGCCACCGAGATGAGCGATGTATCGAAGCGCCTCACGGAGGGCGAGGGTGGCGATACCCTGCCCCCGGCGTTCTCGGTCGATGAAGAAGCAGGTGATTCGCCAGTCTGGAAGCTTGCGCAGTCCCTCTTCGTAGGTCTTCTTGCTCCGTATGTTCGGGAGTTCCACAGTAGGGCCAAACTGACACCACCCGACCGCGTTCGGGCCATCGAAGACGAGCGCGGCGTGCGCCCGCCCTATCCGCACTCGCTCCTCTTTCATTGCTCGGTATGCCGCCGCACCGTGTCTCCCTTCCCCGGGCTCGAGATGAAAGGAGATGCACCAACACCCGCCGAAGATCCCGTTGTGTTTCTCCACCAAGCGAGCGAACGCAGGCCAGGTCTCGGGCGTAAGCTGCTTCGACGTGAGAGGCACGTCCTGCCAACCGCATTGGTTGTACATAAGTTGTAAGCGCCGTTCGACACATGCCTATAGTGTCAAATGTGCTCCCTCAACATTGGTGAAGTGAATCGTAAGGCGACAGCGCCTGTAGGTGACTGAGTTCAAACTTGGCATCAAATCTGATTCGGATTCAAACGTTTACGCCCTGACGGGTTTGAGCCCATGGAAGAACGAACTCGTGATACCACTTCTAGGACCGCTTTCGGTCCGGGTCCCTTCGGGCCCGCAAATTCGCTCAGTTTCACCAACCTATCTTTGTAGAACAAGTGGAACCCGTTGAGAAATGGTTATATTCCTATCTGATAAATAGGAATCCTAGTACGGACCATGAAAGCTAAGGTGGCCAGACGATACCAGATCACAATTCCCGAGGAAGTCAGGGAAGAGGTAGGAATCAACGTCGGCGACGTGGTCGACGTCAGCAGTCAAGAGGGAAAGGTGGTGATTGAAAAAGTAGGTAGAAGCTGGGAGGCGGTGATGAAGGAGACAAGGGGAACTTGGAAGTCGCATCCGGCCTTCATCGGCGGGAAGGATTCCATTGAAATGGTTCGCTGGCTCAGAAACAAAGGGCCGAAGAGATGACGACGCTTGCCCTGGACACCAGCATACTAATTAGCCATCTCAGCGGAGACAGGTTCGCCGAAGAGACCGACAACTTCCTTCGTCGAGCCATTGAGAACAAGAGTCAACTTGTCATTCCCGATGTCGTATACTCAGAACTCTACACAGGGATATTTCTAGCGCCAGATCCGAAGGTCGAGGAAGCAAGGGTCCAAAGCCTCCTCAAGGTCAATGGCGTAGAGGTCAGGACATCTAGATCGCTGAAGGTTGCCAGAAGGGCCGGTGAGCTTTACTCGAGAGGGATAAGAGGGAAAGCTGCCTTTGAGAGGATACTTCCCGACTTCCTGATAGCGGCCCAAGCGGAAGCGACCTCAGACGAGTTCGTCACTTGGAATGACGCTGATTACGCGGACATGGGACTGAGGGTTCCTGTCCTGCGCCCAAGTAAGGCCTGACTTCCAACAGGCCAGGAACGCATCCGATACCATCATAACATGAACCCGTTCCGTTTCGATACCACTTCTAGCTGCGAAAATGCACCGATTCCCGTTGGGCCCGCTCAGAATCGAACCCCCTTGGGTTCGATTCTACACATTTCGTTTCAATGACTATCCTCGGGAATCGTGTGATTGCCACTCATCTTCTGCGCCTGGTGTCAATCGGCGAGGACGGAAAAATCAAAGAGCTCCCTCACCCTTGAATCCTTGCAGATTCCGGCACTTTCAGTACTGGCCGGCCGTGGGGATTCATTTCAGACAGGGCAGGATAGATACCGCGACCCTCTTTCCCTCCCTCGATGGAGGCAAGGAACTATCACGTGTCACTCAAGCGTGAGCGGGGGGAGGGGTTCGTGGCCAAGTGTGTCGAGCTCCCGGGATGCATGAGCTAGGGAAAGACAGAAGCCGAGGCGATCAAGAACGTCCAGGATGCGATTAAGCTCTATCTTGAGGACGTGCACGCCCAGGCGAGAGAGCAGAAGGCCAGGCTGATCCAGGTAACCGTTTAGCTGCCGGGGCCGCAGAAGCTCCCGAGCCTGTCCTGGAGACAGGTCCTGAAGGTCCTTAGGAGGTTCGGGTTCGTCCCGGTCAGGCAGCCTTCGAGCCACATCCTCCTCCGCAACCAAGAAGGCGTCCGCATAGTTGCTCCCAGGCACGACCCCGTCGGCAACGGGCTTCTGATGGACATCCTCGCCGAAGCGGCGCTAACCAAAGAAGGGTTCTTGGAAGCGCTCCAGCTGGGAGCCTGATCGCGTCACGGTCCTAGGGTTGGAAGGGCCAAGGCATCGTGAAAGGGGAAGGTTCAAGATCCTCGGAATGTTCGCGCTTCTGATTCCCCTAGGTACTTCGCTCAGGGTTTTATTACCTGCGCGAGCTCAGACTAATCCCTCACCTCCTCCGTATAATGCTCACGGAGTTGGACCGGGTTATCCTGGTGACATCAACTTGACTGGGTGGGGCAATGCGCTAGTTCCATTAATCGAGGGTTCATTGCGATTCAAAGCTCTCGCAGGGACTCTCGTACCACATCAATCCATATATGAGCTTCGGATACATGTGGGGTCCTTCGACGCCATCAATCGAAACAGTGATTTTGTTTTCTTCAGATAACACTGCTTACGTCGTTGTCAATGTCTTCCACGACAACAGTACAATCCAGAGCATGTATTTCGTCAACGAGACCAAGTACGATGCTTCTCTGACCAATGGACAGCTTAGTCAGAACTATGGTGGGTATTCCGCCCAATACTGCACTAAGGAGAGAGCCGGCTATTGCTATGGCACGGCATACATATCAGAAGCGTATGGAAGCAAACAGGTCCCTAACACCATTTCCACGTCTTTGGGCAGCAGCGAAGATGGTTCTTGCCGTGAGTTCGCAGAATGGACTGGTGTAGCCAACAACAATAACAGTAACCCTACGGCATTTTTGACGCGGGGGAGGCATCCAATGGTGGGGGGACATCAAACTCCTCCTTCCACGGCCAACAGCTACAATGTCTCTTTAGTATTTGAAGCAATTGGGGCGTCAGGGGGTGGGATCGAATATGGCGTATCTCCTCCGAGCTGGATAACTGGTCCTGGCCAAACAATTACGATGTCGACACTGATAACAGGGAACTGCCTTCCTTACGGCGACCAGTGGTCAGAAGAATGGAGCATTGGCTCGAACTACAAAACACAATACATCGCATGTCGAACAGTTGGCACATTAAAGTACGGTTGGTATATCTTCGAGTCTCCGCAAGACAACACTGATTGCACCGCCGGATACTACTACAAACCGAAGTACTTATGCCAGATACCCAAATTCTCCCAAAATGGCAACGCTGTAGATTTCACGGGCAACATCTGTGACGTTACGGCAACATGCGAGAACATAAACATTAATTCAAATCCAATTCAGGCGTACTACATAGACCAAAGCACGCAGAACACGAATACCGGAACTATAGCCGCGAGTGGCAATTCCTGGACTGAAGGTTGGGTCAGCAGCGTCCAGTAATGTGGTTACGGAAAAGCGATAATACTTGTCCTACCGCTGAAAAATCTGCGTTGAGGCTCGCCAAATTTCGAATTGCGATGGCATCCGCTCTCACATTACTCTTGGCCTCACTTTTCGTTCCTGCAATCCCATTCCAAATGACCTTCAACTGCGGAGGTAATGGAGTTCAGATTGGGTGTCCTCCCTTTACACAGATCGAAGGTTTCAACTCTGTAGCGTACACCTTCTTTCACGTGGGCGCATCATTCAGTATTCAATTCGGCTACGTCCCCAACTTGATTTTTGTTGGCGCCAATGCGATTCAGGGGGTTGCAATTTTCTTCATACTTCCAGCAGTCATCGCTATCTTCCTGCTTTTGGCTTCAGAGGTTTCCCAGGGGATTTCAGTGCTCTTGAAGAGGCTTTCTTGACATTTCAACGCCCAACTCAGCAACGGCGAAGTGAACGAGATCTTAGCATGACTTGTTGATTCTCTCCTTTTCCAAGCGGGCCGAAGCGCGCGTCCTCACTCTAGACTCTCCTGGCGTTTAATCAGTTTGGGAGTTACGAGATTGGCGGGAGTGGTTCCGCTTATAGATTCGCATAAATAATCAACTGCATCCACTAGGGCCCGCACCCTTTCTGGATTGAGATTTTTGCGGTCCTAATCGACCGCAAGGCGATAGGAGGAATGCGGTCGATTGATGAACCACAGGCGACCAATACCTTTACAGCATGAACAGACTGTAATCGCGACGTTGAAAAGCATAGCCAAGTTAGGTTCCGTGAAGGTCGGTTCGGACTTTCCGGTTCGGATAATGGCAGCAATCAACGTGAGTCCAGAGTCATTCTACAGAGGTTCCGTGGCGAACACTCCTGAGAAGATTTCAACGATGGCCTCGAAAGTCTCAACAGAAGGGGCGGATATAATAGATATCGGGGCAATGTCAACGGCACCGTACCTGAAGAATGAAATCTCCCAAGAGGTGGAGTTAATTCGTATAAGGACTGCTATGCGAACGATTATGGAAATAGGCTACGTTACGGTATCGGTCGACACACTTCGGGCATCCGTCGCCGATGTCGCTCTAAAGAACGGTGCTTCAATAATTAACGATGTGTCCGGTCTGAAAAACGATGCCGGAATGGCACGTGTGATCAAGGATTACGACGCTTCGCTCTTGGCGATGGCGCATTCTTCAAGAATCTCGAAAATGGCGCCAATCGTACAGGTTCGCCAAGCGTTAAGTGAGACGATGCGAACAGCGGAGAGAGCAGGCATAGACGAACAGTCCATAGTGCTGGACCCAGGCATCGGCTTCTTCAGAGAGGAGGGAGCTGGGAGAGCGTACTCTCCCCAGAAGCTAATGCCTTGGTATGAATGGGACTGCCACGTCCTAGCAAATCTTCGTAAGCTGGAAACGCTTCGCAGGCCATTGTGCGTGGGTCTATCGCGGAAGTCATTCCTGGGAAAGATTCTGAATCTTGAGAATCCCGAGGAAAGGCTGCCGGCATCGCTGGCCGCCACCGCGGTTACGGTGATGAACGGCGCCCATATGGTGAGGACTCACGACGTGAGAGAGACGGTACAAGCAGTCAGAATCGTCGAAGCGATGACTAGGAGACGAGGTCCACGTGCAGGCCCGATCTCTTGATAACCTGCTCCGCGCCAAACTTCAGATTGCCAACTAGTTCGGACGTCCTTCTCCCAAGAACAGGATGGAACAGGTCTGGTCTTATCTCGTTCAAGGGGACCAGCACGAAGGGTCTCTCTGCGATTTTGGGGTGCGGTATCTCAAGCCCAGGTTCAGATATGACCTCGTTGCCGTAGAACAGAATGTCTAGGTCGATAACCCGTGGACCGTATCTCACAGTGCGCTTCCTTCCCAATTTCATCTCCATGGCCTGCAACTCTCGGAGGAGCCCATGCGGCCTCAAATCGGTCTCGACGGCCACCACGCAATTGAGAAACCAATCTTGATCTTTGTAGTACATCGGCTCCGTTTCGTAGACGGATGACGCCTTGACCAGGCTCATCTTCCGGCCGATCATCTCAATCGCTCTCCGGAGATTACCCACCCTGTCCCCTAGATTGGTACCGAGTGCTATGATCGATTCGACCATGGCTAACTATCTGCTCCTCTCGATTTCGATGCCAATTGAGGGTTCGTTCGAGTACCTTGCCTTGCGCACCTGTACTGTCACCCTCTCCACACCAGCGTTTTTTAGTGCAATGGCAGCGATTCCTTCTGCGAGACTCTCCAGGAGCTTAAATTCCCCGCCCGCCACAAACTGCGATATTCGCTCCGTCGTATCCCTGTAATCTATCGTGTCGGGTAGATTGTCGCTTGCACCTGCTCGCCCAAGCCCAACGGTCAGACTGATGTTTACCAGAATATCCTGCAACACGCTCCTTTCCTCGTCTGTGGTGCCTACCCTGCACTTGAGTCGCAGGTTGTCGATGAAAATTCTGTCGACCATACACATAACAGCTCTCTCTATGCAAAAAGGGTCAGCGCAGCGGAAACTGCTCCGATTTTGTAGGTCAACTCGTCATCGGACCCGCAGATGATAACTGCGTCCCCACCCCTGGAGTCGAGTTCATCTCTTGGCCTTCCCCACGCGCCACTGGGGAAGTCATTCTCACACTCCTTGGACTGGCGGCGGTCTGAAACTTGGCTCCCTTGACAACGTAGGTGGTGGCACCGGTGGTTCCTGCCCTCGTCGCAGCATCTCGTTGCTCGATTCCGCACAAGCGTCGGGCCAACAGGTATGGGACCAGGATAAAAAGAAAAGACGACGCCCAAAGTCGTCAGTACGCCCATTACGGCTAGCTTCGATGTCCTCAACTTTTGCCGGCTGATCTGCGCAACAGTTTCGCTATCCTATAGACCGCTACATAAGTGACTTGTGGGACACATGCGATCGGCCAGAAAGGAGCTTTGCATCACAGGTGCCATTTTCTCCTTCCTCATTCAAGTCCCCTTCCTGTTGCCGAAGAGCAGAACCTGCAGATGTGGAGTGAATCTAAAGCCGCGCTGCTAGCAGACATATACGAGCGATTTGCCGTGCTCGTCTCGAATGGACTAGACAGCGTTTACGATGCTTTCGTCCTTCGTTCAAAATTCGAGAAACATACCTGGAAAAGCGGGAGTCCAGGTGAGCGTCGCTAGGACGCTGTCACTTGAAACGTTAAGCCTTGACCCATCAGGCGAATCGTGTAGCTCAGTCCGGCGACTGGCGCCGGGGCTATGGACGGCGAAACCGGGGCGTGTCCGCCCGCAAGGCTGGACACCTGGACGCCGATGACACCGCTTAAGCTCAGCGTGACGCTCGGCCTGCGGCTACGGTGATTGAGGAGACCTTGCCTATCGCCTGCTGCCCCCGCGAAGCCGAGGAGGGGTTGCATGGCGGGCCCCCTTGGCCCTTTCTGCAGACTCGATGGCCGATAGGCTTAACTATCCATAGGCTATAGTTCATAGCAATGTCTACGACGGTCGAGGTCAAGAGGAATACGGCAAGGGTGTTAGAGGAACTGAAGAGGAAGTATGGGGTGAAGAGCATCGATGCGACGGTAAGGCGTCTCATTAGCAAGGCGGAGAACATCCCGGACTCCAAGTTCGGTTCCCATCCCGAAATGACCGCGTTCAGGCGGGAGGACGAGGCCAAACTCCATGAGCTTTGAGTACGTCATAGATTCTTACGCCTGGATCGAATACTTCAAGGGAACTCGGTCGGGGACGGTCGTCCGCCCGTATGTGGAGGGTGACCGTGCCGCCACTTCGACCGTATCCCTTGCCGAGCTCAAAGAGAAGTACCTAACGGAGAGATGGCCGTCGTTTGAGGAGGACCTGGAGTTCATGTCTGCGCGAACATTTGTTGCCCCCGTAGATAGCGCGATAGCGCTTCTCGCTGGTGAGTTGAACCATACGCGCAAGAAGACCATCAAGGATTGGGGAATGGCCGATTCAGTCATCTTGGCGACTGCCAGAAGCGCGTCGGCTAAGGTCGTGACCGGAGACAGGCACTTTGAAGGTCTGCCAGACGCGATCATGGTCTGACCCCGTCCGGCACAGGGAAACTCCGACATTCAGTCGGGGTCAAGAGTGCGTGTCCCGGCCCGCCCTGCTCGCTCCGAGATGCGCCGAACAGGTTAGAACCCTTGGCGTAACGAACCCGAGGTATTTCATACCATTTTCAGCTGCGAAAATGCATCCTAGTTCCGGTCAGGCCCACTTCAAATTTGTAACTAAACTTGGTATCAAAAGGCGGGGGTCAAATGTCCAGGCCTACCTATCACGTGATGGCCGGCCGGATAGGGAAAGATCGTTCAGTCGAGGGGGAGTCGACGAAGGTCTTCTTAGAGGCCATCCGGAGCAGGTACACCCGCGAGCAGTGCTAGAGGAGGCTGATACAGTTCTTCGGGTCCGTGGGCAACTGCCTCTACCAAGAGTACGCCGCCTCCAATTGAATGCTGACGTTGCTAGAAGATTTCACAATTTGTTCTATTCCAGTCGAGAGATTTGGGTCATTCGACGCTGTTACAGTGAGAACGAGCCCGGTGGGCGCATCTCGACAGCCTTTGTGAATCCCATCCAGCGTTGGGTGGCTCTTTGGCCGTGGCCTCCACACTGCCGGCGATGGGCTCTATGACAAATAGTGAGATTCCTTGTGTTCCCGGAGCCCAAATCCCTAATCCGCAATCTCTAGAATGTTACGGGCCTTCGTGGCCTCCGTTCCAGTCTACGCACATGGTAGTACGTGCCTTCCTCCTCGGGCAGATGCCTCTGAATTGTGATGCGCGGCGCTCTCAAGAGACCAGGGACTTCGTTCGTGCTGTCATCTTGGTCGGCCACTACTTGAGGAAGCTCAGCAGTTCAGGGTTCAATTCGTCTGCATGGGTCCAGTTGATGCCGTGAGGCCCTCCGGCCACCACCAACAGTCGGCTGCCTCTGACGGCCTTGTTCGTACGGATTCCAGTGGCGGAAATGGGGAGAATCCGGTCGGCATCACCCTGAACGACGAGCGTAGGCACGCTGATTTTCCGGAGGTCCTTCCGGAAGTCGGTCCCCCAGGCTGAGACGCAGTCGAGAGAGCCCTTGGCTGAGGCGCCAGCGGCCACGTTCCAACTGTTCTGGATTGCCTGGTCGCTTATGCGCGTGCCGCCCAGGACGTCGACGTTGTAGAAATCCTTGAAGAAGGCGGAGAGGAATGCCGGCCTGTCCGCGACGATGGCCTTCCTAATCCCAGCAAAGACGCTCTCGTCCAACCCTTCCGGGTTGTCGCCGGTCTTCAGCAGGAATGGCGGGACCGAAGATATGAACACGGCCTTGGCGACGCGCTCTGATCCATAGGAACCCAGGTAGCGGGCGACTTCACCGCCGCCCATTGAGAACCCGACCAGCGCCAGGTCTCTCAGCTCGAGCGTTGTCACGAGCTTGTGAAGGTCAGCGGCGAATGTATCGTAGTCGTAGCCAGATGCCGGTTTGCTCGAGTAGCCGAATCCCCTGCGATCGTAGGTGATCACCCGGTGACCCGCATTGAGCAAGACATCGACCTGCTTCTCCCAAGAGGCGCCGCTCAGGGGCCACCCGTGAATCAATATGACGGGTTTGCCCTTCCCGTGGTCCTCGTAATAGAGGTCGATGTCGCTCGAGTTTTCCTTGCCGACCGTTATGAAGCCCATCAGAATTCGCCTCTCTCAGTATTTTCGCTGGCCCCCAGCATGTTCTTCATTGCTGGAGTGCCCCCCAGTGATCAGACAGGAAATGAGCGAAGAGATGGATCCGCAGGGCCGCACTCAATTCAGCATTCCTGAGGTGTGCCATGGCCCTTGCCCTTTTGTGACCCGCTGTCTGCTCTCCATCGCCTGGTCTTTAATGCTGAATTCGTCCTTAAGCTGCTCTGGTAGAGGACGTCTTGTTCTCACTGGGTTCTCCCTCACGATGCCGGAGGCTTTCTCAGCATCGGAATTGGGCAGGTCTCCCAACGAGAACGGCTCTCCCTCAAGCCTCATGATGCACTTCAGGGGAGAGCGCGTGATCTCTCTTTTCGATTCGACGTTTGCGACATCCCTGTAGTTATAGTAGTCCTTCTTCAGTCTGAGGGCATGCGGCTGCCTGAGGGTTATCCTTGTGTTGGTAAACGCCATCGAGTCGACATTGATCAAAGGGTGGTAGAGCTTCTCTCTCATGTAATCCTGGACCTGTTCGTCCTTTCCAAGAATCTTCTTCAGGTAGTCGGATGGCATATCCATCTTAGATGTTGATGTCATCTTGTAGCAGTATTCCATGCCGATTACAACTTCATACGATGAGAGGTTCTTTGTTAGGAAAGTGAGCACCACACTAGCTCCGGCACAAGAACGGAGTCCGGCACAAGAACGGAGCAGACCACAGGGGCGGGCCAAGTCTCGTCAGAACACGCGATGGCTGGTCTACCCTAGAACTAGTCGTTCGCTCGTGCAAATGTGAACTGGCGAATTCGTCCCTGAGGAAGAGGGCGCGAGAGAGTACAACGTGTCGGGTCACAAGACGCAACCGAGCAGACCGGCTACCGCATGCCGCCGATAAAAGGCAAGTCCACACTCGACTGCTGTGTGGTGTTTCAATCTTTATAAGACGAGAAGGCCTGGAACAGGAAAGCGTTGAGCAGCCTAGTCCTTCCCGGCCTAGGAAGCCTGACCTTGACGGGCCTGCTTGTGACCATCATCGGCCTTGTCATCCTGTGGATAGTCATCTCGATACCGGCGTGGCTGGCGGGCAAGGCGGTAACTGCGGGGAAGTCCACCTTTGGTGACGCTATGGTCGCCACCCTGGTCGGCCCAATAGTCTACTTTGTGGTCTTGATCGTGGTGGATTTCTTCCTGGGAACGGTGATCGGTCCGGGGGCGTACGTCATCGCGTTGATCTTGGCCTTCATAGCCTGGATTTGGGTGTACAAATCAAGCTTCGGAACAGGCTGGCTGGGCGGACTCGGGATAGCCATACTCTCGATAATCATCTTTGCTATCATCAGCGTGATTCTCGGAGTTCTCTTCGGTTTGACCGTTCCTTCTTCATTTTTCCCCCATCTCTAGGCAACAACTGCAAGCACCCGGCGAGGTCGCGTCGAGTTTCATGGTACAGGGCAGCACCGTGACACGCGGGACGAACGCCGGCGGAGGACTACCAGTTTGATACTCAAGGCCATTGGGGCGTTCTTCGCAACTGAAGGCGCGGCAATCTTGGCCCAATTGGCGAAAGGAACCAGGGATCAGAAGGAGCTCCGCTGCTTGGGGCTCTCCGCTACGAGCTTCCTTCTTCCAGGTATTTTTCGAGAAACTCCTCCTGTCTCTTACTTGAGTTCCTGGATATTACGATGCTGACCGCGACGAACTCAAGGAGTGCCACCGAGACAGCATGTCGGGCCATCGACTGGGGGAGGACCTGGATGGCCTGGAGATGGGGTGCGGTAGCAGGAAAGGGCTGCGAAGGCCGCTTGCAGAACGGCCGCCCTCTTGCGCCAATTGCAGCGCGGTTGGCGGAACACTGTAATAGCAGTGAAACAACACCACAAAGAATAAGGAATCCCGCCGTCCGCACAGCGACTCTAGGTACTAGGCGACATTTGATGGAGGACCTAAGAAGACGGATTGTGTCTTCGACCGGGGGTGTGGAGTTCGTATGCACACTATGCGAAGATGAGGGGAGGCCACATGTCATTGCGGGGTGGGAGTATGTTGTCGTCTCGACCTTGACGCGAAACGAGATCAGAGTAACGGTATGTCCTGACCACGCAGACCAGCTTGACAGGGGGACGTTGGCCTACAACGTCGTGAAACGGAGGAAAGGGCCCGATTGGGCTCATCCTCTTTGACCCTGGGACAGAAGCCTTGCAGGGCCAGGGTAACTCTCGTCCGAATCTGCGGACGCTGGACACGGATATCTGTGCCGGGTACAGCTCCACCTTCTATGCGTATCCGTGGATGTCGTAGCCCCATTTCCCGCTCATGAGGGAAAGGAGGCTCTCGCCTTTTAACGGTGGAGGATCGAAGTCGAAACGTAGGCGCCCTGGCCGGGACTTTCGTCTCAGCGATTTCGAACCCGGGTCGCTGCCGCTCTGTCGGCTCGCAGCCGATGACAGGGCAGCATACTGACCTCTATACGACCAGGGCACCTGAAAAAGGGCTGGCTCACAGGGTGGTTTTAAGCTTCATACCCGCTCGAGGAAGTTGTCCCCCGACGCGAGTGGCGCCGTGTGGTGCTTGTGAGTCGAACCGCACCGTTCCAAGTGCCTCTTGAACTTCTTGGCGCTGATCAACTTCCCGCACTTTGGGCAGACCGGCACACCCGCAGCCCCTCCACGGCGACGTATACGTCTTCCTTCAGACCAGAAGGGTTGAATCCGGGCAAGGGAGGGTCTGGCGGCGTGAAGCCTGTGAAGAGGTGCGGCTGGTCTTCGTTGGACATGCCGCTCCTCCAGGAGTATCACGACAAGGAGTGGGGAGTCCCCCTCCACGACGACCGCCTGCTGTTCGAGTTCCTTGTGCTTGAGGGGGCCCAGGCTGGCCTTAACTGGTACACGATACTGAGGAAGCGGGAGAACTATAGGCGGGCCTTCGAAGGGTTCGACCCGAAGCGGGTGGCGAACTACGACCAACAGAAGGTCCGGAGTCTGCTGGCGGACCCGGGGATCGTCAGGAACCGCCTCAAGGTGAACTCTGCGGTGCAGAACGCGAAGGCGTTCGTCAATGTCCAGGAGGGGTTCGGGTCGTTCGACGAGTACATCTGGAGGTTCGTAGGAGGGAGGCCGAAGACGAACAAGTGGCGGACACTCAATGACATCCCCGTGGCGACCCTGGAAGCGCGGGCCATGAGCAGGGATCTGATTGCCAGGGGATTCAGTTTCGTAGGACCCACAATATGCTACGCCCACATGCAGGCCACCGGGATGGTGAACGACCACATCATGGGCTGTTTCAGGCACAAGGAGATCACGCGGCTCTCTTAGAGGAGGCCCAGGGCTTTCATTCCGTCGATGATCCTCTTCGTCTCGCCCCTGTCCAGAGGGAGCAGCGGCCTCCTTGGGGACCCGCAGTCCATCCCACGCTCTCTCAGTATCTCATAGTATGCCGAGATCTGGTTCTGTCTCACCAGCCCCTTGAACGCTCGGACATGGTTCTGCTCAGCCAGGGCCGCGGCGTGGTCCCCCCTCCGCACCGCGGTGAGCATCGATTTGAAGAGCTCAGGGATGGCGCTGGCCCCTCCGGAGACCAGGCCGGAGGCGCCCGAGTAAATCGCGAAGAGCCCGTACTCCTCGGTCCCGTTCATCACCGGGAAGTCGCCGGGGACCGAGTCTACGAGCTCCATGAGGTGTAGGAAGTCCCTTGAAGAGTCCTTGAGTCCGGAGATGATGCCTCTCTTCGCTAACTCGGCGACCGTCTTAGCCTGGAGGTTGTTCCCGGTGAACTGCGGTATGTTGTAGGCTAAGACTGGTATCTCCACAGCTTCGGAGAGTGCTTCGAAGTGCTTCGCCACGGCCCTGTCCCCGGGCCTGTAGTAGTATGGTGTGAGGCTTGCCACGGCGTACGCCCCGGCGTCCTCGGCGTGCCTCGCCAGGTCGACCGCGGAAGTGGTGTCGGCTGCCCCGACCTGGACCACGACCGGGACCCTCTTACGTGAGGCTTCTAGGACCGCCCCGGCCACCGACTTCCTCTCCTCGACCGTGAGCATCGGGCCGAGCCCTGTGCTCCCGCATGGGAAGATACCGTCGGCCCCCTTCGACGCCTGGAAGCGGACAAGCTTCGCTATGCGGTCAGTGTCCACCCGCCCTCCGTCGTCGAAGGCGGTCAGGAGCGCGGTGTAAAGCCCTTTGACCTTAGAGGCGAGCCTGGCCAACTGGACCGGGGGCGCCTCAGGGTGAGACTTATCCTTGGCGCTCGCCCCCATCGACTCCCCGCCTCACCCCCCCGATACGTCCATCCCCCTACCGTGCCATGACCGGGAGAAAGTTAGGCGGACGCTCGTGGCCATTAAAAATCCCTATATCACCGCTCAACAAAACTATGGCAAGGCGCTCCTTGAAAACAGGGCTAACATACACGCATCCTATCCGCCGGTCCGTGCTGTAGCCAGGTGGTCGTAGAAAGTGGTCCACCCGTACTTCATCGAGAACTCCTTCCTGAGCCTCATCAGCGGGTTGGTGGCCCTCGCAGTGAGCTACTACGCCTTCAGGTACAGGAAGGTGACCGGTTCTAGCTTCCTCAGGCTCCTCAGCGTGGGGTTCATGCTGCTTGGAGTGGGCCTGCTGGTGCAGGGCTCGATATACCTCCTGGCCGAGTTCAACGTCGGGAGGTTCGCAGACAGGGAGGCGCTGGTCTACGGCGCCACAGGCGTCTACCTCGTCCTGCAGTCCGCTGCCTACCTTCTTATCGGGACCGGGTACACCATCAGGGTCCAGAGGGGGGTGCCCTCTGAGGGGATGGAGACGCCCGCAGCGTTCCTCGCATTGCAGGCGACGCCGCTCCTCTTCGGTACCCTCGTCCTCGACGCCGGGGAACTCGTGATTCTAGTGCTCGTCTCATTCGTTGTGTTCCAGGGGGCAATGGCGTACTCGGAGTCGAGGAACCGGCTGTCGCTCTACGTGCTGCTAGGCTTCGCGCTCATCGCGCTCTCCCACCTGGGCGAGCTGCTCGGGAGCCTGCTGGCGTCAGGGGACCTGTACCTCCTTGGCGGGACGGCCAACCTTGCGGGGTTCTGTCTTCTCCTCCTGTTCGTTATCCGGAGTGGAAGAGTTGGCTCAGTCTGAAAAGCAGAGAAGCACAATCAGGATCTATCTCGACATCCTGAACGCTGCCGACGAAGAAGGCAACGCGAAGACGACCAGGCTTATCCAGAGGGCGAACCTCCCGCACGACAGGCTCATGAAGCATCTTGGCGAACTCCAGAAGAGAGGGCTCCTTGTAGAGGTCAGCAACGGTGGAAACCGATACTACACCATAACCCCCAAAGGCCGGGAATTCGTCAGCGAAGTCAGGAAGGCACAAAGCTTTCTTTCAGCCTTCGGCGTGTCGATCTGAAGCCGGCAGGCGCCCCTGAACGGTGCGTTCACACGCAGCGTTCTCTGCGGATATATAGGCCGCTAGAGAGGTTCTTCAAGTTGACGGGGGTCCAGGCGAAACGGCGGAGCCGATGAGGGACACAGTCATAATATTCGGGGGGGACGGCTACATAGGGTGGCCGCTTGCCCTGAACCTGGCCTGGCGCACCGACGACAACGTCGTGGTGGTCGACAACCTTGTCACACGGCGCTTGGTCGAGTCGGTGGGGTCCGATTCGCTGGTTCCAATCGGGAGCCCCTCGTCCAGGGTGCAAGCCTATCGCCGCGCTTCGGGGAAGGACAACCTGACTTTCGTCCGGGCAGACGCCAGAGACCCGAAAGAAGTAGACTGGGTAATCTCGAAGTACCAGCCTCAGAAGGTCGTCCACCTCGCACAGCAGAGGAGCGCGCCGTTCAGCATGATAGACCAGGAGCACGCACTCTATACCGAGCTGAACAACGTAGCCACGAACTTGAACATAGTCTTCTCTATGACAAGGCACGTCCCTGGAGCGCATCTCCTTAAGATGGGGACCATGGGAGAGTACGGGACACCGAACATAGAGATCACTGAAGGCCCGGTGGAGATACGGAGGAACGGCCGGCGACACATGGCTATGTTCCCCAGGGCCGCGCAGAGCTGGTATCATCTGAGTAAGATTTTCGACACCTTCAACGTGATGCTAGCCAACAAGGTCCACGGCCTCCGGGCGACCGACGTGATGCAGGGGGTAGTCTATGGGAGCCAGACCGGGGAGATAGCCGACGAAGCGCTCTCCACGAGGTTCGACCTCGACGCCATCTGGGGGACGGTTATCAACAAGTACGTGGCCCAGGCGGTGGTCTACAACAAGCTCCTCATCTACGGCAAAGGTAGGCAGACGAGGGGTTACCTCTCCCTCTACGACAGCATAAAATGCCTGAGCCTGCTCCTCGACAACCCCCCCACCGAAGGTGAGTACAGGGTCGTCAACCAGATAGACGAGACGTTCGACACGGTACAACTGGCTGAAAAGGTGAAGGACATCGCGGAAGAGTTCGGATACAGGGTGGGATTCGAGAAGGTGAGGAACCCGCGGGTCGAGAGCGAGGCGCACTACTACAAAGTGCAGCACAAGATCTTACCCTCGCTGGGCTTCTCAAGGACGAAGCAGATCGACGAGGTCATCAGGGAGATGTTCCAGACGGTGACGAAATACAAGCCTAGGGCCATGAAGATGAAGGCTCTGCTGGCCCCTTCGGTCACCTGGGCCGGCCGCAAGAAGATCGCCTCGGACGCGTTCCAGCTGCCGAGGGACCTCACGGGCTGGCCGGCGTCGCAGGAGCTGATAGAACTGGCTAAAGACCAGGCGGCCAAGGTCCCATCATAGGCGCTTGGAAGACACACACGAAGAGGCCGCCGACGGGCAGACGGCAAGGACGTCCCGCAGCCTGAACTGCCTCCTCGTCGCCCCCACGGACCCTCTCACGGGCGGGCTCAGGACAGGTGCGCTCAGAAGGCTCATGAACCCCCCCGCCGGGGTGAGATACAGGCTCACGACCGACCGGCTGAAATATCCGAAGCGGGCGGCCAGCTACGAGTTCAATCCTGCGAATGTCGCCCTGGGGGCGGCTCGCTTCGCTCTGGAGCACCTCATCCCGATCGACCAGAAGGGGGCGGCCATCATCCACTCATTCTTCTGGGACGTCAGGAAGTACGGCTGCCGTTGGATCCACGAGAGTGACCAATCCTTCGGTCAGTTCATGCTGAGGTACAACAACATCGGCGGGAGGGTGCGCCGCCTAGCCAACGAAGGGTTCTCGTCTTATCTGAACTCAAACTGGTGCGCCGGCGCGGTCACCTGGTCCGAGTGGGCGAAGAGTGGCTTCGTCGAGGACGGTGTCGACCCTTCGAAGGTCTTCGTGATACCTCCCCCCTTCGAGACAGTCGACTTCAGGCGTCAGCACCAAGGGTGTAACATTCTGTACATCGGGAGGGAGTTCAGGAGGAAGGGAGGGGACGCCGCCCTCCGGACCTTCAGGTCGCTCAAGGGGGGCGCCGGATGCTGTCTGACGTTCGTAGGCCCCCTGGGCACGCCGGAGGCCAGGGACATCGTCAGATCTGACCCGCGAATCAGGCAGTCAGACAGCCTCGCCGGAGCCGCCCTTCGGGACGAGGTCTGGCCGGCCACAGACATCTTTGTTCTTCCCACGAGGGCGGACGCCTTCGCCCTGGCAGTCGTCGACGCCATGAGGAGGGGGATCCCTGTAGTCGCGACGAAGATACCACCCATCGCCGAGGTGGTCGAAGACGGTGTCTCCGGGCTACTCTACGAGGCTGGAGACGAAGATGGCCTGCGAGGACATCTGCAGAGGCTCGTCGACGACTCCACGACGAGGGAAGAGATGGGGAGGAATGCGAAGAGACGGGCCGCGGCGTTGTTTTCACCTGAGAAAGTCGGGAGGGCGCTCAGAGAGGTGTACCACCTCGGGGAGTGAGCGCAACTAGAATTGATTCCGTCGGGCCGTGGGTACATGCGTACAGGATTCACCATCGCCCTCTCCTTGCGGCTACTGACGTCGTCCTTGGCGATAGTCATCCCACTGTACGCCATCTCCTTGGGCGCGACCCCTTCTGAAGCGGGCGTGTTCGTCGTCCTGCTCTGGCTCGGGAACGGGGTCGGGGCTGCGGCGGCCACCCTCGCCGTGAGGGACCAGTCAGTCTCTTCCGCGGGCGGCTTCCTTATTCTGGGTGCCTCGATGCTTGTCCTAGGTTTGAGGGCCCCCTACGCCCCTCTCTCGCTCGGAGTCCTGGTGGCCGGGGCAGGCATGGGGCTCCCCCAGCCTCTGCTCTCCGCCGTCATGCACATGGACTCGGCGCCGGAGCGGCCCTCCACGGGGCTCGGGGTCTATTCCACGGCGCTGGGCATCGGGCTCGTCCTTGGTCCCCTGGTGGCCTACGGGGTGCTCGAGCTCTACGGCTTCTCAGGGGTCTTTGAGGCCCTCGCCCTCGTCTCAGCCCTGGGGGTCGCCGGCGCCTGGGTAGGCAGAAGGGACGTTGTGGGGCGCCCGAAGCCCCCTGTCCCCTCCATGGCGGCCTGGGCGCGAGCCCTGCGGAGGCCGATATTCAGGCGCGCCTTCATGGTGAACCTCTTGTACTCGCTCCTCCTCCCTGTCTTCCTCTCATACGGCGGCGTCTATGCCGAAGAGAGGTTCGGGTTCTCTCCCGGGGAGGCGTTCCTCCTCTTCACCCTGGTGTTCCTGGCGTCTGCTGCGATTCGCTACGCCTCCATCGGTACTACCAAGGACCCTGGTAGGGTCCTCATGGTCTCGGCAGGCTTCCTCACGGCGTCTGCGACGTGTGTCGCCCTCGCCCCATCCTGGCCTGTGTTCGTGGCAGGGATGCTCCTGTTCAGCATACCGCACGCCATGGTCTTCCCCGTCGCGAACTTCCTCGCCTTCAGATCCGTGGAGACGGCGGACGTCATCAATGCCAGCTATGCCTTCCAGGCTTCCTCTGGGGGAGCGGAGGTCCTGTCGCCCGCCTTGGCGGTAGCCCTGATACCGACGGCTGGTCTCCCGGGGGTCTTCGCGGTCGGAGCGGTAATCGCCGGGACGGCATTCGTGGTGGCTGCACGGCGGCGCGACAGCGTTCCAGGCCGATAGGGGACAAAGGGCCTTCAGAGGTCGTCTCTGGCGGCGAGGGGCTGCGCCTCGGGTCCTCTCCCAATCGGTCCCTCAGCGCGAGCCGTATGAGGGCGAGGGTCAGCGTTTGCCTTCCAAAGGACTCTATCGTTAAATCGCGGTCTGGAGAGGGAGCAGACTAGGCTTGAGCAAACAGGTCCAGGGGTCGGGCCCTGAGGTGAGGGGGAACACCCTCCGGGTCTATCTCTACGTGCTCCAGCATGGGCCGTGCGAGCTGAAGGACGTCCAGTCGGGCCTGGGGTTCTCCACCGCCTCCCTCGCCTCATACCATCTGAAGCGCCTTATCGACGGCGGATACGCCGCCCAGGACAACTATGGGAGGTACCTGGCGTCCAAGGACGCTGCAGGGCAGATCCTTGAGGGATATGTGAAGGTGGGCGCGGTCGTCGTCCCACAGCTCCTCTTCGTCTCTGTGCTGTTCACCCTGCTGGTAGGCTACTTTTCCGCGATGTCTTACGGCTCGGTGTCCTACGTCCCGTTGCTGATCTTGGCCTCCCTCGCCCTGGTGGCGGTGGTGTGGTACGAGACGGCCAGGGTGTGGCGACGGCTCGCTTCGTGGAGATGAAGGTCCTTGGCATGAGACGGCGCATTCAAGCTCTTTGAAAGGCAGGCAGGGGTCCGCTGGGCGGAGGTTCAAGGGCCTAGCAATATCCGGGCGCCCCTAGACAGGTGTGCCGATGTCAGTAGGAAAACAAGCACTGAAGTACACTGCGGCCGCCATAGCGGTGGCTGCGATCATCATAGTCTCATCCACGCTGTATCTGGGCGTAAACTTCGGCGCAACCACAACCACCGGAACTTCGGGGACCCAGGGGGGCACATCGGCCCAGCTGGCCATCCAACTCACCGACCCGCCTACCGTCCCCAAGGGGACGACCTCTCTCAACCTGACTTACTCGTCAATAGGGCTGCTTGCGGGGGAACCGGCGTCGGGGGGCCAGCAGACTGTAACGACCCTGACGGTCATCCCTCAGGGCGGGTCCGCGACGCTCGACCTGCTCAGCCTTCAGAACATCTCACAGACCATCGCATTGGCTAAGCTCCCCAACGCTTCCATCATCTACTCCTTCACCCTCAACGTGACCAGCATCAAAATCGACGTCAACGGGACTTCGTCAACGGTCACCCTGGCTACCGGCGGGAACTCGCTGACCGTGACTTTGGGAAGGCCGGTGTCACTCGCTGGGAACAGCTTCGCGCTCCTTCAGCTCAACCCCGTGATATTGAGCACGTCCACCGGCTACCAGATGATCCCGTCGGCGGTCGGCATCATCAGGACGGCGGGGGCTGCGAACGACAACGAGGACCAGATAGGATTCAGGCAGCACCTCAGCTCGGAGGACCAAAGCCAGCTCCAGCACGCCCAGGGCAACCTGAGCGCCCAGCTAAGCGCCCTGTCAGTCCATCTGAACACCACCACCATCTCAGTCCAGGTCAACAACACCGGGAGCATCCCGGTGGTCCTCAACGCCATAGGGATCCACGGCAATTTCACAGCGGCAGGGCTCTCCTGCCCGACGCACAACAGCAACTCCAGCGATGGACCGCCTCAAGGTGATGGGAACCCAGGCTCTTCGACGACCACCCAGACGAACACGGCCTCGAATGGTTCTAACTCGAGCGACAACGCCACGCCAGGGAGCAACAATCACGACAGCCACCAGCACGACGGCTGCGAGGCTGAGCATGCGGACCAGCTGGTATTCGTCCCCGTGAACTCCACGGTGTCCGGTACCGGATGCGTCGCGCTGAAGATGCAACTGGTCTCCGGAGACTTCGGCGAGAGCGGGGCCCACGGCCTTGTCCTTTCGGCCGGCCAGTGCGTGGTCCTCACATTCGTCGGCGAGATCCCGGTCGGTCAGTCAGGAGGCATCCTGATCCCGTCCATCCTCTCCGGGCAGGTCTATGGCGTCCACGTCATCGCATCCCAGGGTGCCAACGTGCAGGTTGCGTGTGACCTCCCTGTCTCTCCAACAAGCTGCAGCGTACTTCGCGGCTCAGATGACTGAGTGACCTGTGGTCTCACCACGGGTCTCTCCCCCTGTTTTTGTGATGCGAGCATCAGTCGCCTGATTGGGGCGACGATTGGAAACAGTCCTCCTAATCAATTGGCTCGGTCGCCGTTGACCTGGAGACCGACCCCGCGTGAGCACTCCGAAGAACGACCGGACTGGTCTTCAGCTCAGCTAGAGAAGCCGTCATCGCCCAAGGCCGAGGCCCTCCGATAGAAGATGTCCCCGCTCGGGTCTGGGAAGCGGACCAGAAGCTTCTGCGAAGAGAGCCGGTCACAGGCTGCTTGGACCTCGTCCGGGTCCAGGTCGACCTTGTACTCGCCCTCCACCGATTCTTCGATTTCAAGCACTCCCTTCTCCTGCATGTCGGCCAGCACGTGCATCATCTTGCCTTCGAGCGAGGTGCTGGAGGAAGGCATCTGCAGCGACAGCAGCTTTCGGGTCCCGTCCCTGACTCCCTCGATGACCGAGGCCCAGTCGTTCAGGTTCCGCTTCCTCCTTCCAGTGAGCGTCTCGACGAATACGAGATCGTGGGTCCCGGCCTCGTCCTTCCACGAGGCCTGGAGGCTGGGCCTCCCGAACTCCCCCTTGTGTCCCTTCACCGAAACGGAGGCGAGCGGGATGAACACGTTAGGAGCCCTGGCGGGGACGTTGTCGAGGTCTTCCACTTCGGAGTACAGCAGGAGGTGATCTGAGAAGTATCCTACGGGGAGCTCCTCGCCCTTGTCATTGGTGCAGACGAAGATTAGCCGCCTGTTGGTGAGAACGAGGGTCCCTTCCTTAACGCCAGCTCCGAACTCCGCCTCCAGCCCCTTCGAGGCGCCCCCGGCTCGCATCTCGGCCCCCTGCTCTTGGGCGAGGATCACTTCGGGCTGCGCGCTGCTCATGCTACTCCGAGCTTGATGGCCTCGGGTGATAAGGGTTCTGCGGGCTCGGGCGTCAGCGCCGGGAGAGCCCGCGGCGGAAGGTGCGACCGACCTCCTGACTCGCCTGGGACGTCAGTGGCGTCCGAGGCCGCAGAGGCATTCTGCGCAGGTGGTCATCCTTCCACAGGCGCGGCACTTCTCGAACGAGTGGTAGTGCTCGTCGAAGCCCTTGTCCTGTGGACACTCGAGGTGGTCCCTGCAGACGAACATAGGGCTCCTGGAGCGGGCACCCCTTCATTAACCTACGACCGAGCTCCAATGCGCAGCCGGTGGGAGGCAGGAAGGGACCGGGCCTCCCGGGGCCCCCAGGCTGCAGGGTCGTTTATCTGACTCCATCAGCCCTCAGCGCGCGGGAGAGGAGAACAGACGGGTCGGGAGAGAGTGCAAGGGAAGGCCCACTTCCTGGGCCACAGCCACCTGGACGCAGCGTGGCTCTGGTCGTTCGGCGAGACGAGGCGGGCCCTCGGCGAGGGGTGCGAGAAGGTCCTCGGGTTGATGGAGAAGTACTCTTTCACATTTTGTCAGAGCAGCGCGCAGTACTACAAATGGCTGGAGGAGGCGCACCCCGAGACCTTCGAGAGGGTGAGGAAGAAGGTGGAGGAAAGGGCCTGGGAGGTTGTCGGAGGGGCGTGGGTCGAGTCAGACACCAACATGCCTTCCGGGGAATCCCTGGTCCGGCAGTACCTACTCGGGAAACTCTACTTCACGAAGAAGTTCGGAGTCGATGTGAAGGTAGCATGGTACCCGGACTCCTTCGGGTTCCCCTGGACGCTCCCCCAGATAATGCGGAAGTCAGGGATGGAGTTCTTCCTCACACAAAAGCTGAACTGGAACGATACGGTAGCATTCCCGCACTATTTCTTTCGATGGACTTCGCCAGACGGCTCTTCGATACTCGCCCACGAGATGGTCGGCGCCTACGACGAGAAGGTGGACGAAGCGAGGGTACTCGAGCAGTTGAAGCAGCTCAAGGCGCGCCATCAGGTCGATGACATCCTTGTCCTCTTCGGGGAGGGGGACCACGGAGGCGGGGTCACCGATGGGATGGTGCACAGGGCACTGGGGCTCGTACGTAGGGAGGGACCCGTAAAAGGGACGCTCACGACCTCGTTAGACTACCTAGATGGGATAGCCAAGAAGATTGCAGAAGAGAGGCTCCCCGAGGTCGCTGACGAGCTCTACTTCCAGTTCCACCGCGGGACCTACACCACGCAGGCCAGGACAAAGCGGAACAACAGGAAGGCGGAGTGCCTCCTGGAGGTAGCCGAGAAGTTCGCCACAGTGGCCTACAGGCTCGGCCTGGCCTACCCGGCTGACGAACTCAGGGAGGCCTGGGAGAAGCTGCTCCTGAACCAGTTCCACGACATCCTCTCAGGCTCTTCGCTTCCGGAAGTCTATGTGGACTCCCAGAAGGATTTCGAGTGGATATTCTCCGCCGCCAATCGGGCAGTCTCTGGTTCGTTGGCTGCCATCGCAGGGATGGCCGACACGACAGGGGAGGGGCAGTCCTTGCTCGTATTCAATCCGCTGTCGTGGAGGAGGGGCGGCATCGTGGAAGTGCCGGAGGATGTGCTGGGGGACGAGCGCGGGTTGCTTGATGAGAAGGGGAATGCGGTCCCCTCCCAGAAGGTCGCCGGTGGGAAGCGCATATTCAGGGCCGACGACGTCCCATCCATCGGATACAAAGAGTACAGGGCGGTCGCAGGGAGACGCGGAATGCAGCGGAGGAGTTCCATGACTGTTGAGGAGAGCAGGGAGGAGATCAGCCTTGAGAACGAGTTCCTCTCCGTCACGATAGACAAGAGGACGGGGCTGGTCAACAGCGTCTACGACAGGACTGCTCACAGGGAGGTCCTGAAGGGTCCGGGAGGTGTGATTCAGGTCTTTGAGGATTATCCGGTGAGGGGCAGGTCCTGCGTAAGCTTGCGGGCGGACGCGGCGATCTTCGACGCCTGGGAGGTATTCATCTACCAACAGGAAGGCGGAGTGAAGTCTGTCGAACTACGCTCCCCGGAGGAGGTAACACTGGTCGAGCGTGGGCCGGTGAGGGCGCGTGTGAGGGCACAGTACAAGTACGCCCAGAAGGGGAGAGAGGATTCGCTGTTCGTCCAAGAAATCGTCCTGTCTGCGGGCTCTCCCCTTGTCGAGTTCGAACTCCTGGCTGATTGGCACGCCGAGCACAGGCTCGCAAAGGTCGCCTTCCCGCTGGCCGCCCACGACGATTTTACCACGTATGAGGTCCCATACGGGCACATAAGGCGCAGGAATCCAGTCTCCCCCGAGGCGACCCTCGCTGAGAGGTCGAAGTACGAGGTGCCCGGTCAGAAGTGGATAGACCACTCCTCGGAAGACCGCTCGTATGGAGTGAGCCTCCTGAACGACTGCAAATATGGGTTCGACGTGGCGAACGACGTCATGCGGATGACCCTGCTCAGGAGCGCAGAGTACCCGTTCAGGCTCCGGGCAGGGTTCGGCCTCCCTCCGGTCGCAAGGTCAAAGGGGCTGTTGACAGACCAGGGCACGCACGAGACGGCCTACGCCCTCTACCCTCACACCTCGGACTTCAACAAGGCGGCCACCGCCAGGAAGGCATACGAGTTCAACTATCCGCTGGCGACAGTGTTAGAGTCTGGGCACGAGGGGCGACTGCCCAAAGAGATGTCTTTCGTCTCAGCCGGTCCTGGGGGCATCATTCTGACGGTCTTCAAAAAGGCGGAGGAATCTGACAATGTCGTCCTCCGGCTCTATGAGACGTCGGGGAGACCGGCCAAGGCGACTGTGGAGCTCGCGTGGGCCCCCCTGGTCGCGGTCACGACCAACCTCTTGGAGACCGCAGAAAGAGAGATGCGCCCTGTCGGCAGGCGGATAGAACTCGAAGTCTCGGGGAACGAAATCGCTACGATAAGGGCGGGCCTGGCCGCAGACCTAAAGAGGAAAGGTGGAGCCCGGCCTAAGGCTAGGAAGAGCCCTGCGCGAAACGGGCGAGCTCCTCGACCATCCTTTCAATCTCGTCCCTGATCCTCCTGATCTCGGGGAGGCCCTTCGCCTTCGGGTCTTCGAGGCCCCAGTCGACCACCTTCTTCTGCATCCTGTCAAGCATCGGCCTGGGACACACCTTCTCGACCGAGCATCCCATGGTGACCACTACGTCGGCCCGGTCGATCATTTCAAAGGAGAGCATCTTCGGCTCGTTGGCAGACAGGTCGAGCCCCTTCTCTGCCATGGCCTCTATCACCACTCTGTTCACCGACCCGGCAGGGACCGTCCCGGCGCTTGCAGCGTCGAGCCCCGCCCGCCGGGCGAACGCCTCGGCCATCTGACTTCTCCCAGCGTTCTCCACGCAGACGAAGAGGAACCGCGTCCTGACGCCATGCCTCCCTGTTGCCCCCATCTAGCGCATCTCCTGCCATACCCCGCCCACCACATACCCTTCGCCCAAGGGGGTCGGTGCTCCACAATCGATGGGGGCTCGGGCGAAGTACCTCTTTCGAAGCCAATGGGCGACGTTGACGAGGCCTATCATGACAGGGACCTCGATGAGCGGCCCGATGACAGTGGCGAACGCTTCCTGCGATGCCAGACCGAATACCGACACGGCCACCGCTATCGCGAGTTCGAAGTTGTTGCTGGCAGCCGTGAAAGCGAGGGTGGTGGTCTTAGGATAGTCCAGCTTCGAGTACACCCCGAGGGCGAACGAGGCGAAGAACATTATGAAGAAGTAAATCAGAAGGGGGACCGCCACCAAGACGACGCCGGAGGGTATGGTGACGATGACCGATCCCTTGAGAGAGAACATCACGAAGATTGTGAAGAGAAGCGCCAGGAGGGATGTCGGGGCCAACTTGGGGACAAGCGTCTTCGCGTACCACTCCAGCCCCTTGCGCTTCATGAAGTAGAACCGGGTGGCTATCCCTCCAAGGAACGGGATGCCGAGATAGACCGCGACCGACTGGGCCACAGCTAGAAGCGAGATGTTGACCACTGTTGCCTGCCCCGCTATCCAGCCGCTGGCGACGGTGATGTAGAAGTAGGCGAGGATGCTGTAGAACAGCACTTGGAAGACTGAGTTGAAGGCCACGAGGATCGCTGCCCACTCGCTGTCGCCTCCGGCGAGCCCGTTCCAGACTATCACCATGGCTATGCACCTCGCAATCCCAATCAGTATCAGCCCGTCCCTGAGGTCAGGATATCCTGAGAGGAACACCCATGCCAAAGCAAACATGAGCAGTGGTCCGACCACCCAGTTCAGCGCCAACGAGGCTGAGAGCATCGTCTTGGAGCCCTTCCCTCCCACTATCTTCCCGAGGTCTTCGTACTTGACCCGCGCCAGGGGAGGATACATCATCCAGATCAGCCCCAGGGCAATCGGGATCGAAGTCGATCCGATGCTCAGCGAGTTCAGCCCGCTTGAGAGGCCGGGGAAGAGGTAACCGGCGGCCACTCCTGCGGCCATCGCGAGGAATATCCACAGAGTCAGAAACCGGTCAAGAGATGAGAGGCGTTTCGGTTTCTTGTTCGAGTTCGGCCCCCCTATCTTGTAAGACGCACGATCAGGTCCATTGTAGGAGATTCCACCGGCGCGTAGAAGGCCCACCTCCCCTTCTTGCTCCTCTTGACAAGGCCTGCCTGCTCCAGCACCCCCAGGTGGTGCGACACGGTCGGCTGAGACATTCCGAGGGCCGACTCCAGCTCGCACACGCACTTCTCTCTCTTCGAAAGAAGGAGGAGGATCTTCAACCTGTTGGCCTCTCCGACTGCCCCGAACAGCCTCTCAATCTGGCGAAGCTTCGCCGTGAACTCCGAGGTAGCCAGCTTCTCTGCCTCTGCCCTGGCCTCGCTTATGTCAGAAGGCTGGCAGATGTTGAGCTGGATGAGCCGCCGTAGCGAAGGGTTCTGCTCGCTCATGCTATGTGTCAATATATAGATATATATTAATCTATGAGAACCATCTTATGAGCAGCCCTGCGGGACTGCGCAGATGCGCCGACGTTCCATCCGCAGAGCCACAAAGGCACCGAGCGGCAGACATAGTAGACCCGTCTTGTCGGGATTGGCCCTTGATAGTCAGGGGGAGCGTCAACTACCTTTACATCTACGACGTCGGGAGCGAAATCGACATCGCACGGATCGAACGGGTGGCCAAGCTGACCAAGCCTGTAGGCTTCGAGTACACGAAGCTGATGCCCAATTACATCACAGTCAGTCCCTCGCCTCTTTTGATCACCGCCGATTCTGAGGTCGCTGAGGTCCAAGGGATTCGTCAGGGCACCGTCGAGGTGGCAGTGGCGGCCAAGGCTTACGAGGTTGGCGCCATATCTGTCACTGTGTCGATTCCTCTGGACGGAGAATCCCTGGAGAATCTCACGAAATACAGCAGCCCGACTCTCGTGTTGAGTGGCAGAACATTACAGGTGAAGGACTTCGCTCTGTCGACGGTGAAGAAGGTGTTGAGCGACATCGGCCCATACGTGAACAATCTGAGAATGACCACCGAGCCAGAGGAGTACACCACGTTCTGCGTGGACTGCGCGCCCCTGGACGGGACCGCTGACGAGATGCTCGCGAAGATACTGACAGGAGACACCAGCGACACTCAGATGTCCCAGTCGCAGATTGCGAGCACCTTGAAGTCCAGGACATCGTACTACGCCGACGACGCAGTGTTCATCGACTGGAGCGCTGCGCTGGTGGTGGACCCATCCGGGGACTACGGAGCCATCTTACTTGTGATAGAGCTGGCCAACCTCCAGCTTCTTGAGATGCGGTACTATGACAGTCTGCTTGACGAACTCGTGGGGAAAGCGTCCCTGGACCTGACCAGGCGCTCCTCCAGGAGGACGCTGTTCGGGAGCTCTGGGACGGTCGCAAGGAAGGTCGCGGAGCAGCGCATAGAGATAGACAGCGTTGTGGAAGCCACTAAGAACTACACCAAGTTCATAGGCGAGTGGTACATCGCCCGAGTCTACAGTAGTATTGCCGAAAAGCTCCGGCTGAAGGACTGGGACGCGTCGCTCTCTGGGAAGCTCGGCATATTGGAGGACATCTATTCGCTGGTCTCAGAGCAGATGTCTCACAGGCGAGAGATATTGTTGGAGACAATCATCGTCGCCCTCTTCGTGGCTGAAATCATCCAGCAGTTCGTCCAATGGGAGCTCCTGCATTGAGGAAGTCGGTCCGAGCGGGAACATGGGTTCATCCTTAGCCTCTCTTCCGACCTTGTCCCACCGACGAGGGGGCTTCGCGAAGCCAGGTCCTCCGGACAGATGGAGCGGCAAGAGCAGGGCGAACCGACGACAGCTCTTTGTCTTGGTCAACTGAGCTAACGTACAGTCAGGAAAGCACCCCACAACACCATAGGCGCAGCTCCTCGAGTCGTTCGCCGAAGGGATGATCTCAGCTGTGGAGGCTGGGTAGTGCTGCCTCCGACAGGCCAGCCTGCGACCCGCATAGATGCCAGCCTGAATCTGAGCTTTCCACCTGCCTTCTAGGCGCCTGCGTGGACGCAGTGGTGCCGCGAGGGGTTCGGTTGGAAGAGCATATCAAACGCCTTTCCCCTTCATTTTGGTGCGACATCCACGCGGTTCGCTGTGAAAATGCGGCTAGAAGCGGTCCTGAAACTGGAGGTCAGCAGGATGAAACGGGGAGAAGGGGCCGGCGCCGGTCTTTCAGCATGATGGCGGGTGACATCAGCCTATCCGCCTTGTGGCTACTCCTTCTATCCCATGAAAATGAGAGTCATCGATGCAGCATGGAACTTTGAAGATCGCCGCTGTGGACACAATCAGACCATCAGCGAACGGAATGTGCCATATCTGTGTTCGATTCGAGCCGCATGGAAAGCCATCTATTGCCGACATCGATGGGTCTGAAGTCTCTTGACAAGTTGTAGCCCTAACCTCGGCGATGTCCCGCCCTTCCTCTTCCAGGGTCAGTATGCACGCCTCGGAAGGCGCGGCGATTGGAAGGAAACCCTAATCCACTGGCGCCTGTAGCTGCCGATCTGAACAGGTTGACCTGCCAGCAGATGCGACTCTTGAGATTAAACGGGGCGGGTTTAAACTCGTATGAGTGCAGGCCCGACGGGAACCGGCGCATTTTCGCAGCTAGAAATGGTATCGAAATGAACGGGTTCATGCTACCCTGTGTTCGAGCCCGTCTCGCGGCTGGCAAGATCCGCCAACTTCCACCCAACAAATCTGTGAAGGAACGAACACCAAGAAATGAGCACAAATCTGCTCAAGACAGGCCACCCTTGCACGGGTCCTACTGGGGTCACTTTCGCTGTGGTGTCTTCAGTTTTGCTGCCGGATTTGCAGTAGAACCTATAAGTCAGAAACAGGGAGACCCGCATGTTGAAGACTGGATCGATGGAGGATGAAGAGCTGATGAGGAAGCTCGATGACTTGATGAAAGATCCTATAAGGTGGAAAGAGTACATCCAGTCACGCGCAGAGAAGGCGATTAGGCACTGGCCGAAACGCTAGGCGAAGCCAATCGTCTCAAAGGCATTTTGGAGGAATTGAGAACAGTCGTCATCCATCGCGCCCTCGCAGCCTGGGACAGGAGCACAGAGACGTTTGGAGAGGAAGTCGTTGCGCTGAACGACATCGACGAGGCATTGAACAGTCTTGGCCGCAGAGTCTGAATCAGCCTAATCATTCAGTCGAAATTCATGCTGGACTAGTTTAAGACGGTGAGGAAGGAGCCGAACAACGTGAGTGCGGGCCCGACGGGAATCGAATCCCGGGGCATTCGGTTCTTGGATTTGTCGTCGGATCCGGATACCAAAGCACCTCTGACATAGCGGCTTTCCGTTAAAAATACCACTGTTCTCTCAGGAGATAGGATTGTGCCAGATGGGAATGTGTCCTTCCTTCCTTTCTTTCTCACCTCCTCTCTGGGGTTAGATTGATTATCCTCTGAAGGAGTCTGCTATCGCTCGGTGGAAGTCACCCTTGACCAGCTCGACGGTGATCACAGGCTCGTCGAGCGGGAGGGTGCAATATCTTCTTGCAAGGCTCAGGTTGGCGATGAGCCAGACGTTGTACAGGAGGAGGGCGTAGTAGAAGTATAGCAGCCTGAGGGGATGGTCCCTGCTGGTCGTCCTCGCCCTGAACTCCTCCACGCCCACATAGCCGGACTCGATTCCCCACCTCCGACGGTAGTCCTTTGGGAGCCTGCTGACGTTCCAGAGGATGTCCCCGATCGGGATGTTCGTGGCGAAGGGGACGTACTTCTTGCAGGGGTCTGTCTCCCCCTCGCCTCCAGCCTTCGGGAAGATGACAAGGGTGAACGACGCCCCTTCGACGTCTTGGTGCGTGAGGGTGTAGTCCGAGACCATCTCCCTTTCGCCCCTCGCGTATTCCTCAAGAGCCTTCTTGATCCCAGGGGTCAGGACGCAGGGCATCAGGGACCTCTGGCGGTCCCTCCTGAGCATCTCCATCGTAGGCGAGCCGAAGAAGCCCCTGTCGAGCAGGAGGAGCGAGACGTCGACGCCTTCCATCCTGGCGCTGACAAGGAGCCTCTCCACCGCGTCCTCCTTGTCGTCGAAGAGACCGACGTGCTCGCACGCGACCTGGGCCCTCGTCCCCTCCTCGACGCACTGAAGAGTGGCGTAACCCTCGAACGTGTTCGTCCCCCTCTCCCTCCTCGAACGGCGGAGGTACCCGCGGTCGCTGTCCCTGTCGTATCGAGGTATGTCATGGAGGTCAGCCGCGCACATCACTGGAGTGTTGAAGAGCCTGAACGACCTCACCTGCTCCGGGGTCGAGCCGAGCGCGCCTGCGAGCATCTCCTGCATCTCCTTCGCGGGGACCTTCTCCACGGTGTCCCTCACCCAGGAACCCGATGGCACCCTCCCTCCTGCCGACTCCACAGCCAGCCTCTTCATCCCAGACTCTGCGAAGGAGTTGTCGATGGAGAGAGCCATGAGGGAGCGGTGCAGGTCCTCCCTCCCGTACAGGGCGTTGTACCTGTCGGAGACAGGTATTGACACCCGGGTCGACATGATTTGGGTAGCCTTTTGAAAGGCCTCCTCCGCAGCTACGAGTCGCTGCGCCATCCTAGCGGATTCGAGAGAATTCATGCCTGGAGGGGAGGCGCAGCCCCTTCAGGCGACCTGCATCAAACGGATTGGGCCAGATGCTCAACAATCGATCAAATCACATTCCCATCTGGGCACAATCCTATCTCCTGTCCCCGCGTTTTTCTATAACAATCGGAGGGATGCAGCTCCCACTGCGTTCATTCGAGCAGGGTTGCAATCTCGTCGTAGAGCTTCAGGTATTTCTTCCCCTTGGGGGTGGCCTCGACCCCCCTTCCCTTTTCTATAACAAGCCCTTTCCTGACCATCTCGTCAAGGAGCTTCCGGAAGTCCCTGGTCCCCTTGTGGACCGCGGCCATAACCACGGTTCGCTGCGGGCTCGTCGAACTCTCGGAACAGGTATAGTATTTGTTAGCACGCCAGAGAAGTCAAGCCTCGCTAGTTGATTGAAGTGGGCTTTACAATGCACTTGGTTCGGCAGTTCTCGCTATCCTTCGACCATCTTCTTGACCTTCTCCAGGACCCCCTGATATCTCGCATCGTCCCTGCCCTTGGCCAAGAGAGGGGAATACATGACCATCCAGGGCTGGAATGTGTGCTGATCCAGGGCCCTATGGACGTAGGCGAAGTAGGAGTCAAAGTCGTCCAGTGCATATTGAACGAAGGCGATGTCGTTAAGATTGGTGGACCCCACCCGCTTCTCCCCCTCGATCTCTTTGATAACAGCGAGCGCGGTTTCCCTGTCCCCGACCTTGGCGGCTATGAAACCCTTCATCCAGGTCACCCAACGATTCGTGGGTTCGAGCCTCTCCGCTTTCGAATAGTACACCCTCGCCTTCTCAATATCCCCTTTGGACAGGTAATATTCGGTCATGCTTCGGTATGTGCCCGCCGGGGCCAACTGGGTAGTCTTCTCCCAGTGCCTGAGAGCCTCGTCCTCCCTCCCCATGTAGTAATAGTAGCGCCCCATCCGCTCAACAAAACGGGGTCGGCCGGGATCCAAGCGGTAGCACGCTTCAGCGGTTCTGAGCCCTTCGTCCCCGTTCTGCTTGAGAAATGCTAGGTTTGAAAGAATGAAGTAAGGGTCCGGGAGGCTTGGGTTCAATTCTAGCGCACGGTTGCATTCGGCGTCGGCCCCGTGCGTGTCATCCTCCTGGTAGTCGAAGCTCGCAAGAATCGCGTGAGCCTCGGCCAGGTCGGGATCGAGTTGTAGCGCCCTTTTCACAGATAATTCCGCCTTTGGCATTACCTGCTCGTAGGGCTCATAGCCTCCGTTCACCAATTCCATGTAGGACTCGGCCATCCCGACGTGAGCCTTGGCGAAGGATGGATCCAGCGATATCGCCTTTTCGAACACCCCGAGTGCCTGCCTGAGTGAGGGCTCCGTGAGCTCCCTGACCAACTCCCTCCCCCTCAGGTAGTATGTGTACGCCTCGGTACTCTCCGTCGCCTTCTTCTCGATTACGCGCTTCTCCTCTTCCACCAGTCTGATCTTGAGTTCGCCCGCAACCTTCTCGGCGATCTCGGACTGTATGGCGAACACATCCTCGAGCTCCCTGTCGTAGTTCTGGGCCCAGAGATGCCCCTCTGTGGACGCGTCGATGAGTTGGGCTGTTATCCTGACCCTGTTGCCCGCCTTCCTGACGCTCCCTTCGAGTATGGAACCAGCCTCGAGCTCTTTTCCAATCTCCTTTGCTTTCTTCGTTGTGCTCTTGTAGCCCATCACCGAGGTTCTCGCTATGACCGTAAGTTGCCTCACGCCCGAGAGTGAGGTAATGAGTTCCTCTGTCATCCCATCTGCGAAGTACCCCTCCTCAGGGTTTGAGCTGAGATTTGTGAAAGGAAGAACAGCGATGCGCATCTTGTCCGATTCCACCCCCGAAGAGGTGACCACGTGCTCCCATGGCATCGCCATCTTGTACGCTTCTACAACGAACCTGACTCCCTTCAAGTCGTGGGGCTCCAGCTTCACCAAGGTCTGAGGTATCTTGTTCCTCACCTGGTCATAGACCTGTTCAGAGATGCACACTCCTTCAGGCTCAGCCAGTGGCTGAAGCCTTGACGCTATGTTCACGGCGTCGCCGAAGATGTCGCCTCCAGAGTGGACCACGTCTCCGAGATGAATCCCTATCCTCAGAGTCACCTTCCACTCGTCCCTGGACGAGATGTTGTACTCGTGGAGGACGCGCTGTATCTCCACCGCGCAGTTGGTGGCGTCCAACGCACTGTCGAACTCCACGAGGAACGAGTCCCCGATAGTTTTCACCTCCCTCCCGTGGAACTTCGGGAATAGGGGCCGGAGGACCCTGTTGTGCCTCTCGAGTACCGCCAGCGATTGCGCCTCGTCAGACTGGGTAAGAGCTGTGAAGCCGACCATATCGGTGAACATTACCGCGGCTAGCTTTCGCTCCTCGCCAGACAAACCTAGTATCGCGGCTTCAGCCGGCATTGGCTGTCGTTAATCAATTTTGGGGTTCCTTTTTCATTGTCGTAACTGGCTTCGGGGTAGGCATCATGCCCCAGTAGGGTGAAACTTGAGTTTGGCAAACCCTCTAGGCCCAGTACCCCGACCTATCGAGCGGCTTGGTCAGGAGGTCCATTATCCTCCTGGCGTCCATGTCCCTGTGGGTCATCTTCACCACGAACCTGATCAGGGAGCTCAGCACCCCAGTCCAGGGGGCGGCTTTACTTCTCGGAGGCCATGGACATCGTGAGAGACGGCCTGGACGGGGAAGTGCTACTACATCGCCCTGATTCTGGCGACCCAGTACGGGGAGGACCTGATGAACGGCCAGGGGAAGACGGTCCTCGAGTCCTGCGCCACCAAGGTCCTCCTCCACCAGGACGCGGCCGGTCAGGGAGGGGGCTCGGACCTCGCGCAGCAGATCTTCGGCCTTAGCGACCAGGAGAGGGCCTTCGTCGAGAGGGCAGACAGGGGCTTCGGCGTCCTCTTCACCGAGCAGGGGAGGGTGCCCTTCTACAACAAGCTGACAGACATCGAGTACTCGTACTTCACGACGAAGCCTGAGGAGGTGAGGCCCAACCCAACGACGGCTTGAACCGCTGCCCACGTGCAGCAGAGACAGGGGCCTGACGCAGGCTTTTGAAGCGAGGCTCCGCGGCTTCGCCAGTAGTAGCGCATGTTCGTCTGCAAGAGCGACCTGGAGTGCCCGGAGGACAAAAGACTTCGACGAGCACTATCATTCGTTCGAGAAGTGCAAAGTCTGCGGCAAGTTGACGACCTGCGCCGAATGCCTTTGCGGCAGAGGTCGGTTCTGACACCCTTTTGGCGTCCAAGGCTTGGAATGGGATCGCCGTCAGGCTAGTGGCCTAGTGCAGGGTGCATCTCGGCGTCCAAA
The DNA here is from genome assembly GCA_029785235.1 of Nitrososphaerota archaeon. The sequence goes on along the minus strand of JAFMAA010000007.1, from coordinate 2,954 downwards.
ATCAGGCTCGTGAGGTGAGCCTGGGCCCTCCCGAGATGCTCCAGGTACATCCTTTCGTTCCCTTCCTCTAACATCATCGCGGCGATGAACAGGCCAACGCTCACTTCAATCATCTCCGACTCGCTGTCATACTCACTCGCTTCGGCTGCCATCCCTGACTCAAGACCAAGAGTCGTCCCTTCTGCCTATAATGCCCCATGTTATCCAATACCCCGGCGGAAGGGAGGAGAGACCGCGAAAGTGGGTCTCCCGTTTTATCCTGACGGAATGTTCTCCCACGGACTCTGTCGTGCCATGTGACAAGAAGGCCATCAGCACCATCATAGCGACCATCCTGACCATCTCCCTCGCCGTGGTGGGTTCGGCAGTGTACTACGTCGCGGTGACGTCGTACATGAGGCCCCAAGCAGGGCTTTCGCCTTCGCTTTCCATTACAGTCGGGGCGTCGGGCTTCACCACTGTCGACGCCCAGGTCGTCAACACCGGGGGGATGCCGTTCACCTCGTTGTCGATTTCCATTACAGGAGGCTCCTCTCAGCTTCAACTCGCGTATTCGTCGGTGACCTCCGGCGGCGGAGGAGCGGCTCTTCCTCGGGTCGGTGCTGCTATGGATAGGGGTGGTCTCCGTGTACGCGGCGAGGCACGGGTTCCGGGGACGCGCCGGACCTATTGGCGGCCCTGTCGAAGGCACTTCTGTCTGTGTTATCCACTACGACCAGCGATCCGGGACCAAGGTGTTCTCCTATCGTCCTCATCTCGAACTCGAAACGGGCGTGGTCCACGGGGCTTTCATGGCAGTAGAAGTCGAGCGTTCTTATTTCCTTGAGAAGAGGTTTCAGAAGAACTTCGCTCCTTCCCTGTCGCAGGTCCCACCCCCGCTTGAGACTGGCAGGCACGGCCCACCCTGATGTCATTCCAGCGCCGGATTGCCCAGGACTCCTCCCCTCTACGTTTGGTCCTCGGTACGGGGAGATCGATGGAGTGCGAGGTTCCTTTCGAGTTTGCTCGCACGCAAGCAGCATGAATGCAGACGACACCCCTGATGCTGCTCCGCTTTCAACCAGTGAGTTGGTCCGGGCAGCCTGACCAGAGCGTGGAGGTCGACAGGAGCGGGGAACTGGGCGTAGCATACCCGCCCTGTCCGCATGATGTTGCCGACGAGGTCCGCTACAATCCCCGCGTGAGCGACCCATCCCAACCGTTACCCGCTTAGCCTGGCCTGCGGTGCATCCGGCGACCCTGGAAATCCACGTCGTGTCGGTCTGGGATCTGCTTCCCAAATCTGAGACGGTTTTGTCAAGGACACATGTCCGGGGATGAACCCTCGGACACCCACGCGGATCAGGCAGTCTAGCTTTCATTTTCCCGGCCGCTTTTCCATGAAGTGTGGGGCTCTGGGGCGGCGAAGGGTTTCCGTCCCATCGAAGCCGAGAAACGTTCGCCCGGAACAATTCGAGTGCTTCCGTCTGCTGGGGCCAAAGCCGTCGTCAGAACACGAACTTGACCAAGCTTCTGTGCATTCGTGGGTTCTTCCATGCGTGGGCTACCTTGGGAACCACTCGATAGACAACTTGACCTGATTCCTCGGACCATGAGGGCGTGTAACCGTATTTCTTCGAGTAGTGTGCCTGCAGTTTCTTCAGCTCCGAGGCGGACCGCTCAATCGAGGCTGTGCCTTCGACGATTACTGTGTCGCCTCCGTCCTGTAGGTGTATGACGACTCTCGGGTTCCTGGAGAGGTTGACGCCCTTGACTGATCGAGGGTCGGTTTCAAAGTGGAAGATGCAGTCCGACCATGCCCCCCAGACAGGAGCGGCGTGAGGCCGGCCGTCTGGGCGCGTAGTAGACACCCAATATATCTCCTCCTGCTCCAGCTTCCCGTTCGCATGTTCCCAGGTAATCCATTTCTTCGGGTCGTTAGGCACATGCCATTCGGGGGGGAACTCTGGCCGAACACGATGGGGCGGTCCATTCTTGCGGGAAGTCATGCCGATGCTCCAATCACCCTGAAGCCGATGTCGGCACCGTAATTAGACGTCCCATAACCCAGCTTGCCGTTCAAGACTCCGAGCGACTCTATCCAGCGGGAGTTCTTCAGGGGACCTGCGTCCACAGGCAGGAACCCTATGGCCCGACCAAGATTCATGACCCGCCGCTTCGCGTCGGGATCGTCCCCCGTTACGAAAAGGCTGATGGCTTCGCCGCCCACCTTCCCGGTTCTCATGTGCTTGGCGAAGACTGTGTTGAAGGCCTTCACCACCTTCGTATCGGGAGCATTCGCCTGTAGTTCTTCGGCTCGGCTCTTTACGGGAGGCTCGTCACCAAAGTCGTTGGTGACGTCGACTAATATCTTCCCTTTGACGCTCTCGCCCATCTCCTTCACGACTTCGCCGACTGCGGAAATTGGAACGGCGAGGATGATTACTTCTCCCCATGCGGCGACATCCCTGACCAGCTTGCGGTCGTGCGGTGCAGCCTTTACTTCATACGCCGCCAACTTCTCGATTCCTGCCTTCAGGGCGCCCCCCACTTCGCCGAACCCGATTATGCCGACCCTTATCGCACGTCCTCCCCTCTCAGAGTCAACGGGTGCGCTCATGGGGGCCACGCTTTGCCGTCGAAGAGCTCACTGGGAGGAAGGAGCCAGACAAGCTCCCCTTTCCCCGGGCCGGGGAGAGATTTGCACTGGAAGCAGGCGACAGAGCCTTGATACAGCCCAACCTTCGACTTTCCGCCGATGAGATCTGCAATCAGATTGTCGATCAGGGGCTGAGTGGAGACAAGCAACACGCTGCCGACCCTGTTCAGCTTACGGAGTCTTGCGTAAACCACCTTCGGTTCGCCCTCTGGAAGCAGGCAGTCGTCACTCGTGAGCGTGGACTCCTTGCCAAGGACCTTCGTGACGACCTCCGCCGTCTCCATCGCTCTGAGAAGCGGACTCGAGACTATCGCTT
>JAFMAA010000072.1 GCA_029785235.1 Nitrososphaerota archaeon | reverse complement strand
CGAACCCCCGTGGTGAGATGATTCCTCGACCTATCGTTTCCTCGTTCCGAGAGGGTCTGAGCGTCTTGGAGTACTTTATCTCCACTCACGGCGCACGGAAAGGCCTGGCGGATACGGCGTTGCGTACAGCGGACTCTGGCTATCTGACTCGTCGGTTGGTTGACGTCTCCCAGGAGATGATCGTTCGAGAGCACGATTGCGAGACGTCACGAGGAATTTGGCTCGAGGATATCGTTCCGGATCAAGCTGGTCGACGATCCTATCTTGAAACTCGGGCCTATGGGCGTGTTCTCTCCGAGGGCGTTGAGCTTTCCGATGGCACCGTTATGGAGGCAGGAACCCTCCTCACCGATGAACTTGTGGGCGTTCTCCGGGATGACCCTGCGGTAAATCGGGTGAGGGTGCGTTCGGTGCTGACTTGCGATACCGAGCACGGCGTTTGCTCTATGTGCTACGGTCAGAGTCTCGCTGGACCGGGTTTTATTGAACTCGGCGAAGCCATCGGCGTTGTTGCGGCCCAATCAATCGGTGAGCCAGGAACACAGCTGACCATGCGTACTTTCCACCAAGGTGGTATTGCGGGACAAGACATTACCCACGGACTTCCTCGAGTCGTGGAGTTGTTCGAAGCCCGGACGCCAAAGGGAGCTGCGATCCTCTCTCATATAGCTGGAGTCGTCCGTGTTGACGAGGAAGAGGCGGGTCGTCGGGTAACGGTCGTAGGAAACGATGGTACCGAAGAGTCGTACTACCTCTCGCTGCGAGTACATCTCGAGGTTGCGGACGGTCAAGAGGTTGAGGCAGGCGATGCTCTTGTCGAGGGCCCGAAAGATCCGAAGCAGTTGCTTGAGATTAAAGGCGTGCGAGAGACGCAGCAGTACATCGTGGAAGAGGTTCAGAAGGTCTATCGTGACCAAGGTGTTCCGATCCACGATAAGCATATTGAGCTCATCGTGCGGCAGATGCTGCGCAGGGTAACGGTAGCAGAGCCGGGAGACTCCGCGTTTCTTCCGGGTGAACGTGTCGATACCCGGCGCTACGCGGATGTCAACCGTGAACTTCGGGCTCGTGGCCTACGCTCCTCGGAGGGCCGCCCTGAGTTGATGGGTATTACGAAGGCGTCGCTCGCCACGGAGTCCTGGCTATCGGCCGCTTCGTTCCAAGAGACGACCAGGGTGCTGACCGAGGCTGCTATCGAAGGAAAGTCCGACGGGCTCATGGGACTCAAGGAGAACATTATTATTGGCAAGCTCATCCCTGCCGGTACGGGTATGAAGGAGTACCGATCGTTCAACGTCGTGGCTCCCGATGCTAAGCCGCTCTCCTTTTGGAGCTCTCAGGAGTATGAGGAGTACAACGGCTTCGGTCACGACAGTTCCTACGGAGGATATTCGTTCGACCCTTCCATTCCCGAGTCCGAGATCGCTGATGATGAGGATTTTCTGCTTGGAGTTGCCGAAGAGGCGGAACCTGTCGTTGACGACTCGCCTGGTGATGAGGCGATCGCCAGCGAAGGTTAGTAGGTAGTTGAGGGTTGACGGGAGTGTGCAGGAGCATGCTCCCGTAGCGGTAGTATGTAATTTCGGTTAAGTGAGCCTTGCATTGGTGGGGCCACCATCTGTTCAACAATTTTCCAGGAGAGGATGAGCGTGCCCACGATTGCTCAGCTAGTGCGCAAGGGACGTGAGACCAAAAGGTCGAAGACGAAGACACCCGCGCTGAAGGGTTCACCGCAGCGTCGCGGTGTCTGCACGAGGGTGTACACAACCACCCCTAAGAAGCCGAACTCTGCACTTCGCAAAGTAGCGCGTGTGCGCTTAAGTTCAGGTGTCGAGATCACTGCGTATATTCCAGGAGTAGGACACAATCTCCAAGAACACTCCATCGTGCTTGTTCGAGGCGGTCGAGTCAAGGATCTTCCTGGTGTTCGATACAAGATTATTAGAGGAACGCTTGACACAGCAGGCGTCAAGAATCGTAAGCAAGCTCGTAGTCGCTACGGCGCCAAGAAGGAGAAATAGTCGATGCCACGCAAGGGCCCAGTCGAGCGTCGTGAGCTCGCTCCCGATCCGATCTATCACTCAGTCTTAGTGACTCAGTTCATCAACAAGATCTTGACACGCGGGAAGAAGACTCTCGCGCAGGGCATCGTGTATGGAGCGATGGACGAGATCCGAGAGCGCACCGGTAGTGATCCACTAACTGTGCTGAAGCGCGCAGTCGATAACACGAAGCCAGAGCTCGAGGTTCGATCCCGTCGTGTCGGAGGTTCGACCTACCAAGTTCCGATCGAGGTAAAGTCCCGACGGTCAATGACACTATCCATTCGTTGGATCGTGAGCTACTCCCGCAATCGTCGTGAGCGAACGATGGTGCTTCGCCTCGCAAACGAGATTCTCGATGCGTCGTCAGGTATTGGCGCCTCTGTGAAGCGTAAGGACGATCTTCACAAGATGGCGGAGTCGAATAGGGCTTTCGCGCACTATCGCTGGTAAAGAGAGTTTCGGTTCGCCG
>JAFMAA010000071.1 GCA_029785235.1 Nitrososphaerota archaeon | reverse complement strand
GCCATGATCAGGTACAGCCCATACTTCGCCGCTTCGCTCAGTACCGAGTCTATCGTGTCCAGGCTGCCTATGTTCTGAAATTCGTCGAGGACGAGTTGGACGTTGCTAGGCACCATCGGGGTGCCAGCTTTTTCCGCATCTCTTGCCCTCTTCTGGATCATGAAATAGAACTTCAGGAGAAGCGTATTCGTTACCATCACCCTAAAGTCATTGGGCAGATGGAACTTCGACAGCCTGAAAATGGTGACTACGCCAGGCTTCATCATGTCCTCGAACGGCAGGGTTGACCTTCTCGCGCAAAATGTTTTTGATGTCAAACTATCGGGAGGCATAACAAAGTTCGAGATTCTGTTCAGAACAGCTGTAAAAGCCGCCGACTCCAACTTGGATATCGCTTCGAGCGTTTTGTTGATTAGCTCATCCTCTATGCCTACGCTTCTCAGCATGTCCGAAAGTTCGTCAGCGTCGCGGGCTATCATATCAGAAAGCAGAGCATACAGGTCGGCGAAGGTGGGAGGTTCGTCAGACACTGAGTAAAGGAAGTAAAGCGCACTTCGGAAAATCCATAAAAGTCGTGGGGCCGACTCCGTGTCTGTTCCGAACAGCTCCTTGAGTATTGTTGCCAGTTCTGACGTCTGAGACTGTATCAAGTAGGCCTTCTCTTCCTTTGTCTTGTATGGCGGTAGCTCTAGTGGGTTGAGCGAGAAGCTGACGTATGTCGGGTCGAAGATAAGGAGTTTCTTGATATCTTTTACCCTAGTGGCTAGATCGAAAGACGCTTCTCCATGCGGTTCGACGAAGACGATACTTGTGGGAAACTGCTTCTGCGCATGATCACTGGAGAGGTAATCCATCGTATACAGAAGAGCATTAGTCTTGCCACTTCTGGTATTTTTGCATAGAACCCCTCCAAACCCCGCAAGAAAGTTCTCATTTCCATCTACTGACAAGTCGTACACAAAGGAAGAGCTTGACTTTGTCTCCGTTACCGTTCTTACTTTGAAGAAGGCGAGAGAGGATTTTGTGATACGGTTAACATCCTCTAGCTCATGTGTAGCTTTCCGCATCTGTTTCTTCTCTTCTCGGGACCAGTATGAAGTTGACAGTCCACTGGAGAGACGACGTTGCATAAGGTCTAGTGCCCTCTGGTTGATGTAGCTATGGAGATTTTGCAGGGTGGGGGTACTCTTGTAGACGTTCACAAGAGGATTGGGAAGCTGTGAAGCTGGGTAACGAAAATGACCACCGACCCGGTCGCGTCTCCAACTGCCTGTTTTGATCTCTTCGGCGCATGGAAACGACACACTGAATATCGGATGACGGGACTGCACAATCCTGTCTCCTATCATACTCTTCGACAATTTGCGCTGAAATATGGTGTCAATACAACCTTCCATCATCAACATGTACGACACCCCATTGACCAAATCTCTGGAAATAGTAGTGTTACAGTCGCCTTTCACCCACGCCTCATAGAACGCGTCGCGCACAGCCAGTGGGGAGTTCAAGATAGCTTCTGGTACTATTTTGTTACTTGCACCTCTCCCAACCAACTTCGAAATGATTTGACATGCCATCTTGTTCGAAGTCCTCACTCGCACACCCTTACTGCCTTTCTCGTTTTCCACCACCACTTTGGCACCGAACATCTTTCGTAATATCGACGCCGTGTCCTCGATTATGATCTCGTCTCCCGGCCCGAAGTGAAACACAAGAGAATAGCTCTGTTTCGGTGGGTGTGTTCGCATTGTTGCGCTGCCTTCGGCCGCGTAGTATCCTAGCAGTCTTGCGAACTCCTCATCTATCTCTAGCTTCAGAGGGAGATGATCGGCCTTGCTGTGGTATCCGATCTTGACATCCTTCTTCTCGTCTTCCGTGAGAAGACCGACATACTCAACAGGCATCATCCGGTTATGCTTCCAAGTTCCCCACCGCGTCTGTTTCCAACCCTCACTGACCCTGAGCTGCCAGCGTGGCTTCAGGCGTTCGAACACCGCCAAGGGAACATCGTAAATATAGAAATTCTTGAAATCCTTCTGTTGGTTTCGTGTGCCACCCGTCATGTTTGTGAGGATGGAAAGCAGGTCTATCGATACGTTTTTTGTGGCATCTGCGGGTATCCGCCTAGTGCCAACTACGAAGTCGCCAGGCTTGATTTCTTCAGAATGGACATCAGTTATCTTACCATCCTTCAGGACGAAAAGAGAATGGTCGGGGGTAACTGTCACCTCTCTTCCTGACTCGAGCCTGAACCTGAGCATCTTTCCGTCGTACCTATGCCGATAAACGTATTGTATCGGGCGCCAGGCCACTTCGTACGTAATCCTGTCGAAGGTAACCACTTCGATGTCTGAAGTTCTTAGTTCTCCTTGAATTTCGGGCGAGTCGTAGTAACTGTCAACAACTTCACCAATCTTTCCTATATTCACTACACCGTTCTTCTTGTATATTATGGGTTCGTTGTACTCAAGGCTCGCACCTATGACATATGCATGCCCTCTAAGGTCGTCGACATCAAGTGCTTCCGGCACGTGTAGTGAGGTTGTAAGTGCTTAAAACGGGGGTCAGCTTTGGACGGGCTGAGATGGGTCCGGCTCGTCCTTCTTCTCTGACAGCAGCGTCGGCCCGGCCGGCTGAGGAATGGTTGTGGGCTCGCCGAGGGGTGCCTCGACGGGGAATATGCTGTACTCGCTGGTGCCCACCGACGGAGCCGTTGGGGCCTTCCCGTGGGGCATGGGCTCCGCTAGTATCCCCTTCATCACCGGGAGCCTGTACACCACGTCTGGGACCTTCTCTGAAGGGGACATGTCTATGGGTCCGTACATGGACTCCAG
>JAFMAA010000070.1 GCA_029785235.1 Nitrososphaerota archaeon | reverse complement strand
TACACCACAGCCAAGTCCTGCGTCGGCTCGACCCCGCTCATCTCTCTTGAGCATGGGTGCGTCGTCCCCGCCATCCTAGGCACATGGGGGAACTTCTTCGGACAGCAGATATGGCTAAGCTTCGTGTTGTTGGCGGTGAACGTCGCCATCTTCAACAAGACCCAGAGCATAATGATAGCACTGTCCCTGCTCATGGTGGTGGGGGCGGTCTTCGGGTTCGCGTTCCCCGCCGCGTTCGCGTCGATAGCGGAGGCGCTGGCCGCGATAGCCCTGGCGGGGATAATAACTAAAGCAGTATTGATGATCCGTTAGGTCAACAAGAGATTACCTTCAGGTCTAACTTCCTGGCTGAATAGGCTTAAGTAGTGATGATAACCCCACTAATGGATATGGCACAGGTCTATCTGAAGAAGGAATTGTATGAACGCGTGGTCAGGTCAAAGGCCGACGTGACCGTGTTCGTGAATCTGGCCGTCGCTGAAAAGCTAGAGAGGGAGCGGAAGTAAGGATGCAGACCCAGGTAAAGGTAATCAATCTCGCAGACATAGACAGAGACGTCGAGATATACCCGCGGCAGAATGTCCAACGGGCTAGAGTGACGGAGCTAGCGGAATATGTGTCCAACGGGATAAAACTCGACCCGATAGTAGTCTGCCAGATACGGGGCCGAAGCAACTACGTCCTGGTGGACGGGGCCCACAGGAGCGAGGTCTATCTCTCGAAGGGGATAAAGAAGGTCGAAGTCGAAGACTTGGGGCTGCTCACGAAACTGCAAGCGGCTAAGGAGAGCATCGAACGGAACACCCACGGGCCTCTCCCTCTGAGCCGTTCAGACAGGGAACTAGCGGCGAAGAAACTCCAGAAACTAGGGGCGACAGAAAGCGAAATACACGCCCTGACTTCGCTCGACATCTCCATAATCCGGTCCCTGGACGATGTGACATACAAGGGGCAGAACGAAGAGAAACGGCTTCCCAGGTATCTGACGCCGATCAGAGGCGGCAAGCCCATGATGGCTATCAGTCAATCAGAGGCCAAAGAGCATGAAAAGGTCCTGGACACGATACCCAGGGACTTCCACCCGAAGGCGACCATGCGGCATCTCAACACGCTTCTGGAATATGATTGGCTGAGGATGGACGACCCTGAGACGCTGAGGCTGGCCCGTAAGCTCTACGAGAAGCTGAAGCCTCTCTTTGCGGAAGAAAACACACAGAGGCAAGATGCCAAATGAACCCAAGCCCACATATAGGAGCTACGTCCCCGCTGAAACCTAAACCATTCTTGCGAGCTAGCAAGCGATTAAAACCTACGCAACCTTTGCGAGCTATAGCGGGTATGAAGTCTAACACGCTATTGCGAGCTATGAGTCACATGAAACCTAATACGGGTCTGCGAGCTATACGGGCTATGAAACCTAGAACAACCTTGTGCTTCGCTTCGGCAGGTGCTCGCCAATGACAGGCTATGACGCTGACGAAATCAAGAAGCGGAAGGACGAATGGCGGAAGCGCATGGGCGCCCAATACGCGAGCTACCGCTACAAGACGCTTCGGGGCCTGGTGTCAGGCTACTACGAGATGCAGGAGAACCGGATCGCCATGGAGAACCGCTTCAGGGTGCTCAAAGAAGTCGCAGACTTCAATCCCGCCCTGGTCAAGAAACAAGAGGATTACTTCAAGCTCCTCAGGAAAGAGGAGACGAAGCGGGCCAAAGACATCGAAGACGCTATCAAAGACATCCCTATCTACCGAGACTACCTAAAAGGCATACATGGCCTGGGGCCCGTCCTTTCAGGCTGCCTAATCGCCTATCTTCAAGACCCGAAGAGGTTCGACACGGTTTCAGCCCTTCACAGGTATTGCGGGGTATCATCTATCGGGGGCCAGCCTCAAAAGAAGCACATGGGGAATCATGTGGACTACAATCCCAAGCTCAAGACCCTCATGTTCAAGATAGGGACTTCGTTCCTGAAGGCCAAGAACGAGAAGTATAGGAAAATCTATGACGAGGCCCACGCGAAATACGAAGCAAGAGGAAAATGGTCAGAGTCTAATCCGACAGGAAACAAGAACAAACTTCACCTCATGTTCCGCTCGCTGAAATCTGTCGAAAGGATATTCCTTCAGCACCTATGGGTGACATGGAGGGAGATGGAGGGGCTGCCAGTCTCAGAGCCATACATCTTCGGCCCAGGAGGGCACGACAAGAGCCATTACGTGAAACCATAGAGGAGCTACGGGTCAAATGAAACCTAAACGGGGGCTGCGAGCTAATGGTCGCCTGAAACCTACAAATCTTTTGCGAGCTACTAGATAGTTGAAACCTACCCTAAGACTGCGAGCTAGAGGACCGCTGAAACCTAACAAATTCCTGCGAGCTAACCAGGCGCTGAAACCTAGGCTTCCCTTGCGAGCTATGGCGCCTCTGAAACCTACCAATCGGCTGCGAGCTATGGTATCAATGAAATCTAGCCCAGACTTGCGAGCTAAACCACCTTTGAAACCTAAAGCGGTTTTGCGCCCCTTATCTTCTAGCCCAAAGGTAAAACAACATGTATTCGGTGCCTGAGCTCCATGTGTGAAAAGTGCGATACAGCTGAGGCCGATTTCATCAAAGCAAAGCAAGAAATCTTTGATAGATATGGAAAAGCGTTGGACGAGCTTCGGAACCAGGCATTCAAAGAGTATGCTGCCGCATACGAAAGAAAGCTAGAAGCGATTCGGGCAGCGCATCCCCCTTTCTCCCCAAGCCTTTAAAAGCAGAATCCTCCATCTCTCACGCGTGAGCCGAGAACACCGGCACCATTGTCGTTCCTGCGGGCGCCCTCACGGCCATGAGTCACACGCCCATCGGAGGCACCACTGCCCCCACTGCGGCGCGAAGTGTGACTGCTGATGGCTGACCACCTCTATCGTCACGGAGCTAAGCGCCGGGAAGAACGCAAGTTTGAGGAGCGTTACGGGAAGAAGAAAGGTGCTGAAATTTACGGAGCC
>JAFMAA010000006.1 GCA_029785235.1 Nitrososphaerota archaeon | reverse complement strand
GCGGCTCTGTTGCTCACTGGTCCGTTGTTCCTGATACCTGCAATGGTCCTCTACCCTGTAGCAGGCGGTGTCGCTTTCGCAGTCTACTATACGTCAGCGAACACAATGATATTCACAACAGTGCAGAGTAGGTCTGCAGGGGCTGCTCTTGGCGTCTACTCTGCAGTGGTGGGGATTGCCTCGATGGTTGGCTCCTTCGCCTCCGGCTTCGTCTCGGTGTATGATGGCTACTATACGACGTTCATCCTGGCTGCACTGCTACTCTTCGCGGCAGTGGGCGTGATGGGACGCTTCCCCACGCCATCGAGCCCCTACGAGGGCGCCCTCCAGTAACTCAGAGTCGGCCCGGTGCCTGCTGGTAGAATCCTTAAATTAGGTATCACCTAATACCATTAGGTGGAATCTAATACTGTCTCTGGAATCAGCAGGAGAGAGTTGGACTGTGTCGAGACAGTCTACTCGCTCTCTTCAAGCGGCTGGCCTGCTAGAGTGAAGGACATCGCAGGTAGGATGAAGGTAGCTTCACCTACAGCCGTACAGTTCTTGGACAAGTTGATTGAGCTAGGCCTCGTCGAGAAAGGTCCCAGCGGGTACAGGCTCACGGAAAGTGGGTTGGAGCATCTCAACGGGGCGACCAGGGAGCATAGGATTTTCGAAACTCTGCTAGTCCGGAACGGCTTCCCGCTGGAGGACGCGTGCAAAGTCTCCTCCTCCCTCACAGGCACCATAGACGAAACCGCCCTGGAGAAGCTTTGCGCCCACATGAGCCACCCAGACAAGTGCCCTCACGGAAGGCCGATACCCGGAGGAGCCATGCATGTTTGACCTAAGCGCCATCTTGCATCCTACCTCAGGTCTCGCTATTCCAGTGATCCTCGGGATCGCCCTCATCCTGGGGATGCTCCACGGATTGACCCCTGACGAGCACACTTGGCCGATAACCTTCAGTTACTCCATAGGGAGCTACAGCACCAGGGGGGGTATGCGCGCTGGATTCACGTTCTCAGGAGGATTCACCGTCCAGCGGACCATATTAGCGGCCCTCGGCTTCGCGGGCCTGGCAACAGTCTACGAGGCCTATAATCTTGATGGCTACGTCTACGTCCTGGTGGGGATAGGCATGCTCCTCGCGGGGTACTATCTGCTGAAGGGGACGGACGTGCACATCCCCCTCGACAGGCTCCTCGGTGGCAAAGAGCACCATACTACCAAGGCAGAGAGACTCCCAATGCACGAATCAGAGGACAGAGCCAAGCCAGTGCCGTTGAAGATGGCCGCTGCGCACGGCTTCATCGCAGGGTGGGGGATAGGCGCCTACGCTAGCATAATCGTATTCATACTTGCGCCGCAGATGCCCAACATATTCTATGCGGCCCTGGTCGGTACCGCCTTCGGAATAGGGACTATGTTCATGCAAATCATCATCGGTTCCGTGTTCGCGAACATAATGAGAGTCAAGAAACTGACAGTCGAGCAGATAAAGTATGTCGGCAGATCTGCCGCAGCACGAACTCTCTACCTCGGCGGGCTCGCATTCGCCGCCATCGGTGCTCTGATAGTGGTCTTCCCATTCATCGACTCTCTGGCCATAAGCACCGGAAACCCTATCCCCAACCTGTCCTCCATCGACGTCTCTTCCGTTCTGGTCCTCCTCACTGTGGGGGTCATCGGGTTCGGGAACCTGTACTTGGGGTACAGGGAGATTACAGGTCCGCATCAGGATAGCTAGGAATAAAGGTGGACCGGGGGGGATTTGGACCCCCGACCTCTCCCAGTCTGGATTTCTTTGCCAAGGGACTGGACGGAGCGACCCTGTATCCTACCAGACTAGACGACCGGCCCGCAATTCCGGGCCCGGGAGCGCGCCATTAAAAGAGTTGGAGGCGCTAGAAAGGTCGGTGCCCGTCTTCAGCCACGGAGCTCTCTCAAGACTTGCCCATATCTGTACCAGGCGCTCTTGGGGCCTTTTTTCTCGTCGATGAGCCCGAAGTGATTTTCCTGAGGGGGGAATGATTCCCAGGATGTGTCAAGATATCGCCATATGCCGATACCTGTCACCCCGTCCAGAGAGTGAGCCTCATTCAACGCCTGGGCTATGTAGTCTGCCTGCCTCTCCTGGCTGTAGCCTAGAAGGGATGGTCCGCTGGGGTACCCTGTCTCAGCTATCAGCACTGGTTTGCCGGTCGCCCTGGAGAAGTCTGCTGACCTCCTCACCACTGATGCGTCGACGGGCGCTGGGGACTTGTAGTTGGGATAGAAGTCCAGGCCGAGCACGTCGCAGAACTTCACATACTCGGCGACGTCCAGCTTGCGCTCATCAGCCTCGAGGTTCACCATCGTGGTCGCGCCCTGGTCCTCCTCATGCACGGCGTCATTCAGAGTCCCCAGGAGTGCGTCTCTGAATCCCTTCCCTTCCAACCAGGATGCGCCCGAGCGCCACCCGCCTGCTTCATGCATCATCCACCAGTTCGGTTCGTTCTCCAGCTGCCATGATTCAACGTCCATCTTGTAGTGCCTCACCAACAACCTGGCGTGGATGTGCGCCCTCTTCAGGTACTCGTCGACCCCTGCGTCGGGGCTCAGCCCCACTGGGAGCATCCTCTGATAACCACAGGCGAGGACAGGGAGGATGGAGATTCCCTGTGCCTTAAGGGCTTTCACCAGGCCGTCCATCGGCCACTTTTCGTACCCCTTGTCCAAGGCCGAACTCAAATCCTCGTTGGGGAGAGGATACGGTTCGAAGTACCTCCAAGGGAACCAGCATCGGACGAAGTCCACGCCGATTGACTTCAAGCTGTCTGCTAGGGAAAGGGATGCTCTGTCGGCTTCGTCCCTAGGGATAGGCTGGTGATGAAGCGCAATCGTCGCCTCTTCCACCTTCTCAAAACTACCCCTATCCCTCAGGCTCAGGGAGAGCAGGTGGGGAAAAACGACGGACTTGGGTTCCTGGGTGCCTGCGTACCTCCAGGGGTCGTCCAGGTTGATTCCGAAAGAGAATCCACGATTGAGGTCCACGGCGCCGGCTGATGGGGGCACTTCACTTACGGGTTTTCCTTGTCGAAAAGGCGTATTACCCATGGACCGTTGAGCACAGACCATGATTTTGCCTATCAGGGTAGGGACCGCCACGGACCTCACTCACACTATAGAGAACGGGATGACCATCTATGTGGGCGATGCAGCCCCACAAGTGTCGAAGTTCAAGACCCTGGCGAAGGATGGCGTAAACCTCTCAATAATCACCCTAGGATCACACACAGGAACGCACGTGGACGCTCCGGCCCACTTCGTCAAAGGAGGAACGCCCCTGGACGACCTGCCGGTGGAGACCTTCGTCGGGGAGGCTGCCGTCCTCGACCTCTCCGAGGTGAAGGCCGGGTCTGCCATCCGCGCCTCAGATCTCGAAGCCCACAAAGACGAAGTGGGGGCGGGGGACATAGTCCTCATCAACACCGGCTTCAGCAGAAGGTGGAGCGACCCCCGCGCAAGACGGAAGTACACCTATCTTGGCGCCGACGCAGCGAATTGGCTCGTAAGGAAGAAGGTGAAGGCCGTGGGCATCGACTATCTGTCGGTCGAGGAGTTCGGCGCCCGCACTCCTATCGCGCACGTCACGCTCCTTTCTCATGGTATACCAATCATCGAGTCCCTGAGCGAGAATATCGCTTCCCTCGGGCGCAGGGCCTTCTTTGTGTGCCTCCCGATAAAGGTGGGAGGATGCGACGGGGCGCCAGCTAGGGCGATGGCTTATCCCTTGGAGGGAGGACGTTGACACTAAGCCTCAGCGGAATCGTCTCGCCCATGCCCACGCCGTTCGATGGAACGGGGAACGTCGACGAGAGGAGGCTAGGTGAGCTCACGGAATTCCTCATCCAGAGAGGCATCGATGGGCTCTTCCCCCTGGGGACGACCGGGGAGTTCGCCTTCCTTGACAGGAGCGAGAGGAAGCGCGTAATCGAGGTCGTCGTCGACAGCGCAAACTCGAGAGTCCCAGTCCTGGCGGGGGTCTCCGACCCTTCTCCTAAGAACGTCCTTGCTTACGCGAAGGACGCAGAAGATGCCGGAGCAGATGCGATTGTAGCTACCCCTCCGTATTACTACCGTGTTAGCGAGGAGGGTCTGTACTCGCACTTCAGGATGATCTACGAGGGGGCAGCTCTCCCGCTCATCGTGTACAACATCCCGGAGTGGACCCATAACTACGTCCCGCTCTCAGTAGTCGCTCGCCTGGCCGAAGAGCGGGCTATCATCGGGTTGAAGTACACTGAATACAACATGCTGAACCTGACCGACTTCATAGAATCGGTCGGGCGGAAGATTGCTGTGTTCACTGGTTCGGACGCGATGGCATTTGCATGCTTGGAGGCTGGAGGGGCGGGCGCCGTCATCAGCGTTTCCAACGTGGCTCCCAGGGCCGCAGCGAGCATCTTCGACTTGGTCAAGGGCTCGAGGCTCACGGAAGCCCTTGCAGTCCAGAAGTCACTGCTCCCGGCCATACAGGCAGTGGGGATGGGCTACTTCCCTGCAGGCCTCAAGGAGGCCATGAAGGTCGCGGGATTCCCTGTGGGTGAGGTGAGGAAACCGCAGACACCGCTCTCCGAACGGGAGAAGAAAGACGTCGCAGAACTCATGGGGACAGCGAGGTTGAAATAAATGGCTTCGTCAAAGCACCGTGGTAGGCGAACCGAATGAAAATATCAGGTTTCGAAGTCTTTACCCTCGGCGAACCCGCGAACGCTGGGGGTGCCACCTGGGCCGGGATATCCATCATCCTGAGGTTGACCACATCGAATGGACTCGTCGGCTACGGGGAGGCCGTCCCGACTCTGAGGGTGAAGCCTGTTGTGGAGTCATTGCGCGAGGTCGGGCGCCTGTACAAAGGCAAGGACCCGGCCGACTTCGAGCGCAACCAGCACGAATGGCACAAGCACGACTTCTACCTCCCAGTTTCCTTCGAGTCGACCACGGCTCTCAGCGCCTTCGACATAGCCTGCTGGGATATCCTTGGGAAGCACTACGGGACGCCTGTCCACAAGCTCCTAGGCGGCTCGTTCAGGGAATCTGTGAGGATGTACTCCAACGGCTGGTATTCTGACTGCGTGACTCCCGAGCAGTTCGCAAGCCGCGCGAAGAAGTATGCAGCCATGGGCTACACCGGATTGAAGTTCGATCCATTCGGGAGATATTATGACTGGATTGACTCGCCTGGCCTCGAACTCGCCTATGAAAGAGTGAAGGCAGTGAAAGACGCGACCCGTGGGAAAGTCGACCTACTCATCGAGCATCATGGCAGGTTCAACCCCAACTCAGCCATCATGGCGGCTAGAAAACTGGAGCCACTTGACCCTCTCTTCGCAGAAGAGCCGATACATCCAGATAATGTGGAGGGGCTCAGGAAGTACAGGTCGTCGACCAAGATTCGTGTCGCTCTCGGAGAGAGGATACTCACCAAGGAGCATGCCGCGTACGTCTGCTCAAACCATCTGACGGACTTCCTGCAGGCAGACATCACCAACATAGGAGGGATTACCCAGGCGAAGAAGGTGAGCGTCATCGCCGAGGCCTATGGCGTGGAGATGGCCTTCCACAACGCTTTCGGCCCGATCCAGAACGCAGCCACCCTCCAGGTGGACGCGACGATACCCAACTTCCTTATCCAGGAGTCGTTCTACGATGTCTTCCCGGAGTGGAAGAGGAAGCTCGTGAAGGGCGGCACTCCCGTATTGAACGGGCGCTCCAACGTGCCGGCCAAGCCTGGACTCGGGGTGGAAGTCGACGAACGCATACTGAAAGAGCATGCCTTCGACGGCCAAGAGACCTTCGATCCAGACGAACCTGTCTGGATAGTGAAGGGTACCTGGAAGAAGTCCTAGAGGCTGCTGCGTATCGCAATCATGACGTCGTTGACATTGGTCCCAGTAGGACCGGTCACTATTAGATCGCCCAGAGACCCGAAGAAGGTGTTCGAGTCGTTGTCGTCAAGGCATCGTTGAGGATCGAGCCCCATCGCCAGAGCTCTATCGACGGTCGTAGAGTCAGCATACGCCCCAGCCGCGGTCGTTAATCCGTCGACTCCATCAGTGCCGAAGGACGCTACCGCAGTATCAGACGCACCCTTCAGGCGGAGGGCCGCGGCAAGGGCCAGCTCCTGGTTCCTCCCTCCTGTCCCTCTTCCCCTGACCGTGACCGTCGTCTCCCCTCCCCAGACAACCGCAACGCGTTTCCCTGGCGTCGACAGAACCCGAAGCACCAACCGCTCGCCAACCTCCCTCGCTTCGCCGGCGACCACGTTCGCCATTCGAACCACGTACCCCAGACTTTGCAGGGATTCCTTTGCCGCCGAGGAGGCAGTGGCATTGGTGCCTATGAGGACGTTTGTGACTTTCTTGAACACAGGGTCGCCCGGCTTTGGCGTTTCCCCGATGCGTCCCTCTGCGCCTGAAGTGATTAACTCCCTGACCGACGCCGGAATCTTTCTCCACGCTTTCCTGGCTCTGAGAACACCCGCCGCCTCGGCGAAGGTGGTCGGGTCCGCGACAGTCGGGCCAGATGCCACGGAACTCAGGTCGTCTCCTACGACGTCAGAGATTACCAGGCCAATGACCTGGGCCCCGCCTGCCATCTCGACCAGACGCCCCCCTGCTATCTGGGAAAGATGCTTCCTCACGCAGTTCATCTCTTTTACATCCGCACCGGACTTCAAGAGGAGACTGGTGGTCACGTCAAGCTCCTTCATGGTCAAGCCTTCAAGCGGCGCCGGCATCAGCGCCGAGCCTCCCCCGGAGATCAGGGCGATCACTAAATCCTCTTCCGACACTCCTTTCAGCACGCCGAGCATGCTTCTCACTCCCTTCAGCCCCCTCTCCGAGGGAAGCGGATGGGTCGACATCACGAACCTTATCTTCTTCAGCCTTGGGAGGAACTTCTGATAGTCTGGGACTATTACAACGCCTCGATCTATCCACCGCCCCAGCAAGCGTTCCAGCTCAGCGGCCATGAGCCCTGATGCCTTCCCTCCCCCCACCACCACGACCTGGTGAAAGTCCGCCAGCCGGCGGCTTACGCCATTGACCACTAGTTCTCCCACATTGACTCGCACCACCCTCCTCACGAGCAGGGCCGGGTCAGCAGCCTGCAGGGAGGCTTTGACGGCGAAGAGGGCATCCCTTCTGATACCCCGCGCTCTTTCGATTGCTGCTTCCAAGTCCCAGGCGGTCACAGATTGACGACATCGCACCCCAACATGTAAATACGATGTCCGGTCGATTGTCATCTCCCAGTTTGACTCCCATCGCTGAAATGATGTACATAGACGGCGAATGGGTACACGGTTCGCGTGAAGAGACAATCGACGTAGTCAGCCCTGCAACAGAGCAGGTCTTTGCTACGGTCCCCCGAGGTTCCAGGGATGATGCCAAGAGAGCCGTGGATGCGGCCGCTGACGCACAGAGGGGGTGGGAGAGACTAACTCCCCTCGAGCGCGCATCTTACATGAAGACGATAGCCGAACTCATCAGGGAAAAACGCGAGGACCTTGCGAAGGTGCTTACGTCGGAGCAGGGCAAGCCGCTCTTCGAGGCAAGGCTGGAGGTGGAAGGCTCAGCGGCCCATTTCGAATATTATGCGGAGTTCGCGCGTAGAGTCGAAGGGGATATCCTCCCGAGCGACAACCCGAGGCAGACAGTCATGATTCTCAGGCTCCCCTTGGGGGTAGTGGCGGCGATCACACCGTGGAATTTCCCTTCGGCCATGGTGGCAAGGAAGCTGGCGCCTGCCCTCATCACGGGCAACACCGTCGTAGTCAAGCCGTCGAGCAATACTCCGCTCAGCGCCATCGAAATAATCAAGATCGCTGAGCGGGCCGGGATACCGAAGGGGGTCGTCAACCTGGTCACGGGGGCCGGGTCAGAGGCCGGGGATGAGCTCTGCGGAAACAAGAAGACAGGTCTGGTTACAATGACCGGCAGCACAGACGCAGGAAGAAAGATAATGCAGCGGGCATCGGCCCAAATCGGGAAACTCATCCTCGAGCTTGGCGGGAAGGCCCCATTCATCGTATGGCGGGACGCTGACATGGAGTGGGCGCTGAAGTGCGCGCTGTGGGCAAGGTATTGGAACTGCGGTCAGACCTGCATAAGCGCAGAGAGGATGTATCTGGACAAGGACGTGAAGGCGAAATTCATGTTGAAGTTCATAGAGATGTCGAAGGGGCTCAGGATAGGCAATCCCACATCTCCTGGGACGGACCTTGGCCCGATGGTGAGCGCTCGTGAGAGGGGGACCAGCGAGCGATTCATTGAGCTGGCCCTAGACGCAGGATCGACTCTCGCGCTGGGCGGGGTGCGTCCTCCCTCGATGTCAAAGGGGTGGTATCTTGAGCCGACTATAATCGACGATGTCGACCAGGGCTCGCCGCTGGTGCAGAAAGAGGTCTTCGGGCCAGTGGTCCCCGTGCTGGAGGTTGAGTCATTCGACCGTGCCATCGAACTGGCCAACGACTCCGAGTACGGACTGGCCTCGTATGTCTTCACCAGAGACAGCCACAACGTGATGAAGGCGATGCACGAGATCAAGTTTGGTGAGACGTATGTCAACCAGGTGGGACCCGAACAACTCCAGGGGGCCCATACAGGCTTCAGGATGTCCGGACTCGGAGCCGAAGGCTCTAGGCACGGGCTCGAGCTTTATACCCAACTGAAAACATGTTATGTGGATTGGAACGACAAGCCTGCTCTGTCGTACCTGTTCCCCTACCGCTGAGCTATCATGAAAGCGATAACTGTCACTCCAGGTACCACAGGTTCGGTTTCGCTGAAAGAGGTCCCAGAGCCTATTCCGAATCCGCGACAGCTCCTCCTCAGAGTCCTGAAAGTCGGGATATGCGGCACCGACATGGACATCGTAAACGGGTTCTACGGGGAGGCCCCCGTAGGTTCTTCATACCTGATCCTTGGCCACGAGTCTCTGTCCAGGGTGGAAGCCATTGGTCCGGACTGCCAAGGATTCGAGAAAGGAGACTTGGTGGTGCCTACGGTGAGGAGGGGCTGCCAGGAGAACTGCCTCAACTGCAGGAGTGGGGAATCGGACATGTGTCTCACAGGACACTACAAAGAGCATGGAATCAAAGGCCTTCATGGGTTCGCCAGCGAGTTGACCCTCAGCGACTCAAGCTTCGTCGTCAAGCTCCCCGAGTCACTATCGGAGGTGGGTGTTCTCCTCGAGCCGCTCACGATAGTGGAGAAGGGGGTCGAACAAGCTTTCAGGATTCAGAACGCGCGAATGAACTGGAAGCCGAGCACAGCTCTGGTCCTGGGTTCCGGGCCGGTCGGTCTTCTCGCCACAGCGCTCCTGCGACAGATGGGGCTAGCAGTGACCACCGTAGCTAGGAAGCCAGCAGACACGCCCAAGGCGAAACTGGCGTCTTCCACCGGCGCGACCTACGTTAACGTCCAGAATACGCCTCTGTCCTCCATGGAAGACAAGTTCGACCTGGTCTTCGAAGCGACTGGCTCGACATCGGTAGCCCTGGAGGCCCAGAATCTCTGCGGCACCAACGGGGTGGTCTCGTTCGTGGGGATCTACAAATCACAGGCCGGGACCGAAGACGCGGGAAAGGTGTTCACTAACCTCGTGCTGGGAAACCGCGTCTACTTCGGGTCTGTCAATGCCAACATCTCATACTTCCGCAAAGGGGCGTCGGATCTGGTGAAGATCAGTGAGAAGTGGGACGGCTTCCTCGAAGGCATCTTGACCGACAAGATTCCTTTGGCAAAGGCAGAGTCCGCCTACGGCCCCAAAGGGGAAGATGATGTCAAGACCATCTTGGAGATGTAACGGCTCCAAAGATTCGAGCTTCTTGTACCAGTGGTAAGGCGCCCGCGAGTCTTGGGCTACTGTCGAAGAAGTCGTGAAACGTAAATACCAGTCGGCGGCTCGACTTCCAGAGTAAGACACTTGCATCGACAGAGCCACCAAAGACCTGGTCTGCTACTTGGCAGCGAGATTGACGCTGGCAGTCTCACCAACACAATCACTACCGGATGGGCCGCTAGACTATCCCAGGGTGGCTCAACCGACGACTGAGAAAGGAGAGATGCAGGAAGGACGCCGTCCGGTGTCCTTCCCGCTGCCACCGCTAGACGACTACAAACCGATTTCAGGATACGGAATCATCGGGAACACCAGAACTGCGGCCCTAGTCGGATACGACGGTTCCATCGACTGGTGTTGCATGCCCAAGTTCAGCTCTCAGAGCATTTTCGCCGCCCTCCTCGACCGCGGGAAGGGAGGACGATGGGTAGTTCAGCCTGCCGCCACCGCGACTTCGACCCAGTCCTACCTGGAGGACACGAACATTCTAAGGACCGAATTTCGCAACGTAACCTCTCGCGTCGTCCTGACAGACTTCATGCCCTGCTCTCTCACACAGGACGCGTGGTCTGCGCCTCCGGAAATCCACCGGGTATTGCAGTGCTTGAGCGGCACGATGAAACTCAAATTGGAGTTCAAGCCAGTCTTCAATTATGGCTACTTGACACCCAAGTTCACTGCGACCGTGTTCGGGGTCAAAGTGAGGAGCCGGAAGGATGAGATTGTCCTCTCGAGCTCCATCCCCCTCCACGTAACCGAATCAGGGGCATCAGCGGAGTTCACCATGTCCCAAGGTGAAAAGAAGGCCTTCGTGCTGAGCTACGGCGAAGACGAGCCGCGAAAGGTACAGGAGTACCATACGGAAAGACAGCGAGCTAAGACCGAGGTGTTCTGGATGGACTGGGTCTCACTGCTGAGGTACAGAGGTAGGTGGAAAGATGCCGTGGTGAGGTCTGCCCTCACCCTGAAACTGCTCATCTATTCGCCCACAGGGGCCATGATTGCCGCGCCGACCACCTCCCTTCCTGAGTCGATAGGGAATGGACGGAACTGGGATTACAGGTACTCCTGGCTCCGTGACTCCGCCAGCGCCCTCTGGGCATTCCACAACATTGGCTACAAAAGCGAAAGCGAAGCCTACCTTCGCTGGATGATTGACAACAATCCCTCTCTGGATATGGATCTCAGGCTGATGTACGATATCGATGGAGGGAGCAACATAAAGGAGAAGGTCCTCGACCAACTCGAGGGGTACAGGAAGTCGCATCCAGTCAGGATAGGGAACCAGGCAGTCAGGCAGGTGCAGTACGACGCATATGGGTACATGCTGGACGCCCTCTACTTCTCGACCAGGCACGGCCGCCACGTAGACACTGAAATGTATTTCAGGTTCGTAAAGCCCCTTGCCGACTTCATCGTGGAGCACTGGTCAGAACCAGGGAACGGAATCTGGGAAATCAGGGGTATGCAGGAACATTATGTCTACACAAAGGCATGGTGCTACGCTGGTCTGCAGAGAGCGGTCAAGATAGCTGAGGCAACAGGACACGAAGACGAGATACCATCATGGAAGGCCGTCATGCGGCAGATCAAGGATGAAGTACTCCGTGACGGATGGAACGCCAAGAGAAACTCCTTCGTCATACACTATGGGTCTGAGTATTTGGACGCCGCGACCCTGATGCTTCCGCTCATAGGTTTCCTGCCCGCAAACGATGCGAAAATGATGGCGACGATCGAGGCCGTCCGAAGAGAGCTTTCAGACGGGGCGCTCGTCTACAGGTACAAGGCTGATGACGGCCTCGAAGGAGAGGAGGGCGCTTTCGTGCTATGCGGGTTCTGGCTTGTCGCCTGTCTTGCCAGGCTCGGCCGGGTCGAAGAGGCTACTAGGAACTTCGAGGAACTCCTTGGCCACGCGAACCATTTGGGCCTCTACTCTGAAGAGGTCGACCCCAAGACAGGGGATGCCCTCGGCAACTTCCCGCAGGCGTTCAGCCACATGGGGCTCATACTCGCGGCAAAGGAACTTGCGGACGCCATCATTCGGGCCGAAAAGCCCTCCGAGTAATCATAGAGTCAGCGGTACCCTGCAGCCGTCTCTTCAAGGACTGCCCTCACCTGCTCTGACGCTTCGCCAACCAGGCATCCTTTCACGGTCACCGCTCCGTTGTCACCAAGGTGCTCCCCGCCCGGGCCAATGGCCTTGAGCGCCCCTTCGGCAAGCCCCGCGTCGTCGCCAGGTTTGAAGGTATACCCGTTAGACCCTCCAATCACCAGTTCAGACACCCCTGCTCCTTCGCTGACTACAACGGGCTTCTTGTTGATCCACCCTTCGAGCACCGTGATACCAAACCCCTCAATCCTCGACGGGAGCACGACTGCCGATGCGAGGGCGTAGGCTGCCCTGACCTCTTCCCCAGAGGCGTAACCTAGGAAAGTTGTCATATCGTTCACCTTGAGCCTCTTCGCAGTCCTGATTAGGTGTTCTTTCCAGACTGTCCCCTTGTCCCTGCCCAGCCCGCCCGTGCTGCTCGACGAGAAGCTACCATTGCCAACCAGCAGAAGCTTCACCTTGGCTTTGTCCTTCATCCTCGCAACGGCACGGATTGCGACATCTTGGGACTTTACGGGGTCCATACGCGCGACCGTGAGGAGGAGCTTCTCGTCTGTCTTGAGGCCGATCTTCTCCCTGAGCGCCTCCTTCGCAGTTGAAGAAGGGGCCTTCCACTCGGTCTCGTCGATGTATGGGTAGAGTTGATGGGCATGCCCCCTGTAACCAATCTTGACCAGGCCCTCCAAGTCCTTCTTCGTGCTGACAACAACAGAGTCGAAACCCTCGAGCGCCCTCCGCACGAAACCTCCAAACCTGCCCAAGTTATCTGGCCTGAACGGAACGTGCCACCGAAGCACTGCGGGCGCGGATATTCCAATCAGCTGCCCAGTCTGTATCAGCTGAAAGTCGTGGATGTAGAAGATGTCTACATCCCCGATGTAGTGGAAGAGCTTCTCGGTGTTCGCCCAGTTGTAGTGCACGTACCCCAGATACTCTTTCCTGTTGAACGGACGGACCCCGAGCCCATGTATGATGGACCAGAACTCTTCTTTGAAGGACCCGTAGTCCCTGAGGTGCCGTTCTCCGAGCTCCACGTGTGAGACCACAACATCATCAAGCTTGACCCGCGGTGGGTACTTGATCCCGAGGCTAACCCAGACAGAGTCCCTAGCAAATCCGGACTTCGTAAGGCGTGATAGTAGCGGGAGGACCATCGCCGTGACACCACCAGGAGCAAACACGTAGTCGACCCCCTGCCGCAGTGACTTCAGGTCAACCGGGTCGTCCAGCTCGCCGTACTTCCTCTGAAGTTCGGCGTAGTCGACCCTGAACCTCACCGGGGGGGTCTGGGTGTTGATGCAGATTCTCACAAAATCGGCTCCGCGCTCCCACGAATCAGAACTCTAATGGCCTCCATGGTTCCATCCCCATCGCTGTTGCCCGCGACGTAATCAGCCCTTCGCTTGAGCTCTTCTACCGAGTTGGCAAGCGCAACTCTGAATCCCGAAACATCGAACATGGGTATGTCATTCTCCCCGTCCCCCACGCACGCCGTTCGCCCGGAAGAGAGATCAAGTGTCTTCAGGACGGCGGTGAGCCCTGAACCTTTGTCAACCCCCGCGGGGACAATCATCAGCCTATCCTTGTTGACTTGGACCCTGGCCAATCCAGAGACCAGACTTCGTGCGAGAGCCAGGTTTCCAACAGAGGAAGAGATTATCACCTCTTCGCAACCCTTCTCGAAGTGAGGCAGCAGCCGGGTCCTCTCTTCAGCCCATCCGTCGGGCATCTGCGGCTCTCTCGCTGACCCTACGGTGAGCACCGCTCCGTTCTCAGAGACGATGGCGTCAAACATTCCTTCTCCAGTGATTCTCATCGCTTCCCCGGAGCATCGGCCTGTCACCAGTATCAATTTGACGCCAAGCTCACTCATCCTCCTCATCGCATCCACCAACTCGGGCTTCAGCGGCTGCCCCTCCGAGGTGAGCGTACCATCCAAATCCATCGCGAAGGCGTCAATTTGTAAACTTGTGACCCGCCTTTCCATGTACCCGGAGTCAACCGCTGGCCTGCACTTATATCTTTTGTATATCAAATCGTTATGATATGTCGAAGTTATAAATACATGCGCTCCAAGACGACCTGGGAGCAATCATAGGAGGCACATGCTGTGACCAGCGTCCTGGGAAAGGGTCCGAGACCAAGCAATCATCAGTCGCAGACCAAAATCAAGCTGGTCCAGATAATCAGAGACAGTGAGGCTGCAAAGCTGATTTCAGATCCAATGCGGAGAGCCATTCTGAACCTGCTTCGGCGCGAGGCTATGTCCCAGTCCGAGCTGGCACAGAGCCTGGGACTCACTGACGGGACGGTGAACTACCACCTGGGGCTCCTTAGGAAGACAGGCTTTCTGAAAGTCGCCAGGGTAGAAACGGAGGAGCATGGCATATTGCAGAAGTTCTACGCCCCTACCGCTTACCTCTATCTCCCCGATGTCGAGTCGCTACCTCTGGAGGCGGCAAGATACTACTATCCTGTGAACATCGAGCGGGTCAGAGGCGTTCTCAGCGCTGCCAGAAGTCCGCTGCCTACGCTGCTAAGGCGTGACGTCGACGCACTAGCGGAAGACCTGGCCAAGGAAATCGTGAAGGTTGCGGAAGAATACGTCGGGAAAGAGGTCTCATTGGGGAAGGGCGAAGAACAGGCGAATGAAATCTACTCCAGGGCGCTGTCTAAGCTTGTTCGTAGGGCTGATTCAGGGTGAAGAGGCAGCTAAGGAACGGCCGCCCGTCGCGTCCACCTCGGGCGCCCTAGATCAGTCGGGAGGTTGTTCTGCTTCTCTTCCACTCAGCATATCCTGGTAAGCATCCTCGGTGGCGCGCTTGGTGTAGTACTGTTCGTAAAGCGACACGTGTCTGTCTTCGAGTCCTGTCAGGTATTCATGTATCATTTGCGCCGCCTCTCTTCCATGCCCCATGGCTTTCACCACCAACGTCTCTCCAGTCGTCGCGTCACCCGTGGCGAAGACCTTGGCCATCGAGGTCATGTAGCGGGTGTCGATCGCAATCGCCCCCTTTGGCCCTAGTCTGAGACCTTCCTTCTTCGCTAGAAAAGAGTCAGGACCTCTGCCCACCGCAAGGAGTACGCTGTCGCATTTCATGACAGCTGTCTCCCCAGGGACGGGCTCAGGATGCTTCCTCCCTGTCGAATCGGGGGCGCCCAGCCGCATAGCTTGCACCATCGCTCCGGTGAGTTTCCCACCCTGGCCCTGGTATTCAGACGGATCTGACAGAAACCTGAACTCGACCCCCTCTTCCTGGGCCTCTTTCACCATTATCGGGTCCGCAGGCATCTCTTTCTCGTCTCTCCGGTAAAGAATCGAAACGTGCCCCCGAGTGAGTCTGAGGGCGGTCCGAGCACAGTCAAGAGCGGTGTCGCCCCCTCCGACCACCAGGACTTCCATCCCTAAGTTTCGATGTTTTCCGTCGACATAGGCTTCGAGCCCACCTCCGTACACTTCGCGAAGGAACTCGTAACCATCCAGCACGCCGTCAAGGCCGGAGCCTGGCGTGTCGAGTTTCTTCACATCCCTCGAGCCTGTGGCGACCAAGATGACGTCAGACTCAGACAGAAGCGCGGTGATGGATATGTCCCGGCCGACCTTGACGCCCTTCATGACCGTCGCGCCTTGAGCTACTATCCGCTCAGCCTCATAGGTCAGGACATCCTTGGGTAAGTGGTAGTCAGGTATGCCATACCATGCTGTCCCTCCGAGACTGTGCACCTCCTCGTAAATCGTCACACTATGACCATAGCGGAGGAGCAGCTCCGCCGCAGCGAGTCCAGCCGGCCCTGCACCGACAATCGCGACCCTCTTTCCGGTGGGAGGTTCCGACCTAGGGTCTGGCTGCCTCGATCCGGTCTGCTCCCAATCTGCAACGAACCTCTGGACCATGCCGATGGAGAGAGGCTGGCCCCCCCACCTGACCACGCAAGCGTCTTCACAAAGGCCCTGAAGTTGGGGACAACATCTAGCAGTAACCCCAAGCAAAGGGTTGGTCTCCCTGATGCGGTGGTACGCCCTTTGGAAGTCTCCGTTCGCGACCGCGTCCATCATCCCCCTCACGTCTAATTGCACAGGGCATGCGTCGATGCAGACGGGGGTTCCGCATCGGAGGCAGCGGTCTGCCTCCAGCATCACCTGCTCTTTGGTGTAGGGCTGCTCAACCTCAGAGAAGTCATTCTTCCTCTCCTCGGGGTCCGACTTCGGAAAGGGGAACGGGCCGATCCGATTAGGCTTGATTACTACCAATCACGTGCGCCCTGACCAGAGTTGTAGAGCAGGTATAGCGTCGCCGAAAGTGGGAGTCCAATCTCGAGAAGCTCACCGGAGAGCGTAACCCTGAATTCCTGTGGGCTCGCTCCATAGATCTCCCCCACCGATGTACCCCTGTGCAGCCTGAGGCGTCCCCAGGTTTCCAGGTCCACATCGTCTAGTCTCGAGAAAGGAAACGAGTCAAGCCGGCTGACGTGGCGTTTTCCTAGGACGTGGTCTGCTGGCTTGACCTCCTCGGGTATGCCGGTCAGAAGGTAGGCTGCCCCCTTATAGAAGAACAGGTGGTTCCTGATTTTGACCGCTACCCCATTCGTGCCTGCGCTGGTAATCTCTGCTGAGAATGGTCTGACCTGTCCATCATCACGGAGCTCGACCTTCCAATCTCCAAGAGATACCGAACGGACGCGGAATATCGCCTTCCCGTCAGGACCTATCGTCGCAACCTCTTTCCCGTCGATGAGTACTCTCGCGGACTGCCTTTCTGTCGCCCTGACAACGAACTCCGTCATCGAATCAGATTTCAGTCTTCGTCCGGGCCTAAATGACTTTCGGATTCGTCAATTACGAAACGTTGCTAGGTACATCATCGCGGCCGGCTGCGAAGAGTACTCAATTCCCTTTGTAGGCGGTGTCCAGCCCTTCCATGAACTCTTTGAAGCTGCTCTTTTGGTTCGTTATCCTCCACACGGCCCCGATCGCCGCGATCACGTTCGTGAGAATAATCACATACGTGACCGCATTCAAGAACGAGTTCGCGTGGGGGAGGCCATCGTTGACTGCGATGATGGCAAGGGTCGCCGGCACAAGTCCTTGGGCGCACATCATTATGATGTCCCGCCTGTTTTGCGCCAGGGGGGAACCCGCGGTAGATGCGGTTGTAGCTAGCACCCTGAACAGCATCAAAACTGCGACTACAGTCGCTCCCACAGCCAGGAATCCGACCACACTCGACGGGTTAATCTCGAACGTCAGCCCTAGGAACACGAAGAACAACGTCTCCATGAGGAACGTAATCTCTTCTTGGAACAGGCCG
This sequence comes from Nitrososphaerota archaeon, assembly GCA_029785235.1. The sequence goes on along the minus strand of JAFMAA010000006.1, from coordinate 46,449 downwards.
AGCCTTTGCTGGAGGAAATCCATGCTCAAATGCCAGTTGGTCACTCTGCCTATCAGCGCATAGTTGCCCAGCACGATGCCGAATATCAGGACAGAGAGCTCCCCGCTGCCGCCCAGCTTGTAGCTGATCACATAGGTGATGAAGACGAGGGCTAGGGTGAGAACGTAGGTGTACTTCCGCTGTTGGAACTTGTTCAGGATGAACACCCAGGCAATAGACAAGATCCCACCGAGGACGATGCCGACGGAGAAGTTGGCCGATATCGTAGTCAAGGTGGACGCCAGGTTCGTGACGCCTGTCTGGTATATGCCGACGAAAACGAAGAACAGGACGATTGAGAGGATTGAGTTCATCGCCGATTCGAGCGCAAGGAATGCGACCGTCACTTCGGGTAGTTTGAGCGATCTCGAGAGCGGAATCACCACGGCGGCGGTGGTCTCTCCTCCAACCATGGACGCGAAAATGAACGAAGAAATGAGGTCCCAGCCCAAGAAGGTGTTCACGGTGAACGCTATGGCGGCGGTACTTCCGAGGACGTACACGAGCACCTGGAGGAATGCCCTTCCTCCGTCCTTGATGACAGACTCAAGGCTGATGTCAATCCCGCCATAGAAGAGCACCATCAGGAGCGTCAGCACTGCGAAGACGCCAAGGGAGGGGAGAAGGGACGTCCGGGGTAGGAACTTCAGCACAGGACCAATGATTATACCCATGAGAATCAAGAAAACGAGCATCGGGACTCCTGTCTTCTTGAAGAGGAGTTCGCCGAGGAAACCGGCTACTATGATTGCTGCGACGAACGTGAAAATCGACGCGGTATCAATCAACGCCTCTCTCGCCCTGCCCTCCTTGATATGTGCTCTCCGTTAGGTCCTGGGGTGAACGGCGGTGACACATCATTGGCTAACGCTTAACTCACCAACGCGAGACTCGAAGGGCCGTTGCCCATCCCAATTGCAGACTTCGCAAAGGTGGAGATGAAGGTCGGGAAGATCGTTTCGGTCGAGGACATTCCAGAGGCCCGCAAGCCGATGTACAAACTAAAAGTGGAGTTCGATGAGGGAGTGACCCGGCAGTGCGTGGCAGGAATCAAAGGCAACTACTCCAAAGATGACCTACTGGGGAAGTTGGTGGTGGCGGTCGTCAACCTGGAGCCCAAGGCCGTGGTGGGTGTAGTGTCAGAATGCATGTTGTTGGCCGCATCCAACGGGGGCGAGCTGTCCCTCCTGACGCCGGAACGGCCAGTCAAGGTCGGCTCGAAGGTCAGTTGAGTTCGCCCCGCAACCTTTTAACCTCCATAATCATGCGACCTGAAACGAGCGGTGGTCGTCTAGCCTGGTCCAGGACAGTAGCCTGCCACGCTACTAACTCGGGAAGTCATGTAAATGACTCGAGAATTCAAATCCCGGCCACCGCATTTACGCTTTCGGGCGCAACACGCAGCGAGCCATTGTGATTTGCCGGGGAGCAAGCCGGCGCCCCGCCGAAGGGTTGGTATCGGCCAGACCATCATCCGCCTCAGGGCACGCTTCACTGTTGGCCCACACCTATGAATTGGGTCCCAAACTTAGTGTCGCATCATAGAAATCCATAGCATCATGGTTTGAGCTCAGACGCCTAACTATACCCTTCAAGATCTCGAGCTATGATTCCGTTCGAGAAACGAGTGGCCTATTGACAGTCATAACGCCAGATTTGTTATGGACGCAACACTAGTTGACGGCTCATAGAGCCATGCAGCGTTCGACGATGCGCTCTGTCGTGTGGAACGGTCGAACCCAAGCGCGAGTGCGGCCGGTGACTGCTGGCAAAACACCTATACTCCCCTCACTCATTGGGCCCGTCGAGCCATGATATCGATAGTCGGCAGCGGCAAGATAGGGGCGAACGTAGCGGTTCATCTCGCCATGAAGGGATACGACGACCTCACATTGGTCGATGTGGTCAAAGGGCTTCCTCAGGGTGAAGCGATGGACATCACTCACATGCTCTCAGCCTACGGAGCCGAGACCAAGGTGACAGGCAGCAACGACTACGGGGATATAGCGGGATCTAAGCTAGTAATCGTGGCAGCGGGATTTGGGAGAAAGCCTGGCCAGACAAGGCTGGATTTGATGAACTCTAACGCCGGAATAATCAAGGATGTCTGTGAGCAAATCCGGAAGAACGCTCCGGACGCAGTGCTGCTGATGGTGACGAACCCACTCGACGTTATGACGTATGTGTCCTCTAGGGTCACGGGATTCGAAAGGCACAGGGTTCTCGGAATGAGCGGAACTCTTGATGGTTCCAGGCTTCGCAACTTCTTGGCAGGCGAGCTGGGCGTAGCTCGTTCGTCGGTCACTACCATGATCATCGGCGAGCACGGTGACAGCATGGTTCCAATCCCAGAGTACACTACCGTGGGGGGTATCCCCACATCGAAGCTGATGAGTCCTGAAAAATTCGATGAAGTGGTCAAGGGCACCAGAGGAGTCGCCGCCGAGGTCATCGCCAGGAAGGGTGCGACGATCCACGGCCCTGCGGCGGCCGTGACTGTCCTGGTCGACGCAATCATCAACGACAAGAAAGCCGTCTTCAACGCGTCGACATACCTTGACGGAGAGTACGGGTTCTCCGACGTCGTGATGGATGTCCCAATGGTGGTCGGTAAGGAAGGGGTGGAGAGGATACTCGAAGTCGAACTAAGCAAAGCCGAGAAGGACGCCCTCGACGCGAGCTACCACGTATTGAAGGACGCCATCTCGAAGCTGCAGATTACGCTCCCTCCTCGTAATGGCGGTAGCCACTAGACTACGGCCAAGCAGCCACGTGCGCAGACGCGCATACTGCTGCTAGCTTGGGCAACGCGCACTCCGACGCATACGCCTGTCTTCACACGTTCGTCGAGCTAGCCCAGCCTCGTGTGCTAAACACATAAATTACGAATTCAAATGAACGGAACAGTTGAGCAACGGGAAAACTTCTCTCTCTTCAAGACTCATGGGGGCAATCGCTATAATAGCAGCCGCTGCAGTCATACTGGCATTCCTCTTCTACTTCGCCAGTGGCGTACCGTTCAGCGCGCTGCTCCTGGCCAAGCTTGCAGTCGCTATGGTCGCGGGTTACCTCGCGATTGGCATCATATCGAATCAGATCAAGAGAGGGATTTCGAGGACCTCCGGAGTGGAGAGGGGGGCCACGGTGGCCACGGCTTTCAGATTCATCGGTTACATCATCCTCGCCTTCGTAGTGTTGGGGTTGGTTGGCATTACTGGAACTCAACTCCTCGCGGGGGGAACGTTCACCGGGCTCGTGCTCGGGTTGGCTAGCCAACAGACGCTATCGAACGTTTTTGCGGGATTGCTGATTCTCACCTCACGACCATTCCTGGTGGGGAGCAGGATAACAATCTCGACATGGCAATGGGGGTTCGCTCTGCCCTCATACCCCCCGAAGTTCTTCTCCGACAACCTACTGATACCAGGTTACACAGGTGTGGTTGAAGACATCAGGCTGAACTACACAACGATCAGACTCGACGATGGGATTCAGGTCAAGGTTCCGAACAGCATAGTGATCCAGGCCTCGGTCGTAGACCACAGCACGAGCGAAAGGCTCGTCAGGGTGAGGTATGATGTCACGAAGCCGGTCGACACTACGGCGCTGGCTAGAACGTTACACGACGTCGTTGCGAGGAACGCGAGTGTTTCTAAGCCTGAAACGGTCGCAGTGTACTTCGAGAACATCACACCTACCGACGTAATCGTCGTTGTCGAGGCATTCTGCAAAGGGGCCTATGAGGCTCCGGCTAGGAGTTCTATGCTTCTAGACATCGAGAATGCTGTAGCTGAGTTGAAAGAAAACCAGAAGAAGCGATGACAGGCTGTCCAACAGATCAGGTACCTGTCTGTTCGGGCTCAATTCACTCATAGGAAATTCCCTAAGCAGAAATAGCGACGCGGAGGCCGCAGTCGCTCGACGACCACTTCAAGGATGCCCTCTTCGTTTCATCTGCGGGGTACGTCGTCTCGAGCTCTCTGGGGGATCGGGCACCTCCCGTTATATGCGCGTGTGAGGCTGTGCGAAACCAGATAGAGAGTCAGGAGCAATGCTGGCAGGGTCGCCGCAATGAACTCGGGCTGGTAGTACGAGAGGACCGAGGCGAATGCGACGGCTCCGGTCCCGCCTATTGACCCGGCAAGGAAGATGCCGGCGCAGGCAGGGCATCCAGTGAACAACCCGACCACCGCCCCCAGCCCGCCTAGCCCGTACTTCGACGCCCCCCCTGCACTACTATCACGCGCGAACACGGCGAAGGCGACGTTGAGCCCGACCAATGGCGCAACTATGAGCAGCAGGAGGACGTCCAGGGGGACGATGAAGAGACCAACGTGGTTCATGAGATAGGCAGTGACGGTGGGGATTGCTAGGGGTGGCCCGCAGCAGACTGAAACGAACCGATCTGGGAATGTGGCGTTGTACGCCTGGATGAAGTTCACTGTGGGCTGATACACGATCATACTCGTCGCAAAAGCGTAAAGGGCCCCGTACAGTACCGTGGATATCGAGAAGAAGCGCCTGTAGCGCCTTGTCGTGAGCAAGTAAGGGATGAATGATCCAGGCGTGAGCTGGATGGTGGACGACCCCGCGAGCCTGCGGCCCGTACTGTGAACGTACCCGCCTAGGCCGATAAGAACAGCCATGACACCTGCTATGAAGATCACAGCGAACGCGTACGATTCCCACAGCAGACTCTCTATCAATGCGGGGCTTATGACGGGGATGCTGTCAACCAAGATGGCGTAGACTACTGACGCGCATCCAACCGCCCCGATACCTCCCAGCACCAGAGCCATCAACTTCGTCTGAAGCGCCATCCTCACCCCTTCAGGTGGTCGAGACTCGACTCTATGGTATTAATCATTCGTCGAGGCCAGATGCGGGATACTCGCGAGATGGCTGTAAATATCGCATGGATTCGCCTGCCCTCGGAAACTGATGATTGAAGAGAGGAATACGAGCTCAGCGCATCGTATGGCGGCCCTCGTCCCCCTATCTGCGACCCTCGTCTTGGGCCTGGTGCTGTCGTACTACGGCTACATCTGGGCAGCGTCCTCTGTGAATCCAGCAGAGTTCGCGGGCGCCTTCGTCTTTTGGGTGAGTTTTGTCTCCATACTGCTGATCTTCCCTCTGCGCACGGTTTTCCTAGACTTTGTCCGCTCCCTCAGGAGCGCCCTAGGACCCGCCGTCTTTGGAGTGTATCTCGTAACCCACCTGCTACTTTATGGGTTCATCCTGGAAGGCATTGTGACTGCCATCCACGGGTCTCAACTCCTCGGCGTCTCCACATCCACCATATTCGTCTACACAGACACGTTCGTGCCGCCTTCCCTGACCAGCGCGTTACTGGACCTATCCTACAATCCAGCAATCATCTTCACATTCCCTCCCGGGTTCTCCGCAGCACTCAGCTTCTACAGCATCTCCATGGCTATCGTCATCGCCATTCTTGTTGTCGCAAACGTAAAGAAGACGAGAGAGTTGGGAAACCTCTGTACGACTTCGAAGATGGCGAAGTCTTTCGTCTTGGTCCCAATGGTGGGGATTATCCTCGGTTCCTCCTGTTGTCTGTCTGTCGCAGTGCTCGTCAGCTTGTACCTACCGGTGGCCCTGGCCGATGCGCTCGTTTCAAACCTCATCGTGTATTACTTCACTTACTTCGTCCTGCCCGCCTTCGCCGCGGCCATACTCTACCTCAACTACGTCTCTGTAGCGAAGTTCTCCTCGACTCTCCGCGGTCACACTAGTGAGCCGTCTTTTCCATGAGTTGACGCAGCTCCAGTTCGCTTGATGCCGCAGCGCACGATGCTGAGGCTCTGCAGGTTCTTTCAGTCGGCTTCAGACCCAGAAAGAGGAGATGTTCTCCGGTAACCCGAGTGTGATCCCTGCGACCTTCATCTCCTCCTGGTGTCACTCCTGCCTCTGGCCGCATGGCCTGCGATGATGTACGCCACGGCCGACGCAGCCACCCTCGCGGACCGGCCTGAAGGATCCAGGGTCGGGGCGAGTTCCACGACGTCCGCGCACTTCACTTTGTCATTCCGTGAGATTTCGTACACTAGCCTGAAAAGTTGGTCGGCCGATATCCCCCCTGCGCTGGGCGCGCTCACCCCGGAGACGTACGCAATGTCAACCGCGTCCAAATCGACGCTAAGGTATACCGCTTCTGCTCCACGGGACGCCCTCGCGTACGCCTGCCGCGCCACGGCCTCGGGTCCCTTTTCGTACACTTCCCTGGCTGTGACAACCGTTATCCCGAGCTCTTCTGCTGTCTCGTGGTAGCTCTTCGAGTTCAGAAAGCCATGCATCCCGATCTCCACCACTCTTCGGGGATCGAGGCTCTTCAGAGTCTTGATCGCCAGCCCGTAGGACGACCCACTCGTCGGCTTGCCATCGATTTCTCCTCGGATGTCGAAATGCGAATCGATGACCACGAGACCAAGCCTCCCAAGTCTCTTCGAAGCAGCGCGGATGCAAGGCAGTGACACGCTATTGTCTCCGCCAAGGATTACCAACAGGGACCCAGGATCGATGTCCTCGGTTGCCTCTGCCTCGATTTGTCTGTGAGCCCTGAGGGTGTCTGACTGCTCCACGGAGAGGTCCCCCAGGTCGAGAACTTGTGCTCCTTCGAGACCCAGGCCAAGCTCCACGTTGTAGTTGGAAAAGGCGGACATGGTTTCACGTATCGCCGCGGGCCCGCCGGCGGCGCCTCTCCTTCCTAGGACGGCCCCGTCGAAGGGCACCCCCACGATGTTCACCCCTCCTCTCCGCGCCCTGGTCGAGGGCTTGATTATCTGCGTCAGTCGCAAGTCTTCTGGGTCGCGATATTTCGGGGCTGGATAGCGTGCGGGTATCCTCAACGGGCCGAGGCGGAGGCCAATCGAGTTAAAGATATGTGGTGTGTTTATCGACCTGCACTCGGGGACAGCAAGATTGACAGTAGTAGTCGTAGACGGGAGGTCCCTCACGCTGCGGTTAGCCATGGACATAGCCGAAGGCGGTGCAGCCGTGAGGGCGAGTCCGGCCAGCTTGAAGAGACTGGAGAGGTTCCGTGCCCTCCTCGAGGGGAAGCTAGCTGGTGGAGAGGTGGTCTATGGGGTTAACACCGGCTTCGGCTCTCTCGCTGACAAGGTTGTGAGCTCCAAGCACTTGGAAGAGCTGCAACTCAACTTGATCAGGAGCCACGCGTCGGGGGTCGGTTCCCCTCTCCCCATAACTGTAGTGCGAGCCGCCATGCTGATCCGACTCAACAGCCTCCTGAACGGGAACAGCGCCGTGAGTAAGGGAGTAGCAGAGCTTATCGTGGGGCTGCTGAACAGGAGTGTGACGCCCCTTGTGCCCGAATTCGGGTCGCTCGGCGCATCGGGGGACCTGACGCCTTCGGCACACATGGCATTGACCCTGGTGGGGGAGGGGAAGGCGTACCATCATGGAACCGTGACCGATTCGACCAAAGCCCTCACAGCCTCGGGTCTGAAGCCAGCGCATCTGAAGGCGAAAGAGGGCCTGTCCCTGATCAATGGAACTGCGTTTACGACCGCCCTGGGGTGCGTTGCGATCCACAGAGGACAAGCACTACTGAGGGCGGCCAACTCGGCCTTGGTGATGACTGCAGAGGCGCTTGGTGCCTGTTCCCAGCCATTCGACGAGCGATTGGTCGGGATAAAACTAGATCCAGGCCAGAACTCGGTGGCTAGTGAGCTCCGCATGCTCCTGAAGGGGAGTAGAAGGATGCGGCCGGAGCCGGTCCCCCAGGACCCCTACTCGATTCGGTGCGCCCCACAGGTACATGGCTCGCTGAGCGACGCGCTGGGTTTCGCAGAGAATATCGTGGTAAATGAGATGAATTCTGTGTCAGACAACCCCGTCCTCTTGGAGGACGGGGAGGTGCTCCACGGGGGGAACTTCCATGCGCAGCCTGTAGCAATGTCCCTGGACCTCATGTCCCTTGCCCTATCATATCTCGGAGTGATGTCTCTCGCTAGGATCCATTTCCTGCTTTCGAAGACCCCTCCAGATAGGAAGTACATGGCGACAAAACCTGGCCTAGAATCAGGACTCATGCTGTTGGAGTACACCGCCACCGCGCTGAACGCCGACAACGCCAAGAACATCTACCCTGAATCATCGTACCCTTCAAACGTATCGGGGGGGATCGAAGACCACGCAAGCCATGGAGTAAACGCGGGGGTGAAGGCTTTGCAGGTGGCTACCAACGTGTCCCGCATCCTTGCAGTCGAACTGATCTGCTCTTCGAACGTGATTGGCCTGGCCACAAGCGGCTTATCAGAGCACACTAAGGGTCTGTTGGGATTCGTCAGGCCTCTCTCCCCTCTCCTGCGGGGAGATCGCTCACAGGGTCAGGAGATCGAGTCTTTGGCGGGAAAGGTGTTGGCTGGGAAGTTCCGCTAGTTCTCTCCGGAATCGTATATCTGCTTCCCCTGTTTGAACACCGCATTGACATACGAACCGCCTACACGGTAAGGAAGGAATCTGTAGCTTGGTACCATGTGCACCACGAAATCTGCCTGCGCCCCTATGGCGAGCGCGCCCAGGTCGTCCCTAGCGACTGCTTCTGCTGCGTGCTTGGTGAAGCCTAGAAGTGCTTGGGCGGGGGTCATCTTCATGCCGGTGCATGCTAGGCTCATCACGAACTGCGGAGACTCCACCCAGGAGTTCGGGCTCAGGTCTGTCCCAAGGGCCACCCTGCACCCTGCCGCCATTATTCCTCGGGCGTCCGCGTACGGAATCGACGAGTAGAGCGACGTCCCAGGGAGGAGAACGGCGGTCACCCCTTTCTTTGCCATTGCGCCTATGCCAGTGGCACTGCTCCTCCCAAGATGGTCTGCTGAAACGCATCCTGCCTCGGCGGCCAAGGCCGCGCCGCCTGATTCAGCAAACTCGTCTGCGTGTATCTTCAGCCTGAAACCGAGGTCTTTCGAGGCTCGGAGATATCTCGAGCACTCGGACGCCGTGAAGACCCCTTCCTCACAGAAGGAGTCGGAGAATACCGGTCGGTCTCTCCTCCTGGCTACGGCAGGGAGGACCTTGCGGGTCACAAAATCCACATACCCTCTCGCATCTCTAAACCCAGGGGGCTTGGCATGGAGCCCTAGAAACGTGGGAATGAGCTCCACCGCAGACTTCTCCTTCAGCCTACGAATCGCGGCGAGGATGTGACTCTCTCCAGCGAGGTCCAACCCGTACCCTGTCTTCACCTCCACTGTGGTGACCCCATTCATCATAAGCTGGTTAAGCCGCCCTCTCGACTCGCCGACCAACTCCGTGGTGGTTGAAGCCCTGGTCTCGCGGACCGTCCGCAGTATCCCGCCCCCTCCGGCAAGGATGGAGATGTAGCTCTCTCCGGATGCCTTCCTCTCGAGCTCGTCTTCCCTGCTCCCTGCGAATATCGCGTGGGTGTGGGGGTCGACCAGGCCAGGAGTGACAAGGTCTCCTCGCGCGTCGACCGTCCGCTCGACTTTGCCCGTGGACTTCTGACGGAGCTGCTTGGTCGTTCCGGTCCAGACAATCCTCCCTCCTGATACGAGAAGTGCCCCGTCCTCCACGACACCGAGCTCCTCCTCGGCCGTCCCGCTCCCCCCGGCACAGGTCACTAGCTCGCCTGCGTGGACCAAAGCGAGGTCGAACAAACAAGCACCTATTCTCTGAGTCGCACTCACACGTGATAAGGCTTGCCGACCCGTCGGGCCGAAGTCTTAAATCGTGTGCGAGGCTCAGAGCTCCATGCAGCGGCATGGGGTTCGGGCGCCTAGAGGGACAGCCATCTCCTGCAAAGGCTGGCATCAGGAAGCCGCCCTTAGGATGCTGATGAACAACCTCGACCCCGAAGTCGCCAAGGATCCTGAGCATCTGATAGTCTACGGCGGCACGGGGAGAGCAGCTAGGTCGTGGAATGCCTTCGACGCCATCGTGCGGTCCTTGAAGTCCCTCGAGAACGACGAGACGCTTCTCATTCAGTCGGGCAAGCCGGTTGGGATTTTCAGGACGAGCCCGGCGTCACCGCGGATACTCATCTCAAACGCGATGCTCGTCCCGAAGTGGGCGGACTGGGCTTATTTCAGGGAGCTGGAGGAGCGGGGGCTCACGATGTTTGGACAGATGACCGCCGGGAGTTGGATGTACATCGGGACCCAGGGAATCCTACAGGGGACCTATGAAACGCTCGCAGCTGTAGCCAACAAGCACTTCGGCGGCTCCCTCAGAGGCAAGGTCACGCTGACGTCCGGTCTGGGAGAGATGGGCGGAGCTCAGCCTTTGGCCGTGACCATGAACGAAGGCGTGGCCCTGATAGTGGAGGTGGATAGGAGGGCGATACAGCGCAGGATCGATAAGGAGTACTGCGATGTCATGACCGAGAACGTGAAGGAGGCGCTCGACTTAGCCCGAGGTGCAGCCGACCGAGGAAAGCCGCTGTCCGTCGCCCTGCTGGGCAACTCCTCAGAGGTCCTCCCCGAGCTACTGCAGTCGGGATTCAGGCCTGATATCATCACGGACCAGACAGCCGCCCACGACCCCCTGGCGGGGTACATACCAGAGGGCCTGGGGATCAAGGAGGCGGAATCACTGAGGGCATCAGACCCCAAGGCGTACCAGGACCGCTCCATGAAGTCAATCGCCAAGCACGTCAGGGCCATGCTGAAGTTCCAGGAGAATGGCGCAATTGCGTTCGAGTATGGCAACAACATTAGGAAGATGGCCCAGGACGCCGGAGTCGAAGGCGCGTTTAGGATACCCGGTTTCGTCCCCGAGTACATAAGGCCGCTCTTCTGCGAGGGACGCGGGCCATTCCGCTGGGCCGCCCTGTCGGGAGACCCAGAAGACATCTTTGCCACCGATGAGGCTGTAATCAGGGAGTTCTCCAGCAACCAGTCTCTCGTAAGGTGGATTCAGAAAGCCCACGACAAGGTCCGTTTCCAGGGCCTCCCTGCCCGGGTCTGCTGGTTGGGATACGGCGAGCGGGCGAAGTTCGGCAAAATAATCAATGAGATGGTAAGGGATGGCAAGATTTCAGCCCCGGTGATTATTGGGAGGGACCATCTTGATTCAGGCTCCGTAGCGTCACCCTATCGGGAGACTGAGGGCATGAAGGATGGGTCTGACGCGATCGCAGATTGGCCTATCCTCAACGCATTGCTTAACGCCGTGTCTGGATCATCCTGGGTATCAGTACACCACGGTGGCGGTGTCGGGATTGGATACTCCATCCATGCAGGCTTGGCAGTCCTGTGCGACGGTACCCCCGAAGCCGATGCCGCGATTGAGAGAGCACTCACCAACGACCCAGGCCTAGGGGTAGCGAGGCATGTGGACGCAGGGTATGAAGAAGCGGTCAAGACAGCCAAGGCCAAAGGTGTCAAGGTCCCAATGATGGACCTGTAGGCCTTGCCCTCATGCGGAACCCCGAGTAGAAGTAGAATCCGATGTAGACGGCAGAGATAGCTGCAAGTATCCCCGAAAGTCCGTCCACCACCGCAGACGACGACGCGAAGGTGTTTCCTGTGACCCCGCCCGCTAGGTAACCCGCGTAAATCAGGACGACAGACCACAGGAAGCATCCTGTTACTGTCATCACGACAAAGCGGGATACCTTCATTTCGAACAATCCCGCCGGCAGCGAGATGACCGTCCGTACTCCAGGTATGAACCTGGCAGCGAAGACCGTCCACTGGGCCGAACGTCCGAACCATGCCTCCGCCCTGTCTAGTATGTCCTTGTGCAGCCTGAAGAGCCTCAGAAGTCCAACCACGAAAGGCCTCCCTAGCCAAATGGCCAGGAGGTAGTCTAGGAGCGCGCCCGCAAGGCTCGCTACCGTGCTGATGCCCACTGCCATCCAGAAGTTCAGGACGCCCGTCCGGACGAAGTAGCCCGTCAAAGGGAGGACTACCTCGCTGGGGACAGGAAGGGACGCGCTTTCGAGCGCCATGAGGCCGAACAGGCTAGCATAGCCGTACTTTGTCATGAAATCGGTCAGAGTCGCAGAAGAAAGGACCGAGCCGGTGAGGAAGGAGAACCACGAACCGAAGGGGATGTTGACGATGTCTGCCGCCTCGAGCGACCCCACGACGAAGACTAGAGCAGCGACAGCGAGGAGATATCTGCTGCGTGGCAGCACCGACTCGGGGCGTTTTGGCGAATCCTGCAACTCTGGCGCGACCGAGCTGTTTCGCTTATAGGACTTTCCAGATCGTATCAGGGGCCAACCTGTCATCCCTTTGGGGCGCTCTCTAACGCGCCCGCTGGCGCACAAACGCACTCGGAGCGCCCTCTCCCAGCGCGTAGTCTCATATATGCGCCGTGCAGTTACGCCGCGTCAGCCGCCGATTCATCGAGTAAGAACAGAGGCGTCTGAGGTGATGCTTGACGACTATGCCTTCTTCTTTCTGTACTCTTCGACCAGCTCTTTTGCCCTGTCGAATCTGACCTTCTTCTCTTCAACCAGCTTTGCAGCCACGATGTCGATCAGGTCCCCCGTGGCTCCGGCAGAGGAAGCGACGTTATGCGCATGCAACTTCATGTGGCCCCTCTGGATTCCCTCACTGGCCAAGGCCCTCAAGGCGGCGAAGTTCTGGGCGAGGCCGACGGCCCCCAGGATTTCTCCCAACTCCGTGGCGGTCTTCACACCAAGTATCTTGATGTTCACCCTCGCAGTTGGGTGTGTCCTCGCCGCACCGCCGACCAATCCCACGGCCATCGGCATCTCGAGGGTCCCTACAAGGTCCCCATCGAGGTTCTTCTCCCACGTCGTGATCGGCTTGTACTTGCCGGTCCTGGAGGCGTAACTATGCGCGCCCGCTTCTAGCGCCCTGATATCCTGCCCACAGGCTATCCCGACCGCTATGACGCCGTTCATGACCCCCTTGTTATGAGTGGCGCATCTGTAGGGATCGGCGTCTGCGAATGCGTAGGCATAGACCACGCCGTCGACCACATCTTCCCCTCCAATCGCTTCCTTGTCGAAGACCGCCGTTGCCCTGACCAGCCTCCTGTCGGCCAAGTTCGAGATGATCCTGAGGAACACCCTCCCTCCTGTAATCTCTTCCACCATGGGGGCTACCGCTTCTGCCATGGTGTTGACAGCATTAGCTCCCATGGCGTCCCCAGTGTTCACTATGAGTTCGGCAATTATCATGGGTCCCTTGATGCTGGAGAGCACCTTGACGTTGAGGTCCTTTGCTCCTCCACCAAGCGAGACAAGCATAGGGTCCTGGTCGTTCGCCTTTTTCAAGACGTCAGCCTTCTTTGAGAGTAGGTGTGCTTTGGCTTCTTCCGGTTTCGGGACATTGACCACCTGAATCTGACCAATCATCACCGGGCCGGTGTTCGTCACCTTGAATCCTCCTTTCACCCTCGCCATCTTAGCAGCATTGCTGGCAGCAGCCACTACGGACGGTTCTTCGAGGGCCATGGGGACCAAATAGTCCTTCCCATTGATGCGGAAGTTCGTGGCTATTCCGAGGGGGTACGTGTACCCTCCCACCACGTTCTCAATCATGTGGTCCGCGGTCTCAGGTGGGAGCGACCCAGTCCCCGCCACTATGCTGAGTTCCTCATCAGTAAGCCCCACAGACTTCTTCAGCAACTCTCTCCTCTCTTTCATGGAGAGCTTGTAGAACCCCTGGAGTTCGGAGTTTTCTATCATCTGACAGCGCCGTCCGTCCATCTGGTTATTTAATTGATAGAGTGGTCTCGGAACAGCTCTCGTCAATCGGCGAACAGCTTCATGTTCCGATTGCCTAGTCGAGGCATGCTAAGCATAAAAGGCAGGTTCGAGGGCGGTCCAAACAGGGGCCGGTCGTCTAGCATGGTTAGGACGTCAGGGTGAATCCCGTCAAGCTCTGACACTCGCTAGCAGAAGACGGCGAATCAAACGCGAAGCGCCAAGGTCGGCGGTTCAACTCCGCCCCGGCCCACTTCAATCCTTAATACCAAGACTCGACTTTTCCTTCTACCATGAACAGGAACCTGCTGGTATTCGGCCTGTTTCTAATCATTGCAGGGGTCTTCACCAGCTTCTACCTGCTGTCGGTCTTCGGCTTTCTGATGGTCATCCCTGCGCTCCTGGGCTCCTCGCGTCCTCCCCCCTTGCGAGGTCCCGGGCAGCAAAACGAGGCGTCCAGGCGGGTCATGCCTCAGACTGCACAGCCACCGCCCACTGACGGCCAGAAGTCTCCTCCAGCTCAGGTCAAGCCGATGGCAGCCATGGCTCCTCTGCCCTCCCCCCAATCACAGCAGCTGAGTTATTCTCCTGCTCTTTTCCCAACCACGCTTCTTCCGTCGCTTTCCCTTTCGATGGCCGCCCCGCAGCCTCCCGAGCAGGTCTCTAAGAGTCAGGCGAAGGATGACGAACTGGTAGAGATGGGCGCCATACTCGCCCTGGCTCGCCTCCTGTTGGGCTAGGGGACGTAGACGTTCATTTCTCGGCCGATTCTTCTTAGCCTCTCTACCCTGTGAGGCAGGGACGGGTGGGTGGAGAACATTTCGGCGAGCGAGTTCCCGCGGAACGGGTTGACGATCCACAAAGAAGCGGTCGCCGGTGAGGGCGCCTTGGAGGCATGCGTGGCTATGGGCCTCATCTGTGCTTTGGTGGTAATCTTCTCCAATGCTGTCACCAGCCCAGCGGGGTTCCTCGTGAGCTTCGCGCCGTACTCGTCTGCGCTATACTCATCATTCCTGCTGATGCCGAGCTGTACGAAGGTGGCCCCCAAGGGTACCAGTATGATGGCCAGCAGGGCAAGGGGGGATCCGCCGTTCCTGTTCTTCCCTCCGCCTCCGAAGATCATAGAAAACATCGCCATTTGCCCTATGTATGAGATTGCTCCCGCCATCGTGGCTGCCACTCCTGACATAAGGACATCCCGATGCACCACATGCCCTATCTCGTGTCCGATGACTGCCTCTAACTCGTCTGGCGTGAGTGTCTGGAGGATGCTAGACGTGGCGCACACCACCGCCCTGGTTGGTCCTCTCCCCGTCGCGAAGGCGTTGGGCTGTGGAGAGTCGACGACGCCCACTCTGGGCATGGGGATGTTCGCCTTCTGGGCGACACTTCTCACGACCCTGAAAAGGCTCGGATATTCGCTCTCCTGAACGATCTTGGCTTTGCTCATCCTGAGCACAAGCGAGTCGCTGTAGTAGTATGAAACGAAGTTGATTGCGGCGGCGAGGACTAGGGCCAGCCCTACGAAGACTATCGGGTCCCCGAAAAAGTACCATCCGACGAGGTATCCTATCAGCATGAGTAACGCCGTGAGCACGAAGAAGAGCACCGTTATCTTCGCATACAGAGAATTCGACATTCGGGCTCTCGCAACGCCGCTGTGCCTGTAAAAGCTTTTTTGCATATTCCGTCTTCGACCGGCAGGACGTGATGAGTTCTGTGTGAAAGGAATAAATCCATCCACGGGTACTCAGAAAAATGATTATGGAAGACGACGATAAGGACGACTGGAGCGTCCACAGGAGGCGCAGGTCCCCCTTCGGCCCGTGGGGCTTACCTGATATCGACGAGATGATGAGAGAAGTAGAAAAGGCCTTTTCGGTGGAGTTCAAGGACCTTGAGAAGGAGCTCCCAAAGAACCTCGTGCGAGAGTCTAAGACCCCCGAAGGAGGAGTACAGAGAGAGATCGGGCCATTCGTCTACGGTTACTCTGTGACTATCGGGCCAGACGGGAAGCCGGTGGTAAGAGAGTTCGGGAACGTAAGGCGCGAGGAAGGAAAAGCCTCGAAGTCCATCCAGGACAAGCGCGAACCCCTTGTCGATGTCGTCACCTCAGGCAAGGATGTCCGGGTGATAGCGGAGATGCCTGGAGTAAGGAAAGAAGACATCAACGTGACGGTGAACGAGAACACAATGGTGGTTTCTGTAGAGCGTGAGGACCGAGGCTACTACAAGAAGCTGGACCTCCCTGGAGTGGTTGAACCAAAGCTTGCCAAATCTGCCTACAACAACGGAGTCCTTGAGGTGACTATCCCGCTGAAGGCTGCACGGTCCGGTGGGGTCAGGGTCCGAGTGGATTAGGACTACTGGTAAGGTCCGTTTTCCAGCTTCCCTTCGCTGAACCGCGCCATTGCGTTCAAAGTGGCTTCGCGGTAGCCTTGTCTCTCGGCCAGCGATCTGGCGATATCACCCGTAGTGACTATCCCCATGAGCGTCCCGACCTGGTCGACGACAACGAGCCTCCTGACTCGGTACCTGGCCATCAGCTCAGCTGCGCCGGTCAACGAAGCGTTAGGGCCGATGGTGATTAGCGGAGTGGACATTATGTCACGCACGAGCACTTTTTTCGCTTCTATGGACTCGGCGAGCACCTTGGACACTAGATCTCGCTCCGTCACGATTCCAATGGCTGAACCACTCTGTGTGATGACAGCACAGCTCACTCCCTTCTTTGCCATCGCCTTGGCACAGTCTGCGGCACTGACGTTCAGCTCGACTGCCATCACCACCTGTGACATCGCTTTTGCGACTGTCGGTTCCTCCGTGGCCATGTTCAGGCGGCAGGCTTCGGGATGATATACGGGTTAAGAGTGCGTGGACCGGGGGGGAATTGAACCCCCGACCTTGGAGCCCTTTCGGGGTTCTTCCGCGTGCAAGGCGGACGTTCGTACCGCTGAACTACCGGCCCACACTCAGCGACGTTTCCTCTGGGCATTTTAAACTAGGAGGAATCGGCCTCCGAGCCGAGGCAGTTTGCTGGGACCATCAGCACTCGCACGCTTATAGAGGATGTCACATGCCCCGGGGGCTGGGCTGGTAGCTCAGTCCCTCATGGGGGAGTAGCTTGGCTAGAGCACCCGACTGATAATCGGGAGGCCAAGGGTTCGAATCCCTTCCGGCCCAGGTTTTGAAACAGCTCAGAATAGACTCCGATTCTCAATGAGTCTCAAGTGATGCTTTTCCACCGAACACCTTCGGACACTCGGAATAGGTAGATTGGCTATACTTCGGCGAGTTTCTTGAGTAACTTCTCGTCCTTCTTGAGATTCTCATCAGCCAAGGCTAGGAACTCCTCGTCCGTCTCTTTCTGACCATGGGTCTGAACTTGCTTGGTCATGCTAGCTCTTACTCCCTTGTCTGCTTAAATTCCTTCCTGCCCAGTCTTCGGTGGACTCGGCGTCCATGGTCCTCGATGAGACAGATTTGAGCATGGAGAATGCCTCCTCTTCAGGAGGATTAAGGCCCCAGCCATTCAGGTTCAAGAACGTCTTGGCCACCTCGAAGGCGATTCTCTTGTTGCCGTCCAGGAACGGATGAAGATTGACCAGATTGAAGAGCAGATAGCCTGCCTTGCGGACAACAGCCTGCTCTTCGGGGAGACCTTCCCCAATGTCCTGAGAAGTCTCCGGCACGTACGCCAGGTTCGACACGCTCACAAACCCTTGTTGGCCACCTGTTTGCCTGATAATCCTCTCGTGCAGTCGAATGACGGCGCCTTGGCTTGGGTATTCCACCGCTCTCTTGCTGTACCACGTGCGGTGGATCATTTAACGTCCAATACTGGTTAACGCTTCTCCTTCACGTGCAGGTATTCGTTGGGGTCAAGTATTCGAATCTAGAGCGACTCGAACCCGCAGTAGGCCAAGGACTTGAGCCGGATTTTTGGTCATGGACAGTTGGCGAATCCCTTCCGGCTCGAACTCTTACTTCCGGGACTCGATTAAGTCCCGGTGATTGGCTGGATTGGGAGCGGCTCGCCGTGCTCGCCCGCCGCACAGCCGCAACCCTGCACATGGCCGCCACGCCTCAGAGTCCCTCTGTAGAGCCCCGCCTCGAGCTTCTTCCCGGTCTTGGTCTCCCACTCCTCGACGGGCATTCCGTACTTCTGCTGTATCCTGTCTCTATACCATTCCGGTAAGACATTGAAAGAACAAAATGGTATGATCCTCAGGTCGGGGGTGAGGTAGTGGATGTCGCAGCGCTGGAGCCTCTCCTCGTCTTGATTGAATTTATCCTGAAAGTGCATCATTCCGATGAACATGCTCTTCAGGTGGAACTGGCCTACCGAGGAGTAGTCGTGCTTCACGAGGGCGTCGGTGAGGAGCTTGGCGAAGCTGAGGCTCTTGGGCTGCTTCTCCTTGTTCACGAAGGACGAAATCCTTGTCAGGACCTTCGCAGCCACCACATAGCGGTTTGTCCCCGAGTAGATCTCCTCTGTCTTCTCATCGAGGTACTCAACGAGGCCGGGGATGTCAACGAACTCCGGCAGCGGGACGAGCCTCTTCTTGTCCGGGTCATTGAACACATAGGTCCCTGCGCCGCAGGCGAAGTGAATCGAGAGTTCATACTGCTCCTTCTTGGTGAAGGCCTCTATGAACCCTGTCACAGGGGAACAGGACGGGACAGGGAACCACCCGTCCTTCGAAATCATGCCGTTGGTCTGTTCTTCTATCCTCTCGATGCAATCAGGTATGGTTATCCTGTACTTCGCCCTCTCCGACTTCGTCAGCCTGCCTGTAAGCGAGACCGGCTGGAAGTTGACCGCGTGGACGGTGTCGATGTTCTTCGCACCGAAACGTATTATGTCCCCGAGCTCGTGGTCGTTGATTGACTTTATGACGGTCGGGACAAGAACTACGCCCAAACCCACCTTCCGGCAGGCGTCGATGGCGTAGGGCGCCTCCCAGTGGTTCTTCGGGTTGGTCTTCGGAGTGACACCGTCAAAGCTCATGTAGAGGTTGGAGACACCGGCGTCCTTCAGACGCTTCGCAAGCCCTGGGTTGAGAGCGAGATTTATGCCGTTTGTGTTGAGCTGGATGTGGTCCACCCCTTCCTCTTTCAGTATCTTGATGATGGTCGGGAGCTCCTCGCGGAGCGTCGGCTCCCCGCCGGTAATCTGGACTGAGTTGCCAGCCACGGGCCTTTCTGCCTTCAACGAGCGCCCCATCTCCCTGATCTGGTCTAGGGTCGGCTCGTAGACGTAAGCCCCCTCCAGTCCCTTCTTGACGTAGAAGAAGCAGTACCAGCAGGTGAGGTCGCACCTGTTCGTCACTATGATGTTCGAAAGGCCTGTGTGCGATAGGTGGTTGGAGCAGAGGCCACAGTTCGCCGGGCATGAGCAGACGTCAAGCGGGACATTGGCTGCGTGGGTCCCCTTCCCGTCCTTCCAGTAGCGTGAGAACTTGCTGTACATCTCGTAGGAGCCGAAGTAGAGCTCTTCGGTCTCGCCGTGCTGAGGGCATGTCTTCGTCATCCAGACCTTGTTGTCGCGCTCAAAGACGATGGCAGGCAGTATCCGGTTGCAGTCAGGGCAGATGGACTGCGTCTGGCGGATGAAGTTCCCCTTGGAGACTTCTTTCTTCAGTTCAAGGCTTACGTCAGCGATTTGAGCCAAAGTAGGTTCGCTGGAGTCTCTCCCCAGCCGAGCGCATATAAGCATTTTTACTTTCCAGAGGGTGAAAAGTTAAAGACAGCCCGTGTGATTAGACTAGCTGATGACTCTGAGCGAGCGTGCAATGGCTTCCCTCGAGGCGCTTGGGCTGACGGGGAGCGAAGTGAAGGCCTACGTCGCCCTTCTGAAGGGGGGGACAATGACTGCGAGCGACGTGAGCAGGGAGGCCAGGATACCATACTCCAAGGTATACGATGCGCTCGAGTCCCTCCACAGGCACGGCTGGGTGGAGGAACAGAAGAGAAGGCCGACGGTCTATACGGCCAAGCCCCCCGACACGGCCTTGGAGGAGCTGAAGTCTCGCCAGGAGACCGAGAGGAAGGAGAAGGAGCAGTTCGCGCTCGAAGAGCTGATGGGGATATACGTCAGCAGGGGGGAACAGGAGAAACCAGACATATGGATCATGCGGGGGACGAACGAGATTCTCTCGAGGGTGAAGAACCTCCTCCTGAACTGCAGGGCAGAGTTGCTCATCGCCCTGCCAGCACAGTTGGCGCCGTTCACCGACAGAATCGAGCCGTTGCTCGCGACGCTCAAGGAGAAGGGGGTGAAGTGCCTGATACTCACATCTCCTGACCTCCCGAAGGAGGCGGCGGGCCAACTGGCTAGGCACTCGGAGCTCAGGACGAGGAAGACCATGTATGGCGGAGGTCTCGTGTCAGATTCGCGCGAAGTAGTCCTCCTGCTCGGAGGAGGCGAGCAGGGAGGACTCCCGCTGGCCATCTGGGCATCACACCACGGGCTGGCGAGTTTCGCCAAGGACTACTTCGAGTTCCTGTGGAACTCACCAGGGACGACAGAACGATGAACAGGAGAAAGGGCCTCAAAGACGAGGAGGGCGTCCTCGAGCGGCTCGGCATGGACGCCGGCCTGTCCCGGGGTGAAGCGTCGTTGTACCTCAGGTTGCTCCAGGAAGGACACATCTCCTTGCCCAGGGGAGGGGAGGCCGCGACCCTCCTGGAGAGAGGGATGGCTATAGTCTCCGGGGATGGAAAGAGGATAATCCCAGTCCATCCCAGGCTCGGCATCGCAAACCACTACAGGACGTGGAGGGAAGCGGTGATAAGGGAGATCAACGAGAGACGGATGAGGGTGGACAGGCTGATTCTCGAGCTGATCCCCCTCTACGAGGCCGCAACGGAGAAAAAGGCGGATGCCAAGGGCGCCTAAAGCCATGGCTGCGCCACATGAGCATGAGATAGTCTTCTTGGGGATGGTCAACGTGAACCGCGACAACTACCTGCAGGGGGTGGTGGACGTTTGGAGGTGCAGAGGGTGCAAGAGGCTCTTCTGCGACGACAAGCGGTATGATGAGCCACTGAAGGCGAGCGTGGGGTTTGAGTCGATCCCCGATGACGAAGAGTGGGCTGTGCTGACGTGCACCACCCCGAAGGATGTGTACATGAACTCCCTAGGGGTCAAACCGGGTAAGAAGGTCACCCACACATGCAGGGACGGCCATGTACAAGAGTTCTTGGTGGGGGAGGGCTACACGCTCTCGCCTAACACAGGCAGCCCCATCCACAGGCTGTATCTCGTGAAGGACAACATCAACAAGAACATTGAGGCAGGGCATTACAGGCTGACGATGGTGAAGTAGCCTGGCTCTGACACCAAGAGCCTCGGCAGTACTCAACCTTCTGACCGGGGTTTGGGCTGTGGTAGTCGGCTGGGGCTTCGGCCAGTCGCTGCTGTGCCCCACCAGCGGATGCCCAATACCAGCCCTTCAGGTTGCCGTGCCCGTGCTTGGGGCGGTTCTTGTCCTGGACGCGCTTGTGTGCTACGTTGGATTCAGGATTGCTTTCATGGTGGGCGGCGCCCTCTGTGCGATTGTAGCCGCTATCCCCCTCTACAACTGGGCCGGACAGTATGGAGGAGGGGCCTGGGCAGGTCTGGTCGTCCTTTCCCTTGTGTCACTGATTTTCAACCTCCTGGCATTGATGCCCAGGGAGCAACTGAAGGAGCAGGCGAACCCGATGAACCTGCCTGTGTTCGGCTAGGCTTCGAAGCTGAAGAAGCGCCTCCCCCTCAGCATCTCTTCGGAGTTCGTCTTCAGCCGGTCGACCCTGAAGGCCCAGTAGGACGGCTGTGAGAACCTCAGCATCCGAACCGCCCTTTCCAAGATGCCGAGGGCTACCGCGTCTTCACCCTTCTGATGGTGGACGAAGGCGGCGCAGACCAGTATCATCCCCTGTAGGAGGGCCCTCTCGTCTCCGCTCTTCGTCCGCCAGACCCCCTCCAGAACTTCATGGCACTCCCAGTACCGCTCAGAGTTGAACAGCGCCTTGGCTTCGGAGAGGAGTTCGTGTTCAGGCCGGAACTTTGGCGCGGTGTTCAGGTCGTGGGTGAACTCGACCTCGACCAGGGGCGCCAGGGTGGCCATGAAGAGGTCGAAGTCCGGGCGGCCAGGCGCGAAGACGTCCAGCTCCAGGGCGCCGTATGACGTCCACTTCGGGTTGCGCGCATCCATGCCGAGCTCTCTGGCCATCGCCCGCACGACCCCCAGGAGGTCGCCTTGGAAGTGGCCCCCCTCTAGCCTGATGAGAAATCGCAACACAACGAGAAAGATGCCTGCAACGCTTTAATGTTAAGCCAGCCTTGTAGATGTCGTGGGTGATGACCGGATTTAGCCTACTGAACCGACAGATGTCGAGGATCTTGAGTACGAGAACCCACACATCGCGCGGGGTGAGCGTCTCGGCGTGTCGGGAATCAATTTATAACCTCTGAAACGCGCCGCGGGTTCAGGCGAAGTCGGGTGGTTGAGCTTGATCTCACCTGCAATCTAGAGGGGTTCAGAAGGTTTCTGATCAGCAGCACATGCAGGAGCTTCATCCCTGAATCTTACCTTAGGGACCCTGAAGTATTCCCCGAGAAGCAGGGAGACCAAGGGTCCATCTACGTCGAGGCCGTCGACAAGGTCGACCTCAAAAAGATCAGAGACATCACATTCATCAACGCGAGGGACGTGCTTGGCATCATCTACACCTCCAAGAGCGGAAACACGAAGCTGAAGTGGCGCCAGCTCAGGGGGAAGATAGGGAGGATGTCCGGCGACGCCTCTGCGAACTCACTGGTGAACCTCTCGATGGCAAGAATCCTCTCGCCAGAAGACGTCGAGGCTATCATGGCGAACCAGCAGGGCGAGGAAGGCGTCCAGATGCCCCCGGAGGAGCCGCAGCAGGGGTCGCCTGAAGAGACGCACGGCGAGCCCGGGTCAGACGCACAACAATAGCCCGTTTCCATGCAGCAAACGGCACGCAAACGGCCGGCGCTGAGTTTATACCAGCGGCATGGGACGACGCACCAATGGGCAAGGTGAAGGTGAACCGGATCAGCGGAGTTACTGACCCTCTGACTGGGCTCCCCGCGAAACAGATCGAGCTGGTTGAGGTCAGAGATGCGCGCAGGCCGGAAATGTTCCCTGCCAGCGACGAGGCCAGAGTCGTCCAGGGGATGGTGTCGCAGTTGCAGTCCATGGGTCTGATGCCCCAGATGAGGGAAGTAGGGTTCTCCAAGATTATCATGACCCTGACCGAGTCGGAGTACGACCTGTTCGGCCTCAGGCTCGACGTCAATGAAATCTATGACTTGGACATCCGGAACGGTTCGATTACAATGAGGAAGATCACGGAAGGGACCTGAGGACGTTGAGCGGCCCAAGGGTAGGAGACAAGGCCCCGGACTTCACCCTCCCAGCACAGGATGGACGGACGGTGTCGCTGCATGAGTTCGCCGGCACGAAGAACGTGGTCCTCTACTTCTATCCGAAGGACTTCACCATGGGGTGCACACAAGAGACAAAGGCATTCGGTGAAAGCTACGAAGGCCTCTTGGAGATGGGAGCAGAGGTGATCGGCATAAGCTCCGACTCGGCCGAGAGCCATAACGGTTTCGCAAAGGAATGTGGGGCCAGATTCCCGCTGCTCGCTGACGCAGGGGGGAAAGTCAGAGCTGAGTACGGCGCGAAGTCGATGGGCCTCATCCCTGACCGGGTCACTTTCGTCATAGACAAGAAAGGTGTCGTAAGGCACAAGTTCTCGTCGCAGCTCAAGCCAAGGCAGCACATCGCCGAAGCGATTGAGGCTCTGAAGGCAATCCGAGACTGACCGCGCAGGTCGACTGACCACCAGTATCCCCGAAGCTGGCAATCGTACATGAGACGTGACGAGGAAGGGACTGTGGATTAGAGCTTCACCATGACTTCAGCGGTCGCAACAGGCGCAAGTTCCAATGGCCCCGGCTTCACGGCCCCGCCGACCACTGCTCCGAATGGTTACACAGCACGATTTGTGGTGCGGCCTCCGGGATTCGAACCCGGGCGAGTGGCTTGGGAAGCCACTATCCTAACCACTGGATCAAGGCCGCACTACCCGCCCCCTTGAACAGAAATGGTATAAACCAAGCAGTTTCTCCGTTCCAAGCTTGTCGACCGAGCAGATTCTGTCCAAGTTGGCTCCGCGGCTGAGGAAGCTTGACACGGGCGCCTATGAGAAGGGCTACAGGGCAGGAGGCGCCCAAGGACGGACGAGCACTCACCAGCTACTGGCCGACCTCCTCGGCTCGATGAGGATCGAGTTCAAGGAAGACGTAGCGGTTCCTGGGGCTGGGAGCCTCAGGGCAGATTTCCAGGTTAACGGCACTTTGGTGTTCGTCGAGCCCAAATTGGACGAGAGAGAATTGAGCCTCCTCAAGGGAAAGAGCTGCATTGTAATCAGGAGGGACGCGCTGAGAAGCGACCGGTTCGACCACGGCATAAGAGTGCTTGGCCTGGGCGAAGAGGGGCGGGTGCAGACCATATTTCTGGACGACCCGTCCTTTAACTTTGACTACGCGCACATCCTCCCGAAGACAGAGAAATGCTCAGTGATGCACGGGCACACCTCCAGCGTGCTCGTGGAAGTGGGAGGGAGACCAATTGAAGGGATGGTCGTTGATTTCGGCGTAGCGAAACAGATTGTCAGGGAAGCAGTCAAAGGTCTCGACCACAAGCTCTTCATTCACGGGAAGTATGTGACGTCAGTAGACCGGAGGAGCGTATCGCTGAAGTTCGACACGGTCCATGGAGAATTCGCAATCAAGGCCCCTAAGGACACCACAGTGTTGCTGGATGGAGAGGCAACCGTCGAGAACCTGGCGAGGGAAGTGCTTTCTAGGATTGCCCCCAAGATGCCAGAGAACGTGACCTCCGTGGGAGTCTACGTATACGAAGGGCTGAACAAGGGGAGTCACATCCTGGCGAAGATCCACCAGGAAGGTGCGCGATCGGCACGAAGGAAGCCGTAGCGCTCCTTTCAGGCGGGATAGACTCCGCTACCGCGCTTCTGCTTGCCAAGGAGACGTACAGGGTCAGGGCGCTCACCTTCGAGTACTGCGGGGTAGCTGACAGCGAACTCCGGTCCGCCAAGGAAATGGCGGCAAAACTCGGCGTGATAGAGCACCGGTTCGTGAGGCTCCCTGACCTTAGGGAGGCCGCTGACATCACCGGAGCCAGTTTTTGGGGCCTCCCGCCGACATACATCCCGCTCAGGAACAGCGTGTTCTACTCCTTCGCTGCGTCCTATGCCGAAGAGGTCAGGGCGTCGGCCATAGTAGGAGGGCACAACAAAGACGACACAGCCGTCTTCGCGGATGTGAGCGCGGCCTTCTTCGCTGCCCTGGAGAAGGCGTTCCGCGCCGGGTCCCCGATTCTGAGGAGGGGGAGGCTCAGGATCGTCCGCCCGCTAAGGCAGATGAGAAAGCCCCAGGTCGTTAGGCTGGCAAGTTCGATGGGGGTTCCCTTCGGACTCACCTGGAGCTGCCACAGGGATGGAAAGGAGCACTGCTGGAAGTGCGCCGGGTGTCTCTCGAGGAGGGCGTCGTTCGGAGAGGCAGGGGTTGAGGACCCTCTTGCGACAGGCGGAGGAAAAGTTACTTAAGGGGTGGCCGAAGGTTTGAGAACTCATTGAGGCGACCAGACAGAGCAACGGACGCCCTAGACTACATTGATGCTACTGCCGACGTGCAGGCTGAGGTCGCTCAAATGCCAGTGGACGCCGGTATCGCTAACCTCAGAGTGATTGGCAGCTCTGGGAGCATCACCATGCCCATCGAGCTTTCAATCCAGACTTCCACAGGGCTCCACAGGGGAGTTCACATGAGCCGGATGGTGAAGGCAGCGAACAGCAGAAAACCGAGGGGGGTGGAGCAGTGGCTCAGATGGATTTGCAAAGAGGTGAATCAGACCCAGCCTGGGTCCAGCGTCACTGCAGACTTTGAGCTCCCCTACGAAGACCAGTTCGTGAAGGTCACAATGAGGGCTACGGAACGCGGCGCGGTCACCTACAAGTACGTTTTGGACGGGATGACGGCCTGTCCATGCTCTAAGAAGATGATAGGGGTGGGGCACATGCAAAGAGCTCAACTGACGGTTTTCCTGAAGAGCAACAAACCCCTCGATTCGATTGCCGTCGTCGGAAGAATCGCGGAGTGCTTTTCAGCCTTTCCCATCGAACACATGAAGAGGCTGGATGAAGCGAAGAAGATCCTCGAGGCGCAATCCAACCCGAAGTTCGCGGAGGATATCGTCAGAGAGTGCGTCAGCAGGTTCCCTAACGCCCTCTTCATAGGCGGAAGGTGCTTCGAATCGATACACTCCCACGACGCAGTCGCCACGTGGTCTTCGAGGCCAGGCTGGATGCCGATCCTCTAAGAGAAGGGCCCCCAGACTTAAATCGAGAGCGACGCCGCAGCACGTCGGGTTGACCGACCTTCTCATTGGCACGTCTGGCTGGTCGTACAACGAATGGAATGGGGTTTTCTACCCGAACTCTTCGGTCAACAAGCTGTCATACTACTCCAGGCTCTACGTCACTGTGGAAGTCGACTCGACGTTCTACGCCTACCCCTCTAAGGGGATGGTGCTCGGCTGGGCAAGGTATACGCCCGAGAAGTTCGTCTTCTCGGTGAAGCTCCCCAGGCTGATTACCCACGACAAGAAGCTCGACCTGTCTCAGGGCGTCGAAGCGGACCTTGTCAAGTTCCTAGGCCTTCTGAAGCCGCTCATAGCCGCGGGGAAACTAGGACCCATCTTAGCACAACTCCCGCCGAGCTACACCTTCCAAGATGACTTTCAGAGGCTGAAGGACTTCTTTGACATGGCCCCCGAAGACCTGATGTTCGCGGTCGAGTTCAGGCACCCATCGTGGCTGAAGGAAGAGGTCTGGTCTTATCTCAGGGGCAGGAACCTGGCGAACGTTATTGTCGACGAGCCGCTCCTCCCTCCAGACACAGTCGTGACCGCTGACTTCGCCTTCGTGAGATGGCACGGGAGAGGGAGCAGGCCATGGTACAACTACAGATACAGCGACAGCGAGCTCGACGGATGGGTCCCGAAGATAAGAGACGTCACGTCCAGGGCGAAGAACACGTTCGGCTACTTCAACAACCACTTCAGGGGGTTCGCAGTAGAGAATTCGCTCAAGATGATGGAAAAGTTGGACGTGTCGACCCCTCTTCAGAACGAAGCGAGGGAGAAGGCGACCAAGTTCATCGCGACCGGGAGGAGGGATGCAGGGGAAGGGAGCATACTCGAATTCCTCGGGGCGGGGAGCGACAAGTGAAGGCGGCTCTTCTGCTGGACGGCGAGGCGCCCAAGGTCAAGCCGGAGGAGTTGGGCAGGATCGTCATGAAGGCTGGCATCAAGGTGGGAAGGGCGGGTGCGGACTTCGGGATCGTCGTAGGAGGGGACGGGCGGTTCAGCAGATACGGGCGAACCGAAGAGCTCCCGCTGCTTTTCGTGGGGGTTAAATCCAAGGGGGCCGTCGGGTCCAAAGCCCACCTCGCTCAGACCGGCCTCGACGAGCTCCCAGAAGCGCTCGCAAGAATCAGGTCCGGCGGATACGAAATAGACGAACACCCGCGATTGAGGGTCTTCAAGGGGGCCAGGGTCCTTGGGGAGGTGTTCACAGACGTCTACCTTCAGAGAGGGGATGAGGGGAGCTGTCTCCGTTACAAGTTGAGGGTCTCAGAAAACGGAGTTAGGTTCGAAGAGGCAGCCATAGCAGACGGGGTGGTGGTCACCACGCGAGCGGGTTCCACGGGCTACTATTCTTATGTCGACAGGATCAGAGGGAACATGATCGAGCCATCCGCATTCGCCCACGTCGGGAAGGACGAAGTGGGAATATGTCACATCAACCCCACCTACACCGAAAGGCTCGGCGCCGGGACTCACCCATTGAGATACACGGTCCCGTGGGGGAGCAAGATAGAGATCTCGCTGTTCAGGGAGGCGGACGCCAGGCTCTTCGGGGTCGCAGACAGCCGGGCGGGGATCAAGGTCTCGATGGGGGAGAAGGTGTCGATAACGGCAGGCAAAGAGGTCACGAGGGTACTGACGCTGAGGTGACGGCTTCGGAGGTCAGGGGGATAGCCTCACATAGGTGGCCATGTACCTGACCATCTCCTTCTTTTGACGCTCTTGGAAGCCTCCGTTTTCATCTGTGCCGGGGTTTGGCCAGCCCAATTCCATCGCGCCAGAATACGACTCCTGAGCATTCCCCAATAGTCACTGATCTTCCTGGCAACGAGTATATACTCGCTATTCCTCGGCCTCAGTGGTGATTCAATGGCAGAGCCCAGAAGGCAAGACTTCAGGAGAGTGCAAAAGACAGGGGGAGACAGCTTCGTGGTCTCTCTTCCGAAGAGCTGGGTCATCGACTTGGGATTGAAGGCGAAAGACCCCGTGGCCGTGCTCGTGCAGCCTGATTCTTCGCTCCTGATAGTCCCTAGGAGAGACATACGGACAGGCGCCAAGTCAGAGGCCACCCTTGAAACCTCCCCGGGCCTCGACAAAGACTTCTTGCTGAGGCATTTCATCTCCTATTACCTGGCAGGCTATGACACCATACGGGTCGCCATCGGAAGATCTGATCCTAGACTCAGAGGGTTCATCAGGGAGGGTATTCGACGTAAACTAATCGGGGTAGAGATAATTGAGGAGTCGTCAGGGGGCATACTCACTCAGTGCCTCTCTGGCTACGTCGACCTCCCGCTGAAGAAAGCGCTAGAGCGGATGGCCATCATTGCTGGGGGAATGCTGACCGATGCTGTCGGGGTCCTTCAGGGTGGGAACAAGGGGATGTCAGGAGAAGTCGTAGAGCGGGACGACGAGGTAGACAGATTTTACCACTTTCTCCTTAGACAACTCAACATTGCAGTGAGGGATAGGTCAGTGATTCAGGAGATAGGCCTGAAATCAACGAGAGACTGCCTGGGATACAGACTTGTGGTCAAGAACGTCGAGAGAGTAGCCGACCATGCGGCGAGCATAGCCGCCGACGCAGAGAACCTCGGCAACCTTTCGGAACAGGCCGTCAGGAAAGTCACTGAGATGACAGCGCTATCCAAGAAGGTGTTCGACAGCTCCGTCACCTCTTTGCTCCGACTCGATGGTAAGATGGCAGAAGAAGCCATAGCCAAGTCGAAGGATGCCCTGCTGATGGAGGAGAGAGTAAGCGGTGAGGTGCTGGCGCCGAGGATGAGTGGGGCTCAGGTCGCCTCCGCGAAGTTGATGTTCGAGAGTATCAGGAGGGTCGCAGAATATGGGTCTGATATAGCAGAAATCGCCATAGACCTCACCGTCGCGGATCCCCAAGCTGTCTGAGGAACTGGATGGTCCTCAGGGATACTCAGGGAGGTCGCAGGTCTTCTCCAACATCGCTAAGAGCAGAGCCTCGCCACGTTCGGTTAGCGCCAGCTCTTCTTCGATGCCAACGTCTGTCATGGTCGATACCACGTCAATGAAGTACTCCCGCTGAAGCCAGCCGAGAAGTCTGTCAAAGGCCGCAGGGGACAACCTGGTACGCCTGCGAAATACGTTGGTGTCAGCCCGCTTCGAACCGACGAGGGCAAGCAGGGCCAATAGACTCCGGTCGTCCAATTCGCCTCGGAAGACAGCATCACCGAGGCTTGATTTTTCTTGTATTTGCATCGGACCGAAGGACACACGGGTTCGCTAAAACGGTTCTCGATGAGGTCCATTGGGCAATCATATACTATAGTGTATCACTTCGCATGACGAACGGAGGCCGAACAACCAGTTGTGAGAGAAGGGTTTGGCAACCACCGGGACAAGGAAGGCGACGTGCTTCAGACCTAGCGGAAGGTTGAATGGTGCGACCGTTGGAGTCGCGGCCATGGGGTGGTACTACCATACCTGCCCAAAGTGCCGCGAGAAATCTCGGAAACGAGTGCTACGGACCGAGAGAAAGTCCGCCGAGAGGGTGGAACTGTCTAGGGGAGTCTGGATGACCAGAGGAGGGGTTCAGGTCAAGGAGCCATTCCATGTTTGGGTGTACTCCTACGAGGTGGAGCATGAATGCAGGTCCTGCAAGCACAGATGGACCGAATACGTCACGAAACAGAGGCCTTGGTAAGCGGACAGGAAGCAGGCAAGGCAAATCTGGGCGGAATCCCGCAGAAGAGGAACTTTCGAGGTGGCCCATGTGGAATGCTTCGCTCTCAGAAAGGCGAAGACATAGGACCAGCAGTCCGGCGGATTTCAACGGCATAGTCCAACCGAAAGAGCGTCTAGCGCAGCTCGAGTAGCTGGATGACCGTGCAAAGATGCAACAGATATTGCAGAGAGCATGCATGCCTGTAAATGCTGCAAAGGCGGATGAACGACTTGCTATGGGATCTGCTCGGGCAAGGACATCGAAT
The DNA here is from genome assembly GCA_029785235.1 of Nitrososphaerota archaeon. The sequence continues at coordinate 16,294 of JAFMAA010000006.1, read as the reverse complement.
CGGGCGCACCTATTGGATGTTCGAACATAGTTCGTATGCTTCTCCCGACTCCTCTTCCTTTCGGTTCCCAGAGCAAAAGCCTTAGGCTGGCATACCGGATAGCTTTCTTGCGCGGTCGACTTTTGCAGGGGATTCTTGACTTTCGTTGATTCAGTCTGTTGGATTCTGCCCTCCCTGCAGCTTAGAGACCTGCATTCATGCCTTTGCGATTGGGGAGCCGAACGTGGAGAGTGCGAGATTGAACGAACGATGAAGACGAGTCCATCTGATTGTGCTTCGTTGAAAAGAATGTCGAGGAGACAGACGTCCCGTTACTCCAACGGTCGGAGCAATACCAGTGGGTCGGAATCGTTACGCGTGTATATAGACTTCATGGGAGTGACTAAGGACGATGCAGACCTACCTCAAGAGTAGTGCAGGCACGCACCGACGTAAGAGCGGTTGACCTTGCAGAACATAGATCCAGTCTTCTTCCTAACTCCTATCATCGTCCTAGGGTTTAGTGTCGGGCTGGTGCTGTATTTGCGCCTCAGGGGGCGTTTCTCTGCTTGGGTGCTTCTCACCTCGCTTATCGCGTATGGGGGGGCGATAGCCCTCAAGGTCGTCTTCCAGACATTTACTCTTCGATCCTTCGAAGCTGCGGTCGGCGGGAGTCAGGTCGCCCTGGGCGCATACTTCGGACTTCAGACGGTGATCTTTGAGGTAGGGGGCGCATTCTTAGTCGCGCGGTATGCCTTCTCAAAGGGGAAGATACGGGCTGACGATGCAGCTGCTTACGGAGCAGGCCTTGCGTTTTGGGAGAATGGAGTGTTGGTAGGGGCCACCTTACTTTTGGATTACATCGTCTACACCCTCGTGCTTTCTGGCGGAGGCGCCGGTGCCCAGCAACTCTTTGCCATCCTGGAAAAGGAGTCTCCTTCCCTCTTCTACGTCCCGTCCGAGGCCTTGCCCCTGGTCGGCTACGCGGTCCTGGAGAGGGCCTCTTCTCTCCTAGTACACTTTTCTTGGGGCCTCCTCTGCGTCTTCGCTGTGGTTTTCAGGAGGAGGCTTTTCCTTTGGTTGGCTCTCCCCATGGGTCTGGTGGATTTCCTACCGCCCTTCTCTGCGCGCCTGGGCATCCCTGCTTTCGAAGCGTTGCTCTTCGGGCTGAGCCTCCTCAGCCTCTGGGTGGCCCTTGCTTCCACCACCGGGGCCAGAAGGGAAATTGGATGAGAACATCCGACAGTGGTGGCAGGAAGGTCAGGCTATCTTTTTCCGTATCAACTTCAGGCGAGCGAATTTTTTTGACAGGATTTATCTTGTCCTCGACGCAGTAGTCCCACTCATCGTCGCTCAGACGATCGGGGAACGGGTGACCTCGGAGTAGCTGCCCTCGCCGTCGTGTCAGAAACTCTCCCGTTGATGCTTCTGGTGTTCGCTGCCTAGGAGGAATCGGGGCGTTGAAGTTCTTCATCAGCGACAAGTCCGAGTAGTCTACGGATATCTAACCGCGTATGGAGTTGGAACCTACGACACATTCTGGTCCACGGTCCTTGGCGCTCTTGGACTGCTGAGTATGGTACTCTTTGTTTCCTTCGGCAGAACGGCTGTCATCGCAGTCGCGACTGGCAGGACGATTCCCTTTGGCGAAATCTGACTGTTGTTGATATATTCCATCCATCTCGGCTATGCGGCGGCCGCGTTCATGAGCATGAGCCGCATAATCTGGTCGTTCCTTTCCACCCGGATTGCAGGCGTGAGTAGCCCCGTGGGATTGGCACACGTTCTAGGGGTCTCCCCAGTGCTGGCTGTGCTGCTGCTCTCCAGCGCAGTAAGTCCTGGCGCGTTTGGTCTTCTCACCCCGACAGCTACCGTGGTCCTGGTCGTGGTAGTGATCTCCATGATGATAACACCGAACAAGTAGTTGGTCGGAGAGAGGTTGCTGTCAGCTGCATGACAAACGGGGCGCAGAGCACGTGAGCGCTGGGGAGGCCAGAGGCCGGTTGACGACGCTGCGCTTGGCAGGGGTGACCTCGGGATACTTCGGTAAGAAGGTGATTGTTGGCATCTCCCTCACGGTCGACGAGCCAGCGGACAGAGTTGTCCTGTACTCGTCCCACAACCAAATGTCGTTCAACGCTTAAACAAACCGTTGAAACCATCCCTCAGAACGAAGACAGCGTTTTCAATCGCCTGTCGGCGGATTCAGGTGACTCTACTCGGTGCAGCAACTCATCTTCCCCACATCCCTGTAGAACGACTGGGCAACCAGCTTGACCGCTTCGGAGAGCGTCGGGAAGACATGGACTGTGTCGATGATGTCGTCTATCGTCAGTTTGAACTTTACTGCCAGCACGCCTTCGTGGATTAGGTCTGCAGCGTGGGGAGCCAAGATGTGCAAGCCCACCACCCGCTTTGTCTTGCTGTCGGCTACGAGCTTTATCAGCCCTCTAGTGTCTCCCATGATGCGTGCCTTCGGAACCATATCCAGAGGTAGAACGCCACAGGCGCACTTAATCCCCTGTCCATTGGCCTGGGCGTCTGTCAGCCCCACGCTCGCCACCTCAGGAAATGTGAACACGGCACTGGGAACCTCCCTTGAGTCAATCCTCTTCTTGCCTTCTCTGAAGGCGTTGTTCACTGCGACCGCACCTTCCTTCGCCGCGATTGTCTCGAGCATCGGCTCACCGATGACATCCCCCGCAGCCCAGACATGAGGAGCCCGCGTGTGCATTTCATCATTGACCTTCACGAAGCCATGAGAATCGAGCTCAGCCCCCGCTATGTCGGCAGAGAGATGGTCGGTATTGGGAACCCTTCCAGAGGCGAACAACAGCTGGTCAGCCCGGAACACCTTCTCATGACCTTTCACCGTGCAACGGACGACTCGCGTTTCTCCCCTCTGAACGACCTCCGTGAGCTTAACTCCTGTCTCTATGTCGATGCCTTCGTCTTGCAGGTATCCCTTCAGCGCACCCGAGATTTCTGGCTCGTGCTCAGGCAGGATTCTATCGCTCCGCTGGAGGACGGTCACCTTTGCCCCGAAATGTGCATACATCTGCGCAAATTCTAATCCAAGGGCCCTGCCGCCCACCACGATCATTGACTGAGGAAGTTTCTTCAGGCTGAGCGCCTCTTCGTTAGTGAGGTACCCTACCCCACCGACGCCTTTCACTGGGACCACCTTGGCCCTAGCTCCAGTGGCTATCAGGAACTTCTTCGCTTTGAGAACCGTGCCTCCAACCTTCACCTCTTTCCCGGAAACGAAACGTCCCAGCCCTGGCACATACTCGACATTTTGCAGACCATTGAGGACGTCGGCATATTTCTCATTCCTGAACCTCTCCACCAGGGCATCCTTCTCCTCTATCGCTTTCTTGAAGTCAAGCCTGGTTCTGCCATATTGGATGGCGCCGAAGGAAGATTGAGTCAGCCCATGAAACGCGTTTCCGACAGTAATCAAGTTCTTGCTCGGCACGCAGCCCACGTTGACGCATGTCCCACCAACTGTCGCCCCCGGGGTCGCGTTCCCGCCAATCATCGCGGTCTTGATGCCGAGCTCATCAGCCTTGATGGCGGCCGCGAACGCTGCCGAACCCTGTCCAAGTATAATCAGATCGTAACCTTTCGTGTTCATTCTACCTTTCCAGCAAGTCGCAATTCAGGAGGCTGCCGGCACATTTCCGCAGATGATTCGCCACTATTTCCAAAATCGGTAAGACTGTTCCTTTGCTCAGGGAACAGATTCCAGACTTCCCCTGGCGCGCTACTGTGATCAACCCGCAGATTACGAGACACCGGAGGTTGTGGGAGCGTCTGCTTCAGACCGGTTTCCTCACTGGTCTGCATTAGACTCATGGCTGCTCGTTCGCGAAGCGCATGGAGTATGCGTACTCGCATAGGGCTGACAATGCTTGGAAGAGGACCACGTGGGGCTTTCTCAACAACCTTGTCTGACATGAACGTCATATGTAATCAATGTCATATAAAGGTTCCGAATGGGTCTACCCCCGAGGGGAGCCGAAGGGCATGTTGGAGATTCAGGATCAGCGGTGATTGATATCACGGGTTTGGCTGACCGGTGTCAACTGGCGCCGAAGCATCAATCAGTTTACTTGATAGCATAGAGAATATGTACTGCCCCAAGGACTTTTCATCCATGAATCACGTGCGGAACAACAAAGCGGGTTCACAGCGAGCTGGGTCCGGGCATGAACGGATGAGCATAGTTCTCTAAGTGTACCCCTTCCCGTTAATGGCCCCGGTTCGATTCCGAGGTAGGTGCTATGATTAGGCTTATTTCCAGCCAAACAATCTAGCGGAAGGCATGAAAGAGGAGTCGGTAGCCACGCTGATGATTGTCCTAATCGTGACTGGTGTGGGGGCCGGATACTTCTTCGGCCGCGCCGAGAATCAGGTAACCGCAGGTTCTGGATGTGCAGACCCAGTCGGTCCGCAACCTCCTAACGTGAATTACTCCGATGTGTTCATTCTGTCTGCCCCCTCCGAGTCGAAGTTATGCATCGTTTGGGCTCTCTCGGCGAACGGAAACAAGAGCAACGAAAGTTGGAATTTCGCAGCCGGCATCTCATCCTACATCGGGGAGAACGGAACCTTGGTTACATGCAACAATGGGTGTGCCGGAATCAGCGCGTCGGTCTCTCCAATATCGGTCTCTTATCATGGAGCTACTAACATCACAGCGACCTACACCGTATCGGCGTCCAAAGGAGCAGCCCAGGGGGTTTATTGGATGGCGATCTCAAGCTGCGAATGGGTTCCCTTGGTTATTGGACCAATCCCTAACGATATCTCACGCAGCGAGATTCCCCTTTGCAGTCCCACCCTGTATTCAACCTTCCCGACGTTCCAAATCGCGGGAGTAAGCAACATGGATGTCGTCGTAGTGGCCTGTGGTCCTGGCGTCTCGGGTCCGATTGTACATCAGTGCGGATATGTGCAACAAACTCTTCGTAATCCATATGCTTTCCATCTGGTTGAGGACGTCAATCTTACATGACAGATTCTCCGAGGTGTCAACGTATGCATTAGAGATAGTCAGAATCAACTCGCATTTACCTAATAGAGTTCATTCTGAGCTATTTTCAAAATGGGCCGAAAGGAGCCTGATTGCTTCACATCGCGATATTTCTGGCCCAGACCCTTGGCCTCCCTGACAAGGGTTTGGACTGGACTGAATTCGAAGCCTTGGCACCCGTGCGACGGCGTCATGGTAGCGATCGAACCCCCATATCATCAACCGATATAATGCCAACTTTTACTCCCCAACTTCGATCACTGACACATTACTTTATTCGAACCATATAACTTCAGGCGGAAATCTCAACGGATGTTATTCGCTAGAGACCAGCAATCTTAATTCTGGTGGACTCTCGTACCCGCATGCGAATGTCGCAACTTGGTCAGAGTCCGATTAATGCCAAGTCCCAGAACTGCGAGGCCTCTGCGAGTTTGACCATCTGCTCTTTTCCAGGTTGCTCGAGTGAATGGGGATGTGAATGGATTTAGTAGATAGGAGAAGCTTGTTCGCCTTGGGAGTGGGGGTCTTCTTCGTTGTCATCGGCATAATGGAGTTTCCTTATGTAGTATACCCATGTGGCAAGCCCATTCCCGCGGGCGCCTCGTGTGATCCTACCGGTCTAGGAACTTCTTCGTTCGCCTTGCTCGCACTTGGAGGACTTCTTATCGGTACCAGGGCATACTACCATCTGAAACGCAGAATAGTTGGCCGTACTTTGGAATCCCAGAGAGCCTAGTAGCCAATCATAAACCGGACAGGTGACATGCAGATTGCGGGCTTCAGCTTAGCCGGTTGAATCCTCAATCATCCAGAGGGGCAAAGATGGAGTGCCTCTTCGTATTGCAAGAGTTCGAAGTAATGCGTTCCTTGCCTCGATGGCGAGCACAGCTGCGCTTCTTGCCTGTCTCTCCAATCGGAGCCCAAATGCATCCCCTTCCCTGATAAGCCTGCACCAGCCGACACCCCCCGAGCGAATCGGGTGAGGGAGGGTCCCGCATCAAGGTCGGGTGAGTGCGAAGGACGAGCGAGGAGCGAAGATGGTGGAGGGAGCCCCGACGACAGGAGGGAGGGAAGGCCGTGAGGAGCGGAGCGACGGACACGGCGAGCGAAACGAGGGGGCGAATTTGCCCCGGAGCGTTGGCCGAGCCTGTAGGGTGTCGGCTGGTGCAGCCGAGCTTCCTTCCGTTTCCGATACTTCGCACTCAACCTGATATGCATTAATATACGGAAGGAGAATCAAAATCGCGAGATGACCAAGGCGGATCAGACCCTGCATGAGATAAAAGAGGAAGTACGAGAGCTGAGGGTGCTCTACAAAGAGCTAGTGGACAGACTCATCCCCATTGACAAGCCGACTGCCGCTGAGAAGGGAGCCATCAAAGAGAGGGACGAAGTAGCCACAGAAAGAGAGCTAATGGGTGCCCTTGGCGTTCGCCATAGCGATTAAACGTCGCGCACTCCGAACCGCGGAACAGCTGGACCCGAAGAGGAAGAGGGCGGTCGGAGATGTGGTTCAAGTTCTGAAGGAAGACCCGGTGCCTTTCAGGTTGTTAGATGTTGTGAAGCTGAAGGGGTTCGACAATGTCTATCGAGTCAGGCTCGGCGGGCTCAGGATAGTGTACGCTGTGATGTGAAACGAGCGCCGGATTCTGATCCATTACATCGGGCCGAGGGAAGCCGCTTACGAGTAGCGGCTCGCTCCCTCAGACAGGAAAGCTTTCGGCGGTCACCCTCTCCGATAGAACCGTCCAACGCTCGGCAAATGGGGTCAATGTGACAGAAGCGTCCAGAGAATAGGAGTCTCTTGATTGTTTTAGTGGGCCGGAAGGGATTCGAACCCTTGGCCTCCCGATTATCAGTCGGGTGCTCTAGCCAAGCTGCCCCCCATGTGGGACTGAGCTACCAGCCCAGGCCCCCGGGCGCGTGACATCCTCTATAAGCGTACGAGCGCTGGCGGTTCTAGCAGGTCATCTCTTTCCGGAGGCCATCCCTCCTAGTTTAAAATGCCCAGAAGAGCCGTCGGAGTGTGGGCCGGTAGTTCAGCGGTACGAACGTCCGCCTTGCACGCGGAAGAACCCCGAAAGGGCTCCAAGGTCGGGGGTTCAATTCCCCCCCGGTCCACTTGCTCCTAATCTCTATATTATCCCGATGCATGCCGCCGGAACATGGCCATGGAAGAACCTACGGTCGCGAAGGCGATGTCGCAGACGGTGATGGCAATCGAGCTAAACCTCAGTGCTACAGACTGCGCCAAGGCGATGGCAAAAAAGGGTGTCAGCTGCGCTGTCATCACACAGAGCGGTTCGGCCATCGGGATTGTGACGGAACGAGACCTCGTTTCCAAGGTGCTCGCAGAATCGATAGAAGGGAAGAAAGTGCTCGTACGCGACATTATGTCCACGCCGCTGATTACCATCAGCCCCAACGCTTCCCTGACCGGTGCGGCTGAACTTATGGCCAGGTACCGCGTGAGAAGGCTCGTTGTCGTCGACCAAGTCGGGACTCTCGTTGGGATAATCACGACAGGCGACATCGCCAGGTCGCTGGCCGAGAGGCAAGGGTATCGCGAAGCCACCCTGAACGCCATGGCGCGGTTCAGCGAGGGGAGGCTGGAAAACGGTCCGTACCAGTAGCGTTACTCGACCCGGAGCCTGACCCCTCCGGACCGCGTCGTCCTCAGGGGGATAGTCACTTCGAGGATCCCGTTGTTGTAGGTGGATTTGGCGCCCTTCGGGTCTACTAAGCCTGGGAGGTCGAGCTTCTTGTAGTACCTCCTGTTCTCGCTTTCTACCGAAATCACTACTGAGTTTTCGTCCACCGTGACGTTGATGTCTTCTTTCCGTACCCCTGGCATCTCAGCTATGACCCTGACATCCCTGTCTGAAGTGACGATGTCTACGAGGGGCTCGCGCTTGTCTTGGATGGACTTCCAGGCCTTTCCTTCTTTACGACTCACGTTCCCGAACTCCCTCACCACCGGCTTCCCGTCTGGTCCGATTGTCACGGAGTATCCGTATACAAACGGACCGATCTCCTTCCTTACTCCCCCTTCGGGTGTCTTCGACTCCCTCACGAGGTTCTTTGGAAGCTCTTTCTCGAGGTCCTTGAACTCGACCGAGAAAGCCCTCTCCATCTCCCTCATCATCTCGTCGATGTCAGGTAGCCCCCACAGGCCGAAGGAAGACCTGCGCCTCCTGTGGATGCCCCAGTCATCTTCATCTCCGTCTTCCATGCTTTTTTCGAGCGACCCGTGGATGGATTTAATCCTTTCAGAGAGCCTAGTCCCGTCGGGCCAGAGGGCGGCAGCTGCACAAAGACTTTTACAGCCGCGGCATGTTTGAAAAAATAGAATGTCGGCTGCGTTGTATGCGAAGATGACCGCACTCTTCTTCGTACTCACAGCGTTGCTAATGGTCATCGGGTACCTCGTAGGGTGGTACTTCTTCGGTGACCCTGTGCCATTTGTAGGTCTGGCACTGGTCCTTGCCGCCGCAGTCAACTTCGTTTCATACTACTACAGCGACGCACTCGTACTCAGGATGAGCAAGGTCAAGGTCGTTCAGGAGAGCGAATATCCGACCCTGTTCAGGATTGTGAAGAATGTCGCCCAGAAGGCAAACATCCCAATGCCAAGGGTAGGTGTAGTCGACTCACCTCAGCCTAACGCCTTCGCGACGGGGAGGGGGCCGACTAGGGCCGTGGTATGCGCCACGTCCAGCATCCTCCAGACGCTCACCCCTGACGAGCTGGAGGCAGTCATCGGTCACGAGATAGGGCACGTGGTACACCGCGATGTCCTGATGTCGAGCGTGGCGGCTACGATGGCCGGGGCAATCTCGTACATAGGGCAAATCGCGATGTTCTCCATGATCTTCGGGGGCGGAGGGAGGAACAGGAACGGTGGGTCCCCATTCGCCCTGTTGGCCATAATACTGGTACCGCTGGGGGCCACCTTCGTACAGCTCGGCATCAGCAGGAACGATGAGTATAGCGCTGACGAATATGGCGCGAAGCTCACGAAGAACCCTGCCGGGCTGGTGACAGCGCTAGAGAAGATCACTGCCAAGGCGCAGACGAGGCCCATCGCCACGCGTGCCTCGAAGGCGCCCTCAGCAGCGACTGCCTCGCTCTGGATCGTCAACCCGTTCCGCGGGAACTCGCTGGCTGAGATGTTCTCCACCCATCCTTCTCTGCCTCACAGGGTAGAAAGGCTTAGGAAGATTGGCCGAGAAATGAACGTCTACGTCCCCTAGCCAAGCAGGAGTCGCGCCAGGGCGAGGACGGCGCCCATCTCCAGCACGTCGTCCTCCCTCGTTTGGGTCTTGGGGGCCTGCTCGGAGGGAGTCTGTGGGACACCAATAGAAATGGAAAGAGACGGAAGAAGCACGGTTGGGAAAAGTGGAGGGGAGTAGCTTAACTGCTGTGACTGAGAGGGGGGTGGGGGAGTCAGCGCTGCGGCAGTCGAGGCCTGAACTGCGGTAGGCTCCCTGCTTAAAGCAGGCTGCGGCTGTGCACTCTGCATGATTCTCCTGGATGCCTCCCTCGCCGGCTCTGGGGGTGGCCGCGGGCTTGGACGCGAAGAAGCCAGAAGCGCGGGGATTACCATGAGGAATCCGAAGACCGACAGCAGGTAGAAGCCTGCGAAGATTCCTGCGATTATGAGGAACAGGCCGAATATCAGCAGGTTCCTGTTCATGGCAGAAGGAAGAGCATGGGCTGGGTTTTAAGGATTGAAGTGGGCCGGGGCGGAGTTGAACCGCCGACCTTGGCGCTCTCTGATTCGCCGTCTCCTGCTAGCAAGTGTCAGAGCCTTACGGGTTTCAGCCTGACGTCCTAACCATGCTAGACGACCGGCCCCTGATTAGACCGCCTTCGAACCTGCCTTTTATCCTTAGCATACTTGGCCAGGCAACTGGAACCGTGGGCCGTTCGCCGATTGACGAGAATTCCTCAGGCAGCGTTCAATCGATTAAATAGCCAGACAGAAGGACGAGGCCTAAGGATGACATTGAATTCCGAACTCCAGGGGTTCCACAAGCTCTCCATGGGAGAGAGGAGAGAGCTGCTGAAGAATGCTGTGGGGCTAACTGATGAAGAAGTCAACATGGTGGCCGGGACGGGATCGCTCCCTCCTGAGACCGCGGACCACATGATTGAGAACGTAGTGGGCGGATACACGTATCCCCTCGGGATAGCCACCAACTTCCGCATCAATGGTAAGGATTATTTGATCCCTATGGCTCTGGAAGAACCTTCAGTCGTGGCTGCGGCTAGCAACGCCGCCAAGATGGCGAGGGTGAAGGGGGGGTTCAAGGTGACGAACACCGGCCCCGTGATGATTGGTCAGGTGCAGGTGGTCAACGTCCCGAAGCCAGAAGAGGCCAAAGCGCGTTTGCTCTCAGGGAAGGCGGACATCTTGAAGAAGGCGAACGAACAGGACCCGATGCTCGTCTCACTCGGCGGAGGGGCCAAGGACCTCAACGTCAAGGTGCTTCCCAGCATCAAGGGACCAATGGTTGTCGCTGAACTCATAGTGAACACCGGGGACGCCATGGGCGCAAATGCTGTCAACACCATGGCGGAAGCGGTAGCCCCCATGGTGGAAGAGATCACTGGAGGGAGGGTGTTCCTCAGAATCATCTCGAACCTGGCCGACAGGAGGCTGGTCAGGGCAACTGCAGTCTTCGACAAAGAGGCAATCGGAGGGGAAGACGTGGTAGACGGCGTGGTCTACGCGTATGCTTTCGCAGACGCAGACCCCTACAGGTGCGCCACTCATAACAAGGGGGTTATGAACGGCGTAGTAGCGGTTGGGATAGCCTGCGGGCAGGACATCAGGGCGCTGGAAGCCGGCGCGCACAGCTACGCCTCAAGGACCGGCAAGTACAAGCCAATCACGACGTGGGAGAAGAATACCGACGGGGACCTCGTCGGGACCCTCGAGATGCCGATGGCCGTGGGACTGGTGGGCGGCGCGGCGAAGACACACCCGACTGCGCGGGTGAACATCAAGATACTTGGCGCAAAGACCGCCACAGAGTTGGCCGAGGTCCTTGGGGCCGTCGGCCTCGCCCAGAACTTCGCCGCCCTGCGGGCTTTGGCCAGCGAAGGAATCCAGAGGGGGCACATGAAGTTGCATGCACACAACGTCGCCTCCTCTGCCGGAGCCACAGGAGACCTGATTGACATCGTGGCTGCGAAGCTGGTCGAAGAAAGGAAGGTCAGATTCGACAGAGCAAAAGAGCTGGTCGAAGAGTACAGAAAGAAGAGCGCCTAACCTCAGGACTCATCCAAGTCACCTCTGTGAATCTCTCGAATGGCCTTCGGTTTGAAGGTGAGTCTCGCCTCACAGGCCTGCGAATCCGTCCCGGGAGAAGGAGCGCTGAACGCGTCTGCACGTAAATCAACATGTTTTGGAGACGCTCCAAGAGTCTGACGGAGTGAACTGTGGGCCTAGGAAAGTCCTATAAGCGGAACGGCTCGGCCGCGCCGGAGTTGCAGGGTTCACCCAGGCACCCTGAATCGGTGCTGCCGCGGAGCAAATATCTCCTAGCTGTTGCAACCGTGGTCTTCGTCGTGGGGTCCCTTGAGGCGGCGGACTTCGTCAACATACCCTTCGGCCCTTGGTTCTCCTTCGTCACGGGCTCAATCCTCTCCCCTGCGACCCTGACCACCTTCATGACAAAGTACGGTTACGCCAGCCTGTTCGGCCTCATGGCGCTAGAAAGCGCGTCCCTCCCTGTCCCCAGCGAGGTAGTCCTTCCCCTGGCAGGCTACTTCGTTCGGACAGGCGTGCTGAACTTCTGGGTGGCGGTGGGCGTCAGCACTGTAGCGAGCCTTGCGGGGGCGCTCCTAGATTACCTCCTGGCCATCTGGCTGGGGAGGCCTTTTGTGGTCGGACTGCTGAGGCTCTTCAGGTTGCATAGGGACGTCCTAGACAGGGCAGAGGGATGGTTCGGACGTTCGGCCCAGTGGACGGTCTTCGCTGCCAGGTTCATACCAGGGCTGCGGACAGTCATCTCTCTGCCAGCGGGCCTATTCGAGATGAAGCTCTCCCGCTTCGTAGCGATGACCGTCGCAGGGTGCTTCCTGTGGTCCGTCGTCCTGATTTACGCAGGCTACCTAGCTGGGGCGGTCACAGGGAGCACCTTCGCGTCGTCGTCTGCGGTGGTGGACGGGCTTTCGGGGATCCTCGCAGCCATTTCTGCGGTCTACATAGGTTTCTACTTCTATTCAGGACTCCACATCAAGGAAGGGATTGCAGGTCCATCATCGGGACCCTGACGCCTTTGGCCTTCGCTGTCTTCATCGCCTCTTCGTACCCTGCGTCCACATGCCTTGCCACCCCTAAGCCCGGGTCGTTTGTGAGCGCCCTCTCGATCCTGGCGTCTGCTTCATGGGTGCCGTCGCACAAGACCGCCAGGCCCGCGTGAATCGAATACCCTATCCCGACGCCGCCGCCGTGGTGGACTGACACCCAGGACGAGCCAGACACGGCGTTGAGCAGCGCGTTGAGGATAGGCCAATCTGCGATGGCGTCAGACCCGTCTTTCATACCTTCGGTCTCGCGGTAGGGTGACGCTACGGAACCTGAATCAAGGTGGTCCCTTCCGATAATCACAGGGGCTGAGATTTTACCGGCCCTCACCATGCCATTGATTATCTTGCCGAACCTCGCCCTCTCGCCGTACCCCAGCCAGCATACCCGGGCCGGGAGGCCCTGGAAACGGACCATGTCGTGGGCCTTCTGTATCCATCTTACGAGCGATTGGTTGTCGGAGAACTCTCTGATTACAGCCTCGTCGGTGGCAAAGATGTCTTCCGGGTCGCCTGATAATGCAACCCAACGGAATGGCCCTCTCCCCTCACAGAAGAGAGGCCTGATGTATTCAGGAACGAAGCCGGGTATCCTGAACGCGCCTTCGACCCCTGCGTCCTGCGCCATCTTCCTGATGTTGTTTCCATACTCGAACGCTATGGCGCCATTCTCCTGGAACTTCAGCATGGCCCTGACGTGCTTGGCGATGGACTTCATTGAGCGGTCAAGATATGACTTGGGGTCTGATACCCTCAACGACTCCGCTTCCTTCACACCTAGGCCCTCCGGTATATACCCGGCCAGCGGGTCGTGGGCTGCCGTCTGGTCCGTGAGGACATCAGGCTTGAAGCTCGACCGCAGCAGCTCAGGGAAGACTTCCGCAGCGTTACCGAGCAAGGCAACCGAGAGAGGCTCTCCGCGTTCGGCTGCTCCTCGGACCAGACCGAGCGCTTCCTTGACGCTTTCTGTCATGACGTCACAGTATTCCTTGTCGAGGCGGCGCTCTATCGCCCTCCTGTCCGCTTCCACCACCAGGGCCACCCCGTCGTTCATGGTCACGGCCAGAGGCTGAGCCCCACCCATCTCTCCCAGCCCAGCCGTCAGCGTGACCTTGCCTTTGAGGGAGCCGCCGAAGTGCTTGCTGGCCACAGCCGCGAGGGTTTCATAGGTCCCCTGGAGTATCCCCTGGGTTCCGATGTACATCCAACTCCCGGCGGTCATCTGGCCGAACATGGTGAGTCCTCGTTCTTCTAGCTCCCTGAAGTAGGCCCAGTCTGCCCACTTCGGGACGAGCATCGCGTTTGAGATGAGCACCCGCGGGGACTCGGGGCTCGTCCTGAAAATCCCGACCGGCTTGCCCGACTGGATGAGGAGGGTCTCGTCGTTCTCGAGAGACTTCAGCGACCGCACAATGGCGTCGAATGCTTTCCATGACCTCGCCGCCTTCCCCGTACCCCCGTAGACTATCAGATGCTCAGGGTCCTTGGCGACCTCGGGGTCGAGGTTGTTCATCAGCATCCTGAGGGCGGCCTCCTGGTGCCAGCCCTTGCATGAGATGGTTCCTCCCCTCGGCGCTCGGACCTCGTGCCGCTGCATGGGGGTCTGGGCCTCTGATGCGATTTAAGACTTCAGGCTTACTAGCGGCAAGCCTTATCACGCATGGGTGCGCCTTGGGGAGAGGGTGCTTGTTTGTTCGACCTAGCTTTGGTCCACGCAGGCGAGCTTGTGACATGCGCCGGAGAGAGTGGGACGGCAGAAGAGGACCTCGGTGTCGTGGAGGATGGAGCGCTTCTGGCATCAGGCGGGAGGATTGCCTGGATTGGGACAACCAGGCAGCTCCGTCAGAAGTCTGTGGATAAGGCTGAGCGGACGGTCGACGCGCTGGAAAATCTCGTAACCCCTGGCTTGGTCGACCCGCACACCCATGCGGTATTCGCAGGGAGCAGGGAGGACGAGCTCGAGAAGAAGATCTCCGGAGAGAGCTACATGTCAATCCTCGCGCAAGGTGGTGGGATACTGCGGACGGTACGTGAGACCAGGGCTTCAAGCATCGCGGGATTGGTGCGCGAGTCGAGAACGCGCCTTGACCAGCTGCTGGTGAACGGGGTCACCACAATGGAAGTGAAGACAGGGTATGGGTTGGACTTCGCAGGAGAGAGCCGCATCCTAGCCGCGATTCGTAGGCTGAAGGCGGAGACCGCGGTGGAGCTTGTTCCCACGTTTCTAGGGCTCCACGCAAGGCCACCAGGAGAAAGTGGCTCGTACGGGTACGTGGACACTGTGATACGCAAGGTCCTCCCTGCCATAGCTGAGAGGAATGACAGGCCGGTGTTCTCCGACTCCTTCTGTGAGGAGGGGGTTTTCACGGCCGCCGAGTGTTCGAGGTATCTCAGAGCTTCGAGAGATCTCGGATTCGGCCTCAAGATACATGCAGACGAGTTTGCCGAGTCGGGCGGAGCCGCACTGGCCGCCGAGGTTGGATGCGTCTCTGCAGATCACCTTGGTAGAAGTAGCGGAACTGGCATCAGGGCTATGGCCGAAAGAGGGGTGATCGCTGTTCTGCTCCCAGGGACCTCGCTCTTTTCTTCGATTCCGTACGCGGACGCTCGTGGAATATCGGCGGCGGGGTGCAAGGTGGCCCTGGGGACAGACCTTAGCCCGAATTCCTGGGTGGAGTCTCCGCAGCTCGTGATGTGTCTGGCGTGCACAGGCATGAAGATGAGCCCCGCCCAGGCACTCCTAGGTTTCACAAAGTACGCCGCACAGGCGGTCGCGAGGTACGACCTGGGCATGCTCGCCGTCGGGTCCCATGCAGACTTCGTGGTGCACAGCGTACCGAGCTACAGGTTCCTTCCATACAGAGTGGGCGGCTCGTATGTCAGGAAGGTGTTTAAGCGAGGGAGGCAGGTGTACAGTGCTGGAGAGGACTAGGGAAGCTTCCCGGCAAGCGCCGCTCCAGCCAAAGACTCGACTTCCTCGCCTTGAGACCGGTCTCCCCTCAAGAGAGGGGAGATGGACCTGACGAACTTGGACAACCCCTTCGCGTGCTCTGACAAGCTGTCTGTGTCTGGGCCAATTGCGTTGGAAGAGCAGATCAGTTCGACTGCAAGGATTCTGGACACGTTGGTGGCCACCTGCAATGCCTTCACACCAGCGTTAACCCCGTGGCTGGCGTGGTCCTCAATCCCTCCTGAGACGTTTGAGGGGTAGGACGACTCAGGATAGATGTTCTTTGCGTTGTCTGCATTCAGTGCGGTGGCGGTGTACTCCAGCAGCATCAACCCAGACTCTAGGCCGGGTTTGGCTGCCATATACTTCCTGTCCGGGGGGGTCTTCGAAAGAAGGAAGTGAACCCTGGAGAGCGATATCACCCCGATATAAGACAGGGCGAGGGATATGAGGTCGAGGGACATTGCTACGGGCTGTGCGTGGAAGTTCCCTCCATGCAGCACCTCCCCGTCCTCCAGGAGGACAGGGTTGTCTGACACAGAGTTCATCTCGTCTACTACGATTTTCTCTGCGAAATCCAGCGCGTCGCTCAGCGAGCCATGTACCTGCGGGGCGCACCGAATCGAATAGGGGTCCTGGGGGACAGGTTCAGGCCGCATCCTTCTGCTCCCCTTCAGGAAGCCGCGGAGCTCCCTCGCCACGGAGTTCTGGCCAGGGTCTAACTTCATCCCGACCAACTGTTCCTGAAATGGCTGTGAGCATGCGCCAAGCGCTTCCGCGGTCATTGCAAGCGCCGAGTTGGACGCCCTCAGCAGGGTGCGCCCTCTCTGGACCGCCACGCACCCGAGCGCCGTCGTGAACGCGGTCCCATTTATCAACGACAGGCCTTCCTTCGCCATCAGATGCACTGGCTTCAGCCCTGCGGCCGAGAGGGCTTTGCTCGAATCTGTCAGCCTCCCATCATGATACGCCTTCCCCTCCCCCACGAGGGTCAATGCCATGTGTGC
>JAFMAA010000069.1 GCA_029785235.1 Nitrososphaerota archaeon | reverse complement strand
ACAAAGAGACAGACCAGAAACCCCGTCCATCTGTGCTTCCAGAGCCTAGACTCGTGCAGCTCTTCCGACGCCAGCGTCACCACCGCTCTCCTGCCGGCGATGCTCAATGGGCGACCCTTAACCTTGGCGCACAGGTAAGATACAGCCCGCCCAAGCTGGTAGTCCGGGTTCAAATCTCGGCGACCGCATGCCTTTCTCTCTCTCTCTCGTTTGTGCCTGCGCCTGTGCCTGCCCGTGCCTGTGCGTGTGTGTGCGCGCGAGAGAGACCGAGAGAGACCGCCTGCGAGAGCCCGGGAGGGCGCGTGAGTGTGTGTATGAAGAAGGAAGAAACCTGGTGACGGAGTCCGAATTGGTTCTAAGCTTTCAAGGAAGGTAAGCGCTTGAGATTGAGTGGGTAATTCTGAAACGCTTGAAAGACTCCGGGAGGAATATGATGGGCAGAATATCTGTTCGTCCAGGTAAGGAAAGCGTATGGCTCCTGAATCCCAATCTCAGACATGAAGAGCGACATAGAGTTCTTGGACTGGGGCTCATGTTGGAACGTCTCTAGTGGTCTCAGTATTCCGCCAAATCCTGCAAGTGAAAGCCCCATCAGACTGGGTATCGTGTTGATTACCACCTCAATTTCACTCCTCGGTCTACCGAAGAGTTCTTCCAGTGACTGCCAGCCTGCGACGTCGGAGTAGAGCACAAGGACCGAGTCCTGTCCTTCTTTCGAGATTTGGTTCATCTTATCCTTAATCTTCTTCACCAGTCTGACCTGCAAGTCCTGCTCAGGGGCATTGGTCAAAGAAAACCTTCCGGCGACACCCGCAGGCATCTGGTTCGCCAAATCCCGGGGCGCAACCCATACTCGTGCGAATCCGGGGACGGTGGCCTCCTGAACGCTGTGGCTAGACTTGGCCCTTTCCAAAGCCGACGAGACTTCGTCCCTTGCCCAGCTCGCCAACTTGGGTGAATAGATCATCCCATTGACCATCCCGCCGGCCGTCATACCACTTGTGAAGGACACAGAGGCCGCCCAGTTCGACATCTCCATGGCCATGATTTCATTTTGCGTCCGATTCAGGGTAGATACCTCGACGACGAACTCTCTGATGTCGTTCTTGACAGAAATGTCTGCGCTGGGTCCGGACTGGTTCGCCTGAATGAATTGGATGTCGAATCCACCAAGTAGGAGTGATAGACCTACCTCCATTTCAAATCGAGCGCTGCTGTATTGCTCTAGGGACGCAAGTCTCATGACGATATCCTTGGTCCCTTCGATTTCGTTCATCATGGAAAGTTTGCGAGCAAATTGACTCAACCATTGGTCATATGGAAGATACGCTACTCTGAACCTTGATGTTAGGGGGTGTCTAGGAGAATCCCGTTCGACCCAAAAAGGCTCCAGGATTCCGCGAATGTACCGTAAGGACAGAAGCGCTTCTTGGGCCGAATCACTGGGATGCTCCTTGACAATCGATTCACGAAACCTGACGACGCTATCCCAAAAGCCCACGGTCTAGGTCGGCCCACACCCTTCAATAAAGTGCGACTACTGCGACTGAAGGTTACCGATGGACCTCGCTTACGCTATGAAGGGACTCTCAGTCTAAAGGGGGGGTAATGTCTAGTCCTCTCGGCCGTGCGAATGCCATTCGTTGAATGCTATGAAGCCGCCAGCCATAAGCAGCATGACTTGCTGTGTTGGCAGCCCTAGCATCGTCGAATACTGCTGTCCCGTGCTGAGGAACAGCAGCGGAATGGCGAGAAGGGCGAGGTATGACATCATGCGAGTCGTGAGACTCATTTTCACTCGATGCTTGGACGACTTTTGTATAAAAGAGCAGATCGCAGTATCGGGAGTGTTCGACAACCGACTAACTTCTGAGCATGGTTGCCTGATTTAGGACTATACTTTGAAGACCTTCCAAGCCAGCTTCCGGAGAGGCGAACTGTGCGAGACCTTCATGTGCTCCTTGAACTCCACCGCCGTGTCAGTGGCGCAGCCACACTTTGGACACACGAACATGGTCTACTTGCGTGCCCTCAGCTGAGCGCCATTGATGCAGAGGACAGACCTAGCTCGTGACCTCCCAGCGATCATGTTGCTGAGCATCTTGAGCAGGTTCCGCTTGGTGATGTAGCATCCGCACCTGCAGGTGCCCTTGAACCAGCGGTCCACCACGAAGTAGTGGCACCTGCAGTTATGCGAGCACACTAAACCCTCACTCCCACTTCCTTCAGCCGTGTCGAAAGGAAGCCCCACTTCGCTTTGTGCCCCTTCATTATCGTGAGGTGGCGGCAGTTTCCGAGCTTTTTCCGCCTCCAAACCCTCGGACAGCTGCACACGATGTCGGCTCTCCTCCAGTGAGGGACGCAGTGGCCGTACTCGATCAATAGAATCGGACAGGTCGCGCCTGCTAGGATGCGGCTCATGTTGGCCAGCTCGCGGGATTTGTCGCTCGCGAGAAAGGTCTGCAGGGCTGAGATGTTCGCCCAGGTCTGCTTCTTCTTGAGCCGGATGTATGTGTGGTAGTGGTGGGGCCTTTCAGCCATTATGATGACCTTGGTGACAAGGGGAAGCACCAGATGCAGCCTTGAGAGAAAAAACCTGAAGGCCGAATCCGAATCGTGGTCGAGCATCGCCTCGTTCCGCCTGGCGAAGTAGGTCCGCCTCAGATTCGTCTCCTCCTACTGGGACCAGATCACACCACAAGAAGCTTCGCCCACGTTCTATTCGCCAACCTTCGACGGTTTCTCCTATCCAGGCATCCCGCCGTCGCCACAGCACCTCTTCGCTCCTGGCATCTACACGCCGGCCGTAGCTGACGAGTGGGGAGGCTTCGGCGTGCTGCGCTTCGAGGTGAGCTAGGCAAGCAGCGGACTAACTGATGAAAGAAGGACGCTACGTTCCTTGACTGGTCTTCCAGGTTTCCGTGAATTCGCTCCCGCCAGACCCGCCCCGCGTTGACGTGCTCGCCTCCCCGGCGGCAGGCCCTATTCGCCGACGAAGTTC
>JAFMAA010000068.1 GCA_029785235.1 Nitrososphaerota archaeon | reverse complement strand
TGTGAGCGACTCCTGCAGAGTAAGAAGATCGTCCTACCGCTCGACTTCCTCACCCTGTCAAGTTCTGCAAGCTTTGGACCCGGGGACCACGACGGTGAGGTCGTCCTCTCGGAGGGTTCTGTGCGAGAGGGATATCGAGGACTCGATATCGGACCTAGGAGCGTGGCACTCTTTGCGTCATATTTGTTAGATGCGAAGACGATCTTTTGGAACGGTCCGATGGGCGTCTACGAGGATCCTCGATTTGCGGCAGGAACTCTTGGGGTTTCACGAGCAGTGGCAGACTCAGACGCCTACAGCGTGGTGGGTGGCGGAGATAGTGCAGCGGCCTTGCGACAGGAGGGTCTTGAAGAGACCGTTTCACACCTCTCCACCGGCGGTGGTGCATCGCTTCAGTTCTTGGAGGAGAATGGCCACTTGGTCGGTATCGATGCTCTCCTAGAAGGTCGGCGACGATAAGTGAGCGCTAAGGGACCGGAAGACTACGCGGCCAAGCCGAATCCTCGTAATGGTCGTACTCGCTTAATCTCTGGAAATTGGAAGATGAACCTCAATCATCTCGAGGCCATCGCAGCGGTGCAGAAGCTCTTCTACCTGCTTCGGCCGGCCGACTACCGCTACGCTGAGATCTCACTTCACCCTCCCTTCACAGACCTTCGATCGCTACAACTTCTCATCGAAACCGACAGGATGCCTCTCGTACTCGGGGCGCAGAATACGTATCCGGAATCCTCTGGCGCCTTCACAGGAGAGGTATCTCCGTCCATGTTGTCGAGATTGAACGTTAAGTATGTGATCGTCGGTCACTCCGAGCGTCGGGAGCTCTTCGGTGAGAGCGATGCGTTCATTGCACGGAAGGTGCGCGCGGTGCTCGATGCCTCGATGCTGCCAATTCTGTGCGTAGGTGAAGGAGAGGAGGAGCGTCAAGCAGGCAGGACAGGAGAGGTTCTCTCTGATCAGGTTGAGCGAGCGCTCGTCTCCGTCAAGGCAGAAGAGTTAGGAAAGGTCGTGGTCGCCTACGAGCCGAAGTGGGCGATTGGTACTGGGAACTCAGCTACGGCTACGGATGCTGCAGACGCCGCTTCGGTTATTCGCGCAACTCTCACTGAACGCTTTCGTGCCGAGGTCGCAAACGAGGTCCGTGTCCAGTACGGCGGCTCGGTCAATGCGGGTAATGCCCGTGCTTTTCTCGAGTTGCCGGAGCTTGATGGTCTCCTCGTCGGAGGTGCTAGCCTGGATCCAGAGGCTTTCGCTCGGGTGATACAAGCATAGACGCTGGACCTAGAGTGTGCATTGGTAGAGGGCTCAAGCCATTGAAAGGGGTTTGTCGGTGCTGACAGCGGTTCTTGTCGTGATCCAGGTGCTCTCGTGTTTGGGGATTGTGGTTTTTGTTCTACTCCACTCGGGGAAGGGCGGTGGACTCTCTGACATGCTCGGTGGATCGGTGAACGCAACTGCGGCGGGTTCGACGGTGGCGGAGCGCAATCTCGACCGTATCACGGTCATCCTCGCAGTCGTCTTTACCTTCTCCTCAGTAGCTCTTGCTCTTCGGCTGCACTAGCTTTAACACCACAGCTCACACCGTAGCCTTTGAACTCGATGCGGGAGAGTAGGCCCCGCTCACAGCGATGGCGGTAGATCGCGAGTTTTTGCTCCGTCGGTGTCGATCGCGTGCGTTGGTTGTGAGGAAGCGGTGGTACCGAGGTGCTCGCCAAGCTCTGTGACTTTCGGTCAAGTTTCTTTGGAGAGAAATCTGTGGCCCTCGTTGCGCCATGGAGATCGTTTGGGGCGCTGTTGGGATTGGATATGGATCTCCGTCTTCCTCGAGAAGATGAAACGATCAGGGTGAGCCCTTTACCAGTAACGTCGTCGGAGAGTAGAAGAGACCGAAGATCAGGGAGCGACGACAGAGTCTTGAGCCTGGTCGACCTCCTGGAGCGTGCTCCATCCCGTAGCGATCACACGTCGTAAACCGGCAGTCTTTGTGATTAACTCTTGGGTGAGCATCCGAGGTTAGCTTGAGCTTGCAGGCTCGTCGAGTGCTTGAGTAAGCTGTTCGAGTACCTTTTCGAGTAACGCTGTCTCAGTGGCGAAGTTCAGTCGCACATACTCATTGCTTCCGGGAAGATAATCTTGACCGTCTCCAAGAGCCACACGCGCCTTGCGATAGAGGTAGGTCCAGAGCGACTCTGTTGTTTTTAGAGCCTTAACCTTGAACCATGCAAGATAGGTTGCTTCGGGAGTTGCATACTCGATCTCTGGACGAGTGAGGCTCCACGACCGGGTTAACTCCCGGTTGTAGGAGAGCGTCTTCTTCGTGCTCTCGAGCCAAGCTGCACCCTCTTCGAAAGCTACCGCTCCGCCTAAGAGGCCCAGGATAGAGGGGTGAGCGAGCAGCATGGGTGATACCACGTTGCCGCGGCCTATCCTCATACCCGTCGGAATGTGCAGGGCAGCAGCTGCGAGGCCGGCGATATTGAACGTCTTTGATGCCGAGAGCAGCGTGATGGTCTTCGCCGCTACATCATCAGAGATCGTTCGGACAGGTAGGTGTTGATATGGTGCGTAACAGAGGTCACGATGAATTTCGTCACTGACGATGATCATCTCGTTTCGGAGCGCGAGGGAGGTTATCTCTTGGAGTTCCGCTTTCGTGAAGACCCGACCTGTTGGATTATGCGGTTGACAGAGAAGGAGAGCCCCACCTCGGGCAGCTGTCATGGCCCGTTCTAGATCGTTAAAGTCGACCTCATACCGACCTTCTCGCATGAGGAGTTCGCTGGTAACGAGTTTCAGCGAGAGCTCACGCGCTACTTGGAAGAATGGTGGATAGGACGGCGTAAGAACGAGGAGTGGATCGCCTGGCTGCAGTTGCGACTGTAAGGAGAGTGCGATGCCTTGAACGACATCTGAGATGACCTGCATTTCTTCGACCGGGTAGCTGGTTGAGTAGTTGCGTTCTGTCCATGCATTGAGCGCATCTACGTAGCGAGCCTGTAGAGCATCGGAGCTGTAGCCAAGATCGGAGGCTTGGGTTGCGCGGATGATGGCCTCTTGGATACAGGGTGCGAGTGGGAGATCCATGTCGGCAACCCAAGCGGGAGCGATATCGTGCG
>JAFMAA010000067.1 GCA_029785235.1 Nitrososphaerota archaeon | reverse complement strand
TTCTGCCTGCATTCGCTCACCTATTCTGTGTTAAGCTTCAGCTTCGGAAGCACGTGCAGCGACTTTATCTCGTCGAAGAGGAGCTTGAAGGCGTAGCTTATCTCCACCATCTCGAGGTCGTTGCCCCCGCAGACCTGGCATACGGGCACGTTCTTTATGTAGTCGTAGTAGCCGATGTCGCCGCAGTTCCTGCACACCCAGACCTCGGCCTTGTCGCTCTGGTCGAGGAGGCGCTCCTTCAGGAGCAGGCTTGCCCCGTGGCCGACGAGCGCGTCGCGCTCCATCTCACCGAACCTGAGCCCTCCCCTCCTCGGCTTGCCCTCTGTCGGCTGCCGCGTGAGTATCTGGACCGGACCCCTGCTCCTGACCTGCAGCTTGAGGCTCACCATGTGCATGAGCCTGTTGTAGTAGACGATTCCCGTGAATATCTTCGCCTTGAACCTGGCGCCGTTTCTCCCGTCGTAGAGATCCTCGTCGCCGAACCTGTCGAAGCCGTATTTCTCGAGAATAGCGCCGTATTCGTCGACAAGCCCCTTGCCATTGGTGGAGAACGGCGTCCCGTCCATCTGCTTGCCCTCGAGCGCACCCACCTTCGCGCCCAGCGTCTCGAGCATGTGGCCGAAGGTCATCCTTCCGGGTATGCCGTGGGGGTTCAGCAAAAGGTCAGGCACTATGCCCTCCTTCGTGAATGGCATGTCGTTCGGGTCTACGACAAGCGCGATGACCCCCTTCTGGCCGTGCCTGCTCGCGAACTTGTCGCCGATCTCGGGCACCTTGAGGTTCCTCACCCTGACCTTCGCTATCCTGGTGGCGCTGGTGGTCTCGGCGAGCAGGACATTGTCGACGACACCCTCCTCGCCCGCCTTGAGCGTCATGGAGTTGTCCCTATTCTTCTCCTCGCCGACGCCGAAGGTTGTCTCCTCCTCAAGGAACCTTGGCGGCGAGACCTTGCCCACGAGCACCTCGCCCTCTTTGACATAAGTCTCTGTCTCGACCATCCCGTCGTCGCTGATCTTCGAGTATGCGTGCTCGCCGAGGTAGCCCTCGGTGGTGGGCGCCGGAACCCTGAAATGGTCCTGCTGGCTGCCCGGATACCTCCTCTCCTCGTCCGAATAGGTCTTGTACGATGCGCTCCTCCCCAGCCCCCTGTCTATGGCGGCCCTGTTTATCACGACCGCGTCCTTCATGTTGTAGCCGTAGTAGGTGGAGAGCGCGACTATGAAGTTCTGCCCGCTCGGGTGCCTGTTTATATTCAGCGCCCTGTAGGTGAGGCTGTTGACTATCGGGATCTGCGGGTAGTACATGATGAACGCTCTCGCGTCATACCTCCTGTTGAAGTTTATCGCGTAGAGCCCCTGGCTCTGCTTCGCGAAGTTGGACGATATCGGGTGCCTTCCTATCGAGTTGTACTCAGGGAAGACCGAGCAGTTCATCGTGAGGCCGAGCATGCTCGCCTTGTCTATCTCGAGATGGGTGGTCTTGTCGGTTATCTCGCTCTCGGATAGCGCGACAATTATGTCCTCTTCCTCCTCCGCGTCCAGGTACTCTATGACTCCCCTCCTCACGAGGTAGTTGTAGTCTATTTCCTTGTTGCTGAGCCTCGCCCTGAGCTCTGGCGTATACAGGCTGGCCCTGTTCTCGACCACTATGTAGGGCTTCCTGGCCCTTCCCCTGTCTGCGTTTATGTGCACCTCGTTGAGCCTCTTCACGTACGAGACGTTTACCTCGCCGGATATGAGCCCGAGCCTCCTGTTCTTCCTGACCTCCGCCGCGAACGACCTCCCGGACTTGACCTCTGCTATGAACCTGCCGTCCAGATAGACGCCAGCCTTCTCCCTATGCGCTTTCTCGGCCAAATCATCACACCATTCGAAACATCACACCAGCTTCAGCTCCTTCAGCTTCTCCTCGAGCGCCTTGTGGTCGGCGCCGACCGTTATCTTCGACATTATCGCGAGGTACTTGGTGAGTCCGACATCTGCTCCCTCGGGCGTCTCGCTCGGGCAGAGCTTGCCTATGTAGGTGCCGTGGACGTCACGCGCCTTGTAGTGGGGGTGCTTCTTCGACAGCGGCGACTTCACCCTCCTCAGGTGGGCCAGCGTGCCGGTCAGGTTGACCCTGTCGAGCACCTGCGAGATGCCGGTCTGGCCCGCCGGCCAGGATCCCGTCCCCATCGCGTAGAGGATCTTCTCCGTGAGAGTGTCGGGGTTTATGTTAGTCCTCACGCTCAGCTTCCTCCCTCTCGCGGTCGTCCTCTCGACATGGTACTTTATGTCCTTTATGAAGAACTTGAAGGCGTTGTTGAACAGCTCCTCCATCAGGTCGCCCGCAAGCTTGATCCGCTTGTTGGCGTAGTGGTCCTTGTCGTTGGCGCGTATGTGACCGTATGCGACCATCGAGCAGCGCTCAGCCATCTTGAGCAGGTAGCGCCCCTTCTCGGCCCTCTCCTTCTGCGTCGAGCCGAGGTGCGGCAGTATGTACGTGTCGAGCTGGATCTCTGCGCGCCTCTTCTGGTACTCCTTTGTCTGGTTCGGGGCGGCAAGCCTGCCGAGCTCCATGAGCGCGTCGTTGGCGCTGAACTCCTTCGCAGAGCTCAGGTCTATGTTGAGGAGAAGGTCGTTGGTGACCTCGCTGTTGCGCACGCTCCCTATAGACTCCTTGGGCATTACGCCGAGCGCGCTGAGTATCAGTATGAGGTCCATGCCCTTCGAAACGGTCGGGAAGAGCACCTTGTATATGCCGTACTCATGCGTGGTAACTCTGCACCTTGCGCGGAAGTTCACTGTGGTGGAGAATACCTTGCTCACGACATCCTTGTCGCTCTCCTTCGTCGTTATGATCCTGTTGGGCGCCAGGTCCTCGATTCCTACGAGCACCCTCTCCGTGCCTTTTATTATGAAATAGCCTCCGGGATCATCAGGATCCTCATCCTCGCTAAGAAGCTGCTCCCTTGTCATGTTGCGCGTGTAGCAGAGCTCGCTCTTTACCATGACCGGAAGATCGCCCACGTAAGCCTCTCCAGTGTTGTTCGATTTCTCTATTCCTGCTATGACAGGCACATACGTTATGTACATCGGCGCGGCGTATGTGAGGTTTCTTGATATGGCCTCATGCGGGAGTATGCTCCTGGTCGAGCTGTCGGACTCTATCACCTTCGGCATCTCCAGCCTTATGCCCTTGAACTTTATAGCGAAATTTGCCACGTCCGGCTCTATGGTATTCTGGTTCTCGACTATCTTGTTGAGCCCCATGTGTATGAAACGGTTGTAGCTGTCTATCTGCTGCTGCACCATAGAAACAGATTCGAGGTAGGATTCATATATTTCGTGCGAATGTGACATGCTT
>JAFMAA010000066.1 GCA_029785235.1 Nitrososphaerota archaeon | reverse complement strand
ACCTCCAGGGACACCTTGCATACAATTGAGCAAGCTGGGTTTTTGATCATAACACATCGGCGATTCGCCTTTCTTCCCTGTATACTTTCCGCACCAGTATCTCCACATGTGATTGGTCGGGCAATCAAACAGCTTGACGCTACCCCCGAAGCCGTAGACGGTACCTAAGGACACCGTAATCTCCCAAGTCAGCTCGACACCGCAATATAGGCTGGAGAGGAAATGTGCAGTGAATCTCCCTCGCCTACAAGAGCTTGGCTACAAGAACTGACGAGCCTGTCTGTTTCTAAGGCTTCATGCTTCTTGAGCCTGTTGTGTAGTCCTAGTTCACGGTGTCGTTTGACAACGCGAGCACCACTACATCTCGCACCTGTTTCCCTTGTTCAGTGCCCATTTCTGGGATCTTCGATCTTCAACTGCCCGATCGTTCACCCGAGGAACAGGAGGAGTGAGATAACGCGCTTAACAGTAAGATAGATGAACACTCCTTGACGCGCTTTCGGTGTGCTGTTAGGAGATAACGGTTCTGCGGTTAGGTGTATGCTAAGCATACCTGCTATGGACATGTATCCACCGCGGATATTCGGTCGGATGATCGGGCGGTCGGTGTCCACTCTCCAACGCTGGGATCGTGAGGGCGTGTTAGTGGCACGTCGTTCTCCCACCAACCGGCGTTACTACACCCACGACGACTACTTGACAGTGATCGGCCAGAAGCCGAAGGAGCCCAGGACAGTCGCCTACGTGCGGGTTATCAGCGCAGCGCAGAAGCCGGATCTAGTAAACCAACGGGCTGCGGTGGAGCAGTTCTGTCTCGCTTCGGGCAGAGCGGTAGCGGAGTACCTAGAAGACGTGGGAAGTGGGCTCAACTACAAACGCAAGAACTTCCTCCGTCTCATGGAGAGGTGGAGCACGGCGAGGCATCAGAGATCGTGATCGCTCACAAGGACCGCCTGGTGCGCTTCGGCTTCGAGTTCTTCGAGAAGTTCTGCGCCGACCATGGGTGCAAGATCGTGGTGATGAACGCCGAGTCGCTCTCCTCCGAAGAGGAGATGGTGCAGGACCTGCTCTCGATTGTGCATTGCTTCTCGTCTCGGCTCTATGGGCTCAGGCGCTACAAGAAAGCCGATATAGCTGCGATGGCTAAACCGTGAGTGCCCCAGTCGACGAGGAACTGGTCCCGATGCGCTGCGTACGCAGGCACTCGCCTTGCCTGAACAGGGGGAAGGCTGGCGAGCTCCATGCCCTCATAGAGGCCTACGTGAAAGAGAAGGATTATCACCTTCGTGTCCTTACCCCAGGTGTGTTCGCGAACTTCTCGGGGGAGCGGTCCTATCGTGACTCCCTGTTGCATAGACCAGGTGGCTATGTGAGCCCCTACGGGCTCCAGGCGCGCATGTGGAAGATGACGGCCAAAGATGCCTACGAGACGATGAATAAGTTCTGGGCAGCCATCGCAGAGGACCTGAAGCCCCTCGTACGGCGCAAAGCACGGTGGTCCGATGAGATGCGTCACTACGCCAACTGGCTGCTCTATAGCCCGAGGCGAGTAGCCGCGCTCTACGCGGGGGACACCCCGATGCCCTCGACGTCCAAGATACGCAAGTCCGAGCGTTGTGCGGTGGTGAAGATCGTCGCCCGTGAGGTGCGTCGGCGCGTGAAGCGCTTCCCGCGTGCGCGCACAGCAAGAAGCGCGTGCTTCGACGCGGACATGTACACCCTTACGACATCTGCGACCGGGCACCAGAGGTCAGACTTATGAGCATCATGCCCCAAGAGCGCATCTTGGTTCCACTGCTTGGGTTCTCGGCGATCTCAGGGAACATCCGGGTCGTGATGGAACCGAGAACGCGGGTGGCCGAAATTCACACCACCTTCACCCTCGCTCCACCTAAGAGCGTTCCCGATGGCGGGAACGCAGCTGTGGACATCGGGCAGAGCGAGGTGATGACTGATGACCACGGCAGGCGCTACGGCAGGAAGTTCGGTCCATTCCTGCAAAAGGCTTCCAGAGTTGAGCTTGACAAATCACGAAAGCGGCAAAAGCTGCACGCCATCTGCAAGAAGGCTTTGGAGTCTGGCAATCATGCCAAGGCCCGACGCATCAAGACAAACAACTTAGGCTTCAAGAAGATGGACGTGAGGCGCGAGCGGAACCGGGCCGAGTGCGAACGACTAGTGAACACCGCCTTCAACGAGTTCCTGAAGCGGCGTGGCCCGGCACGTTTCGCCCAGGAGAAGCTCGACTTCAGAGGCAAGGCGAAGTCGCGGTCCATGGCCAGGCGAACCGTGCAGATGCGCAACTCCATCATCAACGACAGATCTCACTTCAAGGCATCGGCAGCCGGAGCTTGCCGACAGCGGGCCAACCCGGCCTATAGCTCACAACTGTGTCCTCGCTGTGGTTACGTCCACGTAAGGGTTGTGTGCGAAAAAGTGTGCAAAAACTCTTCAAGGAAGAAAGGGCCATGGTATTGAAGAGATATACAACAATCACCCCATAAA
Organism: Nitrososphaerota archaeon; assembly: GCA_029785235.1. The sequence continues at coordinate 931 of JAFMAA010000066.1, read as the reverse complement.
GGAGGGATCAATACCATGGCTACAGCCAAGCATACAATCAAATCACGGTCGCTCACATCACTGGTGAAGGAAGATGCAGATCTCATGAAGGTGCTCGTCAAGGAGGCAGTGCAGGCATTCTTTGAAGAGAGATGGATTCATGCATTGGAGAGGACCGTCCGGTCACGTCCACGGAAGTGGTGTATGGGACCACCGTGTGATCCAGTCACAAGCCTATACCATAGCTGCTTCCGGTAGCTCAAGTGAGGTCTCTGTCTGAGAAGGCAACGGGGGCTCCAGGTTTTTGTCAACCGTTTCTAACACCTCGATCCCCATGTAGCGACAGACTCGGCCCACTTCTCGGTTTGTTCCATGAGCACCGCCCCAATCAGGTAGATGATAGAGCTTCGTTCAAGAAAGATCCCGACCACATCTGTTCTGCGCCGGATCTCCCTGTTGAGCCGTTCTTGTGGGTTTAAGCTCCAGATCTGGCGCCAGATTGCCCGAGGGAAGGCTGAGAACGAAAGGAGATCCTCCCTGGCCTCCCCAAGGTGCACGGATGGCTCCGGGAGCTTGCTACCGAGGGCTTTAACCACCCGGTCGAGGTGGGCTTTAACTTCTAATGCGTCGGGCTGGTCGAAGATGCTACGTACCAAGGTCGCCACCCAGGGCTTAAGAGGATTTCGGGACCTTGGTAAGAGGTCCCTCAAGTAGTGGGTCCACCGTCGCTGCCAGGTGACTCGGGGCCAAGCTAGCAGATATGGCAGCCACGAGGCCCGTGTGGGCATCCAAGATCACCAGAGCCACCCCATTTAAGTCCCCGGGCAACAAGGCTTCTAAAGAACGAAAGCCAGCCCGCCCCGTCCTCAGCCGAGCTCACCTCACACGGTTGTGTGCGAAAAAGTGTGCAAAAACTCTTCAAGGAAAAAGGGCCATGGTATTGAAGAGATAT
>JAFMAA010000065.1 GCA_029785235.1 Nitrososphaerota archaeon | reverse complement strand
TGACCTGAAGTTCCTCAACCGGGATATAGACAGGATAGAACCGAAGGAACTCATGCGGGAAGCGGGGGTTTCGCCCGGTGAGGTCGACATCCTCATAGGCGGCCCCCCGTGCCAACCATTCTCGCCCGCCGGCAGAAGGGCCGGACTGAACGACCCCAGGTCGTCCCCATTGAAGTACTTTATCCGCGCAATAAAGGAGATCAGACCGGCGGCCTTCGTCATGGAGGAGGTCCCCGGGCTGCTTTCTAGCCGCCTGAAGCACTTTCCGTACTACGACAAGTACAAGCGCAAGCCGGAAGGGGATGAGGAACGGGGTTCCGCATTCAAGGTGGTCAAGGAGATGCTCGACTCCACCGGATACAGATATGCATATGCGGCCCTCAACGCTGCTGACTTTGGGGCACCGCAAGTGCGCGAGAGGCTAATATTCATTGGGCTGAGGGAGGGTAACCCGTCGTTCCCCGAGCCGACGCATTCCGGGGACGGCTCGCCTGAAAGGCAACCCTGGGTGACCTTCTGGGAGTCCGCCAGACACCTCAGGTATACAAAGGACAAGGAGCTCGGGCCAGAGGACAGGAAGTTCATGTCGTTTGTGCCGCCTGGGGGTAACTGGGTGCAGATGCCCCCAGACACTGCGGCTGATGCGATGGGCCACGCTTTCAACTCAGAGGGCGGCAGGATGGGGTTCTACAGGAGGATCCCCTGGGACGAGCCGTCCCCGACGCTGGTCACGACCCCCTCCCAGAAGGGTACGTTCCTGGTGCACCCCCAGTATGACAGGTTTCTCTCCTTGGCGGAGTACAAGGCGCTCCAAGGCTTCCCGCTCGGCTGGAAGATAACCGGAAGCGTAGACGCAAGGTACCGGCTTATAGGCAACGCAGTTCCGGTGCACCTGTCCGAGGCCGTGGCCAGCCATGTAGTCCGGATCCTGAAGGAGGAGGGTTAGAGGATGAGGCTTGAGGCGCAGGACCTCATCGAGTTCGTGCTGTGGGCCGACGGCGGCCTGAGCAGGGGTGCGGCACGGAAGGTGTCTTCCTACTTCACAAGCGTAGGGGAATTCCTGGCCTGCACAAGGGAGCAGCTGACGGGGCTGCGTAGCGCATCCGGCATGCCCCTCCGGATCGACGGCGGCGACATCGAGAAGATCCTTCAGGTCAGCAGCGCCGGCATCCTGTCCGAGGACCTACCCCTAGTTGACAGCTACATCAGGGGGCTCGCAAGGGACTTCACAAGGAGGCAGGTGGAGAACATCAATTCCTTGGGACTTGAAAGCCTGAACATCAACCCCCTGCTCATCCGCTCGCTGAACCTGAAGACACCGCTGGAGGTGCTCGAGTTCAATGTCAGTGCTGCAGTCAGCCGGTCCATAGTTACGTCAATGGGCTACTTTGTCCAGAATTTGCTGGAGGTCACGTCGGAGGAGGTCGAGAGGGTGAGGTCCGGCTGGGACCTGGTGAAGCATGGCTCAGATGGGAAGAACCATTGGATACAGGTCAAGAGCGGTACAAACGATATGGACAAGGACCAGATCATCTATTGGCTCCATGAGATCCAGAAGGTAGAAGGCAATGGGGACAATGGGTACATAGGGATGACTTACGGGAAGAGGGGGAACTCAACGGTGACCCTTTCCCTTATGAGGACATACCTCCCCGACATGGAGATAAGGACGCTTGTCGGCAGGGAGCTCTGGGACTTCCTGAGCGGCGACGACCGGTTCCATGTGCGCCTCTTCGATAGCTTGAGGGTTTCTGCTGCTAAGATATTGGGGTCGCGGAGCATCCAGGAGGAGATCGGGAGGAAGATCCGCGATCTCCTTGCGGAGTTCGAGCGGAAGTATGGAAGAGGGGAAGAAGGGGTGAGGAATTACATTGATGACATCTTCTGACCTGATCGGTGACGTAGAACACATCCGCACCAAGGTACTACAGTGGTCGGCCACACACCTGCGCAGCTTCCCCTGGAGAGAGACCCGTGACCCATACAGGGTCTTCTTGGCTGAGTCCTTACTTAAGAGGACGACCAGCAGGGCTGCGCTCAGGGCGTATTCCCCATTTCTAGAGAGGTATCCGGACATGTGTACCCTCGCCTCGTCCACACTGGATGGTATAGTGAAGTGCCTCAAGCCAGTCGGACTGTACAGGCAGAGGGGTGTGCTCATGCTGGAGGCTGCACGATACGTGTGTGGCTGTCTCGGCGGTATTCTGCCGTCTGGACTAGAAGAGTTGAAACGGATCCCAGGAGTTGGTGCGTACACGGCTGCAGCGATAGCCTCTTTCGCATATGGACAGAAATTACCGGTAGTCGACTCAAACGTGGTCAGGGTAATGCGGCGTTACGCTGGAGACAGAAGGCTTACTGCCCCGGGAGTCGATGGGATGTTGCGAGTTGGCCTGGGGCCGCTCTGCGACAGGACATTCAGCCTAGCGATGATAGACCTCGGTGCCAAAGTGTGTAGACCTGTGAGACCACTCTGTGGTGAGTGCCCTTTAGCCAGCAAATGCCATGGGGCAGCCAGTCTTCTTAGCGCTTCTTAAACCCTATAATAGTATAAAATAGGAGTGTTATAATACTTTCTTACACATTTAGTGGAGGAATTCTAGGACACGGATTGGGCTGGGCGGATCTCAACCCATGCGTATTGGTATTAGTTAAGGATAACCCAAGTTCACTGGGAGATTTCGACCGCAACCCGGCGATGCATGAATACGAGCCCTTCTGGTTTCGGATGGGGGACGTGAGTGGTAACAGGTACTGCTTGAACCGTGCTATCATTAGGTTTAAAAGCCTCATCACTAATTTGCCCCATCGGTATCGTTGTGGTTCCGGCAACTCATTTCCATTGGGCAGTGAATCTTGTACCTCCTGTACGCCCATTCAAGCAAGCAATATCCAATATACAGAAGTAAGAGGAAGCTGACTATGGTGACCAGCAGGGAATGCAAGACCGGGAACGTGTCAAAAAGTAACGAGATGATTTTCAAGTTAATATAAATCGAGAGGGCATGCAGGATCAATGCTATTGAGAGAATAACCGAGTAGATAGCCACACTTATTCTAGTATCCATCAGCCTGGACCTCTCCGGGTACAGAAGTAGCGTCAGTAGTGCGAGGAATAGCCCCGTGATAAGGGAGAAAGAGGTACTGAACGGCTGAGAATGGATCTGCAGCGCCAGTGTTACCAATACTGAAACTGTTAGGAGTTGTATAGATGAAACAGCAGCGAAGATGCGCGTTTGGGGAGAAACCCTTAGGATGACAACGAGATACATCAATTTGTCTAGCTTCGCTTTAGACAAGGCAAAGAACAGGTCCCGGCCCTCACAGTAAAAATTAGTATCATCCACAGCCTCACAAGGCTTCGGCTTTTCCACAGTTTCCTTCGCTTCTCCGCTAGGCTGGGTTTCATGCTTGCAATCAAAGTATTCTACGGATGGGTTCCCGGTCTCCCCGTTGCCGTCTTTGACACCGAGAATCACGTAGGAAGTTGCTGTGGTTCCCTCTGAGAGCTTTGCCGTGAATGTGAGTTCCCGATCGTCACCTCCGAATACTTTCCCTATTTCAAAGAACCTGTACAAATATCCCTCGTTCTCAACGAAAGGCATTGAGTCCTTGATCCCACGCAATAACTGGAAAGTGAATGATGGGTTTTCGGAGACCATCTTGTACCTGAGCCTTATCACAGTCTTTCCCAACCCCTCGAGCGG
>JAFMAA010000064.1 GCA_029785235.1 Nitrososphaerota archaeon | reverse complement strand
GATGGCAAATTCGCGCCCCGACCGGCTCCAAAAATATATGAGGTGCACGGCGGGAACGAACGGGGTCGATGGTTAGGATCCGAAGAGCCGGCGGTTGAGGTAGTTGGCCAGTATCCCCCTTGAAAGAAGGGGCACGCAGAGCGGGCTGGCAATCGCCGAGATACCCTTTCATAGGGTACAATGGACCCCCCCAAGGTCCCTGTTCGCTCGTTTTCCTCGAAGCCCTCAGCAGCAACTTTTGCGCTTTGCTGAGGAGGAAGGTGTGTCTGAGTCGGGAAGCCCCAAATCTGAGAGGGTCGGAAGACGTCCCGACTTCGCCTTTGAGTAGACCACTTTCCCTCCCTGCTTGACCTCGAAGGAGCCGGCGGGACCTGGGGTCAGCACCAGGTGGAAAGCTTCGTCATGGGCGTGTCTCTCCAATAGCCCTTGGATCACGGGGAGGGCGTCCGGAAGGTAGCACGAGACGCAGAAGTCCAAGGCGTATTCAACCGGTTCGCTCTTTTCGGTGAGGCTGCTTTTTGCGACCATAGTATTCACTTCAAAGACGAAAGTGACTTAAGGCGGCGCTACGTGGGTACGTAGTGAATGACCCGTGGTGAGAGCCTGGTGTGCGTCTGCCCACCTGCGGGCATGATTGATGTGGTGGGCAAGAAGTGGGCGATGTGCATCGTGACGTTGTTGGGCCGTCACGGGCCCTTGCGCTTCGGGAGGATCCATTCCGCCCTCCCTCGCATTGGACCAGCCACCCTAGTGTCGACCTTGCGGGAACTCGAGCGGTATGGACTCGTGTCCCGGATCCCCACACCCAAGGACGGGCGCTCCCATGGCGAATACCAGTTGACACCGGAAGGCGCCGCTTTGCATCATTCCCTGCTCCCGTTCGCGCAGTGGTTGCAGAGCTCGATCAAGTGGACCAGCGAATGTGTTCCAGAACCCACACCCCCGCGACGACAAGCTCGAAGGTAGCAAACACGCGGAGTCACGGCTCGCACGCGACTAAGATTCGTGTTGGACCGCCTCGCTTCCAGATAGGGTCGTGGGCTTACCGATAATCCCGTCCCCGATATCGAGGATCTCCGGGTCATGCTCCCGGCGGGATTTGAACTAAGGTTGGTTCAACTCCATGCGAGAAACTGTCTTGGGAACATAGGGGAGCTTGGTCCTGGACACGGCTAACGAGCTCCTTTGGCTTCTTCAACGAGTCGCTCGCCAAGTCTCTTAGCATACGACCCGAACTGGCCTGAACACACGTCGTTCTTGAGAAGGTGGATTCCCCCACTTGCAAATTCCTCTGCTATCTGATAGACCTTCCTCTTGTCCAGTAGGACCTTGAGTCCAGACTCATCTGTTGCAACTGCAAGAGCACTGATCACTGCTCTCTCGGAATCGCCGAAGTAAGGAGTTCAGGAGAGTCAGAGGCTCCCTCTGACGCTACGCAGTCAGAAGAACACTACGGTCCATAGGAAGGTCTTTGGAACGAGACGTATCAAGCAAGTGAAGGACATTGAGACTTCTAATTGCGTCTGCAACCTCACCCCGATCCACCGATGGTTTCCTCCCCTTCTTCCATTGAAGAACATAGTTTAGCACCTCCAATTCCGTAGGTTTGCGGCCCAGCTCTTCGCGCACCTTCCTTGCCGCAAAGTGAACAGTGGCCACTAGCTCGGCCTGTCTCGTGGTCAATCGCATGAAGAGGTTAGCCGTTCCTTCGATGACACTGTCCCAATCGGCAAGTTGTCTGCGAAACACTCGTTCTGCATCACGAAAAGTCGGACCCACCTTGACCACATAGGTTGGTCCATCCCTCTCTTCCTGTATCAATGAGTGGTTCTGTAGTCGTGTGAGGATGGGCATGAGTTCCGAGGCATAGGGACCAAACGACCCTTGGTAGTAGTTTAGCCCCGTTGGAATCCCGGAATCTGTCAGGAAGTACGCTATCTTCTGGAACATGGTTCGCCCCACTTGATAGTGATAGGGGTTTCTCTCGATCCGATTCAGGACTTCGACCATTGCTACCCAACCAGGCTCCATGAGTTGTCCCTCGAAGTCCTTAGAGTACGACCCGATCTCCTCATCATGGTCTAGGAACCGAGGAAGGAGTTCTTCAGGTGGGGTACCGCGAGGTGCGTAGAGCTCGACGGGTATCGTGAACCTCTTTAGGGCCCTGTAAAGGGTCGAGCCAACCACCCGCCACTCGAGTTGTCCGTTCCCGCACCCAAGTGGGGGAAATGCGATCGAAACGATTCCCCACTTCTCGTAGTGCTTCTCTAAGTACTCGAGCCCTCGAATGATGTCGTCAAGACGTGCCAACGATCGCCAATGTTCCTTTGTCGGGAAGTTCAGTATCCAAGGGGCGACCAACCGCTTGTACAGGTATGGTTGCCCGAGCTTGACTTCTCCACGCCGACATCTCTCGGCATAGTCACGGAACATGTCGGGGAATCGTTCCTTGAACTCAAGAGCGATCCCTTTCCCCATGATCCCCACTGTGTTGACCGTGTTGACAAGTGTCTGAGCTCCTGAATCCAATAGATTCCCTTCGAGAATCTTGATCATGCCTTCACCCTGAAGAATAAGTTTGGGTCGACGCGGTAGACCGCCTTGGGTCCACTTGTCCGGAGATCCGCAGCCACACTCTTACACGAAACAATCACACCTTTAATCATCTGCGGTTCAATCAAATCTGGTACCAGCACCTCAGCTTGAGTGGCGGCTTTACGTCTGTCGGCGGCGAAAGGATCACCAAGATCTTCGATTTGGTTCACCCAGTATCTTGCGAATACCAGGGATTCGTCAAGGGCCTCTATACCTTCCGGATAGGGATGGAAGGCAGTGTAAGTCTTCGCAGCATTGTAGTCAGATATTGCAACCCCTTGTCGTTTCATGACCTCTTTATCGACATCCAGAACCACGAGGTTCTCGTGGTTTTCCTTCATCAGAAAGAGCATTGGATTGCGTGGATTGAAGTACAGGTTGACGTACTCGTGCAAGGGCCGCCCCTGGCTTCCGGGAACCCGCTTTCTGGCTCTTATTTTCTGAACCTCAGGCTTGGCAATGCTGTCGTGGGTTAGGCCACTAGCTCGGTCATGAGAGCATATCCCATTCTGAAAGATGGATGCCAGGTTGGACTTGGAGGTGATGTAGTATAGTGCCTTGACGGATTCGTACTTCATCGGTCTTCGACCAAGCGTCCGAATGCCATCAGCGAATATTAGTTCACACGAGTGACCTTCCGCACTTCGGTTCAGAGAGGTCCCAAGCCGTCTGACCGGCCATTCGGACAAGTTCCCGGTTCAATCAGTGGGGGGTGAGCCCGAACCAGACTGGATCAGCGACTCTCCCCCGAACGTGAGTGCTCCGGTTCCGAATCGCTCAATCCCTGAAGCTCCCGTCTGGACTGTGCGGGCGAGTAAGGCTGTGGAGTTCGATCCCTTCTTCATCGCGGCGGATTACTCACTTCAGTCGCACTTTGGAGACAGGGTAGTTCAGGTTGAAGTCATGCTTACCAGTCTCTGTACGGGTGGTTTCCCCTCGTTCCCCGAGGTGAACCACCTTGGAGACAGAAACAGGAACACAGAGTCTACCGCCGACCGAATGGAACGAGGAGCCCAGCAGGGGGAGGATTTGCCAGTCCCCTCCGCTCAAGGGACGGGACGAGGTCCTCGACGAACTGCGCGAGCATTACCTTGAGGTCAATCCCCTCTTCATTCAGGGCCTCCGCGGAGTCGGAACTTCC
>JAFMAA010000063.1 GCA_029785235.1 Nitrososphaerota archaeon | reverse complement strand
AAAGGTGAACAAAGGTTGTCTTAATCTTTCCCAAGAGGCAAGCCTCTTTGTCTTTTCCCTGCAGTGGCATGCGAGATTCATAAGCAGTGGATGGATGACCAGCCATACCTCTCCATGAACCTTCTTGGGGCGCCATTTCCCTATCTGTATCCCAGGTGGCATAATCACTATGTTCACTCTTCATTCCAGAACCCATTTTGCACACAACTGCGCACACAACTTGGGACGACCGGCAACGGTAACAGTGGAGGTTTCGTTCGACTCGGCCCTACGAGCACCTCAGCAATGCTGTTGCGCAGCTTCTTCTGTGGAATCTCGCTCACATTGGCTATGGCAGCGGAACTGCTACCATAGTTGTCTGATAGGGCGAACCTGCCATGGGATCATGGTTTGCCTGGTCGCCCATCCAAGGACTACAACCCCTGACCAGCAAAACGGCCATCGAAAGACGCTCTTGCCCAGGGCGTGCCCTCTCCTGAGCTCTAATCAAGTCGGGTTGACAACAGCTAAGAACGTACCCGATTTACCTACTGTCTCTTAAAAGAAAAAGGCACCCTCAGCTTGTTCCAGATTGTCACACACCTCTAGCTCGACTACATTCCAATCCCTGGGATGGACAAAAGGCTATCCCTCAAAGACAGCTACCCTCTGGTCGGAGTTGTCATAGGTGGATAAAACCTTGGTATACCCCGTTGGATACAGGGTATGTACAGAGAACAAAGGCGAACATACACTCAGGTGGTTCCCGGGAACCACCTGAACAGTTGTCTTTGTAAGACTACAATCCAGCCCACTTTGAGAAGTAAACCTTGTGCTCCGTTAGGCTCTTGGTGTGGGAGAGCTAGTTTTACAACACGGCCAGATAGAGCTGTGGTGTGGGGACGCAGCTGAACTACCTATAGAGGATGACTCGATAGCCTGTATCGTCACCTCACCGCCGTACAACGTCGGGATCACCTACGCCGATGATGCAAGTGGGGATGCTCGTAGCTTTAATGAGTACTGGGAGGATGTAAACAGATGGGCCTTGGAGATGAGCCGTGTCCTAATGGAGGGGGGACGGGTATGGCTCAATGTTGCACCGGTAGTAGTCGAGTCCCCGAACCAAGCACGACCCCACTCCGGTCGTACCTCGAAGGCCAGGGTCTCGTTGTTACGGGGATGGTCCAACGCTTTGGTGGGGGCTGGACTGAACGAGATAGACGTGATCGCATGGGTTGGAGCACGTGGTGCTGGAACAGCGTGGGGCAGTTGGCAGACGCCCAGTGCTCCAAACCTCCGGGGAGACTGGGAGGCAGTGGTGGTGATGTGCAAGGGGGACTGGCCGAGGACCCCACCTGAGGGCTTGGAGAACTGGCACGACCTGCTCGGTGGCTGGCCCTTGCTCACCCGCAACGTCTGGCAGTTCCCCCCAGAGAGCCGAGAGCTGGGTCATCCAGCACCGTTCCCACTGGAGCTGGCCATGCGTGCGATCAGGCTCTCTACCTGGCCTGGGGAGAGCGTGCTTGATCCGTTCTGTGGATCGGGTACCACCTTGGTGGCAGCTGACCTACTGGGACGTAAGGGAATAGGAGTGGAACGTTCCGATACCTACTGTCGGATTGCTACAAAAAGACTGGCCCAACAGCCACTACCTCTGTTCTGTGAGGACCAGTAGGTAGTGTACAAAACATCTGACAGTAGTTACTAGGATGCTTCTCCGATTGGTAGGGATGGTTATTCTTTGGGGAAGGTAATAAGAACAATCCGGCGGAGCTTGTTTGAAGGCTGAAGGTACCGATGACGTTAGCTATGTACCCAGGGACATCAGAGTTTCACCTGGTCGATCGGCATTTTTGGCCTCCTGACACCCGTCAACGACGGGTTTTCCTTGGCCTTCCCTGACCAGCGACCCCGGCCACCCTCCTTGGCCTAGCGGGCCTCAAGGAGGGCCGGCCCCCAACGACGGACACCTCGCCGCCGAGCTCCGGGTAGGTCCGGTCGCTCTCGTGGAGATGGACCACGAGCAGGTCGGTCGCCCTCGTGCATGCGACCCAGTACCGGCAGCGCTCCTCATGGCAGTCTTTGCCCCTGTGGGGGAAGCGCCAGGCTTTGAGGGCGCATACCCAGGTGGCCTCGAAGGTGAGCCCCTTCGCCTGGTTGACGACGGCCACGACCACCCGTCTCTCCCCGTCGGCCAAGGGAGGAAGTGAATTCCCCTTCGAGCGGGCCGGCCAGTAGCGAACTCCTCTAGCCATCGAGAGCCGGTCTCCTCCCAGGCTGAGGGCGTACTCGACAACTGCGTAGGCCTCACTGCCTCCCCTGTAGTAGAGGTCGTATGCCGCGGCGATCTCGTCAAGGACGCACCTCGCGTGAGTCTCCGGATCTGCGTCGCCGCTGCCGAACACGACGTCCACCACCCGCCGCGCCGCCTTCGCGTAGAGGCGGGCTTCCTCGCCCAACCGAATCTCGGCCAGAGAGTTGAGCCAGCCGTAGGTCATCTTGACCAGGGCTTCGCGCCCGTCTTTCTCGTGCTCTGCGAGGTCGACGAGGAAGGACCGGAGGCGGCGTCCCGCACCACTTCCCCGAGAAAGGCGGGTTCCATCTCGCTCTGCGAGTTCTTCGAGGAGGCAGCGCAGGTACAGCGATCGGCACAAGTCCGGATAGTCCGAGGTCTCTCCCCAGGGGTCAAGTGCGCTCAAGAGGATGCGCGCCCCTGATCCTGCGAGCGGGTCCGGCGGGCGCTTCTTGAGGTGGACGACCGGCAACCCTGTACCCTTGAGAAGCTCGGCCACCTCTGCCCCCTCCTTGTTGGTGGCCACGAGCACTGCAATGTCGCTGAGGCCGTATCCGGGGAGTTGGTCCAAGAACGAGCGGTCGTAGCCTCCCGGAAGGCCCTCGATGGCCCAGGACGGGATGGGCATGCCGAACGCGGAGGTGACCTCGGCGACGAGCGCGGCCCGAACGGTGCGACCGGCCCGCTCCTCGGCGCCCAGGTGGATCATGGCACGGGCCCCGAGGCCCCCCGGTCGCGCCGCCACCAGATCGGGCGAGCCTGGGAAGAGCCCGGCGCGAAGGGAGGCCAGGTCTGAGGCGAGCGACGCCTTCGCCCGCCAGGTTATCGGCAGGTCGACCTCCACGGCATGTTCGGCGATGAGCCTCTCCATGCCCGAAGCGTCCGCTCCGCGAAACACGTTGATGGTCTGATCGGTGTCGCCCACCGCCAGCACGACGATTCCTGCCTTGATGCAGGCGGTGACCACAGACCACTCCAGTCGGCTGAGGTCCTGCGCCTCGTCGACAAAGAGCACGGAGACCTTCCGCACCCGCCGGAGGTACTCGACGACCTTTTTAGGCTTGCGGGCGATCCAGGCCTCGACGTCCACGTTGTCGTAGAGTTTTCGTCTTCTGCGCTCGGCGGCCATCGCGGTGAGCACCTTTTGGTCGACACTTTCAGGTTCGGGTGGGGTGCGGATGAGACCTTCCAGGAGCTTGCGGAGTCGCTTGGTCACCTGCGGGTCTGCGGCCACCTGGGCTCCCTCTGCCCTCATGCAGTAGGCGATCAAGTCCTCGCGCTGAGGAGGGCTGACTTTGCGAAGGTCGGGGTGGAAGTGGCGGAAGGCCGCCTCAAGCACGCTCTGGATGGTGTCGATCATTAACCTGTCGGCCTTCGCAACCAGGGCGGCGCGGCCGATGAGCTCGTCCCGGGCGGCGACGTTGAAGGCCACGATCTGGATGCTGCCCGTATACAAGTGCCTGAGC
>JAFMAA010000062.1 GCA_029785235.1 Nitrososphaerota archaeon | reverse complement strand
ACAACGGCAGCGGCATCGGCCTGCTCGGCAATGCAGGGCCGTCCACCGGGTCGCCTACTGCCTACCTTTACATAGGGGGCGTCCTGCAGTCCCTGAGCTCCACCTTCACCGGGGAGCTGGGGCAGACATACCCCGTTCAGGTTACGGATGTCCTGGGCGATGTCCTGTACACCGGCAACCTGACGCTGAACCAGCCCGCAAAGACCGTGGACATATACATCAGGACGCCGTCCTACGGGGTGCAGTTCATCAATGAGGAGGCCGTCCCCGCTTCGTCCCCGCTGGCAACGCAGTTCTCTTCCATCAATACCATAGGGAAGGACGTTTACGTGAATTTCTCTACGAGAGTGGGGCAGGAGAGCACCCTCTATTTTGCCACCGGCAGCTACCACCTTTACACGCATGACAACCTCACCGATTCCCTGAACTTCACCCTGGTCAATGAGACAATTGGCTACGATTTCAACGGGCCCAACATCACCAGGGAGACCGAGGCGGCCTTCAACAGCACGAACAGGGGGCTCATCGTTTCGCCGGTTTCCCAGCCTTATGCGCTTCTGGTGGGCCAGCCGGCATCGTTCATGTTCTCGGCTGAATTCAGGAACGGCACGCTGCTCGACCATGCACAGATGGAGAACGCATCGGTCCTCTACGGCATCACCAACATGTCAGGCCTCTTCGTCGGGGTCCAGGTGGCCCAGTCGGTTTCCGGTCAGTACCTCCGCCTGAACTTCACCCTGACGGTCCAGGGCCAGTTCACCCTCTCCGTCAGGATGGCATACGGCGGCAACAGCGGGTCATACTCGTATACGTTTCCCGTAGGCATCCCGGCCAACGTCACCAGCGGCCTGTCGCTTTACCTGACCCCCGTCCCGCAGGTCCAGGTCAATGTCACCTCCCCCTTCGTGGTCCTCATATCCTACGTCCATGGATCCTCATCCGTCCCCCTGACGTCCGCGCAGACCCTGGCCTTCCTTGCGAACATCTCTGCGGTCCAGGAGCAGGACGGGAACTTCATGGGATTTGCTTCCGCTTACATGATATCGGCCGGGCAGGTTGGCATCAGGGTGAACGCCTCCCGCATCGGCACCGACTGGATACTCTCTGTTTCCGGAGGGGAGAACATATCGGGATCCCGGGTTTTCGGGTCCACGAACACGACCTTCGCGGTGGTGTCATACAACCCGACCCAGCCGCCTCCTACAACGGGCCAGCAGATACTGGCATTCATAGAGACCCCTGACGGGATCGTCACCCTGGCCCTGAGCATAGGGATACCCCTTGGGGTCTGGCTGGTTAGGTGGGCAGGAAAAAGGAAGAGGACAAGGAACGACGAGGATAACCAGACAGGCCTTGTAATGGAGGGAATAGCCATGTACTTCGGCCTCTCGAAGCAGGAAGTACAGGCCATAACGAGCGCAATCCCGGCTGACAGGAGGAACCAGATAATGAGGCTCCTGACGTCGGGGAAGATGGGGAAGATGGTCCTCAAGGGCATCCCCCAGAAGAACGCAAAGGAAGGAATTGTGGAGGAGATAAAGAATGAGATTTAAGGCAGCAGTGCTGGCAGCGGTCATGGTGGCATCCGTGTGCATGCTGGCGGTCCCGGCATCGGCAGCGGCACCATCCGGTCAGCTGTCGGAGATGAATGTGCAGCTGTGGGGGAACTATTCAGCCCTTGGTTTGGCCATAACGGCCTTTCCGGGGTCCACGTGGCCCATGCTCAACAACTTCGAGATAATAGTGCACAGCCCGGGGAATTCCACGGTGTCTGTTTCACAGGGAGGCACCATAGTCTCCCTGGATTCAGGGTGGTCATGGTACCATACGGTCTACGTGAACACCTCGTACTCGGGGACCATCCTGATCAGTATCAACGTCACGAGCCTCCAGCTGGGCCGGTCGTCCGTTTTCCTCTATTCCCTGGACTTCATGACCCCGGTGAGCTACATCAACTACGAGAAGGCCAAGATCACGCCTGTCCAGCAGGTGCCCCTCATATACATCGCCGAGGCATTTGCGGGCGGCGGAGTGGCCGTCTATGGCATAGGGAAGATGATCAGGAAGATATGGATCAAGCCAAGCGTTTCGCATAAACACGACAAGGGAGGACTGTATAGAAGTGGCTGAAGAGACAACTGCAGGAACGGGAAAGGACGAGAGCCAGGACAGGAAGGTGTTTGTCCCCAGCGGGCGCCCCATAAGGGACGGCCTCAGGGAGATGAAGATAGCGGAGATACAGCCGGAAGAGCACATCATCCATGGGCTGCTGAGGAGATCCCTGAAGAGATGGGAACTGTGGGGAGGCACGAGGAAGCTGGCCCTTGCATTGTTCGTGGGGTTCGTCCTCTGGCTCCTGTACCACTACCTTGGCCTGCTGGTGCCCATCATGGTTTCTATCCTCCTGTTCCTCGTCATACCGTACGAATATTTTGAGGCTGATGCGGAAGACAGGAAGGACGTCATCCGGGTGCGTGTGTACAGGCCCGAGGGGCGGACTGTCCCGGTGGATGTGAGCCTGAGCAAGGACAGGAAGCTTACGGTGGACGTGTTCCGTCCCTCCCAGGAGGACATGTCCCATGGCATGAAGAGGAAGAAATACGAGGAGTATTATTTTTCAAGGAGGCTCCTGGATCCGACCCATCCGTACGGCATCAATACGCCGCACTGCAGGGTCATAGATACGGGGTATGCGAAGTACATCTTTGCGGTGGAAGTCGACGTGCAGGCCCGGACCGTCGTCGGCGAGGAGGACCTGTTCCCGGGCATGGCCATGATACAGCTGTGCGAGGAGTCCATCTCTTACATCAATGCGGGCCTGAAGGACGTCGAGCAGGGCATGGAGAAGGGCAAGATCTCGCCGGAGGACGGCAGGGTCATGGTCAGGATGGCAGAGATAGCCAGGACCACCTTCCACACCTTCATAACGTACGCGAACAGCAAGGGGGTCGACTTCCTGCGGATCAAGGATCTCAACAAGGCGGAGCAGGAGTTTGTCTTCTTCATGGACCGCCTCTCCTCTGGATTCTTCAAGGAATTCAAGGACATGCAGGACTGGAACTCCCGCAGCCCGAGCATGCGCTTTGCCTCCGTCCAGGCCGTGGAGAACATGAAGATCGAGCTCATGCAGAAGCACAAGTACTATCAGGCCTACGAGAAAGACCTCAGGCTGGACGAGTGGAGCTCAGCCCTTGACTATTACGCCGAGACGTCGGGCGCATCCGTGGGGGCCAAGAAGGCAGAGCAGGCTGAGAGGGCGAAGCAGATGAGGGAGTTCAGCCCCAAGGAGGAAGCTGACCGGACAAGGGAGGAGGTGGTCAAGAATGACTGATGACAAGCAGCCCAAACAGGCAGACAGCACCCTCGTCTCCCTGGTCTCCGCAGAGCAGAAGTCCAAGCTGCGGGACGCCGGAGTCGAGGATCAGATCATCAGGGACCTCCCCTTTGTTCCCCGCTTCTCATGGGATGCATTCATATGGGAGTACCGCCGCTTCCTGTACCGCTACCAGATGCACATGGAGGATTCCCTGTCCAGGGCAGCCGACCAGGTGGACCAGGAGGCCGGGAACGAGATCCATGACCGTGACAGGTATGCGGCATTCATGGCCAGCGCAGCAAGGGAAAGCATGATACATGACCTCGCTGCCAGGCTCCAGGAGGTCAAGCTTAACCTGATCAGGCAGCGGTACATGGTGGGCGGGATTGCCATCCACCACAACCAGTATGACCGTACGCAGAACGATGCCGCACTCTTCACCCTGTCAAGAAATGAAGGGGTGGTGGTCAATTGACCGACGAGGTGTTTTTCGACCCAAACCAGCTGGAGACGGTCCGCCGTAGATCGGAGTGCCTTGATTTCATGAGGGACACCATGAAGCGGGGCGGCGGCATCCACGAAGGTGATGCCCAGATCCTCACGCAGCTCGTCAGCAACCTCTACTCCGTCCTTCCGGTGGAGAACGCAGAGCAGGTGGCGGTGGGGGACAGCATGAGGGAGGACAGGGAGGCGTACCTCAGGAGGATCAGA
>JAFMAA010000061.1 GCA_029785235.1 Nitrososphaerota archaeon | reverse complement strand
CGAGTTCCCAACGAATCGAACCGGATCGATCGCCTCTCGCGTCCCTCCCGCAGTAACCAAGATTCGACGGGAGCGAAGGTCGACCCGCCGAGGTGACAAGATCGATCGGGCATAGGAAGCGATGACCCAAGGTTCGGCCATCCGACCGTTCCCATGATCCCCTCCTGCCAATCGTCCCTCCGATGGATCAACAACAAAGATCCCATCGTTGCGAAGCATTGAAATATTGCGCCTCACCGCTGGATTCGACCACATCTCATCGTGCATGGCGGGTGCTACGACGATTGGGGCCCTAGTCGCGAGTAGTGTCGCACTGACGAGATCATCTGCGGATCCATGCGCGATCTTCGAGATGAGATCCGCAGTGGCCGGGGCGACCACAACGAGGTCGGCCGACCGACCCAAGTGGGTATGAGGGATTGGGTCAGTATCATCAAAAAGGTCGATCTTCGCTGGCTCTGACCCGAGCGCAGAGAAGGTAAGCTCACCCACAAACCGCCGAGCAGCAGCGCTGAGAACCGGCACAACGTGGTAGCCACTATCGACCAACCTGCGCAGCACCTCGATCGACTTATACGCTGCGATTCCCCCACCAACGCACAGTACAATGCGCGGCGATTCCTTGGCGTCCACCAGTGGAATCGATCTACTCTGCCTCGACTGGTTCCTCTTCGATCTGCTCAGGGACTATCTTGCCTTGAGCGATCTCCTCGAATGAGAGTGAGAGCGACTTCGTCGACGGGAAATATGGAACCTGCGGAGGCACGATCGATCCAAGGCCATCGCCCAGGTGCGACTCGTAGTCATTGAGCTGTCGAGCTCTCCGAGCCGACAACGAGACGAGAGTAAACTTTGAACCGGCCCGCTCGAGCAGCGCCTCGACCTGGGGGGACATCATCGATCGATTATCTGGCACACAAGCTCCTCAGTTGATCTAACCCTCAAACGGGAATTATCGAAGCTTCTCAGAGACTGCTACGTCCACGAGAAGAACGACAATGCTCTATTGTAGCTGCCACAAACTCGATGGCTTCGTCAAGATCAGTATTGACAACTTCGAAGTCACTCACCTGTCGAGCAAGGGCGACCTCTTCATGTGAGAGCTGAATGCGACGTTCGATTTGATCCGCAGCATCGCCTCGAGACCGCATTCTTGCACGAAGCTCTTCGTCGTCCGGAGCGACAACCACAAAAATCACGGCCTCACGGTCCAGAGATCGAATGGAGTGGGCGCCCTGCGCATCTATCTCCAACAGCAGATCACGACCGGTCTGATTGGTCGGCTTCGGAGTCCCGTAGTACTCACCATTAAAACGCGCCCACTCCAAGAAGAGACCTTCCGCAATAGCGCTCTCAAACTCCTGATGCGTCGAAAATCGATAGTCACTGTCTGACTCACTTGGACGACGAGGCCTCGTCGTCCAAGAACGGGAGAGAACAAGGTTGTCGAGTCGACCAACCAGCCCACGGGCGATCGATCCCTTCCCTACCCCTCCCGGACCACAGAGGACAAAGATCAGGGTTTTGCGATCTCTTTGACGAGGCGCTCCCGCTGGTTAGCTCCGAGACCCTGAAGTCGTCGAGTCTCAGCGACTCCGATCTCTTCCATAACCTTACGGGCTTTGACCTTGCCGATCCCCGGAAGCGACTCTAAGACCGAGACAACCTTCATCTTCCCGACAAGCTCTTCCTGTGACGCTCGCTCAAGCAGTGACTCAAGGGTGATATGGCCCATTTTGAGCTTCTCCTTGAGTTCGGCACGAGCCTTTCTGGCCTCAGCGGCCTTTTCAAGTGCAGCAGCTCGCTGCTCTGGTGATAGTGATGGTGGCAATGGCATAATCGCAAGTTAACCGAGAACTCGGTGTATCGCGACCATTTTTGCCCAACTAATTGCGATATTTTCTAAGATCTTACGAATTACCGATCACGAGCGACGTGAAGATTGCCTCTGCGGCAGCCACAGGATCCGCCGCACCAGTGACCGCTCGACCGATCACCATCAAGTCAGCTCCGTTGTCATAGGCCTCTTGCGGTGTTGCAGCACGAGTCTGGTCGTGCCTCTCCGCACCCACTGGACGAATGCCCGCAACGACACCAAAGAGGTCCGGTGCCAAACGTTTCGCGACGACGAGATCGGAGGCAGCGCAGACATACCCGCCGCAGCCGGCCCTCAGCGCGAGGTCAAGGCGCGCCGGAAGAATGTGTTCAGGTGCACCGCCATCCGAGGTCAAAATAGTGACAGCAAGTGCCGTCGGAGGTGTCGCTCCTGCCTCGGCAGCCCCTTCGGAGAGGCCCTCTACGCCCGCACGTAGCATCTCCACTCCGCCAAAGGCGTGGAGAGTGATGTAGCGCGCACCGAGTCCACCAAGGACCTTGGAGGCCTTCTGAACAGTGGTCGGGATGTCGTGCAGCTTCACGTCAAGGAAGAGGTCGTAGCCAAGATTCGAGAGAGCTCCCACAGATTCCGGACCGGTCGCACAGAAAAGCTCTAGTCCGACTTTGATAGTCGAGAAGTAGGTGCCGAGCTGTCTCGCTAGACGAGTCGCAACTACAAGGTCGTCGACGTCGAGTGCCAACGCTAGCTTGCTTCGCACTTCTTCAAAAGATCGTTGCATACTCCACCCACCTTCACGATAACTCTCGCCACCACAAGTCGCGTGGTGCAAGCGTCCAAGAAACTCGACAAGCCTATGTCTGACTGTGAGACTACCGCCTCGCTAGCTCCAATGAAGATCAATCGCATCCACGAGCGTGTTGAAAGCGGGCTTGAAGCTCCGCAACCGAACCAACGTTGCTACGATCCGCATAGCTGCGAAGTTCGCGTGCGATCGCAAAAACCAATCTCGGATCCACAAAGTTCAAGGTTCCTATCGAGACTGCATCCGCTCCGCAGCGAAGGAGATCAAGGACAGATTGCACCCCATTGACGCCACCGCTCCCGATAATCTCAACCTCTGGGAATCGTTCACGAACCTCTTGAACCATCCTCAAGGTCAACGGGAAGATCGATCGCCCTGAGAGGCCACCACCAATTGCAGAACCTAGTACGCCTCGTCCGGTTCGAGGGTTGAGAGCCTGAGCGAGATAGGTATTTGCCACCACCAGGGTTCGGGCACCACCGCTCAGAGCGGCTTGTGCCACATCGAGATATCGATCGGTGTTTGGTGAGAGCTTGACGCTGAGGGCAAGATCGATCTCCTTTACCACAGATCTCACGACGCGGCCGGTCATCTCGGGATCGTGTCCAAACATCTCTCCCGCACGCTCAGTATTCGGACATGAAACGTTGATCTCCAAAGCCGTAAGATCTTCAGCAACCGCCGCTAATTCACTCGCAGCTCGTGCATAATCATCGTTTGAACGGCCCCAGATACTCACGATGACGGTCGCCCGGCTAGACCGCAGAGCAGGAAGGTACTCTCGTTTCCAACGCTCGATACCCGGCCCGGAGAGTCCAACGGCATTGAGCATGGCTCCATGCACTGGCCATACCCTTGGTCCTGGATTTCCGTGATGCTCGAAATGAGCCAACGACTTGACCGTTACCGCTCCCAACTCTCTAAGGTCACCAAAAGCGGAAAGCTCTGCTCCGAATCCAGAGGTTCCGGCTGCAGTGAGGATGGGAGAGTTCAGAGTCGTCCCAAACACACAAGCGGCCAGCGACGAACCCATGACCGGCGTCACCGAGACCGGTCTAATTGACCATCGACAAGCTCGAGATGGTAGCTCTGCAGAGACCGTACGGTCATAGGATGTCCGATCGTCTGGCGCAGACCAGAGACCACGGCCCTAGCAGCCGCAACGGTCGTCAAACACGCCACCCCACTGCGCTGCGCCGTTGTCCGAATCCGATATCCGTCCGCTCTCGGTCCAGAGCCACGAGGGGTGTTGATCACCAGGCCAACGGCACCAGAGGCTATCAACTCCACTGCATCGACAAAACGATGATCGGAGTCTGCAATCGGTGACGACTCGCTATCGGCCGCCCTCTCAGAGGAGACCTTCGCCACGACCACGGGTACCTCGATACCCGCTTGCTCCAGGAACTTCGCCGTCACCAGGGAGCCACCCCCCTGGCTTTTCGCAAAACGCTGGCCGTGGACGCCTTTGCTCGCACCGCCCGCTATGATGCCGCTATTAACAATTATCTCCGACAACATTACCA
>JAFMAA010000060.1 GCA_029785235.1 Nitrososphaerota archaeon | reverse complement strand
CATCGCGGGGGGTGAATTTGCCCCGGAGCGGAGTCCGAGCCTGAAGGGCGTCGGCTGGTGCAGGCTCGCCAGGGAGGGGGGAGAGAATCAGGCTCTGATTCGGAAAAAGAGAGTATAAACGTGGGAATACCCTCTAACGGAGGAGAGCACTGCCTCATCCCAACACGCAGAGTATCAGTCGGTTAGATAGCGGTCGGCTTGTTCGGTGAAACCCGTTCGACGCCTCACGTAGCTGTTCGACAGCGATAAGCACCATACCAAATTACGGAAAGGAGTTCAAGATTCGCACATAACATCCAACATGAGTGGGATACTCCGAGAGGAGTTCTTCTATCAGGGGGTCTGAAAATCTAAGAGCGACCGGCTCCCTTCATCATTCTCAAAATTCCTCTTCAGAGTCGGTGAGATTTCACTTTCATGGCGTGCAACTATGGATAATAGTCTCTGTCGTCCGGGTAATCGTTGCGCTGGAAGTTGTCACAATGGTCGTGGTATTGGTAGTTATTGGAGGACAAGAAACTGTTGTAGAAATTTGGTCACACCCAAATGGTTGGGTTATACAGCCAGAAGTGGAAGAAGACCTGAACGTATCGGTAGAAGTTGTCGCGTTGCCGTTCGAGCTCACATATCTTGTGTACACGACCCCAGCTACAGCTATCAAGACAACCACGATTGCAAGGCCAAGTTTCACGCTTGTATTGGCTCTTCTGCAACGTCTCATCAATCCCGCACCTTCCCTCGAATCGTTATGCCCTCATGTTTGCGATTCATGCTAACAACCTACGAGAATGAAGCCGCCACTTCAGCGTAAGTTCCTCCACTTTGGTCGGTCCACGATGCAGTGGTGGAGCCGTGATTCCAATAGACTTCGAACTCAGAAGCGGCACTCCAAAGAGGATTGTTTCCAACCATTGTGTAATATGTCCCAGGTCTCCAGCCAGACGGCCCAGCAGCTATATCCACAACAACTGTGCCGGTGCTTGGGGTGAAAGATTGAACTTGTGGAGTGGTGCCAGTTCCAGAACCCGATGAGACTTGGTCTAGGTTGATGGTGGACCCGGTGTACTCTATCACAAATCCATATGTGTAAGTTGCGGTAGATGAAGTAGTGATGGTAACAGTATCGCTACTTGTTGTCTTCGCAGTCGCGTAGAATATTTCCACAGTGTCGCCAGAGGTCGAAAGTCTCTTTGCTACTTGCCAACTATTTCCTTGACTGTCACTTACTCCGAGACTTACGCTGCCCGCGTAGGTCCCCACAGCAGCCACAATCAAATCGCCTTTCATCACATTTTGGCTCAATCGCAAAGTGAAACTGGTACCGCCCAAGCTCCCATGCCCAGTAATTGACTGAACCATCGCCCAAGTAACATAGAAGTATTGACTCCAAGAGGATCCTGAGCCGAACGGTTGACCATATTGCATGTTTGAAGATTCCGCTGTCACAGTGTAGACGCAACTAGGAAAATTACACACTGTCGGGTTGACGCCAGAGTAACTCATCTTGCCGTATCCCGAAGTAAAATTCGCGTATGTGTATGTTGGTGATACATATCCCACGTATACGCTTTGAAAGTAAGAGTCCGTAGAGCTAACGCAATTGCTACAACCCACCAATGTCATAGAGGTGGCGGAATAGACGCTCTGTCCGTCAAGCGCAAATGAAATGCTTTGTAAGTATCCCCCGCTAAACGAAACGGTCCAAGCAAAATACGTAGCGGTACTGAATGCTTGGGAACAACTTATTGATTGCGTCACTCCAGGAATACTGGAACCGTATAGAAAGGACGTTGCAAAGCAATTGCTTCCCCCTGGACTCGAGACGCCATTCTGGATCCAGTCGTTTTGGTTGGGGAACTTGATGTTTAGCTGGTATGAAAAGTAATTGTTCACGACATTACAGGGAGCAGATGGACAACCCGCTGCGGTCATTGTGGCATTGTTCGTCACGGTTGCGGTAACAGTAGCTTGAGTTATGTTGAACAACGAATCTGGTCTCTTGCCTTTCGAAACAGACATTGTAGTCTGGCCACTCTTGGTCGCTTGGAGAGCATTCATCGAACCCGCCGAGGGTGACCCACTGAAGGCTGGATATGATGCTAACACAATCAGGAATCCTAGGCAAAGAAACACTATGACCATCCTTGGTTCTCCGAATCTAATTCTCTATATCAAGATACTTCGCGCATGTAGTTATGCATGGCAGATTCTTAGCGTTTACTTAGTTATAAGTCATTCTGTCACAGCGAATTCTAACTTTCTTATGTGCTATTCTTCCTGGCAATTAGGGCTCTGTAGAAACCCTCTGAGAAGAGAAGACGCAAGCCTCATGGCGTTGTAGGCTATCATCCTGACCCTGATCTCGTTGTTGACTCCCCTCGTCCTGACCGACCTCATCTCGTCCCCCATGGTCCTCTTGACGACGGAGAAGATGGTCTCGTCCTTGGCCCTCTGATGGTACACCCTCTCGGAGAAGTGCCTCTTCATCTCCTTCCTGTAGATTCCCTGTGTCCTCCAGAGCGGGACCCCCTCCATGTGCGAGGGGATCATCGACATGGCACCCAACTCCTCCCTCAGGAGACGATGGTTCCTCTCCGAGTCGTACCCCTTGTCACCGATGCCGATCCCGATTGGCCTGATTGAGTGCGCCTTCCTCACCACGGGAGGGAAGTCGATGGTGTCGTTGCGGGGCCCTCTCCTCACCTTGACGGAAGTGACCAGCTGGCGCCTGAGCTCAGCCCCTATGGTGAGCTTGAGGAACCTCCTCGTCCTGGTCCTCATCTCTCCAGCTGCCTCCTCATCCCCGAGAGGACGTCGCGCTTGACCCTCAGGGCGTAGTAGTAGGACGCGTGGCGCATCGAGAAGCCTGAGGAGTCGATCCCGAAGACCTGCCTCCTCACCCTGGTCAGGAGGACGAACCCTCCCATCACCCGCTCCAGCAGCGTGGACGACACCCTCAGCATGAACTTCTGCAAGGTGGTGAAGTGCGGGAGCTTGGACAATCCGAGCTCCTCCACAAGGGTGTCGGCGACAGGCAGGAGATCGTTGACGTACTCCCTGTAAGACTTCCTCATCCTCTGCCAGAGGACCAGCAGGGCGATGTGCTGCCACTGGGTGAAGTCCCTCCTGGAGAACTTGCTGGAGTAGAGGGGGACGCGCTGCCGTCGGCAGGCCTTGAAGACTGCCCTGACCACCCTTATGTAGCGGCTGACCCTCCTCCTCCTTTCGTCGTCGTCCTTCCGGTTCTTCCTCGTCATACCAACTGGGATGAATCGGAGGGACGGCGGCAAAAAGTACGGCCTGAAAGAATCTAGAGCCTTTCACGAAGAGAATCCCATTCAGATCGGGTTCCTGAAGAGAGGGTTTCTACAGAGCCGCAATTAGGAGTCACTTAAATGATTAACCGCATCCCACCGGACCCATAGAGAGGGACCTCCATATCTCCCTCAGGGCTATCTCGGCGTAGAAGGTCTTGGCCGACTCGTCGAGGGAGGAGAAGTCTAGGACAGTGTCCTTTGTCAGGTCTATCTTGAACGTGCCTTCCCCGACAGCAAGGCTCTCTATCTGCGCCTCGATCAGGGCGAGCGCCTCCTTCTGGATGTCAGTCGCACCCTTCATGGCGTTCTTGTGGTTGCGCCTGAACTCGTCCCAGTTCCTGCTTCTGCTTGCGAGACCTTTGACCAGGGCCGAGGCCTCGGAGAGCATAATCCCTCTGACGTTGGCAGGATTGGCTAGCTCGTAGGCCATCAGGAACGCATCGGCGTCTTGGAACGGGTCAGGGGTATGCTTGGAGATGTCCACTATCTGGTATGGGAGCTGAAGGTAGGCGTCGTTAGGCTTGAAGGAGAAGACTATCTTCGGTATCTTCTGGTGGACGAGGAGGAGCTTCATCAGCTCCGTCTTGCCCATCCCGGGGCGACCGGAAATCAGCACGGACGGGTTCCTCTTGTCTTCGATGAAGCGAAGGATGTCGACGTAGGACGGGTCGATTCTTGTTACGAGAGGTATCTCCCTCTTCTTGTGACCCACGATTCTGCTCTTCCTCTCGGTGATAGGGCGACCATCCTCATCATAGCCGACGGTGTCCGTGTAGTGGTCGTAGATGGGCTCGGTCAGGGAGACGTAGGAGGTCTGTTTCACAGGGGTCTTGGCGAAGTGCCTCAGCAGCCTGCCCCTCATGACTAGGAGGACGACGCCAAGGGCTGGAAGGGATTCGAACCCTTGGTCCTGGCCCCACAGGCCGAGTCCTGACCAGCGCTTGGGCATCCGTGCTTGTAACCAAAAGCGGGCCCGGCCGGATTCGAACCGGCGACCCTCAGCTCCGCAGGCTGATGCCCTGATCCGTGCTAGGCTACGGGCCCAGGCTGCGGTCAAAGTGGCCCGCTTATATGCGCAAGTCTCGCCTGATCTTCTTGAGCAGCCCGACGAGCATGGGCATGGTCAGCTTCCCCGTGTTGGTGTTCCGCGGGCTCGGGTGGTACCCGGCGTACAGAACGGGACCTCCATCGACCCGGTAGGAGGCGCCGTGCTCGAAGACCATCCCCCTGACGTCCGTCCCGGCCCTGGCCAGATGCGAGACGTAGGCTTTGAAGGCGAGAGAGCCCAGGGCCAGGACCCCCTCCAGGCTCGGCATCAGCGATATCTCTGCGTCGAGGAAGCGGGAGCAGTTGTCGAAC
>JAFMAA010000005.1 GCA_029785235.1 Nitrososphaerota archaeon | reverse complement strand
CGAACCTGTAGTCGGCCGAAGGGAGCTGGACGACGCTGGAGCCGAGGGCGTCGACGACATTCATCACGCGCCGCTTCTTCTCTCTCAACTGGTCTTCGTTCTCTGCGATCAGTACATGAGCGTGGATGCTGCGCTTGACAGAGTCTTCTTTCCTCCCGTGTCTTTTCAGCCCTTCCTTGAGTAGCGTGACCTTCTCTGCGTACTCGCTGTAAGCAGGTTCGGCCCCGATGTCCCACTCGTCGGCATACTTCGCCGCGAGCCCTATCACCCTCTTCCCCCAGCCGCCGATAAGCAGTGGAACCCTCTTCGATGGCTTGGGGTTGTTCACCATGTTCTTCACCGAGTAGAACTTCCCTTTGTAGGTGAACTTCTCTTCGTTCAAAAGCCCAAGGATGACCTCGATTCCTTCTTCGAGCATGTCCACCCTTCTCCCCGCCGGGGGGAAATCGAATCCCAAGGCCTCGTATTCGAGCTGGTACCACCCCGCGCCGTATCCAAGAATGAACCTGTTGTCAGACATGAGCGCAAGGGAGGAAGCCATCTTAGCCACCAGGGTCGGGTTCCTGTAGTTGTTGCACAACACCCATGTCCCAAGCTTCACCTTCGATGTCAGCTGCGATATGGCGCTCAGCGTGGTCCACACCTCGAACATCATCCCATTCTTTCCTAGCATGAAGTGGTCTGGTGACCAGAGCGATTCATAACCGAGGGATTCAGCTTCCTTCGCGAAGCTGGCCACCCTTCCCCAGGTGACGTCATCGTTCAATGTTAGGTCGTAGAGGCCCCAGTACTCCTCGGCTCCGGGCGAGCCGGTGGCGTCCCCCGCGTAGGTGGGCAGGGCGGCGCCGAACGATGCTTCGACTCTTGGCATAGGTCCGACTGCCGTCTAAGGGGTAAAAATGTTCTGAAAAGTCAAATGCATGCAAATGGAAGACCCTCCATGGCCGTACTCGGGGAGAAGGCGAGGGTCGGCGAGACCGGACTCTACATCAGCAGGATGGGGCTCGGCGGTGCCCCCCTTGGGGGGTTGTACTCCGCAGTTTCCGAGGCACAAGCTATAGCTACTGTCGAAAAGGCACTGCAGCTCGGGCTCCGGCACATAGACACAGCTCCGTTCTACGGGTTCGGGAAAAGCGAAGAGAGGATAGGGATGGCCCTCAGGGGGAGGAAGAGAGAGGACTACACACTGTCGACCAAGGTAGGGAGGGTGCTAACGCCTACTGACGGAAAGGAGAACGCTACCGCCTACTGGGCCGAGGCGGCAGGGGCCGGGGCAGTCTTCGACTTTGGCGAGGCTGGGGTAAGAAAGTCCCTCGATGGGAGCAGGATGCGCCTTGGAATCGACAGGTTCGATATCCTCTTCATCCATGACTGTGACGGCCGAGAAGACGAGGCCCTGAAGCACTCGTACCCGGTTCTGAACGAAATGAAGGAAGGAGGGGAAGTCAGCGCCATCGGGGCGGGTCTGAACAGCTACCAGACTGCACTGAAGCTCGCGAAGAGGCAGCAGTTCGACTGCTTCCTGCTCGCTGGGCGGTACACCCTCCTAGAGCAAGGGGCGCAGGAGGACTTCCTGCCATTCTGCAGTGACAACAAGATTGGGGTGATAGCGGGAGGGGTGTTCAACAGCGGGATACTCGCTTCAGGGCCGACTCGGGACGCCAAGTATGACTACGCTGACGCTCCTCCTGCGATTCTTGAGAAGACCAGGAGGATCAAATCCATCTGTGACAAGTTTGAGGTCGATTTGAGAGCCGCATCGCTGCAATTCGTCCTCGCCAACCCGGGGATAGTCTCGGTAATCGTGGGATGCAGGTCTCCCCGAGAGGTCGAGGAAGACAAATCAGCGCTGACGCAAGAAATCCCTCGGAGCTTCTGGGACGAACTCAAGGCCGCACGGTTGGTAAGAGAAGACTCTCCAACTCCCTAGCGCAAATCTTGAGTGCTGATTCACTCCTGACGAGAGTCAGCCGCGGGGTGGGCCTCAGGTCGGATCTGAGGTAAGATAGTCCTGCTCGAACCTTGCCGCCGACTAGCGCGCGTGAACGGGGAACCGGACCCGCCCGGTCTAGGACAGCCCTATCTGCTTCATGAACCCGATCAGGTCGTAGAAGAGGCGCTCTTCGACGATCTCCCCTTTGTCGTTCCAGCGCGCGATCGTCGCGAACTCCACTTCGAACTTCTTGCCAGTCGGTGGGATCGTCTTCCCGTCGGGGCCCTTCATAGGGCCGGAGAATGTCCCGGTGAACCTGGCTACGGAAGTCGTGTAGTCGCCTGAGGCGAAGAAGATCTTGTAGGGCCGGTTGTCCAGGTGCTGGTCGGGGAAGGCCCTGAAGAATTCGACGGCTTCGAGGTCGTGGTTGTGGCGTCCTTCAGTGGGCGGAGCTCCCCCCGGCCAGTAGACTTTCACGTCCTCGGTATGGCGCTCCTTGAACGTCTCCCAGAGGGGGCTCCCAGGGCCGGCGTTCCAGGCGTCGTCCAGGGTCTGCATCAGCCGCATGTTCCTTTGCTCTCGCGAGCTTTCAGATGGATTCATGCTATCTAGTAGCAGAATGAAAGTTAATATAGGTTGTTGGCCCCAGCGCCCTCAGGTGGCATCAATGCCAGTTAGGAAGACGGAATCCATGGAGGTGAACGAGCTCTGCCCTGTCGTGGAGTCGGTCAGGAAGGTAGGGAACGAGTGGCGCTTGGTCGTCGTCAGATACCTGTTGGACCGGCCGATGAGGTTCAACGAGCTCCTGAGGGCAGCAGACGGGGTCGACGCTAAGACGCTCTCCAGGGTACTGAAGTACCTTGTATCAGAGGGGATAGTGAGAAGGGAGGTCCTGAAGACCCAGCCTTTCATGGTCCAATACCAGCTCACCCAGATGGGGGAGCAGCTGAGGCCCGTCGTCGAGGCCCTGAGGACGTGGGGGAACAGATGGGTCCTTCCCTCGATGCTTGCGCAACGCAAATGACAGGCCGAGCCAACGGTGAGACTCGTCGCGGCGGAGGAGCAGTTCCCCCACGTGCTCCTGTACCAGAGACTTAACTACCGAACCGCTCCTTGGACGTCTCCATTGAAGCAGTACGACCTGATCGCAATCGGGACTGGCTCCGTCATGAACATAGTCGACCCCATGATCCAGCAGAACCCCAGGATCAAGATCGCCGTCATAGACAAGGACGAGCCTGGCGGCATCTGCCTGACACGAGGATGCATCCCCTCGAAGATTATCCTTTATCCCGCAGAGCTCATCAGGACCATCGAGGAGGCGAAGGAGCTCGGCCTGGACGTCGAGATGAAGCGCGCGGACTTCGCGAAGGTGATGGGGAGGATGAGGGGCCTCATAGACGCCGACATCGATTCCATCCGCAGGGGCCTCTCCAGCTCCGAGAACATAGACTACTTCCACGCCCCCGCGGAGTTCGTCGCCCCGTACACGCTCAGGGTGTCTGGTGAATCGATCACAGCCAAGATGATCTTCCTCTGCACAGGCTCTCAGAGCACGATACCCCCCATCGAAGGGCTCGACGGGGTCGGCTACGTCACCAGCGACTCTGCCTTTTACATGACGCACCTACCTGATAGCATAGCCATCGTCGGCGGGGGGTACATAGCCGCGGAGTTCGGCCACTTCTTCTCCGCCATGGGTTCCAAGGTGACGATCATAGGCAGGAACCCGCAGTTCCTCCCCGGCGAGGAGCCGGAGGTCTCCGCGTTGGCGGCGGCGGAGCTGGGTAAGCACATGCGGATAATCACGAACCATGAGGTCAGGGCTGCTGACAGGGTCGGCGCAAGGAAGCGCCTCCACGCGATCGACAGGGCGACAGGCAAGGAAGTTGTGGTCGAGGCTGAAGAGGTGATGATAGCGTCCGGGAGGGGCCCGACCACCGCAATCCTCCACCCCGGACGGGCCGGCATCAGGACCACGAAGGAGGGATGGATAGAGGTCGACGAGTACCTTCAGACGTCCCAGCCGGGTGTCTGGGCGATGGGCGACGCCCTCGGGAAGCACATGTTCAAGCATGTGGCTAACTACGAGTCAATGATCGTCTATCGCAACGCCGTCCTGAAGAGGCGCATAAAGGCCGATTACCACGCGGTGCCGAACGCGATATTCACCTACCCGGAGGTCGCGAGCGTGGGGATGAAGGAGCAGGAGGCCGTGGCCGAATACGGGGAGGACGGGATAATGATCGGGTTCTACAGGTACGAGGACACGGCGAAGGGCGAAGCCATCAACGCGAAAGGCTACTTCGTGAAGGTCATCGTGGAGAGGGACAGCCTCCGCATCCTCGGCGCGCACATAATCGGGCCCTACGCCTCGATCCTGATCCAGGAGATAATCAACTTGATGTACACGGAGAATCAGGACGCCAGGCCGCTGATGGAGTCGATGCACATCCACCCGTCGATGAGCGAGGTCGTGGACAGGGCCTTCGGCTCGCTCGTAGAGCCGCACGAATACCACCAGATGATGGAGGACGGACAAGTCCACGACTGACGTCACGCGCGAAACGAACGCCAAACGCGTCAACAAGTTTCCTGACGGAGACGTGACGAACCCGTTTACGCGGCCGTGCTAGTCTCTATTTTGAGGTCCGAGGCAGATAGATTCCAAGAGTTAGGTGCCGCGGGTCGGTTATAAGGTCTCAGGGAGGCAGTTCCTATGGATTTTGAATCCAAGAATCCCAGTTTTTGGTTGGGAATAATACCAGAACTACAAAAATGAAATCGGTGACGAGAGTATCCCGACTATAGGTGGAAGGCGGCTGAGCCCGAATACGTCTCGCCTGTCACGAAAGGCAAAACCCCATTTCTATCCAACGAACGATCATTCTCCAAATAGAAATACCACTCTTGCTCGAGAAACTTGGTCTTTGAGCACGTATAGGCGTGTCGCAGGGGCATTTCGCTGTAACTTGAGCCCGTGCCTGAACCTGCCTGCAATCAGGGAAGTTTCTGTTTGACTTTCGACAGGATCCTGCCCGCCTTGGTGACGGCGTCTCGTGCCTGAGAGGGCTTCATCAGGTCAGGCTGGTATTCGGCTTCGTTCTTCAGGACAATCAAACCTCCGAACTGCTTGGACATATCCCTGAATTCGGACGCGTCAACCACCCCCTTGACGGCACCTACAGCTCCTTCATGTCCTCCGCTGTGGCGTTTCCCAAGATAGAAGACAGAAAGTGCATCTATGGCATTGATCGCACAGTGAACAGACGCCATCACTGCGACGTTGTTCTTCGACTGTTTCGCAGCGTACTCCGCGACGTCGAGCATCTCCTCTGCCTTCTGCAGGTAGTTCCTGTAGAGGCTCTTACTGACGGGCTTGGACATCTCCTATCTTCCTCAGGTCTTTGCCCCGGACCATCCTGTAGGACTCGAGGATCGACCTCCCCAGGTCCTTGTTCTTCTTTCTGGCGAACGCGGCTTCGTCCATGATCAAGGGGGACAACCCGAATCCGAACTTCGAAGCCGTTTCGGCGGAGGCGCCCGCAACGCGCTCGCTGGCGAGCTCTCTGTCATCTGCTACGATGAATATGTCGATGTCGCTCTGCTTCCCCTCGAGTCCCTTCGCAGCGCTCCCGAAGACGGCCACCGATCTAATCGACTTGTGGTCAAAGAACGGCCTGATCGTGGACAAGATCGCACCGAGGGTGTCTTCCTCGGCTTTGATCGCGGGCCAGACTATCGAGTTCAGCACGTAGCTCTCCTCGTTCAGGATGACCTGCTGGGCCCTACCGACCGGCTGGAGCCTCACAACCCCTCTTCTTTCCAGGGTCCTGGCCACAAGGGCGACTTCGGGGTGCGACAGGCCAGCCGTCCTCGCCAAGTCCCTCATGGTGAACACCTTCCCCCTGTAGCGGACCAAAGTCTTGAGCACCTTGATGCTGGCCTTGCTGCCCAGGACCTCGGCCAGGTAGTCGTGGAGGGACACAATTTCGCAGGTCAGAGGTACTGGTAGAAAAACATTCCATATGGTAGGTAATACTGCCATAACGGCCGATTTGAGCACGCTTAGGCGTGCCGCAAGGTTCTTCGCTACAGA
This sequence comes from Nitrososphaerota archaeon, assembly GCA_029785235.1. Next base: position 62,057 of record JAFMAA010000005.1, on the reverse strand, counting down.
AGACTTCGTCGCAGGAGGACCCTTTTTCCTCCCACAGGCATCCTCTGAATGTAATCCAAGGTCGAATTACGCTCAAACATGCTGAAACGGGGTGAAATGACATGCCTAGCAAGAACCGAAGGTCTTAATAGTGAATCCATCGGCTGTACTCTTGCGACCAGTAAGGGTTGCCGGTGTGACCCGATAAACGGGCAAAGTGCCCGTAGCTGGTTGCCCTTAATCTTTAGAACACTGAATATTCGTTCAGAGTGCGCGGAGATTGTACATCCTATACTTGGACGAGTCAGGGGACCCGGCCAAGTGGCACGAGCAGAACAACTTCGTGCTCGCAGGTCTCGCAGTGCATGAGGGTCAGATTTACGGACTCGGCAAGCAACTCGATGCAATTCAGACCCGATTCTTTCCGCAAATCTCTCCTCAATTACCATTCCACGCTACTGACGTACGGAATGGCAAGGGACATTTCAGAGATCTCTCGCCTGAAAAAAGAGAGGAACTCATGGCCGCTGTGTATGGGGTCATCGGTCAGACAAGATTTCCACTGCTTGTGGCCTTTGGGACTACCATCGATATCAGCGCAGCCCAAGATGCCGACGCTAATCTGGAGGCTGTGCTCGCCGACATTACTAGCCGATTTGACATATTCATGCGCCGCGGTTACAGGCGAGGACACCAAAACAAAGGACTCCTGATAATAGATCAAGCGCATCAAGAAAGATATCGTGCTCTGATGGCCTCGTTCCAGAGCGATGGAACACGCTTCGGATACTTTGAGAATGTTGTAGACATCCCGTACTTTGCAGGAAGAAGGGACACCAGGATGCTTCAGTTGGCGGACTTTTGCGCATATGCTGTATATCGATATTATGAGGCAAAGGACGACAGATACATCAATCAGATAGTTGCCAAATTCGATAGGAGAGCTCAGGGAGCTCCACCGGACGGGCTCAAGCACATCACTAGGCAGCCATGCCAGTGCATCGCTTGCAACTGGCGACGTCAAGCAGCCGCGACACAACAGTGAACCTGCCTGAGTCTAGCCGACGCGTAAAATCATTCCTGTCGCGAACGTACAATGGCCTAACAACGCGAAGTTTTAAAGCGACTCCTGTCCCGTTATTAGACACTCAATTCCGACGTTGTGCAATTGGGAAAGAAGAGGCAGCCGTCAAGGCGAGAATTGCACGTGATGTCACTGGTTTTCCTCTTGCTCGGGCTGATTGCTCCGGCTCCGTTGAATCTACTCTCCAACATGATGGAAGCCCAATATGTACGTTATCTCATCTTCGTCGCCTTAACAATCATTGCACTGAGATATAGCGGGATTTCGATTAGTGTCATCTCGAAAGGACGCAAGTTACTGGTAGTCGCCGCAGTCATAGTCGCAGTCGGCAACGCATTCTTCTTGTGGTCGTTGAACCAATCAGGCGGGTTAACATTCGCGGAAGTTCCTTCCATTATCTACTTCTCAGCGTTCATCTTGTTCGGGGTTGGCCTTTGCGAGGAATTCCTCTTCAGAGGTGGGATTCAAACTGTTTTGGGTGCCGAGATAGGAAAGAGAAGAGGTTGGATTGTCGCATCGGTGATATTTGCAGCTTTTCACCTTCCCGAATATTGGGGGCCTCCACTTTTCACATCTGTGGCCGTTAGCATAGTTTTCCTATTGGGACTTGGAGCGGGTTACTTGTACCTCAGAACAGGCAATCTGCTACTTTCCATATCGTTGCATTCCTCGTTCGACATGTTCGGATGGATGAGGATAGTGGACGCGGGTCTTTCTCCCCCACCGCCAGACTTGAATGACATGGCGATAGTAACGGCTTTGATTATCCTAATTGTTCTGGCACTCTCCTTGAGAGATTTCTCACCAAGACGCCGAAATTCAATTCAGACCACGGTTAGTTTGGATGCACAACGGACCATACACGTCACGCGGACGACTTCTTTGTCTGCAAGGTGATGCTCAAACTCGAAAGGCATCTTGTTGCGGACGGAGTCTGTAAAGGGCGACGAAATCGCGTACTCTTTCGACCGCCCTCCGGTATGACTTCGCCTCTTCCAAGAGTCTTTCGACCTGGTGTTTGGGACCTAGGATGAAATCCCTAAGGAAGCCGATTCCCAGCTCCGATGATACTGAGAATAGGAAGCCCACTGCGAGGGAGCCGCCGGACAAAACTCCAAAGACTACCCCGACAATCCCATCCAACAGTGCTCTAGGCCCATATCTCTTGACAAGATTCTCCTTCCTTTGTCTGAAGTCAGAAAGAGCTGTTCGTGCGAGCTCGGCATCTGGCCACGACTTCGCCCTCTGTTCGCAAATGCCTTCAAGTTCCTCCAGCAAGGCTTCGAATCGCCGAGCCTTTCTGAGGAGATCATCCATGTTGACGCTGGCGGGGGCATCAGACACGCTGATGAGCGTCGAAGTCAATGTACGCAGCGAGTCGTTACGCTTCTCCAGCGTTGCCAAGTACAATAGCATCTGCTCGTCTGCCTTCCGAATTTGCTCTATGTAGAATTCAGGGAGGGCTTCCCGCAGTTTGATTTCTTGTCGCCGCTTCGAAACCTCTGTAATCTTTCGAAGAACCTTCAGTTTCGCGTCGAAGTAATTCGGCCTGGGCGGGTAGAATGGATCTAGGTAGACTCGAATCCAGATTCGCACTGCTCTGAATGCTCCGAGGTACAGATTCCTCTCGTACCTTACGAAGTGCGACCTCTCATCATAGACCCTAACGCCACGGACCAACTCATCGATTCTCTTACCCTTTAGGTAAGCGCTAGGGAAGACTATCGAGGAGATGTGCGTGGGAATGTTGTGGGCTAACCTCCACCAGTATCTTCGAGTCGGGAAATAGGCCGAAACAATGTACCGCTTTCCGTACAGATTGAAGTATCCGTAGCTTGTGAGGCGTTCGCCTTTCTCCCTAAATATCACTGCGTCTTCGAAAATCGTTCTGTCGGAGATTACGCCCCCCACGCGCCGACGCTCCTTCACCTTTACTGGCAAACCCCAATCTGAGACCGAACTGGTTTCTTAAGAGGCCAACGCTGCAATCGGGTATCAACTGTCGAGACGAAACAGCCTTTTCGAAAGTAGGGGCTGAACTTACCAGATTTCGAGCGAGTCAAAGTGGAACTCCCATTTCTATCCAGCGAACAATCATTCTCCAAATAGGAATGCCAGTTCTTGTCTGCAGGCTCTCGAGTTCACGCCAAGGCTACTTGGCTCCGCTTCCATAGATGCGCAGCGTCTGTCTGATGTGAACGTCGTCCATCTTGGCGGGACGGATGCCGGCGCTGCTCATAGCCGCAACAGTATGTTCGATTTCCCTGGACGGTGCTACTTTGATCAGGACAATCAGGATCCCCAGAAGCTTCTCCGCGAAACCGTACTTCTGGGAAAGAAAAACAAGGAGGGAGTGGTCTATCTTGTTCTTCGCAAGGAGTACGGGGACGGCTGCGATCCGTCTCTCATTCCCGCCCAGGAGTACTGAAGAGACAATGTACTCTACAGAGAAATCCTGTCCCCAGTCTGCTTCTGACCCGAACTCCTTGTACCCCAACTTCGGAAAGTTATGGACCAGGTCCTTCTCGCCTATCTTGGAAGGGTCGGTCCTATCGAGGTCGAACCTGATGCGTACTCCATGAACCACTGCGTTCCGTATCAGCCTCCAGAACTTCTGAGGTAAGTGGAGAACCACCATGTCCGGAATCATCTCCTTGAACGGGTTCTTCTCGGGGGACCTTAGCCCCTCGATTAGCTCAGTGCCGGCCACCACTAGCGGTTCCACCCTTACGTTGAGCCGTGCTCCTATCTCATGGGCGGCCTTCTCCACTTTCCCTTCGTGGGCCTTGTCCTTCCCCTCCATGAGGACCAGCGGCTCCGCCCGGTTCAGCTTCACGTTGCGCTCAGGGTCGAGGAGGAGGATCGACCCGACGGAGGGCATGTCCCCGAGCTCCCTTTCCAGGCTCTCGAACAGGCCCCACGTATCGGGCCACTTCCGCAGGAACTCCTGCTTCTTCTGGAGCTCCATCTCGGTCAGGGTATCGAGGAGCAAGTAGTTCGCGAAGTTGAGGGATGGGATGGACGCCTTCCCCTGTTTCTCCATCGTGACGATGCCTTCTTTCTGGAGCGACGACAATGCTCGGTAGATGTTCGGGTAATAGGCGGGGCCGGACTCCTCCTGGATCTCCGAGGTCAGTTGGCGGATGGAGACGGGGTCGCTCAACCGCTTCGACATGGCTTCCAGGACCCTTAACTCGGTGCCGTTCATCTTCCTCGTCGGCTGTCAATCCGTCGGTCCTATATTAAGATAGCAAAGATGCTATAATATAATAGCAAAATGACTATAACAAGGGCGATTTGAACACGCATATGCGTGCCGCGGGTCGGATTTGAGCGTTAATTTGCTGGCAAATTGAGAACGACCTTAGTTAAGGGTCCAAGTCGTATGGAGGTGATACGCCACCGCGATGACGCGGGGCCAGAGGCAGGCGAACAGAAACGGACGCCCTGACCGAGGTCTGATGGGAGGATGCCACGAATTCGTCGGCCTAGGCTAGCTCGGTAGAACTGCGGATCCGTGCGCCTACCGAGTAATTGGTCATTATATTGACCAAATCCTTATAAAGTAATGGTCAACAAAGCATCCAATTACCATGAACACTCCAGAGTTGTTCGACAGCAATCCGTGGTGGGCAGACCCAAGTTCGATAGAACAAGACAACAATGTCCAAGAATGGACGAATGCGAAGTTCAAGTGGAATCCGAGACTCGGAGAAACGATACAATGGGACGTCGATGTCATCTATATATTGCGCGGACCTCGGCAAGTAGGGAAGACCACACTATCTAAGCTAAAAATCAGAGAATTGCTGGGAAGAAGAACTCCGCCCAGAGCCATCTTCTATTGGGCGTGTGACTTGGTCGAAAAGCCAGAAAGGTTGGTGGAAATTGTAGATGCGTATCTAGCCTTCTCACGCGGAGTCAAGGGAAGACGCTACATCTTCCTAGACGAAATATCCTCCGTCAAGGACTGGCAGAAGGGCATCAAGTATCTCTACGATAGGGGAAGACTAAGAGGTTCTACCTTGATATTGACAGGCTCCCACAGCATTGATTTGAGAAGGGCCTCGGAAAACCTGGCAAGGCGGAGGGGAGACATTCACAAACTCAGGGACAAACTACCCGACAAGATTCTATTGCCCATGAAATTTTCGGAATACGCTGAGACGAGAAGCGAAAACTTGGCGACGCTGATTAGCAGTCAGAACATTCTGAAGAGGGAAAGACGGCACCAAATGATTTCACAGATTGCAAGTGGTAAACTTCCTGAAGAATTGCAGGAAGCCTTTCTCCATTTGAAGGAATTGAATCAACTCTATAACGAGTACCTGATAACTGGAGGAATCCCGCGTGCCATCAATGCCTTCGTCTCAGATGACACCATAACAAAGGACATCTACGAAGGATACGTCGAGCTGCTTCTCAGAGACATCAGAAAGTGGGGCGGAAATGACGCGCTAATGAGGCAGGTAGTGAGAAAGATAGCAGACACGCTTGGGTCTCCCGTCAGTCTGCACAATCTGCAGGAGGATACAGAGATATCATCACACAATACCGTCTCTTCGTACCTAGAATATCTGAAGGATAGCTTCGTTTTGGCCGGAATTTACCGGCTAGACCAGAGCAAGGACTCCCCCATCTACAGGGGAGAGAGGAAAATCTACTTCGAAGATCCGTTCATGTATCACGCCCTAAGGTCGTGGTCCCTGGCTGTTGAACCATACGAGGAAGCTCTCGATTATCTCAAGAAAGCCGAGAACATCGGGAAGCTGACCGAGAGCGTCGTCGCGAGTCACCTCGTGAGACTACTCTTTAGCTACTCGCCTTCCACTCAGTTCGACTACGCCACCCTGTTGTTCTTTTCACAGAGCAAGAAGAAACGCGAACTCGATTTCGCAGTTAGACAATCAACTCAATACCTGCCAGTCGAGGTGAAGTATCAAGCAAGAATTCGAAAAGAGGATGGTTTTGGAATCATCGACTTTCAAAAGGGAGGTAAGGCCTCGAACGGCTTATTACTTACAAGGGACTCATTAGAATCCCGAAGAAGTTACTTGGAGATTCCTGTTTCCATATTCTTGCTGCTGGTCTAGTGCAGATCATTAATCGAGGTAATTCCTCTGCAGTGCTTCTATTCCAAATCTGTCTCTTCTGCTCCACCTTCTTTTGGAATTCAAAGAACCATCTTTGTCTCTTCCAGTCTATTTTCGCCAATCCCGCAAAGCTCGGCTGCTAGCTTATTGATGTCATCCCACACTTCTGCTGGCTCTTCATAATCGGTTCGGACGGAAGGCAGCGGAATCACTTCGACACCTACAACGTGATGAGGATATGAGAGAGCGACAGAATCGACTGGAGACTGACGAAGGACCTATTTGAAAGACTCGTAGAAAGGCACAAGGCAAGGACAGCGGTCTGTGTCGAAGGATGTAGACATCAGCTTGACGCCATGCTACGAAGCGATGGAAAGAAGTCGAGCCTCCAGGACACGGTCTTTCGCAAGGGTTTCAGTTTTGACCAAGTGGTAACCGAAGTGAAGTCGATGTACAATTTCGAGGGTTGATCAAATCACCATCATCAGAAGTTAAAGTGTGCTCTTCTGCAGTCCGCTGCGCTTGCCCCAACTCAGCCCTAAACTCAATGTGAGTAGTTTGAGCACCGCTCATGGCCAAATCACGTGGGCAAATCACCAAATAACTAAAGGGAAGAGTGCTCTCTATGGCTATAGAAGGAAAGGCATGGTTGACCACCAGAGCACCCAGCCACAACAGCCGTCATCTTCACCACAGCTGGGACAGATTATTTTCCCCTGCCCTTACTGCGGAAAGTCACCCCTCGTTGACGGGAGGTGTGCCAGCTGCGGTACGATATGCAACCGGTGTGGAACGCCATACCATGCCAATTACTGTCCTTCCTGCTGCGGCGAAGAGGCTGGGGAGGAGGAGCGGGCCCAAATAGCCATCGGCGCAAGCACCGGTCTGACGCCCTACGGCGATAGCGTCCCGTCGAGGTCCGACCTCAAAAAGATAATCGACCACACGGCCACTGTCAAGGAGCACAACATCGCGAAGGGAATCCACGTCGACACCGTGGAGAAGACCGTCCACGACAGGGCGTCGGCTGCGGTAGCCCAGCTCGATGTCTCACCAGAGGCGAGAATCAGAATCCTGGGGGATATGGAGCGGGAGGCGGTGGCGACATGGAAGAGGGCGAAGAAGAACGGCAGTGGCGCCGGCCACAGGAGGAAGAACGGCAGGATTACACTGGAGAAGGCGGTCGCCTTCGCCTTCCTAAAGCAGTGCAGGGGCATCGGCAGGTCGATGCAGAAGACGCATCGCGCCCTCGCCAGGGCCGGCTTCAGGATTCGGCTTGAATCGGTCCACATCACGGTGGCCACGCGCGACCCAGACAACCTGAGGCTGTTCGTGAACGACCGCGAGCGAACGATGAGGATTACGCGGTCGCCCAAACTAGTCAGAGTTCCCATTTACCTGAGCGACCTCTTGGAGGAGGATGGCGGCGAGGAGGGCGAGGTGGAGATCAGGGTCAGCGGAGGTGGGGCCATCATTAAGGCACGCTCGCCTTACGAGTCCGACCAACCTGACTGGCAGACGCTCAGGGTCCTCGCGGGCAGGAAATGCTTCTACCTCTTCAAGGCTCAGGAGGACGTGGCAGTCCGGCCGGACTGGGCCGCGACCGGGTCAGCGATGCTCTACCCAGAGCTTTCGGTCAACGTCGAGGCGGTCATGAAGCGGTTCCTCCCCTCCAAGTTCCCGGTCTCTTCGATGCTGATGGACGTCTCCGGCTGTCTGAGGGAGGCCGAGTTGAGGTTCGCCTCCCTTTTCAATGAGATGATTAAGGATGCGCACGGGAGGTCCCCCGAGAGCGTGGCCGTCGATGCCCTCTACTTCGCCGACCAAGCCGTCTTCGATTCTCTCCCAATCGCAATGAAGAGCCTCGCGCAATCCATGATTATCAGGCTAGGCCTCGCCAGGGGGAGCTACCTCGGGAAGGTGGGCCTCTTGCTCAAGAACGAGGTCGGCTTCGACGAGGTGAGAAGGTCGTCCGAGGAGGGAATGGGTGGTGGGTCGAACCAAGGAGGAAACGTCGACGAGGATAGACAATCTGTGTCTGCTACGAAGACCAGGGAGGTTAGCTGATTCAGAAATGGGCTTTGTGGAGAAGCAGGAGGAGAAGGTGGCGAAGGAGGACTGGAGGGCCGTGGCACTCCCGATAGAGCTGTGTGAGCCCCATCCCGACCTGCACTCCAGGCTGGAGTACCACCAGATTGACCGGCTCGCGGAAGACATCAGGGTGAACGGCCAGCTCCAGCCCGGGAGAGCTGTCGAGAAGCAGGACGGGACAGGGTACTTTGTGTACATCGGCAGAAATAGGCTCTTCGCAGTCAGAAGGCTCTTCGAGAAGTATGGGCAGCCGACGAGCTACCTCACAATCCTGGACGACAGGTTGCCTTTCGTCGAGCTCTTTTCGAGGTCCATGTCTGAGAACCTGAGGAGCAAGAACCTGTCCGTCCTCGATGAGATGAGGTCGTACGACCTAGCCTCCAAATTGGCCGGCGAGAAAGAGATTCTCCAGGCCTCCTGCAGGATTGGCGAGAGCGCGGAAGAGGTGAAGAGGATGATCTCCCTTGCCGGCGTCTTCGGGGACAAGCTGAAGCGGCTGTACGACATAGAAGTCAAGACCGGGTTCTCATTCCAGCTCGGCCACCTCGAAGCCTTCGCGGAGGCGAGTGACGAGAGAAAGCTCTACGAGATGGCCGCCGTGGCTGCCGTCTCCAGGTTCACCGCGAGGGAAGTCAAGGCTTCCCTGCGCGCCAGTACCCTGAGTGGGCTGGTCGACGGCCTAGCTCCTTGGTTCAGTGAACTCTTCCCAGAGTACGGTAGCACAACGACTGCGAGCGGAAGAAAACTGAGACGCACGCACAAGCTGGACGGTGGCGGGTCTCCGCCTGCGGGCGTCCCGTACAAGGAGAATCTCCCATTCGTCGAGTGTCCACACTGCGGCGCGCAGAACCCATTCGAGCTCAAGGAGAGGTCCACTGTGACGCTCTACAAGTTCGATAGGGCCGCGGTCCCAAAGAAAGACTCCGTCACTCCAGAAGGGGTCTACGGGAGGAGCGGCAATTGTGCCAACAAGAAATGCGGGAAGGAGTTCTGGCTCGTGGTGTCCTCGATCGACGGTCAGGTCCAGATAGAGACGAAGGGGACAATGGATTGGAAGGGTGGTTTTGGCATGCCGAGCGGCAGGCCCAGGATTGGTTCGGTAAGTTGGGACAACGTGAGGCAGACTTGGTTGGTCAAAGAGAAGTGCGAGGCGGGAACGGAGAAAGTGTACCTCTACCAAGAGGACGGGAAGTTCACTGAGGCGTAATGAACCCGAGGGTTGGTACCCCAATTCTCAGGCATTCAGCACCCAGACATAGTAGTTCAAAGCAGACGCTATGGTAACCCAGAAGAGGTACGAGACAAGAAGGGCCGCGGAGTTCCGAGAGACCCTGAACGAGAGGGCGATGGTGACTAGGATGGCAGCCCAGAGCGCCACGATGTTCAAGAATCTGTAGAACAGTTCTTGGGCGCCGAAGAAAACCACTGACCAAACGACGTTGAGTGCCAACTGAACTGTGAACGCCGCCAGCGCATTGTCAGCCTGTCGTCTCTTTCCCCATAGCAGGTATAGCGTGATTCCCATTAGGAAGTACAGCGAGAGCCACACAGGTGCGAAGAATCAGTTCGGGGGAGTGAACCACGGCTTCTGGAGGGTCGCATACCATCCTGGAATCGCTGAAATCGTGAACACGGAACCGACTATGCCTGCCGCCTCGCAGACCACGATGGAAGCTAGGAGTCGAAATGCGCTCGACATTCTCGAACTCAAGTGCCACCCTCTCGCCTCGCGCATGGCTGGGGCGGCCTCTTGAACCTACCAACGCCATCCTGGAGCGTCGCTTATACTGGCGGAGGTGGCATGAACCCATACTCATGATTGATTCTACCGGTGAATGACGGCCGACGGGTTGTTTCGGCAATAGATTACACGAGACAAGTGAGAAAGTGCCGCGGGTCGGACACTCCCCGACTTGTAGTCGGATTTGAGCCGACGACACTCCGGTCTTCAGCCGGATGCTGATGAGCTGTGAGGTCTCCATAGCCTTCAGGCGTGAATCAGGCTGAGCTACCGCGGCACAGCCAATCCGCTGCACGAGGAGTGACTTAAGACTTTGCGCTGTTTAATTACTTTGGGCCATGTCTCATCTCCTACCAGCCGATCCGACAATACTTGACAGAAGGCATCGGACGTCGGCCTCGACGCGAGTACAGTCTCTGATAGGCGAGCGACTCTGACTAGAACTCGTTCTCGGCTGCTGATTCAGACCATTCTCCGCCTGGTTCGATTAGGGTGACCCTGCCGAAGAGGAGCTTCATGCACGAGGCGACCTCTGAAACGGCGGGCGCCTGTGGAAGGCGGCTGCACCGGCCACGACTGCCTGAAATCTGCGCTCGGTGCGAAGCCCGCGGGGCCGAAGTTAAAGTGGTCCCTTTTCAGGCCCCTGGACGGCTTTGAACTTCGGCTTCTTCTCTCCGGGCAAGAAGGAGCGGAAGATATTCGACGGGATATTGGGCCTGCTCGACATCGTATCCGAGTGCGTCGAGTCCTTCGCGGCAGGCGTGGCCGCCTATTCGAAGGGGGACACCCGCTCAGCCCAGGGGAGCGAAGCGAAAGTCTTCGACTCTGAGACTAAGGCTGACGCGGCCCGCCGATACCTCAGCTTCATGGTGGCGGAGGGGGCATTCTTCGGCGGGGTGAGGGAAGACATCCTCAACCTCATGGAGAGGATAGATGACATAGCCGACAGCGCGAAGGACGCGATACGGATCCTCGCCCACGACTCCAGGCTTGGTGACGAGGACAAGGCCTTCCTCGCTTCCGAAGGCATGAACCTCTTCATGTCTGACCTGAAATCTGCCTCCTCCGCCCTGAGGGACCTGGTGACAGCGCTCAAGGTGGGGAGGAACGAGGCGCTTGCGATGATCCAGAAGGTCGAAGACTACGAGGAAGAGGCAGACACGCACAAGGACGCCCTTCTCAAAGAACTGTTCAACAGGGCGGGGGGGATGAGCCCGCTGACTGTGATCCAGCTCCGCGACTTCATCTTCACGGCGGACGACATTGCGGACAACGCGGAAGACGCCGGGGACGTGATCCTAATCCTGCTGGCCAAGGGGTATGGATAGCCTCCTGGTCGGACTGGCCGCGGTCCTTAGCTTCGTGTTCGGCTGGAACAACAGCTCGTTGTTGATAGGCAACGTGAGGGGTTCGGGGACCCTTTCCCACGGCACTATCGTGGCCCTGGCAGTGGTCGGTCTCTTCCTAGGGTCTGTGCTGGAGGGCCCACAGATGGTCGGAAGCCTCGTCAGCCTTGCTCCCTCCGCATCTTTTGCGGCTCTTGTCGCCACCCTGCTGGTATCACTCGTGCTCACCGCGGCCATGACCCTTCTCGACCTGCCTGTCTCGTTCAGCATGGTCATGGTGGGCGCCTTCGTCGGGGCGACGCTGGCCTCGGCCCTGACTCTGAACATATACAGGGCCTCGGAGGTCGTTGTCTTCTGGTTCCTGGCCCCGCTCGGGACAGCCGTCCTCACCTATGCGATCTACGGCATGACTCGAAGGCTCACATCAGGCTTGGGGGTCCTCGGGGTGGATACCCTCAACCGGAGCGGGTCCTCGGTGAGCGCCTTCGCCGCTTCCTACGCCCTTGGCGCCAACAACATCGGGATGTTCTACGGAAGCCTCGGCTCGACCGCCCCCCTCGGGGTGCAGACTGAGGTCTTCGTCCTGCTCGCCGTCGCTGCCATAATCGGCGTCGCTGTCCTAGGGCGGCAGGCGCTAGGCGGGACGGTGGGTGACAGGATGCTCACCCTCAGCCCCCAGGGGGTCTTCTCTGCCTTCATCTCGAGCTCTCTGCTGGTCTGGGCGGGGACCCAGCTGGCGCTCCCCGTCTCTATAACGCAATGCCTGATCGGAGGGATGCTGGGCGCCGCGTTCAGCAGGAACGTGACCATAGTCAACACGCGGCTTGTCACAGAGACCGTCTCCCTCTGGGTCGTGGCGCCGGTAGTAGCCCTGGCGGCGGCCTTCCTCCTCACGCTGTCCCTCTAGCCAAAGGGCCAACCCATAAATGGGGTGAAACGAACCGCCCTCCGCAACTGTTGCCATGTTCTGCGCCAAGTGCGGGAAAGAGCTGCCAGATGGAGCCGTTTTCTGCCCATCATGCGGGGCTCCGGTCCATGCTGGGGTGGGGGACGCACACGTGAGCGGTATCGACGCCCTCACCAGGGATCACGATGCCCAGGAGTACTGGGTAGAACGGCTGATCGCCCTGGTCGTAGATTACGTGATAGTCTATGTGGTTCTCGGTATCGCCACTGCGATAGTCGCGATCCCTGCCCTCCTCACTGGCGGTATGGCCTTCTTCGGCGTCGTGTTCGGGGGCGTGGCCCTCCTCTGGGGGATTATCTTCGTGTTGTACAACACGGTGATGGAGGCGACGTCCGGCGCGAGCATCGGGAAGAGGCTCTTCAGGCTGAAGTCGGTGTCCAGGCGCGGCTCCAACCCCACCTTCGCAGAGGCTTTTGTCAGGAACCTGAGCAAGATCTACTGGCTCCTACTGCTCCTTGACGTTATAGTGGGGTTGGCCGTCTCCCACGGATACCAGCAGAAGTACAGCGACCACTACTTGGGCACCAAGGTGGTCCGCGGCTAGGCGCCGCGTCTGCCGACCATCAGAGAACTGTTTTACTGAGCCGCTCTGGCACCCCCAAATCGAATTGAGCGGGTCCGGTGCCAAGGCTGTGGTGGTCACTTACCCTGACGAATTCGCCAGGGACGAGATACTCGGGCTCGCGAAGGCTGGAGGATACGACGTCAAGGAAGTGGTGACCCAGAAGGACCTAGGCCGTTCCGAGTACGGCGTCGGCTCAGGAAAGGCCCAGGAGCTCGAGGGACTGGTCGCAGACACGGAGTCGGACACCATAATCATTGACGAGAGTATGACGTCCTCGCAGGCGAACAACCTCTCACGCCTCACCCACGCCCACGTCATCGATAGGGAGAGGCTCATCCTCAACATATTCGCCAAGAGGGCAGCGACGACCGAGGCCAAGCTCCAAGTGCAGCTCGCAGAACTGCGCTACGAGCTTCCCAGGGCGAGGGAAGCCGTCCGAAACTCGCTCAGGGGAGAGCAGGCAGGGTTCTCTGGCATGGGAGAGTACGCGGTAGACGTGAAGTTCAGAGCGCTCAAGAGGCAGATGGGATTCATCAAGGATAGGCTCGAGAAGACAAAGACTGTCAGGAGGCTCCATGCCTCGGAGAGGAGGAAGCTCGGGGTGCCGTTCGTATCGCTGGCTGGTTACACCAGCAGCGGGAAGACCACCCTCTTCAACCGGCTCACCGCGGAGTCGAAGGACGCATCTCCCGACCTCTTCACGACGCTGTCGACGACCACGCGCATGGTCGCCTTCCCGAACTTCAGACGGAAGATCCTCCTCTCTGACACAGTCGGTTTCATCTCGCGTCTGCCTACCTATCTCGTAGAGTCATTCAGGTCGACGCTTGACGAGCTTCGTCACGCAGACCTCGTCCTGCTCATGATCGACGTCAGCGAACCGCCAGAGAGCATCGGAATCAAGCTGCGGAGCTGCAGGGAGACGCTGAGCGAACTGGACGTCGAGCCATCGAAGCTCCTCGTGGTCCTGAACAAGGTCGACCTTCTGGACGTCAGGGCGAGGTCCAAGATAGAGCTCGACCCCCTTTTCAAAGACTACAGCACGGTCAAGATATCCGCCGTCCGCGGTGATGGGATGCACCAGCTGAGGACCAAGATAATGGAAAGGACTGACCCAAGGGGACTCGCTCGGAGGCCAGGGCTCACCACTCCAAAGTAAGCCTCTTATCGCCACGGGCACCTCCCGCGCAGGTCAGCCTCTTCGAGCAGAGTGCACGCTCTTCACCGATCATTCGGCCGCTCGATGTGGGCTGTCGAACTTTCGTGCGTGATGCTGCCGCGGAGAGGCATCTCCACTCGTGGCTAGCTCGGTCTGCCTTCTCTGCCTTGTCACACTCAATGGGCGTCTCTGGCTGTCGGAATTAGCCATCCCGGGATGCGGGATCCCGTGGATAAGACCTTGAGGTATGAAGTAAATGCGCTGGACGGCGATACTCATCTCGTTTGACGACTACTTGACAAAACGCGAACTGTGCATATATGGCGGCGACCGGAAGAGGACCCCAACCAAATCGGTGTCTCTGGCATGAGCGACTGTGTACCAGAGTGACAGGGGAAGTCTGAGAGAGAGTGGAGAATAAAATCAGCCGCCCAAAGGTTCAAATCGTTCGATGGCGGCAAGGGTCGCTTCGACTCTTTGAACTCTAGCGTTGTGCTTCGAGTCACCGGCGCCGCCCTCGGCGTCCAGGTAGCGCTGGGAGGGCTCGTCACGTTCGGGTTCCTCGACGCTTCAGTGCATATAATATGGGGGATCGTAGTGGGGGTCCTTGCCATCGCATCGCTAGTGTCTGTAGCCAAATTGTCACCCCGGCCCAAGAGGCTCTTCGGCCTCGCCATCGGAGTAGGGGTTGACATCCTCGTCCAGGCATTGATAGGGTTCGCGGCCATGGCGACGACAAGCATCCCCACCGTAAGCGGCATCATCGCGTGGTTCCACCTTCTCAACGCGTTTGCGATTTTCGCCATGTTCATCCCATTGAGCATGGCCAAGCCTGGAGAGGCGTCGGCGGCTCCAGCGTCCCCGACGAAAGTTTCTGAGCGCTAACCCAATCCACTAACCCTGTCGTGTCCTTCGAGCGTTGTTGCAAGGGTGACCAGGGGAAGTAGACAGGTTGCACCCTGGCCCAAAGAATCGTCTAATCGAGGGATCCTGCTCAGGCCTTCAAGAGGCACGGCACTCGAATGATGCACTCTTCCGCTAAGCCTCAAACATCGAGTGGCCCGGAGTTTCCACTACGATTTCACTCGTATCATCTGTTCTGTTGGACAAATCAACTTCGAATAGAATCATTTATACGCGCCTCCTCCTAACCGGTTAGGTATGGCCGGAGAGGATTCTGCAAGGGGAAACTCTAACGAAGAAACCGGGTCCAATCCATTGGACACAAAGATGAACAGGAGAAAATTTCTGAAGGCGAGTGCGATATCTGCCGGGGTAGTGGGCTTGGGCGGGATTGCCCTGAGCTCTGGGAACGCCACCACGGTCATTGAAACACCGACTGCGAACGTCCCATCGACGTCAAATGCTGACCCATTTGCCTCTCAGATTGTGACGTTGAACATCAACGGAAAAGACGTCCAGGTCGGGGTCGAGCCCAGAGACATGCTGAACAACATACTACGTGACAGCCTCGGTCTCATTGGGACGAAGAGGCCATGCAACAGGATGGAGTGCGGAGGCTGCACCGTGCTGATTGACGACGTTCCTCATATGTCGTGCACATATCCAGCCTTCCGAGCAGTTGGCCACAAGATCATCACCGTCGAGGGATACACCATGTCCTCGCCTGAGGCTACGGTCCTCAACGCGTTACAGCAAGCCTGGGTTGAGGAAGACGGCGGTCAGTGCAGCGGCTGCCAGCCGGGGCAGATAATGTCGGCAACTGCGCTTCTCCTGAACAATCAGAACCCGTCTCTCGACGATATCAAGACTGCGATGAGTGGGAACATCTGCAGGTGTGGGAATTATGCTGGAATCATAGCCAGCATCCAAACTGCGGCCCTGAAGCTTCAGGGAGGTAGCGCGTAATGAGCAGCAGTAGTACGGAAAGCAGCGGACTAAACAACCTGAGTCCCACCGCCAAATTCAATCTGGTGGGGAACCAGACGGTAACCAGGCGGGACATATATGCGAAGATCACAGGCCAGAGAAAGTACACCTCGGATATATTACCGAGCGACATAGGCCAGAGCAGCATGTGGTACGCGGGATTCCTCGTCGCACCACATCCTCACGCAAAAGTGACGAGCATTGACGTGAGCGCAGCCCAAGCTGCTGGATACTTCGCTTTAGTGGAGTCAGATCTTCCTGTAGGCGCTATGTTCGGTTCAGGCTCAAGAGCCTATCCTCCACTCGTCAGCAGCGAGGTGTTATACCCCGGTCAGCCAGTGGCCGCGGTCGCCGCCCCAACCGCCAATGAAGTGGTAGACGCCCTGAACCTCATCAAGGTTGAGTACGAGCAACTTCCATACGTTTTCACAGCCGAAGAGGCACTCGCGGCCGGGGCACCTCAACTATGGCCGGGGGGAAATGTTCCTGGTGGCGGCGTGGGAGAAAACGGCGCAGTGACGTCAGGGACGCTGAATCTGAACCTTGGTGACGTCGATTCTGCGCTGGCCAGTGCGGATGTCGTCTATGAGGACACATTCAGCACCTCAGTGCAACAGCACTACGAGATTCTTCCTAGAGGAGCAGTCGCTTACTGGTCAGGGGGTACACTCACCGTCCGCGCCTCCACGCAGTGGGCCTGGCTCGTCCAGGTAACGCTGGCGAACTACTTCGGCATCCCACTCTCTGACGTGGAGGTCAGCACCTCGCTAGGTGGCTATGAGGACGGAGGGGCGTTGGGTAACGGCCTCGGGAACAAGGTATCCGGAGAAGAGTACATCCTAGCTGCTGTCCTCGCCCAGAAAATAGGCGCGCCGGTGAAGTTCGTCCACACAAGGCTCACACACGCTCGTACCACAACGAACAGGTGGCCATTCAGTGCGAGCTTTAGGCTCGGGGCGATGAACGACGGTACGCTTGTAGCCATCGATGCAGTGTGCACCGCAAACGTGGGAGCCAGGGGCGGGGCCCAAGGCTCAGATGCCATCGGTGACTTTTACAACACCTATGTCTGTCCTAACATGCGCTTCTATAGCATCCCGGTCACCACCGATGCCTACTCCAACGGTTCAGCTATGAGAAGCGTAGGTGAAGAGCAGGGGCACTTCCTTCTGGAGTCGGCCATGGATGAGTTGGCGCACAAGCTCAACATGGACCCAGCCCAGTTCAGGCTCAAGAACATGAGGCAAGGTCCTGGTGCGGCAGACCCATTCTCAAAGCTCCCATACTCAACAATCGCGCAACCCCAGGCGCTTCAGACAGTAATGCAGGCCTTCGGCTGGTCCAATCTTTGGAAGGGTTGGGGCGTTCCAAGCTCAGTCAACGGGACCAAGAGAGTCGGGGTGGGAGTATGCATCCAAAATGCTGCTAAGGGGGCTCCATTCCCTCCATCCACATCGCAGGTGCAAGTGGACCCAGACGGGACCGTCACCGTCTTCTCCGGATTGACAGACCACGGGGCGGGAGGCAACACGACGCTCCCAATACTCGCCGCAGAGGCGCTCGGCCTTACTTCCCTTGCCAACGTGAAGTTCATTCAGTCAGACACACAGTACACCACGAACTCCAGCGTCACTGCAGGGAGCCAAACGACCCACAACTCACACTCTCTCCTCTACGCTGTCGAGGACCTGAAGAATCAGTGGTTCCCGACAGTAGCGAACAAGATTGGAGCGAGCGCTAACAACCTAGCCTTTGGAAACAACACTATCTACGACACCACAAATCCATCGAACAGCATCTCCTTCAACGACGCAGCAGCCCTTCTCACAAGCTCACTGAAGGGCTACGGCGTGTGGAACATACCCTTTAATGTGGCCATCCGTTCAACCGGAGCAAGAATGGCTCAGGTGGAAGTGGATGTCGAGACAGGAGAAGTGCATGTCCTCAGTTACACCTTCGCCCTTGGGCTTGGTAGAACCATCTTCTACAAGGGAGCGATACACCAGATGATGGGAGGCTCTGTGATGGGCGTCGGCTCGGCTTTCTACGAGGAGCTCCTCGTGGATCCCAGCCAGAATGTCACCCCAACACCAGGTTACCCAACATCAGGGAGTTGGCTGAACCCGAACTTCCACGACTATCAGATTCCTACCATAATGGAGAACCCAGACACACCGAACGTGATCCCCGTCGAAAACATTGACCCGACAGGTCCATATGGGGCCACAGGAATCGGTGAGAATACGATCATAGCAGCAGATGTCTCTTACATCAACGCGCTCAGCAACGCCTTGGGCGGCTATAGGTTCCACAAGACCCCTGTCCGCATTGAGGACGTCGTCGCGGCAATTCAATGGATGCAGGCCAATGGGACATCATAGAGGGTGGAAAGATGAGTAGCAACAACGAAGTACCAAAATACGGCCTTCTAACGGCGAGCACGCCTGAAGAAGCAGTATCCCTCCTGACGCAGTACGGCGAGCAGGCAAGGATAATGTCAGGAGGTACAGACCTCTTGTACCTGATGAAAAACGGGGTCGTCTCGAAGACCCCCCAATACGTGGTCGACATCTCTGGGCTCCCTCTCAACTACGTGAATTACAGCGCCTCAGACGGCCTCAGAATCGGAGCAACCACACCGATTGCGACTATCGCATCAGACCCAAACATCGCCCAGTACTATGCGGTACTTAGCCAGGCGGCAGCCACGGTAGCTGCGCCTCAGATTCGCAATCAAGGAACCGCGGCGGGCGACGTAATCCAGGACACTTGGTGCTGGTATCTCAGGAACAACTATCCATGCTGGCAAAACGGAGGCAACGTATGCTACGGCGTCCTCGGTGACAACAGATACTATCAATCTATCTTCGGCGGCAGGCTCACCTTCGCAGTCAACCCAGGCGACACGCCAGTCGCTTACTATGCCCTCGACGCCGAGGTCACGGTGCAGGGCCCGGGCGGAAGCAGCACGATGCCGATTAGCCAGCTTCTCCCAGGAGAGGCAATCGTCGGCGGGATAGTGAAGGAGAACTCGCTCCAGCACAACGAGATGATAACCGAAATCCATGTCCCGCCGCCCCCAGCGAACTCCATGAGCGCCTGGTACAAGGTCCGCGCAAGACAGTCGTTCGACTTCGCACTCGCAAGCGCAGCAGCGGTACTGACCTTCAACGGCAGCACAATCTCTCACGCGAGTCTTGTGTTAGGAGGGGTGGATGTCGCCCCGCACAGAGCGACGGCCGCGGAGTCGTACTTGGTAGGGAACACCCTCACCACAACCACGATCCAAGAAGCAGCTGCCAAGGCGGTCGCGGATGCCGAGCCGCTCACGACGGGCACGGGGAACTCCTTCAGGGTGTTCCTTGCGCAGGGTGCAGTGAGCAAAGCTCTGACCCTGTTGAGTTAGGTGCGCGCAGTCTCGTTGGCGGCAGTGGTCGGACAGGATGCCCCTATGACGTCTGGCTCGCGTTTAAGGGCTGTCCGCCAAGTGTCGCGAGGGATGCGCGGCCTGCTCTTTCGAGCTGAATGACGTTGAGCACAACCAGCCCTCAGGGTAGTAGTGAGCCCGAGGAGCTCACTCTCGCTCAGATTGCAGTGAAGTACAAGAACCGGTGGGTCGCAATCGAAGTTACTGGTCGTGACGGCAACGCTCAGCCGACCAAAGGGAGGGTGGTTGCGCAAGATGTCGACCGATACAGGTTGAGGTCCAGTTTGGCGCGGCGCGGCGAAGTCTGCATATATTACACAGGTGAAACTCCTTATCCACTGCTACTCTGACAGAAATCGAGCTGGGAAGGTTCCCTGCCGTCTTCGCCAGAGTGACAGGGTCCAATTCTAAGGTTCGTGAGTACAAAGCGCTGATAGACCCGGTCTACGAGTATTGCATTATCCCTAAGGGGGACGCACACATCTTCGGCCATCCAGAGGTGGCGTTCCAGCAGCTCACCGTTGACCCGCCTAACGCTAGGACACTGGTCACGGGAGGAGGCTTCAACAAGACAGTCATCTTCGAGGTCGGGACCGTGGAGATTGGAGGACTCTCGTTCGATCATGTGGAATTCGCAGCGGTGGATCTTCCTCAACAGATCGGATTTGAGGCAGTGATCGGTCAGAGCCTCTTGAAACACTCGTCGGTCACCCTGGACTGGGGGCACAGGCTTCTCAGGCTTACGAAGGCGAGCTAAATGTTCGGCAGCAAGAAACTGACGTTCCCTGTCAAGGATCCAATGCTGGTGGTGTGCCGGATAGAAGGTTCGAACAACCATGCGAGGGAACTGACGGCACTACTTGACTTCAACACCACATACACCCTCATGTACGCCCATGACGCCATCTACTTGGGATACTCTGACGTCGCCAACAGGGCCAGGGAGTGGAGGGAAATCTTCCCTCAGAAGACACCATATGTGATGTCTTTCAGAGGGATCGAGCGTGGCATAATGATCAGCCTGAAACGGGTTTCGATTGGAGGTCTGGCGGCCGAGAACGTGACAACGGTTTCTCTGGAGGCGGAGCCATCCTTGCTGCTCCCCTACGACGTCGTTCTTGGAAGGTCGTTCCTCAACAACTTCAAAGTCACCTATGACGGGAAAGCGAAGTCGCTTTCAATCTCCTAGGACACCGCTTCTTCGGCGAAAGACAGACGCCGGTTTCTCATCTGCGTATCTGGCATAGCCATCCCACTTTTTGCGGGCTCACCTTCAGGCCTGCCAGATTAAACCACGATCAGGGGCTTTCAGCCGACGCGAGGTTGCAAAACCTCCACGACTCAAAACGATTTAATAGCCGCCTCTCCTAACGTATTAGGCTGGAATGAATTCCACAAATGCCGTTCAAACTGCGGTTCATATGCGCTGGACAAAAACAAGATTAACGATTTCTGGCCTTTTCATAATCGCGCTCGGCTTCTTCTACGAAGAGCTCGTGCTTCCGGCGACGAGTTTCGAAACCGCGGTCTACAGGTACCCGTTCTCCTTCGAGGCGGACATATACTTGATTGCGGTCATCCTGATGGCGGTTCATTTCATCGTCAGACTATTCGTCCCGAGGCGCGCCTCGGTCGAACCCGTGACGGTGACAAAGACGATGGGGCTCGAGATGGCTCTGAAGATAGCGTTCCTGCTTGAGGTAGGTGGTTCGTACCTCACCGGTACTATGGTGGCGTCACCTGAGATATTCTCGTCCCTCTCGTCCATCACCGGGAGCACACTGCCCTTCGCTCTGAACCTCCACGCGCTCTTCGCGACACTCCTCATATCGACCGGGGTCGCAATCGTCGTCCTCGAAGTAGCTAGGATAGCCACCAAGAGACTCACACTGCGACAGTGGTTGGTCAGTGCCAGGTACATAGAGGCGAAAGCGCTGTATTGGGTGCTGGCGGTCGTTGTGATATTCCAAGGGATACTGGGGCTCTATCTACTGGGCACGATTTCGCCGATCGGCCCGTTCGGGCTGATTGGGCTCAATTCCTACGGGTTCGAGTCCTTCGTGAGAAGCTTTCACGGCCCGACGGCGGCAGTGCTGATCTCCCTTTTCTATGGGATGGTCTATCTGAGGCTCAGGCCGGACTACAGCATTAGGTAAGACTCGTCTCACCAAGACGCGACTGCCGCGCCTCGGGCCTATATTGTAGGGGCGCCGCTGGTTCGCATGTGCCATCCTGGTCGTGGGGCTCAGAAGTCACCTGGGGCCACGTTCTCCTAGGGAAGTACGGGCTCAGCTGAGCAACGTTTTTGTGCAGCGATTGTAGGATTCGCCTAGATGGCCTTAGTAGAGCCGCTGGCCGACCGCCTCATCGACGGCAAGGGGCGGATAGCGAAGAAGCTCAGGATTTCAGTTACCGACAGGTGCAACTTCGCCTGCCTCTTCTGCATGCCGGACAAAGACAAAGTGAAGTGGCTCCCCGAAGCAGATCAGCTGTCGTTCGAAGAGATAGAACGGTCCGCCCGGGTGCTGTCCGTGCTAGGGATTGACGGGATTAGGATAACCGGCGGGGAGCCGCTGCTGAGGAGGAACTTGGAGGCCCTGATAACCAGACTCTCAAGGCTCGACTCCATTGAGACCTTGGACATGACGACCAACGGCTGGTTCCTCAAGCAGAAGGCCCGCCTGCTCAAAGACTCGGGCCTGAGGGGGGTGACCGTCAGCCTCCACAGCCTGAAGAGGGACAGGTTTAGCAAGATATCCGGAATGGATGCCCTCCCCCGAGTACTCGAGGGGATCGACGAGGCCGTCCGGGTCGGGCTGGACCCTGTCAAGGTCAACTCGGTGGCGATCAAGGGGTACAACGACGACGAGATAGTGGACTTGGTGGACTACGCCCACTCCAGGGGGCTGTCGATAAGGTTCATCGAGTTCATGCCCCTGGACGGACTGGGGATCTGGTCCCCGGAGGCCATCATGCCGGGGAAGGACATAATCTCGGTCCTGAAGCGATCCTACGACCTCCGCCCGATAGGGAGGGAGAAGGGGAAGACCGCTTCGCTCTGGTCCTTCGGCAACGACGGAGAGAAGCTCGGGCTGATTACGCCCATGAGCGACCCCTTCTGCGACGACTGCGACAGAATCAGGCTCACTTCTGACGGGAAGATGCTCTCCTGCCTCTTCGACACGCAGTACTACGACCTCAAGCCCCTCCTCAGAGGGGGGAAGTCGGACGCCGAGCTGGCCGAGTTCATGAAGGAGGTCGTGAGCAAGAAACCGGAGGGTGTAGGGCACATGCCCTGGATCAAGGACGGTTGGGAGAAGCCGAGGAACATGAACGCTATAGGAGGGTAGGCGGAAGTGGGGTCTGTGACCGTGCTCTACTTCGCCGGAGCGAGAGACGCCGTGGGCAAGAGGCGCGAGGTGGTGAACCTCGAAGGCAAGTCGACGGCAGGGGACCTCTTAGACCGCCTGCTCAGGGAATACCCCCGACTCCGTCCAATGAAGGCGACGATCAGGCTCTCGATCAACCAGGAGGTCGTAGACGCATCGGCGCCCGTGGCAGACGGCGACGAGGTAGGGGTGCTCCCCCCGGTGGCTGGTGGGTAGGATGGCTCGCTCTGGAACGAGGGAGGTAACAGCGCACGACATCGACCCCAAGAAGATAATGGCGGAGGTAGCCGACAAGGACGCAGGGGGTACAGTGGTCTTCATCGGGACCGTCCGGAGGAGGAGCGAAGCGGGGGACGTGGACGCGATGGAATACCAGGCCTACACCAAGATGGCAGAGAAAGGGCTGCGTCGGATAGAGGCCGAGGTGAGGGAGAAGTGGCCCGTGAGGCGGGTGAGCATGGTCCACAGGGAGGGCCTCCTTAAAGTGGGAGAGGTCAGCGTCGTCGTAGCAGTCTCCTCTGAACACAGGGCGGAGGCCTTCGAAGCGTGCAGGTACGCCATCGACAGGATCAAGACTACGTTGCCGATATGGAAGAGGGAAAAGGTCAGGGGAAAGAATCGCTGGGTAGAGGGCGCCCCTATCAAGTCCGCCTAACTGCGCTTTTCCGTCATCGTCGCAGATGAGCAGGTTCGCTACTTGGGGAGGTAGGGCTCGACGTACACCTGCATCTCTCCTCCACAGTTCGTCTCTACATGTATCTCATCGTCCCCTTTGGCTTTGAAAGCGCTCCCTACAGACTTCTCTGTGTCTTCCAGGAAGACGGTAACAGTCTTCGGCCGGCCGCTCGCCAGAGTCTGCTTCGCCGTAGCTACAAGGGCCGACTCGGGGCACGCGCCTCCCAGGGACCCATAAAGTACGTCCCCCTCCTGCGAGATGACTGTCTTGAACCCCGGCTTACCCAGGGACGACCCCACGGTCTTCACGACAGTCGCCACAGCGAACGGCTCCCCCTTCTCAACCAGGTCTGCCACCACTTTGGCAAACTCGAACTGCTTCAAGCAACATCTTCGCCGTCCGCCGGCTATTTATTTTTCGCTCTCCTCCGGGGGACGCCAGGCGCTGCCGTCCAGTCAGACCTGAGGAAAGCAGAAGTAGGATGCTGAGGTACAGGGTCCGTTGTTCAGTGGCCTGATCCTTGCCGCCGGACTGTCCAAAAGGATGGGCCGGCCGAAGCAGCAGATACTCCTATGGGGGCGGCCCATGTTGGACTACGCCGTCGATGCGTTCCTCTCCTCCCAAGTGAAGGAGGTGTTGGTGGTCGTGAGGCCGGGTATCCAATGGCGATGTCCCCCAGGGGCCAGGGTGGTGGTGAACCCCCGCCCCTCGGCAGGGATGAGCTCCACGCTGAGGGTCGGACTGAAGAGCCTCGACCCCCTGACCGAGGGCGTCCTGGTCGGGTTAGGGGACAAGCCGGCCCTGCAGGCATCAACCATCAACACCCTGATCTTGGCCCGCAGGAAGTCCAATGCCTCCGTCGTGGTGCCGACCTTTCACGAGAGCAGGGGGAACCCGGTCCTCTTCGACAGGACGCTCTTTCCCCTCCTGCAGAAACTCAGAGGTGACCAGGGGGCGAGGGGATTCTTGCAGAAGAACGCCTCCATGGTCCTGGAGGTGGCGGTGGACGACCCCGGGGTGACCCTCGATGTAAACGTCCCGGCAGACGTCAGGAAGATGAGCCGTCTCTTGGCCCGGCTTTCCTCAGAGCGAGTATGAGACGCCCGGAATGAGCATCGCCTCCACTTCCCGGCCGACCTCCAACGAACTGACTTCCTCGGGGACAACGGTGACAGCAGTAGATCTCACCAACAGCGACATCGACTCGGTCTCTGCCGAGAGAGGCTCCGCTTCCAGCCCACTCTCCCCTTCTGTAAGCTTCAGATAGACCACCTTCGTGAAATCTGAGAACCTGCTCCTGGCCTCCCATCGCTTAGTCAACCTGGCTTTCACCTTGATCGTCTCGTCCCCCGCCATGGAGAGCCTCTGGATGACTGGGAGGGCGAAGAGGACGAAGGCGTTCAGGGCGCCCTGGATGGGTCCGGGCATCATAACCACGGGCTTCCCACCGACCACCGCTACCCCCGTGACCCTCCCGCGGTCCATCCTGATGCCGTGGTGCAGCGCCCTCGGTCTCAAGCTCCTCACCGCCTCGTCCACGAGGTCGAAGGGACCCATGGATGTCCCCCCTGTAGTGAGAACCATGTCTGCCGACGAGAGCCCCTCTCTGAGTTTCCCAAGTATCTCCCCTTTCCTGTCGCGCGCTATGCCGAGGTTGATCACTTCGCATCCCACGGCTTTGGCAACCATTTCGAAGAAAGGGCCATGGCTGTTCCGAGTCTTTCCGCCGCGAACTTCCGAATCGGTGAGCTCGCTGCCTGTAGCCAATATGGCCACTCTGGGCGTCCGATAGACATTGACTTTCCTGATGCCTAACGTTATGGCAAGGCCGATATCCTGAGCCCTCAGCCGCGCGCCTCTCCGTAAAACCACGCTCCCTTTCTTCACATCTGCGCCAGCAGTGAAGCGGTGACTTCCGGGCTCCACTGGGCGCCTGACCTCGATGATGTTTCCCTTCACTGAGGCCTCTTCTACCGGGACGACGGAGTCAGTCCCCGCGGGTGTAAAGGAGCCGGTCGCCACCCTCGCCGCTTCGCCTGGTCGGATCCTGAGCTTGGGCTGCTCCCCAAGCCCTATGTCGTCGACTATCTTCAGGGCCGCCGGGCTCCCCTCCGAGGCGCTTGCGGCGTCCGAACTCCTGACGGCAAAGCCGTCCATGCGAGAGATGGTGGAAGAAGGGAGATCGACCGGGGAGATGACGTCCTGGGCGCTGACCCTCCCATAGGCGTCCCGGGACTTCAATGTGTCGATGCGTCTCTTTTCTGTCATCGATGCGAGAACATCCTTGAGCGCCTGAGCGACGCGGACGTATTCTGATGCAGGGGCGACCAAATCGATGTTCGGCATGCAGCCTCTGAGGGTCGTCTTTAACCTTCATGGGGCTTTGGCTCCCGCAGCAGGTCCTGCCACCGCCTATCTCTAGCTCCGCAGATGGAGGACGACCCTCTCAGCGCCGTCATCCTGCGGCTCTACCATGACGTCGAACTCCTTGCCGAAGAGCTCTGACAGCATCTCTGTGGTGGTGACAGTTTTGAGTCTCCCACGGAGCACCGTGTTCTCGTTGACGAAGACCGGTTCCATAAGCTCGTCCATATCCTCGCCGCCGTCAATTAGAAGCCACACCTCTGATGGGTTCAGCCGCTTCGCAATCTCCATGTATCGCTCCTTATCTGATGGAGTAATGGTCCCTGCGGTCTTCGTGTAGACGTTCTTCCCTGGCAGGCGCAAGACGTGGTCGAACTCGGCCTTTTCGCTCCTCCCGGGGGGTACCTCGAGCTTCGCGCCCCCAGCCCCTTGGCTCAGGAACCTTCTGGTGAGATATTGTTCGAGGCCGCTTTCAATGTCCTCCTTCCGCATCACCAGCGAGACCGTGCGCGGGCCTTCGATGTTCAGCTGGAGCCTCTCGAGCCAGGGGAGGAGCGGGTAAAGATCGTTCATTTTCTTTGTCGTCTCCTCTGTCTGCCTGTTGTACCTGTCTACGGCTGAAGTAAGGAGCTTGGTGGGGGACGAAAAGAGGCCGAAACTTATAGCCGAGACAGCCAAGTGAGGCAGGTACTTGACGAACATCTTCCTCCTGGCCGCGTCTACGTCTTCCTCCTCGGTCACAGTGGGCTTCGCGTGGGTGGAGCCGTATAAGTTAGTCGGGTCTCGTCTTCGCCATCGTCCACCCTTCTGCCTGAGAGTTCCCCGCAGGTATCATATGTGCCCTCCTCGGCCTCCTTTCAGGCTTGAAAGTATTGTCAGCCAAACATTATGTTGCGCGCCCTCGCCAGGTCCGACGGACTCAGAACGGCCTCGCGCTAGTCCTGGCTATCCTGTGCCTTCGGCTTTTGCTTCCTAAGCGCCAGCGACCTTGAAGCCAAGGCCCCGCCGAAGAAAAGGCCACTGAGCGTCAGTCCTATCGTCGTCTCTATGATCCCACCCGTCGCTCCCGGTGATATGAACATGGCAACCACGAATGAGCCCACTATAGCATACCTCCAATTCCTCAACCAGGTGTCATAGGACACCAATCCGACGTAGCTTATCGCGACCATGATTATCGGGATCTCGAAGGAGAGGCCCAGGGCGATGATGTATGCGATCACGGTGGACACGAAGGTGCCGACCCCCAGTGTCGGTTCAACCCCCGTGGACAGGGTAAATGCGTACAGGAACTTGAAAATCACTGGCAGCACGATTTTGTAGGCGAACAGGCCGCCCGCCAGGAACAGCAGGGATGCGGGAATCAGGATTAGCCGTAGCATCCTCTTCTCCCTCTGCTTCAGTGCCGGCCCAAGGAAGGACGCTGTCTCGTAGAACCAGACAGGCGACGAGAATATTGCCGCCAGTGCCATCGAGGTGTAGAGGATTGCGACGAATGTATCGAAGGCACTCAGGTTGATCAGAAGCATGTGGGGGGGGAGCAACTGTTGCCTCGCGAAGTTGAAGAACTCCGTACTGAAACTATGGAACAGGTCTGGATACGGATAGAATATCCTGAACGGTCCAACGTAGACCCACACCGGCTCGAAGATGAAGAAGAGTATGAAGAACACGAAGAAAGCAGCCAACGAGACGAGAAACCTATGGATGAGCTCCGCCACATGTTCAAGAACCGGCAGTTCCTTCTGACCAGATTCGGCTTTCCCGATAGACAACCTCATCCGCTCAGGGGGGCACCGGGAAACGGCCCTTAATTCCGTTCTCTAAAGGCTGCCTGTGACCTTACGCGCCAGCCTTCTCTTTGAGCTCTTTCAGCTCTTCCTCGAGTTGTGCTATGCGCCTGCGATCATACTCGTTGTCCTCGTTCACAGCCTTGTGCGCCTGGGGGGTCGCGTCCTTAACAGACTGCTGAGAGATGCCCCTCGCTGGAGCCGATATGTCGGTCGATGCCCGTATCTCTGCGACCTCCTTCTCTATCTCAGCCTGGCCCTTCCTGAATTCGCCCATCGCCTTGCCCATGGAACGAGCCAATTCTGGAATCTTCTTTGCACCACCAAAGAGAACGATGACTACGACCGCCAGTATGGCCCAGTCGGTTATATTGCCAATCATTTCCTCGGTTATGCGGAAGAAGTCGCTCCTATTTAACCGTCGCGGGGCCTGTCGTGCATATGCGAGCTGGCTCTCTCGTCTTCGCGAATCCGTATCTGAACCTACGAGCGTGCCGGGAGCTTCTGCTCTTTCAGGAATCGCCTTCTGCTCTCCGTCCTGCCTCTTGTCGTGTCCCTCTTCATGGGCGGGGGGACCCTCTTCGCAACCATGACCTCGGTCGCCTTCACTACCGCCTTTACAATGTCGCCCTCCCTGAGCCCAAGGTCTTCCACCGCATCCTTGGAGATTATCGACGTCAGGCGGAAGGGCGAGACCGTTAACATTCTCACCATGCAGGTCACCTCTCCGCCCTCGATTTTGGTGACCTTCGCGTCGAAGGCGTTCCTGGCGCTGAGCTTGTAGCGCACGTTCCCAGCTGCCTCCCTGTCGTCCAGTGCGTAGGACAGGTAGTCTTTAACCCTCCTGAACTCTCTTAGCAACGCCTGGCCGTCCTTCGTCAGCCGCGAGCTGCCTCCTTCCCTGCCACCCGCGTTCGACTCGAGGATCTTCACCCCGGACCTCGCTTCGGCCCTTCTTATCCTGTCCCACGCGTTCCTGTAGGATATCCCGGCTTCACGGGCCGCTCCTGTCAGGGAGTTCTTCCCCGCCAAGGCCTGGAGCAGCATGGCGTCGACCTCGTCCAGTACCGTCTCCTCTTCGCTCTGGAGGGATAGGTGCGGGACCGGCTCAACCTCGTTGCGTGCCACACTCTCTTGGCCCCCCCACTCGTCTTAAGTCTTGGCTTGGAAACCTATTTATGACCCGTTATGCAGCCAATTGCATAACAGCTTGTCAGTTGTCGAGAAGAGGGGCCGCTCCAACATCGTACTAGCCCTGATTGTCGTGGCTGTCGTGGTGGTGGGCGGTGTGACATACACATACTACGTCAAATCGGGTCCACAATCACCCCTCTTGTCCTATTCGGCGGACGCATACGCAACCGAGACCACAGACCTCCTGAACTCGTTCTCACATAGCACCGGAATCCCAGTCGCGCCCGTGAAGTCCGGGGGCTCTTTCGCCATCGCGGACCAGATAGCGGCCGGGTCTCCCGCCGACATCTTTGTCTCCGTGGCGCTGTCGGCCACTGGCCCGGAGTATCTCAAGAGCGAATCGCCAGGCTGGGCCGTTGGCTTCGCTTCCGACCAGCTCGTCTTGGCATACTCTAACACGTCCTCCCCTGCCGTAGTTGCAGAGGGGAACAGTGCAACCCAGACTAACACAACCGCGGGATGGAACGCGTTCTTCACCTCGCTCACATCAGAGGGCGTGAAGGTGGGGATCTCCGACCCTGTCTCGGACCCCGCGGGCCTCAGAGGCTGGCTCGCCCTGGAAGCTGCGGGCTACCTCTACTCGGGGGGTAACACGAGCGCCTACACCTCGCGCCTGGCGGAGGACGGCGGGAACGTCACCGGGGCTTCAGCGGCTGCCCTAGTAGCTCCACTGCAGTCAGGGCAGATACAGTTCCTCTTCATCTACAAGTCTGCAGCCATCACGGACCATCTTATGTACGTCCAGCTGGAGCCCCAGGTCAACTTCGGCAACCCGTCGCTCGGGACGTTCTACTCAAGGTTCTCCTTCCACGACTCCGCCGGGACCACCGTCGGCTCCGCCATAGTGCTCAGCGTCACCGTCCCGCTGGACGGGTCTCATCAGGCATCTGCACTCAAGTTCGTCAAATACGTGGTGGAGAACGCGCAGAGCCTCTCGGCCTACGGGCTCCTCCCACTGACCCCCGCCCAGCTTTACAGCAACGTCACCCCCCCTGGTCCCATCACCCAGCTGGTATCCCAGGGGCTCTTGGAGGACTCCGGTCCGCTGCCATAGAAGCCTGGTCTGAACATGAACTGGCTCAGAGGCATGTCTTTCGCAGTCGTCTTCCTTCTCCTTGTCCCCATATTGGTCCTGCTCTACTATGGGCTGGGTCCGCTCCGCTCGCCTGAGGGCTTCGCCCCGGTCATCTTCCGTTCAATAGAACTCTCCCTCGTCTCATCTGCCGTTGCGGCGTTGGTAGATTTCGTGTTCTTCACCCCGCTCGCCTACCACTTGGCGAGGTCTGATGACACTCTCCTAGAGGCGCTCGTGGACGTACCAGTAGGCGTCCCCCACCCGATCATAGGGGTCGCCTTGCTCATCTTGGACAGCCCGCTGACACCTACCGGTCAGTTCCTTCTGCACCTGGGGATCAACTTCTTCGACAGCGTCCTCGGTCTCATCATCGCCCTTGTCATCATGTCTGCGCCCATCTACGTGAAGTCAATGCAGCCGTACTTCGAGTCTAGGGACGTCTCCGCCGAGCAGTTCGCCATGGGGATGGGCGCTTCGAGGGAGAGGACGCTGGTCTCGGTAGTCCTACCTGACTCGGGTGCAGGCGTGACGAGCGCCTCCCTTGTCGCGATGAGCAGGGCGCTGGGTGAGTTCGGCTCCATCTCGATAATCGCGTTCTACGTGCTGCAGTATCCTTTCAATGGGGTGAGCCCCGCTTCGGTCACCGTGTTCCAGCTCTTCAACGGGGCCATCCCCGGCGGCCTAGAAGCTGCCGTGACAGCATCGGCGGTGATGATACTGGTCTCCCTGCCAATCGCCGTGGCAGGGCATCTCTTCGGAAGGAGGAACCGCCGTTGATAGAGGCGAGTGTGAAGTCGAGGCTTGGTGACTTCCAGCTGTCGGCAGACATCAGGTGCAGCGGGACCGCATGCCTGGCGGGAAAGAACGGGTCGGGGAAGACCACCCTGTTCAGGGCCCTGGCAGGCTTCATACCATCAGAAGGCCCGGTCATGGTGGACGGAGCAGACGTCTCCGAACTCCCGGTGGAGAGGAGGGGGATAGTGATGGTGACACCGTCGTCATGCATCCCTCACCTCGACATCGAAGCCCACCTCAGATGGGGGGCGAAGCTCAAGGGCAAGGCAGCGCCTCAAGAAGCGATAGTGAAGGCGAAGGAAGTGCTTGGAATAGACTTCGGGGGACCCGTCAAGAGCCTCAGCCTCGGCATGAGGGGGAGGGTGTCGCTGGCTACAGCCCTCTTCGCATCCCCCAAGGTCATCTTGGTGGACGAAGTCTTCTCCCTGCTAGATGACAAGGAGAACTTCGTCATATCATACGGAAAGCTAGTGTCGGACGCAGGCATCGACATGCTCTTCACCACCCAGAACGAAGAGGACGGAAGACTGGCCGGGCAGACGTACATTATGAACAACGGGACCACAATCCGCCGGCCATGAACTGTGAAGCGGGCGCGCCCTCATACGGCTACCTGCGACGTGGGAGTCCCTCGCTCTGCACACCAGGCTCCGGGCCTCCTTCCGCCTCGGTCACAAGTGGTGCTGCATTGTTCCCTTTACTTTCTTCACGACCTTGATGGACTCGATGGCGGTCCCAGGATACTGTCCGTCGGCATCTTTCTCGTACGCCTTCGTCACGTCCCATATGTTGAGCAGTGCAGCCGACACGGCCGTCAGCGCCTCCATCTCGACGCCAGTCTTTTCGTGGGTCGCGACCTTCACCGTCACTTCAACCCACCCATCACCGAGCTTGACACTGGGCTTGACCTCCTCTATCTTCAGTGAATGGCAGAGAGCCACCAGCTCAGGCGTCCTCTTGGACCCTGAGATCGCAGCCACCTCGGCGAGGGAGACTGCGTCCCCCTTCTCCAGCTTCCTCTGCCTTATCAGCTCTAATGTGGACCGCTTGAGCTTGATTCGTCCCTTGGCGACCGCCTCCCGGTACACAACAGGCTTCTCTGATATGTCGACCTGATGGAAAGGCATGTCTCTTCAGCCCGGGGCAGCCAGTTATAGCTTCTCCCTGACCCGCCATTGCCCTCCGGGTGTTCTGCTGCCCAGGGAGAGCAGACGAGGCCGGCCTTAGAAAGTAAGGGTTCCGAACCGACCCTCATCCCACCGTGATGGCGCCGCGACCCATCTCCTCCGTCATCCGCAAGATGGGACGTGGTCATGCCCGCTGAGGGTGGGACTCTCGCGCATGGCGTCCGCCCCAGCGACTGGACCGGAGCGGCGTCTCAGACTTCTCTCAAACTGGCTTTCACGAGGGATTCAGACACGCGGGAGACGCGATGCCCATGGCACCGACTTCTATGATGCAAAATAAGATAACGGAGGAAGTGGTTGACTCGAGAGTCAACCAACAACTCGGCGGCCTGAGCCACCGACCTAATTCGTCGGCGCGCCGCTGGATTCGGAGGCAGGTGCTGCTGAACCTTCCACGACCTGTCCAGATGCGAACCGCTGGGAGACCTGTGTCACCTTCACCCTGACATTCTGGCCGACCTTCGTGCCAGGGACGAAGACGATGAATCCCTCGACTTTGGCAATCCCTTCTCCTCGCCTGCTGGTGTCGGAGATAGTCACGTTGTACTCCTTCCCGACCTCAACCGGCTTGTTGAAGGACCCGGAACCTCTTCCGAACCCTCCTCTGTTGCCATACCCTCCTCGTTGACCGAAACTCAATAGAAATCACCTGTCCTACCGTTATTCCGTCCGATGGGTTAGTGCCCGCGGGCCCCTTAATAAAGGGGCGAAGGCAGAATCACGGAGAGGATGGGGCCGAGCGCCGGGGCGCACCCCGGGGCACTCTGCCGTACTAGCGTCTCCGGGAGCGCCTGCGAAGCGATTCTTGGTTGCTTATTTGAGCGCAGACAGGGCACGTGGGCTCGGAGGACCCTCCATCAGACTGGAGCCTGACCCGGTGGGTCACGCATACCTCCGGCTGGGTTTGATTCACAGTTTTCACGCTTTCCGGGCCCTATTAAACAAGTCCTGTTAGCCGAACCACTCCGCATGCTATGGTTTGGATGCAAACGAGACAAATCTTGCGAGGTTTGCAGATGGCTCCTTGCAGATGGCTCCGCCCCTTTCAACAGTGCATGCATGAAGCGTTAGGAGCATAACAGCGGGCCGCCGGGCCGCCAAAAGCGAGCCACGGGCTGGGCAGAGGCTGTTTTCCGGGGCGCCGGAGCCGGACTGCGCCTCGCCGGGCGAGATCGTGCATTGCACGGTAAGCAGCCCTCTCAAGTTCGCCAATCTTCTGGGAACGCTTTCGAGTGAGGAGGGTACCTGAAGGGGAATCCGAGGCGGGGGCGCTATTGAAAGAGAGTGTCAGCGCATCGGAGAGAGCTAAGGGCTAAAACGAGCCGCAACCTGTCCCTCCTTTGCGTCGCCCTTCCTCTTGTTCACGTGCGGGCTCAGACGGGCACAGGAGAGCAAGAGGATACGGGCACAGTAGGACGCGAGGGCCTACCGGGAGGGCAGAAGGAAGAGGTGAAGAGCTCCCTGTCGCCGGGACCTAGACTTGGCCTACGTCAAATCCAGATGTGACGGTAGCAATTGAGTGGTCGCTTCTTCCATTTCCCAAGGTAGCCCCTTCCAGGGTGGCGATGCCCTCTGCCTAGGAGGGACTCATGTCCAACCAGAGTAAAGAGAAGCGGGCAGACCCTGTCTGCAGAAAGATTTATTTATACTATACTACTAAGGGTAGTATACTGGAGGTACGAAAACATGAGCACAAGAACAAATTCGAGGAGGAACAACGACGTGATCCCTTCGAAGACAAGGCCTCAAGTACCAACTCTGGCCCAGACAAACCTCGCCAACAGTCTAGACCAGATAGTCGAGAGCTTCAGGAGCTCCTTCAACGACCTCATGTCTCCGTTCCTTTCCGCTCCGTGGGCATTGGATCAACCCTTTGGCTCGCCTCTTCTCCAGCCATGGGGGATGACGCCCGCACTCCCTGAGACTCTCACTACTCGCTACCCGGTCATCGACGTGGTGGACCGTGGCGACTACTACGAGCTGACAGCGGAGCTCCCAGGTTTCAACAAGGACAACATAGACGTCCAAGTGGGCGACGACGTGATTCAGCTCACTGCGCAGGTGCAGTCAGAGAACAAGGGACAGAGCGCCAAGTACGTCAGCCATGAGAGGACCTATTCCGCATTCAACAGGGTCATCCAGTTCCCCGAGCCTATCCTCGGTGCGAACGTCGAAGGGACCATGAAAGACGGCATCCTCAGCATGAGGATTCCGAAGAAGGAGCCCACTTCGAGCAAACTGAAGAAGGTAGCCCTGAAGTGAGCCCTTCCCAGACTTTTTTGCGGTTAGGTGAACGCGAATGAGCAGCCAGGCAGAAAAGAAGATAATCGGCATCGACCTGGGGACAACCAACTCCGCCGCCGCCCTCTACGAAGGCGGCAGACCTATTGTCATACCCAGCGCCGAGGGGCCGACCGCAGCCGGCAAGATGTTCCCGTCAGTGGTCGCCTTCACGTCTGACGGCCAGCTCTTGGTAGGAGAACCAGCGAAGAGGCAGATGGTCACAAACCCCGACGGGACGGTGTTCGAGATCAAGCGGAAGATGGGGACAGACTACAAGGTCAGGCTCTACGGGAAGGAGTATACTCCGCAACAGATTAGCTCTTTCATCCTTCAGAAGATCAAGACGGACGCTGAAGCCTTCCTTGGCTACCCTGTCAAGAAGGCGGTGATAACCGTGCCAGCTCACTTCAACGACAATCAGAGGCAGGCAACGAAGGACGCGGGAGAGATCGCTGGGCTCGAGGTCGTAAGAATCATCAACGAGCCTACAGCAGCATGCCTCGCCTACGGGCTCGACAAGCTGGACAAGACTATGAAAGTGCTTGTCTTCAGCTTCGGTGGAGGGACCCATGACGTCACTGTGATGGAGTTCGGCCAAGGCGTCTTCCAGGTACTGGCAACCAGCGGGGACACTCAGACCGGGGGTGCCGACATCGACAATGCGGTGATCAATCTGCTAGTCGAGGACTTCAGGAGCAAGACCGGCCTCGACATCAGGAACGACAGGACCGCGATGGCAAGGCTGAAGGAGGCGGCTGAGAGAGCCAAGATAGAGCTTTCTAACATCATCTCCACTGAGATAGACCTCCCATTCCTCGCGAGCGGTCCCAGCGGGCCGAAGAACCTCCATTTTGTGCTCACAAGAGCCAAGCTCGAAGAGCTGGCGGATCCCATAGTGACGAAGATCGAGCGGCCGATCAGGAAGGTCCTAGAAGACGCCAAGCTGGAACCGAAAGACATCGACAAGGTGGTGCTCATCGGTGGCATGACTCGGATGCCTCTGGTCAGAAGGACAGTGGAGGACGTGATCGGGAAACCTGCCGAAAGGGGCGTCGACCCAATGGAGGCTGTGGCTATCGGGGCCGCCGTGCAGGGAGCAGCGCTGGCCGGGGAGATCGGAGACATACTGCTGCTGGACGTCACGCCGCTCTCCCTCGGGGTCGAGGTTCTAGGAGGCTTGACAGAGAAGCTCGTCGAGAAGAACACGACTATTCCCACGAAGGCCAGCAAGGTCTTCACGACCGCCGCCGACTTTCAGACCTCGGTCACAATCCACGTAGTCCAGGGGGAGAGGCCGATGGCCGCTGACAACGTCTCGTTAGGGATGTTCAACCTTACCGGGATCCCCCCGTCGCCGAGGGGGGTCCCGCAGATAGAAGTGAGCTTCGACATCGACGCGAACGGGATAATCAACGTCGCGGCCAAGGATCTCGGGACCGGCAAGGAGAACAGGATTACCATCACAGCCTCGACCAAGCTCTCGAAGGAGGAGAAGGAGAGGCTCGCGAGAGAGGCTGAAAAGTACGCCGAGGAAGACAGGAGGAAGAAGGAAGAGGCCGAGCTGAGGAACGAAGCCGACTCCATGATTTACACCGCAGAAGCGACGAGGAAGCAGCTCGCAGGGAAGCTAGACAAGGCCGCGGACAGCAAGATAGACGCCGCCGTCCAGCGTCTGAAGAACGCGGTAGACGGTAAGGAGTCCAGCAGGATCAAGTCGGAGCTGGAGGACCTAAGGAAGGTCCTGCAGGAGGCTGGGGCATCGGTCTACCAGCAGGCTCAAAAGCAGACTTCAACCCCAGGAGGACAGGGGGCTGGGTCGAACGTCAGCGACGCAGACTACAAAGTGGTGGAGGACGGCAAGAAGTAGCGCTCGGCGCTGCATGGGGCTGAATCTTGACGCAGGGTGGTCCCTTTCACGCGATCCAGTTGAACCTGAAACGAGGATGGAGGTGCCCCATGTGATATGAGCATGGAGGAGGAGGAACTAGACACCTTCCTCGAAATGCTGGAAAACCCGATAAGGAGGAAGATCGTAAAGAGGCTGAGCCAGAGCCCTGGCTATGCCCTGCAGTTGGCGAAGGAGCTGGGATTAGGCCAGGCGCTTGTCGCGAAGCACCTTGCGACGATGGAGCAGGCGGGGCTGGTCGCCTCCTCCCAGGAGCCCAGCGACAGCGGACCCCGGAGGAGGACCTACTCACTCGCCAAGAGCGTGTCAATCACCCTCGACCTGGCGCCCAACCTCTTCATCCAAAAGGGACTGTCGTTCGGGTCTATCAGCGGGAAGAGATTCTCCCCCGAGGGCACCAAAATCATGGCCGAAGCTTCGAGGGTCTCAGGAGAAGAGCCGGGTGACGTGTCGGTCATCTCCGGGCTTCTTGAGCGT
Organism: Nitrososphaerota archaeon; assembly: GCA_029785235.1. The sequence continues at coordinate 25,579 of JAFMAA010000005.1, read as the reverse complement.
CTAGACCGTAAGCTGGAGGAGCTCGAGGAGGAGCGGGCCGCGCTTCTTTACATCCGGAACAAAGCCATGGGTTCCGCCACGAAGGCGATCGATAAAGTGGAAAGCACGACGAAGAAGCGGGTAATCTATCACATCCTAGAAGAGCACGACATGGACGTGGAGCGGCTTTCGCAGGATCTCGACCTCAGAGAAGCAGTCGTGAGGGAGATTCTGAAGGAAATGCGCGACTTATTCCAGTGACGCTCCAGCAGTCGGAACGACTGGGTCGTATCAGCCATAGGAGCAGGGGCGACATTCTTAATGCTTCAGCGGAAAGGCTCATCGGCGTTTGGGTGCTGCTTTCTATCCGACGTCGGCATTCGTGGTCGAGAAGATGCTTTCCCTAGCCGGTGTGAGGCCGGGGGCCGTCGTATACGACCTTGGTTGCGGGGATGGCGCAATCGTCGTCGCAGCGGCACGCGATTACAATGCTACAAAGGTGGTAGGGATCGAGCAGAAGCAGAAGCTCTGTTCCATCGCGCTAAGGAAGACACGGAATCTCGGGAATGTCACGATAGTCAACGCGAACTATGACGACGTGGACATCTCAGAGGCTGATGTCGTCACCCTGTATCAAAGCGCGAACGAAAACGCGAGGCTGAAGCGGAAACTAATCGGAGAACTTCGGGGAGGCACCAGAGTGGTTTCTCACGACTTCGGGATCCCTGGTTGGCGCCCTACTGGATATCACGTCTTCAAGGAAGGCCGCCGCAATCAAAGGGTCATTGTGTACGTCATAGGCTCCGGCACCCCGGCGTAACACAATGGCGGGCGTAGGCCTTAACCCCGTCCAGCTATGACTCACCTCCTAGGCGGATGATGCACTGATTGACGGTCTATCGTAAGGCCCTGATGCCATGACTGGATGGCGACGGAGAGCCGTTCCGAAGTAGGTTCCATTCCCAGTCATCTCGAGATAGAGCCTGCACGCAGAATTCGATTCCGCCATCGCCTCACCCAGGCGTTCAAACAGCACGAGTTCAAGCCCAGGCTCGTGGTTCGACGACTCGCTCAACGGACCTAGCGCTGCTTTGCCATAGTGTTCGTTGACGTGGCCGGGCCGAAGGTTGTCCAAACCTACCTCTCCCTCCGCACAGTCTTTCCTTTCAGCGCCGCGAACAAGGATGCGATCATGACGTGCCGGAGCGGAGAACGTTGTCGGGGGGTCTTGAAAGACATAACTAGACGATGACTCTCTGTCTCCATGGTTGTCGGACTACGCCGTAGAAGAAGAGAAGCTCAGGAAGCTATACGACCAGGCGCGGACTCAAGGAAACAAAAAGAAGAAGCGGGAGTACAAAGAGAAGATCGCCGAACTGAACCGGCTCCGCAAGTCTGCAGAGCGCGAGAGTGCCAAATCCAAAGCGTAGGGCTCTCCCAGATGCGCCTAGTCGGCGCCGAAGAGACATCCTCCTGGAAAGAAAGCAGGGGCGAGTCTCAAGCGTCCTGAGGTCGCTCCGCTCAAGAACCGGCAGCGCTGATGGCTTCTTTCATGGCTTCTACTTTCTCCTTCATCAGGGCTATCGCAGCTTCCAGGCTCCTGCACCCATCGTCAGCCTTCACCAGAGCGGCCTCGAGGTTCTTGATCTTGTTTGGCGCGCTGCTCATGTCGTGGGTTATCTGCCCGAGGGGGGAGTAGTCCAGCCGTCGAGGCATGCTCTCGAAAAGAGATCGCTGCACCTGGTTGATCTCGCTGAGCTTCCTTTCATCGGTCGCGGCTAGCCAGGAGACCTCTCTCCCAGCCCGGAGGCTCTCATATAGCTGATCTTGGAGCTTTATGTACGAGTCCCAGTACTTCGTCCACGCCTCGTTGTATGCGGTCAGAATCTCCTTCAGCCTCGCTTCGTGGCCCTTCTCCCCGGACTCCAATGCAGGAGACCTAACACGCCTCACTAATAGGGTTTGGACATGGCCTTCGCCCGCCTTTAATAGAGGCGCGGAGCTTAACGCTTCGTGGTCAGCCAAACCCAGTCATGGTCGCACGTAACGCTTCGGACACTACGACAGATGTGGCTCGCCGGCCATCCCGTCTGCCATATGGGTTCCAAGACTGGCGGCCATAAGACACGCCAGGCGCTCCCGAAGGCGATAGGCCGATGAGGCAAGCGGGAGCAGTCCAGCAGCCTCGAAAGCTCCCGAAGGCCTGCCCCCGGTGCGGCAAGGTCGAACGTCTCTACAGGACCCCCCGGGGGCTCATGTGCGAAGACTGCGTCAGGACGATGGATTCAGCAGGTTTGGGATTCAGATAGAGGCAGCAGGCTCCCAAATTGGGAGCGGACGACCTGTCCTTTATATAGAGCGATAGCGCTCCAAACTCCGAAGTACAGGATACTTCTGTTAGTGACCCGAGTTAGAAACAAGCACCAATTTCTCGCGGCTCCTGAAGATGGAGAGGAGTTCGGACAAATGCCCTCGATGCGGCAAGAGCAGTCTCGTCCTCGACGGCACGGGGTCGGAGTACTACTGCGCAGAGTGCGGACTGGTCATCAAGGAGAAGATCACGGACACGGGTCCGGAGTGGAGGTCCTTCTCGGGGGACGAAAAAGGGGACCGCAGGAGGGTAGGGGTCCCGACGTCTATCGCGATACACGACATGGGGCTGGCTACCGTGATCGGCGGACAGAACAAGGACGCGTCGGGGAGGTTGCTGTCAGGGTCAATGAAGTCGACGGTCGAGAGGATGAGGACCTGGGATAGGAGGAGCCAGGTCCACGAGTCGGCTGACAGGAACCTCCGCCAGGCGTTCAGCGAGCTCGGGAGATACGCCGACAAGCTCACGGTATCGGAAGCAGTCACAGAGAAGGCCGCTTATTTCTACAGGAAGGCGTTGGAGAGGAACCTTGTGAGAGGAAGGTCGATAACCACGATCATGGCCGCTTCCCTCTACGCTGCGTGCAGGGACTGCCAGGTACCGAGGACGCTCAAAGACGTGGCCGCGGTGAGCAACGTCAAGAAGAAGGATCTCGCTAGGTCGTATAGGCTCCTGCACAGGGAGATGGACTTCCAGATGCCTGTCGCCGACGCGGCCAGGTGCGTGTCAGGGATAGCTTCTAGGGCGAATGTCTCTGAAAGGACGCAGAGGAGGGCGCGCGAGATCCTTTTCCGAGCTAAGGAGACAGGGATCACTGCAGGCAAAGACCCCATGGGGCTCGCCGCTTCTGCTCTGTACGTGGCCTGCACCCTCGAGGGGGACATGAAGACCCAGAAGGACGTAGCGGAGGCCGCCAAGGTAACAGAGGTCACAATCAGGAACAGGTACAAGGGACTACGAGAAGCACTCGGCATCTGATGAGAGCTCCGGCGTCGCGACCATGCGTGCGGCAGGTGGCTCATGTTCTCTTATCAGCGGCACCGCGGACCCGGTGCGCTTTCCCTCAAGCCGCAGAATCTATAGGCTCCACCCAGTAGGACCTCTTTGAGAGATTCGTCACTGGTCGTCGCCTCCTTCAGGCAGGCCCCGCTCATCATGGCCAGAATCGCCGTGCCCCTCCCTCCGACCCGAGGTGAGAGTGCTTCTGACTGCTTCTGACTCTATCGAATCGAACGCTGACTGATAGTCGAAGACCGACGCGGCATACTGGAGACAGACGTTTCGTTCTAGCTGGGTTTCGCGAGATGCAGACCACGCTGCTCAATAGTGTGCTGATGAGAAGAGTGCCTGCGCTTCCGAATGACCGCCCACTTCTTCCTGCGCGCGAACGTCATGGTCTAGTCTGCTCCTCCCATCTCGCCTTGACCGCCCCTAGGAGGTGAAGGACCTTGCCTGCCGCCGGCGATGACATCGTCTATCCTCAGGATCATGCAGGTACACTCAGTGGCTGATTTGATGATCTGCTCTTTGACTGAAGCAGGTTCGACGACGTCCTTGTCGAACATGTTCCTGACGCCCTTCCCCAGGACGTCCACCCCTGTCCAAGTCCTGCCTGCCCCGTGGCTTTCCCTGAGCTCTACTTGGGTGTCTATCGGGTCAAACCCAGCGTTCACTGCCAGAGCGATGGGTATGGACTCCAGGGCTTCGGCGAACTTCTCCACAGCCAGCTGCTCCCTCCCCCGAACGGTGGCCGACCACTTCATCAGGCGATAGGAGAGTTCCTCCTCTACGGCGCCGCCCCCAGCCACTATCGCAGGATTCTCGAGAACGTCCTTGACGACCATGACGGCGTCATGGACGGACCTTTCAGCCTCGTCGACGACCCTTTGGCTACCGCCCCGGATGAGCATCGACACTGACTTCGGGTTTTTGCAGTCCACCACGAACACCCACTTGTCGTCTTCTAGCTTTCTTTCTTCGACAAGTCCTGCCTGCCCCAGGTCTGCCTTCGTCAAGCCGTCGAGGCCCGTCACCATCCTTGCGCCCGTGGCCTTCGCAAGTTTGGTCATGTCAGACTCTTTCACCCTCCTCACCGACAGGATGCCGGCCTTCGCGAGGTAGTGCTGGGCCATCTCGTCGATCCCCTTCTGGCATATGAGGACGTTGGCCCCAGACTCCGAGACCTTGTCAACCATGCTCCTCAGCATGCGCGTCTCTTCATCGAGAAACTGCTGTATCTGTGCCGGCTTGTCGATGCTGATCTTAGCATCAAACTCTGTCTTCTCTATCTCGAGAGCAGAGTTGACCAGCGCTATCCGCGCCTTCTCTATCCGCTTCGGCATCCCTGAGTGAACCACTTCCTTGTCCAGGATGACCCCCCTCGTGAAGCTAGTATCTTTGAGGGAGCCTCCCGGCTTCTTCTCCACCTTCAGATCGTCAACGTCGACCCTGTATGCTCCCTCGGGTGTCTTCGCCGCAATCTGGAGAATAGCTTCGACCACCATGGCCCCGAGGGTCGCGCTGTCGTTTGCGATCAGCTTGGACCCCATGCTGGTCCGGGCGATCTTTGTCAACGTAGTCCTGTCCTCGGGTTTCACGCCGATTGAAATCTCATCCAGAATCCTTCGGGCCTTGTCCGCGGCCGTCCTGTAACCGTTGGCGATGACCATCGGATGGACGCCCTTCTCTATCAGCTCTCCAGCATTCTCCAAGAGGGCTCCCGCTAGGACCACCGACGACGTAGTTCCGTCGCCGACAGCGTTGTCCACTGCTTTCGCTATCTCAACTATCATCTTACCAGCCGGATGCTGTACGTCCATCTCCTTCAGCATCGTCGCGCCATCGTTGGTGATGGTGACATCGCCCAAGGAATCGACCAGCATCTTGTCCATCCCTCTAGGCCCAAGGGACGTCTCCACTATCCCTGCAATCAGCCTGGCTGCGGATATGTTGTTGCTCTGCGCCCTCCTTCCTCGGCTTTCAGTGCTCCCCTCTCGCAGAATCAGGACCTGCTGCCCTGTCGACGTCGTCACAAACGAAGCCTCTGACATCATCGCTCACCTATCACACCCAAAAACAACTTCACGGGATGTCTCTAGCGGTGTAACCTGCCCTTGATCCGCCAAAGAGAGTCCCTGACTCGGCCGGCGGATTTGGTTGATGTTTCTGGCTTCTTCGCTTCCTGGTTCGTTTGCATCTTCACTCACGAGCAACAGTGGAGGCATCCTGCATATAGAGCCAAGGTATTTTTTGCACCCGGATGCAATCTGCGGGCGAATCCACTTGAGTCCCTCAGGCGTGATTACAAGCTAATAAAACGGCGAACCCGGACAAACGGGGAGCGGCCCTTGAGACCTAAGACCACTACAGCGTCATTCAGGCTGGACGAATCTGCCCTCAAGGTCCTCCAAGAAGACTCGAGGAAGCAGAATGTCAGCGTCAACACCATGCTCAATCAGCTCCTTCTCACGTACGCAAACTATGATCGGCCGATGAGGAGGTTCCACATGCTGAAGCTCCCGGCGTCAAGCTTCATGCACCTCTTGCAGGCAGCAACTGACGAGGCGATAGTCGAAGCTGGCAATTCAGCAGGGAAGGATGTCCCGAAGACGTACATCAGAGCCAAATGGGGGGAGCTCACTGTGGACACCGCGCTAGATTATCTGAGAACCACCGCTGATTACACGAACCTGTTCGAATTCAGCGAGGTGGTACGGGGAGGAAAGGTCAATGTCACCCTCTCGCATGATTTCGGGCCTAAGGGAAGCTTGTTTCTGCAACGTTACGTCCAGGCGATCTTCGAGCCGCTGGGGAGGCCACCGAAGTTCCTGCAGGACGAGAACGCCGTGTCTTTCGAGATTCAGTGAAAACCAGCCCCCTGGCCGTCAAGGTCATCCGTCCTCCATTGCAGTTGACTGCAGAAAATACGCCGGGTTCAATAGCTTTCGCGTCCCACGAAGAGCCGGATTGCGATGACAAGCGGAGAGAGGGGCGCAACAGCCATCCTGAAGACGCGAGGTCTGACCGAGCCGGGGCAGGCTCGAAGGCTCAGACGTGCATCAGCCAAACTCGAAGGAATCGTCAGGGTCGACATCAACTACATCCTGGGCTCGGTGACCGTGGAGTACGATGCAGACAAGCTGACATCTGCACAGGTCAAGAAGATGCTGGCTTCAAGCATCCATGCCTCGGTCGCGCGCCAGGCCTACCACGGTGAGGGTTCGAAGGTAGAGTGAAGATGCCACAGTCAGAAAGTCATCGTTGCAACAGATGCGGTCAGGAGATTATCTGGATGAGGACCGGGACCAGGTGGACTCCATACAACCCCGTCGGGTCTCATCATAGGTGCATAGGCCAGCACTACGGCCGCTGAGCAGGGGGCAACAACTATGCACCATATAGCCGAAAATGCTCTCGCTGGAAGGGGAGGGTCAGGCGATAAGGCAACCGTAATCACTTACCCTGACCTATTCAGCAGGCAGGAGATCCTCGAACTCGCCGAGGCCGCCGGCTATAGGGTCCAAGAAGTAATCACGCAGAAGCAGATAATCAGGTCCGAGTACGGAGTCGGCGTTGGCAAGGCCCAGGAGCTGCAGGAGATTGTCGCAGGAAACGGGTCCAAGACAGTCATCATAGACGAAAGCGTCACGTCGTCCCAGGCGAACAACCTCTCCAAAGTGACGCAAGCCGAGGTCGTCGACAGGGAGAGGCTGGTCTTGAACATCTTCGCAAGAAGGGCGAACACGACGGAGGCGAAGCTGCAGGTCCGTCTGGCGGAGCTTCGATACGAGATGCCCCGCGCGAAGGACGCAGTCAGGTTTTCTGTCAAGGGGGAGAGGGCAGGCTTCTCCGGGATGGGCGAGTCGGCGGTCGACGTCAAGATCAGAGCGCTGAAACGCCAGATGGTCCTAATAGGACAGAAACTAGAGAAGAGCCGCACTAACAGGGAGCTCTACACCGCCGAGCGACGAAAACTCAACATGCCGTTCGTCTCGCTCGCGGGCTACACCAGCAGCGGAAAGACTACGCTCTTCAACAGACTCGCTTCTGAGTCGAAGGAAGAATCGCCCGGACTCTTCACGACCCTTGGCACGACGACGAGAGCCGTCGCTTTCGCAGATTCGAGAAAGAAGATAATGCTGTCCGATACCGTGGGCTTCATCTCAAGGCTTCCTCCGTACATGTTCGAGTCGTTCAAATCTACGTTGGACGAGCTCAGATACGCAGACCTCATCCTCCTTCTGATAGACGCGGGTGAGCCAGTGGAAAGCATTCGGATAAAGCTAGAGAGTTGCAGGACGACTCTGCACGGGTTGGAGGTCGACCCGAAGAAGATACTTCTGGTGCTCAATAAGGTCGACCGTCTTGAAGATGGGTTGGCGGGCCGAATCGAGCAGGAACAGATTCTCAGTGGTTTCGCCTCGATCAGAATCTCAGCGAAGCGGGGAGACGGGCTCCACCAACTTAGGACCCGTATAATGGCGTCGGTCTTTCCACGGGGTTCGCAGTAACAGCGGCTTACCAGTAAGCCGATGACCCCGACCCAATCGGTTTACGTAAGGGCTCGATTTCTCACGCCCCTCGCTGAAAAGGTGCATGCGCCTTCTTTCCACTAGCAGTACCAACACTCGTGGGAGGGAGCGTTTTGCTCTGTTTCGTCGCCAGAAGGAAGTGGAGGGACAAGGTCCTACCGTAGCACAGGGGGCCCTCTCTCGGTTGTACCTGAGTCCGTGCGTATGTGCTAGTGGGCAGGAGAATCAGAGAAGCAAACCAATCACACGCACATCGGTGGCGCTATTCCTTCTTGGGTGAGCGCGCAGCTGACGTAATACTGTCGTAGGCGAATCAGGCGGAACCGTCCCCAGTTTCAGAATCTCATCCCTTGCACCAACATGGGTCCATCGGCTTCCTTCAGAAGCGCCTCCTAGGGCTTTGATGGCGGGGCCGAACAGATTTTGTGGGCGGCCTTGACCAGATCGGCGTTGCTTCTCGTCGCTTTGCCATCCGGCCCTCGCAGCGTGTCTTCAAGGCCGATGCGCGTGTCGATTCCCCTCCGGACGGCGTCTCTCAAAAGGGTCCAGGTTGCTGCACCGTCACCATGCTGGAGCCTAGGCGCTTCCATACCGAGGCTGTCAAGAGCTTGGTGAATTCGATTCACGAAAGAGACGGCCCCCGCGGCCGGAATGCGGAATGGTTCCACATAGACCCTCAGCACTCTGTCGGACAGTCCAGAAGCCTCGAGCCGATGCACATCTTCCATGGTCCAAACTGCGGCTTCTATGCCGACGCCAGCTTCGAGAAGCGCGCGCATCACCTCGGTCGACCCCTCCTCTGAGAGGTTGACTGTGGCGTAGTCAGGAGAGGTCCACCGCCGAACCTGAGCTACCCGGAGCCTGACTTTGGGTTCAATCCATGCGCCTGTTGTGACACCGACTGCTACCCCGCATGCTGCCTTGACCTTGTTGACGACGTCGTCGACAATCTCGGGGTTCAGGGTCTCGCGCCCCTTCGCATCGCGCGGATGGATGTGGAAGGCGTTGGCCCCGTAATGGACGCACGCCTTTGCGTCTCGAACGAGCTCCTGTGTCGAGACCGGGACCGCAGGATGGTCTGCCTTCGTGAGCCCTCCGTTCAGGGTTGCCTGCAGCACACGATGTTCTCTCCTTTCAGGCTTTTAACTCATCGCGTCCCCACCAAGACGCAGCCGGCCCCGCTGAGAGGGTCATACCCAGCATGGTGGACCCGCTGGCGCCTCTCTTCAGAGGCGCTCCTATTCTGCCTTGCTCCCGTAGTAATGCCTGTCGTGGCCTACTGACTACTGCGGTTCTTTCTGATTTTTTGCAGCAGCCAACCTCTCAGCCTACAAGAGAGAGGATTAAGTGCGGTCGCCGGGATTTGAACCCGGGTTACCAGCTTGGAGGGCTGATGTCCTGGACCAGACTGTCCTCTCAGAGAGAACTGGACGACGACCGCACGACCGGGCGAGCGCCAGCATGAGTTTTTAATCCTTGAACTCGCCCTCTGCCTTCTCGACTTCGTAGACCACCCTCGCCGCCACCACGTGGGCCTCCAGGGGCCTGGGATCGATCCTCACCAGCTCGTCTATGACGGCCATCGTCTCTCCGAAGTGCCCCCTTGGGAATCCCCCCACGACCACGGCCGGGGCTTTCAGCGAAGCTACCTCCCTCGCGAGCCCCTCCGCCGTCCCCTGCCTCCCCAAGACCGACAGCCCGAAGACCCTGTCTGGCTGCATACTCCCGACCAGCTCCCTTATCCCCATGGGACGCGCCCGCACCAGCTCCCCCGCGGAACCTCCCGCGAGCGCCTCCTCCATCAGCCCTCTGAACCTGATGTAGTTCTTCGGGACCCTGGTCTTCTCCGCGATCTCGACAGCCATCCCTGCGCTTGTGTGGACCCACACCTTCATCCTCCCCTCCAGGTATAGCGGCGCCCCCGTCACGCTGAGAAGGGCGGCGTGCACCAGATCGGGCCTCCCCCTCTTCTCGGCGTCTCTCAGACCCGCGATCGCAGAGTGGTGAAAGCTCCTGTCTAAGAGTATCCCTCCAGGCTCCTTCCCTCTGCGTCTGGCGTCCGCCGCCACAGCGGGCCTCCTCCAAAGCCCATCTGGGACAAGCTCCAGGGCCGACTCCGCCAGGACGAAGTTCAGCAACCCCTTCCACGTCCCTGGGCGCACGGTTAAGACCTTCTGCGGCCCCCGGCGGGCGTGAAGCGGCGAGGCGCGAAGGAGGAGGCGGCCTCCGTGGTGAAGGCGCTGACGGAGTCCGCGGTCAGCCTGTCCCACACCGACCCCGCCATGGCCAAGGCCCAGGCTGCCCTCGCCCGGAAGGTGAAGCTCAAGTTCAACGTGCGCCTCGAACGGCACCTCCGATCCTTCACATGCCACGGGTGCAAGGGCCTCCTCGTCCCCGGGGTCAACGCCAGGGTCCGCCTTGGCCACGGGAAGCTGACAGTGGTCCGGGTGACCTGCCTCGACTGCGGCCACGTAAATCGCAAAGTAGTGAAGGAAGCTTAAATACCGTCTAGCAGGGCTCGAAATTCACCGCGTGAAACGTTATGGTCAGTGCCCACGACGTCCCGTCAGGGAAGCTCATCTCCGCCCTAGCGGAGCAGATGAAGTCGCTCCCGTCGGTCCAGGAGCCCGAGTGGGCGAAGTTCGTCAAGACAGGCTCGCATGCCGAGCGCCCCCCGACCAACCCTGACTGGTGGTTCTCTAGGGCCGCTTCGCTGCTTCGGAAGGTTTACCTCCACGGCCCTATCGGTCTGAGCGACCTGGAGCGCGCCTATGGAGGGAGCAAGGCGCTGCACTATTTCCCAAAGCACCACAGAGACGCCGGGGGTTCCTCCATCCGGGTCATACTGAGGCAGCTGGAGCAGGCCGAGCTGGTCTCCAAGACACCCAAGGGGAGGGTCCTCACCTCAAAGGGCCGCGCCATGCTCGACAAAATAAGCAACGAGCTCTTCACGGCTCTCAGCAAGGAGAACAAGGCCCTCGAGAGGTACGCCTAGAGATGTCCGAGCAGCAGAAGCAGCCTGACAAGGAAGCCGCGGAGCGGAAGATGATGAGGGAAGCGGCCTTGAGGATGGCCCTGACCTCCGACGCCAGGCAGCGCCTGGCCAACGTGAAGATGGTCAGGCCCGACCTCGCAGCCTCCATCGAGGAGTACGTCATCCAGCTGGCTTCGTCCGGGAAGCTCAGGAAGCCCGTCGACGACGAGCAGGTCAAGCAGATGCTCGGCGCTCTACAGGAGAAGAAGCGTGAGATCAGGATAAGGAGGATCTGAGTTGGCACGAGTGAAAGACACTTCGAAGAAGAACAGGCTCACGAAGGCCGGGAAGCAGGCACGCTCGGTCCCCACTTGGGTGATAGTAAGGACAAACCGAAAGGTCAGGTCAAACCCCAAGCGGAGGTACTGGAGGCAGCGCAAGCTGAAGCTCAGGTGATCATGAGTGTCTGAAGAACGGATGGAGGAGTTGACGCGGACGTACGTCGTCCCGCTGGGGGTAGTCTACGAAGCCCCTCCCTACAGGCGGGCGAAGAAGGCGATAGCTGTCATAAGGGAGTTCGCGACCCGCCACATGAAGGCCAACCAAGTCAGCATAGACTCAGAGGTCAACGAACTGATCTGGGCCAGGGGGATAAAGCACCCTCCGCGGCGCATCACTCTGGAGATGGAGAGGGACGAGGACGGCGTAGTCACGGTCAGCCTCCCAGAGTCAAAACAAGTGTGACCCGATGGGTCTCCACCTGATGGACATATACCGCAGCCCCAACATTGGAATCTTCCTTCGGGCGAACGATAGGTTCCTGCTCGTCCCCAAGGGGTTGGCGCAGACGAAGACGGACAGGCTCTGCGACGGCCTCCGCGTCTCTGCAGTCCCCGCCTCTATCGGTGAGTCGAGGCTGCTGGGGGCCCTCGCTTCCATGAACGGCAACGGCGTCCTCGTGTCCAGGCTTGCGGAAGACTATGAGGTCCGGGAGATAAGGGAAGGTACAGGCCTGAACGTCTCCCGCCTAGAATCCAAGCTGACCGCGGTGGGCAACCTGGTAGTAGCCAACGACAAGAGGGCCTTCGCTTCCCCCGCCCTAGATTCGAAGGCGCTCGCCCAGATCAGGGACGTCCTGGGGACCGAGGTGACACAGGGCGCCATAGGCGAATACTACCAGGTGGGGTCTCTGGCTCTGGCCACCAACCGCGGTGCGGCCGTGTACCCGGGCCTGGACGAGGCAGAGGTCGCGCGTCTCGGGTCTGCGCTGGGGGTGGACGCCTATCCTACGTCTGTAAACAGCGGGGTCCCGTATGTCTCCTCCGGGCTCGTGGCCAACTCGGGGAACGCCATCGCCGGTAGCCAGACGACGGGGCCTGAGCTTGTGTTTATAACGCGGGCGCTGAGCGTTTGAAACAATCGAGATGAGCGAACAGTCCACAGCCGAAGACGCGGTCAACGCCCTCGTGGTAGAGCTGAGGGTCCTCGAAGGGACCTACAACGAGCTCTCGGCGAGGCAGAATCTCCTCGAACGGGCGATGCTCGAAGGTAGGGCAGCCCTAGACGCGATAAAGGGGCTGTCCGGCCAGTCCTCCGGCGAGGTGCTCACACAGATCGGGGGAGGGATAATGCTCAGGTCTAGCCCCCCCGAGACGGAGCGCGTCCTAGTCAGCATCGGCGCCAACCTGGTGGTCGAAAAGCCTCGGGACGAGGCGGTGGCCATACTTGAAGAGAGGGGGAGGGAAATAGAAAAGACGCTCATCTCGCTGCTGAACCAGAGGAACGAGATAGCGCAGAGGTTGAACTCCGACAGGGAAGCACTGAACAGCCTCATGGCCCGAAGTCAGCAGGGCTAGCCCCTTGTTCGACCGGCTTAAGCAGGCTTTCTCTTCGATAGCCAGCGCAGTGAAGGAGAAACAGCTCGGCGGCCAGGTTCTCGACAAGGCCCTCTTCGACTTTCAGATCTCCTTAATCGAGAGCGACGTGGCCCAGACCGTCGCCGAGGCCCTCACCGCGGAGGTCCAGAAGAGCCTGGAAGGGATCAAGGTCGAGCGCTCCGTCGACCCTGCGGAGGTGGTCGGGGAGCGGCTCACCGCCTCCCTAGAGGCCGCCTTCGCCAAGGCGGGGTCAGTCGACATCATGGCCAACATCAGGGAGAAGGCGAAGGCGGGGGACCCGTACGTCATCCTGTTCCTAGGAATCAACGGCACAGGCAAGACGACGACCGTGGCCAAGTTCGCCAACCTCCTGAAGAAGGAGGGCTTCTCCGTCGTCTGTGCGGCCGGGGACACTCACAGACCAGGCGCCATCGAGCAGCTGTCGGAGCACGCCGACAGGCTCTCTCTCAAGGTCGTCTCGCAGCGCTACGGGGCGGACCCTGCCGCGGTGGGCAGAGACGGCGTCCTCTATGCGAAGGCGCACCACGTGGACTGTCTCCTGATCGACACCGCAGGGCGTATGCAGACCAACCAGAACCTGATGGAGGAGATGTCGAAGATTTGCAGGGTGGTCAAACCTGACTTCCGCATATTCGTGGCGGACGCGCTGACCGGGAACGACGCCGTCTCGCAGGCCCAGCTTTTCAACCAGCACGTCGGCTTCGACGGCGCCATCCTGACCAAGGCTGACGCCGACGTCAGGGGCGGGGCCGCCATTTCGATAGTCTACGTCACGGGGAAGCCTGTGCTCTTCCTGGGGGTAGGGCAGGGGTACGATGACCTCGCCCAATTTAACGCTAAGGCGTTCCTAGGGTCCTTGCTCGCCTAATCAGACCCGAAGGAGTCCCTGGGGTATGTCCCCTTCGCCTGTAGCGCCTTCTCCCTCACGACCCCGACTGTGATGAAAGGCACGTCTTTGCTCGTGACCCCAAGGACCTCGCCGTCCGGGCCCACGACCCACCCCACCCCGCCGAACTTCGCTTCCCCGTGCCCCCCGGACCTGTTCGACGAGAGGCAGTAGGCGCCCGATACGACGGCGGCGGTCCTCCCTCCGGCTAGCCATTTGTCTACTCCCAGGCCCGTCGCCCTGGGGACCAAGATCAGCTCGACCCCCTCCTTTCCGTAGGCCCTCGCGTTCCACGGCGACCAGAGCTCGCTACATATCAGGAATCCCGCGCGCCAGCCCTCCCACTCGAAGGTTGAGACCTTCCTCCCTCCCCTGCTGTACCATGCAGCCTCGTAGAACCCGGGCTGGTCCGGGAGGTAGCGCTTCCTGTGGTGACCAGTCACCCTCCCTCCGGCCTCCCAGACGAACCCCTCGTTGAACCTCTCGCCGCGGGCTTCCACCGGTCTCGACCCGGCCGCCGCCGCCGCGCCGAGCTCGTGGAGCCGCTCTGTCCAGCGTCCGTGCTCCTCCATCGACCTGTCCCAGGCCGCTTGGCTGAACCTCCTGCCTGCGAAGATCCAGGGTGCGAAGGGCATCTCCGGGAGGAGGACCAGCCTGCTCTCCGCGCGCTTGACATGTGCCCTTAGCCGGTCCCACCACTCCTCGAACCCCGACCTGTCATCCGGCATCTCGCAGACGGTGACCCTCTTCGCCCCTGCGTTCTGTGCCCGGTCAGGCCTCGTCTTCGCCAAGCCTCCTTCTTTCCTCGGTTACTAGCTCGGTCATCGCCTCGAACGCGCGGCTGGCGTCCTTCATCCCAACCACCATGATGGTGTCCGTGTAGCAGCTTACTGTGTCCTCGACGTTGACCTTCTTCCTGAAGAGCTGGTTGTAGAGGGTGCTGACGCACCCGGGGGTGGTGACTATCTCCTCGGGGCTGTGGACCGTTATTGCCGCGCCCTCCTCGCCCTCGTCCAGTATCTCGGCGCCCCCCAGGGCTCGCCTGACCATCCGGTGAAGCTTCTGGTCGAAGATGAGGGTGATGGACGAGAGCGACTCCGACACCTGGATGAAATCCTCGTGGTTGGCTGCGAGCAGGGTCCCCACGACCTGGAGGGTCCTCTTGGTCTTCTCGACGGACACTCTGGAGACGTGGGTCCTGACGTTGACCACGCTCCCCGCAATCACCCTGCTCACATTGGGCGGGGCGGGGAAATAGGCGCCGCGGAGCCGCTTGAGAGCCGTCGCCACCCCTACTTCGCTGACCCCCCTCGGGCCCTTCCCTGTCCTGGCCGCGACCCTGGGAGCAAGGATCCTTGCCAGCGCGCTGAGGTTCGCATACCCCCTTGCGAGGGCGTCCTGGACTGAGAGGTCCGCGTCCACCTCGTCCCTCACCGCTTTCATGACTGACGCGGCCTTGGCCAGTTTCGGGTCACCTTTGACCAAAACATCACTTTCCTGTCCAAAATCTATAAAAGCGTTATCCGGGTCCTCGGCTCGTAAGTTTGCGCCGAACCGTCGCCCTCGCCTTCTCCGGCGGCCTTGACACCTCGGTGTGCGTCAAGTGGCTCCAGGAGAAGTACGACGCCGATGTCATCACGGTGACCCTCGACTTGGGTCAGAAGGACGACATGGGGGAGATAGAGAGGCGCTCGAGGCAGATCGGCGCCAAGGATCATTACACAATAGACGCCAGGGAGGAGTTCGTCCGCGACTACGTCTTCCCGTCTGTAAAGGCAAACGCCCTCTACGAAGGGAAATATCCGCTCAGCACCGCCCTGGGCAGGCCTCTCATCGGGAAGAAGCTGGTCGAGGTCGCCGAAAAGGAAGGGGCCACCGCCGTAGCCCACGGATGCACAGGCAAGGGGAACGACCAGGTGAGGATCGACGTCACCGTCAGGGCGATGAACCCAGCCCTGCAAGTCATAGCCCCAGTCCGCGAGTGGAACATGAGCAGGGACGAGGAGATTGCTTACGCCCAGGAGCGCGGCCTCCCTGTCAAGCCGTCCAAGTCGATCTTCAGCATCGACCAGAACATATGGGGGAGGTCCGTGGAGAGCGGCCCCCTCGAGAACCCCGGTACCGAGCCCCCTGAGGACGCGTTCGAATGGACCGCCTCCCCAGAGGAGGCGCCCGATGAGCCTGGGTACCTGGAGCTCGGATTCCAGGAAGGGGTGCCAGTCAGGGTGGACGGGAAGGCGATGGAACCCCTCGAGCTGGTCAGCCGGATCAACGAGATCGCCGGCGCCCACGGCGTCGGGAGGATCGACCACATCGAAGACAGGCTGGTGGGGATAAAGTCGCGCGAAGTCTACGAGTGCCCGGCCGCTTCGGTGATCATAGAGGCCCACCGGGACCTCGAGAAGCTAGTCCTCACCCGCCACGAGCTCGCGTTCAAGGCGCAGGTCGAGAGGGAGTGGGCCTGGCTGGTCTATTCAGGGCTCTGGCTGGAGCCTCTCCGCCCGGCCTTGGACCGTTTCATTTCCGCCACCCAGCACAGGGTGACCGGCTCTGTGAAGGTGAAGCTCTACAAAGGCGCCGCCCGGGTCGTCGGCAGGTCTTCCGACTACTCCATCTACGACGTCGGCCTGGCGACATACAGCCGAGGTTCGACCTTCGACCAGATGAGCGCGGTCGGGTTCATCGAGCTGTGGGGGCTCCAGTCGAGGGTCGCCTCTGGGCTAGGCGCCCAATTCGAGGAAAAAAAGGAGAATGGACATCAGAGGAACAAGGCTAAGGAAGCCCAGTGACGAGGCCCTCGCCTTCACCTCTTCGATGGCCGATGACGGGCGCATCGCCCGCCAGGTCATCTCGGTGAACATGGCGCACATGGCCGCCCTGGTCAGGGCGGGGGAGGTGGACCGCCGGGTCGGCGCGAAGTGCATGAGCTTCCTGGCTGGCGCGTCTCCCAAGATTTCGTCACGCGCGAAGTCAGAGGACTTCCACCAGCAGCTCGAGCAGGAGGCAGTCGACCTCCTCGGGGTGGAGACCGCCGGGTTCCTCAACTACGGGAAGAGCAGGAACGACCAGGTCGCCACTGCCATACGCATGGAGCTGAGGGGGTCGATCCTTGTCCTGTTAGGTTCCATCATGGAGCTGCAGGTGGCTCTGCTCGAGCAGGTAAAGAGGGACGGCGGAGTCCTGGTCCCAGGATATACCCACCTCCAGAGGGCGCAGCCGACCACGTTCGCCCACCACCTCTTCGCCCACTTCGACGCCCTCCAGCGAGACGTCGAGAGGGCCCTGCAGCTCTACCAGCGCGTCAACCAGTCCCCCATGGGGTCGGCAGCCATGGCAGGGACGTCCGTCAATGTCGACAGGAGGTACGTCGCAGGCCTCCTCGGGTTCTCCGGCCTGGTCAGGAACGCCATGGACGGCGTCTCATCCAGGGACGTCGCGGTCGAGGCCATCTCCTGCGCCACCATCACCGCATTAGACGCCAGCAGGCTGGCCGAGGAGTTGATACTATGGAGCTCGTCTGAGTTCGGGTACATCGAGCTGTCCGACGCCTACGCAGCGTCGAGCAGCATAATGCCTCAGAAGAAGAACGCCGTGGCCGCGGAGATGGCCCGGGCCAAGGCAGGGTCAGTCCTGGGGGGGCTGGTGGCCGCCTGCGCAATCCTGAAGGCGCTCCCTTACGCGTACAATCTCGACCTCCAGGAGGTCACCCCGCACCTCTGGCGAGCCATGGACGACGTGACGAGCACCGTCAGAGTCCTTGCAGGGATGGTCGCCTCTGCTTCGCCCAAGAAGGAGCGCCTCGCCCTGGCGGTGCGCGGAGACGGGTCGACGGCCGTGGGCCTCGCCAACCACCTTGTCAAGGAGCACGGCGTCTCCTTCCGTCAGGCTCACGTCGTGGTGGGGGAGCTGGTGCGTATCTCCGCGGAAACAGGCGCCCCCCTCTATGAGGTGGCGGCATCCAAGCTGGCGGCGGTCTCCGCGAGCCTCGGGAAGAAGTTCACCATGGAAGGCGAGGCGATTGAAAGTATCCTCGACCCCGCCCGCTTCCTCGGGGAGGTCGCGACAGAGGGCGGCGCCAACCCGCGACTGATAACGAAGGAGCTCAAGGCACGCGAGGGGGACGTCGCGTCGACTAGGTCGATGCTCGCTGAGCGGAAAGCCGCACTGGCGGCCGCCGAAAGGAAACTGCGTACGACAACTCTGGGCCTGGCCCGGGAGGTGAAACTAAGAGAATGAACACAAGCTGCAACGAGTGCGGGGCCGAGCTGGCCGTCCCAGACGACGCCATAGTCGGGGAGCTGGTCTCGTGCAAGGACTGCTCGTCAGAGTACGAGGTGGCGGAGATATCGAACGGCACCGCCCTGCTCAAGGCTGCCGAGAAGGTCGGAGAGGACTGGGGAGAATAGTGAGGCTCACCATCACCTTCGACAGGCTGAGATGGGAGGAGAAGGCGCTCAGCGAAGCGGCCGGAGCCGCAGGGATAGAGGCTTCGCTGGTCGACGTCAAGGGCCTTGTCTTCGAGGTCCCCAAGAGGCGCCCTGAGTTCGGTGACGTCGTCCTCCAGCGGTGCATCAGCCACTACAGGTCATCGAACCTCACACGAGTGCTCGAGGGGGCCGGGATACAGGTCGTCAACAGCCAGGCGGTGGCAGAGGTCTGCAGCAACAAGCTCGCCACATCCATCGCCCTCTCGAATGCGGGGGTCCCTACCCCTCGAACCTTCCTCGCACTCACTTCGGAGGCGGCCGAGGAAGCCGCGGAAACTCTCGGCTACCCCCTGGTCCTGAAGCCGTTCACCGGGAGCTGGGGTCGTATGGTCACAGTCGTCCGGGACAGGGGTACCCTCCAGTCGCTCATCGAGTACAAGGAAGAGCTCGCGAACCCACAGGAGCAGCACATGTACTATCTGCAGGAGTATGTGAACAGGCCTCCTCGGGACGTCAGGGCGATAGTTGCCGGGGACAGCATAATCGCTTGTGTCCACAGGGTCGCCCCCCCGGGAGAGTGGAGGACCAACGTCGCCCGTGGTGCGACATCCGAGGCGTTCAAGCCCGACGATGAGCTCACGGAGATCATACTGAAGGCCGCCCAGGCGGTGGGGGGAGGCATCCTGGGGGTGGACGCTATGGAACCCGAATCGGGCTATCTGGTACACGAGGTCAACAACACCGTCGAGTTCAAGGGGGCTCAGTCCGCAGTGGGCTTCGACATCCCTTCAAAGCTGATCAGCTATGTGGCGGGGGAGGCGAGGAGATAGCATGGTCCGGGTGGGGATCCTAGCAGGCTCCGGGTACATAGGGGGGGAGCTGCTCCGGCTGCTTCTCCAGCACCCCGGGACCGAGGTGTCCTTCGCCACATCGAGGAGGTACGCAGGGGAGTATGTCTTCAAGGTCCACCCCAACCTCCGCGGGGTCACAGAGATGAAGTTCGACGTATTCGACCTGTCGAAGCACGCCGATAAGGCGGACATCGTGTTTGCCGCCCTGCCGCACGGCGAGTCTGTGAATGTGGTCCCCCAGCTGGTCGACGCCGGGATCAGGGTTGTCGACCTGAGCGCTGACTTTCGGCTCAGCGACAGGGCGCAGTATCCGCTCTGGTACGGATACGAACATCCCCACCCCGACCTCCTCGGGAAGTTCGTCCTATCCATCCCAGAGCTGAACCGTGACCAGGTGAAGGGGGCCAGGCTCGTAGCCTCGCCCGGGTGCATGGCGATCACGACAATCCTGGCCCTGGCCCCACTCCTCAGGGCCAGGTCACTCGGGGTGGATCCCGCGCACGTTGTGGTTGACGCGAAGGTCGGATCGTCAGGGTCCGGCGGCAGGCCCTCTCTGGCGACCCACTTCTCGGAGCGCTTCGGCGTGGTGAGGCCATACAAGCCCGCCGGCCACAGGCACGCCGCCGAGATAGAGCAGGTCCTCTCGTCCATCGCCGGGACCCAGGTGAAGGTCTCTATGTCGGCCCACGGCGTGAACATGGTGAGAGGCATCCTGAGCACCTCACACCTGTTCGCCTCAGGCGAATTCAAGCCCGTCGACCTCTGGAGGGCCTATCGCGAGGCATACGCCGGGAGCTACTTCGTCAGGATAGTCAAGGACAGGCAGGGGCCTTTCAGGCTCCCGGACCCGAAGCTTGTCGTAGGCTCCAACTTCTGCGACGTGGGGTTTGAGATAGAGGAGAGGACAGGACGGATAGTAGCCCTCGGAGCAACAGACAACCTGGTCAAGGGGGCCGCAGGGAACGCCGTCCAGTCGATGAACCTCATGATGGGCTTCGACGAGAAAACAGGGCTGGCGATGGCGCCCCTCCACCCGGTGTAGCGCGATGAGAGTGGTGGTCAAGGTCGGAGGGAGTCTCATGAAGGCCGGCGTCCCTGATTCCCTGGTAAGGGACGCAGCCAGGCTGTTCCCCTCCAATCAGCTCGTCTTGGTTCACGGTGGGGGGGACGTGGTGACGGAATATGCAACAAGGCTGGGGAAGGAGCAGCGCTTCGTGGTCTCCCCCGACGGAATCAGGAGCAGATACACCGACAGGGAGACTGCGGAGATCTACCAGATGGTCATGAGCGGCTACCTGGCCAAGCGCTTGGTGCAGGCTCTCTACGGGGTCGGGGTGAGGGGGGTCTCCCTCGCGGGGGTGGATGGGTCTATGATCTCCGCCACACGGAAGTCGAAACTGGTAATCATCGACGAAAGAGGGAGGAAGGTCGTCATAGACGGGGGGTACACAGGGAGGGTCTGCGGTGTGGACCCTTCGCTCTTGGACATGCTCCTAGGCCGAGGCTACCTCCCGATCGTCTCGCCGCTTGCTCAGGGGGAGGGAGGGGAGCCTCTCAACATAGACGGCGACAGGGCGGCTGCCTCAATAGCCATGGGGACAGGGGCCGACGTTGTGGTGTTCGCGACCAACGTCGACGGGCTGAGCTTAGACGGGGCCTTGGTCGGACGCCTCACAGCCGAAGAGGCCTCTGCCAGCCTCCCCAAGATCGGGTTCGGCATGCAGAAGAAGGTCATGGCCGCGGTGGAGGCCGTGAGAGCGGGGGTCAGGGAGGCGGTGATCTGCTCTGGGACGAGGGAGGGCCCCATCACAAGGGCCATCTCCCACGAAGGGTGCACGGTGGTCACGCGATGAACGAACAGATCCGCACCCTGGAGGATGCCTACGAGGCCCGCGCCTTCAACAAGTTCCCCCTTGCCATAGTGAGGGGGAAGGGGTCGCTGGTCTGGGACTCGGAAGGAAGGGAGTACGTCGACTTCATGTCAGGCATCGGGGTCGCCCTGGTCGGCCACTGCAACGAGTCCGTGGTAGACGCGGTGAGGGAGCAGTCAGGGAGGCTGCTCACGTGCCACGGCTCATACTACAACGACGTCAGGGCAGGCTTCGTGGAACGGCTGGCGAAGGCGGCGCCGAAGGGGCTGGGGAAGGTCCTGCTCACCAACACAGGTACCGAGTCCGTGGAGGCGGCAATCAAGCTTGCGAGGCGGCACACTTCGAGGAGGAAGGTCGTAGCCATGAAAGGCGCCTTCCACGGCAAGACCTACGGCGCCCTTTCAGCCACTTGGAACAAGAAGTATCGAGACCCCTTCGGCCCGCTCCTCGAGGGATTCGCCTTCGCCGAGTACGGTGACGCGAAGTCGCTGGAGTCGATGGTCGACGGGGACACCGCGGCTGTGATAGCAGAGCCCGTCCAGGGAGAGAGCGGGGTTCTCGTCCCTCCGGACGGCTACTTCAAGGAGGTGAAGGAGATATGCGACAGGAAGGGGTCCCTGCTGATATTCGACGAGATCCAATCCGGGCTAGGGCGGACGGGGAAGATGTGGGCCTCGGAGCATTGGGGGGTCGTCCCGGACATAATGACTGTGTCCAAGGGGCTCGGCGGGGGTCTCCCCATAGGCGCCGCCCTCGCCACAGAAGCGGTGGCGGGGAGCTTGAAGGGGGGCGAACACACCAGCACCTTCGCAGGCAACCCGCTCTCCTGCGCCGCAGGCTCCGCCACCCTCGACTACATCTCCAAAAACGACCTTCCGTCCAAGGCGAAAGAGAGGGGCGAGGTCTTGAAGGCGGGGCTCTCCAAGGTGGCGTCGGCCCACAGGCTGGCGAAGGAGGTGCGGGGGCTGGGGCTGATGCTAGCCCTGCAGGCCAGGGTGGACATCCACTCCATGCTCCTCTCAGCCCAGGGTAGGGGTGTCATCACCGCCTACTCCGGGAGGGACACCTTCAGGTTCCTCCCACCCCTCGTGATAGAAGGCGCGCAGATGGCCAAGGGGATCGAGGTCATCGACCGCGTCATAGACGAGGCGGAGGCGGGGAGGTCTCTGACAGCGAGAGACGCGTCCGGACCAGGCAGCGGCGGTCAGGCTGCCGCCGAAGAGAGATGAACGGCCCTGACGGCGAGGCCGTCAAGCTCCTCGTCGACTCCCTGAAGATCTACTCTCCCACTAAGGAAGAAAGAGAGCTGGCCGGCTTCCTCGCCGACAATATGAGGCGCCTCGGATACTCGAGGGTGAGGATTGACCGCGCAGGGAACGTGGTCGGGGAGGTGGGGAAGGGTGGGCCTCGGCTCCTCCTCTGCGGCCACATGGACACAGTCCCAGGTCGCCTCCCTGTCAGGAAGACAAGGGAGACTGTCTATGGGAGGGGCGCCGCCGACGCCAAGTCCCCTCTATGCGCACTACTTCTCGCCGGTGCCAGGGCCGCTGACTCGGGGGTAAGGGTGACCTTCGCAGGGGCGACCGAGGAGGAGGGGGACGGTGCCGGGGTGGAACAGCTAGCCAAGGAGGCGGCCCACTACGAATACGCCGTGTTCGGCGAGCCCGGAGGGGCAGACAGGATAACCATAGGGTACCGGGGGAGGATGAGCCTGCGGCTCGTTGTGCGTACCCAGGGGGGGCACGCTGGGTCCCCCTGGGCGCATAGAAACGCGTTCGATGAGTTCACTTCTATCCTGAGCAGGCTGAAGGAGTATGAGGCCAGCCAACATGTCCAAGGGGACCATTTCAGGTCCTTGTCCATCTCGCCCACCATCGTGAGCGCCGGCTCCTACCAGAACGTGGTACCAAGCGTCTGCGACGCGACCCTTGACGTCCGTCTCCCTCCTGGTGTCTCTTCGGCCAAGGTCCTCGGCGAGATCAGGCCGATGGTCGAAGCCGGCTCAGAGGAGGTGCGAACGGATTTGATATCCGGCCCTCCCACCGAGGCATACGAAGCGGACGTCGGCTCCAGGCTTGTCAGGGCGTTCCAGAGGGCCATCCTGCTCCGGCTCGGAAAGAAGCCCTCCCTCGTCAGGAAGACAGGGACCGGGGACATGAACACCTTCGCCCCCAGGAAGGGCGCTTCGTGCGTGACCTACGGCCCGGGGCTGTCTGGAACCAGCCACACAGACGGCGAGGCCGTCCACATCAGGGACTACCTAGCCAGCATAGAGGTTGCGAGGGAGGCCATAGGACAGCTCGTCACCATGAGCGGCAGCTGACCTCAGACCCTGACCTCTTCCAGCCCAAACTGCCTCACCAGCCCCACGATCTTCTCCTTGTGGGGGCCGAGGCCCTTCCAGTCCAGGACGGCGTACCTGACTGGGGAGGTCGTCTTCTGCAACATCTGCCCCATCATACGGTCGTCTATCTGCTCCAGGGCGTACTTGGGCGCCACGAAGGACATGGCGATGTCCTCCTCCAGGAGGAGGCTGGTGAACTTCTCTGAGTAATGCGTCCCGCCGAACCCGAGCGCCGTCTTGTCCCAGACGCGCTTCTGCGAAAGGCTTTCCATCAACGCCTCTGCCACCACATTCGCGGCCTTCGCGTCCCTCCACTGCTCCTCGCTCGATCCAAGTTCGACGAAGAGGACAGGCTTCTGCAGCGAGGTGGGGCCGTGATGCGTCGCTTCCATGGTGATCTCGTACCCGCTGACCTCCTCTCTGTGGCCCCAGAGAGCCAACAGGTAGTTTTTGAGGAGCCCAGGGTCCGCCTTCCCGAGCTCTCTCCCTGACCCCCCGAACTTCGCCTCATCGCCGAAGTTCCCCGTGGTGTGCGCCGTCAAGGATGCTATCCGTGAACCTGCGCTGTGCCTCGACAGAAAGATGTAGGCCTGAGGGTTGAAGTACTCGTCGAGGCTCGGCGGGGTGACAATCATCCCCTCGAACCTTGCAAGGAGGTATGAGCCCCTCTGGTAGACCATGTTCCCGAGGAGCTTCACCCCCGTAGATGCAAAGCCCTGGCCCTCGACCAGGGCTGCGGAAAGCGTCTGCGACGCCAGATCGGTGGTGGACGCCAGAATCACCGTGGCGGGCTCCCCCTGCGGGTCCATGCCTCCCCGCCGCAGCACTCGGTATTAACGCTGGGGCGGCCTGGGGCTCCGACACGGCTCCCCGGAGGGATTAGACATATAAGCCGAGCAGGGCCGCCGCACTACGAAGCACAATGGGGTTCCGTGACTTCCTGAAGTCGTCAGCGGCCATATTCAGGCTGGCACACAAAAGCGACACAGACGAGTTCACCCTGTATCTCAAACTAGTAGCGCTCGGAATCGCCGTGGTGGGGACGATAGGATTCCTCATCAAGCTTGTAGGCACGATTTTCTTCGGTTAAAGGTTATTTAGCCAACTAAAGTCGGTCCTTTTCATCTTGTCGGATACGAGCGAGCACGAGAGGAACAGCTCCATCTTCCCGGTCAAGACCACCGGAGGTCAGGAAAGGACAGTGGCGACCTTCGTGGCCAACAGGGCTGTCCAGAAGGGGAAGCCCATCTACTCTGTGCTGGCGCTCGACACCTGGAAGGGGTATGTCCTCTTCGAGGCGCCAAACAGCCAGGTGGTCGACGAGAGCATACAGGGGTTCAAGCACGTCAGGAGCAAGATCCCAGGGATGATGCAGTACTCCGACATCGAAAAGTTCCTGGTCACGAAGTCGATGGTGGCGGAGCTGAACAACGAGGACACCATCGAGATTGTCGCAGGGCCGTTCAAGGGGATGAGGGCCAAGATTTCGAGGGTGGAGAAGGAAAAGCAGGAAATCACCGTCTCTCTGCTAGATACGGCCTTCGCGATGCCAATCACGATAGACGCGGCCTATGCCAAGCTCGTGGCCAGGGCCAAACCGGAGCAGAAGTGAGTCTCGATGGGTGAAAAGCAGGTAATCAACGTCCTGGTGACAGGCGGGGAGGCGAGCGCCGGCCCCCCGCTCGGCCCTGCCCTCGGTCCCCTGGGGGTAAACGTCCTGGGGATAGTCAACGAGATCAACAAGCAGACAGGAGACTTCAAGGGGATGAGGGTCCCAGTAAAGGTGGAGGTAGACAAGGAGACCAAGCAGTTCGTCATATCTGTGGGGACGCCTACGACATCTGCCCTCGTGGCCAAAGAGTCGGGGATCCCGAAGGGGTCAGGCAAGCCCAACCTGGAGTTCGTCGGGGAGCTTACCATGGACAAGGTCGTCATGATTGCCCGGAGTAAAATCGCCGGGTCCTATGCGGCTACGATCAGGTCCGCGGCGAAGGAGGTGGTGGGGAGCTGCGTGAGCATGGGGGTCAAGATAGAAGGGAAGGACCCAAGGGAGTTCATGAAAGAGATCGACGATGGCAAGTGGGACTCAAAGTTCCAGTGACGGCGCTGTCAAGTTAAGGCCTCCGAGATGGTCTGAATGAACCTCTGATACTCTGGTCGTCCGTCCCTCTCCCTGATGACGTTGTGGAAGAACCTGTAGACGCTGACCCAGTTGGACACATGTGTATGGTCGCAATGCTCCCTGAAGCAGGGGAAGAGGTCGTCGAAGTTCTCCAGCCTGTCCTTCAGGGCCTGGTTGAACCTCTCTATGAGGTTCTTGCGCTCGAGGGGGTAGACTCGATGCTCCAGCCGTAGGAGCCTGCACGCTTCTGGGTAGAACAGGGCCTCGTCGGTCCAGATGGTCTTCCTCCCGTATCTGTTCCTGACCTCCTTCAGGAAGAGGTAGG
>JAFMAA010000059.1 GCA_029785235.1 Nitrososphaerota archaeon | reverse complement strand
TTCCGCTACATGCGCTACCGGGGATGGGCCCTCCCCAATCACCGCAAGCAGAAGCCACGGAAGCGGTGCCGCTACGAGAGGGAGCACAGCGGGTCTTTGCTCCATGGGGACTATCACCGGACCTCGGACAAGCACCCCTACGTGATCCTGTGGCTGGACGACGCAAGCCGGAGGATCCTTGCGGGAGGCGAGTTCGCAGAGGCGACCTCAAAGCATGCGGTGGAGACGCTGAGGGAGGCGCTCCAGGAGGCGAAGAGTTGGAACGTGAAGGTGCGGGAGGTGAACACGGACCGGGGCGCCCAGTTCTACGCGAACCTCGCGGAGGGGAGAGAGCGCGGGGAGACGGAGTTCGAGCGGTATCTGAAGGAGGAGGGAGTCCGGCATGTGGTGAGTCGGGTGAACAACCCTCAGACCAATGGGAAGATCGAAAGGTTGTGGTTGGAGTATGACAAGCACCGGTGGAGGTATCGGACGTTGAAGGAGTGGATCGAGGTGAGCAACGACCTGATTCACGGGGCGTTGCGCGAGCTGGAGACTCCGCGGGAGGCCTGGCAAAGGAAGCTGCCGGAGGAGTCCCTCCTGGGACTCTACATGAAACAAATCGAGGGAGTCATGGGTGAGGAGGGGCGGGCATGACTCCCCCCCAGGCCCCCCCCGGAACTAATATCCGGACTCCACAAGCGTTGTAGGAGCTATCAGCGCTTATCTACTCAACAATCCTTAACCAAGGACTCATGGAAGCCACTCGACCAGCGACTCTGGCGAACCTCTTCGACGGAGCGACGTCAGAACCAGAAGGTACGGTTGGAGTCGAGATTAGCTACGATATCATTCGACAGTTCTCGAAACAGCTCTATACGAACCCTCGCAAGGCCGTCGAGGAGCTTGTCTGCAACAGTTATGACGCAGGTGCCACCGAATGTTTCGTCCGAATCCCCCAAGACCACGGTGACTCCCTTGCCGTCCTAGACAACGGAGTCGGAATGGACCTCGCTGGGTTGCGAGACCTGTGGCACGTGGCCGTCAGCCCGAAGGCGGTGGCCGTCGGCGATCGAGTGGCAAATAATCGCTTCCAGATCGGGAAGTTCGGTGTTGGGAAGCTCGCTGCTTTTGCGCTTGGGGCTCGATTGACCCACATCACGTCTAGGTATGGTCAGACTCGGGTCGTCTCAGTCAGTCAAGGTCAGCTACAGGGCCGGGCGGGAGGCAAGATTCCTCAATTCGAGGTGCGTAAGCTAGCTGACGCTAGTGCCCGACCGATTTTGTCACCTTTTATGTCCGGTTTGCCCCTGCCTTGGGAAAAGGGCTGGGGAAGCTGGACTCTTTCCGTGGTCGAGGAAATTGAGGATTCCAACCTCGCAAGGTCACTGAAAGTTGGATACCTTCGCAAGATGATTAGCCATGCCCTGCCAGTCTCGGCGAATTTCCAAACCTTCCTTGACGGAGAACTCGTGCCCAAACGGCGCATAGATTCAGCGCACATCGTAGTCCAATTTGATGTCATAGACGTTGAGTTCCGGCACCGTCTTTCCGAGGCATTGAAGCACTACTGGGAGAGCCGATTGTCAGCAGAGAGTGTATCTCCCGTACCGACAGACGATTACGAAATACGCCTCTGTGAGATGACCGATCCAGAGCACGCCGATCACACGATCCCTGCCATCGAGGTCCCGAAGCTTGGGAAGGTCTCAGGGTCGGCCATTATGGCAGACGAGACTCTAACCACCGAGCGATTGGCTGAGCGCGGATACACGGAGAACGGATTCGCAATCTACGTCCATGGTAAGCAGGTTAACCCTGAGGACGAGCTCTTTGGAGTGACTCAGCGTACCCACCAGTACTGGCGTAGGTTCTTGGCGGTCGTTGAGATTCCTGGGCTGGATCGTGCGCTCCTTGTGCAACGAAACTCAGTTTCCGAGAGCTTCGACGAGACTCTAGTGGCCAGGGTGCTGCTCCGAGAACTATTCAACGAGGCACGTGCAAAGACTGAGCAAGTTGAGGAATCTGGGGAGTACGTCCCGAAGCGATTTGGTTGGAGGCTTCGAACTCTAGCACCAATCCTCGGCCCCTCTGCTCTCAGAGGGTTGACTCGTGGCGGAATGCCCGAGAGCGGTCTCGAAGGAGTTAGCGTTGAGTACCGTTCGCTGGGAGAGAGTAGTCCTCCCGTCGCCTATGATGAATCGACTAACACCATCGCAATTAACGAACAGCACCCCACCATCGTTGCTCTCGATGATCTCGGGCCGAGTGCGAAGCAACTTAGGACGGTACTGGGCGAAGTTCTAGCTGGAACAGTGTTGTCGCAGGGCTACCTTAGGTCGCGTTCAGTGGCCGCGGACGTGCTTGCCGATGCCTTCCAGCTCACTTACGACGCGCTGCTTGGTGCGTCGGGGTATCTCAAGGACCCGGTCGAGTCCCACGTTCAAGAGATCGACGAGGCCTCGTTCGAGGGTGGAAAGCGGTTCGAGGACGCCGTAGTCCGTGCCTTCAGGGACCTTCGGTTATCGGCAACTAGGTATGGCGCTGCAGATGCACCAGATGGAATCATTGAGATACCCCGGGCAGGTCAGCCCAATCTTAAGATTTCAGTGGAAGCGAAGGGATCACGAGGGGTAATCACACACACGGAACTCTCCAGCGCAACGGTGAATCGGCACCGTGCCGAAGCTGGGTGCACTCACGCAATTGCCATTGCGCGAGAGTTTCAGGCACAGGGAATTGGATATGGGGCAAGTGCCCTCGAGCGAGAGGCTCGAACGGGACATGTCCCTCTCCTGACAACCGAAGCAATCGCCCTCATCCTGCGAAGGAATTCTATTCGGCCGTTCACCCACGACAAACTAGTGGAAATCCTCACAACTTGGGTCAGACCCACTGAGGAGACAGCGTTCATCCAAAGAGTATGGGAAACGCTCCCTGATCCTGGTCTCATGAGGGACATTCTTGAGGCCGCATATTCAGCCCAAGATGTCGACGCTCACAACTTCCCTGATCCGGGTATGGTTCTCGCTGATGCAAGAGTACGAGCCAGGGGCGTGACACGTGAACAATTGATTCACGTTTTGGAAGCGATCGCGATTACCACAGAGATGCTCATCATCAGGAATCCGAGCACCCACGAATTCGAGCTCATTGCCCACCCAGACACAATCCTATCTTCCATGCAACGGACATCGACGGGCGTGTAGGTACGTGAGAACTGTTGTCAGTTCAGGTTCAGGTCTTCGCGATGGGTCGTGAGTCTATTGGCATTCACCGCTGCCCTGGCGGATAGTAGCAGGCGTAACAACCATTGGGCCTTCCTTTGGGCGGTCTACGCTACGGTGGACTGAGCGTCGGGACTGAACCAAGACTATCGAGCACACCCGCACGGTCTCTATCGTCACGGAGTCGACTCACGGGCGGGGGAGAGTTCGGACACGTCCGGAAAGCACGGTCACTCAACGGCGAAGTCACTCACTATCTTGCGACCAGAACGCAAAAGTCTTGGTCCCGCCATACCACCGCTTTCTCACGGAAGCTGGCGTCGCGCAGTCCGCGCTTGCGGGACTCGAGGGTCACTGGGACTTTCGGTCCCGAGGTTCTTCTAGGGGGAACTGGCCCAGGCATCCAAACCTCTCGTTCCCTGAACGCAGGAAGCATGGAGGGCTTTCGTCCTAACGCATTCCACCACCGCTCCCACTTCGGTTTGAAAGCTCGTATTCTCGCGTTAACCTTCTCGGCGCGGACGTCTTCGTCGCTCTCAGATCACTGATTACAAACTCCTCTCGTGGTTCGATGGGGAGTTAGAAAGCCGCCGTTGACCAGGAAACCCCCGGTCGGAGTAGGGTTTGCAACTCTCGTTCGTTCCTAGCGGCTCTTTGCTTGCTTCTCAACTTGCAACCCCAAGCGGAGAAGATAGTGCACATGGTCGCTGAGCGGCCGGATTTCCTCCTCGGCCTGCGCGCGGATCTCCCGCGCCAGTTCCTCGGGCAGGTAGACGGTCACCTTGACCTTGCCTTGGTTCGGTCGCCCTGGGTGGCCCCGGGTCATGGGGGAAATCATGAGGGTCAAATATAGAAACGGTTCTAATGGATTATTGATGTTGTATAACTGCAGCTATACGTATTACACAATAGAAAAGGCCTTGGAAGGCCGACTCTGGTCTCGTCCCGACCTTGATCTCTGGATGGGTCTTGTCGGCAAGTAGTACGCTCTGTGTGGCCCCAACCCAGGGAAAGGCGCTCCCCGACATCAACCCCTTTTCACGCAGCACTTACACACCGTCCATGGTCTGTCCTCTCGGCGACTTGAAATAGCGCGGCGGCATTGCAATTGCAGTGGTCGGGTTGAGGCGGGACAGTTGGAATACCCCGTTCCGCTTTGGACCCTGTGCCATCCTTGTCGTTGCCTTTCTCATGGACCCCATTGTTCCGGGGATCCACTCGGCTTCGGAGCCGAGTGGTCTTACGGTCCCGAAGGCGAGCTTTTCTTCGCACCGAGCGGTGCCGCTCGCCGGCTCGCTACCGCACGGTATGGGCTCCGTGGCCTGGACCCTTTGTCTTTCTGATGGGATCCTATTGAACGGCACCCAAGGGTGCGCCGCCAACAACTTGAGCTCGGACGCCGGAGACTGGGACCCGGCCGTGGGGGACCTCTACGTGGCGAACCGGGGCACTGCCAACGTTTCGATCGTGAACGTGGGGCAAGGGAGGGTCTTGGGCTCGATCAACGTCGGCAGCGGCCCGGACGCGGTCTTCCACGACTCCTCACGGAACCTCTTTGTGGGAAACTACGTTTCGAAGAACCTCTCCGTGATATTCACCGGGAACAACTTGGCCGGTTCCTTCAACATCGGGACCGCCGTCTCCTCGGGTGTCTACGACCCCGATGACCAGCGGCTCTACTTCGTCGAACCCCTGAACAATACCGTCAAAGTGCTCGATGACATCCCACTTTACCTCGTGAAGAACGTCACGGTCGGCACGGCCCCGACCTCGATTGCCTTTGATGCTGCGGATGGGGACCTCTACGTAACGAACTCTGGCTCGAACAATGTCACGGT
>JAFMAA010000058.1 GCA_029785235.1 Nitrososphaerota archaeon | reverse complement strand
CCATGTTCACCAATCTGCCCACCCAATACCCCGGCGCATACAGCAGCCTCACGTTCACCTTCGTGGAAGACTTCGCCCTGTTCTGGACGGCGCTGGTGACGATAGCCCTCACGCTGTGGCTCTGGAACCAGTCCCAGAAGGACTATCAGCGATGAGGCGCCTCTCCGCTCTCCTGATAGGGGCGCTCCTAGCCTTCTCGTTCATGGGGCTGGCGATTCTGCCGCCTGCCGTCCATGCGTCAGGGGGGGCGCCCACCATCTACGCCTCGGCTGCGAACAGCTGCGTGGACGTGAACACGTGCAGCATCACCTTTTCAAACACGGTCTACGGTGACCTCATTATAGTCGTGGTGCAGACTCCGGTATCTGTGAGCCTTTCAGACACTTTTGGCTCGGTCTTCAATACGGCAGCCAGCAAAGCAGCTGAGGCGATAGTCTATTACGTCACGCTCACGTCGTCGGGCTCGGACACCTTCACTATCACGGGCGCGGGGACGACCAACACCGTCGCGCTTGAAGCATTTGAAGTGCAGGGCCTTTTCACGAATTTCGTCGTCACTTCAGGAACGGGGGGCGGTTCGGGGACAGCTCTGGCGACGAGCTCGACCTCCTATACAGGCTATACCACCTTCTGTGTGGCCTCTCTCTTTGCTGCTGGGGAACTGACTACGCCTGGCACAGACTTCACGTTCCTGCAAGGCTCCGCCCTGGATTTTGCGGCTGAATACTCGACAACCGTAGCGTCCCCTACCACATTTCCGGCCACTTCTGGGGTGTCAGGCACATGGTATGACGCGGGGGCCTGTTTTACAGAGAGCTACGTCAACCCGAGCAACGTCCAAATCGTCCAAGCCAACACGCCTTCCCCGGTTCCGTTCTTCTACATCAATGAATACAAGGATTCCTTCTTGCAAATCAACTATCCGACTGTGACCCCGACCTACGTTAAGCCCGTCAGCGTCCCCCAGCTTGAAGAGTCTCTGAGCGGTTCCAATCTCCTTACGTTGTGGGTCGGCTCCTCTTACTTTGCGACCCTGATTACAGGAACTAACAACACCTTTTACCTCTCCCCTCCCTCTCAGGTGAACGAATATACCTTCAACGTCGAAGACCTTTCAGGACAGTTCAGCGCAGGCGCGACGGTTGAAATCGAGCTTGGCAACGTGGTGATACGCAGCGGCTATCTTGACGGCTCTAACTCCTTCGTCGCGTGGCTCCCGGCAGGCTATTACACCGTCGTCCTGAGTCAGAATGGAGCCAGCTACTCGGTTCCCGAGAACCTCCCCCTGGCGTCCGGGGTGAATCAAATCGCCATCCAGATACTCTATCAGGCTTTCACGTCCACCTGCGGGGGCCTTTGTGAAGTCTCTGACGGAGCCAACATCACAGGGACCAACGCGATAATCACCTACAAGGACCTGTCAGGAACCACCACGAGCATAAACGACTCCATCTACCGCCAGAACGCGACCGGGACATACCGCGTCTATACCCATCTTTGGACGTCCGTCTCAAGCCTGACGGACACCGTGTCATGTGACAATGACAATTGCAACGCCACCATCGGCTCGCAGCTTTATGTGGTGCTCATCTGGGATAACACCTTCGGTTCAAACCAGCAGGCCCGCATCCCCCTCAGCGGCTATGGCGTCCCCATCCCTTTTAGCGGCCTTAATGACGTATTCGGGTGGGGCTATTCGTTCCCCAACATACCCATCTCCGAATTTTTGGCCTTTGGAATCATCGTCCTGGCCGCGGCAGGCATGGGAGCTTTGGCGGCTAAGTTTGGCGCGATAGTGCTTGCCGTCCTGGTGGCGGCCCTCTCCGCCTTCGGTTGGTTGCCAGGGCTCGGCGCCGCTATGATTACTCTGTTGGTGGCCTTCGCTGTGCTGGCCTTCGTCGCATGGTTGGAGCAAGGACGTTGAGGCTCCCCGCAGCTCTTTTAGTGGGGGGGCTCATGCTGGGGCTCGTTCTAAGTGCGCCGGGTGCCTACGCGTCCGGCACGGTCACCATTACAGCGAGCTACAGCGTTTCTGGGGGTGGAACCCCTACCTCCCCGACCCTAAATTACGTCAACTCGACGGGTGGGCAAGAACACGCGACCCTGACGACGACGCCCACGGCCTATACCGCAGAAGCAGGCTCGGCTTGGAGCATCACCCCTAACCCGCTGACAGGTTCAAACACTACGGAACGCTGGGAGACTGACGCGGTAATCTCAGGCACGGCCACCGCGAGCATCACCGTAAGCCCCGTCTACTACAACCAACTCGGCCCTGACGTGTCTTTCACCCTGACCGACACCTACGGGCTCAGGAACGCGCCCATCTTCTACTTCACCGCTTTCGGAACCGCGCAGCAGGAACTTATGTCTAAGACCCCAACGCAGATTTGGATGGACGCTAAAAGCGCCTGGAGCGCACAGAGCCCCTTCGTCACCAACCCGGACCTCACCACCTACTACGGGAACGTCACGTCAGGCACGATTTCAGGGGCCACCCACATCACGGAGGCCTACACGACCGCTTCGAGCTGTATCGGCTCGACGCCGCTCATCTCGCTTGAACAGGGGTGCATCGTCCCTGCGATCCTGGGGACGTGGGGAAATTTCTTCGGGACTCAAATCTGGTTAAGCTTCGTCCTCTTGGGGGTGAACGTCGCCATCTTCAACAAAACCCAGAGTATCATGGTGGCGCTCATTATTCTTATGGCGGCAGGGGCAGCCTTCGGGTTCGCGTTCCCCGCCGCCTTCGCATCCATAGCGGAGGCGCTGGCCGCGTTGTCGTTAGCTGGCATAGTTACGAAAGCCGTGCTCATGATTCGCTGACCAAACCCTACTGCCCAAACTCTGACACCCCAAAAGTGCGGCCTCGACATGGGGATTCTTTGACGTTTGGGCATGGTCTAGACGAGCGTGGGGATAGTCGGCTCCCGCATCCGCGCCTACCCCCGTCTGCCCAAACTACGCCTTAAGACCCCTGGGGCCACGAGCCATAGCTGCCCCGCATGGACGCCCGGCGACTTAGAAATTCTCCAAGTCAGGGGCGCCAGGTATTGATCGAGGCGTCCCAAAGTGGTTTAATGACCTGTTAGACAATCTTCGGAGCGGGGCGGGATTCGGGCTCTAATTCTTTTCTACCTTATTGATAGGATAAGAATAATGGGGTGCATGAAATGGCCGCGTGGCGATTATACCCAGCAAACAAAGCGGGAATTAGATAAGCAAGCCCAACATGGCCCATGATATGACCATGACCGAGCGTCGGCTAATCCGAGTGGGGGGCTCTGTATGCGTGGCCCTTCCTTTCGAGTGGGTGCGAGCTCTGAAGGCAAGCTCCGGCATCAGTCACCGTGTCATAGGGGTTGAGTGGGACTCGACCAGCCCGGAGCTTAAGATGAGGGCTTTGACTCTCGAAGAACTTTCACGCGAAAGTCTCCGGAAAGAGACTACACATACCGTCGTGCACGGCTTCGGCGTCAGCGGCAGCGGCCAGGTAGTCAGCGATAGCCAGGTAAGCTGAGGCGGCGGCGAGTAGAAGTTGGCCGTCCTCCCCTGAGTAGAAGCCCCATAGCTCATAGAGTCGTGGGGCTTGAGCCCTGAGCCGACGCATGAAAGGCTCCATGACCGGAACTTTGATGAAATCAACCAAGGTATGCAATCACCCCCTCGGCCCTATCCTTAGCGATCATCGCCTCCAACTCCGAGATTATCCCTCTCAACGTCTTTGCATCTATCCCCGCAGCCCACGCCAACGTCTCCTGACTAACTACAAGCCGTTTGCGGTAGGGACGGGGATCGCCCTTTAGTGGGGGCAGAGAGGCAGCATCTTGGCGGCTCATGGTGACGGCTTTGACGACTTTTCAAATCGGCCTCCAAAGTCGTCACCCTCCTGTGAGAACGCTCTCAAGTCGTCACCCTTCGTTTCAGGTGACGGGTTTGACGACTTTGACGGCTTTTCAGCCGTCTCCCCAAACATCGGGGCGAGCCGGGCGATTAGCTTCTCATTATAGACTGCGAACCTTCGTCCTGCATGGCCTCGTTTCGTTCTTACCCCCAGCCGCTTCAAGATGTAGCCAATCGTTTGAAGTTTCAAGCCCTCTTTGTCCGGAAGACTCTCATTCACTCTGTCTCGCAGCACCAGAAGGGGAATCTCATCCTCCCCTGTCGTCTCATGGACGGCCCTTAGTGAAAGGTAAACAAGAGCGTCATCTGAGGAGCCTATCTCATCACTCTTCCGTTCCTCCAAGTCGAGAGCGAATGCCCTGATTCTGTCTCGCGCCTCTGGAGGGGCAACCGTCAGAAGTGGAACCAGGAGCTCTATCGACCTACCTGATAGGGGCACCCCGGAAAAGTCGTCAAAGCCGTCAAAGTCGTCACCCGTTCGGTGGTTGGCCCACTCATATTGGAGCATGAAGAGCTTTGCCTTCAGGCTTTTTGCTTCGGTTTCATCTATGAAGACAGGCAACTTCCTTAGTGACTTCTGCATATAGAAGATAATGCACCGACTTTCGAGCGACTGGAGGAAACCCCTGGTTCCGGCCAGGGCGGTGAACCCAAAGACGTTGAAGATTTGTAGCTCCATCTTTCCTGTCTCTTTGTCTTTAGCGCCGACACGGACGGTGACACCACCTTTCCGATACCGTGCATTGAGTAAGCCGACTATCTCGCTCCTTTCCTCCCGACTCAGATACTCGGTCTCATCCAGGCAGAGAGTCGGGTGGTATTCCTCGTCAATCCTAAAGACCGCCGGGGCCGAGATACTGTTCACCAGGAGGACGCGGAAAGAGAGGGCCTGTGCGATCTCAAGCGCCCGCGTCTTCCCTGTGCCTGGGTTGCCAAGAAAGAACAAGAAGGGAACCGCTCTCCATTTGTCACGAAGATAAGTCGAAATTATCCAGGCCGCGAATACGTCATAGCCGCGGTCATCCGCCAAGTCGAGATACCGCTCAATGAAGCCTCGGACTTCGGCGTAAAGGCTTGGATAATCGCTGTAAGGTTCAAACTTTGGAATCGAGCCAAAGAGAGCTATCGCTTGAGCATCTTGGCTGTCACGCTGGAGCATCCCCGGCTCCGAAGTTACTAG
>JAFMAA010000057.1 GCA_029785235.1 Nitrososphaerota archaeon | reverse complement strand
AGGGTCTTTGGGGTTCCTGTTCGGTTCGTGGGTGGCATCCGTGGCGCCTGGGCTGGGGATAGGACCGGAAGTGTTCGCGGTCGCCGGGATGGCAGCAGTTTTCGGTAGCGCTTCCCGCGCCCCCTTGACTTCGATAGTGTTCGCGCTCGAAGTCACCAGAGACTATCAGGGGGCTCTCCCAATCGTAGTAACAGTTGTGATAGCTGAGCTCGTTGGAGAAGTCTTGATGGAAGACTCGATTATGACGAAGAGGCTGGCTGTGAGAGGCCTCAGAGTGCGGCATGTTTATGATTACAATCCACTTCGGCAGGTGAGAATAGCCTCGATAATGTCAGCGCCCGCTGTGACGGTCGAGGCGTCGATGCCCGTGGTCGAACTTTACAAGTTGATGACGGCTGTCGAGCACCCTTTCAACCTGAGGAAGAGGCTGATTGTGGTGAGCTGTGAAATGCCGGTCGGCGTCGTAACAAGAGAGCAGGCATACATGGGCGCGGCGGACGCCAACAGTAATTTGATTGTGAGGGAAATCTGCGTGAAGGAATTCGAAAGCATGGGTCAGGATGAATACGCCTATGACGCTCTGAGGAGGATGTCGCTGTCCGATGTGTCGTTCGTAGTCGTAACTGGTGATGGCGGCACGGTTGTGGGTTACCTCTCCCGAGGTGATTTGGTCCGAGCTTTGAAACCAAAAATCGAAGACGAGACGCTCATCGAGTGATAGTGTGAGGAGTCGGTAAGATGAGAGGGTCGGCTGGATTTGACCACATCACGTCTGGCGGGGGCAGGTAGCCCGCCCTAATAACGCCAGAATGCGCTCTCTGTCCCCGCCAAAAGTAGTGGGGTCGGCCGGATTTGAACCAGCGATCTCAAGCGATCTCGAGCCGGATCCAGAAGTGGCCTTCTTCCCGAGGCTTGAAGCCTAGACCAGACTAGCCGACGACCCCTAGTTAGCGCCTGCCTATCCTCGGTTTATATCCTGTCGGGAGGCCCTCCGGTCAATAAATAGACGGTCGGCGGTGTACAAGACCATGGCTCAGGCGTTCCGTTCCGTCTCAGCGTGCGACTCCCCCGACTGCCTGCAGCTGACAGAGCGGGAGGCGAGGGTGTGCATGGCCGTCTGCGGCAGCCAGGAACCGGTCGCCTTCTCCGCCCTCAAGGCGACGCTCGGCTACCACCAAGAGGTACTTTCGAGGATCCTGAAGCGGCTGATAAACCATGGGGCGATAGTAAAAGTCAGGGGCAGATACCGGCGGGCTGGTCAATAACTACCCTGGGGCCGTTGGGCTGGGGTGGAGGTGGGTTGGATGGCGTGTTGTGGTTGCTGTTGCGGATGCTGCTGTGCAAAGGAGGAGGAGACGGCGTAGGAGGAGCATTTATAGGCTGAAGGGGGAGCCTGACCACCGATGTCTGAAGCGCGGAAGACTGTCATCGTCGGCCAGAGCAAGCCCCTCCTGAATTATGTAACGGCCTGTATCACTATGTTCAACGGCGGCGCGAAGCAGGTAGTGCTCAGGGCGAGAGGGGAGGCCATCAACATGTCAGTCGATGTGGCTCAGGTTCTGAAGAAGCGTTTCATGAGCAACGTCCAGATTTCTAACATCACAATCGATGGTGAAAACGTCACGTCGAGGGATGGAAGACAGCTCAACCTCCCTGTCCTCGAAATAGAGCTTTCAATTCCAATGACAGCAGTTTCGCACTGAGAGTCCCTCTTTGCATTCAGATTTAGGTAAAGGATTTTTAGCCTAACCCCGCGGACGGGGCGTAGGTTTCTATGAATTCGAGGAAATTTGCAAGGGTACAAGGCAAGCTCCCTGGGCCGAAGGCAAGCGCGGTAGTGAACGCCACGGCGAAGTATGTCTCACCCTCTATCTCTCGTTTCTATCCTTTAGTGGTTGAGTCGGCCCATGGGTCGCTTGTGAAGGATGTTGATGGGAACCAGTTCGTCGACTTCGCGGCAGGGATAGCAGTGCTCAGCACCGGTTCAACCCACCCCAAGGTCGTCGAGGCCATCAGGCGCCAAGCAGAGAAGTTTGTCCACTTCTCCTATACTGACTTCTACTACGACAACTTAGTCCAACTCTCCGAGAAGCTGCTCCCCCTTGTTCCAGGCAGTGGGAGGAAGATGGTGTACTATGGCAACAGCGGAGCCGAAGCAATCGAGGCAGCCATGAAGCTGACAAGGAACCACACAAAGCGCCCCATTTTTCTGGCTCACTCTGGGGCGTTTCATGGGAGGACCATGGGAGCCCTGAGCCTGACGGCGAGCAAGCCGATGCAGAGGAAAGGTGCGCTCCCTCTTGTCCCCGACGTGGTTCACTTCCCGTATCCTTACTGCTACCGCTGCCCTTGGAAACAGACTTTCCCTGAGTGCGATTATTATTGCGTGGATTACTTCAAAGACCAGTACTTGGACAAGTTTGTCCCAGTTGGTGACGTCGCTTCGTACTTCTTCGAGCCGATACAGGGCGAAGGCGGCTATGTCCCTGCCCCCCCCGATTACTTCAAGAAGATGGAATTCCTCCGTGATGAAGGCGTACTCTTCGTCTGCGACGAGATTCAGACCGGTGTAGGGAGGACAGGCAGGTTCTTCGCAATCGAAGACTACGGTATTTCCCCTGACGTCGTCACAGTTGCCAAAGGCATAGCGTCCGGGCTCCCATTGAGCGCGACCATTGCCAGGGCCGAAATCATGGAGAGCTGGAAGCCCGGGCAACATGCTTCAACGTTCGGTGCGAACCCTGTGGCCGTGGAAGCTGCTTTGGCTACACTCAACATCATCAAATCAGAGAGATTGTTGGAGAATGCGGAGAGGCTCGGAAGCAAGGCGAAGAAGAGGTTTCTCGAGATGAAAGAACGGTACGAAATCGTGGGCGACGTGAGGGGCAAGGGCCTCTTCCTGGGGATTGAAATCGTCAAGGACAAGAAGACCAAGACGAGGGGCGACGCAGAGGCAGCGCAGATCGTCGAGTATTGCTTTCGTCATGGCGTCTTGGTCATATTCGCGGGGCACAACACATTACGTTTCATTCCCCCATTGAATGTCACAGAAGATGTCATGGACGAGGGCATCGACATCATGGAAGAGGGGATTGCGGCCGTTGATTCGGCCAATGTCTAGGTATGTACGATTTCAAGGCGCTCGTCGAAGAGCTGCTCCAGCAAAAGCCAGAGCTGAGCAGAGACGAATTGATGCGTCGCTTAGAAGATAAGAAAAGGAACGTTGGCGCTGGCTATCTTACAGACCAAGGGGCGCTCTTCTTGGTGGCGGGGGAACTAGGCGTGTCACTCCGGAAAGATAGCGCTTCGTCTGACATGACTATCAAGGACCTATACATCGGAGCCAACGATGTGACTGTGGTCGCCAGGGTCCTAGCAGTCTATCCAGAGTCTACTTTCAACAAGAAGGATGGCAGCAAGGGGAGATACAGGAGGTTCGTCCTCTTCGATGGGAAGAGCACTGTAAGGATGACCGCTTGGGAAGAGGCCCTAGAGGAGATAACGAAGCTCAGTGTTGAGGTCGATTCCCCGGTTAGGGTCTTGGGAGCATACGTCAAGCAGGGCCTGGATGGAAAGCCGAACCTCAACTTGGGGAAGAGGAGCCGGATGGAAGTCTTGCCTGATGAGGAGGCGCTTATGAGACTCCAGCCGGTATCCGCGGTCGCTCAGAAGCTGCCGAACCTGACTAAAGAAGAGCCGTTCGTCGCTATAGAAGGAGTGGTCAGTTCGGAGCCTCGCTACAGCGAGTTTGTGAGGTCTGACGGCTCTGGGGGGTCTCTATTCCAATTCGGGGTCTCCGACGAGGGCGGGAAGGAGACCCGGGTGGTCGTTTGGAGTCCTGTGTCGAAGCCTGACCTCCGTAGAGGACAGAAAGTGCGAGTCACCAATGTGAGGGCGAGGCGGTCCAACAGCGGGGGGTTTGAGATTCACGGCGACGCGGGTAGCGCCATCTTAGTGGAGGAGCCCACCACGAGGCGCGTCCTAAGGGTAGCCTCGACGAGCTCGACCCAGTCGGCCAAGCTAGCGTTCGGCGTAGGAAAGGACAAGAAGGTGATTGTTGTCGACGTCGGCGCAGGATTAGTGGTCCCTGCCCAGGGCGAGTTGGTCGAAATACTCCCTGACGAGGTGGTGGGTGGGGCGCTGAGTTGTAGGAGCGTAGGTTCCCTTCGTGCCGTCGTGGAGGCGTCTTTTCCCGGACTCGAGGAGTTAGTAACTAAACTCCATCGGGCAAAGGAGGAGAACTCGGAGATTATGGTCGAAGTAATCGCCCTCTCTCATGGGACCGTGGACGAGGTCAGGCTTAGGGATGGAACGACGGCAAAGAAGGGGGAGCTGACAATAGGAGACGACACGGCGGATGTCAAACTCGTAGCTTGGAGGGATCTGGCAGGGAGGCTGTTGGGCATCCAGCCGGGAGAGAGGCTCAGGCTTGTTGGAGTCTCGCCTAAATCTACGAAGATGGGAGGCCGAGTTCTGCAGCTATCAGACCACAGTGTCGTGGAGAGGATAAGAGGCCGTAGCTAGTTCTTCGAGCGTCTTAGAGCCTCGTATTCATAGACAAACACTAGCACAAGAGCTATTACGAAAAGCACGATCATCATCGTGCTGATAAAATTATAGTAGCTGGCGAGGCTGAGGAATGAAAGCAATCTGCCGGTGTGGCCTCGACGTCCGATATTAAGCCTTGCTGGGGAAATGGGTCGCCGTCAGTGGTTTCATGATGAGGCTTTTATCCCCAACCTACGACGGCGCATGCAGTGCCGAGGTGGCCTAGCCTAGTTATGGCACCAGGCTACACCCGATGGGGTGAAACTCATAATCCTGGGCTGGGAGGAGTGATCTGGGGGTCGAGGGCGCGAAGCCTCTTGGAGGCGCGGCTCCCTCCCTCGGCACCATAAAGTCGATTCGTGGTGTCCTTCTTTAGGTGAGAGCCACGGGTGGGAGTCGGACCCACGACATCCACCTCTTTGGGTAAACCTTACCAAGGTGGCGCTCTAGCCACTGAGCCACCGTGGCACTCGGGCCGGCACCGACTGACCACGATTCTTAACCTTTCGAAGTTGAAACAAAGAGGCCGGCGGCCTTATGGCGGCGCTTGTGTTGATGTGGAGCCCCTCCAAGTTGTTGTTTGCGTCCCTGACGGGATGTCTACGACCATGAAGTGTGGGACTAGTATGTGAAAAGAGAAGGATATGAGATTATCGGACTGGAGGACGGGTTCCTTGACCCATCGTCAGTCGCGCCGAAGGTATGTTTCGGTGAATTTAGGCGATGGCCAGAGGTCGAAAGAAGGGGGGTTGTTCGTGTGGCAGGTCGCGT
>JAFMAA010000056.1 GCA_029785235.1 Nitrososphaerota archaeon | reverse complement strand
TGATCCACGACCATTTTCACGCTCTGACCGGGTTCAAAGCTTCCTTCAATCATCTCGATTCGATGACCGATCAGCCCAGGCAAGGGAGCAGTTGTATCAACAACGAGCGCACGACCAGCATCGGAGAGCAGCTCGCCTCGGTCTCCCACCTGGCCTCCTCCCTCCGGATAGAAGGGAGTCTGATCAAAGAAGGCGACCATCGCACCATCGTCGTCGGTGACGAGCGCCAGCAGTCGACCACTCTCTTCTAAGCGTTCGTAGCCAACAAAGTTCGATCGTCCATAGCGCTCCGCTATCTCGATCACTCGCTCTTTAAGTCCGGCGTCATCAGCACCTTTGAGACCTGCGGATCGAGAGAGCGATCGCGCTCTCTCCATCTCTTGGTCGAAACCTTGCCGATCGACCTCTACTCCACGCTCGAGCGCAATCTCTTGCGTCAGCTCTATCGGAAATCCGTAGGTATCGTGAAGTCGAAAAGCAACTTCACCAGAGATCTTGTGCTCTTCAATCTGATCTTCGAAGAGCTGGAAACCGACCGTCAGTCGATCACGGAAGAGCGCCTCCTCTCGTTCGACCACGGAAGAGATCATGTCGCGATTCTGAGGAAGTTCACGATAGTGATCACCCATGACTTCAATAACCTTCGAGATCAACGGTTGTGCGATATTGCCACGAGCACCGAGGAGATGGGCACGGACCACCATTCGGCGAATGATCCGCCGTAGGACATAACCGCGACCCTCATTCGTCGGGAAGACGCCGTCAGCGACGAGGAAGCTCGTTGCACGAGCGTGATCAGCGAGAATGCGAAGTCCAACGTCGCTCACCTCATCTCGACCATAGCCAACGCCAGTCACAGAACTCGCCGCATCGAGAATAGGAAGGAGAAGGTCAGACTCGAAAACAGAGTCTTTCCCTTGCAAGATCGAAAGTATACGTTCAAGACCCGCACCAGTGTCGATACAGGGCTTCGGAAGTTGCGAGAGTGTGCCATCGCTTGCGCGAAGGTACTGCATAAAGACGAGATTCCAGATCTCAATGAAGCGATCGTCTCCACCGTAGGCCGGTCCCCCATCGGCACCGAAACTGGGACCACGATCAATGAAGATCTCAGAGGACGGACCACAAGGCCCAGTATCTGCCATCTGCCACCAGTTGTCCGCTTCAAGGCGCTGAATTCGTTCCGGTCGCACTCCAACGACATCTAGCCACAGTTGTTCCGCTTCATCATCGCTGGTATGCACCGTCACCCACAACTGAGACGGATCAAAGCCCAAGACTTCGGTAACGAGCGACCACGCAAAGGGTATGGCCAAGTCCTTAAAGTAGTCCCCAAACGAGAAGTTTCCGAGCATCTCAAAAAAGGTCATGTGACGGGAGGTCTGACCGATCTGATCGAGATCATTGTGCTTGCCTCCAGCACGCATGCACTTTTGGATAGACGTGGCACGTGCACTCGGTGGCCGTTCCTCACCCAAGAAGTAAGGCTTAAATGGAACCATCCCCGCCACTGTGAAAAGCACCGTCGAGTCGTGAGGTATGAGAGAGGCCGAAGGGATGACCATATGGTCCCGATCGACAAAGAAACGAGTGAACTCTCGTCGGAGTTCGTCTGCGTTCACCGTTGCATCCTCCTCTGAGAATTGACCTTCGTGGCCACACTGCGAGGAGCGCTCGGTCTCGAGGCGATCTCTTCCGCCCTACCTTCAAGGACCGTCGCACCGCGCGCTTTTGATAGTTCACCTCTCCAGGTATCGATCCCTCCCAGGAACGATTCAACGAGATCATCGCTGAGCCCTACGAGGGCCTCACCACCCCTTTTGATGACATTGGAAGGGTCAAGAGCCTCTACCTTCGAGCGGACCATTCGCTCCCCTTTGATTACGAGATATGAACCAACACCCAGTCCGAGCGAGAACCACCGAATGCGCGACAACACCGAGACCTATCCTTTCCTTCGCGAGCGAAAAAGCTCTACCCCTCGCCGAATCCCCAGCCTAAGCGCACGAAAGCGAATAATCGGTGCTGCGACGGCGTGAAGTGCGAGTCGTGAAGCCGAGGTGTACGCTTGCGAGCGCACCTCGGAGAGCTCGACAAGGTCTTGCGCACGGGCCATCTCCTTTCTCGTCCCGACGAGCATCGTTGTCGACTCCTTCACAAGATCGATCGTTTCACGTTGGAGGGAGTCGAAGAGCCGTTGCGTAGCGTTCAAAGTAGCTCGTGCCTCACGGAGCACCATGAGCGACACGACCACACCCGTCAGCGACGCCAGCACGAGAACAGTGACACCAATAGCTATCACGGCCGTCATCAACAAGACCGTCCCAGAGACACAACCGTCACCAAATCTGCCCCAATTCCAGACGAGGAGCGCGCACGCCGAACTGACCCGTCATACTTGTTCGCCGCCGGCCGAACTGCCCAACGCCTTCGCTAATCCGACCGACTCTCCAAGACCAGACTCCTCGCCGATTGAGTCGGTCGCTCCGGCACCGACGACCGCGGGACGCTCACCTTGAGGGAGTAGCCGATACGCGCTATAAACACCATCGAGTTGCCGTAATGAGTTCA
This sequence comes from Nitrososphaerota archaeon, assembly GCA_029785235.1. The sequence continues at coordinate 2,818 of JAFMAA010000056.1, read as the reverse complement.
AAATAGACTCCAGATGCGTGGCATCAGCGAGCTCAAACTCAAAACGCATCCTCGAGACTCGATCCTTGCCCGCATGCGACGAACTCGAGAGGATGTTGACGTGATACTCCGAGAGGACTCGAGTCACATCCGCCAAGAGTCTCGAACGATCGAGTGAGCGGAGTTCGATCGACGTAGCAAAACTCCCTGTTGCCTCTCGGTCCCACTCAACATCGATCACTCGTTCGACATCAGAGCTAAAGAGAGCATGTGCATTGGAACAGTCAGAGCGATGAATCGACACGCCCCGCCCCCGAGTAATAAAACCGATGATATCGTCGCCAGGAACCGGCGCGCAGCACTTCGAGAGCCGAACCATGACGTCGTCAAGACCTTCAACGTAGATACCCGGTCCGCTTCGCGATCGACGTCTCGAGGCCGGAGCGAGAGCCACAATAGGAGGTTCGAGGTCGTCATCACGTTTGTAAACCTCGCGCAGCAGCTTAGCAACTACGGATTTCGCGCTGAGATGCCCCTCACCCACTCCCGCAAGAAGGCCCTCCCCATCGTTGAATCCAGAGAGCGTCGCAAGTTGCGCCAGGCCAGTGGCAGAGAGATGCTTCTGGGTCGAGAGCCCTTCTTTTCGAAGCGCCCTCTGAAGCTCTTCCTTTCCTGACTCCACCGCTTCGTCTCGCCGCTCTTTCGAGAACCACTGCCGAATCTTATTGCGGGCACGTGGAGTGACGACGATCTTCAGCCAGTCCCTAGAGGGACCAGCACTTTGGACCTTCGACGTAAAGATCTCCACCGTGTCTCCGGACCGCAACTTAGAGTCAAGAGGGACGAGTCGTTGGTTGACCTTGGCTCCAATACAGCGATGTCCGACCTCAGTATGCACGGCATAGGCAAAGTCCAGAGGCGTTGCTCCGATCGGAAGGGTCAGGACCCGACCCTTTGGTGTAAAAACGTAGACCTCGTCGGCCACGAGATCGAGTTTGAGATTCTCCAAAAACTCCAAGGGGTCGGGGGTGTCTCGCTGCCAATCGACGATCCGATGTAACCACGCCATCTCCCCGTCGGACTCACCCTCCTTATAGACCCAGTGTGCAGCGACTCCAAACTCCGCACGGCGGTGCATATCTCGAGTTCGCAGCTGTACCTCCAATGGATTACCGCTTCCTAAAATCACGGTCGTGTGCAGCGATTGATAGAGATTGAACTTCGGAGCGTTAACGTAATCTTTGAACCGACCCGGGACCGGATTCCAGATGGAGTGAATCACTCCCAAAGCAGCCCAACAATCCTTCTCAGACTCGGTAACGATTCGCATTCCGATAATGTCGTAGATGGACGAGAAGTCCTTCTCCTTGACGACCATCTTTTCGTAGATCGACCAGAGATGCTTCGGCCGTCCCCGAACCTCGGCCTCAATACCAACGAGTGCGAGACGATCACGTGCCTGGGCGATAACCTCTCTCAGATACGCCTCACGCTCAGGAGCACGTAACGTCACCATCAGCTCGATCTCGGCAAAACGGCGCGGATGCAGCGCAGCGAATGCAAGGTCCTCCAACTGCCACTTCAGCTCCTGAATGCCGAGGCGATGAGCGAGAGGAGCGTAGATGTCCATGGTCTCTTGTGCAATACGACGTTGTTTGAAAGGTTCAAGAGCCGAGATCGTTCGCATGTTGTGGAGCCGGTCCGCCAACTTAATCACGAGAACTCGTGGATCCTTCGCCATGGCGAGCAGCATCTTCCGCATCGTGGCGGACTGTTGTGCCTCCTTGGACTCAAAGCTCAACCGGTCTAACTTGGTGACCCCATCGACGATCTGTGCGACCTCCGGACCAAAGCGATCTTCGACGTCGGAGAGCTTCACAGATGTATCCTCTACAGCGTCGTGCAGCAACGCAGCCGCTATCGTCGTTTCGTCGACTCCAAGATCGGCGACGATCTCAGCTACTGCTATCGGATGAGTAAAGTAGGGCTCGCCTGAGTGACGGAACTGCCCATGGTGGGCATCTGCGGCCAACAGGAAGGCATCTTCGATAACCGCCTGTGATCCTCCGGGATGGAACGTGCTGAACTTTCCCTTCAAGGGCTCAACACTAAGTATTTCACTCGACCAAGCGGCAGGATTAGCCATACGTAGCTCAGATTAGTCGAGAACCAGATTACTCGCCTCCAAGGCCAGGGGCCGGAGCTCTACGATCGACGGGTCGTAGTGGGCTTCCGCTTCGAGGAGACCTTACGTGGAGCGGGCCTCGGGCGCGGTGTTTGCGTACCCCCAGCGACCGTGTTTGATGAGACGGAAGCTCCGCCATCTCCCGCCATGGCAGCGGCTCTCGGAGTCAGCAACCCACTCGTCCCCACCTTTGCGAGACGAGCCTTCAAATCTGCGTACTTCGGCTCCCTCTCTTTGAAGATCGCAAGAAGCGGAGAGGCTATTCCGATAGAGGAGTAGGCACCTGTCGTCAGACCTACAAAGAGCGCTAGTCCAAAGTCACGCAAGGTCGTTGCACCGAGAACGTATGCCCCGAGAACCAAGATCGACAAGACTGGAATAATTGCCACCAAAGAAGTATTAACCGACCGCATAAAGACCTGGTTCAGCGAGAGATTCACCGAATCGGCATACGAGAGTCTCCCCTTATTTACGAGCGCCTTCGTATTCTCGCCGACTCGATCGAAGACCACGATCGTGTCGTAGAGGCTGTAGCCGAGGACGGTGAGGAAGGCGATAACCGTGTCCGGGCTCACCTGGAACCCCGACAGCGCGTAGATGCCGATCGTCACCAGCATGTCATGGACGAGCGCGGCGAACGCTGCGAAGGCCATC
>JAFMAA010000055.1 GCA_029785235.1 Nitrososphaerota archaeon | reverse complement strand
GCGCTCGCGCTCTTTCCAGTGCCAAGCCTGCCCCTTCTAGGAGGCCATCCGCTCCTGGAATCCTGGCTAGCGCCCTCCTTTTGTAGTCTCTCGATTACCGCCCCTTCGACGAAATCACTGAGGCTCTTCACGCCTCCGTGTCCAACCTGTGCGCGAGCCATTTCGACTATGGCCCGCTTCAGGGTGACGGTCAGGTATGCACGTGTCATATCCTTACGTGATATGCGTTAGTCTATGTATTTAACTGTATACGGTATATGACGTAACCAGCGCGTTTCATGCGTCCTTTTTAACGTAAATGCGCGATGGCTTAAATACTTGGGGTGTAAGAAGGTTGGTGTTGCCCATAGAAGGATATCGGACTGTCTCGGTAAAGGAAAATGCGTTGGAGAAATTAAATCGTTATGCATCTCAAAATGAGACTTCGGCGCCGGCTATAATCGCTTCAATCGCCGACAGACTCGATGCACGGATTAAACCTGAGCAATATCTTCAAGCGCTTGAGGCCGCAGCGACGGCTAAAATCCACGCGGCGATAAACGAAAGCGTCCTTCGTGCCGAACTCGTTGAGATTTCTCGTGCCACGTTGAAGCTCGCGCGTTATCTGGACCAGATTCACGGCCTGACAAGTCTCGGTTTAGAGGCGCCTCTAAACCGAATCAATGGCCAGGTCCAGAAAATGTTGAGAATCGTCGTCGAAACGCATTTGGAAGGCCTTTTCTTCGATGATTACAAGAATTTGCTCAAGACAGACAAAGAAGAGCGAAAAGAGCTCGATAGTTTGCTCATGCAGAAGAATCGACCGATGGTTGTGCAATGGCGGATTATCAATTTGCTAGTGCTCAGCTTGGAAGAATTGAATGAAGATGTTGAGCATTTCAGCCGTCTATTTCCAGAGGATGAGAAAATCCAAATGGTTGTCAGGGAAATAAAACCATGCATGTCTGACCTCGCGGGAGCGGCTTCGCAACTGAAGGATAAAGCCGAACTCAAACGACATGGCTACATTACGCCCCCGAAGGGCGTCCTACCCACGGACTAGGCCCTGACCACCGGAGCGACCTGTAACCAGGCCGAGGCGTCGGCGCTCAAGACCAGCAACTTACCCAGGGTCTTACGGGACTCGAGAATCAAATCCCGAAGGTTGGCGTCTCCGGTAAATCGATGAGCCTCTTCGATTATGACCAGCCACTTTGCTAGCTCCGGGGACTTTGCACGGGCCAGGTCGCGGAAGAGATAGGAGCCCTGGACCGCGGAATAGCTCGCGTCCGGGTCGGCCAGTATGCGGAGCCTTCCGCCTTCTTTGAAGGGGATATCCCGCGAGTCTTTGATTGTCGGAAGGTCGGGGTATTCGTCGGAAACGTCAAAGCAAAGGGCGGGGCCGGTCCATGCCTCCAAGACCCTCTTGGCGAAAGAGGTCTTGCCTGACCCGCTCGGCCCGGTGATTACGAAAGGCCGCCGGTCGGCCAGGACCAGGGGGAGCGTGGCCTTTGCCTCTGCCGCCCCGTCATGCTCCAGGGCCAGGGCGTTTAGCAAAGCCCCGAAGCTCGGATATCCAGTCTCGTCTCTGAGCCGCCGAAGCTTGGCGTAAACCGGGTCAGGACACCAAAGAAGGTGATTGCGAACCATAAAGGGGACATATAGCGCCTGGTATATGAGACGCGAAGGGATTCAGGACGAACCGCCGAGTCGTTCGTCTATGCGGTCCTTCAATGCCTTTATTTCGTCTAGCGTCCGCCGATGGAGGCTCTCTAGGCTCAGGTATTGAAGCTGAAGCTCCTTCACAGCCTGGTCTGTCGCCCTGGTTCTTTCGTCGAACTCCTCCTTAGCGAGTTCGATGGCTCCCTCGCCTTTCGTCTGGATGAACTTGGCGGCTTCCGTAAAGCACCGCCGCATCTCCTCGACCATTTCGGGGCGCAGTTCCTTTCGGGTCGAATAGACGGCCTCGATATCCCCGGTATGTCCCATCCAGAACGCACGTTGGGAATGCGTGATAGCTCGGCGGCTCTCTGCGAGCTCTAGGGCCGTATCGAAATAAGCTCGGAAGAGATAGGGGCGAAAGAGATATTTCGGCCTCAGCACCCGCCTTATCTCGTTCCCTATGTCCTGAGTCGCCAACGGGTGAGGGTCGCGGTCCCTATACTGCCCCCGGTGCTGGAGCCTGTAAGACGCCAGGATGACCGGCAGGTTCGGGGTAAGGGGCTCCCCCAGAGACGCGACGTATTCCAAATGCTCTTTCAGGATAGTGCACCCCTCTTCCGGAAGGAACGTGAAAAACTTCTTTCGGTTCTTTGAGATGTTCCAGCGGACGTTCACCCTGGCGGGGGTCTTGGTGAACGTGACGCTCGCCCCTTCTATCTTCATGTCGGGAATGTCGCCTATCCTGATTCCGTCTGTCCCTTCGTAATTGCCCAGGGACTCCGGCCTCAGCCCTGAAAAAGCCATCAGCGCTATCTCAGCGACGGCCCTCGGGGGTGCTTTCCGGTGATAGAGTATGTCCGCGACCTCTTCACGGAGGGGGACTTTCTCGTTCTCAGAATTGGTCCCCGTCTTTTTGAGGGGAATCTTTCGGACGGCTATATCGTTGAAACCGAGATAGCCCCGTATGTATTTCAGGATAGAGAAATTGCTCTCTTGGAGTAACCCACGGGCCTCCCTGTCCCGGATGAACCGGGTTATCAGGTCGTCGCGGGGGCGCTTTTCCATCTCCCTAAGCTGCGTCGGGGTCAGCTTGGCCCAATCGAGAAACAGCCCCAGGCCGTTCCGCGTTCTCATGGCCGTCTGTTTGGAGTTTCGCCCGACCTCTTCAAGCCAAAGGCTTACATTCGCGTCGTTCAAGATATCGTTATACTTCCGACGCTGCCAGGTCCCCACGCCCAGGGCTTTTCCCGGGTCGCCTAATAAGCTTGGTCTAGCTGTAATCGCCTAGCTACTCCAGAACAGGTCCAGCGTCGTGGCGCCCATTATCTCGTCGAAGGAGAAGTCAAGGGCGTCTAGGAGCTGGTCGAACATGGAGTGGGCGTACTCGATGTACTTGTCAGGGTCTATCTCGTCGGACCGCGCGAGCTCGGCGGGCTTGACGTAGGGAGGGCTCTTCGTCTTGACGTAGGCGATCATCTCCCCCGCCTTGATCTCCTTCCCCCTTTCCTGGAGCTGTATCGCAGCCCTGACGTGCTGCGGGGTGGTCCCGCTGTACTTGTCGGCAGGCTTCCCCATCATCACCGTGAACGCGAGGTCGATGACGGGCACCTTCTTCCCCTTGATCTCGTTCAGCATCGTCGTGAGGAGCCCCTTCGTGTCCGCTCGCGCCCGTTCGAAGTCCTCGGGGGTCTTGACCCCGCTCAGGATGTCCAGCGTCTTGTAGAATACCCGTTTCAGGTACTCGGGGGTCTGCGACTTCTTGCCCGTCAGCCCCTTTATGTCCACCGTCCCGTCGGGGAGGACCCCGAAGTAGTTCTTCTTCCTGCTGCTGAATGCCACGTACCTGTATACCTTGTCCAGGTCAAGCTCGACCCCGAGGTCCTTGTCTGCCCAGCGGGATATGGTGAGCACCTGCTCCTTCGAAGGGCTGTGCAGGAAGAGCGAGTCGGTGTCCGAGTAAAGGACGTCGACCCCCAGCTCCTTGCACTTCGATATGGTCCGGGTGATGGCGTCCCGGCCGAGGGCGGCCGTCGCCTCGGCGACCGGGAGGCAGTAGAATGCGAAGGACTCGAACCCGAAGCTCCCGTACGCTCCGTTGAGGTACACCTTGAGGCTCTGCGAGACCACCCCGTAGAGCTCCCTGTCCTGCTTCGAAAGGGTCGGGTCTTTCGCGAGCTGCTTGTAGTGGCCGACCCTGAGGTCCCGGAGAGACCCTATGACCAGGCTCGTGATGCCCTTCTTCCGGATGCACTCCCAAGAGTCCGTGTCAGGTATCCTGTTGGACCTGCACTCGGGGTGGGGGCAGTTCACCGTCTCATAGGAGAGGTTGTGCACCTTCATCAGCGAGGGGTAGAGGCTGGCGAAGTCGAGGACGGACACGTCGAAGTAGACCCCGGGCTTCGGGTCGATGACCAGCCCCCCCTTGTACTTCTTCCCCTTTATGGCCGACTTCGAAGACGCTCCTCCCTTCTCGGACAGCTCGTCCTGCCGCGGGATCAGCGCGCCGATCCTGCGGTGCTCGTAGAAGAGCATGCTCCGTATCCAGTTCGAGATTCCCAGCCTCGAGACGTCGTTCATCGGCATCTTCCCGATCCTCGAGATCATGAGGAGGAGCTTCATCACCAGGGAGTCGCTCATGGACGTCAGCTCGAAGGTGAGCTGAGAGTCGTTCAGGCAGTACTCCCCCAGCTTGAGCAGGGGGAGCTCCCCTACCTCTCCCTCGAACTCCAGCTTCGACTTCCCCATCAGCGACTCTGATATCCCTCCGAGGGTGTGGTCGTTGTACCTGTTGCCGAAGGCGTAGACTTGGATCGACCTGTTGCGGAAGAACTGGTAGAGGTCTACGTGGATCCCGTGCTTGAGCGAGGCGGCCACCCGCTCGAGCTGGATTGGGTCCTCGTCCTCTCCGACGCCGAGCCTCTCCGCCCTGTGCCGCAGGTACCTGAGGTCGAAGTCGTCGCCGTTGAACGTGACCACGACGGGGTAGTCCATGATCTTCGACAGCACCGCTCTGAGCAGGTCCCCCTCCCTTTCGAAGAGCTGGAACCTGAATGGCGCCCCGTCCAGCCCCTCCGCGCTCCTCTCTCCCTTCAACAGGTAGACCTCCTTCTCGCTCTCGCTGTAGAACGACACGGCGATGACCTCCCTGTTCGGGTTCTCGACGTCCGGGAGCCTCCCGGGCTCGTTGTCCACCTCTATGTCGAGTGCCACCCTCTTGAACTCGACCAGCGGCTCTCCGAGGAGCTCCGCCCACTCCTTCAGGTAGGGGGTGAACTCAGGGGGGTTCTTCGTCAGGATCTCTTCGAGTGACCGGGCGACCCTCTCGGTGACCTCGTGCCTCACCGCGACCACCTTCCCCTGGGAGGCCCTGTAGTAAGTCCCCATCCTGAGACCCAGGTCGTACGCGTAGTTCTCGTAGTACTTGATGTCCGCCTCCCACGCCCTGATCTGGTCCCGTATGCTGTCGTTCCCCCCTCCTATGGCCAGGGGGTCGGTGGTGACTATCTTCCTCAGCCTGGCCGTGGTGTCGTTGATGAGGTCGAGCCTGTCCTCCTCCGTTATCGACACCACGTCCTTCCGCGCCCTGACCGCCGTGAGGTCCTCCATCGGGAGCCTGGTGAAACAGTACGGCTTGTGCCCCGTGTTGTCCTCCCAGAGCCAGAACCTCCCCGCCTTCGGGTCGTAGAACTTCAGGACGGCCTTCCTCGTGTCGCCGTCGTAGGTGGCGGAGGCGAGCAGAGACTCTCCGATTTCGCCGACCGGCCTCATCAGCGCCGCTAGCTTCGCCGCCAGACCTGCGGAGGCGACGAGGGACTGGGCGGTCATGGGGGAACGGTCCGACCGCGGGCCTTGGCAGATAAGGCTACCTCGCCCGACGTGAAGCCATGGTTTATATCGAGACCTGCGCCCGCCTTTTCAGATGCCCGACCTCGGCGCCCTGATCAGGGGGTATGCCCCGTACTTCTTCATCGTCATGGGGGTGGCGTGGCTGGCGGTCGCCGTCCTCGGTGGCTCGGTCCTGACCGCCTGGCCTGTCGTCGCATGCTTCGCCAGCGGCGTCCTGCTGAAGCGGTGGCCCGACGCCGGGCTGACATTCGCCTGGGCCGTCTCGACCGCCTCGATGGGGCTCGTATTCTCGGCCTACGAGGTCTATGCCTGGTATCCCCTCCTCGGGGGAGCATTCTCGTCCGTCGCCGCCGTCCCGGTGACAGGGTTCGCCGTCTTCGCGGTGGCGCAC
>JAFMAA010000054.1 GCA_029785235.1 Nitrososphaerota archaeon | reverse complement strand
GCTATTGTGATTGGTACGGTGGACATGGTCGGTAGTCGCCTACTCTTCTCCGGATATGGTGACGGGCGGTGGCGCCGGCCCTTCCACGCCAGCTTACTAGGAATGGACACACTAATAGTATTGGATGAAGCGCAACTCTCTGTTCCTTTCGGGTCCCTGCTAAGAGAAATTGAACGAATTCAAGCCAACTGCTCAGACTTGGGCTCGGTTCCTCACTTGAGTTTCCTACCAATCTCCGCAACACTTCCTTCTGGTGAGTCATTCCGGTTGACTGACGAAGATACGCACGGAGATGGTTTTCTTTCGCAGATTCTCCGAGCCCCCAAGAGGCTCCGATGGCATGGGAGCCTGGAATTGCCCATCTCGTCAGATACCTTCCACTCTAGCATTGTTGACTTCGCTACTGCGCACGAGGGAGACAACTCACGTATCGTCGTCTACCTCGACCGCCTGAAAGATCTCGAAAAGGTGAGCGCTGGCATCCGCGAAAAGGCTCCAGGTCGCGTAATCTGCTTCACCGGAACTATGCGCGGCTACGAACGAGATCAACTGTTAGGTAACCCTCAGTTCAAGAGATTCCTTTCGCGACGCGACACAGGAATGGCGACGGCATACTTGGTATCCACTTCCGCGGGAGAAGTAGGTATTGACCTCTATGCCGACCACCTTGTGACTGATCTCGTGCCAGTCGATCGGATGGTCCAGAGGTTCGGCCGGGTCAACCGCGCTGGTGATGGAGCGGCAAATGTGGATATTGTCGTCGGTGAGACTAGCCCTCCTAAATTCAGGTTCGGAGGGGCCGACGAGGACAGGAGCCACGAACGCTGGATGCAACATGCTGACGCGATCACGAAGACGGGAGCATATCTTAGAGGGCTTACGGGGGTTTCTCCTACCGAACTGGTCGAGAAACCTGCCCCCTTGGAGGCATATACTCCTTTGCCACCGTTCCCTCCCTTGCGTTCCTGGCATCTCGACAATTGGAGTCTCACATCTCTCAAACACTTCGGACCGCCCGTGAACTCGTGGCTGAGAGGGACCGATGGGGAACCTCCCGATGTCTACTTTGTCTGGAGGGAAGAAGTCCCAATACTGGCCAGGCGCGACAGGCTCGATGATGAGGATGTGGAGTCGATGCTCCAAGAGTATCGATTGCTACCTCGCGAAATCCTGCGCACAACGCTTGATGAGGGGCGAAAGTTCCTTGCCAAGTTGGCCGCGTCAAGGAAGGGTTCGGAATATCCGATCGTAGTCATATCTCCTGAGGGGGGCCTAGAGTATCGCGCAACCTTGACGGATTTACTGAACAAACAAGTACGAATAGGTCCGTACCGGACGGTCCTACTTCCCACCGATGTGGGTGGATTGGATTCGGAAGGGCTCCTAGACGCCTCCGTTAAGACTCCCGTTATTGACGTTTCGGCCACGGGACGGAACCAAGGTCTGGTCGAAATGAGAGATGATGTTTGGCGCTTCACAACTCTTGACGGAATCGTCATGCTTGAAGGTGAAACGCGTAATGACCTGATCCGACGCGCAAAAGAAAAACTCGAATTCACACGTCACCGTTCTTTCTCTCTCAGGATGGACAGTGATCTCGCCTCAACGCAAGAGATGGTCTACTTTCGCAAGACCCGCGAGCCAGGAATCCAGGAAGATGAGAGAGAGATGCTCCTTTCCGATCACCTTGAACAGACTGCCCTCTATGCAAGCGATCTGGCGAGAAAGGTCGGCCTCGACACTCCCTTGGCCGAGCAGCTCACAGTAGCTGCGAAAGCCCACGACCTGGGTAAGGCGAGGGCAATTTGGCAGACCTATGCAAGGAACGCTGACCTCGGCAAACTCCTTGCTAAGAGTACTGACTACAGAAGGCCTGAGATCCTTGCTGGATATCGACATGAGCTCGGGTCCGTCATTGACATAACTCCCCAGAGCACACCTCTTATCCAGCACCTCATTGCGGCGCATCACGGAAACGGTCGTCCCCACTTTATCGACAGACAGCATGACCGGGAACACCTCGTTGAGAGCAGACGAATTGCGGAGTCGACCATCCTTAACTTTGTCTCCTTGCAACGCGAGTTCGGGTGGTGGGGATTAGCCTACTTGGAATCCCTCCTCAAAGCCGCGGATGGGATGGCATCGCCATGAATGAATACCTTGAATTGGACATCACAAACCCCGGGGAGGTATACGCTTGCCTAGGCCTTCTTGAGATATTGGACAAGATATCCCCCGGAGCTTTGGGAAGATTCCACGATGAGGTCTTCGAAGTGGTTGCTGACACCTCCCTCTGTCAGGTTGTGAATCAGGTCAAGCAGGCGGCCCTGGAACCCGAGGACACCGTAACGTCTGGGACCCGGTGGAGAGAAAAGTCGACTCAGCCCGTCTTGATTCGGACCGATTTCGGGACCCTGCCCATCGAATCGTGGCTCAGCCCGGACCACTCCGATCATGACAAAGGACTCAAACTTTGGGCTGGGCGGGTGCAGACGTTGAATCTACTCGAGAAGCTCCAGCAGGGATTACCCCTTATCGAGACGAAGGACGTCAGAGGTCTTTTCAACATCGGGAGGGCCTGTACACCCACGGGACTGGATCCTCGCTCTGCGATCTCAAGAGGGGATCTAGGGTTTTCCTACGATAGCCATAGCCTCAAGCCCATCGTTTACCCTGCCGTCGACCTCTTTGCGATGATGGGATTCCAAGTAGCCCGGCCGAAGAGGACAGGTGGAACAACCTATGCATACTCGCTTTGGGAGAAATTGTTGCTACCCCCCTTGGCAGCTCGCGCAGTAATCTCCTGCGAGCTTCCCTCCATGAGCATGTCGCGCTGGGAATACTCAATCGAATCACGTGGTCTGGGCGGTACTTATCGAAACCTCTCGTTTGCGAAGCAGATAGAGGCAACTTCGTAATTGCCCGCCCCGCCAAGTTGCTTATAAGCACCCTGTGTTTTACGAGGCTGAGAGCATGCCGGTCAGCAAGGAAGATTACAGTGTGTACGACCCTTGGATGAAAGAGGGCGCGCAGGCTCCAGTAGCGGTCGTCCGAAGAGAGAAGCTCCGTCCCGTGGCGGGAGAGGGCGCCGTGATTTTCCCGCCCACCTTCGCTGGCCAAGGCGATGCTGGCTCGATCTATGCCTTTGACGACCTCCCCGACGGTCGGTCGGTCCTGATGGACACCGTTGGGTCGCAAGCGAATCGGATGGAGGCTTTGTTCATGCCTCCCGATGGCCCTCTCCAAGGTCTCATTCCGCAGATCGAGTTCTCCGTCCCCCGGACCGATGGCACTCCCTCGGTTACGTTGAACCTTCTCGAAGCGGGTCACCGGGCAGCGGACGCTTTGGTTCGATTCTCGGATTTGGCTCCCAAAGTGGGTGAGGCCTTCCGGGCCATTGACTCCAAAAGAAACTATGTCCCGATGGCTCAACTCTCCCCGCTCTCCCTCGTCTTCGGTGTCTGGGATTCGCGTGGTTTCTCCGGTGTGCGGATTAAAATCCCTCGGATGATCACATCTACCGTTCGGGCCTACAATGTCACTCTTCTGAAACGGAATGCTCAATTCGTTCCGGCGGTCCGTCGAAAATTGGAGAAGGACGAAATTGAGAAACTGGCCGGAGTGGACAAGGATACACGGTTGTCCGAGGAGGGACTTGCCGAGGCTCCGGCCACCGGGTGGGGAGGAGTTGTGAGCCGGGGGCCTATCATCCGAGAAAGCATTCTCAGTCTGGTTGCGCTGAGGAACATCTACGGTCCGGACGCAGAGTCCACCACCAGACTTCGCAGATACATCTTGAGTTTGGGTCTTGCGTGCCTGGGAACACCCCTGTCCCCGGAGTATCGTAGCGGGACTATTCTAGTCCCGGCAGATCCAAAGAATTCGACCACCCTGGAGGTGGTCTCGAGGGATGGGGGTGTCTCTCCGATATCACTGGGAGATGTGACCCAGCTAGCTCGCTCGGCCGCGGAGGACTTCGGTATCTCGAAGGAGACCGCCAAACAGAACTTCGAGTGGAAGAAGGTCAAGGAGACTCTAAAGGCCAAGAAGGAGAAGAAGGAGACCAAGTCCACCGAAGAGTAGAAATGGATACCCTGGACTTCTCGGTGAATTTCCTCACTGGCATGTTCCATGGAGAAGATTGGCCCCCTTCTCCCGCTAAATTCTACCAAGCTCTCGTAGCGGGCGCCAGATACAGGTATCGGAGGGGTACTGAATGGAAATCCGACTTCGACCGAGCCTTCCGTTGGCTCGAAGAGCAGCCACCCCCGACAATTGTTGCTCCACCAGCCATCAAAGGTCAACCCTACTTCTTTTTTGGGCCTGACAATGACAGGGACATCGAAGTTCGGGATTGGATTCGTGTTTCCAGCAAGGGAGTAACCGATGAACCGATAGACTCAAACAACCCATTACGGAGCCGTGTTTCTCGTCAACCGTGGTATGTCCATGGTACCGTTCACTATCTGTATTCAGGGAACGGAGCACCAGTCGAAGTCCTTACTACGATATCAGAATCGCTAGTTGCCCTGGGTCATGGTATCGATTTGGCATCTGGTAGGCTGGTTCGATTGAAGGACGAGCAGATTCGCAAACTCAGCGGGGAACGGTGGTCGCCGCTTCCAAGCGATTCAAACGCAACGACCAAGCTTTTCGTTCCTAGAAAGGGGTGGTACGACCGACTAGAGTCGAATTACCTCAAGTGGAGTTCCGCTCCCCGTGGGTCCGAGGTCGATGTCAGAAAAGGGACTGTTCCGCCGTTCGCACACTCTACAGCGTACGTGAGTAACCTTGCCCCGCCAGCTCGTCCCTATCTGGCATATTCGCTTCGAACCCCCGACGGTGAGCGACCTTTTTCTGTTTCATGGGAAAGCGGAATGGAAATCGCAGCTCAATTGAGGCATGCCGCATCCGAGAACTTTCGCTCTGACGGGGCCGACGAAGATTTCGTTAGAGTCTACGTCATGGGTCACGGGGTGGGTATAGATCGGGACCGTAGGCTCTCATACGTTCCGCTTCCCTCTATCGGTCACAATTACGTGGATGGACGCGTCAGACGTGCCCTTGTTACAGGTCCTAGAGGAGACGGGCAGATCAAGGAAAAGGACTATCTACTGGATGGGGCGCTTCTTTCCTCAGAGGGGAAACCTACGGCACGCTTAGCCTCCTTGACCGGTACTGATTCGGTTTTGGAAAGATACATCAGGCCCTCACGTTCATGGATATCGGTAACCCCGGTGATTCTTCATGGACACGATTCGAAGAGAGGGCGAGTGAATCCCGAGAAGACCCGCGTCTTGCTACAAGAAGCCTTCGACCAAGCAGGGATAGGCAGTGTCTTGGAGAGCTACGCTTACCGAGCCGCGCCATGGTGGCCTGGAACCGGGGCATCCCAGCAACTCCGCGTACCCTCCCACCTGGCAATGTGGCCAAGATATCACGTCAGGATAAGACTCAAGGTCGACGTTTCGGGCCCGCTCCTTGTGGGAATCGGCCGTCACTACGGGATTGGCGTTTTCGCCGCTGCTACGTAGGACGGGTGCCTTCAACGAAGCCACACCCTTTCAGGTGTGGATACCTTACCGCAGAGACACGGTCATCATCCCACATGATGCCTTCAACGAAGCCACACCCTTTCAGGTGTGGATACAAGATGGCCGCGGCCGCTCTTGCCGCCCCTGCGGTGCACCTTCAACGAAGCCACACCCTTTCAGGTGTGGATACCTTTCTACGCCACTATCGAAGTCGAGGCTGACGCATCCTTCAACGAAGCCACACCCTTTCAGGTGTGGATACTCGTCATCCTCGACCAGTGGGACACGCTCTATGTCTCCTTCAACGAAGCCACACCCTTTCAGGTGTGGATACGTATCGGGGTTCTCTGCCACCGGAACGATCACGTTCTCCTTCAACGAAGCCACACCCTTTCAGGTGTGGATACCGCAGGTCTCTCCGCTCGGCGGGC
>JAFMAA010000053.1 GCA_029785235.1 Nitrososphaerota archaeon | reverse complement strand
GAGGTCGCAAGTTGGCCAACCCCGGACGAGATCAAGGCAATCTGGGGATAGATTCCAACGTCCTGGTCGCGTACCTGGTCCCCGAACACCCCGACCATGAACGCACCAGGGCGCTGGCGCGGGAAAGCCACGCGGTCAACTCGACGGTCCTTCACGAGACCTACCACGCCTGCGTCTTCAAACTGAGAAGGAGCCCGGCGGACACAGTCAAGGCTCTGTTAGACTACATGGACCTAGCAACTTGCCTGCCGATTGGCCCTGCTATCGTAGAGCGCGGCCTGAAGCTTGCCCTCAAGCATTCGCTGGGAGGCAGAGACGCACTCGTCTTGGCTTCTTACCTGTCATCCAACGGGGTCAAGGGCTTCGTGACGATGGACAAGTCTCTCTTGTCCCTCAAAGAAGTCAGATTCGGGAAGAGGGCGCTGAAGATATCGCCTCTCCCAGCATATTGATCTCTCAAGGCGGTCGCAAGCCTCGGCGACCAGTGCAGCCTTTCCGGCACCCATCCCCAGCCCTAGGATGAGGTACTCCCGGCAGAGGCGCAGTGAACCCCCTACGCGCCTGGGAGCTCGAGCGCGGCATTAACGGAAATCTCCGCCCTTTTCGACGACCGCCCTCGCCTGCGATTCGGCCGAAGCGTTAATCGAATGGTATTCGGAAGGTGCGCCGTCGCCATGGCGCCTGATCTTGCCTACGTGTTCTGGCACTGGCCCCGCCCGGGGGTTACAGTGGGCGCGTACAAGAGGAAGCTAGGTTCGTTCCAGTCATCCCTGAGGGCCGGAAGGCCTGACCTGGTCGCCGACCTCCTGTCCTACCGCGTGGACTCTCTCCCATGGGGCCCCAGAGACTCCCCGCTCTTCGAGGACTGGTACCTGGTGGAAGGCTTCTCGGCTCTTGGCTCTCTCAACGACGCCGCCGTCACGGGCAGTACCAAGCGCTTCCACGACTCGGTGGCCGGGGACTATCTTAAGGGCGCCGGCGGGGTCTTCAAACGGGTGCTGGGGGGCATCCCCTTACGCGAGGCGAGATATGCCACATGGATCGAGAAGACCATGGGGACACCCTACCAGTCGTACTATGAGGAGGTGAAGGAATTGCTCGGGGAGACGAAGTCAGACCTCTGGCGGAGGCAGATGGTCCTGGGACCCTCGCCCCAGTTCTGTGTGCACAGCATCGAGCCCCTCGACTTCCCGGAGAACTTCCGTCCTTTCGGGGCGAAAATCAGGGCCGTGGTCAATCCGCCCCCCTGAAAGCCGAGGCCCCCGAGCTACCGCTCACGGTTCATCTGAGCGGCGGCATCTGGTGGAAGAGGTTCGTCACGCGTGGTCGAAAGAGGAGATATTCATATCTCCTCTCCGTCGCAAAGGGAAGCTCCCCGAAGGTCCTGCAAGGAACAAGGTACGAGCTTCGCTCGTCGCCATTCGGTGAGGTTGCCGCGAAACTGGGCGAGAGGTTGAAGGACTTCATCAGTCGGTGCCATTTGAGCTACGCCTTCGGATTCGATGACCCGGTCAGGAAGTCACGGCGACCATTTGCTCGGAAGTGCCGCCGTCCGTCGGACTAGGGGCATCGCCACGATGGTAGTAGCGCTTGGCGATGGCCATGACCTTTTCTAGATTCGAGAGCAGAGTGGACAATCTTTCTCGTCCATCTCCATCCTGAAGGCCTCGGGCCTTCTCCAGGTACATCCTCACGTTTTCCTTGTTGCCCCTGTACAGCTCGATTCTGGCCGCGGTCTCGTAATCGACTATCGCCGTTGTCCTGTCGCCCCTCTCTATAGCTTCCGCTGCATTCTGAACCTGCAGCTCTGTCGCCCCTATCAGGGCGATCTGCTCTTCAGGTTTGAGGTACACAAGGTAGCTCATGGCGTAGTGCAGCTCTTCGTCTCCCTGACATAGGATTGAAAGCGAGTCCTGAGCAGCAGTCGTCGGCTCCGTCTTGGCCGCAGCCTTCCCACGTCGAAACAGTTTCATCGTCGTTCGCGCCTCACTTCCCAGCCACCTGCGAGAATATCCTGAGGTCTCTGAGGTCGCCTTTGCCTGGTTGCAATATCGTGGCAAGCTCTCTGAACCATCTCTCGGGGGCATAGGCGCCCTCTTGCCAGTAACCGACGCCGAACCCGAAGACTCGGTTGTTTTTGTAGGCGGGAGAACCGACAATCTCTGGATACATCGATGAAATATGCTGCATGGACGGTCTCACCATGGTAAACACCATGACGTCCGCGTCGCCCATCTTGTTGCCAATCCACTCTCTTGATGTTTCGGCGCTGCCGCACGCTCCCGAATCTTGGGTCACGACTCTCGACCCTAGACGTGAGATTTCGTGGGCCACCCAAGAGTTCCCGCCTGTCACGAACTGGTACCCTTGGAAGTCGGTGAACCAGAGGACCTTGCGGCTGTCAGATTTCATCTCAGAGGCGGTGCGGTCTACGTCTTCGCGGATTTTGTCGATTGTGCGGCGCGCTTCGTCCTCGACCCCGAAGAAGCAGCCGATGAACTCCATCCACCTTATCCTCTCGAAGAGACTCGGCTCGTACCAGGCGTCGATGGTCGCGTAAGGCAGGTTGTAGTGGCGCAACGCTCCTGCCAGAGATGGATTGTCGTGGGGGTACGCGAAGGTGAAGATGACGTCATACTGCATGCTTCTCAGCGCCCGCAGGTTTTCTGCGTTCTGTATCTGGCCGCTCCTGAATCTGCCAACGAGGTCAGGCAGCACCAAGTGTGCCTCCTGGGCGTTGACGATTCCTACAAACCTGTCCAGGATTCGGACCGAATCGTTGAGCCGAAGCGCGAACGCGAGCGTTATTGGCGAGCTTGCGACAGCCCTGTCTATGGGCCGGCGCAAAATCAGATCTGCTTTCCTTCCTGACGGCTCGGATTTCGTATAAAGAAGAATCCGTCTACCCAGCGCGTCTGTCAGGTTCAAGCTCCCGTCCTGATTAGGCTCCGCTAAGAAGTTGGCCATCCCTATCACCAAAAAGGACGAAGTAGGTTTACCCTACTTCGCTCCATGGGTTGACTTCAGGTGCTCGGAGAGTTCTGGCGCGCTCTTGAAGGTGACGCCGCAGCAGGTCAGCCTGTCCTGCCCGTGAATGGTCTCGACGTGCTTCGCGTACGCTCCAGCTTCCCTGAAGTTGACCCCGCAACAGCTGAGTTGAGTCGCTTTTGCCGGCATTTCTTTTTCACCGAAACTCTAGACATCCACCCGCTTTTGACCTCGTCGTGTAATTTGTAACAATCTGTGTTATCGTGGAGACCCATCTTGTAAGGGGTATCCGACAGGACACGGCGCGTCACAGGCAGAGGAAGTGCTGGAAGCACTCTGAGACGGGTTTATGACGCGCGGAACGCAGAAATAACGACCCTTGGCCCTTAGGCGACCGGCTTGGCCCAGGCGCGGAAGAGTGTAATCAGGTCCTTCAGGTTGGACGAATCGGTCCTCCAGAGGCTCGAAGAGGAGGCGAAGCGAAGGAACGTCAGCACCAACACGTTGATGAACCAAATCGCGTCTGGGTTCGTGAACTTCGACAGATACTTCGAGAAACTCGGATTGATGAAGATCGCTCACCCCACCTTCAGTCACCTCCTGCAGTCAGCTTCCGAGGAGGAGATTGTCAACGCCGGGAGGAATGCTGGAAAGGACGTGCCGAAGGCCATAATCTCGGCCAAACAGGGCTCCATGACCCTGCATACAGCGATAGACTTCCTGAGGATGATGGGGGACTACGCGAACCTCTACAAGTACAGCGAAATCGGAGAGGGAGGGGTGAGGACGCTGACCTTGATGCACGAGTTAGGCCCGAAAGGCTCCCTGTTCCTGATGCACTATGCGGGAGGGGTCCTCGAGCAGGTCGGCATAAGAGCCAAGTATTCCTCGACCGACCATTCGGTCACCATCGAGTTCTGAAGTTCGGTCAGGAAGTTTCTCAGGTTACACTTTGTTATATTATGCTACGGTTTACACGTCCTCATAATATACGAAGTTCTGGACGTCCACTACGAAGATAATTGGCCAAAGGTAAAATCGCAATCTCGAACGTCATCTTCGCATCTGTCACAATAATCCTCCTGGTGATTGCCGCCGGTGGATTCGCTCTGTACACAACCAAGCAGGGCGCCGTCACGACCACAACGGCCACATCGGTCGAAACTACCACGCTGACGTCGAACCGGTCAGTCTGGTTCGAAACGGGCGGTCTCTATAACGGGCAGGTCGTGACATTCGTCTATCCGCGTCAATACGCCTGCACACCCAGCCTGCTGACCTTCTTCCCCAACCAGACGGCTGCAGCATCCCAGACGAGCTGTGAAGTGGGCGCTGGCAACGGCAACGCTGAGGCGGGGGCCGTTCCGCTGTGGGTCGTCGTCCCTGCGTACGCAGGACTATCCGTATTCGGCGTCAAAGCCCTGGGCGCTTCTCCGCAGGGGTATCCAGTCTTCGACAACCAAACGATAATCACCGATTGTGGCGCGAGCGGGACGCCCTCCGGCTGCCCCGACCACCCCCTGCTCCTGTACTCTCCGTTCTTCACAGCCGTGGAACAGCACCTCGGCATTACAAACGGCTACGGCGGCCTCCCTGAAGGGGTCTTGCCCACTCCGGCCCACGACCACCTGATAAACTGCTGCTTCCAGGTCATCCCCTGGTACACCGTCGTCGTCCTGAACTTCGATCCCAACATCCAGCCGAACCCTGTCACTGGGCAGTGCTCGGAAATCGTGCCTTCGTCCCTCGCCAACGCCACAGCCGACTGCCTCAACAACTATTCAGCGCTGGTCAACGCTCTGACGACTCATAACTCCGCAATCTCCCAGATAGACGCCAACAACCCCATCTGGCAGACGCTCGGAGGGCCGACCACTCAGGTGGTAGTCCCCGGCGCAGCTACGGCGGTCCAACTCAACAACGCCAACACGAACCTCTTCGAGCACTTCACGGTGAACTCGACCAACTTCTATCTCCAATACAAAGGATGAGTCACGGTGGTCTGACCAGAACCACGTGTCCTCATCCTCCCCGGTTTTGTACTAGGATTCCACTGGGGATTTCAGGGTAATCTCTTACCTGACCTTTGATTCGCTGTCGATTGGAGGTCGAAATTGAACGCTGAGCGCAGCAGGGATGGTCCTTCACGTTCGCCCAAGCTGGTTTGTACTCTTACCTCTGTTCTTACCACACATCGATAGAGGCGACCGCCCCCGCCAGGGGATAGCAACTAACGCAGGAACGAGCGCCACTCCGTGCATCCTCGTGCGGGACCGGCATGAAATCGAGCCCACAGATCTTCGGACTGGCGGGGGGTGATGCTCTATCCCGTTGACCTTCAATCTGCCTTCGCCTTCGGGACTCCGGTTCTGGGCGAGGGGGTCGGCCGGTAGTCGCCGGGCACGGTGCCGAAGGCGACATTGAACCTGTTCCATCCGTTAATTGCGATCACGGCCATTGTGAGGTCGACGAGTTCCTTTTCGGCGAAATGCTTGCGCGCCTCTTCGAACACATCTTCAGGGACACCCGAAGCGGCCACAAGTGTGACCGCCTCTGTCCAGGCAAGCGCAGCACGCTCCTTGGGGGTATAGAATGGCGTCTCCCTCCACGCCGAAAGGGCGTAAATCCGCTGCTCTGTCTCGCCGGCCGCTCGGGCGTCCTTCGTGTGCATGTCGAGACACCAGGCACACCTGTTGATCTGCGACGCGCGGATCTTGATCAGGTTCAGGAGCCCAGGTCCTAGGCCGCTGGATTCGACGTATTTCTCAAGGCCCAACATCGCCTCACGGACGCCGGGCGCGACTTTTCCATAGCTCAACCTCGGTTTCATAGGATTGGGACCGCGCCGCTTCGGTTCTATAAGATGTGCGCCAAAGGACTTCGGGGCAGATCTCGCCATACCCATGTAAGCTCGACGTCCCGAAGGGCTTTGGGGGAGAGCATAAGGGAGCTCCTGGCTCCCCCAGGGGCTGGAGAAGGACCATTGGGGACGAGGGACGCTCGTCGGGAAACCGGTGGCCGGCAGGCCTTGAAAGGAACGACGGTCTACGCTGTAGGGCATTCGACGAGGGAAATCCAGGAATTCATCGGAATACTGCGAGCCCACAACGTGGACACTCTGGTCGACATACGTACGATTCCAAAGTCAAGGCACAACCCGCAATTCAACGGGAACGACCTCGCGCTTTCGC
>JAFMAA010000052.1 GCA_029785235.1 Nitrososphaerota archaeon | reverse complement strand
GCTAAGCTCGGTCAAGAAGGGGAACGAAGGCCTTACGACCAGAGTTCAAGAGATGGAACAACAACAAAGGGAGCTGGAGAGCTCCGTGGCCAAGACGGCCAAGGAGAACGAAATGAAACGAATGAAAGATAAACTCTCCGAACTTGAAGAGTTCGTCAATTTCCTCCGGAAAGAAAAAGGCGAACTCGAGCAGAAGGCTTCTAGGCTGCGCTAGCCTAGGCCCCGCCGGAGACGATAGGCGGAAGAGCGTAGCCCGCTTCGGCTTCATACGAAGCGACCTTCTCTTCCAACACGGCCTTCTCAGTCCGGAGGGCCTGCACCTGGCTTTCCAACTCGTTGGCAGACTTCTCCAATTCTAGCGTGGCTATTTTCTCCTTCAGGGAGGCGATATCGGCCAGGAGCGCCACCTTTTCGGTATCGAGAGATCTGATCTTCTCCTCGAGCTCAGTCCTCTGGTCAGCGTATTCAGTTACTACTTCCATGGCTGCCGAATCCCCAGTGCTGTCTAGTTTACTTCTCTGACAAAACTAAAAACAATTGATAATATCGTTAACGCAATTCAATCAGGCTACACAGGATTTATCAATCGACTCCCGGCCGTGTTGGCCGATGCCGAAGGGCGTGTGGGTCTGGCCGGCCGACCTCCAGAGTCAACAAGAGACGCTGAAGAACGTCGCCATTTCGCCTCATCTAAGGGCTGCCATGACCGCCCTCGCCAGTAGCAAAGAGGGTATGAGCAACGCAGAGCTGGACGACGCCATCGGCGGCAGCTCAGAGTGGACCACACTTTGGATTGCGAGGCAACTCACAGCGCTTGGTTTCGTCGAATTCAAAGTGGACTTCTTCGGGAACCCAGCGAGGTACCACCTGACCGAGCTGGGCCGGACCGCATTCTCGAAGATGACAGGAACGCCGCTTCCAGCGTCTCCTCCAGCTTCCTCGCCGCAGCAGGCTGCCGTGCCAAAGTCGGCCTGACAGACTACAACGAGTCGTCTACACTAGATACGAGCTTGCTTCTGCCTGACACGACAACCGAGACTTACTTACTCTGGTTGTCCCATTCCACGCATTGATGCACGTGGGCTGTCTCGCACAAAAGTGCGTCTCACTCTTCGGAGTAGACCGCGACACAGTTCGTGCTAGGGAGGAACGAATAGAGGCGCTGCCTCTTCCCGTCAAAAGTCAGCGTGTGCGCCCCTTCCTCTGTAGGGACCTTCTCACTGACAGTCAGCTTTGCCGTGTCGATTACATCAATCACGCCGGGCTCTCCAATCGCACAATAGAGGCGGCCCTTGGCGCGGTTCAACCAGAGCACATCCGGCCCTCCCGACAACGGGATGTGCGCAATCTCCCTTTCTCCGCGAATGTCCAGCACGACCAATTCCCTGCCGTCGCACGCTACAAATGCTCGTTCCGAGTCACTCACTTCCAGACCGTGGGGTCCCGCCACAGAAATCGGGACAAACTTCTTCTCGCCCATCGTATCCGGGGAGATTAAGGAGATTCCTGGCGGGTCACGGATGTTCACAAGGAACAAGTCTAGTTCTCTGACGTGAAGGCACCATCTCGGCCTCCCCCTGAGATTCAGCGACGACAGCATCTCCCCAGACGTCGGGTCGAGCAACCTTGCCTTGTTATCTTCGACGTCGGCTACCAGCAAATGCTTCCTTTTCGCGTCCCACGCGAGCCCGTTCGGTCTCGGCCCGACTGGAATCTCCATTTTCGTCTTATCGGTGCCGACATCTATGACGAGGACTTTCCCTTCTCCCCTGGACGCGGCGAAAACCAGGCCTTCCGACTGGGCGCAAAGGACTCCGCTCGTCTCAGGGCACCCCGGGATGGTGGTAACGTGAACCATCTTCTCCCCATCGACGACTTCTACGCTGTTGTTCGTGGTATGAGCGATGTACACCTTCCCGCTTTGCAGATGAATATCGGCGTGGTCGTACTCTCCCTCACTATGCGAGGGGAGGGGAATCCTCGCCGTTGGTCTGAGCATGGTGCCTACGAATCCCTTGAGAGGCGAGCTACGCGTGCTCTAGCTTGAGCCCTTCTTGCAGCTTCTGCTGGCAGTAGCTGTACATGGCATCATAGAAGGGGAACTGCAGCTTCATATTCTCGAAGTCGTCCTTCGCCGTCTTCCTGAACCCAAGTGCTGCAGCCTCCAGACCCGCCGACTCCTTCGGCGCGTTAGGGATGTTAGAGTCGGCACCTCGCACTATCTTCGCCAACTCTAGGAGCGCAGGATCTTTGAGCCCATACTTCTTGATGACTGCATCGAAGCTGACTCGTTCCTCCCCGTTTTCTTTGTAGTGCATCAGTTCGGCGCCCTGGGTGTCGAACGCCGTGGCGTTCTCCTGTTTCGCTACCTCCAGGACCTTCTCCCTCGGGACGAACATGAACTCCGCCTGGGGGTCGACGAACTTCTTAATGACCCACGGACATGCAATCCTGTCCACCTTGGCTTTCTCTCTGGTTACCCACTTCATGATAGTTCAGGTTACTGGTAGCCCGCCTGATTAAATAAAAGATTCTGTGGCCTCTTGTTCCCCAAGCCGTCCTAGAGGTCGGGCCGCTGGCCACTTCCCTTCGGGACGACCTATGACTTCGTGTTAATTTCATCCATGTCCTGACAACAGCGCCGCGTTTTCACCCATCTAGGACCGCTTCTGGCTTGGCTGATTATTTCATCCTTGTTCACAGGGGCAGGTTGACAGTTTCGCTGAAGAAACCCCGCAGAGGCCTCCGCTCCGTGGGAGCAGGCGAGATGGCATGAAAACACACGTGCTGAACGCATTCGATGGGAGTATTCGTGAACCTGGAGACAATGGCCGGGGTGTACTTCACAGGGGTGACCAACACAAGCGTCGTCCCGACCGGAGGTCTGGATGCTGGTATCTCCATGGATTTCAGGAGTCTAGGGGCGACGGATGGAACCAGAACACGCGTGCCTCGAACAGCAGACACAATTGTTGAGCATCACAACCACACAGCACCAGCTAACCAGACGAACACCACGTGGAGCCTTCTCGAAATAGTCTTATCGCCGTCCTTTGCCTGCATGTCACGGCCCCCAACCCGCGATTTCGCCCATCTCCACCCGACCACGAATCAGCATCGAACAGGATCGACTCAATATTCTCCTGTGTCGCTGAGTCTGACGCCCCCGGCCTCGCGGTGCTCATCCGCAAGGATGGCCGTACCGCTTTCGAGCGAGGTTATGGTATCCGCGACCTCCGCACGCGCGCAAAGATCGATTCCACCACGAACTTCCGTCTCGCTTCGTGCACCAAACAATTCACCGCCATGGCCATCATGCTACTCGTACGCGAGCACTTGCTCACCTACGACACACGTCTCACCGACGCATTACCTGATTTCCCCGCGTATGGAGAATCAATCACCATTCGTAACCTGCTCAGCCACACCGCAGGCCTGCCCGACTACGAAGACTTGCTGCCTCAACCCTCGCCGAACACACCACCCGACCGACAGGTTCAGATTAGCGATTCTGGCGTACTCGCGCTCCTCAAGGCCACTACCACGACATTTCAGCCAGGCAAAAGATGGGCTTACAGCAATTCCGGATACGTCCTCCTGGGAGAAATCGTCGCGAGGGTCTCCCACGAGCCGTTTCCCCAATTTCTCCACGATCACATCTTCGCCCCTCTCGGCATGGACAACACGGTTGCCTATGTCAAAGGCACAAACGAAGTCCCAAGTCGCGCCTACGGGCACTCAAAGGAGGATGGCGTCTGGCTGGAAACAGACCAGGGCGCCACTTCTGCAACCTTGGGTGACGGCGGGGTCTACTCTTCCCTGACGGACCTGGCCAGATGGGACGACGCGCTCGCACATCACCTGCTTCTCAATGAGAAGGAAATGCAACCTGCGTTACTTCCCGTCATGATACCGAACGGCGGTCTCGTTGGTACCAACGGCGAGCCCGCCGCCTATGGCTTCGGCTGGTTCCTGAATTCCTACAAGGGCCATCCCCGTATGTGGCACTACGGCGAGACGGTCGGCTTTCGTAACAGCATCCAGCGCTTCACCAGCGACCATTTGACAATCGCCATCCTGTGCAACCGCTCTGACCTGAATCCCGGCGCTCTCGGTGAGCGCGTCGCCGATCTATTGTTCGCCTCGGAAGCCTAAACACATCGGGGCCCAGATCTATCATTAGTTGGAATCTCCTCTGGACTCCTAGCAGCGGCCTCCAAGACGGGCTGGATACGAGGATGCGGGGGGTGGGATTCGAACCCACGAACCCCTGAGGGACGGGATGCCCCATCCGAAGCGAGGCCGGATCTTGAGTCCCGCACGGTTGACCAGGCTTCGTTACCCCCGCGCAGGGTGCGCTTCCCAAAGTTCCGATATAGAGTCTATCACTGTTGGACTGTGGCAACCCGGCTCGTCTTCCTCAGGAGCCGGTGTGATGATATCTCGATGATGATATTGCAGTATCTCGCCAGTTGCCCGAAGTACGACACTAGGACTCTGCTGTAGCCGGATCTGGCCGTGGAGAGCATCTCGTCCATGACCTGCTTCTCCAGCTGCGTAGTCTCCTCCACCAGGGCCATCGACTCCCCGATGAGCTTGATGTCGGGGGTCAGCAGGCTCTCGACCGTGGTGTTGAACGCCTCTCTGGTCTTCGCCGCCAGTTTCTGTATGCTCGCAGTCACCCTGGGGTCGACCCTCGACCTCATCCCCCTGAGCCTGACCAACTCTTCTGCCGCGTCCTGGATGATCCCGCCTATCTCGTCGAGTGCTTTCGCCGACACCCTGTCTCCAGACGCGTGGAGCGGCGACTCTATGCCAATCTCTGAAGCCAACTCCCTCCTACTCAGCGCCACCAGCAACTGCCTCAGAATCAGCCAGTAGAGCTCGTCGATCTCTTCCTGGACGCGGGACACCTCGTTCAGGCCGGCGGTCTGCCGGCGCTCCAGGGAGTCCATCACCCGCTCCAAACTCCTCGACACTAGAATCTGTAGCCGCTTGATCAAGAAGTCGACCGGGAACTTCGTGGGATCCATGAGGCTCTGGGCCACTATCCGCCTCTCGTCGGACTCCACCACCTCCATCCCCCTGAGCCGCTTGATGGTGCCCAACACCTGGTCTACGGCCGCATGGTCGAGAGGCTCCTTCCCCGATACCTCGATGGTATCGTATCCCATGGCGTATGCCCCGACCACCAGCATGGTGAGCATCTCTTTGGTCCCCACTTGGTCAGCCTTCAGCATCGCCTTAGCTGCCTCCCTGGCCCTGGTCGCAGGGATGAGGCGAAGCGTCCCATCCACGTCTTCCCTCATCAACAAGCTGTCCTTAGCCGAAAGACCCATCCTCTTGGCGTACTCTCGCGGAATAGACACTGTCAGAGTGAACTTACCCACCCTCTGCACCCTCCGCACTTCGTCCATGAAACTCCTTGCGAGTATATACCTAATATAGTATACTCTTAAACAACGGCGAGGCCTCACTGGTCAGGTAGAACTCAAGATGAAGCGGAACGACTTCTCATGGATGATTGGTGGGGTGCAGGGGAGCGGCGTAGACACCTCGGCGACAATCTTCGCTAGGGCGGCGGCCTCGGGGGGGCTCCACGTTTTCGGGAAGAGAGAGTATTACTCTAACATCAAGGGGGAGCACAGCTACTTCCAGGTCCGTGTATCCACGGGGCCAATCCATTCGCACGTGGACACCGTGGACATGCTCGCTACCTTCGAGGAGGAGACGGTCTTCCGGCACGCCCTCGAAGTCAGGAGCGAAGGAGCGATAATCTACGACCCGGATCAGGATCCCAAGCGGCTGGACCAGATTCCCACCATCGAAGCCAACGTCAAAGCCTCCCTCAATGCCGAGTTCGCGAAGGCTGGCCTGTCCGCTGATATCAAGGGCATAGTCGAACTAGCAAGAAGGCGCGGGGTCCACATCTATCCCATCCCCTACAACACGATTCTCAAGGACGTGGGCGCCAAGCACGGCGAGTCGTCCCTCAGCGCCCTCCAGAGGATGCTCAACGTCGTCGCCGTTGCCGCCTCCTTCGCCCTGCTGGGCTACGACGAAGAAATCGTGAAGGCCTCGGTCAGGAACCACTTCAGGTCGAAGCCCAAGGTCGCCGAGATGAACGTCGATGCGGTCGGCACCACCTACGACCACGTGGAGAAGTTCGCCGGAAGCTTCTCCTACAAGCTCTCTCCGACGGAATCAGACGACGTGAAACTCTTCGTGAGAGGGAACAGCATGGTCGCAATGGCCAAAGAACTCGCCGGCTGCAG
>JAFMAA010000051.1 GCA_029785235.1 Nitrososphaerota archaeon | reverse complement strand
CCTCCCAAGAAGGCGATTCACGAAGCAATCGCCAACCTCCGCGAGGAATGGGGGACGGCGGGGAACATCAAGTCAGATACGACAAGAAACCATGTGCAAGACGCCCTCACCAAGGCCATGCAGAGGCTCAAACTGTACAAGACTGTACCTGACATGGGGCTGGTTGTCTTCTCAGGGGCGCTCCCGACTAACGGACCGGGGAGCGAGGTAGTCAACGTGTGGGAGATAATTCCGCCCAAACCGGTACAGACGTACTTGTACGCGTGCGACGACCATTTCAGGGTCGAATATCTAAGAGACATGCTCAGAGACGACAAAGTCTTCGGGCTCCTGGCCATCGACTCGAGTGATGTTGGGCTCGGAATCCTTAGCGGCGGGAGCCTGGAGATAGTGGATCTGATGACTTCCGGTATTTCTGGGAAGACGCGCAAGGGAGGACAGTCGGCGAGGAGGTACGAACGTGGAAGGGAGATGGAGCTGACCTACTTCTTCAACAGGGTCTCAGAACATACAACCAGGACGTTCATCGACAGCAACAAAATCACCGGTCTTATCGTGGGGGGACCTGGACCCACGAAGGACGAGTTCCTGAAGGGCGAGTACCTCCATTATGAGCTGCAGAAGAAGGTGGTCGCTGTGCTTGACCTTGGGTATTCAGGGAGGGAGGGAGTGAGAGAGCTGGTTGAGAAGGCCTCGGATATTCTCAAGGACGTCAGGCTCATTGAAGAGAAGCGTCTGGTCCAGAAGTTCCTTGGCGAAGTTAACAGGCAAGGAGGGCTTGCCGTCTATGGGCTCCCCAGGGTGATGGAAGCGTTGCAGAAAGCCAGCGCCGAGGTGGTGCTTGTCTCGGATGACTTGGAGTTGGTGGCTATCGACGCTGTGTGCAAAAAGTGCAGAACGCAGAAGTCGCAAACCGTCCCTGCTTCAAAGAAGGTTCAGACGCGCCAAGACATGGGCGCCACTCCCTGTTTGAGTTGCGGGGCCACAGAGTACGAATTTTCAGAGAAAGATCTGGTCGACGTACTCGAGGAAATCGCGTTTCAGGGAGGCGCCAAAGTAGAAGTAATCTCGTCGGGAACGGAGGAGGGAAGTATGTTCAAGACCTTCGGCGGAATTGCGGCTCTGCTCCGCTACAGAAGCTAGGTCGCGGTGACGAGCTGGGCGCTTATCGTCCCTGTGCCGACTATGACGACGTAGTAGCGGGTCCCTACTATGGGGGCGTTACCCCCGCGCAGGCTCGTGATGTTCCCTGAATACGAAAACTTCTGCGAAGCGCCACCCGTCAAGGTATATCCTGGTTCATTCAAGTACGATTGGACCTGACCCGGCGGGCCGTTGAGAAGCTGAAGTGATCCGTTCGGCTGTACCATAAAGATCACGCTGTCGGCCGCGGCGCCAAGCACGCTGTCCTCCCCTCCTTTGGTGTGAGCGGACACAACGAGCATGCGGACGGTGATCTGACTAGGCCCTCCGTTCTGAACGTCGATAGAAAACGAATCGGGGGTAAGGCTCACGGCTGTACCACTGAAGTTGGAGTACTCAGCCTTGAAAGAGTCAAACCAGCCGTGCCCTTTCAGTGGAACCTGTTGGCCCATTGCTTTAGTCAGCTGGTCCACGTCCCCAGACGGCACCTGGAGGGCCTTGGCCCCTGCCGCCAGTGCGAATGCAGGACTGGAATTGTTCCCCAGGTTGATGACCGTCGGCTGGACGTCCACGAGGGCGGCCGCAGGACTCGTGGAGTTGACCTTCAGCCCCCCAATGATCGGGACCTCCAGCCTGCCTGAGCTGACTGCGGCGGTGTAGTTCTGGCCCATGAATTGAACTGTTGCGGCCGTGATGGTGAACCCCATTTTGTCGTATGTGACGGGGGGGACGGTATCGCTTGATACCATCTGGCTCAGGTTGACGAGCTTCATCGAATCGAACGTCCCATGCCCTGGGACTGAAATCCACCCAGAATTACCGAACCCCAGAGCGTGGACGGCCAAACTCGAGTAGGTGATGTAGACACCAGTCACACCCGTGGGGACGATAGGAGGGTCTGTTAAGAGGACGGAAAGAACCCCCGATGAACCTGGCCCGAGGAGACCAAAAGACAACCCAGAGAATATGATTGCCCCTGCGAGGGCTAGCCCGGCCAATCCATATGTAGCGGCCCTCGTGCCTATCTTCACGCTTCGCCCACTGTTCCGTTCACTTAAGCGCCCGGGCCAGACATTATCAACCAATGTTTTTGAACATGGAGAGGCGCGCAAACTCGAGCGCTGCGACACGTGAGCGAACCAAACAGCAAACCCGTGAAGGCACCGCCGGCAGGGAGGCACACCCCCGGGATGGTGGATGCGGAATTGAAAGGGAACACTCTGAGAGTGTACATCTACGCCCTCAAGAAGCGCCGGGTAGGGGTGCGAGAGGTCCAGCGCGCCCTACTCATGTCAAACCCCTCCTTGGCACAGTATCATCTCAACAAGCTGAGAGAGCTTGGGTTGGTCTCAGAGAACAACGGAGAGTATGAGATAGTGCGGGAGGTGAAGGTAGATGTGATGAGGGACTTCCTTAGGCTCGGGGCCCTCATAGTCCCGAGGTTCGTCTTCTACGCAGCAGTCTTCACCGTGTTCGCTGTGTACTTGGGTTTAGTAGCGTCGCCATACTTTGGGCTGGTTCCGGTCCTGGAATGGTTCACCGTTGCTATGGGAGCCGCAGCGTCGGCGTTCTGGTACGAAGCGATCAGAGCATGGCGATCCGCTCCTTCGCCGTGATGGGCCTCCACACAATGGTTTTATCTGGAAAGCACCCCGTCAGGCCGGGTGACGTCTGGTGCCTATCAGAATCGGGTTGATTGGAAAGACCAACGCCGGGAAGACGACGTTGTTCAACTCCATGACCCTCCTCGCTGGAGAAGTCTCGAACTATCCGTTCACCACCAAGTCTCCAGAGACTGGAGTGGCCAATGTGGTCACACTCTGCGTGCACAAGGAATTCAGAGCCCAGGACAGCCCTGCCAACTCGAAGTGCGAAGACGGTTGGCGCTTTATCCCCTTGGAGGTGACCGACCTGCCGGGATTGATTAAGGGGGCATGGATGGGGAAAGGTCTCGGGAACCAGTTTCTCAGCGTAGCGGCCCAGTCAGATGCACTCCTCCATGTAGTTGACGCCTCTGGTAGCGTAGACAAGGACGGGAAGATTACCGAGCCTGGGACCGGCGACCCTATCGCAGACTTCGCTGATGTGGAGCTGGAACTTGTCCTGTGGTATACGAAGCTGTTCACTCAGAACCTTCCAAAGATTTCAAAGCTGTCGAAGACCCCGGGCTATGGTATCCCTACTGCGGTCGCGGAAGTGATGCAAGGCATCGGAGTGAAGAAGGAACATGTAATCGCTGCGATGAAAGACCTGACGCTCGAGGAGAGGGTGTTCGATTCTTGGAGTGAAAAGGAAATCCAAGGCTTCTGCTGGTCGCTCAGAGAATACTCGAAGCCTACGCTGCTCATAGCTAACAAGATGGACCTCCCATATGCGGCAGAGAACTTCAAGAGGATTCGTGAGAAATACAAAGGGCTCATGGTGGTCCCCACCAGCGGAGAAGCTGAGCTCACCCTTCGGAGGGCAGAAGCCAAGGGACTCATCAGATACATCCCTGGCGAGGAGAGGTTCGAATTGTTGAAACCACAGGAGTTGAATGATGCCCAGAGGAGTGCGCTTGCTTACATCAGACGCAAGGTCTTCGGTGAGTACCTGAGAACCGGCGTGCAGTTCGCGCTCAACTCGGTAGTCTTCAAGCTCCTGAAAGAGAATGCGGTGTATCCCGTACACGACCCCCAGAAGCTCTCTGACAAGAATGGGCGAGTCCTCCCCGATGTGCACCTCCTACCGAGTGGGTCCACCGTCGAGGACCTGGCCAGAGATATCCACTCTGACCTAGTAAAAGGCCTCCTCTATGCCGTGGATGCGAGGACTGGACTGCATCTACCAACCAACTACGTCCTCAGGGATCGGGACGTGCTCTCAATCGTGTCGACGGCGAAAGAGGATTAACAAGGGCGTCGGGTGGCGAAGGTTTGTCCTATGGAACACCACTGCTGTCAGACCTAGAGCTGAGGTATCCCTTTGCGCCTCGATCAAGAAGGTTTTTCGAGTCGATTTCAATAGAAGAGAGCCTAGCCAGCAGGGAAGTAGTCGTCCAGACGCAGAACAGGCTGCTGAGCTCTCTAGGGAGAGCGAGATACGAACGCAGCATTTCAGAGCTCGTCGAGTTCTCCAGTTTCTTTGCCGCGGCTTTCGTGGCGAGCCAGGATCCAGTCCTTGGGTCGCGCTTCTCAAAGAAAGAGGCAGAGAGAGCGAAGGAGTTCTTCCTTGTGGAAGGGCCGAGGAACAAGGTTACTGTGATGGCTGAATGTTTCGGTGCGGCGATTCAGATAATCGAAGAAGCTGGGAGAATCAGCCACTCGCTCCCCTTTGAAGTGTACCTTTCGCTGACTTCACGGTACGAACTCTCAAAGGACCCGAAATGGAAGCTGGCGAGGCAAGATTTGGACAAGGGGACGGTGAGGCTAAGCGATAACCTGCTCAATGACTTGTTCTATGGTTGCGCGGCGGCCGCGATTGCGGACGGCGTCAGGAACCTGAGGAAGGCCAGCCTGCCGAAGCAACTCGCCGAAGTCAAAGCGGAAGTAATCAAGTATGCCCCGTCTCCCAAGCCCAAGACTAACAAGGGATACCTCTATGTCGAGGACCTTCTAGCACACCCTGTCGCGGACGGCAGACATCGTCTTACATGGCTCGTCCTCGCCCCATATCTGGTAAATGTCAAGAAGCTCGAAGACGAGGCGGCTATTGAGAAGATACGGGCGTTTGTGGCCGCAGCCGGAGAGACCAGTGCGATGAGGAGGTTCATCGAATATAACGTCAGGAGGGCGCGCAGGAATGGACTTCTCCCCCCTACATTCTCAAAGCTGAAGGCTGAACACCCTGACATCTATGGACTCCTTCCGAAGGAGGTCATTGCTGCAGACGCCACGAAAGACAAGATATCCCCGTAGTAAACTGTTGTACGGGTCTTCAAGACCGATTAGTTAACTTGGTCGCATGCGACAGGTTAGTGAAGAAACATGATATCGACCTTAGTCGTCGCAACGCTGGGCGGCTTGGCGGCAGCGGCTACCGCCGCC
Organism: Nitrososphaerota archaeon; assembly: GCA_029785235.1. The sequence goes on along the minus strand of JAFMAA010000051.1, from coordinate 1,486 downwards.
GTAGCTACCGGGAATGCATCCGCTGCGGCCAGCGCTGTCCATGCTACCCCTTCGGGTCTCCAGGTGGCACTGTCGCATGTACCCGCCACGTCGCACGCATATGAGGTGCTCAAGCAGCACATTGCCCTCTATGCGGGGACAGGGGCGGCAGGAACAGTGGCCACGGGTGGGGCAGCAGCAGCCGCGAAGCACGGCCTTCGTCTCGGGCTTGGCAAATAGCCAAGCTCGGGTTTTTCTTTAAGTCGACCACACCTTACCGAGGGAGGTCTAGAACGTTGAAGCTGAAAGAATTCGGTAAGACCGGAAGGAAGATCTCCGAGGTCGGGATGGGCACCTATTACGACCCGTTCTGGATTATGACAGCTTTTGGGGGATGGAGGAGAGGCGCGGCGTCCAAGGTTGAGGCCATCGAAGCGGGGCTTGACGCGGGCATCACCCTTGTTGATACCGCAGAAATCTACCGCTCTGAACCTCTAGTGGCGAAAGCCATGCGCGGAAGAAAGAGGGACGAGATGTTCCTGGCAACCAAGGCGTGGCCAAGCCACCTGCACCGGGACGACCTCATCAGGTCCTTCGACAGGAGCCTGGCACGACTGGGGACCTCATATGTCGACCTCTATCAGATTCATTTTCCCAATCGCAAGGTCCCGATTAAGGAGACGATGGCAGCCATGGAGAGACTCGTCGAAGGTGGGAAGCTCAGGCACGTAGGGGTGAGCAACTTCATTCTGGAACAGATCAAAGAGGCTCAATCGGCCTTGCCGAAGTCTGAGCTGAGCTCGGTCCAGCTGGACTACAGTCTAGTCAACCGGAACGTCGAAAGAGACGTCCTTCCATACTGCGAGAAGGAGGGGATAGCGTTGATGGCATATTATCCTCTGGGCCATGGAAAACTCCCGTCAGACCCCAGGCTGGATTCTTTCAGCTCCAGATATGGCAAGACCAGGGCGCAGGTGGCGCTCCGGTGGCTGGCAGACAAGGCAAGTGTATTCCCCATCCCACGTGCGTCCAAGAAGTCCCACGTCGTGGAGAATGCGGGGGCGGCGGACTGGGGGCTGTCCGACCATGATACGGCTGACCTGAATCTGCGTTTCTGATAATCGCTTAAATCACCTCTTGTGACCAGGTGGAACTTGGCGGGTGAGTGACCTCGACCCGATCCGCCATACAAATCCCGGTGTTGGGGGAGTCGATCAGTGAAAAGGAGTCTCGTCGTAGCAACTGCCGCGGTGTATGCGGCGATGTATGTGGTTCTCGGTGTGGTGTTTAGTCCGATAAGCTACGGGGTCATTAACCTCAGGGTCGCGAATGTGTTGATTGGCTTGGTCCCACTGCTCGGATGGCCAGCGATAATCGGACAGACCCTGGGAGTGTTCATTGCCAACCAACCTGCCTTGGGCGATCCTCTGGGGCCGATAGACCTGATTAACGTGCTACCCACGTTTGTATTTACCTGGGTCATTTGGAGACTAAGGAAGAAGAGCGT
>JAFMAA010000050.1 GCA_029785235.1 Nitrososphaerota archaeon | reverse complement strand
GGGAAGCGTCGACCGAAGGGACAGGTATTGAACTGCGATGGGGGTGTGGCCTTCAACGCCGTGCACGGGAAGAAGCAACGGTGCTGGGTCCACCTCCTACGGAAGGCGAAGGAGGGGCAGGAGGGATGGGAGCGCCCCTCCGATGCCCCGGACTGGCGCGGTCTGAGGGTGATGGAGAAACTCTCCCGCCGGATCTTGGAGGTGGCCAAGTGGCCCACCGGGGAGGAGAAGACCCGGGAGGCCAAGCGTTTGATGGCGTGGGCTCGTCGTTGGTTGGGAGTGAGGCGTGAGGGTACGGTGGCCCTGGCCCTTCAGAAGTACGGGAGCAAGCACTGGGACGAGCTGTGGTGGTGGGCAGAGATGGGGGTGGATGCCCACAACAACATCGCCGAGCAGGGACTCCGTCCTCACATCGCGGTGAAACGGAAGCTGTCTTGGGGGTCCCGGACGAAAAAGGGGGCGGACCGCACCGCCCTGCTAGCCAGCGTGATCCAGACCGGACAGCTACAAGGGATCGCCTACCGAGAGCTTGGGGCTCGAGTGCTGAAGGGGGAGATTCCGTTCCAGTTCGGTCCGGGTCCTCCAGACCCCAAGTGAACCCTGAACTTGTCGGCGGTGATGGGTCAGCCTGACAGAGCCATCGTCGGGCTCAACCGTGAAAGGTTACCCTTGGTCGAACTCTGGACGCCCTTTGACGACACCGCCCCGTGACCCACAATCCCCATGGCCAACCCCATTCGGTAGGCCGGGATTGACCCGAATCACCGATGAGAAGGAATCAGTGAAGGAGGATCTGGCACAGATGCAAACAACAGGGAACAAAGAGCACAGAGCATAGTCGCTCAAGTTCCCAGCAGGAGAGGTGGGTCGTGACCACCAGGACGCCTCTGTCTTCCAACTCACCGTTCATCCCTCCGAAACCCAGTCAGCCTTATCCCCCTCCATGAACGTCGGCCTCACATGGGAGGTGCCAAACCCTCACCGGCGGCAGAGAAGCATGCCACACCACCTTCGGGCCGGGTCGTGCTTTGGGCCACATGCCCGACTTCCAACTACCTGGCTTTGCCCAGAGGTGTTGCCTAGATCCTGGGGTGTACCCGGGAGGACCTCGCAAAGCTCCGGCGCCCTCAACGGGCAATCGCCTTCCTGGCGCGCCCAGATAGCACTGTCCAGGTGGTCGGCATGCATCGGCACGCCGACTTGGTGGCTCAGGCCCTCCACCGGAACGAGGTCGTCGGAATCGCCCAAGTGACCCCGACCAATGTAACGTTCAACATCCCGGACGCTGTCGAGGTCCACATGGGCTTGCAGACGTATCGGCGTCCCGGCAAGGACTACGTGGTCACCGGCACCAATGACACGGTGGCTTGGATCATGCCGGCAAGCGAATACTACCCCTTCCGGCGGGCGGAGAGGGAGGGAAAGCCGTGGGCCCAACCCGAGGGTGGGAGCCACGTCTTCTTCCGGAAGTCGCTATTCTCTGATGCACTGCGTAAGATGCCATCCGTGGAAGCGGCTTACGTCTGACCCATCAAATGAACATCATCGGCGAAGAGGTTCGTATCAGGAAGCTACTCGGGAAGAGAGGGTAGTAGAATGCCTGCGTCAAGTTCAATTGCCTCCAGATAGTGTGCTTGCTGGGGGGATCAGCAGTGCGGGCCTTCGTTTCATCCGAGATGGAATCGGCCGAGGATAAGTCCCGGCGTCAAACGGCGAAGAAGACGCTTGAGGGCATGGGCCATGTTCCAGTTCTGTTCGAAGGACAGCCGGCGCGACACTTGAAAGCGGGACTGACGGCGCGTGACTACTGTAGGGAACTGGTGAAGGGCTCTGAGGTACTGCTCGCTATTGTGGACGACACTGTGACTGAGGCGATGAAGGACGAGTTAGAGGAAGCGCTTCGCTCTCTCGGGGAGGAACACCTATTCTACTATTTCACAAGTATCTCGACAAGGGACGAGGCGGCCACTGAGCTTTGGGAAGAGACAAAGGACTCCAACAAGCTCGCAACATTTAGTACGCTCGAAGAGCTGAAGGGTGAGATTCGAAGAACGGTAGGAAGCTTTATCGACGACGCTCTCAAGAATGTTCGGCATGCTCCGGAAGTGCTGGGAGAAGAGACCTACGATTTGAAGAGCGACGGGCCGGCGTGGTGGCGGTTCGAGCTTTTTAGAGGAGACAGAGTTCAGGCCACTCTGACCGGAGGCGAACGATTCTATGCTACCTTCTGCGATGCTGGTCAGTTCGCGAAACTTCACCATAATCCTCGGGCAGAAGGGATGGAGACGGGAACGGACCGCAGTGCTCACTACTTCGACCGAACGATTGAAGATTCAGGTGATTACTACATAATGGTTCGGCGAAGTGCGTGGAGGACCAACACTATTCAGATCAAGATACGTGTCGTCAGAAGGTAACTGCTGGTACATGCCATCTGCACCGTTTGCTCGAGTAGAGAGGTCCAGACAATCAGGCATACGCTTGGGTGACGGTCGCCTCCCTTCGATTACGGTGATTGTGCCTACGTACAACAGGGCGGACTCACTCTTGCGATGCGTGTCGCGAATGCCGGAGGATATCGAGCTCATCGTCGTAGACGATGGGTCTACTGACCATACCCCCGCATCGATGTCGCGATGCAAGCATCCCCGACTCAAGTATGTACGGAAGGTAAACGGAGGACCCGCTTCGGCAAGAAACGAAGGCGTCAGTCATTCCCACGGCGAAATCCTCATTTTCACGGACGACGACTGTGTCCCTGGAGATAGGTGGGTCCACAACCTAGCTACATGGCTTCTTGACGAACCCCCAACAACTGGTGGTGTTGGCGGGCGAGTGTTGCCCTTGGGAAGGGGCTGGGTTTCCCGTTACTCAACCTTCCATCGGGTTCTGGAACCACCATCGTCATGTTCTTACCTCGTGACAGCCAACTGCGCGTACCGGAGGAGAGTCCTTTTGCAGGTAGGCGGGTTCGATGAAACGATACGATTCCCAGGTGATGAGGATCCTGAACTTTCATTCAGAGTAAGGAAGGCAGGGTACGACTTGGTGTATGAGCCATCTGCAATCGTGGTGCACGACTACCGAGAAGGCCTACTGGACTTTGCGAGGACGTTCTATCGTTACGGGAAAGGCTGCGCGCATGTCATGGCATAGTGAATTGGACCCCACACCTTTGACCATTCGCAACTTTGTCAGTTTGCTCTGGGGTGCCTGCGTTGACTACCGAAACGCGAAACTGCCGTTGACTGAGATCGTAGTGTTCCTATGCCTGAAAGCCATTCAGAGCGCGGCCTATGCCAAGGGTTGGGAGTCCGCAGCGAAGACCCGGCGGATACGCCCACCGGCCTGCTCAGACGGGGACCGCCTCCCCTTCCTCACTGGAACCTTCCAAGAGGAGGACCCAGGCCGCGGCGAGTTCGAAAGCGCAACCCACCCTGACCTATAGAGTCCAGGCTCTGCACATCACGCGTACGGGGAGACCGCTTTCAACAATTCCAACAGCGAGATAGCGAAACCCTCGTGACGCAGGACAATGGCCACGGCACAATTCAATCAACTCAGCTACCTTCTCTTCTGAGCGTTGCCAGAGAACGATCAATCGGTAATCCGTAGTGCTTACTGTGAGCTTCTGGAAGTCATAGAGGGTTTCACCCTTGTCGCCATTCCACTCAATCTCGCATGCCAGCTTTGCTCCACGCAACTCCCTGAAGTCAAAGCCGAGAACTGAACCACCCTCATCCAACCATGTTAGGTCCCACAACCATTCTTTGCCGTCAGTTTTGTCCGCACTTGATGCGTACACCCTGAACTGATGTTCATGACCCAAGTCGACGAGCGCTTGTTTGATTGCCTTGGTCCAAATCGCATCGCTTTCTTCCTCCCATATCTTGTCAGTTACCTTCTCGATTGCGGCCACAATTTCGCACTCTATGGGAAAAAGCTCCCCTCCTACCAATCGCGCCATGTTGATGACGAACGCCACGCAGAATATAAGCGTCGATGGCTTTCGGCCAGCCCCACACCGGAGTAAGTAGATGGTCGGACTGCTACTCTCCAGAGGCGGGGGAGATCTCCCCGCCTCCCAAGGTGGACCTCTCCGTAAGGAGGAGAGCCCTGCCGCCACCCGCTCCAGCATTCTCTCCCTCTCGGGATTGACCTGGACCTTGTGCGAGATCACCGAGGTCGCCAGCTGGTAAAGATCCCATTTCGGGGCCTCCCCCCAGAGGGTGGACCCAAAGTACTCGGGCAGGTTCTCGGCCATGGTCATGACGTGGCGGTGCGGCATCCCAACGCTCTCCAGAGCAGGCACGAAATCCCGGATGGGCATCTGGTGTTCCATCGCGTCCTTGAAGATGTCGAGCGCCCCATCGAACCGGTCCAGGGCCTCGTAGATTGCCCGCTCCATCTGCGCCAGCAGGTCCTCTTGGGAGGAGAGGTGGAGCTCGCGGAACTCCGCCAGAGCCTTTACCCCGGCGTGTTAACTGGTTGCAGCATGCGATCCTCACCCCGAGAACCTCGCTTCGGACAGCCCAGGCCCCGTCCAGGGAGTTGAAGACCCGAACCGCTGGGTAGATCTCGTTGGCGGAGTCGAGACGGAACTTCCGACCGACCACCAACTTCACCTCCATCCTGCGCTCGCCCGCATAGAGCTTGATGCTCTCGGTTCTGAATCGGGAGTTCGTCCGCAGCGACTCGATGGTCAGGTCGGGCTTCTCTATAGTCTCGCCCACGGCCCGCGCAATCGAGCGGTGCTGGACCAGCTGGTAGCGTTTCCCCACGACGGAGACCACGCGATTGGTGTCTTGCCTCTGCACCCCACGGTACCCATCCAAGACCTCTCCCTCGGGGCCTCGCACGGGCACGAGGTTGTAGAGTGGTCCTCCTCTGGGCTCCGTATCGTCGCCGTTCGGCAATCGTGCATGGCTCTTGGTTCTACCATTTGGCTCATGGCTCATTGACTTGACGTCGGAGATGCAGGTAAGGACCATCAGGGGGTGATTCCCAACCTTCTTACGGTTTCAAAGATACGGAAAGCAAGAAATCGGAAATGTCTCTAAACAAACGAGTTGAATACCTGCTTGCGATGTCTTTCCCGAGAGACAATATCGAGAAGAGCATTCATGAGCTACCCAAGACGGTGGGTAGAGCCCTAGAATCCTACACAACTGGATTCGCATCCTTGCTCAGCTTCTCGCTACCCACTGAGGAACAACTCGAGGGGAGGGTTCCAGCAGAGCAGTTACTTGGCAAGCACATCGGGCTTGCCTTCTTCCAAATTGAGGCATACGTGCTTTGTGGAAGATCGCTGAGCCTAGCGCTTTGTGGTGCGTACAACGCCGCACACTCGCTTTTGAGAGGGGTGGTGGACCTATCCACCCAAGGCACGGTGCTCGACTATCTCTCAAGCCACGCTAGGACTGAACGCGCAACTCATCATCAATGGGCAAAGGAGTTCCAAGACTGGGCAAACGACAATCGACTCCTCACACGTTTGGATTCGTACATCTCCAAACCAATTGGAGACAAACCAGACCCAATCGAAGTTTTCGAGTTGTTAGGGGATGGATTCTTCCGTTTGGGCTTGGCCCAGGCGTCTAATCAGCTTGTAAAGTGGAGCCTTGCATCACCAATAGCAAACCCGTACAAGTACGTTCGTTATTCAAACCTGAATGAGAATGTCCATGTCAATCTGAAAAACCTCGATTGGTTTCGATTCATGAGCAGGAGTTTCTGGAAGACTGAGCGCCAAGGGGTACCCATCGAGAACTCTCCTATTGACCTACTTCAGAAAGACATGGTTGGCAGTCTCGGGATGTTCAGGTTTCCCGTGGTTACTGAAGAGTTTGAAGAGTACGCGAATCAACTTCAGCGAGTAGCTGACCTTCATGGAGTCCTAACACTCAATTCCATCCGTGAAGAGATTGTGCCACATCGTGAGTTGAAACCTGCCACCGAGTTTCTTTTGAGACAAATCTTGGTTCATGCCAAATCCTCGAATCTTAGTTACCTTGGTAAGGTTGTAGACAGTCTGCTTGGCTCTAGAGCCTGATTTGTATGCCTGCTTCAGGGTGCGGCGTACTAGGTTTTCGGATACACGCGTGGTGGGGGCCTGGGAGGAAATGATCCCCTCTTTTTCCCTACTCGCTCATGCTTTGGTTCCCTCTTTTTTCTCCTTCGTGATTTCTGGGGGTGCGAGGGCGAGCTTCTTGTCCTGCTTTTGCTCGCCTCGACCGTTATTGTAGCTCGCCCTACTGCGATAGCTCCGCGAGGCCCTTGGCTCGTGCGTGCCCCGGGATGTAGCGCTTCCACGGGCGGGAGTCCATATCCACCATGACCTAGATGGCCGGGTTGGGGGGCATGCGCTGCGTGCAACCACATGCGCGCTCCGTTTCCTTGTTGAGCCCGGTGAAGGTCTTCATGCCGCGACCTCCTCCACGTCCCACTTGCCCCCTGGTCGGCAGACCAAGAGGGTCTTCTCGTTCGGCGTCGGCTGCTGGCCTTCTTCACCGGCGGGGGCAACCTTCCCCGCTGGTTCTTGTGTGATGGTTCTCATCGATTCCACCTCGGGAGAGGTGGGGGAATCGATGCTCGCTACGGAGTCCAGTAGAAGACTCAGGCCCGCTCGTGCAGGGAGAACTCCTGCTCAAACTCGCTTAGCTTGAGATCATACCACCGGAGAAACGGCTTCCTTCCGAGGACTGGGAAAGGGAGAGCCCCTTCCTCGACTACCAAGACAGGATCCAGAATGTGGGTGCGTCCGATCCGTCCGCCTTCGGCAGGTTCCTCCAACGACAATCCAACCTTCGCCCTGCGGACCTTCAACGTTCCTCCACCAGCCTGAGCGGTTTGTATCTCGCTTGAAATATCCAGGCT
>JAFMAA010000004.1 GCA_029785235.1 Nitrososphaerota archaeon | reverse complement strand
TCCGGTTCGCTCCCCCAGCTTTCACCCCTCACCGTCGAGCGCGTTCTGGCGGACCGCCTTCGCCACTGGTGGTCTTCCGCGGATCAAAGGATTTTACCCCTACACGCGGAGTACCGTCCGCCTCTCCCGCCTCCTAGTTCCGCGGTATCCTCTGCGGGCCAGCCGTTGAGCAGCTGGATTTGACAGAGGACTTACGGAACCGGCTACGGGTGCTTTAGGCCCAATAATCGTCCCGACCACTCGAGGAGCTGGTATTACCGCGGCGGCTGACACCAGACTTGCCCTCCCCTTATTCCCCGGCCTATTTACAGCCGAGAAAAGCCACCTTTAGCAGGCGGCACTCGGACTAGCCTCGTCACGCTTTCGCGCATTGCGAAGGTTTCGCGCCTGATGCGCCCCGTAGGGCCTGGACCCTTGTCTCAGTGTCCATCTCCGGGCTCCTTCTCTCAAAGCCCGTACCGGTTACAGGTTTGGTGGGCCATTACCCCGCCAACAGCCTGATCGGCCGCAGTCCCATCCTGGAGCGGTTCGCACAGAGCATACCCGTGCGCCCTTTTGGACGGCCCCTCCTTCCAGATGAGGCCATCTATCGCGGATAGGCCCCAGTTTCCCGGGTTTGTCCGCGTCTCCAGGGCAGGTTGACTACGTGTTACTGAGCCGTACGCTGCGTGCCTGTAGCCAAGCACGCACAACTAACATGGCTAAATCCCAATCCGATAGCAGTCGGGTCCGGCAGGATCAACCGGAGTCGATTATCGAGGAGTACGACCACGCATTTCTGCGAGGTGTAAAGCACAACCCACGTCAGATCTAACCGAAGTCAGATCTCCACTTTTGTGCGCGCATCTGGAGGTCGTGCGTTTCACCGCGTCAGGGCTCGGCCCTTTTGCTCGAGGCAGACGCCGCCAATTAATGCGCAGAAACGTCCACGGTCGGGGGTTCGTATATATGCATTCCCGTGTGAAAATGTGCCATTCCAGCCAACCTTCCCCCGTGGAGCCGCGGTAGATTCTCAGGGGTTCAGCAACTCCCCCAGCGACCATGCGGGGGAGGCTAGGACTTCATCCCGTATCCTTTGGCTGCGAGCTCCTTCTCAAGCCGGGAGATTTTCTCGTGGTCACGATAGACTATCCACCCGGCGACCGGCGCGGCCAAGGCCAAGACATATGCGGGGAAGAGGAAGGCCACCAGTCCGACCAGGACTACAAAGGACGCCATCCCCGCGAGCTCCATCTTACCTTCGGGTTTGCTCATGCCTGGCATGTCCGGGAGGCCGCTTGATAGGCCTTCGCGCCAGTCCGGTCAGAGGAGCGTGATCCGGCCTACGGGCCGGTAGGTTACAAGGAATACTTGACCAGGAGACTCCGTAGGACGTCCGCGACGTCCTCGGATTTGTCAGTCGTGGTCTCGAGATACTCGTAGACCTCCTTCTGCTTAATGATATCGAAGGGGGATGCGCCGGCCTCCGGGGAGGCAAACAGAGACCTCAGGCACTTGTGGAGAAGGTCGTCGGCCTCATTCTCCAGTTCGTGTATCCTGATGGCAGCCCCGTCTATGACGGCGGTCGCGCCGCTCCCTTTTAACGAGGCGACGGCCTTCCTAATCTCGCGGACCTGACCGAGGATGAGCTCTGAAAACTTCAGCGTCTCGGGGGTGACACGGCTGAGCTTGTATACTTCCATCCTTGATGTGGAGGCATCGATGAAATCGAGCGTGTCATCTAGGGTCTTGAGCAGCTTCGTGATGTCGTCCCTGTCTATGGGGGCCACGAACTTCTTGTCGAGTTTGACGAAGGCTTCGTGTATCAGTTCGTCCCCCGTGTGCTCCAGTTCCTTGATCCCTGCCGCGAGGTTCTCAACGTCGACATCTGCGTCAGGACTAGGCATTGCGGCTAGCCTGTCGTGGAGGAGCTCGGCGGCGGCCAGAAGGTTGGCCGAAATCCTGTCGAAGGTGTCATAGAACGACTTGAAGATTTCGGAGACGTCGTCGAGGGAGAGCCGTTTGGTCTCTATCCCCATGAAATAGGTCAGCACGCCACCGGCGAGGCAGGCCGCGCCGACGAATGCCAGCATTGCGTCCCGGCCAAGGGTTGCGTAAATCAGTGGAAGGAAGAAGGTCGCCACCACGGCGCCTATCTTTCCCACCGTAGCTGCTAGGCCATGACCTGTTCCTCTGAGTCTCGTCGGGAAGAGTTCCACCGGATAGATCCATGTGGTCGTGTTAGGGCCGGCGTTCTCGAAGATGTAGAACACTGCGATGGGAATCGCCAGCAGGAGGAGAGTAGAGGCATGGAGGATGGCTGCAGCGAGCAGAGGGATGGCCATCCCGAAGAATCCTACCGTCTGCAGCGGCTTGCGGCCGACAACGTCCACCAATGCGATGGCGCAGAGGTAGCCGATCCCCGCGAAGACGAACAGCTCACCTGACGTGACCACCGAAGCCAGCAGAGGACGGGTCGGCCCGTAGATGTCAGCGATCAGGAATGGCGTGAGTATCCCTATCCCGTAGACCCCCACGTCCACGAGGAACCAGCTCGCCGAGGTGAAGAAGACCCGCCGCGAATAGGGAGAAAGGAGAAGCTCTCTGACTGAGACTCTTTCGTTTATGGCTTCGAGGGTCTCTTCAGGGACCTGGTACCCGAAAAACCCAGACAGCACCTTCCGCGCCTCGTCCGCCTTGCCGTGAGAGAGATACCAGCGTGGGGTCTCTGGCATCTTGGTCCTGGCCGTGAGCGCGACCAGGGCGGGGACAATCCCGGAGAGGAGCATCCACCGCCAGACGTCGGGTCCGAGGTGCGCCTGGACCAGCAGTACGCTGACGACTACCGCGCTGATCAGACCGAGCCCCTGGAACGAGAAGACCGAGGCGATTAGCTTCCCACGATGCCTGTTGCTTACGAACTCGGTGACGTATGAAGCGCTGATAGGATAGTCAGCGCCTATCCCAATCCCGAGGAGGAACCTGAATAGATAGAGCTCCCACAGGTTCTGAGAGAGCGCGGAAGCTGCCGCGAAGACGACGAAGAACACCAAGTCGGCGACATAGAGCTTCTTCCTGCCGAGTCTATCGGCGAGGTTCCCGAAGAGCACTGCCCCGAAGACGGCACCGAGCAGGGCGGCCGACGTTATCAGCGCGGTGTCGAACGCACCACTGATGTATGGGATGAACAGTATGGCTACCCCTATGATGAACAGGTCGTAGCCGTCCATGAAGACTCCCGCTCCGGACAGGACGAGGACTTTGATGTGAGACCAGGTGATACGGCCCGACTCGATTTGGCCGATGAGCGAACCTGTAGCCGGTTCCTGCAACTCGCTGCTGGGCTGCATTTTTAGGGTTGGGGATGCACCGGACTGACCGTTCTTAAGGGGTGAGATGGGCTCCCACTGGCTCAACAGATACGTCTTTGCGCCTCGCGGTAGCGCTGCACGAGCCGCTCCTTGACCCGCTGGCTTGCGAAGGATGACCTGAAGGCGTTCTCGGCGAGGGCGTCGACCTGGTCCATCCCGAACCCGTACTCCGAGCAGACCCTCGAGTACACCTCAGAGAGGTCCCCCCCTGTCCAGAGGGAAGGGTCGTCTGAGTTGAGAGAGACCGACACCCCCTCCTTCAGGAGGCGGTCTATGCCGAGGTCCTTCGTGGTCTTGATCTTCCCGAGGACCAGGTTTGAGACCGGGTTCATCTCGATTCCGACCGACCTATCCAAGACTGTTGAGAGCAGATTCCTTTCATGCGACAGGTGGATGGCGTGGCCCAGCCTGTCGGCTCCCATCGCCAGCGCGGTCTTCATGTTTGCGACGTCCTGCCGCCGGGACCCTGCATCCTCGCCTGCGTGTATCGTTACCTTCAGTCCCGACGAAGTGGCGAGCCTGAAGGCCCTTTCGAACTTTTCCGGCGGGTTTCCCGCTTCGGGCCCGCCGAGATCCAGGGCGACGGCGACGCCACTCCTGACTGCAGCCCGGGCCACTTCTTCACCCAACCCGGGAGGCGACTCCCTTCCTATGGCGACTATCAGAGAAGTCTCCACACCGTACCGCTCGGTGCCTTCGGCGAGCCCCTCGGCCATGCAGGAGATGACGTCATCCAGGGAGAGCCCCTCGGCGGTATGGTACTGGGGCGCGAACCTCCCCTCGGCGTAGACGACTCCGTCGTCGTTCTGCCCCTTCAAGTATGAGACCCCAGCTTCGCGAATCGCCTCTTCTGTCTGCAGTAGCCTGGTTATGGGGTAAAAGCGACGGATGATGTCGTCGAGCATTGAGACGTACCCGTCTCCCTTGATGTGTCCCATGAAAGCGGAGACACTCTCCAGCTCCGCGCCCTCGGGAGTGACCACCTTCCTGTGGTGCTTTCTCGCTATGCGGAAGAGCTCTTTCGGAGAGATGGACCCGTCGATGTGGCTGTGAAGATCGGCCTTTGGGAGGGCCCTGACGGCTGCAGGAGAGATGCGCGTGGGCCCAGGCCTTGATGGGTGGTTATTAATCCGGCCCCCCATCGAGGGACGCTTCAGAGCCCGTAAACTCTCTGATTGAGCCTAGGAATCAGGGCGGTGAGGACGCACTGCTCCGTCAGGTCCGCCCTCGACATCTCCCCTTTGGTCAGGAACTTCACCAGCCCGCCCTTATCCCCGATCTCGTCGATGCCGCTGACCTTCTCTGCCCAGCGCTCGAGCTCCGACCCCTTTTCAAAGAGAGCGTTCATCGCCTCACTTGGAAGGGAGTAGCCGGCCGAGTGGCCGAGAGACACCCTCCCCGAAGGGTCGACAATCGCAGCGAACTGATTATCGAAATAGACATCACCGATCGTGAATATGCCCGCCTCGACCCCGACACCGAGGACGCCACCTGCCTTCGAAAGGGCGAACTTCGCCCGGGCGGTGGCTCCCGCCACCATCTCCTCGAGCCCCCTGGGCTGGGCTTTGGCCACCTCAGAAGCGTCGACGGGCCTGAGTTCGGTGTCCGAATAGTACTTCGAGAACCCTTTCCTGATTCCTTCGACCTTGGCAGGGTTCTTCGTGCCTACCGCCACTATCATGGAAGGGGAGCGGTTCTTGGGCGATTTAACCGTGAGACGCAAGAGGTCCCGGGAGCGGCTGACTAGGACAGCTCGACCAGCGTCAAGTAGAAGCGTGGAAGGCCCAGCCTTCCATCCCCCTGAACCTCGGAAGCCGTCCTAGATCCTTAGGTCGTCAATGAGTTTGTCGATGTTGGTCAGCGGCGTCCCGTCGGGCCGGGCGATGTCCTGGGCCGCCGGCGGATTGGTCTTGTAGGACGGGCTCCGAACCGCAAGGCGCTCCTCGTAGGTGGACACGAACTCGTTCTGGTAGAAGACTCCGATGGGCGTGTGGTCCCCGAACTCGAATGTCTTCAAAATCGCCTGTTGGACCTTCTTCTCCATCTCCTCCTCGTCGTCTTTGTGGACCACGCCGTCGTATCCGGTCTCCTCCAGTTTGTAGGTCCTCGGCTGTTGTTTCCCCGCAGCGTCCAGATTCCCTTCGCCGGCCCAGTACTCCTTGGTGAGGAGGTCGTTGTAGGTCGGGCAGGGCTGCAGCACATCGAGGAAAGCGTACCCCTTGTGCCTGATTCCCTTGATGATCAGGTCCTTCAAGTGGCGGACATCGTAGGAGTACCCCCTGGCCACCCATGTGTAGCCCGAGGCGATGGCGAGCATCAGGGGGTTGATCGCCTGGTTGACGTTCGGCGAGGGGAGGGACTTCGTCTTCTTCCCCAGCCCGAGAGTGGGGGACGCCTGCCCCTTGGTGAGGCCGTAGACCTGGTTGTCGTGTACGATGTAAAGCATGTCCAAGTTCCTCCTCCCCGAGTTGACGAAGTGGCCGGCCCCGATTCCCATGCCGTCGCCGTCCCCACCCTCGACCACGACTTCGAGGTTCGGGTTGGCGAGCTTGATCCCGGTCGCGAATGGGACGGCGCGGCCATGAAGAGTGTGGACGCCGTACGTCTTGATGAAATGGGGCGACTTGGAGGAGCAGCCCACGCCAGAGACCACCACCGTGTTGCTCGGGTCCAAGTTCATCTCGGCCAAGGCCATCTGGACGGCGTTCAGGATCCCAAAGTCGCCGCAGCCGGGGCACCAATCGTTGTGCGCCGTCGTCTTAAGGTCTGAGAGCTTAAGCACCATGCCTCAGGACCACCTTTGCCGGGGCCTTCCCTTCTTGAATTGCCTTCAAAGCGTCGTAAATCTCTTCCGATGACATCGGCCTTCCGTTGTACTTTACGACCAGTTGTTCGATGGGGAGGCAGGTCTGCTCGCGGACCACCCCTATCAGCTGCGCAGAGTAGTTCATCTCGATGCCCACCACCTTCTTCGCCCTAGAGAGGACGTTGGTCACGTATTCCGTGGGGAAGGGGTTGACGAGCCTGATCTGGATGAAGTTGACGCTGATGCCATCCTGCTCCAGCCAGTCCATAGCGTCGAGTATGGCACCTTTGGTGGACCCCCAGCTTATCACTGTGATGTCTGCCTTCTCAGGGCCGAAGAAGTTGAGTCTCTCGGAGATCGGAATCTCCTTGTCGGCCAGGACAAGCTTCCCCATCCTCTTCTCCATCATAAGGTCGCGGTTGGTCGGGTCTTCGCTGATGTGGCCGTGCGCGTCGTGCTCGTCACCTGTGTGCCAATAGACGCCTCCTTTGGTCCCTACTGGGGGACGGGGAGAGATGCCATTAGGGGTGTGTGCGAAGCGCTCGAACTCGCCGTTGACCGCGTTGGTGATCTCCTTGAGATAGAGCCCCCTGTTGATCTTGATCCTGTTTACGTCGAGGACGGGGAGGGTACCGTCGGAGTTGGCGAGGGCCTTGTCGACCATATGGATGACAGGCGTCTGGTACATCTCAGAGTAGTTGAAGGCCCGCACAGTGTCGTAGAACGCCTCTTCCAGGTCCCCACTGGCGAGGACAAGTCTTGGGAACTCCCCGTGGCCCGCGTGAAGCGCAAACCTGAGGTCTCCCTGTTCGTGGCGCGTGGGGAGGCCCGTGCTCGGGCCCCCACGGGAGTAGAGTGTGACGACTACGGGAACCTCGTTCATCCCGGCGTAGCCCAGGCCTTCAGCCATCAGAGAGAACCCCGGACCCGAGGTAGAGGTGGAGGAGCGGACCCCGGCCAGCCCTCCGCCTATAGCCATGGTCACGGCCGCAATCTCGTCCTCGGATTGGATGACGGCGATGCTCCCTTTCTTCATGGTCGCCGCCTCGCCTATCTGAGGGTTGTCTTGGGCGGCAGAGCCGTCAAGTGGTATCTCAGAATGGGCCTCCAGGAACTCGCTCTCGTCGCTGGCTGGTGTGATAGGATAGTAGGTCTGGAGCCTGCACCCGGCGAGCTCCTTGGCCATGGCGACCACGGAATTCCCGCGGACGAACAATCTGTCCCCGTCGGCCTTGACCGGAGACAGTCTGTAGGCAAAGCTCCCGGCGTACTTTTGCTCGACGTGGTCGTAAGCCGCCCCCACAGCGTCTGCGTTCATCTCGGCGACCTTGGGCTTGGATTTGAACCACTTCCTGACAGAGTTTTTCACGAGGTCTTCGTCGAAGGACAGGATGGCGAAAGACGAAGCGACTGCCATCACGTTGAGCATCCTCTGGAGGGTGCTGAGAGAGGTCTCTCCGTGCTTCGCTCCGACCTCCTTCAGGAGGCTGGTGTAGGGGACCGGATAGATATGGACGCCGCGCCTCCTCGCGAGCTCGATGAGCCCGCGTACATCTGATGAAAGCCCCGCCTTTGAGAGCTCGGCGGTGAGCGTCTGCTTGACGTTAGCTTCGATGGTGGGTATCTGGTCCAGCCGCTTCGGATCCTGGTCGGGGTCGTAGATTATTCCCCCCTCCTTTCTGACCTCAAGAGCGTGCCTGAAAATCGTCTCCTCTTCGAATGTCGCCAGCATGTCGACCGTGTCGACGTGTGACCTGATCGGGGTCCTGGAGACCCTGACCTGGAAGTAACTGTGCTCCCCTTTGATGTTAGAGTAGTACTCTCTCTTGCCGAAGACGAAGAGTCCCCCTTCGGCCGCAGCCCTCGCGAAGATGTTCGCTGACGTGTCCACGCCGCTCCCCTGGACGCCGCCTATCATCCACGAAAAATCGTCCCGCTTCATCCTGATTCTGCCTGACCGGCAAGAGAGCGAGTTGGCTGTTTAAGAGTATAGTATTTAAGATACATACTAGTAGTGGCTATCCGTAGATGGACGAACTCAGGAAGATCCAGAGAGTTGGCGACTTTTCGTTCTCTGTCTCCATTCCTAAGGAATATGCGCGACGGATGAACCTGAAGCTGGGCGACAGCGTTCTGTTCCGGGAGGAAGTCGACGGAACATTGCGGCTGATCCCGGCCGGCCGCGGCAAAGAGGCAGCCAGGGCCGTCATCAGGGTGGAGCAGGCGGGAGGCGACGAAATGCTGGCAAAACTGGTCATTGGCGCGTACGCTTTGGGATTCGATACCATCGAGGTGGTCGGGAAGGAGCCCCTAGGACAGAAGACGGTAGACAAGGTCGTCGAGACAGTCAGACGCCTCAGAGGGCTAGAGGTCGTCGAATCAGACGACAGGCGCGTCATCTCGCAGAGTTTCATAGATCCTACGAGGTTCCCGGTGGACTACCTGATCAAGCGGCTCCAGATATTGGTGTCCCAGAGCCTGGACCATGTTATGGACAGCTTGGACCTGAGGCAGACCGGGAAGCTCAATGAAGTGGGGAGGGCACAGGAAGAGATAGAGGAACTCTACTGGCTGATATTGAGGCAGCTCCTGGTAGCGCTCAACAGGAGAGAATTGGCCTCGGAGATAGGCATCGAGTCGCCTCTCCATGCGTCCGGGGACAGGGTATCGGCAAAAACCCTGGATGAGATTGGGGGGATAATACAGGACATCGCAGAGGAGCTGGTGAGGCTCCGGGGGTTGGGGACAAAGATGAGCCCCAAGGTGGTCACGAGCCTCCAGAGGCTGGCGAGAAAGACCCGGGAAGCTTTCAACACCACTGTAGAGAGCCTTCTGACCCCTGACATCAGGCTCATAGGAAAGTCGTCGGCCCTTGTTGAGGAGGCGATGCAGCTAGAGAAGCAGGTGACCGAGGAGATGCTGACCACCGGAGGGCTGGGGTACACCAGGGTCTTGGTGTCCTATTTCGGTCAGTTGGCGCGATACTGCAACATCATAATCGAGATCTCTTCACACCGCCTGCTGAGGAAGACGAGCAGAGTCGCAGCCGTCCAGCAGTGACTCTTTATCGGAACCCTACGGAACGCCACCGGCGCGGGGGTAACAAAGCTTGGCTAAATGTGCGGGACATGATAGCCCGACTCAAGATCCGGCCTCGCTTCGGATGGGGCATCCCGTCCCTCAGGGGTTCGTGGGTTCGAATCCCACCCCCCGCACATTTGTACTGGGGGCCGTAGTGTGGTGCGGCGCATCTCTCCTCGCAGCGGCTATGGCCCCCCGAAAAATCATCACTTCCATCTCCATGAACGCGTATGAGTGGAACGGCATAGCGTCCGCCATCAGGTGATGCGTCTCAGAAGAGTTGCTGAAGGTCGTCGAGTACCTGTTGCGTCTCCCTAAACACTGACTCGACACCCATGGGTTCTCTTCCCTTGATAAAATACGAGGCACTCAAGAGGACGACGCCAGGGATGTCGATAATCGGGCCCAACGGGTCAGGTGAAAGCAGAATCATAATCCCCATCTTCTTCAGCGTCTTTGAAATCGAGTTCGGCTTGATAATGTCATCGAGTCTTTCCCTTGTCTCAGCGGTGGATAGACTCTTGGCTACGCGCGCCCTTTCTTGGGAGGTTCTCGTGAGAGAATCTGCTCTTGACTTTGCTAGCTTTGTCTGGCTCTTCAACGTCATCCAATAGGGATTGGCCGGTTAAGCAGGCGCAGTCAATAGTTCTAGTCGCCGCGCTCAGTTGTTGCAATCTCCTGCAGGGCCGGCGGCACCGCGTTCACACACAACGCTGGGCGCCTGGGGGAGGGTTAGTTGGTCTGAACCTGACGGGCTAGCCGGTCACATAGCTTTCACGAACTCAATCGTGAAACCGGAGAGCATTCCGTCCACTTTGTCCACCTGTAGGGGTAGGCACGTTCGAATCCGACCCCCCGCACTCCGATTCCAAGGCTGAGTCAGGGGTATCCTGACCGAAAAGAGCCAAGAAATCACCTGTTTGATTATCCAGAAATCGACTGGGTCGAAGGATTTTGTGTGTGGCGGACCCCTATCTTGTTGGAGATGCTTTCATAGGTCTAGCCCGCTCGCCGAGACAGCTATTTCAATGGGCGCCGTTAGGATTTTGGTATGGCCCAATCGAAAGAGATAGAGAACATCGACGAGCTCCGGAAAGTCAGGCTTGCAGACGAAGGGTACATCGTCATAACCGACTCCGCGCGCAGTCCCCTCGTGCACAAGATCAATGCCAAGTGCATCACGACCGACAGGTTCAACGACAAGGTCGTCATCAAGGGCCGCAAGCAGGGAAGCTACTTCTGGGTCGACAGCGTCGCCACGGCGGCGCGCGAGTTCGAGGCGAAGAGGTGCAAAGCGTGCAAGCCTGAGCTGAGGCTCGTCCTCCCCGGGACCTTCGATAGCTGACTGGGAGATCGGTTGGGGCCAGGGGGCCATACGACCGCGCAAGTGCCTTTCAGGGGCGGAAGGTTGTACGGCAATTAGAACCCTGCGATCTTCCAAGGATACAATTTCCGGCTGGGCCTTCTCGTTGATGTGAAACTGCGGGGAACGGGGTGTAGATGCGCGACCTTTGGAGCCAGACGCGACTCTGGAAGAGGTGGCCGAGTATGGGAAGGCGCATGCATCCCGCGATGACGGCTACTCGCCGAGTCCATCAGAACGGTTTAGGACGCCCTCCTGTAACCCCCATGAGATGGACCAGGCCGAGAAAGCGGAGGCGTTCCGCGGGCTTCATGACAGGAAGGACGTATTCGTGATCCCCAACGCGTGGGACGTGCCCAGCTCGCGGGTCTTCGAAGACGAGGGGTTTCCGGCAGTTGCGACTTCGAGTGCTGGGATGCTTGTCTCTTTGGGTTACCCAGATGGGGAAGGGATTCCGTGGGGGGACTTCGTCGGCGCCATAAGAAGGATCTCGAACGTCCTCTCGGTCCCCCTGAGCGCCGACCTGGTGGGGGGATTCGGTGACAACCCTGAGGAAGTGGCCAAGAGTGTAAGGGCCGTGGTTGAAGCTGGTGCGGTCGGGATAAACATCGAAGATTTTGCCCACGATATGAAAAAACTCCTTCCGGTAGAGATGCAGGTCGCCCGGCTGAAGGCTCTCGTAAATCTCAGGGAATCTATGGGGGTTCGCTTCGTCATCAACGCCCGTACCGACGCTCTCCGGCATGCCCCCGGCGGGGCAGAAGCGAGGCTTGATGAAGCGGTGCGGAGGGCGGTAGCATACAGAGACATTGGGGCTGACTGCGTCTACCCGATGGGGCTGACCGATGCACCATCCATATCCCATTTTGTGAAATCAGTCGACTTCGCTACCAACGTGATGGTGAGGAAAGGGCTCCCTCCTGTGCCCGAGCTTAGAAAGCTCGGAGTCGCCAGGGTAAGCTTCGGCCCCGCGGCATCCTATGCCGCCATGGGACTCTTGAAGCGCGCTTCCCGGGAAGTGCTCGAAAAGGGGACATACGACGGGCTGACCGATGGCGCGATAAGCTTCGACGAGCTCAACTCGCTGGCAATCCCGAGGAGTCCCGCCTAGACCTTAACGCCGAGCAGACGTTCGAGTATGTCGGACAGGGTAATCATCCCTATCGCTTTGTCTCCGTCATAGACGAAAGCAATGGTCGTTCCGGCGTCTTGCATCTTCTCAATCACCGTCGCTAGCGCGTCGTCCTTCAGAACCCGGGCCGGCTGGATTATGTAGTCTCTGATGCTCGAATCAATCAGGTCCCTGGATATCGCCTTCGAGATGGTCCTGAAGGTCACAGCGCCGACGTACTCGTTTCTGTCGTTATCGAAGACGGGCATGCGCGGGTGCTCCGTCTCGCTCATGGCTTTGAGGGCGTCGAAGACTGTGGCACTCGTCGGGATGGAGATGATCTCCTTCTCGGGCGTCATCGCGTCAATGGCGTCGGTTCTCCTCGATGAAGCCAGAGCGGTCCGCAGGAGCCTTCCTGAGTTGGGCTCTATGTGCCCCGCCTTCTCCAGCATGGTGACGACGTCCTCGAACTCGTCAGCCAGATCAACTTCTCTGTAGCCGGGCATTCCGACGAGCTTCTCTGACAGCTTACGGGCGACCTTCGTCATGGGGACAGCAAACGGAGACAGAGCGTCGACCACCACCTTTGTGGTGGGAGCTAGGACGACTGACATCTTCAATGCGTTTTCGATGCCTATCGCCTTCGGCAGCAGATATAACAGCACCATGATGACGAAAGAACCCCCAATCGCACTGTACACCCACCCGACGGGACCGAAATAGCCGGAGAGGATCAGGCCCATCGTGGTCGCGAGCACCACACTTGAAATGGTGTCTGTGAAGGTGGTTACGCTCACCAGTTTGGTCTTTTCGTTCGCTATGGCGAGCGCCTTGGCCGGCCCTGATGAACTGCCCCCTATGGCCGAGCTCAGCGAGAAGGGCCTTAAGGTGAGATATGTCGCTTCGACCAGAGAGGACCAGAACGAAACGAAGACCGCGGCTACGAGTGTGACGTAAACTATGCCCGCTACCAATTTCGGCGGCTGTTCACTCCTTCAAGTCACCAGGGTCCCTACCTTCTCACCGTGGACCGCCCTGATGACCCCTTTGGGGTCTGCGCCGTTGAGCACT
Organism: Nitrososphaerota archaeon; assembly: GCA_029785235.1. Next base: position 129,650 of record JAFMAA010000004.1, on the reverse strand, counting down.
ATCAGCTTCATCCTCGATTCGAGGAGGCGGTCGACCGCCACTGGGTCCACTATGCTGTGAATTCCCGGCCGATGTGCGCCACCGAGTATCTGCTTCGCCTTCTCGTAGTTGATTCTGTCGAGTTTCTTCGCCTTCTTGTTGGCCCTCGGGTCCTCGGTGTAGATTCCGCTCTGGTCCGACGCTTTGACAAGGAGGTCGGCCTTCCACCTTTCTGCCACTATGGCCGCTACTGTGTCGGTGGTGATGCCCGGTTTCAACCCCCCCATCACAGCCACCCTGTTGCGAGCCAGGCGCTGCAGCATACCATCGATGGAGGTGGGGACGCTGCTCACCCCCCCGAGCTTCATGGCCACCAGCCTGGCGTTGAGCCTCGAGGCGTGTATCGCCACTGTGTCTTGCTGATAGGGTGAAAGCCCCATCTGGGCCGCCGATTTGATGTACTCCCGGGCGATCCCCCCACCCCCGACCACTACCGCCACGTAGTTCCCTTCGTAGTTGAGGCCTGACACGACTTCGGAGTAGCCGTTCACGAGTCCGGCAGACGGAGGGTCCCCTAAGACAGACCCTCCAATCCGCAACACGATTTTCACTTTCTGTTCCTCCTTTCGGATGGTTGGTGGTTGGTAGGTTTTATAAATGGGTGAGGGAGATTTTAGGCATTACAATGCTAGCTCCCTCGGTTTACGCGTCCGCTGTGGCCTGACCTAGAGGAAGCTCTGCGTTGTCCAAGACGGATTCTGTTAGGCTATACAAGGTAAGGAAGCTGATCTCGGAGCTGAGCAGCAAGGAAGGGAGGGGGACGGAGTTGGTGTCCCTCTACATCCCTTCAAAGAAAGCCATCCATGAGGCGATAGCCAACCTGAGAGAGGAGTGGGGGACCGCCGGCAACATCAAGTCTGACACAACGAGGAACCACGTCCAAGACGCCCTTACCAAGACGATGCAAAGGCTGAAGCTGTACAGGACCGCCCCGGAAACGGGACTCGTAATCTTCGCAGGGGCGCTTCCGACCAACGGCCCGGGGAGCGAAGTGGTTAACGTGTGGGAAATCATCCCACCCAAACCTGTAGTCCAGTACCTCTACGCCTGTGACGACCATTTCAGGGTGGAGTACCTCAAGGAAATGCTCAGAGAGGACAAGGTGTACGGACTCCTCACCCTAGATACGAGCGATGTAGGCATGGGAATACTGAGCGGAGGAAGCCTCGAGATAATCGACGTTATGACGTCGGGGATTTCAGGCAAGACCCGCAAGGGAGGTCAATCGGCCAGGCGCTATGAGAGAGGGAGGGAGATGGAGCTGACATATTTCTTCAACAGGGTTGGTGAGCACGCGACGCAAGCGTTCTTGAACAACAACAAGGTCACTGGGCTCATAGTTGGCGGCCCCGGGCCCACGAAGGACGAGTTCCTGAAGGGAGGGTATCTGCACTACGAGCTGCAGAAGAAGATTCTGGGGGTCCTAGACCTCGGCTATTCGGGAAGGGAAGGAATCAGAGAGCTGGTCGAGAAGTCGACGGACATCCTGAAGGACGTCAGACTTGTGGAGGAAAAACAGCTCGTCCAGAGATTCCTGGGTGAGGTCAACCGGCAGGGGGGGTTGGCCGTCTACGGGCTCCCAAGGGTGACCGACGCGCTTCAGAAGGCCAGCGCCGAAGTAGTCTTGGTCTCCGACGACCTTGACATGGTCAGGCTCGACGCCGCCTGCAAGAGATGCGGGAGGGTGAACAGCCAAACCGTCCAGGCGTCTAGGAAGGTGTTGGAACGCCAGGAAATGGCAGCGGCTCCTTGCACCAATTGCAGAGCGACCGACTATGATGTGACGGAGCGGGACCTAATCGACGTGCTCGAGGAGATGGCGTTCCAGGTAGGCTCGAAGGTCGAAGTGATTTCTTCGGGGACGGAAGAGGGAAGTATGTTCAAGAGCTTCGGCGGGATAGCCGCGATCCTCCGCTACAGGAGCTAGGAAGCGGTTACAGCCTGGACGCTGACCACTCCGGCCCCCACTACCACGACGTAGTAGGTATCCCCTGAGACGATCTGCCCCCCGAAGATGGTCGCCAGGTTTCCAGAATAAGAGAGCACCTGCGTCGCTCCTGGGGCGAGGGTGAAGCCAGGCTCCTCGAAAGACGACTGGACCTGCCCTGGAGGACCGGCGAGTAGCTGCAGTGAGCCGTCAGGCTGGACGGCGAAGAGCACGTTGCTGACGATTGAGCTCAGGTAGCCATCGTCGCCCTCGGAGCCGTTTGTGTTGGACGCCACCATGACCATGCGGAGGGTTACTGGGTCTTGCCCCGGGTTCATGACCCGAAGCGACAGCGAAGCGGGAGTCAACACCGCGCTCGAGCTGTTCAGGGTGTCAGAGTGGCTCGCTTTGAAGGCGGCAAACCAGCTATGGCCTTCCAGGGCAAACTCATGCCCTACGACTCTCGTCGACGGACTCGCTTCGTTAGACGGCACCTGAAGCGCCTTGGCACCTGCGATGAGAGTGAACGAGGGGTTCGACCTCCCCCCGAGGTTGAGGACGGTCGGCTGGATATCGACGAGGGCGGCGGCAGGGTTCGAAGAGTTGATCATCAATACTCCCACAAACGGAGTCACGAGTCTTCCTGAGGTCACCGTGACAGAATAGTTCTGATGGTGGAACTCGACCGCCGCGCCGGCGATTGTGAGAGCCATCTGATTATAGACTAGGGAGGGGATTACATCACTCGATATCGTTTCGCTCAGGTTCAACGTGCCCAATTCCATCGTGTCGATGGTCCCATGGCCGGACAGGGCAATCCAACCCGAATTGGCGAAGCCTTCGGCGTGTACCGCTATGTTGGAGTAGGTGATATAGACGGCCGTGACTCCGGGAGGGACCGATGGGGGGTCCGTGAGGAGGACCGAGAGGATCCCGGATGCGCCGACGCCTAGGAGCCCCAGTGACGAGCCGGAGAAGATGATTGCGCCAGCCAGGGCCAGCCCAGCAACGCCGTAGGCCGTCGCCTTCGTCTTCAGTTTCAATCCTGATCCGCCTTGCTACTCATGTGTGAGATGCCCCGCCAAGGGATTATCAACCAATGTTTTTGAACGTGGAGCCAGAAGTTAGGTCCGAACAGGTCGAAACTTGAGCAAGCCAGCGAGTCAAGAGAAGCCCCCGCCCACTGAGAAACGCACTCCTGGCGCGGTGGACGCCGAACTCAAAGGCAACACTCTGCGAGTGTACATCTACGCCATCAAGAACCGCAAAGTGGGCGTAAGGGAGGTGCAGAGGGCTCTCCTGATGTCGAACCCCTCGCTTGCCCAGTATCATCTCAACAAGCTAAGAGAACTCGGCCTGGTCTCGGAGAGCAACGGCGAGTATGAGGTCGTCGGAGAGGTAAAGGTGGATGTGATGCGAGATTTCTTGAGACTCGGCACGCTGATAGTGCCCAGGTTCATCTTTTACGCGGCGGTCTTCACCGTTTTCGCCGGATACTTGGCCTTCGACAGTGTCCCGTATTTCGGGCTGATGCCCGTGCTGGGATGGTTCGCCGTGGTGCTTGCTGCGGCTGCTGTAGTGTTCTGGTACGAGGCTGTAAGGGCTTGGCGGTCGGTTCCTTCGCCCTGACCCGGCTCCCGCACAAACGGTTTTATCTGGAGGTACACCTGTTGGGGCAGGCGAGATAGACGCCCATCAGGATAGGGCTGATCGGGAAGACCAACGCGGGGAAGACGACCCTGTTCAACTCAATGACACTGCTTGCAGGGGAGGTCTCCAACTACCCGTTCACCACGAAGGTTCCTGAGACCGGAGTGGCGAGCGTCGTCACCCTCTGTGTTCACAAGGAGTTTGGCGTGATGGATAACCCAACCAATTCAAAGTGCGAGGACGGCTGGCGATTCATCCCGGTGGAAGTGACGGACCTTCCTGGCCTGATAAAAGGGGCCTGGATGGGGAAAGGGCTCGGAAATCAGTTCCTCAGCGTGGCCGCCCAGTCGGACGCGCTCCTTCACGTCGTTGATGCCTCTGGGAGCGTGGACAAGGACGGGAAGATTAGCGAACCTGGGACAGGGGACCCCACGGCTGACTTCGCCGATGTCGAGTTGGAATTGGTGCTGTGGTACAACAGGCTCTTCACCCAAAATCTGCCAAAGATATCGAAGCTATCGAAGACACCCGGCTACGGGGTGCCAGCGGCCGTTGAAGAGGTCATGCACGGGATTGGAGTGAGGAAGAATCATGTAATCGCGGCCATGAAAGAGGCGATGGTCGAGGAGAAGGCGTTCGATTCGTGGAACGAGAAAGAGGCTAAGGACTTTTGTTGGGCCTTGAGGGAGTACTCCAAACCCACCCTGTTGATAGCCAACAAGATGGACCTCCCCTACGCCGCTGAGAACTTCAAGAAGATCAGAGAGAAGTACAAGGGGCTCATCGTCGTCCCCACCAGTGGGGAGGCTGAGCTCACCCTGCGGCGGGCGGAATCCAAGGGGTTGATCAGATACATCCCGGGGGAGGAGAGGTTCGAGATACTGAGACCCCAGGATCTCAACGACGCTCAGAGGAGCGCTCTCGCCTACATCAGGCGCAAGGTCTTCGGCGAGTACCTGCGGACGGGGGTGCAGTTCGCGCTAAACTCTGTCATATTCAAGCTGCTCAAGGAGAACGCAGTCTATCCCGTCCATGACCCACAGAAGCTGTCCGACAAGAATGGGAGGATACTCCCGGACGTCTACCTCCTCCCCAGCGGATCCACGGTTGAGGAACTGGCCAGGGACATACACTCCGACCTGGTCAGGGGGCTCCTCTATGCCATAGACGTAAGGACCGGGTTGCACCTCCCCACGAATTATGTCCTCAGGGACAGGGATGTGCTTTCAATAGTATCGACGGCGAAGCAAGAGTAGCGAGGCCTTAAAGCCGCCAGAGGGCTGGTATAGCAGGTTGCCCTACGGGACTCCCCTTCTTTCTGACTTGGAGTTGAGGTACCCTTTCGCGCCGAGGTCGAGAGATTTCTTCGGATTCATCCCGATGGAGGACAGTCTCGCAAGCCGGGATGTAATCCATCACGCCCAGCACAGGCTCCTCAGCTCACTTGGCAGGGTCAAGTACGAACCCAGCATCTCCGAGTTGGTTGAGTTCTCCAGTTTCTTCGCCTCCGCTTTTGTCGCCAGCCAGGATCCCGTCCTGACATCGCGCTTTTCCAAGAAAGAATCGGAACGCGCCAGGGAGTTCTTCGTCAAAGAGAGCCCCGGCAACAAGGTCACGGTCATGTCAGAGTGCTTCGGCGCGGCCGTCCCTGAGGCAGGGAGCTGGAACAGCCAGCGGAACTACTCGGTCCCGTTCGAGGTATACCTCTCGCTTGTCTCGAAGTATGGGCTGTCTAGGGAACCCAAGTGGAAGCTCGCCAGACAAGAACTCGGCGGGGGGATGATCGTGATAACAGACAACCTGCTCAATGACCTCTTTGCGGCGTGCGCCCTGGCGGCCATAGCCGAAGGAGTGAGGAACCTGAGGAAGGCACCGCTGCCGAAACAGCTCAGTGAAGTGAAGGACGAGGTCCTGCGGTATGTGCCGTCCCCCAGGCCGAGGACCAATAGGGGATACCTCTATGTTGAGGACCTCCTCACCCACCCTGTAGCCGACGGGAGGCACCGCCTTACGTGGCTGGTCCTCGCCCCATTCTTGGTGAACGTCAAGAAGCTTGACGATGATGCCGCAATCGAAAAGATTCGGGCCTTCGTGGCGGTAGCGGGCGAGACGAGCGCCATGCGGAGGTTCGTTGAGTACAACGTCAGAAGGGCCCGTAGAAACGGACTCTTACCTCCGACCTTCTCAAAGCTGAAGGCGGAGCATCCTGACCTCTATTCGCTCCTCCCAAAGGAGGTGCTGGCTTCCGAGGATGCAAGATCGTCGGCGTAACAATTAGTTGTACAGCCTTTCAAAACCGATGGAATAACTTGGCCGCAGGACAGTGGTCATCGAAGAAACATGGTGTCGACTTTGGTCGTCGCACTGCTCGGCGGACTGGCCGCAACAGCCAGCACCGCCGCGGCTACGGGTGACGCCTCCGTACTGGCCCATGCGGCCCAGACGGTCCCGCCAGGCTTGCAGGTGGCCATGGCTCATGTGCCAAGCGCCTCCCATGCCTATGAGGTGCTGAAGGCACACCTCTCCCTCTATGCCGGGACCGGGACCGCAGGGACGGTGGGCGCGGGCGGAGCCAGCATGGCCGTGAAGCACGGCCTCACATTAGGGCTCGGCAAGTAGCCGGGCCCGATTTCTTCTTTATCTGCAGGAGGCGGCGACAGCCCGGACAGTGAAGTTGAAGGAGTTCGCGAGGACAGGCAGGAAAGTGTCGGCCGTGGGGATGGGTACCTACTACGACCCGCTCTGGATTATGACGGGGCTCCTTGGGTGGAGGAGAGGCGCGCAGGCCAAGGTCGAAGCGATTGCGGCCGGGCTGGACGCAGGCATCACTCTTGTAGACACCGCCGAATTATACCAATCAGAACGGCTGGTCGCGAGGGCCCTTGCAGGCAGAAAGAGAGAAGACACCTTCTTGGCGACAAAGGTATTGCCGAACCACCTCCATCGTGACGCTCTGATCGGGGCGTTAGACAGGAGTCTCAAACGGCTGGAGACGACATATGTTGATCTGTATCAAATCCACTGGCCCAATTCCAAGATCCCCCTCGCCGAGACCATGGGGGCGATGGAGAAGCTGATCGAGGATGGGAAAGTTCTGTACGTGGGAGTCAGCAATTTCACCTTGGACCAGATCAGGGAGGCCCAATCGGCCCTTCCGAAGTCGGAGCTGAGCGCCGTCCAGCTCGACTACAGTCTGATTCATAGGAATATTGAATCAGGAATACTGCAGTATTGTGACGCGCAGAAAATGGCTCTCCTGGCGTACTACCCGTTAGGGCACGGGAAGCTCTTGTCCGATTCAAGGCTGGATTCTGTCGGTCTGAACCACAACAAGACCAAGGCACAAGTCGCGCTTCAATGGCTCATTGAGAAACCCAATGTGTTCCCCATCCCGCGGGCGTCGAGGGCTGAACACGTAAGGGAAACCGCGGCCGCGGGAGAGTGGGAACTCACCGATGGCGAGAGGGTGGAACTGGACCAGAAGTTCCGATAAATCGCTTAAATCGGTCGTGATGCGCGCCAAGTACGGCGGGTGAGTGACCTCGACCCGATCCGCCATGCAAATCCCGGTGTTGGGGGAGCTAGAAAGTGAAGAGAAGTCTGATCGTAGCGACGGCGGCGGTCTATGCTGCTATGTACGTGGTGCTCGCCGTGGCGTTCGTCCCGATAAGCTACGGAGTCGTGAACTTCAGAGTCGCGAATGTCCTGACGGGCCTGATTCCTCTTTTGGGTTGGCCGGCCGTGATAGGGCAGGCTTTAGGAGTGTTCATCGCGAACCAGCCGGCTCTCGGAGATCCCCTTGGGCCCATTGACCTGATCAACGTGATTCCTTCCTTCCTGTTCGCCTGGGTGCTCTGGAAGCTCAGGCGGAGGAGCGTGTTCCTCGGGTTGACGTTGTACTCTGTCGCCCTCGGTGTCTCGGTCAGCCTTTCACTGAGCTATGCGTTTAACCTCCCATTTCTGGTGGAGGTACCACAGGTTACAGTTGGCATTTTCCTGGCCACGGCTGTGCTGGGTTACATACTTTACAAGGCAGTCGGGAGGCCCGGCATCCTGCAGAGGAGGTTCGGGAACCAATGAGCCAACAAAGGAGCGCGGTGAACATGATTTCCGGCGGGGTTGACTCGGTGACCACTGCCTACTTCGTCAGAGAGGAGTTCAGGCCGAGGAATCAGCTTTTAATCTTCTGTAACTACAAGCAGAGAACTTACGACTACGAGGAGTTCTGCATCAAACAGATTTCCAGGCATATGGGAGTCCCACTCAAGATCATAGACCTCAAATGGCTTGGGGACATCAGTACGTCGGTTCTCACCCATCCTGAGAAGGAGATTGCAGAGACTGTTGAAGCCGACCTGTGGGATCCTGAGAAAGCGAGGCAGAGAATTCTGAAGTGGTGGGATCCGTGCCGTAACGCGATTCTGCTATTCGTAGGCCTTTCCCATGCGGAGTCGTTCTACATCTCAAAGGGGGAGCGATATGACGTCTACATCGGAATCCGCAGGGAGACTCCGGTTGCGATGAAGGACAACACCCCCGAGTTCTTGGCGGAGATGAACCAAGCCGCGGAGCGGGCGACCCACCATGGAGGATACAGGCTGCTCGCACCGCTGATCTCCTATGACAAGGACAAGGTGGTGGAATTGGGCGAGAAACTCGGGGTCCCTTGGGAGTATACCTACAGCTGTTACGCGGGGCATGGTTTCAAGGAAGTAAAGGGGCGAAAGCTCCCTGTCCATTGTGGGCGTTGTTCAAACTGCCGTAGGAGAAAGCTCGCTTTCAAGGATGCAGGGGCGGATGACCCCTCGATCTATGCCCAGTAGAAGGGTGTCCCAAGTCAGAATCGTAAGAAACCCGTCCTAAGTTCATATACTCTCTCATAGGACAGCCTGCATTCGTTTGCAGCCACAGTTCTCGGCGAAGCTTGAGGCCACTTCGTGGGACCCGAAGCTGGAGGCTGAAATGCGGCAAACTTGGGAATATGAAAGAATATTTGAATTTAAGCCATCAAATAACAAAACTCTTAATTTCATTATGGATACGCCGCCGCCGTATCCTTCCGGGAAACCATGGCATCCCGGAGCTTTGACTCAATATGCCCAGATTGACATGGTTGCACGGTCGGCCCGGATGCGGGGGTTGAACGTGCTCTACCCCATCGGAATCGACCGGAACGGCCTCCCGGTGGAAATCTTCGCCGAAAGGAAGTACAGAGTCCAGATGAGGAAAACTCCGCGAGAGGAGTTCATCAACCTTTGCAAGCACGCGTTGGACGACCTAGAGGCGTACATGATAGGCCTCCTCAAGACATTGGGGATTTCCGGAGATTACTACAACAAATACAGGACAGATTCGGAGGAATATCGTAAGCTCACTCAGTGGTCTTTCATTGAGCTCTGGAAGAAGGGGTTGGTCTACGTGGCGAACAGGCCGAACAACTATTGCCCTGACTGTGCCACCACCATCGCGGATGCGGAAATCGAATATGAAGAACTCCCGACTTTCCTTGTCACTAACACCTTCAGGGTGAAAGACGGTAAGTCGGAGTTGTCAGTGGCCACCACCAGACCTGAGATGCTGGCCGCCTGCCAGATGCTGGTGGTCAACCCGTCGGACGGCCGGTACAAGAGATTCGTCGGGAAGACGGCCATCGTTCCGATCTACAACAGGGAAGTTCCCATCAGAGCACACAAGAGTGTGGACCCCAAATTCGGAAGCGGGGTGGTGATGGTCTGCAGCTACGGCGACTACAACGACATCATGCTCGTCAGGGAATTCAAGCTCAAAGAAATCGTGGCCGTCGACATGGACGGCAAGATGACCGCCGTGACGGGCAAGTATACCGGGACTTCGATAAAGGACGCCAGGTCTCAGATAATCCAGGACCTGCAGGACGTGGGCGTGGCCACAAAAGTGGAGCAAATCCAGCACAGAACCCCGCTCTGCGATCGGAGCAAGACGCCCATAGAGATAATCCCTATGGAGGAGTACTATCTCAAGCAGTTGGAGTTCAAACCTGCGCTGAAGAAGCTTGCCAAGAAGATAGAGTTCCATCCGGCAATGCATCGCCAGATCCTCTATGACTGGATAGACGTGCTGACTACGGACTATCCGATTTCCAGGCGCAGGTACTACGCGACCGAAATACCGGTCTGGTACTGCAGCAAGTGCGGCACGCCGCACCTACCCAAGCCAGGGGTCTACTACAGACCTTGGAGGGACGAAGCGCCATTCAAGAAGTGTAAGAAGTGTGGGAACTTGAAGTTCGTGGGCGAGACCAGGACATTCGACACTTGGATGGATTCGAGCCTCTCGCCGCTATACATTTCAAAGCGCCTCAAGAGTGGCAGGTTCCACAGCCTGACCTTTCCCGCCACCGTCAGGATGCAGGGGAAGGACATCGTGAGGACCTGGCTCTACTACAGTCTGTTGAAGTCCTACCAACTGACAGGAAAAGCGCCGTTCGAGCACGCTTGGATAGGGGGCATGGGGCAGGACTCCCAAGGAAGGAAGATGAGCAAGAGCCTCGGCAACTTCTTGGACGTGGAACCCCTCTTGGCGAGATCGGGAGCAGATGCCTTTAGGTTCTGGGGCGCGTCCGAAGCAGGCCTCGGATACGACTTCAGATTCAGCGAGGAGAGGATTCTGGGGGCGGGGAAGTTTCTGACCAAGCTCTGGAACACGTGCCGGTTCATCAGCTCCTTCCCCATCCCCGAAAAAGCAGATCTGACCTGGACGGACAAGTGGGTGCTCAACGAACTCGGAAAGCTGACCGAGGACTGCGTCGAGGCCTATGGTCGTTTCGACCTGTTCACTGTCTCGACTAAGGTAAGAGAGTTCCTCTGGAACGTCTTCGCGTCACATTACCTTGAGATGGCAAAGGGGAGGGCCTATGGTGACGGGGCGACGAAAGGGGAGCAGGAGGCCGCGTGGTATACCCTGCACACAGTAGTCAGAAGCATGCTGCTCCTAGTCGCACCGATTACTCCGTACATCACGGACTCGGTCTGGAGGAAGCTCTATGGAGCCCGGAGCATCCATCTAGAGAGGTTCCCCAAACCCCAGAGGTTCGACGTGAGTGAGAAGGTGAGCCAGAGCATAATCGAGTTTAATGCTCAGGTCTGGAAATTGAAGAAAGATAGAGGGATGGCCCTCAAGGACTCCATTACTACCAAAATCCCCGCGAACCTGAAGCAATTCGAAAAGGATCTGGTGCGGATGCACCACATCACAAAATAGTTCGCTTAACGTAGAATCGCCGCACGACGTTTGTGGTATTTTATATATCGGAACCGCGGCGTTCAGCTACCATGCAGGCAGTCTTCGTCCGTAACCATTGCGTGTGGTGCGACGGCTACATCGATCCTGAAAGCAGCCTGGAGATGGCGTACAACTGCTGCTCAAGATGCCTATTCCCGCTGCCAACAGAATAAGATCCTATATCTTCGACAGTTGCTCGTACTCGTCGGGCGTAAACCTCCTCGACACCGCCGCCGCGTTCTCTTCTAGGTGGACAATCTTGGTTGCCTTGGGTATCGCCACGACGTTTTCGCTCCGGGTGACCCAGTTGAGCATGGCCTGTGCGGCTGTCATTTTGTATTTGTGGAGTAACGCTTCGGGAATCGAGTTTGTTATGTTCCCTCTGGCGAGGGGGCTGTAGGCTATGAGCGTTAGCTTTTCCTTTGAACAATAAGGGAGCACGTCCGCCTCTACGGTGCGGGCCTCCAGTGAATATTCGACTTGGTTGGAGACGAGCTCGCTCTTCGGCAGGGCTGTCCTTGCTGCCTCGGTCTCGGCCACGCTGAAGTTACTCACGCCGATGAACCTGACCAGTCCGTCCTCTACGAGCTTCTCCATCGCTGACATCGTCTCTTTGATGGGGACCTTGGAGTCGGGCCAATGGACCATATACAGGTCCACGTAGCTGGTGTCGAGTCTCTTCAGGCTCCCTTTGCACGCGGCAATCACGTCGTCGTGGCGGAGGTGCCCGGGCGCGACCTTCGAGGCTATGAAGACGTCTTTGCGTATGCCCTTGACTGCTTCTCCGACAACCTCTTCGGACCGTCCCGAATGATACATCTCGGCGGTATCGATGTGGTTTATGCCCAACTCGACCCCTCTCTTCAGGGCATTCACCTGACTTGTCCTCTCGCCTGGGGTAGCGTAGGAGCCTATCCTCCAGGTCCCCATCCCTATGGTGGATATTTTCTCCCCGGTACTTCCTAGCCTGTGGTACTCCACGCGGGATTTGAGGACGGGGTAGTTTAAGATGTATCGAAGGCAACAAAGGTGATAAAGATAGCTCGGGGCGAGCGCTGTCGGGCCAGCGTAGCTCAGCCTGGTTAGAGGGAAACCGACTCCAGCACCTGCCTTGTATCTCATGAGAGAGAGCAGGGGGTCGCGAGATCGAATCTCGCCGCTGGCTCTGCCCTGCCCTTTTAGCTGCCGCTTCTGCGCAGGACTTCGAAGACGTCGTGGACTGCGGCCGAGAGATAATCCCCGTACTGGTCGTCGGCGAACTCGGTCACGTCTATCTTCCCGGCTTTCGCGGCCATCTTGTAGCCTAGTAGGTGGTAGCAGGTCGCTTCGCTCCCGCCCAGTACGCGGAAGAAGAAGTTGCTGCAAGAGCAGTATGGCTTCTCCGGGTCGAGAAACTCGTCGCCGAGCCGCCCCACTACCGTTATCACCTTCCTTCCGCTAGGTAAGAAACGTGCCTCTTTGACGCTCCCCGAAAGGACCGCGTCTATCGCCCTGTCGAGTTTCGCTCCGTGCTCCTCGAGTTCGGGGAGTCCTCGTCTTAGAGAGTTTCTTTGATCAGACATGTGCATCATCTGGCTAGGCGGAGGAACTCATTGAGCGAACCTTGAGTCCCTGTAGCTGAGAGGCCGGAAACGCGTATTCCGACCCTCCGGAAGTCCTTTCCTGTCGATTTTCCGAGCTCCTCGAAGAGCGAAAGGATGGAACCCCTGAGGGTCGTAGGGTCATCGAGGGGGGTCTCCAATGACCTGCTCTTCGTCCTGGTAGACAGGTCGATCAGGATGCCTATCGCGGTGATGGTCTTGAACGATCTCGATGAGGCAGCGAGTTTTTCGTGGACATAATCGATGCCGCCGGATAACTGGTCGAGAATCTCCTTGGGGTCCCTAGTGTCCTGCTTCAGCGTGACAATCCTACTGAACTGGGTTGGCTCGAGCCCCTTCGTCACTTTGCCGTCGTCCATCCCCGTCGCGACTGCGAGGAGATAACCTCCGAATTTTCTACCGAACCGCCTCTCGAGTTCCGCGGGCTCTGCCATAGCGAGTTCGGCCACGGTCGAAATCCCCATTTCCGTGAGGGACGCGGAGGTCTTTGGCCCCACGCCATAGAGCTTGGACGCCGGAATCGGTGCGAGGAACTTCGCGGTCTCCTCGGGGAGGACGACGGTCAGTCCGTTCGGCTTCGACATGTCCGATCCTAGTTTGGCTACGGCCTTGCTCCTACCCAACCCCACAGAGCTGGTAAGATGCTCGTCGTCGAAAATTGCCTTCTTGATAGATGCGACCCTCTCCCGTGCCTTGGCGTAGTCGCCAGTGGTGGAAGCGGTCAGGTCGAAGAAGGCCTCGTCGATGCCTGTGGGTTCGAGGGTGTCCACCATGTTCTCCAGTGCGTCCATTATCCTAGCCGAAATGACTTCGTATTTCTCGTGGTCCATCCTGATTATGGCCGGATCCCTCCCTTCGAGCTTTCTCTTCGCTTGGGCAATCGGCATCGCAGAGTGAACACCGAATGCCCTAGCCCTATAGTTCGCCGTCGCGACTACGCCACTGTCTTCGGTTCTCCCTGAGAAGACACAGACAATTACTGGTCTCTGCTTGAGCGAAGGATCTTCCACCTCCTCGACCTGAGCGTAAAAATAGTCGATGTCGATGTGGCCGATGACCCGGTTTGCGGGCGGCTTCGGCGACCCAGTTCCCATCAGCTCGTCTTCACCGCTACAAGGACAATCCGGGATTTCTTCCAGCTTTTGACATCGTTGCGGTAATTGGCGTTCAGTTGACGTCTTGTCTCCTGCCCAGCGGACCTCCAAGCTGCGCGTATGGCAGCCTCTACCTCTCCGCCTAATTCGACTGGATAGAGCCATCGTTCGAAGGTCACATGCTCTCCGATGACTTCGGAGAATAGGGTCCGAAAACCTGCTTTCGCGACCATCGATTTCCATGCGTTCGGCGTGAAGGCTTCGGCGTGGCTGCCGTCCCGGAGCCTCTCAATCTGGTTGCAGAACACCTCGGTCCCTTCAGGTGGAGACATGTCCACGAGGCCGAGTCTTCCCTTCGGCCTGAGAACCCTGTAGGCTTCCCTGAGGAATTTGGGCACGTCTTGGAAATGATGTGCGGCCCTACGGGTAGTGACGATGTCGTACGTCCGGTCGGCGAACTTCGTCGCTTGGGCGTTGCCAAGTTCAAAGGTGACGTTCAGGACTCCCTCGTTGTGGGCTAGTCTTCTGGCCCTGTCCAACATCTCGGCGGTCACGTCAATCCCTGTCACGTAGCTGACGTGGGGTGCCAGGGCGACCGCAGTGAACCCGGTCCCGGTAGCCACGTCTAGCGCGAGTTCGACTGGCTTGGGTCTCAGTGCGTCCACGAGCGTCCCTAGGTCCCTGCCGTGGGCGTGGCTTTGGCTCTTGGCGTAGCCTTCGGCGTGAGCCCCGAAGAAACGCTCTGTTGGTCCCTTCTCGTCCATCACCCATGTTGCGGCTGCGAAGGGCTTTTTTAACAAACGCAGGACGAAGCCGCGATGCCAGGGCGTTATGATGTCATCATAGTGGGGGCAGGGATAACGGGGCTCGCCTCGGCCTACCACCTCCAGAAGAACAGCCCTGACAAGCGAATGGTGGTGGTGGACAGGTTCGGCGCGGTGGCTCAGGGGAACACGGGAAGAAGCAACTCCATGTTCAGGAACACGTTCTCTTCGTCGGACAACCAGGTACTGGCGGACAGTTCCGTCGACTTCTACCTCCACCTTCAGGAGGAACTCAAAGTGGACGTCGGCCTCCAGAAGATCGGGTACCTCTGGCTGATGAATGAAGCGCAGCTGAGGAGGAGCGAGCCGTACCTGGAGAAGATGCGCTCGAACGGCGTTGAAACAGTCTTGTACGAACGGCCTGCCCTAAGACGCATGCTGCCTGGGATGGTCACCGAATTCGGGGCCAGTGAAGACGCCAGGATGATGGGCCTCCCTGACGTCGATGGGGCCGTCTTCGGCCCGAAGTGCGGGAGGCTCGACCCCGAAAAGCTCGCGGGGTTTTACGCTGACGGATTCGCGAAGGCGGGGGGGAAGTTCGCATTCAACTCAGAAGTCAGCGCCCTCATGATAGGCCCGACGAAACGGCTGGGAATCGAAGGCGAGCCACACGTCTGGCAGGAAACCAGAATCGAAGGCGTCGCGCTGTCAGACGGGGAGCCACTGCTCGCCGACACGGTCGTGCTTGCCGGAGGGGCTTGGCTGAACGAACTGTTAGAGCCTGCAGGGGTCGATGGCCACGTGAAGGCAAAGAAGAGGCAGCTGTTCAGCGTCTATGCGAAGGGACAGGACATGGAGGGGCTCCTGCGCTCCCGTGAGTTCAACTCCGTTGGGCTGGCGCCCATGGTCATCCTCCCGAAGGCAGGGGTGCACTTCAAGCCCGTGAGCGAGGAAGGTTGCTTTTGGGTTGGGTGCGAAGATGAAATCAATCGCCAGTTCATCGACATTCCTGACCATGACCTGGAGAAGTATCAGGCAGAGGCAGAGTACTACCAGCGGGACGTGCTCCCAATCCTCTCCGCTTACTTCCCCATGTTTCGAGACGCTGGGGTCAAGGCGATGTGGGCAGGGCTCTACGCCTACAACACCATCGACAACCTCCCCTTCGTGTTCAGGAATCAGAACCTGATCGTCGCGGGAGGGGACAGTGGAAGCGGCATCATGAAAGGGGATTCTCTTGGAAGAGTGGTGGCTTCGGTTTACCGGGAAGAAAAGGAAGCCACGCTTTACGGCGGGGCGAAATACAAGGTCTCCAAGATAGGGTTCGAAAGGAGGGATGTCGAGCCCGAAGCCTGGGTCATCTGATCAGTTCTTCGCCAGAAGTGGCGGACCCTCCCCCTCGAAGTGCTCCTCGATGAGCCTGCGCTGGGTTTTCCGTAGGGACTCATGTAGGGTCGGTGCTGACACCCCTAGCGCGCTCGCAAGTGGCCTGATGCGGACCTTCTTGGGATAGTCGAAGTATCCTCGTTCGAAGGCTTCGCGAAGGAGCCACTCCTGCCTCGTCGTCAGGACCTTCCTCCTCCTGACCACCGAGATGTCGGCCACTTGGTAGCTGATCTTCTTGGCCTTCAGGCGGCTCATAAGTCTCCTTAGCGAGCGCTTGGTCCCGAGCACCTTCCACGCAATCGGAGACCCGTACTCGCCGGAAGCAGAAACAAGGAAGCAATCGGATTCGGCGATGCAACGCATTATCTCCCCCTTCGCTCTCACGAGGCCGAAGACCCTCCCATGGCTCGAACTGCTGACCTCGAGCTCGGACACTTCTCGGCTGCTCAGGAGGTGCTTGAGCATCTTGCTCTTTGCGCTCTGGTCTACGGTTATCTCAAAAAGTTGGAGAACCTCGTCTCTTCGCTTGGATGGCTTGGAGTGCAGGATAAGGAACCTCGCCTTGAACTTCGATGTGATGCCGTAGATCCACTTCTGGCGGCCCCTGGCCAGTATCTTGACTTCGATAAGGTCCATACACCGGCGTACGCCGAAACGGGTCAGAAAAACCTAGTGTGGTAGCTCCCTGCAAACCTAACACTGTTAGGTTCAAGTGTTATGTCAGCTTTTGGGGTTCTGCGGCCCGCCGCTCGGTTTGAGAATGGAGAATGCCCGCTAGCAAGAACAAGACGAACTTGGAACGGGAGGAATCAAGGATAGGCCTCCTGACCCTCCTGGCTGTAGGAATCGGATTCGTTGCCGGCTTCATCGCCTTCGCGCTCTATCACCTGATCGGTCTGATCACGAACCTGTTCTATTACGGGCAGTTCAGTTTCTCGTTCGCTTCCCCAGAATTCAACCACCTCGGGGTGCTTGTAGTCGTCCTTCCCGTTGTCGGTGGGCTCATCGCGGGCCTGATGATCAAGTACGGCTCCACCAAGATTGTCGGACACGGCATCCCGGAGACGATGGAGTCTGTGCTGCTCAATCGCAGCAAGATTGAGCCGAAGGTTGGGGTGCTCAAGGCCGTGTCCGCCGCTGTCACCATAGGGTCAGGCCAGCCCTTCGGCGCGGAAGGGCCGATAATCCAGACAGGGGGGGCGTTCGGCTCTTTTGTCGGACAGAAAATCCGTATGACGGGGGCGGAGAGGAAAATCCTCCTTGCGTCTGGTGCTTCTGCCGGGATGGCGGCGGTCTTCGGGACCCCCATTGCGGCCATACTCCTCGCCATCGAGCTTCTGCTCTTCGAGTTCAGGGTCAAGTCGCTGGTCCCCGTCGCCGTTGGGGCGGCCATCGGGGGGTGGATGCACATCTATCTTATTTCGTCGCAACCTCTCTTCCTGACTCCGTCTTACAACTTCGGAGGAATCGGCACTCTCCCGTTCTATGCGGGGCTCGGCCTAGTCTGTGGTGTCCTTGGCTCAGCTCTGTCCCGCGGCCTATACAGGACCGAACGCCTGTTCTCGAGCCTGAAGCTCGGTCAGCCTTGGCTGCCCGCCATAGGTGGGCTAGCGGTCGGGGTGATAGGATTCGCCGTTCCTCAGGTACTCGGGGTAGGATACAACGTCATCTCCGGGGTGCTGACAGGACAGTTCGCAGTTGAAGTGGTTCTGATGATCCTCGTTGCCAAGGCGGCAGCCTGGCTTCTGGCTATGGGGTCCCAGACCTCAGGAGGAACACTGGCACCGCTCTTCCTGATTGGAGGGTCGGTGGGGTACCTGTTCGGCTCGTGGATCGTTTCAGTCGCTCCGGGGCTGGGCGTGAGCCCTCCTGTGTTCGCTATCGCCGGGATGGCGGCGGTCTTTGGCACGGCGTCGCGCGCCCCGTTTACATCAATAATATTCGCGCTTGAAGTGACCAAGGACTACCAGGGGGTGCTCCCAATCATCATCACCGTCGTCATCGGGGAACTCGTGGGCGAAGTCCTGATGGAGGACTCGATCATGACGGAGAGGCTGGCCGGGAGGGGGTTCAGGGTGAAGAACATCTACGAGTACAACCCGCTCCGGCAAATCAGGATAGGCTCGGTCATGTCGGCTCCCCCTGTGACAGTAGACGCGGGGCAGCCCGTGGTCGAACTCTATAAGCAGATGACGACCCCGGGACACCCGTTTAGCGCGAGAAAGCGGTTGATCGTTGTGAGCGGCGCGAAGGTGGTCGGGGTGATAAGCCGCGAACAAGTGTATGCGGCGGCGGCCAGCGCCAGCAGAGAGCTGACTGCTGGCGAGGCGTGTTCGAAGGAGTTCGAGTCGATGCCGCAGAGAGAGTATGCCTATGACGCTCTGAGGAGGATGTCGCTACGCGACGTGCCTTTCCTAGTGGCAACGGATGACGACGGCGCGGTCGTAGGATACCTTTCTCGGGGCGATCTAGTCCGTGCTATGAGGAGAAAGATAGAAGACGAGACGATAGTGGAGTAGCGGGAGAATCTGAAAGGGTCGGGGGTTGGTAAAATGCCGTCTATCCCGGCGCGGGTTGAAATGCCGGGTCAGGTGGATGTGGCTTCGTTTCTTGTCAAATCCCATCGAACCCGGCGAGTCCCTCGAAAACAAGTAGGTTTGGTGATGGTGGAAGGATCGGGGAGCGGTTTCGCAAATTCGCCATATACACCCGTCGCCCTCTATCTCCTAGGAGATGAATCGGAGACGAAGACTATCGTCGTGATAGGCAGGAAGGGGAGTGCTTGTAGCGACTTCCCCTTTCCTGGTCGTAGACGTTCTCACAGTTCTGCCAGTTCGCACGCAATCGACAGCTACCACCACCAATTCGACAACAAGCTCGGGCGAAGCGACTTCTGCTTCGGCGCACAACCGTCCCAATGTGGGTAATCCCCCAACAACTCCTCGACCCAGTCCGGTTCGTATTCTTCTACCAGCACTGGATAGTCCATGACTTCGTGGTCCCCCAAAACCTCAAGGGCGAAGCGGCCTTGCGTTCTCGACCGTTTTGTCCTTGCTCCTCTAACAGATTGAAGGAAGCGCACTCTGGTTACTCTGAGAGAGCAAGAATTGCCAGACGTGTAGTTTCGGCGTTCGTTGTCGCATTCCCATGGGTCATGCCAGGATAGTATCAGGTGTAGAACCCACCGTCGGGAGCCTGCAACTTGAGAAGCGTCGAAAGGGCATCCTGGTTGAGTGGGTGAACGAGGAGTTTGCTCGGCAAGAATGGATGGGGTCGGCCGGATTTGACCTGGCCACCTCTGGCGGGGGCAGAGAGGCCTTTGGAGCCTCGTCGTTGCCCAACGTCTGACCACTCGATTTCATAATGGGCTGGTTCGTATAAAAACTCCACCTTGACCTATCCTGGTGATGACCAAGGACCGGAGGCGTCAGATTGGGATAGAGAGACCTATCACTTGGGAGCAGCTGGAGGATGGCGTCAAGCACTCCCTGAACAATGCTGAACGGCTGAACTTGGATGCCGAGCGACTGCTGAAGGCTAGGCGTTACCCTTCGTCTCGGTACCTGGCTTTGGTGGCCAAAGAAGAAATCGGCAAAGCACTTCTCCTTGCAGATTATTGGTCAGTGAAAAGAGAGGTCACTCCTACAGACTACATTGCTATCTTCAGGTCTGGTGGGGCACACAGACGGAAACTGGCCGCGGCTGGTCGCTTCTTCCTGAAGTACGGTGCTTGGCAAGCCATGAGCGATTTCTTCGCGGAGCAAGATCAAGAATTCAAGGAAAGAAGCCTGTACGTTGACTACAGCCAGGGACCCAAGTATGGGTATTGGGCGACCCCCTCGAGAGAACTCGACCTAGACAAAAGGATACTGAAGGCAATGGGGAGGAGTTTGAAGGAAATCAAGAGACCGGGCGAGCGAATAGACGAGATCGACATTGCTTCGAATGTCGAGAAGACGCGCTCTGTGATTAGGAGTTTGAGGGCTTTTCTGGAAGAGCGAAAGAAGGTGATGCCTAGCGCCGAGCCGTCAAAACTGCCGGCCATGGTCGCTCCGGTTAGGCCGCTACCCAAGATTCGAGTGTCGAACGAATTCTCGCTGGAAGACCTGATAAAGCAACACGAGCTAATAATGGGGATTCTGCGGGATCAAGGTGCGCAGCCGGCGACTTCCACTGAGAAGTTTCGGGAAGACATTGCCAGAGTTCCATCACATAAGGGAAAATTGGCTTCCGCTCTCTACAACATAGGGTCACTTCGAAGTTTGCTGTTGTTACAGATTGAGGAACGGACCCGGATGCTCGCGCATTACGAACGCAAATACAACGAGGCTGTTGAACTGATGAACGAAGTGGCCATGAAGGTGCTGATACCTTTCAATAGGAAGGAATCACAGATTCGGAGGTCGAATAGGCGCAAAATATGGGTAGGCCCCATACGTCTCGAGCCGCTCCCGTATTATCCAAGGCTGTGGAAGAGGCGATATGGATTGTGGAAGAAGACGAGCGGCAAGCTCGGACCAAAAGAACAGCAGCGGGCTTACGGAGGCCTTGAGCATACATTCGTTATGCTTGGAGCACAATCTTTCTCGTCTGACAACTTCCCTCGACTGGAAGAACTAACCCAAGACGAGCTCAATCGATTTATGGCAACCGGGCACTTTCCCTAGGAATGAATTCCGACCCCTCCGTACTCTCCTCAGGGGAGTTTTGCTCTTAAGCTGAACATTCCGCGGTTTGCCCCATAAAGTGAACAGACAGGAGTCGGCCGTCAGGCTTTTTCTTAGGACTAGGCGTTCGGACGCCACGAAGGAGGGATACAGGAGAACCCTCAGGATCGTCCTTGCAGGACGGCCTGACGCCTTCCTCCGACTGGCCCAGAAGCGCCCCCTGGAGGCAGAGCGGTTTCTCATCCGGTTCTTCGTGAGGAAGAGAAAGGACATTGCGTCGTCCACCCTCTCGGGCTATCTGTACTGCGTGAGAAGCTTCGTAACATTCAGCGGTGTCCGTCTCAGATGGGAGAGAATCGAACAGACTATTCCTCCAGTCAGGAGGCTGGGGGAGGACAGGCCCCCGACCCCGAGAGAGATTCGCAGGTTCCTAGCGAAAACGGACTACAGGCTTGGGGCCGCTGCCCTGATGATGCTGTCCTCCGGGATGCGGGTGGGGGCATTCTGGTTCCCCAAGGCGGGAGGAGGGTACGGGTTCCTAAAGGTGAGAGATGTGGATTTCAGGGACAGCGGGGTGGCGGCAGTCAAGGTCTATGCGAGGGAAGCCGAGGAGTACACTACGTTCATCTCCCGGGAGGCGGTCGCCGTGCTCAAGAGGTACTGGAGGTGGCGTAGGAGGAGGGGGGAATGGATGGGGCCTCACTCCCCGGTCCTCGCAGTCCACCGGGGACACCGCCTTCCGAGGTCGCCCAGGCGCGTCCGCCGGAGGTACGCCAGGCTGCCCTCCGGCATGGCGAAGCCCCTCACGGTCGACGGCATCCAGTCCGCTTTCGAGGAGGGGTGGAGGTCATCGGGAGTGGTGACCCGAGACGGCCATCCTGCATTCAAGCTCTGCCATGGTTTCAGGAAACGGTTCGAAACAGAGGCGAAGAGGGGGGTTGGGACCAGGCTCGGATCGTGGAGGGGCGTCGACGACAGAATCGTCACGGAGGACGTCGAGCTCCTCCTGGGCCACCACTCCTCTTACCACAGACCCTCTCTTGCCAGGCTGGAGGCGGTCTACCTGAAGCTGCAACCGCTCCTCCTGATTCGCAGACGTGCTGGAGGACCAGCCGCGAGGGAGCGGCCTTTTGAAGAGGGCGGGGAGGTTCTCTCCAAGCTCCTCAAGGAGTTCCGAAGACAGAGTTCTGAGATTGCCGGCCTCGGCCGCAGAATCGACAATCTGACGGTGCTCGTTGAGCGGCTCCTCGCGCCCGAAGGGCCAGTTCAGGCAACGACTTGGGGCCGAAGTGCGGCTTAGACAGTACCTGCTGTGCGGTTACTCGACTGGCAACATTATCCAGGATTTCGATTCGCATTTGGAACACTTGGGTAGCCCATCACCCAAGATATCCTGAACCGCGTTGTCTTCGTCAATCTGAGCATTCCCGCAATCTTTGCACACTAGCAGCTGCTTCTTCAAGCTACGATCGGTAAGCGAAACTGTCCCAGTTGTTAAACGCTTAGAAGTGCGCTTTGGGTGCAGTACAATGAGTGGTCAGGTTGGCTTGCGCTTTATGCGGCAAAGTGGTTGAAAAGTCTGACGTCGGCTTACCAAACCATTATTCTTGTATGAAGTCATTTTACGAAGAGATGGAAAGGCTAGGTGTCATCAAAGTGGAGAAGACCGCGGGAACTTCAGTGGCGTGGTCGTTTAACGAATCATTCAAAGATGAACTCGACCAGAGAGTCTCAGAGGAACGACACTTCACAATGACGGATGACACCGTCGACCCTGATGCGGTAATCCTCCTGGGCGTGATGAAGATGATTCACTTGAAATTGAAGGGCAGGGCGTCGGCCAAAAAGATGGGCTATTGCTCAGCACTGGTATTCGAAGCGCTGATGAAGGTGGAGTATGGGTCACCGTTGCCTGCGCAGAAGAGATTTGATTCGATGTTAAAAGAGCTAGGCGAAGCAACCTCGGTTCCATTTCGCGTCAACAACTAAGGTTTTACCTTCATGCCCCCGTCTGTCTGAGGTTTTGAGGATATCCACAAAACCTTAAAACGCTCGAATTTCAAGGGCGCAAGAAATGGGAAGGATTGAGGCAGTTATCGGAGACGATCTAGACACAAACTTCAGAATGGAGGTTTCCAGGAGTCTAGGTATGAGAAAGGGGAACCTGACACTCGCTCTGGAGGAGGCCATTGGCCAATGGATTGAAGGGCGGCAATTGAAACGAAAGCTGGCTGCGAAGCGAGCATGGAGGACAAGGAGGAGCGAAGGAACGGAGTCGGGAGCATGAGTGAAGTTCTGGAGGTCAAGTATGTTGATGTAGACAGTCTGAAGCCGAACCCGTACCAACCTAGGCAGGGCTTCAGCCAGGAAAAGCTGGAGGCGCTGGCAGATTCGCTCAAGCAGGTGGATATGCTGCAGCCCATCATCGTGCGTACCCAAGGTTCAAAATACGAGATTATCGCTGGCGAGCGAAGATGGCGGGCAAGTCGGTTAGCCGGTATAAAGAAGGTCCCAGTGCTTGTCAAGAACATCCCGGAGAAGAGGGTGCTTCTCGAGTCTTTCATTGAGAACCTTCACAGGGAAGACTTGACTTCAATTGAGAGAGAGAATGCCACCTATGAACTGTGGAAGAGTAAGGAATTCGCCACACATGGAGAGCTTGCGAAGGCGGTGGGTTATCACCCTCAAACCGTGTCCAACATAATTGAAGCTCGCGAGTTTAGGTCGAGAGCTAGTGGGCTCCCTGAGTCGATTCCTACAAGCATGATTTCCGAAACTCAGGGCCTAGATGATAAGACTCGAGTCAAGGTCCTGAAGATGGTTGAGCGTGGCGAGATAAAGCGCCCTGCGCCTCAGACAGAGATTCGTCAAGTCGTAAAGGTGTTGAAGGGAGCTCCCGAACCTCTGAAGCAGGCTGTCCTTTCTGAAGAGATACCTCTTGAGGCAGCAACGGAGGCACTGGACCTCTATGAAGATGTGCAAAAGCAAGGGGGACCCATCAAGGAGAGCAGAGTGAAACGGCACGTCAGACAGCTGAAGAAGGAAGCGAAGCAATCGACGAATCAACAACTGGCACGCCAAGAACTCCACCGAACCATGTTGTCCGGAAGGAAAATCGCAAACAAAGAAATGACGGTAAAGGAAGGTACCGTCTACGACATTGGGAAATTCGTATGCCCTGTGCACAAGAAAGAGTTTACCCTAAAATGCGACGGGAAGAAGCCGTCAGGCAAACACTGGGGGGAATAACCGATGGCCGAAATAACAATCAGTAGTCCTTGGCCTGAGATAGACGGCATAGTCATGCGGTTCAACAAGACCCCTTTCGAAGTATCGTGTGGGCCATTCTACGAATTAAGATGGGCCTACGGCTGTCCATTTGACTGCTCATACTGCTATCTGAGGGGAACGATGAGGGGGAATCTGAACAACATCACCCATAGACCACTAGATGCTGTCCTGAGGGCAATCGAAAAGGCTCACGACCAAATTCGAGAACCTGTGACGCTCAACAGTGGTGAGTTGTCTGATTCTCTCATGATTCCTAAGTTCATGGAAGCCATTGCGGACAAAATTGAGGAACTGGGGAAGCACAGACTTGTCACACTGTCCAAAGCTGGCTTGAAAGCTGCGAGCTTTCTTTACGAGAAGCATCGGGACTACACCATCGCATCTTGGAGCATCAATGCGCCTGAAGCCGCTCGAAGATGGGAGAATCGAACTGCGCCTCCAGAAGAGCGGATTGAAGCTGCCGGCAGGTGTTTCGACGTGGGCTACCGGGTGAGGGTGAGGATAGATCCCATGTTTCCAATCCCCGATTGGAAGGAACACTACGGCAATCTAGCAGACATGATTACGTCCCGGTTTACGCCAGAGAAGATTATTCTCGGAACCCCAAGAGGACTGAGGAAGACGATCATGTTCAGCAACGACAGAAGCTGGACGCAATTCTTCAGCTCTCCAGATGCCGAGAGAACGGGCTGGGGTTTGAAAATGCCGTTTCGGCTAAGGAAGGAAATGTACGAATTCATGTATGACAAGCTAGTGGCGGCAGGAGCAAAGAAAGAGCGAATCGTGATGTGCAAAGAGACATCAGATATGTGGAAGCAAATGAATCTGCCAAGCACTCCTCAAACCTGCCATTGCTATGGCTACGGCTAGCGGATTGGAATGGCTTGAGTTTGACACCTTGGGAGTGTGTCAACTGCGGCTATGGTGCCTCGGATAGACCAAGGTCCTGCCCGAAGTGTGGTCTCGTACAGGCCGGAGTTGGAACACTACAGAAGTACGGCGTTCTAGCCGGTTACTGTCATCCCCTCAGTCTGATCATGAGGAATAACGGGATTGGCCATCATTTTATCGACGCTTGCGCGGGAAGTGGCCGAGTTCAGGACTACGTCGAAAGGAAACTAATCGATGGATCTCCGGTTAGGATGGCCATGACAAGGTCCGTGGTCGACGGCAAAATCAGAGACAAGTCAAAGAAGAACGAAGCCAAGTGTTGGTTCATTGAAGTCAATGATAGTACCTTTTCGCTGCTAAAGGCAAATGTCGAGCCGTTCGCCGGATTCTCTACCTGCGTCCACGGAGATGCCAATGTCAGGCTAGAAAGCGTGTTGGAAGAAGTCGGCCGGGAATTCGCTTTGGTCTACGTCGACCCTTTCGGAATCGGTGACCCTGTTCTCCGGTACGAGACTATTCAGAGCGTCCTGGAAAGACCATACACAGAACTGTTGATTCACTACTCGTACCAAGGAGTCGACTTCTCTGCCGCTCAGCTTCAGAATATCGACCACCCCGACCCTGTAATCCGACAGACCGCCCGAACCACCGTGAATACGCTCGACATGTATCTCGGCGGCCCGGAATGGCACGATGTTTGGAGCAGAGCTCGCGAAGGAGGAAGGAGAAAGGCCATGCTTGACTTCTACCTCTCTGAGCTGGGGAAGCACTATACCCATGTAATGCACCTGGAAATGCCTCCTGGTTCTCCTAGGCCTTACTTCGATCTGGTCTTCGTTACGAGAAACGATACGGCCAACAAGATCATGAAAGATATCATGGATTCGAAAAGGCGGCGGAGTTCCTCCTCGTTGGAGGAATGGTTTTGATGAATGAAAGGAGAGGCCATCCGCGCGTCCAGCCCGAATCCCAATGTTTTTGGGGTAGCGGACGACTTTGAACCCACCATTGGACGAAGAACTGTCTGAGCACGACAGAAATGAAAGAAAGAAGTTCAAGGACGCTGCGTTCAAGGCGTGGCGGACAATAAGAACAGAGAGACGCGCAAAGCGAAGCCTGGGAAGCAGACAGCTAGGTGAATTCGTCAGGCCAGAAGCAGTTACTTCGGTCGTCCATCCAGAAACAGCCTCTGAAACCAGGCCCGGCCCAGCTGACACTTCCTATGGTGGTGGATTAGTTAGTCTCTTTCACAAGACACCGGAGGACATCGCTTGTGGCCCGTTCTGGGAACTTCGATGGGCTTTTGGTTGCCCCTTGGATTGCAACTACTGCTACCTCAGGGGAACAATGCGTGGGAAAATGAAGCCCAGATTTGTGAAATTCGAGCATTTGAACTCGGCTCTAAATCAGGCCTTCGCAAAGATTCGAGTCCCAAGCATTTTCAACAGCGGTGAGTTGTCTGATTCACTCATGAACCCCGCAATTATGAGTCAAATCGCGGATAAGTTCGACCACCAAAGCACGCACAAGCTCTCCACGCTGAGCAAATTTGGCCCGAAGAACGTCAAGTTCCTCGTAGATAGGCCTCGTCGGAATATCATCTGCGCATGGAGTGTCAATGCCATTGAAGTCGCCAAGAAATGGGAACGAGCTGCCGCGCCTCCGGAGAAACGCATTGAGGCTGCAAGAATGGTCCAAGAAGCTGGTTATGACGTGAGAATTAGGTTCGATCCCATCTTCCCTATCGAGGACTGGAAATTGCACTACCAGGACATCATCTATCGATTGATTGAACGGGTGACCCCCTCGCGTATCATCTTGGGGACGCCAAGGGGGTTGTGGAAGACCATCAAATATGCGCAGGAAGCAGGAATCAATATGAACTGGACCGACTTCTTCAAGGAAGACTCGGGATGGGGGAAGAAACTCGGGCTTGACCAGAGGTACGAGATTTACAGCTTCTTCTATGACAAGCTCTCTGCGTTGGGCTTCGACAAGTCAAAGATTTCGATGTGCAAAGAGACGGTTGACATGTGGGAGAAACTAGGCCTGAAGTATACTCCGTCAACCTGCAACTGCTATGGAAAGAACGCCTTCAATTCCTAGAGAGTCCCCTGTTCACCTTCTATCTGCTCAGCAATGAGCCCCAAGACCTTTCCAGACATTCTTTCGATTCTCTCTTTCGCCGGCTGGAAGATAGGTCTGAACCAGGGAGAGCCGCCCCCGGTCTTTCTTACAGCCGGGATTAGGTGATAATGGTAGGAAAGGCCGCTGTTTACCCTAATCTCCATCGAGATGTCTTTGCCAATAGAAGCCAAGTTCTTCCTGTAACGGTCAATCGCCCAGGCTTCATTCGCGCCCTCAGGTATCTGTTCCAGTGGACCTAATCCAAGGAATCTCCTCACCGTCGGCTCGGCCTCTCGATACTGAAGGTTCCGATTGAGGCCTGCAGAGGGGAAGTTGATAACAAGGTCACACTCGACGTTGTTCACCAGATCCCGCACAGAATCCCATGCGAATTCCATTCCTTCGGGGTCCAGAAAGACTAGCGCGTGGTCTGATTCTGAAAGAAGCCCAGGGAGCTTTCCTACGACGGCGTTAGCGTCCTCGTTCAGAACCCTGCATGTTCCATCGAGTTCTCCGACCATGTTCACTCTCTGCTGAAGCGCACCAAATGTGCCGGAGTCAGTGTCGGAGAACAGGAATTGGGAAAATCTGAACGGGGTGTCCTTGATAATTAGGGGTATCATCGGAGATCCTAGAACGGGAACTTTCCTATTGCCGATAAGGTCTAGCCCTGGACCCGCAAACAGGTCGACGTACGCGACTCGTTTCCCTTGTCGGACCAGGATTTCTAGATAGGGCCTCACATAGTACTTGAGAAGCATCAACTTCAGTCCGGTCCAGTAGCCTTTGTCGTATGTGGGCAGTTTCGCCCCCAATGAAGCAGACTTGGATTGCATCGACTTGCCTTCGTCCATCAGAGGTTTGAGATGCTTGATCACCCAAGCCCTGTCATCCATAGGCGGCCTTCCCTTCTTGGCGACCATGCTCGCGCCAAGTAGAAAGACGTCATTAAACGCTACGAAGCCCACAAGTGTGGGTCATTAGACAAAACGCGTAGCAAGTTGTCTCCATCGCGTCCAACACTCTAGTCTGGGGGCGGAACCATCTCTTCAATTAGAGAGAAGCTGTCTCTTTCCGGTCTGCAGTAGTAAGCAATTTGTTCATCAACTCGAAATCGAAATAACTCAAAGACACGGGCCTAAAGAGCTCCTGTTGATTCCTTGACCGCCAGACGTAGTTCTTCTCCAAGATAGGGATGAATCGCTCTTTTTCAATTGCCCCATACAGCCGCGATGTCGCCGATCCAGGGTCGTTGAAAGTTAGGCTTGCGGCAATCGTATAATCCTCAACCCGCTCCCATTGCTTAGTCCTGACCCTGTCATCAGGATACGGCACCTCAAGGTACTTGCTCAAGTCTGCCATTGTCCTGCTTCGCAGTCCGATGGTTTTCATTTGCCCTTGGAACCATAGTTTGAAGTCGAGGGGTGCACCTTCTACCGCACCGACGTATGTGCTTGCCCATTCTCGCCTGATGCCCCTTTCATCCAGCAGGCTCCTCCAAGAGTATTCGGAGGTCCAAGCCATCACAAAATTGTGCGCTTTCAGCTCAGCGTTTCTCCCAGGCCAGCCGCCTTCAGCTTTGATCTTCTCCTTCGATTTGGCACGGAAGATTGCTACCTGTTCAGCTGGGACTTCTACCTGGATGAACCTGTTGAGACTCAATAGTGGTTCTTCCTCATCGAGCAGCGGGTGGACGGCACTTCCGAACACTCTAGCATAGCTAACTCGTGGAACCGCTGTTGGGGCAAACGTGGGAGCTTAAAAGACTCCTTACGATGCTTGTATGGTTGGACAAGGAAGAAACCATGACGGATAGGGAATTCTCTCACCAATCGAGTTTGGCCTTCGATGTTTCTAGCCCCATTGACGCTCGCAAGAAACCCAAGAATTCTGTTGTGAAAGCCAAGGAGAAGGGGCTCAAACCCGGGGATAAGGTGGGTCAGTTCGGCACTTTCGAAGGAGATAGAGGAGTGTACGATTCACGGAACGACCTCAACGATTTGACAGGCAAAGAATGGGTTCAATTTACCAGAAGTTGGACCGTCCACAACCCCCCCTCCCGGACCAGCAAGGAGGTCCTGCACCCGGCAAAATTCCCTGAAACGCTCATCGCCGAATTCATTTCCTTCTTCACGAAGAAAGGGGAGACGGTTCTCGATCCCATGCTGGGCACGGGTTCCACACTGGTGGCCTGCAAGATGACTAATCGACGTGGAATTGGCATTGAACTCTCGAAGAAATGGGCCGACATTGCGAGAGATAGATCCATCCACATTGATACGGACGAGAAGAATCCTAAACAGATTGTAATCGAGGGAGACGCTCGCCATATCAAGAAGTTACTGTTGGACCGCGAAATAAACTCGGTCGACTTCTGCATAACGTCGCCACCATATTGGAATATGTTGAAGAAATCTCGCGGGCACGTCAAGTCAGAGTCGAAGAAGAGGGAGGAAATAGGATTGGACACCTACTACAGCGAGAGTCCACATGACTACGGGAACATAGACAAGTACGATGCGTACCTTTCAGCCATGTATGACTTGTTCGCTCAGGTGTTCGATGTCCTCAGAGACCAGCGATATCTCGTTGTGATTGCTCAGAACATACTCACTCCAGAAGGTGAGATGGTACCGCTGGCGTGGGACTTGGCAAGGAAGCTGAGCAATCTGTACGTCCTTAAGCAGGAAAAGCTCTGGATGCAGGACAACAAGATGCTCGGGTCATGGGGGTACCCATTCGAATATGTGTCGAACGTCCACCATCACTACTGCTTAGTTTTCAAGAAGGACCTGACCAAAAGGTCGGGTCACAATGAAGACATCGTGTGAAGGTCCCTCGGTAGAACGTATAGTGCCCCTTCAAGCAGAGCATATGGCGGGTACTGGTAGCAGGCCCCGCCAATAGGCCTGGGGAACTTGTTTGCGCAGACCATTATCCCCGCGTTAACCACACTCCTCTTCACGAGTGATGAGAACTCGGGCCATGGGACCTTAATCCCGGCATCTATGGCCTTCTTTCTCCTCCTGTCAAGGGAGATAAATTTCTCCTTCAGCTTCGGAGTAAGTCTCCCGGGAGTGTTCTCGTCCATGTTCGCGCCGTTCGGGATGAACTGCGAGGGGTAATTGGCGAAGGTCGATGCGAACTCGTTGAACGAAATGTGCCCGAGCCAGTAGACCTTGTAGTCGTCAGGGACCCTCAGATTCACGAACCCGTCAGGGTATACGTACCACGCGAATCTGGAGTCGTTAATGTTCTTGGGGTCTACCGTTGTCGAGACGAAACCCGAGAAATTATTCTTCGCCTTTATCGCCAGAACGTCTGAACCGACCATGGTCGCGGGGTGGTCGACCATGACGCAGCTTAGCGACGAGTACTCTTCATCGAGAGTCTTCCGTTGACCTGGTTCGAGATAGACCTTGGCGCTCTTCTTCTGCTTCTTGTTCCATTCGCCGAAGATCGTTACCTCAATGCCAGTCGAGTCTTCGTCTATCTTGGCTTGGGTTCGCCTGTATTCCAGAATCGGGTAGAACCCCTTCCCTGCTGCTTCTCTTGCCTTGATGAGATTGGTATTCTGGAAGAACACGAACGCTTCTCCGTACGGGGCAGAGCACCAAAGCCCCCGATCTCCAACTGCGGGGACCCTCTTCGTCAAGTCTGGCTCGGTCTTGGCAAGTCCGAAGATGTAGGTGTCTTTCATCTTGTCAGGTGTTAACTGCGTCAGAGGGACCATAATTGGGAAGAAGGTCCTCCAGCGAGGCCCAGAATACGATTTGTACCTGATCAGCAGGTCTGGCGAGAAGGGCTTTCTTCTTACCTTATCGTCATAGATGGAGTAGATTATTCCAGTCTTCACATCGCAGCGCTTTCCATCTATTTCGAAGTCGAAGATGTCACTCTCTCTGTAGTTGCTCCAATCAAGGTCACACTTGTAGCCCTGCTTTTTCAACGCCCTCTGTAGAATCTCTTGGTTAAGGACCCCCTCAAGAACATGCAACAGCCTGATGTTAGCTGTCTTCGGAGATTTGTTCTGATAGTGGAGCCTGTCGAAGGTCCATGGCAGGCTTATTGTGGCGTAGTTGAACGCTTCCTGGAGATCTCCAGGGCCTATTGAGGTCTCCCAAATCTGATCGGGAGACGAGAGGTTCATCTAAGTCATGCCCCTCTTCTTGACCTTCTTGGCGATGATAGCGTCTGCACAAACCTGGGAGACGTCGCAGGCGGCACAGCTGGACGGGCTTGGAGTTGTAAAGGGGTCACTTCCGGCCAGACGACCAAAGGCTCGTTCTGCCCTGTTGATTAAGCTGTCAACGGTCTTCTGGGAGACGTCGACGGCGATTTCGGGTGTCCCTTTGACGCTCAGGTCATACAGGCTCGCTCTTGTTACGGATGTTCCGCAATACCGGAGCCCGTATGCATATACTCCAAGCTGGTTTCGATACCTGGGTTCGAATTCCTTGTGAACGGAATACTTCCAATCAATCAGCTCCAATGCTTTCCCTTTCATCC
Source organism: Nitrososphaerota archaeon (assembly GCA_029785235.1). The sequence goes on along the minus strand of JAFMAA010000004.1, from coordinate 98,444 downwards.
TTGCCGCGTCCACGATACCATTGACTACCATTTCCCTCACTTTGAAATTGAATTTGTATTCCACATCGTCCATAGAGCCCAGGATGCCTGACTGGACCAACCTCTGAACCTTGGACTTGACCGAGCCCCTGATTCTACGTTCGTGTTCTATCTCGCCCAGGGGTAGGTACACCTCCTCTCTCACAATGTCGTCAATGTGTGCGGGGTTCTCTCCCTGTGCTATTCTCTGAATAACCCTGTGAACGATGTTGCCTGCTCCTAACTCCTCCCCAACAGGCACGTCGACTCCCACAACTTTCCTTAGGAAGAACTGGTAGGGGCACTCGAGCAACAGCAGGAAATCGGTGACGCCCACGTTGTAGTAGCTAGGCCTGTCGTGGTGTTGAATGACAGACAGGTTCCTTCGGAACCGATCATAACGGCCAACGACCATCTCCGGCCCGCCCTTGCCTAGCACGCTCTCATAGGTGAAAGGACTCTCGGAATGCCTGTCATCTGGCATTGAGAAGTAATAGAACCTGTCGCGGGCGCGAGTTACCGCTACATACCAAAGCCTCCTTTCATCTCCTAGCGTGGTTCCATACCTCCCAGCGACACTATCGGGAAAAGAGGTTTCATGACCGGTGGTGGCAAGGGGGAATCGTCTGTTCCAGAGATATGGGACGATGACGACAGGCCACTCCAGACCTTTGGCGGCGTGGATGGTAGAAACGGTGACAGCGTTCGCCCTGCTGATGTTCATTCCCGTCTCAGACCATCTCTCTAGCTGGTTCTCCAGTTGCCAGCGGATGTTGTGAGTGAAGACGTCTAAGGGAGAGGAGCGGACGTGATAACCGCCCAGATATCGTCGGCGATATGCCTCTTCAATTGCTCTCATAATCTGGGTTATTGCCGCGAATCCCTCTTGTATCTCTACGTCTTCCTCTTTGATTTTCAGTCCCAGATTCTGGCAGAAGTTGAATAGCTGCTGACGGAAGTTGTACCTCTCGTTCCGCGGGTGGACCGGGTCCTTGGTGAGTTCCTCGAACCAAGCCCTGACCGCTATGTGGATTTGATGAGTGTCCTTCACTTTTGTATATCTGGAGATCTTCGCCAGGGCGTCATCCACCTGCAGCTGCAAGTCATCGGCGTCTGCCCGGTTTACGGGCGTGGGGTTGTCCGCTATGAGTCCAACAAGATTGATGATGGACAACATGAACTCCTCAACGAAACGCGTGCCTGCGTTCTTGTTGGGTGAGAAGTAGGGGATTCCCTTTGCGCCTAGTCCCTCCATTAGGACCTGGCCATAGCTCAGGACCGACCTCATCAGAACTGCTATGTCCGCGGGTCGAACCCCTTCTCTTACAAGCTCATGAATCAGATGAACAACTGCGTCTTCGTTTGGAAATGATTCAGTATCGCCGATTACTGAAGTCGCCTGGTCGGCCCTAGCCTGACTCGTTTTCATATCTTTGACTCTGAAGCCATGGAGGAATTGCATGTCCTTTGCCACAGCGTTCGCGAAGCTTACTACGCCGGAGTGCGACCTGTGGTTCACCGTAAGGTCGTGGGATTTCCCGCCTTTGAAGTCCCTTGAGAAGGAGATGATTCGGCTTACGTCTCCGCCTCTCCACTGGTAAATCGCCTGTCGAGGGTCACCCACGGCGGTCAAACGGGATCCATCAACTCTCATCATCGATTTTAGAAGCTCGACTTGGGCCGGATTGACGTCCTGATATTCATCCACATAGACGTCGAACGGCTTCTCTTCGTTGCCGCCACGTGAGAACCTCTCAATTGCTTCTCTGATGAGCGTCCCGAAATCCAAGAGCCTCTGCGTCCGAATAAAACGCTGGTAACCATCTATCGCTTCTCGAACGTTGTCCGGAACCACTTTGTCGTTTAGATTCAGCAGCTCGTTGTTGAAAAACTCCAGGTCGCGAAGGAACTGTTCAATTCGATCAAACCGATTTCGTCCGTTGTAGAGCTGTTCGAGCCTGAGAATGGAATAGACGCGTTGCACCATCTGTGCCTGCTCGAGCTCGTCGACGACCTTCGTGTTAGCTAGAAGGCCACTCTCTCGTAGGAATTCAGAGCACCAGCCATGTATTGTTCCAATGAAGATGTGACTGAGCAGAGCCCGCTTACCAATCGAATCTAGGGCACTTGATAACCTGACCATCAGTTCATCGGCGGCGTTGTTCGTAAAAGTAAACACCACGACGTTGTTCCTCAAGGGGTCGATGGTGTTCTCCTCGATTCTTCGGCTGAGAGTCTCGACAAGGAGTTTCGTTTTTCCAGAACCCGCGGCGGCAATGACGAGTTGAGCTTGTGCGCTTGACGACAGCACCGAACTGACTGTCCTTTCGAACTCGTCCGGTTCGGGCAACGTCAGTCGGCGGAACGTTGGTGCTTATAACGTAATCAAAGTTCCATAACGTCTCTCTTCGTGCTGCTCTCTCTCGCGGGGAGGCCAGGCTAGGCAAATCCCCTGATTTCAGGTCTTTGTTTCCGATTTCCTTTTGTCGTATCGGACCTCTTTCGCCCATTGAAGAAAGTTGGGGCACGAAAGAACGCCGAACGACCAGCGCAGCGACGCCCTGAATCCGACGAGTCAAGAGTACAAGGACTCGATGGACAACAGGTCGGAGCAGCTGAACCCCGAGACGGAGACCTACGCCTCATCCCGTGGTGAGGAGTAGGGAACCGGATCGTGGAAGAGCGGGAAAAGGGCAACCTTTTCCCTCCCCTTCTTTTTTGCGGTGGGAACCAGATGAAAGAAGAAACCGATGACGAGATCCGTCTAAAGCTGAGGCGAGCAGTGATGGCCGCGTTCGACAGGTGGGGGGCCCAAAACTTCGACAAAATCGTGAATCTCTGGAAGAACGACGGCAACCCGGAAGTCCTGGCGGGATATCAGCTGGAGGACCTGTTCATGTCTAAGAGGGTGTTCATCCTGGGCTTCTTCCGTCATGTGACGAGAGAGGTTCTGGACAGCATTGATGGAGCACGGCAACTGAGGACAGTGACGAGGGCGAGTCTAATCTCTATGCTCAAAACTGAAGGGGTCTCCGTCAGGGAACTCGAAACCAAATCCAAGGAAGACAATAGATACACCAGGAGGAACGTGCAGAACCTCCTCCGCGAAAGATATGCCAACACTTTCTTCAAAAGCCAAAGCCGAATGAAGGACGAGGGTCACGTAGAACCGTATTCATCCGTCTTCTCCCCACATGAGGAACCGCCTCTGACGAACGAGCTCCAAGTGAAGACTGCCCTGCTGAAGGACAGAATCCGGCAGAGGGGGAATTCGCGTGTGATTGAATGGATATGGCTCAACGCGAAGATAGAGGACATTATCCCCGAGAGAATCGAGTTCTGGCTCAAGTTCAAGCGGCTTTGTAAGGAGTTGCTCCTCGAAATCGGAGACTACTCGCAGACGGGGAAGGTTCTTGGTGAGGAGCTATCAGAGCCAACAGAAATCTTCCAAGTCTTCGCGAACCACATGCTGTCAATTGCTTCCATAGCATGGTTCGACGGTCGGCAGTGGGAGACACGGAAGAACCTGATACATGATGGCTTCCCTTTCGAGTACAACCTCGATGATGCAACGAAAGCCTGCAGATTGCTCAGCGAACTGATCGGGTCTGATGATGCCGCTGCGGGAGTCGTCCTCAACCCTGAACTCGACGATGCGCTGAAGAAGTACGGTAGACAGGATATACAGGCCTTGCTGTTCAAAGGCTGCCTCCAGCTTTCGAACCTTGCCCCGGAGTCCAAAGGTATCCTTCACGAGGACCTAGCGGTGGTCCACCGGCGGAACCACAATCCCAAGCTGATGGTAGCTGAGATGAAACGGGCGGTGGCTGCCTACAAACTTATGCTGAACAAGTACAGGCTCGCGGTCGCGCTGAAGAACCTTGGAGAGGCCGAGTGGATGCTCAGCTACACCAAGCTCGCAACGGACTACTTCGACCGAGCGGAGAGCTTGGCGGAAGGAATGGAACGCAACGACAAAGCGAATGTGTATGCGAACCTCGCGGCTGCTGCGATGCGGCTGAGGCAGGATAGACTCGAAATGAAGTACATAGCGAAGTATCTTGAGTGCGCGCCCGATGAGTGGTCCGACAGGATACTCAATGCAAGTGAGAGGCTAGGCGTTCTTTCACGAAGACTGCTCTAGGGTATCTTGTAGCGACTTCGTTCCAGTCTCTGACGAGTTATCGCCAGAAGCCACCTGTTCGCTGATTCTCAAGACGTCAAAGCTGATTCTCCTGTCGGTTGCCGCGGCCTCGATCTTCTTTTGAATAGGATTCAGCCCAGCCTTCCCCGTCTTGACATCCAGGAACACAATCTCAATCGAGTCCTCCGAGCCATCCCCCTTGCTCATGTTCCTGAAGATGATGTAGTCGATGGGCGATCCAATGAATCGGGCATCCGCCGGGTTGTACTTCGCTAGGAATCCCGGTAACAGTGGTGCAATCTGCTCTGCAATCTTCCCCTTCAATACCGCCCTAGAAGTATACACGGCGTCCGCCCTGTTCTCCTCGATGGCCTGGGCCAGCGTAGTCGCCTTCCACTCCCCCAGCTTCGCTTCGTATTCATTCCGGAACGACACCTCCAGCTGCGACTTCTGCGACTCGAACATCTGCGACGCCATCCCCTGGGCCTGGGAGACCACCCGGCCCGCAAAGTGGGAACGGAGAGCAAGGTACACCGCAAAGGACCCTATGATCATTCCAACGAGCACCTCCAGTGCTGCTTCGTACGCCAAGTACAGCCGGTTCCGGCCCCGCACCCGAGTTAAGCCCTGCGACGGCCGGCGGTGTCTCAGCCCCCGGGAGGGAGTGGGGGTTAAGTGCGCAGCCGTATACCCGCGGAGGCGGGGCAAAAAAGAGAGGAGGGGGGCCTATAATACCAGCCGTGGGAGTATACGGCTCAGGGGTCGATCTTGTGGTAGCCACAGGAGACGCAGAAGATGCCGGCCCGGACTAACTGCTGATCCCGCTTGAAGTACAGCGAAACAAGCCTCGTGCTGCCGTCGGCAGGGCAGGCCCCCAGGTGCACCGAGCGACCCATCGTCCCCCTGAGGGTCTCCAGGGCTCTATGTGTCCGGTCCACGACCTCCTCTGTGACAATCCCACTCCCCTTCAAGAACTCCAAGACCATCGTGAGGTCGGAGTTGAACAGATGGGGGACGCCTTCCACCCCTTTCCGCCTCAGGCGTTCCAAGAGCTCCTCGAAATCGAGTGGATGATCTTGCAGGGTGTCCACGACGGCTTTGGCCAGGCTCGACGGCAGGGAGGAAGGCAGGAATCTGACCGTGTAGCAGGGGACGATGACGTGGTTCAACGAGTTGCAGGTTTCGCAGGTCCAGAAGAGTTGGAGCCATTGCGTCCTCCCACCCACTTCGCTCCTGGCGTACAGGGTCCTGTGGGGTCCAAGTGCGCCACATCGGAGGCAGAGGCGGCTCTTCAACCCGCGTGGGTTGTACATGAAGCATGGGTGCGGCCTTGGATAAAACGGGCCGCAAGTCGGTCTATCGACCAATGCCGCTGACCGGGTAGATTAGGTCGAGAACCTTCTCGACTCGGTCTAGGACCCGAATGCACATGGCGCCGACCTCGCGTGGGCTGCTGGACTGGGCTTGGCCGGCCACGTACGTCCATGAGAAGGTGTCGTCGGGCCTGCCGTAGAGCCTGGCGAGAGTCGCTGCGACGAGTTGGGCGATGGTTTCTGCTTCGGGTTCCTGGCCGTGATTTGTCTTCGGCTCGTAGGACCTGTGAATGGCGTGTGCGAGTTCGTGGAAAAAGGTCGTCCAGTCCTCGGTGGCCAGGGTGATGACCTGCCGCTCGTAATCGGTCATTCCGAGCACCCCGGCTGAGAGGCGCAGATAGTTCACCTTCATCCCGAACCTCTCGGCGACCTCGAGGAGAGGAGGAGGGTCCCTTGGCTTGTAGATTGGCAGTTCTGCGCCCTCCGTTTCCTCGAACCTGAAGACTGGGATGGCCCTAAAGCCGACGAGGACCTCGATCTCCTCATCGTCGTTTGGGTCGGTGCTTTCGAGGCGCTTCTTGACGAAGACCGGGCCGAGGATCCGGAAGGCCTTGGCTCCCTTTCGAACGTAGCGCCCGACCTCGTTCCACTGCCTGAATCCTCTGGCGTCAGATGTTCCCGCGAGGAGCATCAGGATTTGATTGCCGAAGGACCACCTGGAGGAGGGCTTCTCGGGGGCATTGATCAAGGCCTTCGCACAGAGGTCGGGGAGCTGGGCTGACGAGAACAGCTGGATGATCTTCTCCAGCTCGACGTTGGCGCGCTCCCTCCAGGACGCTTGTGTTTGGTCGACAGCTTCCGCTGGGTCTTCTGCTGTCTGCACGAGAATGCACCAGCCCCTATGCGTTCACGGGGTAGCGCTTCAGGAACTTGCCGCGCAGGCGGTACTTGTAGCCCCCAACGACGAGGTCTTCGCCGCTCCCCAGCCTCTCCAAGAACTCCTTCGCTGGCTCCAGTTCTGCGACGGGCGACCCGTCCTGGTTGACGACGAAGGTCCACTCGCCCTCGCCGCTGGCGTAGGACTTCCAGGGCCGGCCTTCGAGGATAGAAGGGTTGATGTGGGGCGTGTCGTCCATGATGTTGACTGGTTCGCTGGTGGTAGACGGCATCGATGCTGCGTGTCCGTTTCCGTTGCCGTTGTGGTCCTTCAGCTTGCCGAGGATGTAGACGATGCTGCTCGCCTGTCTGCCGAGCGCGTCGGTGTCCCTCTTCTCCACCGCCTTGATCAGGACGAAGCCACTGCCGAGGCACTCGTTCGCCTCTGCGCTGGTCACTGCCTCCCTGATCTCGGTGATGCGGGCGTACGGAGTGTCCATCTTCCTTCGCCTCCGCTTCCCTGTTCCCATGCCCTCCTAGGAGGGGCCCGCATTTAACGGGCCCAGCTCCTTGGCCGCAAGGGCGGCGAACTCACGGACGGTGTACTCGGCCACCCCTACGACCTCGGCGACCTCCCTCTGCATCACAGCCCTGGGGGCCATTTTGCGCGAGGCGATGTAGACGGAGGCCGCTGCCACCGTCCTGGGGTTGCGTCCGTCCCTCAGGCCGTTGAGGGAGGCGAGGACGCCCTGGGAGGCCTGCAGCAGGCCCCTGAAGTAGGGACCCGGCTCGGACCCCTCCTTCCTCAGCCTCTTGAGGACGGCCTCGTTGGACTCAAGGCCCGCCATCACGTTCCTGAGGAGGATTGCGGGGTCGGCAGGCCTGAAGGGGGTCTTGGACTCCAAGCCCATGTGGAGCAGGGCGGACCTTGTCACCTTGTGCCCCATGTCGGCGTGGGCACGGAGGACGCTCTTCGAGCTGACGTGGTCCAGCCCAGCCTCCCTGCAGGCGGAGAGGATGGCATATGTGGATATGGCCGGGATCGACGTCCGACGGCCCTTTCCGCTTGTCCTGCTGCCGGCCAGCATCTTCTCGGACAGGGCTGCGGCGTTGTCCCTGACGAAGGGGGGAAGGGCGAGCCTGTCGGCCACCATCCTGATGATGGCCTTGCAGTTCCTTTCTCCGCCGTCGACCCCCATGTTGTCCGAGAGCTTCTTGGCGAAGCCGATGGTACTGATTCCGTTGAAAGACTCGTTTGAGTCCTTGTCGGACCTGTCCCCGACGTAGGAGCCGAGGTGGCGGTCCGATAGTTGGCTGGGGGCTTCGATGTGGAATTCGAGGTGGTACTTTTCCTCCTCCACCTTCCTGGCCACGACTCCGCAGCTGGTGCAGACGAACTCTTCGCCTGCCTGCACGACATGGCCCCTGCATTCACGGCAGCGTTCGACGTTCTGTAGACTCTCCATTGTTTCGCCTCCTGGTTGGTTTGCCCTGGGCCGGCCCGAGAGCTGGGAAGGCCGTCGCTGGCTGGCGGCAGGAGAACGGGGTCTGGAAGCGGATGGTGGTGTCCTTCTGAGCCTCTGCCAGAAGTTCAATGCTCGCCGCTGGGGGCGAAAATCACGAGCAGGACGACCTCTGTTCTATCTCCGAATATGGCCCAAGATGTCTATTGCAACTTGGATTTCAGAGAGCAGGGCGGAGCGACCTCCACCTCCGGGCTTCCAGCCGCCGTTCGCCGGCGCCGGGGAGCAGTTTTACGTCCCTTTGGTGGGCATTCCTGAGAGACGGCTAAACGACGGCAGACCCCGGTTGGAAGAATGGCGCGACAAAAATGGGAAAGCGGGTGCGAGTTTGCTCTTTCAGAAGCACCGCTGGTGGTGCCAAACGACTCGTTCCTTACTGGAACGCGTCTCTGTTCCGTTTAGGGGGGGTTTGCTATGAATAGCGCCCTCGAAGTCGTCTGGAGTATTTAACGCGGGGAAAGCCTTTCCAAAAGAGCCGTGGTTTGCGAGGAATTTCTGTCACGAAAAGATGTCTAGAGGCCAGCACATGGTGACATTCTGCGCACGAAGGGTGACAAAACCAGGGGCAGATGGTGACATTTCCCGCGTGGATGGTGACATTTTTGGGGGAAATGGTGACAAGTCTGGGCGAATGGTGACAGTCAGCCCAGCTTGGCCTGTTTGTCGGGGTCGTCCGAGTGGTCAGACGCCTTGAAGCCCTCCGCCACCTTCCGCCCCTCCTGCATCAGGATGTACCGCTTCTTTTCCCTCGATATGAGCCCGAGCTTCTCTAGATGGACGAGGTAGCGAGTCACCGTCCTCTCGTCCACGCCGAGGTCCTTCGCCAGCACCGTCTTGTTCCTGTATCCCTGGGACAGTATGAGGGACAGGAGCCGGGTCTCGTTCCTGTGAAGGTCGGGCGAGGGCGGCGTGTTGTCGATGAGGGGCTCGTCCTCGCCGCCGTCGTTGGGCTCGTCGCCTTCTGCAACCAGGTTCTTGATCTCGTCCCCTGGGAGCCCGATGTCCTCCCAGACGACGTCGAAGGTGGTCCTCTCCTTGCCCTGCAGGGTGTTGATGATCTCCGGGATCTGGTCCCGCAGAACCACGACGAAGGTGACCTTGCGGTACCTGGCCACGTTCTTCTGCCAGTTGTTCGTGAGCTGCTGGGGGTTCAGGCCGGGCGTGATCTCGATCTCCAGGGCCTTCCTGCTCTCCTCGTCCCAGTGGTCGGGGTCGATCCTGGCGACGAGCTTCCCCTCCTTGCCGGGCTTGTAGCTCACGAGGGGCTTGATGTAGAGGATGTCGGGGAAGGGACCTTCCCTGTCCCCGCGGTCGAAGGCGCACCAGTACCCCTTCTCCCAGAACTTCTCGAGGATGCGGCGCATCGCCCTGACATGCAGCGGCCCTCCGACCCGCCCGTTCTTCCTCCACTTCCTGTAGTCGAACCTGAAGAACTCGTCCTGAGCCGACGGGGTTATCGAGTAGAGGACCTGCCTGGCCTGCATCTTCTCATCCTCGGTCTCAGGTTCCTTGAACATCGCCTGCTTCGTTTGCGGGTCTATCCCCATGTAGAGCTGCCCGCCTTCCACCCTCTCGCCGACGAGGCCCCTGTCGGCCAAGAAGTTCAGCCCGATCTGCAGGACGTTCTTGTCCCAGCCGTACCTGTCTTCGAATATCCTTGCCATGTGGGAGAAGGCGATTTCGTTCCCGATGCGGTGGAGGTAAGCGAGGGGCATCCAGTAGAGCGGCCCTCCCAGCGGGCAGTCCCCCCGCTCTTTCCTCGCCTTCTCGAGCTCGTCCTTGTAGATGAGGTTCCTGTCCCCCACCGTCCCGCCATAGAGCTTCTCCATGTCCTCCCTCAGGAAGCGCATGGCCTCTGCGTACCCGGCCGCGAGGGGGAGTTTTGGGAAGGTGACCCTGAACGGGGTCTCCATGGGCTTGCCCCCGACGGGCCGCTTCCTCACGACCGCGGTGTAGTCTTCCAGGCCCGGGATGAGAGACTCCACGGCCTCGGTGTTCTGCGGGTACAGCAGCTTCGCCAGCTTCCTGGCGTCGTCGGGGCTCCCCCTGAAGGCGAGGATGGAACCGACGTTGCTCTGAATCGAGTCCAGCAGGTCGTCGGGGATCTCCGAGAGGGTCTGCACCACCATCCAGAGGTAGAGGCCGAACTTCCGCGACTGGGAGAGGATGGTCCTGAGGATCCGCAGCTGGGCGATGTCCCGGAACTCGTCGGCCGCCAAGATGACTGGCGTCCTGGCCACCGGGGCCTCCCCGGCCCTCTCGAGCCTCCTGGCACGCTTCAGGCTGGCGAAGTAGAGCTTCATGACGACGGCGGACGCGAAGAGCCTGCGGAACTCGTTCGGGAGGCTGCTGGGTATCCTGAAGATTGTGAGCATCCCCGGCTCCATGCGCTTCTCCAAGTCGAAGGTGGACCTGCGGGCGCAGAAGGTTCTGAACGTTATCGACGAGGGGGGAAGGACGAAGTTGGATATCCTGTTGATGACCGGCATGAAGGCGTCCTGGGGGAGCTTGGAGATCGCCTCTATGGTCTCGTGGATGACCTCGGGCTGGACGTCCCTCCTTCTCAGCAGGTCCTCGATCTCGTTGGTGCTCCTCTTGGTGAACATCAGCATGATGTTGTACAGGTCCCAGAACGTCGGGTCGTCGGTGAAGGTGTAGAGGTAGTAGAGGGCGCCCTTGAAGATCCACATCAGGCGTGGAGCGGTCGAGGAGTCGGTGTTGAACACGTCAGACAAGAGGATGGAGAACTCCTCCACCTGGGTCTGGAGGACCTCCGCCTTCTCGTCGAGGGTCAGCCCCTCAGGGAGGGAGAGGAGGTTGAAGCCGAAGGAGACGTACTGCGGGTCGAGGATTGCCACGCGGTCCTTCCACTCGGATTCGGGGATGGAACGGAGGAGGTCGATGGAGGCGTCTCCTCCGGGGTCGAAGAGAAAGAGAGCGGGCTGCGGCTTACTCTCTTCCTTCTTGTTGTAGAACAGGTTCAGCATGTGGAGGACGGCGTTGGTCTTCCCGCTCCCCGTCCCGCCTGTGACGAGCATGTGGAACAGCATGTCGTCGGCCGTTAGTGTCTGCCCCATTCACAATCGGTCAAGGAGGAAGGTTCGCAATTTAACGCGGGGCCGGCCCTGACCGCCTTCTGATCCAATTCCAGACCCGGTTTATCCTCGACGGCGGTGATACTGTCCTGGGCGCAAGTTTCAGCCCGACGAGGCTCGGAATCTTCGCTAGGAAGTCAGGCTTCGGGTAAGTTCCCACGACGCTCAGTTTGCCGTAGACGGACTCGAGGGTTCCCAGATATTCCCGTGCGTCGGGCTTGGTCCCCGACGAAAGCACGATGGCCGTACTGCCCTCCGAATAGACCACCTCGAACCCCCTGACGGTCGTCGAGGGAAGCAGCGCCAGCCTTTCGACCGCCTGTTCCTTCAGGGGCTCTTTGATCTCCGGCACCTTAGCCAGCGCCATGATGTTGGAGCCCGTGGACGGGGCGGCAGCCCCTTTGGTGCCGGCCTGCTCCACTCCGCCGGACGGAACCAGGGGGGAGAACGCGGTCTTTCCGAGGAGGGACTTCGGGAACTCGAGGCCCTTGAAGACGGGCAGGTGGAGGAAGTAGGGGATCTCCTCCTGGGTGATGAGGAACGACGGGGGCTCCAGGCGGGAGCGGGCGTAGCTCATGAAGTAGGGCGACACGTCGGTGACCATCCTCCGCTCAACCAGTTCGACGAGCATCCAGGGGTTTCTGTAGACGAAGGTCCCGAGCCTGTCCAGTTCGTCGTGGCAGTCCTTGAATGGGAGGGTCGAGAGCTGTCGGGGGTCCCCGACCCACATCCCTTGGATAGCGAGGAGGACGTGAGGTGCGTTGGCTATGGCGTCGATCCTCTTGACCCTCTCTCCGGAGCGCTTGTACCAGTCGCGGTAGAGCTCCGGCTTGTCGGATTCGCTGTCGTCTATCCAGCTCCTCTTGGGAGTCTTGATCTGCTCCGCTGCGACGTGCATGGAGTTCTTCAGGGCAACCAGAGTGGGCGAAAGGTTCACCCGCCTGAAGAGGAACTGGACCCAGGCGAACTTCGGGCTCGCGGCTTCGATGGAGTGAGTCAGCTCCCCCATGAGGCGCTGCGGCTGGGGGAACTTCGGGATGGACATGGGGGTCGCGTTGATGAGGCTGACGTTGAAGAAGCGCACCTTTTCCGCCGCGTCGTCGCTGCCCTTCATGGAGCCCCTCCTGCGGCAGGGACCGCTGGCATGGCTTTCGCTTCGTCTTTCTTGACATGCCTGACCCTGGTCCCGAGGCGGGGATAGGGCAGGGTGTCCCTGTAGGGCTTGGGTGGGACCGGTCCGGTCCAGTTTAGGACTACGAGCACGAAGAGGGGAGCAGCCACCGCCGCCTGAATCGCGCACAGGTAGTACCACGGCAGAAAGAAGGAGGCGAAGGCCGAGCCGATGTAGAGCACGAGGGAGGCGGCGAGCGGGACGAGGTTTCGCCCGCCCCCGAACCGAAACCGTTTGAGCAGTACTGTGTTGTTGTCGACAATTTCGAGGCGTCTGCAGACGGCATACCACTCTGACTCGTTCGAGAGGTCGCGGAACGGCCTGGCCAGCCTGCCCAAGTCGTGGCGGTAGGCCACAATGTACATCGCGGCAAGGTACGGAATCGGGGTGTAGAGGAAGAGCCAGCCGGTATCGGGCATCGAGGACATGGAGACCGGACGGTATTAACGAGGGGAAGCTGCTTCAGGCGATGATTGCTTCCGCCACCCTGGTGAAGGAGGACAGTACCTCGGAGCCAGAAGGGGTCAGCTCGTAGCGCCTTCGCGGGCCGTCAGGGACGACCCTCACAAACCCCCGCTCAGCGAGGTGGCTCAGGAAGCTCTGGCAGGCCGACCAAGAGAGGTTCGACTTGTACATGACGCGGGTAGGCTTGTCGGCACCGTTCCTGATGGCGTCGAGGATGTGCACCATCATCTCAATGTGGGACCGTCTCCCTTGTAGGTTCGGCTTCGGCTTCCTGACTCTCGCAAAGATGCCTGAGAACTGCTCTTCAGATTCATCAACTGATCCAGAGACCAAATCGTCAGAATTGTAGTGGTCCGGATTTAACGCGGGTTCTTGCTGTCGAACAGTTCCTTGGCCCTCTGAACTTCGTCGGCGAAGATCAGAGTCGGCCCTCTGTCGTACCGCGCACCTAGATTCCGATAGAACCTCGCCAGGATGCGCGCCTCGATTACAAGTGCCCCCATTGGCTGGAACAGCTCGGAGAGGGCGTCGTCGAACTCTTGGGGTTTCCTGGCACAGTCCGACAGGCTGACATCAGACTTCGCAAGCCACCATGAGGTAGTGTCCCTTCCGCTTGGGCCGAGGACTTCCGAGAGGACTGAATGACAGACTTCGTTCAGGGAGTCATCGAAGTCCGGCATTATTCTGGCAGGGGCTAATCGCTAATAACGAAGGTGGGAGCCTTCGGTTCGTGCGGCGCGTTAACCGACAAACCGATGGGGCGCCAGACGTATAAGCCATTGAACTCTGGTATGTGACAGTGAGGGCTCGTGCAGCCGACCTGCGAGTGGTGCGAGCAACCTGCCGTGAGGCTGAATCCTACCCTCTGTGCTGAATGCGCCTACAAATTCTGGATCAGGTCCAAGGAGGTAGCGGACTCCCCGAAGGTGAGGGTCGACGGAACAGTCTACTCGAAGTAAAGACCAATGCAGTGTTATTGTGGTAGGCCGCTGACGAAGAATGAGATGGGAGTCTGGGTCTGCAGGCAGTGCAGGCGGGAGCCCGTTAACTGCGAGTGCTTTCCCGTGTGAGTTCCAAGGACTCGCAATCCCTTGAGACTCTGGCAACTCTGTTGCACTATTCGTTTCATGTGATGCCCAGTACGGTCAAGAGTATCCAGAGCGAGTTCTGAATGAAGAAGTAGAGGGACACGAAGGCAAATGCAATCAGACTAATCCCAAAGACGAGGGAGTCAGAATAGCTCAGCTTCGACCATCGTGGATTCACAACCCATCGCCATGCGATGAGAAAGATGGCGATGGCTCCAATCTCTTCCAGAGCCAGGCCAGCCCAACCCAGTTGACTCAGTATCCCAACAGCAATCCGGTTGGACTCGACAAGCCCGAGCTTGAATCCAATCAAGGTGGTCACCAAGTCCAGCACGCGCCCGGCGATTGCAATGAGGAAGGCTATTGAACCAACCCTCCGAAAGTCATTCGGAGTCATCGGGCGAGGACTTGGCATTTTGGGATTGTGTCGTCCTCTAGTTGGACTTGCGCCTTCGCTTACTTCCTATCCGGTATCCTTCCTTCATCTTCCCTGCCTGTTCTTGCTGGTTATCGCGTTCCCTCTTCCTCTCCTTCTCAAACGGAGTGCGCCTTTTACGAGGCATAGACCATTCCAATCCATGTTCTTTTTTCAACCTTTGCTTCGTTTCTGCGTGAAACAGAGTTGACAGAATCGTCTCTTACGCGGTCTTATTACGCGTCATAGGATGCCATCCATCGAGGTGTGCTACAGATGCCGGGAGCACCGCAAGTGCGGTTGCGGCAGGGATTGCGAGAGGTTGGTTGACGGAACATGTCAAGACTGCGGGCACGTGATTGGACCAGGCCCGGGCTAGCTGGTTAGGCCATACTTCCGGATGTAGAACTTCCTGACCGACTCGCTGATCTCGTCCAAGGTGAACAGCTTGTTCTCCACCATCCGCTCCAAGTGTTCTGCCCTCTCCGCAAGTTCCCTCTCCAGTTGCGCTTCGTCCCACCCGAAAAGCCTCATAATCTGCTGAAGCCTCTCGGTCTTCATCCGGACCAGCTCTTCAGGGGCAGACGGCGAGAAGGTGTCGTCAACCATGTTGTAGGTGAACATCTCCTTCAGGTCGAAGCCTCCTTTCCTAGGGTCCAGCTCGGTTATCGAAAGGACGCGCCTCACCACCCGGCCGTGCTCCCTCCTGACCCTGTTCATGACGGCGAATGCCCAGATGAGCATCATGTTCCCGGTCGGCACGAGCATTGGTGGGGCGCTCATCCTGATCATGACGTTCTGGACGCTGTCCGAATGCAGGCTTGTCAGGGCCCCATGCCCGGAGGCTGCCGAGTTGATCAGGGCGGCGATTTCCTCCCCCCTGACCTCGCCCACAATCACGAAGTCTGGGGTCAGCCTGAGGGAGTGCTTCACGAGGTCCTGCAGGGTGATCTCGAGGTTGTTCATCCCTATGCTGTAGCTGTGTCTCGACGTGAGTTGGTCCCAGACATCGTGGGATAGCCTGAGCTCGGGGTTGTCTTCTATGGTGCAGACGGCAGCGTTGGGATTGATTAGAGAGGCGAGGGTGTTCATGAAGGTGGTCTTCCCCGATCCGGTCGGGCCCACGATGAGGGCAAACCCCCTGGCCTCGATCATCAGCCAAAGGTAGGCAACCATGAGAGGGGAGACGGTGTTCAGCCTGACCAGCGCCGTTATCGGCATTGGCTCAGCGGGGAACTTCCTGATGGTGAAGGCGGTCCCGGTCATTGAGACGTCGGTGGACCACCTCACAGCCACCCTGTCGTTGGCGGGGGTCCTGGCGTCGACTATCGGCATGGCGTTGGTGGCCATGGTTCCGCACCTCTGGAGCATCTTCTGGGTGGACTCCTCGGCGTCCTCCTCGGTGGGGAAGACGACGTTGGTCCGGATCCAGCCCAGCTCGCTGTGGTTTTTGTGGAGGACTACGACGGGCTTTCCGTGGCCGGTGCACTTGATGTCCTCGATGTTGAAGTCGTTCATCAGAACGTCCAGCCTCCCGTACCCCTTCAGTTCCCTCTTCACGTAGTATTCGTACTTCTGCAGGGAGCGGGTCACCTCGTCGAGGAACCCCAGGCTTCTCGCGGCCTCGACCATGTTGGGTATGAGCCTCTTCGAAGGGTCGGTAGCATCCTCAGAGGAGATGCTCATGAAGAGGTGGTCGAGGAGCCGGCTCAGTCTCTCCCTTTCACGCTCGGTAAGGGAAGGCTCAATGATGGTGTACTTTCCGACGCCCCCCTCGTTGGCGATGACGATTGCTGCAGGGCCGACATCGTATCTCTCGAGTTCCTTTCCCAGGACGGCTATCGAGTCGCCCTGCCTATGCTCCTCGCCAAGTGTGTAGAGGGAGAAACCAGAGAGCGCCCTGCGGATAGAATCATCCTTGGAGAACAACAAGCTCCAAAACCGCTTCAGGATAAAACGACGAAGACCAGCCGGGGCGTCACTTGGTTGGAAGTCTCTTCTTCAGCCTGAAGATGAAGAGACCGATCACCGCTGCCCCCGCTATGACCGCCCCCACGGCGGCGAAAAGGAGGCTGCTATCTGTGCCCCATTGAGCGGTGATGGTCTCGGCAGATGTGATGACCGTCGACCCGCTCGCCAGGTCTGAGGAGAAACTGCCTGCCCATCCCGAGAACCTCTGATAGACGAGCGGGCCGCCAGAGGACGTCTCGTCGATGGAATAGGTGGCCGACGTCCCGCTCCTGTACCAGCCTGATCCCGTGGTGTTTCCTATCGGACTGACCACGCGAAACTGGTAATATGTCGCGTATCTAGCCGTGAGGTTGGAAGGGCCCGAAGCGGTGACACTGATTGCACGCCCCGTCGAGTTCTCCATGCTGACGAAGACGTACCTCATCTGTCCAGACGGCTGGATCTGCTCCGGGACAGAAATAGTGGTCGCAGTGTCGTTGAAGGTCCCGAAGACTGCGACTCCTGACTGGTCTGTATCCACCATGGCGGTCCTTTCGCCGTAGGTGAAGTTGACCGGCACCCCTGCGAGAGGCCCTGAATCCGAAGCGACTCTCAGAGTGTACGTCACGGGGGCGATGACGGGCGCGGATATGAAAGAAACTGCTGCCGTCGCTGCCCCCACCCCATCAAGGACGGCGGTGATGTTCGCCACGTTTGCGCTGCCGGCTGAAAGTGTCCCGATGGCGTATCCGAGGGCGGAAGCATCAACGCTCGAGGGGACGGTCACGCCAGCATTCGAGGACGAAATGTAGACAGTAGTTGGCCCGTAGGCAACCGGCTGGGTTCCATGGTAGAACCCAACGGAGAAGCTGTAGGCCTCTCCGACCCTCATCTCTTGAGGGACCGACAGCTTCAGGGTGGGCCTGAACGGCCCGACCACCCTGACCGTAAGGGGAAGAGCGACCAGACCAGGGGCTACAGCTGTGACCTGCGCCGTCCCGGTGGCGTTCGCGTAGACCGCAAACGTCGCGCTGTCTCCGCCGTTCAGGACGACTTCGCTGTTCAAGGGTTCCACGACACTTGAATTGCTCGAGAAGAGACTGAGGGTGACGGTCCCCTTGGCGGGGGCGAAAGTGCCATTGAACAGCGAGACCGAGAGGAACCCGGGGCTCTGAGCAGTGAGGTTGGCTCTTGGAGGGCCGACCATCACTTCTTGTGGGTCACCCGCCTGGGGCGACAGGCCGACAGCCGCTGTGGCCGAAGTGAAGCCAGAGGCAGCCGCAGTTATCGACAGATATGGCGTCGCGAGGGAAATGTTCGAAGGCATGGGGATGCTGAAGTAGGTATCTGAGGCGCCTGGCTGCACTTCGACACTCTGCTGGGGTACGCCCTGAAGGGAAGCCACGACGGAGACCTGGACTCCTGCAGGGGTCTCGAAGGGCACGCCTGAAGCAGTCAGTCCGACCCGCAGATGGAGCGTGTCGCCGAGGGAGACGAGATTATTCATTGGATCAAGTTGGAGGGCGAAGTCATTGAAGAGCAGGGTGGAGACTTGGACAGAACCGGATAGGAATCCGTCCGCTGTGGCAGTCAGCTTCGCCGACCCTTGAATCCCTGCCTCCACTTGCGCCTCCGCGTGGGACTTTCCGAAGGGAATAGCCACCTGTTGTGTGGCATCAGCGACGGCCGAATCTGACGAGTAGAGGCTGACCGTGATGTCCTGCCTCGCGGGGGACGGGTTTCCGTTTACGTCTACCAGCTGGACTATGACAACCCCGGACCCACCGGGCGGCAGTTGGCTCGGTATCGCGGTGAGGTTGATTGAGACCGGCGGCAGAAGGGCGCCGGACGCCGCGGGCTGAGTTGCCTGTGCGGTTTGAATTTCAGGAAGCGCACAAGGCACCAGGAGAAGGCAGATCGCGGCCAAGACCAGTGGGGTTCGCTTCACCCTGGAGGAGTACTTCGTGGGTTTTAAGGCGGGCCAGGCTCCAGCTTCGTGGCCAGAGTTTCAGCAGGCAGGCTCTACTTCGCCGTTCTCGGGGTTGCAGCCACGCTGGTTCTCTACATGGCCCTTCGGAGCGTCGGTTCCCTGTCGGGGCTCTCCAAGGGGCTCGTTCTTGGCTTCGTCCTCTCTGAGGCGGTGGTCCTCGTCGCCTTCCCGCTCCTGCTTGGCCTGTTCCACGTCAGCCTGGAAAGTAAGGTCCGGGTGAGCGGCGTCTGGGACGCCTTCCGCAGGGCCCGCCCCGGAGTCCGTGAGGTCAAAGAGGACAGGGCCGTCAGGCTCACCAGGAGCATCCCCCTTCTGAACAGGCTCGCCGAAAGAGTGGAGCGGAGCATCAGGAGTGACGTCGTGAAGGGCGGGATGCAGCTGGACCCCTACGCCTTTGCTGCCAGGTACTCATTCTACTCCGTGGCCCTGGCGGCCGTCTTCGTCCCACTGTCGCTCGTCCTTTCCGTCCTCGTCAGCCCCACGCTGCTTGCTCTGATGATGGTCCCAGCGATAATCCTCTACACGCCCTCTCTGAGTGCGAAGAACAGGGTTTCCGAGAGGAAGACGAACGTCAGGGACGAGCTCCCCTTCTTCGCCCTGCTCTCTTCGGTAATGCAGTCGGCCGGGCGGTCCCTCGTTGACGCATTCAGGGGGACACTGGGGAAGCAGATACTTCCCGCGATGGAAGTGGAAGCGAGGCTCCTTCAGAAGAGCATCGGGTTTGGGAAGGACTTGGTTGGTGCGCTCGACGACCTGGCGTCGACCCACCCGGACGACTCCTTCAAGCACTTCCTCTACGGGTACACGGGGGTCCTGAAGTCCGGCGGGGACGTAGTCCTGTACCTCTCCGACAGGACGAGGGAGTACCTCGCCTCCATGAGGTTCAGGTGGCAGAGCTACGCGGAGAAGGTAGGGACCATCGGGGAGATGCTGATCATTGTCTTCGTCCTCCTCCCTCTTCTGCTGGTCGTCGGGGCGATCACCATGCCGCCAGACCTGGTGGCCATGATCTCCTACGTGAGCGTGGCGGCCCTTCCAATCATCGCTCTGCTGATGTACTTCATGGTGAAGTCTGTGCAGCCGAGGGTATACGACATCCTCGGAGGGGATGTGAGGCTCGGCCTTGTGGGGGTCGCTGCGGGGGCCCTCGTTTCCTCGTTCACCGGGCAGATTTGGCTGATGGTGGCTGTGTCGGGGGCGGCAGGAGCCACGCTGTACGGCCTCCCGGTGAGAGCCCAAATCAGGGAGGTCAGGCTGACCGAGGCGGCTCTCCCGGACTTTCTCAGGAGCATAGCGGAATACAGGAAGATAGGCTACAACATGCGGAAGGCAATTCTGGAGACCGCTACCAAGACGAAGTTCAACCCGGTCTTCGATTCGATCCTGGAGAGAATAGCGGCACAGATGAGCCTCGGCGTGAGGCTCGGGGAGGTGAAGGTGGCCATGAGGAGCTGGCTCGGGAGGATGACGATGTTCATCCTCGACCAGATAACCGAGAGCGGGGGCGGTACGCCTGCTAACATCGAGGACCTCTACAACTTCATCTCAGGATACAACCGGCTGAAGAAGGAGGCCACTTCATCGGTAGGGCTCTACAGGATGCTCGGCTACGCCGTCCCGGTGGCCATCCCAATGGTGGTCAAGGTCATCAGCGGCGTCATAGGGAGCTTCGGCGCGTCAACCGCCGGATTCTTTGGAGGAGGGACAGCGTCCCTGGCTATAGTCAACAGCACTGTGGACATAGTCACGGTCGTGGCGGCAGGCGCGATAGCTTTCACGATGACCAGGGCCACCGATTTCACTGCAAAGAACACTCTCAACATGACGATTCTGTTCGTCCTGGCGGTACTGGCGCTGGCCTTCACGCAATATCTTCCAAGCTTCTCTCTTGGGTTCTGACCGCGTTATATCTCGGTCTGAACCTCAGCTTCAATGAAGACTAGTCTTCAGACACATAGAAGAAAAGCAATCTCTCCGATCATCGCAACCATCCTCGTCGTCGCCATGACCATAGTCGCCGCCGGGGTCCTCTACACCTACTTCACCACGACGGCATCGAGGGCCCAGAACACCGCCCAGGTGCAGATTCAAGCCTCCCTCGTAGTCCCCAGCGGCTCTGGTGCAGGCGCAGGGGCGATAACGGTCACGAACTCAGGCTCAATCGAGCTGACAGGGCTCGCGGTCACGAGCACAATCCCTGGGTTCGCAGCCAACGGGGGTTTCTCCACCGGTGCCTTGACCGTGCCTCCGGGGAGCGCGGTGAGTTCGACGTTCTCAGGGTCGGGTGACGTGGCGGGCACCTCATACTCCATCACCGTGGTCGCGACCTTCGCCAACGGTGCGACCCAGACCCAAGTCCTCACAGTGACTGCTCAGTAGAAAGACTGGGCTTGTCTGGCGGGCAGGCCCTCCCCCTCTTTTTAGCGAGAAAGGTCCTCGTCGTAAGATGAAGGTCCGTAGAGCCCAGGCAGAAGTCGTAGGCGCGCTGTTCTTTATCGTCCTCGCAATGGTGGTGTTCAGCCTCTTCACCGCCCTCCTGGCTGCCCAGTACTCGATGGCTAGACAGGCTGCCCAAGCCCAGCTCGTGGTGGGCGGCAAGGCGGACGAGAGTCTGTCTGTGAGCTTGAGCTCGGGGACGGTGACAATCAGAAACAACGGTCCGGTCACTGCTGCGGTTTCCTACTACATCGGAGTGAACGGGGGAGGTCAGCAGCAGGTCATGGCGCTGAGCCGGACAGTGACGGTTGCCCCGCGAGGGACTTCGACATTTTCCGTCAACCCCTCCTTCCAGAGCGTCGGGGTTGTGACCTCGTTTGGGAATGTGTGGTGGAATTCCTGAGCTTAATCTTGTATTCCTTCGCCAGTTCGAGGGCCATGGGCGTATACGAGGGCGCGACAAGCTCCGCGGCCCTGGCGCCAACGTCAAGGGCCTTGATCCAAAGCCTCATGACATCGGTTTCGCACGCTTCGGCGTTACAGCTCTCCATTACCTTGGTCCCCATGGGACCCTTCGAAACTTCGGTAAACGTGTGCAGAACTCCTGAGCTGCCTCGGAGCGTTTCCATTATCGAAGGACCCTGCGCGTGTGAATAGCGCCTACGCTACTTAAATCCCAATAGCGCTTGCAATAGTATTTCTCCGCTCCTTCATACCTAAATGTGGTTGGACGCCTTCGACGTGCTCGCCCTGAAGGGGACCCGGAAGGTCCTTGAGCTGCTGAAGGCAAAGGACCAGATGCGTTACTCGGAGCTTGTGAACGCCATAGGGTTCTCGACGACAACCTCCAGGGCCCTGAAGGCGATGGAGGCGGCCAAGCTAGTGGAAAGGGAGGTCTTGGACGAGCCGTACAGGCCGGTCGCCTACTCGCTCACAGAAAAGGGCAGGAAGCTCTCGCAACTAGCAGCTGAAATCGAGAAGCTCTGAGCCTCCCGTGGACTTTGACTCGGCTACCCGCCAACCAGCCAAGTCGAACCTAAGGTCGACAAAGTCTCGTAGCTGACTGTGGTCACGACGGGGACCGTTTCAGTGATCCAGTAGGTGTAGGAGCTGTAGACCGCCGAGCAGGAGTACTGCGAACCGGACGGGCAGTAGCTCATCTGACCCAGGTTGATTGTGTATGGTTCGTACACTGGCGAGCAGGAGTACTGAGAACCCGACGGGCAGTACGACATCTGTCCGAGGCTGATTGTTAGTGACTGGTACACGGGAGAACACGAATACTGCGTGGTCGAGCTTCCTGACGGGCAATAGCCCATCTGGCCTAGGTAGGTCGTGGTCGTCTGCTGGTGATAGACCGGCGTACATGAGTAGTAGGTCCTGGTGTAGGAGTTTGGCATCGGGCAGTACGACAGCTGGCCGAGCGATTCGCTCTGGTAGGTCGTCTGCGTGGTGTACACCGGGTAGCAGGTTATCCCGAGCTGGTAGGCATAGGAGGGGCAGCTGGACGAGTAGCCCTCGTACTGGGTCGTGTAGTAGGTGTTCACCGTGGCCGACGCGTAGGTCGTCACCGTCTCGGTCCTGTAGATGGGCACCAGGTATGTGTACATGATGACCTTGGGGAAGGTGACCAGAGATAGTAGCTCGTTGCCGCATATGAAGAAGAGAGGGAAGTAGCAATAGTGCGCCCAGTACTGCTCGCCGACCAGGACGGTCTGGGTCGTCGTGATACTACAGAGGCCGTCTTGGTAGTTGGTCCAGCCGGAGGGGCACGTGTAGACGGTATGGGCCACAGTCATGTACAGGTCGTAGCCTGAGAGGACTTGGGTCGTCACCGGGTAGTGGGCGGTCACGTCGTAGCCGGCGAGCACGGTCGAGGTGGTGGTCTGCGTCACGTCATAGCCCGTAATAATCCTCGAAGTTTCGGACACGTCGTATCCTGCGAGGGCGGTGGTGGTCTCGGAGACATCGTATCCGGCAAGGCGCTGTCCTGTCTCTTGGACCTGCTCCTGCTGGTAGGTGGTGACCTGCTTGGTCTGCTGTACCGTCTGGATCTGGGAGGTGATGTACAGCCCTCGGCTTGTCACTAGGGTGACGCTTGTCAGGCTTGGCAGGGAGCTCCCGAAAAACGACTCGGCCAGTGATGTGATGTTGATGGTCATGGTCTGTCCCGGCTTCACGACGTAGTTGACGGGCTCTGAGAGGGCCTGACCGTTGCCCTCTTGCAGGAGCGCGTAGACGATGTTGGTCGCCACCCCCGAAGTCTGGTAAAGCTCGAGAATGGTCCCCGTCTGGGTCGAGGCTGACAGCCCAGAAAGCTCCTGCTGTCGCGCGGCCAACGCGTTCTCGACGCTGGCCTGCTTGGTCGCGAGGCCCGACTGCCCGGATGCCAGCGTGCCCACCCCGACCAATGCGGTAGCTACAAGGGCGACGAAGAAGATCGATACAGGCAGAGAAGCTATGCCTTTCCTCCGGTGGCCCCGAGTGTTCATTGGGCGTGAAGGCGGGCTCGCCTTTTAACGCAGACTAGGATGAAAGCTGGAACTCGAAGTTCTTCCCGATGCTGTCAATGATCTCCACATAGAACGAGTTGGGAACGCTCCCGAAGGTCAGAGTCATCTCGGCTAGCTTTTGTGTCTGGATAGTGCTGATGGCGCTACCTGAGGAGGCGTCGGTCAGGATGAAGCTCTGGGCAGACTGCTGGGACCCAGAGGCCACCAGGAATGCCTGCTGGGGCGGGCTCAGTGTTATCGGCTGGAGGCCGTAGTTGTAGAGGTAGAGGGTGACGGTACTCCCCTGCACCTGGTAGCTCACCAGGCTCATCAGCTCTCCTGTCGCCTTGGCCGAGTCCTGGATTCCCTTCGCCACGCTCCCGCCGGATGAGTTCAGCCCGCTCACGTAGTAGGTGTAGAAGACGCCGAAGACCCCTACTGTTATGGAAAGCAGAAGGAGGGCAGCAACGACCTCGCTGACCCCCTTCCTGCTGCGTGAGAATCTCATCTTGGTAAAACCACATTCGTGGATAAAACGTCATGGAGCAGCTTCGACGCTGAAGGCCTGGCTGTAGGTCGCGCCGTTGCTCAGGATTCCTTCCAGGACGACGGCGTATGACATGCCCGCCGATGCGGCGAGATTTCCGGATACCGTCGTGTTCGGCGTGGTCGCAGAATATGACCCTCCTGAGAGCCCTCTGGCCCGGACCGAGGCAGTGCCTCCGTTCGCCGAGATGGTAGCCGAGTAGGCAATCTGGAGTTGGGAAGACGTGCCCGCAACAGAGATCATGACCGAGGTGAATGGCACCCCTCCCGTGTTGGTCAGCTGCACGTCTATCGTGGTGAATTCTGAGGCTCCGACTGTAATGGAAACCTGGGGAGAAAGGCCCGGCTGTGGCCTGAGGTATGACGTCGCCGCGACATAGTAGACCGCCGAGCCCACCACCGCGAGGGAGATGGTGAGGATGGTCGCGATAATCGTGCTGACGCCCTTTCTGTTACAGTACACGGCCACAGATTCACCCGACGCTCGGCCTGAAGACCGGCTCCGGCGCGAGCACTGGGTCTATCTGATCACGCACCTGCATCGCCTCCTTCAAGTCGTGCAGCCAGAAATCCGCGTGGTCGTTGGTGTGAATTACCACAGTCCCCACGCCGAGAACCCTGAGGAGGAGGGAAAGTTCGACTCCTGCCCAAGCCACGCTCCTCATGGGGACCGTCTGGGCGTGCCTGTGGAACCATCCCTGTTCTATCTGCACCGTCTCGACCCCGATGAAGTACCGCTCGGTAAGGTTGAGCCATAGGGCCTGAGCAGACTTGGCCACGCAGAACGCCGCGGCCGGCAGGGCGAAGACCTCGAGGAGTGGATCGACGTAAGCGCTTGGGAAGGGCAGCATGAAGATGGCGACGGCGGCGGCGCCCCAGATCAGAGCAGAAGCAAGAGCGTAGGCGAGGACCGGCTCCACGAAGGCTGGCCTGAACGCTTTCATGCAGAACCAGGAGGCACCCGCTTAAAACGACAGTTTCGCTCCCGGGGCCTTCCCCCGGAGCCAGTCCCGAGGGACCGGGGTCACTATAAGGCGAGGGCGGGTACGTTATCGATGGCCGAAGAGACGGAGTACGACCGCGAGGCGGAGATGATTGAAGTGAGCGTGGACCTGTTCGTCGCGTCGATGTCGCTCGAAGAGGGCAACGAGAGGGCCTATCTCGAGTTTCTCAGAAAGGCCCAGGCGCATCTCACCGACCTGATTCTGGACGCAGAGATGTGCCCTGCCAGGAGGTAGCGTTCAAGGGGCGGCGGGCTTCTGCCCCATTTCGTCGGGCTTCGTCGTGAAGCACGAATACTCCATCTCGGTCAGCTTGTTGTAGAAAGGCACCCGCCCCTGCTCGGTGAATAGGATGCCGAACCCCCTGTCGGCCCTCTCGATGAACGCTCTTTCCTGGTCGCTCAGGCCGAAGATCTGCTGGGCCAGGTCTGAGCCCCCTCCCTGACCGGCAGCGTCTTGGTGGAGGAGGACCTTGGTGGCGCACGACTCGAGGACCGTTTTCCCTTGCCCGTTCATCAGGTCCTTCCCGTACTGCGTAGCCAAGACCAGGGCTACGTTGTAATGCCTCCCTGTCCTCGCCATCTCCGAGACGATGTCCATCGCCTCTGAGAAGTAGAGCCGGCCCCTGTCGTCGGTTGCCAGGAAGGCCCACGCCTCGTCAATCAGAAGCACCTTCTTCTGGGGTATGGGGAGGGACTTCAGGGCTGCCATCGCCAGGGCGCTCGCGAGCACCACGGCCGAGCCCCTCAACTCCTCGTCGTTGGGGAGGTCGTCCAAGACGAATATCGTCCTCATGTAGGGCTGCTGGGGCTCGCCGTCGAACATGAAATTCAGGGGCCTCAGATTGCCGTTGACCCGCTTCCTCAGCTCTTCCGACATCTTCGCGCCGAAGACGTCCCGAGCGGCAGAGACGCTCGTGGACTGGATGATTTCGTTGAGCTCTGCCCTGAGGCTCCTTTCATCGATGCCTATCCCGGCCATCTTCGCGAGCAGAGACGCTGCCTGCCTTTTCCCGAAGAAGCGGAGCGGGTCCAAACCCATCGGTTGGGAGGGGTTGAACCGCACGACCTTCGCACCCGTCACTCCCGCGAAGCTGCGCTCGTAGGAGCCGTCTGCGCCTTGGCCGTATTCGCTCTGGTTGACGCTGTCGAAGGCCATGAAGGCGAGGTCAGGATAGGTGAGGGCCATCCTTGAGACCCAGCTCTTCAGCAGCATCGATTTTCCTTGGCCGCTCTTCCCGACGACTATCGCGTGGGGGTTCGACTTCCTGTAGAGATCGTAGATTATTGGCCCCTTGGTCTGGAGGTTGGTCCCGAGGAAGATTCCGTCGTGCTCGATTATGTCGAGGCCGGCGAAGGGGAAAAAGGCGAGGACGCTGTCGGTGGGCATGAGGAGGCTCGCGCCCCGGAGCTGCCTCGGTCCCTCCCCTGTCACCATGATGTGCTGTATGCCCTTGGGCGAGTCGAGTTCGGTCACCACCCCCATGATCATGTCGTAGAAGGAGTCGGCCTTCTTCCTCAGCGCGTCGAGGCTCTTCTCTCTCAGGATGAGGACGCATGAGACCCTGAAGAGCCTCTGCGCGCCCGATATCACAGACTGGGCGGCCTCCTCGGCCATCACCGCCTCCTGCGAAAGCTCCCTGTCCCTGCCTCCGCCAATCTCGACGAGTGTCACCTTGGCTTGGAGAGTGTCGGCGTGCAGCCGCATGACGCCCTTTGACTCGTCTCTCTTCAGCGGCTCGATCCTCAACTTCACTTCGTCGGTCTTGTCTATGATGCTGCCTTCGCCCATGTCTCTGGCGAGGAACGCGACATCTAGGTCGGACGAGACGCCGGTTATCGTGTAGGCCTTCGCTAGGTCCCCGTTCTCAAGGACGACGTAGCGGGGGAGGTTGCTGGCGACGGGGTAGGCGGGAACCTCCATCAGTCTGACATACTTCTCCTGCAAGCCCATCGCCGCCAGGAAGCCCTCGAGGGGCTGGTCGCTCTCCAGGAAGTACCGCCTGTAGGCCACGCTGTAGAGTTCGTTCCCCACGACGACGCTCATGGAGTCCAGCCTGACGTGGAAGACGGCCGCGGCGCTGAGCTGCTGGAGGGCCGATGCGAATCCCGACAGGACCGCGTTCCGCTCCGGCTCGCTGAGATTGAAATAATTGATGGGGCCGACCTCATAGATGTAGGTCATCGTGTGACATGAGAGTTTTCTGATATAACACTTGATGGAATCTTTTGTGGAACAACAGACGCGGGTTCAAACCCCGGCCACCACACATGCAGTTAGGGCCTCGAGCCACCGGGACCGTGGTCGTATACAAGAAAGGAAGGTATATCACAACCAATTCCAGCTGACGTGGCGATTGAGGCTCGTTCTGCCAAAAGACGTGTGTGTCTCAGAGGTCATGGTAAAGGATCCAATTTCTATCGGGCCCGACGAGCCTGTCGAGCAAGCTCGGCGATTGTTCAGGATTAATAGAATTGGGGGCGTGCCTGTCATGGACGACGGGAAATTGGTAGGCGTCTTCACGCTCGTTGATCTCAAGAAGGTCCGTCCGGGTAGGACCCTCTCCACAAAAGTCAAGGAAGTAATGACGAAAGACCCGCTCGTAGGGCACCCCAATGACACTCTGGCCACCATCTATGACACTATGTCAAGAAAAGCGGTTGGCAGAATTCCAATTGTCGCTGATAACGATGCTACACTACTGGGTTTGGTGAGTTTTAGCGACCTGAAAGATATCAGTAGGCTCCATTCTTTCCAGGGTGCTGGCAGCGCCGGCGACATCACAAAGTTGGTATGTCCCAGTTGCGGTCACGGACTGCCGATGCCTGTTTCTAGGTTCGCTTCGTGCAAGTATTGTGGAACAACTTCTTACCTTAAGGTCTGAACTAACGACGAAAGATGCTTGCTGGAAACGCTTAGATAGAAAATTCGAACCGTCTTCATCATGGAGGCCCTCAACGCCTCTGACATCAACTACCGCATAATCCTCGTGGTGCGAGGCAAACCCTCCGCTCTGTTCGACGAGCTCGTCGCAAAATTCCTTGACGGGGTAACAGATGTAGGAATAATCCCCTTGACCGAACGCGACAAGTTGAGGAAAGAAGGGATGAACGTGTCGCCTGACGTTTCGTCGTTCAATCTCGGATTCGATTTCAATTCGTTGCCAAATGAAAAAAGGCCTCTGCTAGATCAGGTAAAGAAGAAGATTCAACGAGAAATCCAAGAGAAAGGAAAAGACAACGAAATCATGATGTTTGCGCGGTTCGAGTATCCCCTTAGATGTACTGACAAGACCATGACTCCAATCGACATTATGCCGGTAGTATTTACGTTGGGCAAGGAGATTAGGGGAATGAGTGCCAATATCAATGAATCGAATGCGCCAGACCTGAAGAGACATCTCATGGAAGCGGCTATCGAATCATTCGCCATTCCTTGGGTAATTAGTATTCATTTCATCTACAGGCCACCAATGATTGATGGAAGTTTCTATGAGAACGTAAGAAGGCTCTCTGGTTATTTGATGAAGATTGGACTGCTTGTTAGCCCCCTTGATGAAGCGGATATCATCAAACGGTATTCCGAGGCAGTTGAAGATGTTACGCAACAATATTGCAGGCGGGTTAATCTTGCAGAAACGGGAAACAAGTACGGGAAATCCGCGGAGGAAGTCCGCTTGGAGGTTCGTAATCTCGTCGAGAACATCATCCCGAAGGAGTATCTATTTGTGCTAGACCTAAAAGCAATCAATTGGAGAGAGTTTGCCAAGATTCAAGGGGAGCTGTTTGACAATCTAAGAGTCTTCGGATACCCCTACACTTTCAACGTCGTTTTCCTGAGCACTGAGATAATGACTCCCGTGGGATATGGCTGTTACATCCAAACGGGACCTGAACGGTTGAAACAGTCGACCGGAAGCTAGTCAGGGTTCTGAATCCATGCGTGGCCTGCTAGTGTAATCAACCCTAGATGAGATGTGATTTGGCCCTAAGGTTAACTGCCAGGCGAGCGCACATCAGCCGACCTTCTTCATCTCCAGTGACCTCGCTCCCTTCACCTTCACCTCGACCTTCTTCCTGTAGATTGGCTTCTCCTCACCTTCGGTCCGGACTTCGAGCTCACGCACTCCAATGTCGGCTGCTGTGGGGAGAAACACGATGGTGTAGCCGCTTTCATTGTCGTTGACGGGAGTGGCCAGCGCCTCCGCTCCTGCCCTTGGGATCCCATCCACGAGGAGCGAGACCTTCCTTGGCAGCTTCGTCCTCTTCCACCTCCCAGTGATGGAAAGCGGGGTGAAGGAATCGGCGCTGTCGGCCTCAATCTCGAAGGCGCTCTCTTCCGGCCTTTCTGCCGCAGCGGTGGCGTCGGCCTTGTCGGGCTTCCTTCCCTGATTTGGAATCCTAGTCAGACCTCGCAGCCTCGCCATGATTAGTTGTTCGGGAGTCAGCATTTTCACTCTCCAGAAGGCGACCGTCGTCCCAGCCAGCAGGAACGTGGCCAAGGGAACGAGCTTCAAAGAAGCTGACGGCAACGGAGTCGCTACCATCAGCCCCGCGAGGACCGAAAAGAGGAGGATTGTTAGCTGCCTCGGACTGACCCAGACCACCCTGAGCGGTATCCCTCTTCTAGACCAGCGAGTCGTTTCCTTGAACCAGAGGATTCTGACCACGGTCTAGCTGGACCCAACTGAACTTAACGCGAAAACCCTGCCATTACGAACACGGTGGTAGTTAAATGCCGAAGCGGATGAAGTGATTCAGGAGGCAGCGGACTAGATGGACGAGGGAGAGAAGGTCAAGGTCGACGGAGAAGAGGCGGTCCTTCACATCACGGACCAGTCAATCATGTTCGAGAGGGGAGGCGTGGTAAGCGGGTTCGAGAGGAGCGCGATTAGGATGGTGAAGCCGGACGGGGACGCCATGATCATAGCGTACTTTGTTGGAAGTGAAGTGAAATCGGTCAAGGTCGAGCCGATGACGGCGGTTGCTTCGTTACTGGTTCCACGCTCGGCACAAGCCCAATCGGTTTCCTCTGCGGAGCTAGATGTGGTCTTTGAGAGGTTGTACAGAGAAACGAGAAAGGAACTCGAGGAGAAGCTATCAAAGGTAGAGGAGCAGCCAGAAGACAAGAGTCTCCGACTGACGCCCGAAGAACGGCAGAAGTACATCGCTGTCCGCAATCAGCTGACAAACCTTATCGGAGCAAAGTTCGGAGTCAGTCCCGACGGAGAGGAGCCCTTGCTCACGTTGTGGGGCCTTGAGAATCGGCCGCACGAGTTGCAAGTTGGCATCGTCAAAGCTATGCACATTGACTTCCTGTTAGGTATTGTAGGTCCAAAGGCGGAGACGGAGGACGTAGGCTATCAAGCACGACAGGTTTGGCCTGGAGACTGGCCGAGAATTCTTGAGCGTTTCAATCTCGGAAACGAGTTGTATACCAGTGAAAGATTCAATAGGTATGTCAATTACCTGAAGGTTCACTGGGAATACCAGCCAGGGTCGAAAAGACCAGCCCTAGTCAGCTAAACCCAGTTCATTTTCTATGCTACAGCGTCGCCTCTATGGTCGCCCCATGAGGTCCTTGACCCTGCCATTCAGGTTTGATTTGAAGGAGGGTATATCGTCGTGGTACTGTATGTCAAACCGCCTGATTTCGTTATGGTCCATCTTCGCCCCTAGGGCTCTCTCGATGTGAGGCTTCATGTCCTGTGGCAGTTGCAGTTCGGTGGTAAGGGCGCCCGCCCTGTAGGAAACGATGTTCTGACTCGTCTCCTGCGGCATCTTGAGTTGTATCGCCCTGTTGATCGCCGAAGCCGACCGACTCGCCCCAAGGCCGCCAAGCGTCCCCACCGTCCCCATCAACAGCATGTTCTGACCCATTGGAATCAGGGAATGTGAGAAACCTCCTCCGAAACCCCCGATGGCTGCCCCAGCCTTCTGAAGCACCCCCGCCTTGGGGTTGTTTGCCGCCAGCCCACCCAGGGCCTGCCCCGCCATGGCCGCCCCGCCAGTGATGCCGGCACCCATTGGACCCGCCGCCCCCGCTCCTATCGCAAAAGCCGTTCCCGTCGCAGCCATCCCCACTTGGCTCATTGTCTGGAAGAAGAACCCGGTCATAGGAGCGAAGACCGTCGGCGCGAGAATCGCTCCCATCAGCGCCGCCAGCGCGACCCAAGTCTTGTCAACGCCGGCGGCAGTGAAGATCGACCCGCTCCAGTGGTTGAGGATGAAGGCTGCGAGCCCGACGAAGAGGGCGCTGATTACGCTTGCGAAGATGAGGCCGAAGAAGGTGTCCTC
Organism: Nitrososphaerota archaeon; assembly: GCA_029785235.1. The sequence goes on along the minus strand of JAFMAA010000004.1, from coordinate 67,625 downwards.
CACTACCCCTGCGAACCTGGCCGTGAATTTGATGTTCCTCAGGACGAGGATGATGGGCATGGCGACCGTCACGGAGCCGATGAGGAAGATGCGGGCGCTCCCGAGGAGCCAGGACATGGCCCACGCCATGATGCTTGCGATGGCGCCGATGAAGTCGGTCAGGATGTTGCCCCCCGTGGGGAGGGTGTTCCAGATCAGCTGGCTGTTCGCCAGGTACTGGCTGTAGGGGTTTCCCGGCCCGGCGATGATCTGCTGGTCTAGGACGTTGACGAACCCCGCCACCGCGTTGTAGGCGTAGGGCAGGAGGAGGATCATGAGCAGTGTGACGAAAATGTTGCTCATGCCGGCCAGGCTCCCGCTGGTGCCTCCCTTCTGGTGCTCTGAAGCCCCGGTGAGGTAGAGGATCACGTTGATGAGCCCTGCCCCCACCAGCACTATGATGGCCACCTCTGCAAGCAACATGTAGAAGTCCCCAAGAGGGAGCTGGTCGAAGGCCGAGAAGAGGCTCGCAAAGTCCGGGTTTGCAGCGGAGATGCCGAGGGCCGGGACCTGGAAGAGGGGGATTTCCATGGTCAGGATGAAGAGGTTCCCGGACAGGCCGCCGCCTATGCCCTGAACGCTGCCGCTGGTCCCGACGAGTTGGCCGCTCTGATCATAGGCGTCCACTATGACGACGTAGGAGTCGACGGTGTGGGGTCCCCCTTGCCCAGCGCTGAAGCTCGAGTTCGCCAGGGAGGGATAGTTCAGCTGCGCAGGGTTGAAGTCGCCACTGGACAGGGTGATGTTGGTGTCCAGGGTTCCTCCGAAGCGGTTCTTCCCGACGATGTACGCCCACCCGCTGAAGTGGATGGGCCCCCCGGTCCACGTCCCCTGCGAGGGACCGCTCACGAAGACCGTCCCCGAGATTGTCACCCAGTCTATGTGGTAGCCGGTGACGCTCGTCTTCACATCAGAAACTGTCAGGGTGAGCTGTGGGGTCTGCTGGCTCTGGGCGAAGACGCCAGAGGCGGCCCCGAGAAGGCCGATGACCACCAGCGCGAAGAAGAAGTAACGAGATATCTTGACGTATCCTGCCGAGACCGAGTAGATTCCCGACCTGGCTCCCACCTTACATGCACCTGTTCGAGAATCCGCCGCTACCTAAAACGGGGGCGGGCCCCGAACCTGGTCACGCTGCCGAGCGGCTCGACCTTCACTCGTCCGTGGACCGTCTCGTAGGCATCCTCTGCGGCCAGCACCACCCCGGTCTCCGGGTCGATCAGCTGGTCTGCGAGCCTTGTCACGCCAGCCTTCAACACGATCACTGGGCGGGTCGCCGCCATCCCCAGCGCCTCGCACTTCTCTGTCAGGGTGATGAACTGCTTGGCGGCGACCGCGGCCATCCTACAGGCCACCCTTCCCGGTGCCGCCCCTCGTCCCCACGTACTCGATGGCTCCCCAGATCCCGAAGATGGAGGCGAAAATAATCAGAATCCCCGTAAGGAGTGTGATGACGAGGTTCGCGGTGCTCACCAGTATCTGAGGGAGGGTGATGACGTTCCCCGACACGGTCCCGACCTGGCAGACGCCGCTCCCGGCGGCCGTGCATGGGATGAGGAAGGAAGACGAAGCCCCTCCCGACACAAGGTAAGTGACGATGAAGGGGAAGGCAATCCCGATGACGACCGCTATGATAGCAGACTCGATCTTCTGCATCGCGGTGCCGAGTGCCATGACAGAACGGGCGTTGGGAACTTAAAACGAGAGGCTCACTGGTGAACGCTGGCTTTTCGGGTCTTCAGGGCGCCGCTCACTATGAGCCAAGCGATTCCAGCAATGCCGAAGGCTGCGACAGTGGTCTCTGGGATGAGATTGAATGACGGCGCCGCCGCGCCTGCAGCACCCAAGTCAATCGTCGACTTCGCTCCCCAGATATTCGTGAAGACGGCCTCCACGTCTTGACCGGTGGCCGGATATGATAGCTCGTACAGCCCCGTAAGCCCTTGCGGCAGTGGCGACGGGTATGCAGAGGGGTTCAACGTCGATATGTTCTCTATTGCCCTGCCGCTTTCGACCAGTTGGACGCTATCAATCCCTCCGCTCCACGGCTTGATGTTGAACGCCGCCTGGTACTCGCTCGGGCCGGCCTTCTGCACTCCTAGCAGGTCCACGCCTCCGCCCTGCAGGTTCACGTACACCGTCAGGTTCTCTCCCATCGGCCAGAAACCATACTCCTGAGAGGCGAAGGCCGAGGGCGTCTGGGGGGCTGTCGTGTTCCCCGCGAACCAGCCGGAAGTGCCGTTGTTGACCACCTCCAGGAAGGCCGCGGGTTGGTCCGTTGTGGTGGAAACAGGGAGGAAGGCAAGGCTCCCCTGGAACATGTTGTACGCCCAGAAGGGGATTGTCGCGTTGGCGTAGTAGACCGGGCCGTTGAAAGCATCCGGGGCAGACATGATCGTGCTGTTCACGAGGACCGGGACGAAGGTGAAGCTCCCCGACTGTGTCACCCCTCCCGCCGTAATGGAGATCTGGGGAGGGACGAGGCTTGTCTGGTTGAGCAGCAGGCTCAGCGCCCCCGTTCCGGTGAAGGTCATCGTCTGGTTCGTCAGGTAGAGGTCCGCCTGGAAGGCTCTGAGCGCCCGCGAATCGTTCCCGAATACGTGCTCGAAGCTGGAGGTCAGCCACTGGTTGAGGGGCGAGGGGTTCTGAACTGTAATGGAAATCGGCATGTCTGGAAGGGACTGCCCGCTCGAGCCGACCGAGACGACGTTGACCCTCCCGCTCCAGAGGAAGGGGACCAGCCAGTAGTTCATCTTCAGGGCGAAGCCCGCCTCGTGCGTCCACCGCCCTGTCATGGTGACGTTCTGGTAGACGAAACCCTGATCGAGGAGGGGGGAGAGGCTCGAGGGCTCGACCTCGAAGACATCCTTCTGTAACCTCCTGTCCCCTTCGAGCACGGCGGAGCCGCCCCCGTTGAGCCACTGGCACCTGAGGGAGCCTGTGCTGTTGACCACATTGTAGGTGAAGCCCCCAGCGACGTTGGACGGCTGGTAGCTCAATGAGGTGAAGGTGAAGTTGTCGAAGTAGGACCGCTCTTCGAAGGTGGCACTCCCGTTGAAGGGGACCGTGTTGCTGTCCCCTGCATACGAGTACCCGGGCCTGTTCCCGTCGTATCTGATGAAGAGGACCCAGGGCCTTTGGAGGCTGCTTGATGCTGTGCTATTCCGAAACTCCATGTATGAGTAAGCCGAGATCTGAGGGTCATACTGGACGACCGCGAAGGGCTGGCCGCCGTCCCTCAGTGCGATGGACACGCCATGCCAGGTAATCGCCCTTGCGACCAAGATGACGCTGTAAGGCTCGTAAGCCGAGTCTGCTTCCACCACGTAGCAGAACCGGCCGGTCCGCCCTAGAGAGTCGGCAGAATAGTTCAGGACCCTGAGAGCGGGGGAGGGAACGGAGGTCACGTTGATCCTGATGCCGGTCCTGGCGCTCGCGAAGAGGAAGGTCGCGGTCCAGGAGTCGCAGAATGTGTCGTTGTGGTAGAAAGTGCCATCGAGGTTCCGCTTGACGAAGCCGTGCGAGTCGGTGACGTTGACCAGTCTGGTGTGCAGGGAGATGATCAATGGGATGATGGTGATGCTCTGGGCCGTCGCGAGGGTAGAGGTGAATGGCTGCGTCGTGTTGCCGACTGTGATTGAACCCGTGAACGTGACAAGTGCATCGACTGAAAATGTTCCCGTCTGGTTCTCTGCCACCACGAAGGTGTCTCCCGACTTTTCGAAGACGGGCGGGTAAGACCATGACACCGAGTAGCTCGTGGTGTTCTGTCCGGTCGTGATGGAAACTTGGACGCTGAAGCTGTCACCGACGTAGAGCGAACTGTCAGGATTCGAACGGATGTAACTGACCGAGCTGGATATGCAGTCGCCATAGGAATCGCAGGGGTCATGCGGCTGGGTCCCTGCGAAGCTAACGGCGAAGGAATTCACCACGACCGCACAGACCAGAAGGATGAGTAGGGTTCTCAACCGAAGCAATGGCGTTCCTTGCGCTAAAACGTGCCAGTTCGAGTGAAGCTAGATGGTCCTTCGAAGAGGGACACAGTTTCGGCTACCCCTCTGTCTTTGGGGAAGCCGTTTCAGGGAACTAGGGCATAAATCCTCGCGAGGTGCAGTCCCAGAACGATGGACCCGCCTCGCTTCCGCGCGGGCTCGGACGATGAGCGTTGCGAGACCTGCCGGCACTATGTGGATGAGACGCCAGAGTGGGGACGCTGCAGGCTGTACGACCGCCCGATGTCCCCGCGGGAGCTGTGCGACTCTTGGAGCTTCAAGGGGGTGCTCGTCTGGGAGAAGGGGATGCGGCGGGTCTGACGCCTCTGGGGGCCTGGGCCTCATGCTGCAAAGCGCTTCGTGCTCCGGCAGCTTCCACGAGTAGTACAGGAGGCCGCAGAACCTGCACCTTCCGGTCGATTCGTCTTCCAAGCCGTGGGAGAAGGCCCCGAGCCAAGATAACGCGGGTGGCTAGGCTCACGTTCACCACCCGAACATTGGAATGTTCAACACCTGGGCACAAAACAAATTCGGACAATGTTCGGCCCCTGAGCACTCCAATGTTCAGCCGCTGGACATTGCGGCCTGCTTCCTGCGTAGGGACTGCCAGTGGTCTTTCAGCGTTCTGACGAAGCGGTCGAATTCCTGGTCGCTCCAGTGCTCCACGCCGCAGGCGTCGAACGCGGACATGACGGGGAACTGGATGATCCCGCTTCGTGGGGTCTTCTGGAGGACCTGCTCCTTCAGCAGGTTTCGGAACTCTTCGGTGAAGAGATACTTCTGCTTCTTCCCAATCCGGGTGAGCACGCCCGCGTCCAGAAGTGTCTTCACGACCCGGGTGACCTGGGAGGGACGAAACGGGAGCTTCCTCAGGTCGTGGGAGTCAAACGAGACCCCCAAGAGCAGGACTTCGAGACCCACCAGCACCGCGAGTTCTTCCCTTCTCCTGCTCTTCTGCATCCTTTCACGACCCGCTCAGCTCATTTCCCGGATTCCCCGTCGAAATTCAGAGGACCTACGACCTTGTCACCCGCTATGATCTGCCATACGCTCTCCTTGCGGTCGTATCGGAGGTCCACCGCCTCGACTACTTTTTTCGGCTCCCTGAACTTCATCGACACAGACGGTTCGGCGGCATACTTCCGCCCCTCGAGGTGCTCTATGAACGCGAAGAACCGGCCCCCGCACTTCGAGCAGGCGCGCTCAACCCTGCTGACGCTCGCCGCCTCCTCCGTCCTGCTCTCGCCGTCGGGGTCCTCCGGGACGTGGGTCGCCTCTATCTTCCCCTTCGTTTCCACCATGTGCAGCCTTCCGCATCTGGGGCACGGAACGAGGACCACTGCCTCTTCGTGCACTTCCATCCCGCCGACCATCTTCTTTGTCGCCTTGGGTCTGGTCTTCCTGACGGAGCTTCGCCCCGAGCTTCCGTTGCCGCCGTTGCCGGCCTCCGCCGGCTTAATCTCCGGCAGCATCTGTCTGAACCAGCCGAGGGAGAGGACCGAGTTCCTGTCCTCCCAGGCCCTTTCCATGTCGTTCCCCGCATAGTTGAAGGCGACCGCCGTCGCCGCAGTCAGGTAGAGGTCGTCCTCGCTCCCGATCTTGCAAAGGAACTCGAGGTGCGGGAGCCTGAACTTCGATGAGGCGGCCTGCTCGATCTCCCACAGCTTCCTTAGCTTCTTCTCGTCCAGCTTGGCCGCAACGTCGACCAGTCTCTTCAGCCACTTGTCTAGCCCGTCGGGGGATATCGAATCCTTGATCATCGTTACCCCGAACAGCTCCTCTAGGACGGAGAGCCCCTGTCTTTCCCCCCGCTCCTCGTCGTTCTCACGCTTCGCCTTGACGAACATCTGTAGCTCGTCCATTCCGATGTCGACGTAGGCAGTGTAGGAGCCGAACCTTCCGTCCCTGGTCGTGTCGTAGAGGAGCTTCAGCGCCTTGTAGCGCCTCACCCCGACGTAGACGTAATACCCCTTCCCGTCGGGCTTCAGGATAACCCTCCCTGGATTGAGCTGGCCGTTGGGGGTGTTCTCGTCGGCGGCCTCCCTGATCGAGTCGGCGAGCCCCTTGACGTCGTAGGCAAACCTGAACGCGAGCTTGGGGTGGGGCTCGACCAGGTTCAACGGGATTGTGGTCAGCTGGGCTGGTGGCATGGGGGCGCCACCTCACCCTTGCCAGGCGGCGAGCTCGGACACGACCACGAGCGACCTCATCCCGGACGGCTTGAGGTGGTACTTCTGCCAGAGGGAGTTGCGGAGGTGCTCCGGAACGGTCTTCTTGCACGCGTCAGCCAGGGCCTCCTCGGCAAGCTTCCTCGGGGATCTTCCCTTGCCGTCGCCGACCGCTTCAGCGAACAGCCTGACAAACTCCCCGCTCACCTGCTGCAGAAGGCCCGCTTCCTTGAGGAGCCTCCCGGTGAGGCGCAGCTTGGAGATCGAGTATTTCCTGAGCATTGCGCTCTGATCTGTCCCGGCCACCGCCGCCCTCCCCGAGAGCCTCGCCTCCTCAAGGACCTTGAATAGTTCGAAGTTGGTCTCGTCCGCCCTGATTTCGAACTCGGACGGCCCCTTCGGCTCGACCCTCTTGAGGTCGTACCCCTTCTTGGTTAGCATGGCCCCCTTCAGCTCGACCAGGGCGTTCCCGTCCGAGGCGAAGATCGGTATCCGCAGCCTTCTGTAGAACCCGTTGGCGTACGACTTGTAGGGCCTTTCCCTCCCGTCCACCAGCACCCTGATGTCTTCCTCTGTTTCCCGGCGCACCTCGACGACGACGTCGCCCAGCCTGTCCATCGCGGGATGGATCATCGAGATGCATGAGCTGACCTCCCTGAGGTTCCTCCCCTGCGCGATGAAGACCTGGGCGACCGAGGCTATGGCGGCCTTGTTGGGGCCCAGCTCCTCCATGACCTTGACCGCAAGCGTCTCCGCGTTCCGCTTCGCGGCAGCCTTCGCTTCCGGGGAGGCGTTGAACTGCTCGACCAGGAGGTCGATCTGCTTCCGCAGCGGCCCCATCCCCTGCTCCTGCTGCATCGAGAGGGAGTAGGATCCGTGGGCCCTAGCCCCGACGTTCCTCCCGAGCACCCGCGACAGCTCGTCCCTCTCGAGAGGGGCGGCTCCCACCGGGCTTGCGCCCTCCCTGAACCCGGCCCCGCAGGTCCCGCAGATGCCGTCCACCAGCGGGGACCCGCATTCCTCGCAGAGCTCGAGGGGTTCCCCGTCTCCTGGCGACATGAAAGGAGAGGCTGCGGGGCCTTTTAAGACAGACAGACTCTTCGATGACAGACTTCTATAACCTCCACCCTTTTTGCGACGGTCATAAACATTTAAAGATAACGTAATCCGAGCGTACTCTTATGCCAGAGAGACGTTTCCGAACGATCACCGTGTCGGCCCAGCTCTACCAGCAGGTCCAGGAGAAGGCGAAGAAGGAGAAGAAGCCCCTGGCGAGCTTCGTCAGCGACATCCTCGAGGTCATGCTCTACATAGAGGAAAGGTTCTCCAACTACGCGCCGTTCCTGGAGTTGATCTCCCTGGGGGAGGACGAGGTCGTGATACGGGACAACAAGAAGGACAGGATCGTGGGCGTGAAGGCGAGGGCGGCGGACGGGGGGAAGGTCAGGTTCTACTGCGAACTGGACGCCACCGACTACTGCCAGCATACGGCCTTCGCAGCCGCGCTCCCGCAGGTCAGGAACGCCCTGAGGCGCTAGAGCAACCCCCGCGGTGGTCGCCACGCTCCCACCGAGCTTCGTAAGGTACTGGGAGGGAACTGGGCTCCAGAGGCCCTACTGCTTCGAGTGCATCCGCTTCGCCCATGAGATGTTCACAGCCAGAGGGATTTGCTGGGAGTACGGAGCATACGTCTCGCTCTATTCCAGCTGCAAGACGTTCGAAAGGAGGGTAGGCTCGTCCCCACCCATAGTCGATGAAGACCTGATCAAATCGAGTCACAGGTTTGGGCTCGCCGACCTCGCAAAATAGAGAGACACTGTCCCACTGTTACTTTCGCCCAGGACCCTCCGTCTGTCGAATGACTGAAGCCGGCCCGACGTTAAGAGCAGTGCCGTATCACGAATCCTCGATTGACTTCCGATAACTTCGTCGAGCGCGTCCACGCCTACTCCAAGTGGCTCCTCGGACTCGAAACTGGCCCAAGACATTGCGGAACAGCTAGGCCTGCAGATGCGCTTTCCAAGCCAGATATCTCTCAATGAGTAATCTGGTCGATATGCTCAGTCTCAGGTTCGAGCCTGGCCTCCAGTATCCAATGTATCTCGATTCGTGTGACCTACGACGCGGCCTTCCAGCTGCTTCCACCAAGAATACTTTGTGGAGATTCCTGATTTTTCTGCCATCTTCAGGATCGTCGTATGAGAAGAGGAACTTGCATCTCTTTGTTATCAGTCCGGTCTCTTCTCTCAATTCCCGGATAGCAGCGTCCATCCTGCTTTCGTGTCTTCTTGCTCCTCCACCAGGGAGCAGGAATATGCCCTTCTTCCCCGCGACGACGAGGACTCCGTCCGAGGTATCTACCACCGCAGTCCCTCTCCTCCTCACAATACTGCGGGGTTGGAATCGCGGAGTTTGATGAATCCGACTCCCGTAACCGCCCTGCCCAGGCCTAGAGTATACCTGAGCCCCGTCATGGGTCCTAGCGGCCTCCTCGAGTTGCGGAAGCGTAGCGAAGTCCCTCCCCTCAGAAATCAGCCGTACGAGCACGTCGATATCCAAAGGGCGATACATGACTACTTCGGCACACACATTTACGGTCCTGTTCTTCTGACTGATGAAGGGAAACTGCCTGAGGCTGTTGTTGTGCTTGTCGCCATGAATTAGCCACGCACCCAAGTCCGACCTGTTCTTGGGATCGTGCCTCAGTTCGAATTTGATTCCTCCGCGTTCTATGAATCCTCCTTCCTCACCTAGACCCGATGGGTCATGATTGCCCCGAATGACGACGATTCTGCCGTTCAATTGGTTCATCACGCTTCGGGTCCGTTCCAATGCATCCGGACCGGGAACTCTGCCACTCCACACGACATCACCCAAACAAAAGGTGGTGTCTTCGCTTGAGACGGTGTTGTTCCAGTTATTCACCAGAATCCTATCCATTTCTGCGGCATCGAGGAAAGGCCTCGCGCAGTGACCGATTATGTTCCCGTGACCGAAGTGTGTGTCGGAAATCAGCCAAGTCTTTGGGCCGCCGCCTGTGACGTGTGCCTGGGAATCAACTTCGATGTAGTTTCTCTTCCGATATTTGTCCAGGTCCTGCGAGAGGAAATACCCGGACAATGCCTGGCTGCGGGTCAGAATCTTGTCCATGAGGATGTCATACTCATAGACTATCTTTCCATTGCCAAGAAGAGGAATTCGCCATGCCTCACTCGGGAGGTAGATTCGACGCAATCCCTCAACTTCTGGTCCCAGTCTCGAAGTCTCAGATGGTCCCATCTTGAAAGCCACAGCGGCGTGAAACCAGAAGTTGTCGCTCGATGCCTCGTTAAATTGCAGCCTCCTAGGAGCTGACTCTATCTGACTTCGAATTGCGGCATACATCTGAGCCCTGAAGTCCTTCAACTCCGGTGACGGTCTGATCCTGAAAGCGAGGACGTGCCCGGTCGGAGACTGCTTTAGCTCCCACCCGTCGTATTCGTAGGGCAGGGTTTGGAAGCCCCTGGCGACATCCCGCACCCTCTCCATGATTTCGAGTTCAGGCGCCCTTGATCGGAAGTTGTAGACCAACGTCAGGTGCGGAACCTTGTGCACGTGATGAAGATGGAAATTCTCTCCGAGATCTCTGATTGCACGTTTCAGTTTCCGCTTTTCGAGAATCGGCCGGATTTCGATTAGCCTGTCATATGTCAACAGAAGCACCTGCCATCGTGTCTCATACGAATATCGAGACGCTCATCCACAGGTTGTCTTGCGAATCGAACATGTAAAGCGTGTACACCCCGCTCCCGTACTTCTGAGTGAAGTCAGACAGCGAAAAGGTCACTGACAGATCTCCCCCGGAATATGCCCACGAATTCGCGTAAACTGCTACCCCGCCATCGCCCGTCGTAGGAGAGCAGATGTAGCCGGCTGGGCATGGCGCGAACACAGCTCCTATTGATGTGCCCGGGTCATAGGCGAATGTTGCATCCAGTTGGGCTATGGTCATTGGCTGGGGAGTCGGGTCGTATGAGACTGCGATTTCGTTGAGGTCCAGAGTTCTGGAAAGCGTGCCTGTAAGCGTGACAACGCCGTTCGAATAGATGGGTGTCTGTAACTCCACGTAGGAGTTTTCGAAATCTTCCGTGAAATAGAGGGCCGACGTGCTCGGATTCCATGCTATCCCTATTGACACTTTGTTATGGAAAGGATTGAGGATGTTGTCATGGTGCCCGTTGTTGCAGCAGGCTGCATCGTTGTACATCATGCTGTACTCGGAGTTCGCTATCCCATCCTCCACCGTCTGGAGTGTGCATGCAACCGGGGTCACCAAACTGGAGTCTGGCGGGGAATCCGTGCAGTAGTCGAGGCCGGCGTTTTCAGCGACGTACCCTGTCCCGCCGAGGAGGGTGTAACGCATGTAGGGCTTGTATCCCTGCACGTCCCAGTGGCTGAAGTACCCGAAGTACGCCATGGAATCCGAGTGCTGCTGCCCTGATGGGATGGAGCTCAGCGTCAGGTTCTGCAGCCCGTTCTGATTCCTATCTGTATTGATGAGATTCAGGGCGTACTGGGCTAGCTCGGCGTATTCAGACGGATATGATACGTTCGCCTTCCCTTCTGTGAAGTTCGGGTCCGCTATGTTCTCCTGAAACCCCGGAGTCGTACTGGTTGTCAGTTGTGTGACCGATACGGAAGTTGTGGGGGTCGCTGACGTGGCCGTAAGCGATGTCTGAGTAGAAGATGTCGGGGTGGCGCTTGTTGTAGGCATGACAGTGCCGGTAGTCGTAACGCTTGACGTGGTAGAACTCTCAGGCCAGAAGCCGTCCAAGTAAGAGGCTTGGGTGGAAAAGAATCCCGATGGCGAACCGGACGAGGTCAGAGCCGCTATTTGTGGCGGATCTGCATACCACACTCCGATCAGGAGCAGAATGAGAATGATAGCGAATGCCTTCGAGCGCAACCCCCTTCTTCCGAGGCCAGCGATTCCATAGGCTATGGCAAGAAGAACGGTTGAGTCAATCAGAGAAAGAAGGATGATGTCGCGCGGACCCAAGGAGGGAGAGGAGTAGCCTATCGTCCATGCTAGAATGAAGAACAAGAGAGGGAACAGGTAGAGCCAGACGTGCCGATGGCGTCGTCTGTAACTGTGAAATGACGGTCCTGGTGACGGACTTCGGGCGACCGGAGGCGGCTGGGAGAGAGGAGGTTCAATCGGCCGCGATGAACATGCCTGTTCGTGCGCTTCTATGTGACCAAAGCAGAATGGACGGCTGCAGTAGGAGCATCTAGCGAAAGTCTCCGAGCCAACCTCAGGCCTCCCGCAGGTCCCGCAACGGGGCCGCCTGTCGACGGGCCCGGGCGGCAGCCTCTCGATCGGGGGAGAAGTTGATCGCTTCCGGGCTTCGGCTATTTCGCAACCCGAGAGTTCCGAGGCGAAAATGTCGGCAAATTCCTCTTCAGCGATGGCAATCTTGGAGTCGTCCCAGACGAAGTCACAAACCCAGGACACCGCTGTTGGAGGCATTGCGATAGGGCGCAATCCAAAACGCCTGTATCCAATCTCCCGGACAGCATCGTAGAGCTTTCCCACCTCGGCCGGTGCCCCTTTGACAAGCAGGTGCCGCCCTCGGACGTACCCGCCGAAATCCTTGGTTCCGTGGCCCATGAAATCAACGAATTCGCGGCCCTGTCCCGTGGTCACCAGTATGTGAAGAAGAATCCCGTCTTTCGTATAGACGACCCTTCTGGGCAATCGCCAGCCCTACCCTTCCATACAGCACTTACATGAGGCAACCGCGCATTCGTAGACGTACTTGTGATCACATCGCGGAGTAGCACGGCATTCGCACAGTTTGTCGCCGTAACGATTCTGGGGCGGCGGCGGGTGATAGGATGACTGGCTTGCTCCGTGAGAGGACGTGGGTATGTTCATCGCTTTCGGGTCGGCTGGGCAGTTATGGCTCGCAGGTAGACGGTGGTCTCCGCAGAATGATCTAGCGCAATACTGGCATTTGAACGGGAAGAATTCGGCCTTACCGCAGAATTCGCAGTTTGACATTTGATTAGCCGTTGAACCAAAACCAGTCCACTTCGGTCTTGAATCTATGGAGCGCCTTTGACATGGTGTCGTCTAGGGCGCGGATTTGTGACGGGATGATTGTCTCGTCCAGGAGAATCTTGTCCGATTCCTCCGACCCGCCTGTGTGCTTTGTGAACGCGATATCTCTCGTTCCTCCCTTGAATTCTATTCCGATTTCTTTCCGCTTGACTATGTCATATTGCACTCGAGAACGAACGGAGACGCGGACAGCGTCAAAATTCGGTAAGTCATTGCCGGCTACGCCGTTCCCCCCGGTACCCATCACCTCCAGGTCGACGTGCCTCCATTTCCTAACGTGATCGTAGTCAGACCCGTACAGTTCAGGATTCTTCTGCGCGGGGTCGGTTGAATCATAGGCGTTCTCCCACGCTAGGTGCAATGAGGACCCCGTTCTGCTGAAGGGGCCTCCTGCCAGCTTTCTCGCTTCGTCGTCACAATCGGCCGCAATGGCTTCGAGTAATTGAGCCAGGTACTCCGGACTGAGGCTCCCAGTTTCCTGTTGGAATTGCTCGAGTATGTGGTCGGTGGCGGGGTAAGCCCGCTTCACAATCAGTTTGGCTTCTTCGGCGGCTTCCCTTTCCGCATCGACCTTGGCCACGAGTTCTTCGAACTTGTCTCGGGGCATTTCTTTGATTCCCTTGTCCTCGTAGCACTTCTCGCAGGTGAGCAATCCACCCGTACCGCCCACCCACCATTTCGGGTAGGCTCCGCAGAAGACGCATTTCATGCAGTTTCCGCAAATTGTGGCTAGGCTGCCGAATCTGTATCTTGTCTTCTCGTCGGAAATCCACTTATGGCAGGACGAGCACACAACCACCTTGTTTCTCCCTACTTGGCTGGAACGCTGTGGAACAATCTTCTGTAATTTAGCCGTTCTCGGTGAGTTGCGCTTTTAGCGTCCGACCCGGGCCTCCTTGAATTCCTTCTTGCCGCATTTCCTGCATTCCCGCACCATCCTGCCTCCCCATCCGGGGTAAATGCCCCAATCCGACCACTTGTGGAAGCACACCAAGGGTCAAAGGTCGTCACTTTGGCTAACTTAAGGTGTAACCATGTGCCCCTCTCGTCGTTGTCGCCGTCTTCTTCGTGCGCAGCCTGATGAAGAAGCCTCGGCCAACGCCTGCGCCGGCTCAGCCGGCTTCTGCGATCTTCCTAACCCTAGGCTAAGCCAAAGTGAGCTTTCACGTACCCTCGTCGTAAGTATAGCACAGAAACGGCGAGCATCAGAACGCCAAGGCCGAGTCCTTCGAATATCGGAGTGTAATCGGATCCTGAAATCAAGCCAAGTGACGCAGGCGCAGATTGGTACAACCCTATGCCCGCGAAGCCCAGTATCAGGCCGATGACAGGGGCGATGAATGCCAAGTAGTAACCCCAGCGCTTCCCTCTCCATAGGCCAAACACCAAAATCAGTTCGGCTATGCCCAGGATTATCGACAGGTACGCCAAAGTCAATTCGGCAGGCACCCCGAACTGGAACCACTGCGGCACGGCCGGATTAGACAGATACTGCATTGCGCTATAATCTCCGTTCGCTGTGCTGAGACCCGAAATGATGTCGGCCAATCCAATCAAAGCCCAGACAAGGGCTATCAGTGAAAGGCCCAATGTCCGAGTGATCTTCTCAACTGGGGGAGGAACCTGCTGAGGAATGTCGCTTGTAGCCGGTTTGACGCCGGCAACAAGATCGAAGGAGCAATAAGTGCAGAACCTCGATTCAGCCGATGTGTCTCTCCCGCAACTGGGACAGACTGGCAACCTTCGATGTTGTTCCTGGAGTCGTTATTTAAGGTCGGGCGGAACCTTGTCGCCGCAAGCCCTCTGCGCTCCTTCTAGGACAACTTGGCGCCATAGCTTTAAGAAATGAGGTTGCCGAATGGTGACCGGCAGATGGCTGAGCAGGCCAGCTCGACAGTCCGGGTTGACGGCGGATATACGACCGACTATTTCTTCACCAACGGAGGCATCTTCAAAGTAAAGACAGGGTCATACCTAGTTTTGATTGGTCTCATTGTTGTCATTGAGCTCGCTTTTATCTTCATTCTCGGACTGATTGTAGGGGTGCTTCCCATAGCAATTGTGCTGGCCATAGTCTACAAGCCAATTGCGAAACAAAGAACCAAGAACCTGACTCTAGATGGGCTAGGCCAGTTATATTCAACAAAGAAAGCGCAAAGGTTCGGCTGGAACGAAATCCAGGAGCGAAGTCTTGAGAAGAACAAACTGAAGTTCAAGGCGATGGGCAAGAAGTACACGGTTGGGCTGAACAAAGTGCAACGTGGGTTGGTAGAAGGAATCATCGCGAATCAGCCCTCGATGGGTAAGTAGAATCGCGCCACAATCTGCTTTGTTATTAACGGGCGTATTCTGCGTCTGTGTGATAAACCGAGGCCCTCTTGTCATGCGCGACCTCAGGGCGCTGAAACAGACCGCCAGGTCGCTCCTCCCCCCTGACAGCATCTCCCTGCGCATGATCGAGTCCCAAGAGGATTTGCTTCCCGACGAAAGGGCCCGTGTGGTTGTCCCGATGCTAGCGAGGATGGTATGGGAGGAACTCAGGGAGAGGAGGCCGACCGCCTCATGACGACTTCCCCGTCCTTCACATGAAGCTCCCACCCGTCCGGGACCAGCTCCCTTATCCTGCCTAGGTCCGCTCTCGGCATGCCTCCTGTTGACGGTGCAGTATCTTTCTCGGCCTTGGGCGGCCGCGCCTTCCCGTCCTTCGTCGCGATCAGCCTTTGCAGGTCCGCCGGGGAGAGCCCCGACAGGTCTCCCAGCCCCCCAATCTCCTCGTCCGTGAAGCTGAACACCTGGAGGAACCTCCTGTTCATGGCCGAGAGCACTTCCGCCTGCCCGGTCTCCACCTTGGCGAACACCGTGAGGTGCGGGACGAGCCTCCTGTAATCCGCCGCCCTCTCCTCGACCGACTTCTTGTAGTAGGTGTCCATGTAGAACCCGTGCCCGCAGAGGGCGTGGGCCGCATGCTCCCCTATGACGTCGCTCCCCTTGGTCAGGAAGTACTTGCGGAACAGGTGGAAGTGCACCACGTGGGTCCTGTGCCCCTCAATCAGCCTGTTGCACCCGGCCCTCTCGCACACCCTCCTGAAGGTCCGGATCGCGGTCTTCTCCCGCCCCCAAATGTCCCCGTCGAACGTGAAGACGTACCTTTCCTTCGGGGCGGGGACCACCTTCGCCTTGGGCGCCCTCGGGGCCGGGTCCCAGTCCCAGAGTATTCTCCTAATCGAGTCC
Source organism: Nitrososphaerota archaeon (assembly GCA_029785235.1). The sequence goes on along the minus strand of JAFMAA010000004.1, from coordinate 52,089 downwards.
CTCGTCTCGTCGGTCATGAAGACAATCCTCAGCCTCCCGTTCTTGGTGTTCTCGGCCCTGACCGTGGCTGTGGCCGGGCGCGAGTCCAGGTCCAAGTCCGACACCCTCAGCTTCAGGGCCTCCGCCAGCCTCATCCCCGACGAGAGGAGCAGCAGGACCAGGGCGAGCATCTTCCTGTTGGGTCTTCCCAGGGTGAGGACCTTCCGCAGGGTCTCCATGGAGAGGGGCTCGTCCTCTATCTTCAGTATCCTCGGCTGCTCCACCTTCTCCCTGAAGCGCTGGGGGTCTATCCTGACGTCGAGGAACAGGAGGAACTTCTTGGCCGCGTGGACGTATCCGGTCAGGGTCTTGGGCTTGATCCCCTGCAGGTCGAGCCACCCCACGAACCCGTCGAGGACGCCGTAGACGCTCTCCTCGTCCACCTCCGCGATGCGCTTCTCTTCGCAGTACTGCCTGAAGCGCCTTACGCCGTTCTCGTAGTACCTCTTCGTGTGGAGGCTCTTGCTCCGTCGGAACTTTTTTTCTGCAAATTCAGATGCTTTCCCCCACTCAATCATGCGGGGACAGTTGGCCCGCCCTAATAACGCCAGAATGCGCTCTCTGTCCCCTCCAAAAGTGGTGGGGTCGGCCGGATTTGAACCAGCGATCTCAAGCGGTCTCGAGGCGAGCTAAATGCCCGAATCTACCCGAGGCTTGAAGCCTAGACCAGACTAGCCGACGACCCCTGTCTGCGGCCCGTTTCACGTCTGTTTATATGCTATCGTGGCGCCTCGGTCAATGGTCGCGGCGGGCTAATCTAGAGGATGTTAGCGACGTGCTGATGGGGCGAAGGGCGGAACAAAGACCAATCAGGGGAGCCTTTATAGGCCGAGGCGGGGCCCTGAAGACCAGTGTCAGAAGAGAGGAAGACGGTAATCGTTGGTCAAAGCAAGCCTCTTCTCAATTATGTGACTGCTTGTATCACCATGTTCAATGGTGGTGCGAGACAGGTCGTCCTCAGGGCCAGGGGGGAAGCCATCAACATGTCAGTGGAGGTCGCCCAAGTGCTGAGGAAGCGTTTCATGAGTAACGTCCAGATCTCCAACATCACTATCGACGGCGAGAACGTTACTTCGAGGGACGGGAGGCAGCTCAACCTCCCCGTGCTAGAGATAGAGCTCTCGGTCCCCGTTTAATCAGTTTCGACTCAAGAGTCTTCGTCGATGCTGGAACTTGGGTAAAGGGTTTTAGACCCACCAGACAGGCGAAAATACTTGGATTCTATGAAGTCGAGAAAATTCGCAAGGGTGGAAGGGAAGCTCCCCGGTCCCAAGGCCAGTCTGGTGGTAAAGAACACCGCCAAGTTTGTGTCGCCGTCCATCTCGAGGTTCTATCCCCTTGTCGTGGAATCTGCCCATGGATCATTGGTGAAGGATGTCGATGGGAACCAGTTCATCGATTTCGCAGCGGGTATCGCAGTCCTCAGCACTGGATCAACCCACCCCGAGGTGGTTCAGGCCATCAAGGACCAGGCTGAGAAGTTCATCCACTTCTCTTACACCGACTTCTACTACGACAACCTCGTCGAGCTCTCGGAGAAACTCCTCCCGCTCATACCAGGGGATGGCCGGAAAATGGTCTACTACGGCAACAGCGGCGCTGAGGCGATCGAAGCGGCCATGAAGTTGACTAGGAACGCGACGAGGCGCCCTCTCTTCTTGGCGCATTCCGGAGCCTTTCATGGCAGGACCATGGGCGCCCTCAGCCTTACGGCAAGCAAACCGACGCAACGAAAGGGTTCACTCCCCTTGATCCCGGATGTGGTGCACTTCCCGTTCCCATACTGCTATCGGTGCCCCTGGAAGCAAAGCTTCCCCGAATGCGACTACTATTGTGTTGACTACTTCAAAGAACAGTATCTGGAGAAATTCGTCAATGTCGACGAGGTGGCAGCGTACTTCTTCGAGTCGATACAGGGCGAAGGTGGGTACGTGCCGGCCCCCCCTGACTACTTCAAGAAGATGGAGTTTCTCCGCAAGGAGGGCGTCCTGTTCGTCTCAGATGAGATTCAGACCGGCGTCGGGAGGACAGGAAAGTTCCTCGGTATAGAGCACTACGGTATCATTCCAGATGTGGTCACCATCGCGAAGGGGATAGCATCGGGACTGCCACTCAGCGCGACTATAGCCAGCGCCGATGTCATGGAGACCTGGAAACCGGGCCAGCACGCGTCTACGTTTGGGGCGAACCCGGTAGCTGTCCAAGCGGCCCTGGCTACCCTCGACGTAATAAAGTCGGAGAAGCTGATGGAAAATGCAAAGTATGTCGGTGGAAGGGCGAAGAGACGTCTGCTGGAAATGAAGGAGAAGTATGAAATCGTGGGGGATGTGAGAGGGATGGGGCTGTTCCTAGGGGTGGAAATCGTCAAGGACAAGAAGAGCAAGGCACGAGGCGAAACCGAAGTCAGCCGCATCGTCGACTATTGCTTCCAGCGCGGTGTCCTTGTCATCACTGCGGGACGGAACACGCTCCGGTTGATACCTCCCCTGAACATCGCCGAAGATGTGATGGATGAGGGCCTTGACATCCTGGAAGAGGCCATAGCGACAGTCAACTCGGCCGCCGCGAAAGCCTAGGCATGTACGACTTCGAGATGCTGATGGCCGAGCTTCTGCAAAAGAAACCTGAATTCGGTCGGGACGAGATTGTGCGCCGTGTCGAAGAGAAGAAGCGGACCGTGGGAGCAGGATATCTTACTGACCAGGGCGCGCTCTTCCTCGTGGCTGGAGAACTTGGTGTATCACTACGCAAAGAAGGCGTATCGGCCGACCTTGCCATCAAGGATCTCTACATCGGAGCGAACGACGTGACTGTCGTGGCCAGGGTCCTGGCCGTCTATCCTGAAGCGGCGTTTAACAAAAAAGACGGCGGAAAGGGGAAGTACAGGCGGCTCGTGCTCTTCGACGGCCAGAGCTCGGTTCGCCTTACGGTCTGGGAGGAAGGGCTAGAGGCGATTGGGAGGTTGGGCCTCAGGGCGGATATGCCAATCAGGGTGGCGAGCGCGTACGTCAAACAGGGGCTCGATGGCAAGCCGACCCTCAACCTCGGGAAGAGGGGAAGAGTGGAAGTTGTGGTAGACGAGAAGCTGAGGGCGCGGCTCCCTTCGATCTCGAGCCTAGCCCAGAAGCTCCCCGCCCTTGCGAAAGAAGAGTCGTTCGTCGCCCTGGAGGGCGCGGTCAGCTCGGAGCCGCGCTACAGTGAGTTCGTGAGGTCTGACGGGTCCGAAGGATCTCTCTTCCAGTTCGGGCTGAGCCAGGAAGGCGCCAAGGAGACGCGTGTCGTCATCTGGAGCCCTGCTTCGCGGCCCGAACTAAAACGCGGCCAGAAAGTACTGGTCACCAACGTCAGGGCGAAGCGCTCCAATGGTGAGGGCTTCGAAATCCATGGTGATGCCGGGAGCGAGATTCTGGTGGGTGAACGCGCCCCGAGGTTCGAGTTGAGGGTGGCCGCCACGACCTCTACCTCTACGGCCAAGATGATTTTGGGCGTAGGTAGGGACAAGAAGGTCAGGATGGTGGAGGTTGGGAAGGGGGTCAAAGAGCCTGTCCAGGGGGACTTGGTCGAGGTAGTCCCTGACGAAGTCGTCGGGGGGACGCTCTACTGTAGGACGGCCGAATCGCTCCGGTCATTGGATGACGATGGGTTCCCGGGGTTCGATGGGCTCATCACCAAGCTGCTGAAGGCTAACGAAGAGGACGCCCAGTTGATGTTCGAGGTGATTGCGCTTTCGCATGGGAGCGTAGACGACGTCAAACTGAAGGATGGGACCACTGTCAAGAAAGGAGAGCTAGTTGTGGGGGACGACGCAGGAGACCTCAAACTGGTGGCCTGGAGAGACCTTTCCGGGAGGCTCTCTGGTATCCAAGCCGGAGAGAGGCTCAGGCTGGTTGGGGTTGCGCCAAAGCCGACCAAGATGGGCGCGTGGGTCCTTCAGCTCTCCAGCCTGAGTGTCATAGAAAGGCTCAGGGGCCGAGGCTAGGTCTTCGAACGTCTCAGCATCTCGTATTCATAGACGAAGATTATCACTAGGGCGACGACGAAAAGGACAATCATGGTCGTGCTGATGAAATTGTAGTAACTGTTCAAGGTCAGAAATGGGAACAACTTGGAAGCCGCGACCCCGAATCTGATATTAAGCGTTGCTGGTGCGTCCTGATTTCATGACGAGGCTTTTATCTCCATGCTTGGACGGCGTGTGTGTGCCGAGGTGGCCTAGCCTAGTTATGGCACCAGGCTACACCCGAAAGGGTGAAACTCATAATCCTGGGCTGGGATGTGAAATCTGGGGGTCGAGGGCGCGAAGCCTCTCTGAGGCGCGGCTCCCTCCCTCGGCACCATAATCCAAGACTGAAAGGTAAGATGTGAGAGCCACGGGTGGGATTCGGACCCACGACATCCACCTCTTTGGGTATCGCATACCAAGGTGGCGCTCTAGCCACTGAGCCACCGTGGCACTCGGCCGGCACCGACTGAACTCGATTCTTAACTGTTCGCGGATTCAGAGCGTCCTTTCTGGGTTCAGGTTAGCCTCCGATTTCCTTGGCGTTACTACAGACTTTCGGGGGGAAGCAGATGAACCGGGGGCGTCCGTTTGGTATGGGTGATGAATGTGCAACGTTGATAGGACTTGTTGGCCTTGCCTCGCCCTTTCGCGCAAGCGACTCGGATGCGTATGGTCATGAAGTGTGGGACTGTTTCGTAGGGCGCCTGGGAAACGAAGTCGTTGAGGGGGATGACGGCCTGGTGTATCCCTCCGCTGTGGCGCCAGCCAGTACTTCGCGCCCCTGAAGGACGAGCCCGCGTCGAGCCGGTACCCAGGGGGACAATCGACCCGTTGGTCGTCCACCGGGTCGAGAACCTACAGACGCTCTGCACACCTGTCATTTCAAAGTACCCAAGAACTGAGACCGTCTTCCAGCAACTTGTCTCGCGGAGTCTCAGTCAGAAACATCGTGACGGCGGCAGAAGACTCGATCCCGCCAGAACGCCAAAGCCAGAGGCTCAGAGCAGCGCGCCTTGGAATCATAATCACGGCGGTAGTCGTATTCCTGTTCCTTCTCCCATTCGAGTCAGTCAATGTGACAGCTCCTGGCGTCGGCCCAATCATCACGTGTCCCGGGACGCAATCTGCGAGCGGCAGCTCGAGTTGCGAAACGACTACCACTTTGTCCAATGGACAGGTAGATGTATCGTGTTCGAACTGCACATACCATGCCTATTCATACGATGGGTACGCATCGCTATCTTACTGCTACCTCGGAAGTGGTGGGCTCCTTCTGAATGGAGTCTACTATGTCTGGACACACCCTTCAGACAGTAGTGGGGCAAGCAGCCCTCTCTGCCAGCCACCCTTAGGTATACTCAGCTCAGGCATTAGTCACCCCCGTAGCGGAATTAGCGAACCGAAAAAGATCGCCCATCTGAAGCACAAGAAGAGGACAGAGGACGCAGGGGTGAAAGCCCGGTAATGCGAAAGAATCGCGGCAGGTTTGGGAGGGTGGGTGCGTGCTTCCTGCCTGATTTGTTGGGCGTGGCGGCGCACTCTTACCTCAGAAGGAGTCGCGTGGCCGTGAGTAGGGCGTGAGGGAAACGTCCTCGCTCCGGAAAAACTACTCTTGGTTCTTCTTCCTCGTTTAGCGCAGAGGGACGTGGATCAGTTGTCGGTTGGCGCATTAGAAACGTAACGACGCCCCTCGTCGGTCAGCTGGTAGACGAATGGCTTCGAGGTGTTGTTCCTGGTCACTAGGCCCGCGTCAAACAGCTCCTTCATTATGCGGGCAGTGTGCTCTCGAGACTTGCGCATCGCGTCTGTAAGCGTCCTGGTGTTCTTGGGACCATCGCGAAGGAGCCGAAGCGCGGCTAACTGTGTTTCGTCTGGTGCCTGGAGTGCCGCGGGAACTTCGGGAACCGCCTGTGATGTCTGTGACTCCTGTGACTTGGATTGTTGTGTGATGTGAGGGACGTCGGGCTCGGGCTTTGGTTTCACTGGAGTCGGTGCGGCACGGGGGATGACTTGTGGTAGCGGAGGAAGGGTTGCTGAAGTCGCGGCGGCCGACATCGCCCTGGCCTGGATTACTTCCATTCTCGTCATGACGTCAAGTATTCGCTCGTCTTGCTTCTTGAGACGTTGTTCCAGTGAGGACCAGAGGTCTTGGCCGATTTCGGTAGCGGCGTTTATCCTCTGTGACACCTGTCTATATCGGAAGAGCAAGGCGAACGCCAAGGCCACGAAGAAGAAGGAGGCGGTCAAGAGCCCGTAGGTCACATAGTCGACCATGTGTGATGGTCGTGATGGATGGTTGTGATATAAGCGTGACGTTTATTGGTCAGACGGCGTCTCAAGCGCGGGCGACAGGAAAGCAGGATGCCAGGTACTAGGAAAGACGGAAGCGATTCCCTAATGTTTCGGACGGCAAGGCTCTTCGCATCGAGCCGTCTGCTGATCTGATCGTTTCGTTCGTGAAGACGGTGGGGGGAGAGGACGGCTTCGGTCGGGCGGGGTTCGCTGCCGGTGTTGTTTGTCCAGTCTGCGCGCTGCGATGCCGAATGCCCACAGATCCCGGGCGTGCGGCATGCAGGCGTCGGTCGCGAATGGAAGCCGCACGTGTGACTCTGCGTGGGCTCACATCACAATGTTTCTTACCAGGGCATGCAACACGCCGGCCAGTTTCTCGCTCTCTTCGTCGGAGAGCTCTCTGAACCCGGTTCCAGCGACGTCCAACAGCCGGCGGACGTCCTCCGGCCTAACCACTCCGGTCCAAATCCCGATTAGCAGAGTGATTATGGATCTCCTAGTGTTCTCTCGGGCTTGCTGGACCGTGCGAAAATATGATCCAATGGTCAAGGGTTTGTCCCGCGCTCCGCGTGTCCTGCTCTTGGTCGCTAGCGTGGCCGCGTCTCTGTACTTCATCTCGCCCGAGACGACCCTGACATAGAGTTGCAGGCTCTCAAATTGCCTGTGGGTCAGTGTAGACTGCTCGACTAATGACCGTGGTAGGCTCGTGGCCTTCCCTGTCCGCTAATTATGTATTAAAGTCTCCAGGTTGTATGTGTATAATATTAGCTACTATTACGGAGAGAACCAGATATACTTATGGTATAATGCGATGAACACAAAATAATTACAGAATACAAGGAGCGGCCGTGAAATGCTACCTTATCTACTTCAGTTGGTAGACGAGTGGGCGAGCGGGAAATGGGCAGGAGACGGAAGAAGACCCTTCGGATGGTACACAGAACGCTGCCGAAGGTGTTCGCGTGCCCCAGGTGTGGTCTAATCTCAATTCGCATCACGTCAGACCAAGACGAAACATCACAGGACTACGTGTTTCGCGTCACGTGTGGTAACCCGACCTGTCCTCTACATGCAGGTAGAGAGCTGCGATACCAGGCGAAGAGAGCGGACATAGACGTCTACAATACTTTCGTAGACGACTACGCCAAAGCCGGGGCATGATTTGATAGCCGTCGGACCCGTTGAGAGCTATCTCCTTGAGAAGACCAAAGGCGGGGCGGTCGTCGCCGCGCTTTTAGATCCTGAGAACTTTACCCCTAAACAGGCGGCGGACACCGCTGGTAAGGCGATAGCCGCGGGTGTTTCGCTGGTTCTGGTCGGGGGGTCAACCCTTGCTAACCAGGGCAGAGTCGATGCCGTTGTGAAGGCGATTAAGAATCACGTGGGGTCACATCGAAGTCACAATAAATCACGTGGAGTTCCCGTGGTTCTTTTCCCTGGGAACATCACGGGCGTCTCTCGGCACGCGGACGCGATTCTCTTCAGTTCGCTCCTCAACTCCACTAACCCCTACTTCATCATAGGGGCACAGGCAATCGGTGCCGTTGAGGTTCATAAAAGTGGGATTGAGAGTATCCCTATGGGTTACCTTGTTTTCGGCAACAGTAGCACTACCGCTTTCATTGGTCAGGTCAACAATATGCCGCCATCCAAGTCGGGGCTGGCAGTCATCTACGCGCTAGCTGCTAAATACCTTGGCATGAGGACGTTGTACCTTGAAGCGGGAAGCGGAGCTGGCGAGCCGATACCAGGAGAAACCATTGGCGCGGTTAGGAAGGCTTACGATGGTATTCTGATTGTAGGCGGGGGGATCACGGATGCAGAGGCCGCCAGAAGAGCCGCCGAGGCTGGCGCCGACCTGCTTGTTGTTGGCAACCTTCTCCAGTCTAGCGGGTATGAGACGGCCCTCCGAGAGATAGTAGCGGCTACGGTTCGAGGATAGGCGAGGACAGAAACCGCTTTTCTCCTGTGGGCATGGCCTCTTGTGCGAGTCGTTGGCCCGTCTCGGCTGGCGAAATCCACCGACAAAGAATGGGTTTGGGGGCGGTGAGAGGCGCCGCGTGGTAGACGCTTCTGTTGAGCTCGCGACCAAAGAGACGGGGAACTCTGTTTGGGCATGGGTCCACTGGGAGTTGCTTGACTTGGAATTGGGGCTTCAGGGCCTTCTCGCCATGGGGCATTGTTTGCCCTTGGCTTGTAAGGTCACCCCTGGCTGGAAGCGCCAAGCCCTAGCTTGGAAGTTGAGTTGGCACCTTTGGTCTCTCTGGACCGAATCCCGCCCTCCCCCCTTTTTCGTTTGTTTCCAGTCTAAAGGAGTCCTAGAAACGTTGTTGTTTAACGAAAGTAAAGGAGTCCGCTCTCGATTACCGGTTGTGACTGAATATACCTTGGGGTCTAAGACATGGACGCAGCAACTCGACAATAAACACGATGACAATTGACCCATTCAGGGATCAGGCTCCATTGGAAACGGCGGGGTGGGGGGCACGGCTGTGAACAAAAGGGAGGGGTGACAGTAACCCGGCCTGCTCCGGAGCCCAGTATTTCCACTGGAACCATTCCAGCCTTGGAACCTGTGAACAGCCCGATTCCGACCCCTTTGTTTCCAATGGAACCAGTCCAAAGCTCATTTCTCCCAACGCCCAGAGTGCTCATTGTGAACCACTGTGAACCACCTTGTGGCTATCATGCCGAAGTCAAACTAACTGACCACGCGGTTCACAAGTTCACACCAGCCAGCGCTAAATGGGACACCCCAGACAGCGAAGTTACCGGATTTGATTAGGCGGGTAAAGTTCGAACTAGAAGACGATCATAGACGCAAGACCTTTCACATCATCGAAGGACCAGTAACAAGGAGCGACCTGATGCGCACCATGGACGCCCTCGAAATGATGGATCTAGCCACCGAGCCGCGGGTCCAGGCTCCCGACCAACTGACATTCTTCGGCAGGGTGCAGACGCTCTTAGAAACCACATTCGCTGCAGGAGACTTTTCATCGTCAGACGTGGCTAGGGAGTTCGAAGAGAAATACGGTCAGCCCGTGAAACTGAGCACCATCTCCACCTACCTGTCCCGCCTGGCGGACAGACAACAAATCAGACGGGACAAATTCGGGAACTCCTGGGTGTACCGGCGGGTGTATCTGAAGCCCGCCCAAATCGCCGAAAGGTAGCAACGGGCGTTTCACAACGGTGCCGCAGGTCTCGACAACGCCCTCTGGAAGGGAAACACATCCGAGTCGCGCGAGCGATGGGGCACGCGCCGACCCCTAGATGGGCGAGTTTACGGACCACGGAAGCGTAGCTGTGACTCCTTGGTTTTACCAAACGCAAAAACATAGTATGTTTAATTACTCAATTACAGACTAACTAAAACGCAATTGTCCCGCACGAAAGCAATTCAGAAACTCAGAGACGAATCACCCGACCTCGAAGCAAAGATCATCACCGCCATCGGCCAGGCAGGACCCAGGAACGTAGCCCAAATCTCCCGCATGACGGGCGCACACCAAGAGACGATAAGATACAAAATCAAGAAGAGGTTCGAGCGCCTAGGGTTCAATTTCCACGCAGAGGTCGACTTCGACAAGCTCGGCCTCTCTCTCCATTGGGGCTCCCTAGACTTCGCAAGACCGTACTACGACATGGCCCCCCAGATACTCAAAGCGATGAACGAGGTGGGCTACCTTACATATTTCGGCAAGCTCGTACCACAAGGGAACTATGTCACACTCTTCGCCCTTCCAGAAGGAACGACTGAGCAATACAGGGGCTTTCTCTCTGGCCTCGTGACCAAAGGCATACTCAGGGGCTTCGACTTGGAACAGGTCGCGGTCAGCAAGCATAAGGCCATGGACCCCCGATTCTTCAACTTCAGATCGGGCAGATGGGAGGTCGAATGGGACAAGGTGGCCGGCCAGCCACCATCTCTGCTTCCTACGGAGTCCGAGCCCAAGATAGTCGACTTCGACCTCTACGACCTTCTCGTGATAAAGGAACTCCAAAAAAACTCGCTCCAGCACCTCACAGACATCGCCAGGAAACTCAAACTGCACCAGAAGACCCTTGAATACCATTACCGCACACACATACAGAAATGGAAGTTGGTCCCATCCTACCGGATCCGATGGGCCCAAGACCTAGTCAAACGGCCCGTCCACTCTACGGTCATTGCCCGACTGGCTTTCAGGGGCCTCGGCAGACAAGAATTCAAAGAGGTGCAAGCGGCGGTAAGCAAGATACCGTTCCTCTGGGTCGAAGACCTGCTCCGAAATGGAGACTACATCACAATGCTTTACGTGCCAGTGGCTGACATGGTCAACATGTCAAGCTACATCAACTCGGCTGTCCCCAACTTAACATCAAAGTTGGAGCTGAGTTTCGTCAAACCCACAGAAGCGTTCTGGTTCACGATACCCTACAACATGCGCCAGAACGGGGAATGGAGATTCAACGTGAAACAGATGGAAAGAACTCTCCAGAAAGCTTCCACCACCCCATTCCAAAAATAAGGCGAGGGCGCCCCCAGTTAGGGGGTGCCGCCGCCGATGGGGTCCGACGCGCCCACATAGATGCCATGTGCCGCGGCCACGGTCGCGAACACAGAAAGGGCCGCCGAGACGAGGAACAAACCGAGTCTGATTTTGCTGTCGACGGTCATCTTCACCTGACCGACGCGGCGGTACTAGTTCATCGTTTCCATCAACTATAGTCATGTATATCACGATTCTAGTCAGCCATTGCCGCATAACTCCCAACTAAAATGGGGGGTGCGCGGCGGCCAACCAAAAAACACCTATCTACGCCAGTGTTTCCACTGTTCGCAATTGTCTGAAGCGATCGACGAGATTTTTCGCAAGGCAAAAGAAGGCAAACCACTCTTCGTCAACAGGGACGCCCTGAGCCCCGACTACGTCCCCGACCATCTCCCGTTCCGTGATCCCCAGACTAGGGCCGTCGCCCAGATCCTCGCACCAATCCTCCGAGGGTCGAAGCCCTCGAACCTCCTGCTCTACGGAAAGACAGGGACTGGAAAGACCGCGGTCACCAACTATGTCCTTGCCAAACTCAAGACCGAAGCCAACAACCCGAACTTGGTCCTTGCCTATGTCAACACCCGTCTGGCGGACGGCGAGTACAGGACTCTTGCGGATTTCGCACGCTCGCTCGACCTGAGCAAGGACAAGCAGATACCACTCACCGGTCTTGCAATAGGGGAGGTCGTCGACAGGATTTCGGAGAACATAAGGACCAACAAGAAGAAAGTGGTCTTGGTCCTCGACGAGATTGACTACCTTGTAAAGCTCTTTGGTGATGACATACTCTATGCTTTCACTCGCTCTGGAAACAAACTGTCCCCGGGATTTCTCGCAATGGTAGGGATTTCGAACGACCTGAAGTTCAAGGAAGGGCTCGATCCCCGGGTTCTGAGCAGCCTCAGCGAAGAGGAGCTTGTCTTCCCGCCATATGCTGTTGAAGAGCTCAGGGAGATACTTACAGAGAGGGCGAGCGTGGCGTTCAGGCCAGGCGTCGCCTCTCCCGCAGCCATCAATCTGTGTGCTGCTATGGCAGGGTCAGAGCATGGCGACGCGAGGCGAGCCATTGACCTCCTGAGGATAGCTGGGGAGGTAGCGGAACGCGAGGGTCTCAAGGAGATTGACGACACCTGCATCAAAAAGGCCTCGGACAAGATGGAGGTCGACAGGGTAGACGAAGCGATCAGGTCCCTCCCAGTCCAGAGCAAAGCAATACTCTTTGCGGCCTCCAGATTCAAAGGAGGGACAAACACCGGCGAGCTCTATCTTGCCTACGCCAATCTCTGCAAGAAGCTTGGGCTGGAGGTCCTGACTCAACGAAGGCTCAGTGGGATACTCGGAGATCTCGACCTCCTAGGGCTCGTTGAGGCCTCGGTGGTCAGCAAGGGGAGGCGGGGGAGGACGAAGAAAATCCAACTCCTGATAGACGAAGAAACACTCGAGAAGGCGCTGTCGGAAGACCCAACTTTCGGCGCCACCAGTTAGGAAGCGAAACCAGCCGCGCCGAAGCTGCGTCGCAGAACTTCGAGCCGGGAAAGGTCCACCACAGGGACGATGCTGGGTGTAGGCTCGAGCCCCATATTCGTCTGGAAGCTTGTCTGTGCCTGCCAGGTCCCCGAGTTGACCAACAGCGTCCCTCTATAGGTGAGCTCTCCATAGGTGTGTACATGCCCTGCATGAAAGACATCAGGGACCCGGTCCACCACCATGTAGTCCCGAAGCTCTGGCGAGAGAGCGGTTCTCTTCCCATAGGTAGGCGCGAGATGCCTCGCCCTGAGGAGGAGCTTCATGGCGTCTGTCGGCCTGTCATAGGCTAGGTTCGGCGTCGTAGCTATGACATCGTCTAGGCTCTTTCCATGGTAGAGCAGGAAGTTCACCCCGTGGAGTTTGATGTAAGCGGGGTCACCCACCCACCTGACGTTGGTCATGGCATAGAGCGACTCGGCCATATCCATGGGGACCGCAGGCTGAGGAAGAGCCTGCCTCACGGCGTCGTGGTTGCCGGGGGAAAGAACAATCTGGATGTGTTCGGGCACCTGAGCGAGGAGTTCGCCAGCCATTTCGTACTGCTTCTTCGGGTCCCTCTCCGCGAGCTGGAATTCCTGGCCTGGATAGACGCCGACCCCGTCGACCAGGTCGCCGGCGACTACCAGGTACTTGATGCGGCTAACTACATCCCTGTCCCCCAGGTTCCCATTGAGCCACTGAATGAAGCGGTGGAAGTCATCAGCCAGGAACATCCTGCTCCCTATGTGCAGGTCTGAGAGGAGGACCGCATAGACGCGGTGGGAGCTGGAGACGGCCCTGTGTCCAGGGACGTCAGGGAGAACGAGGGAATCGACGAACAATGACCCCGACCGCGCGCGCGCGATTTCAACCACCACCATGCTGTCGAGGGGAGCCTCCAAGGCCGCCTTCTCCGCCAGCGCGTCTTGGCAGGCCGCTTTCAGGATGCCCGTCGGGTCGTCGACCCGGATTTCGACGCTCCCCCTTCGGCTTGAACGGTCTGCCAGTAGTCCTGCCACCATGACTCTCTTCCCCGGCGCCAAGCTTTTGGTGGCCGCTACGGTCGCGCTGTCGCGAGTGTCGAGCCTCTCTTGTACTATGGAAAAGAGTCGGCGGTATCTGTCATGAAAGAGCTTGCCGAAACCCTCTGCCCCCTCGGCGGGGGCTATGGCCTGTGTAGGATCAGAAAGGACCTCGAGCTCTGCCGGGATGTGCCCTTCAGGTGCCTCGCGCGCCAGCGACGCCTCGCGGGGGATTAGTCTCACAACGTCGCTCTCGGTGATAACTTTCGCTTCTGCTGGCATAGCCGCCTTCTGCGCAAGGAGCTTCTCGACCAGACCGTCGGCATCTGTCCCTGCCGGGAGCGAACTGATCATATCGAAGGCCTTGGAGTCAAGCATGTATCCAGATGCCAGCACTTTCGCTATAGCCTTGGGCTCTGGCACAAAACAGCACACGTCTCAGAGGCGTATTTATCGAGTCCCTCATCGCGCGGGGAGGCCGTGGGTCTATACAGTGACACGGCTGTCTCTAGACGACTGCACACACTGCGTCCCAAGCTGGACCAGCATGTCTAGCCCCTGCACGTCGTGCGACTCGCAATAGAGCCGGGTTATAGGCTCGGTCCCCGACGGCCTGAACATCACCCAGGAACCGTCTTCGAGTACAAGCTTCAACCCGTCTAGGGTCCGCTCTTCGGAGATCCCGAGCCGTTTGAATGCCTCCTTCGCCTCAGCGGCCAAGAAATCCATTCTCACTGGGACCCGGAGGTTCATCTGCCTGTACTTCCACTTGACTTCCCGAGTCACGCTTTCAAGGAGCCCCGGGTAAGAGGAGAGCAGCGTCGCGATTAGGGCCGACGCATTGATGCCATCCTCCCAAAGTCCCCACTTCGGGTCTACAACCTTACTCGGTTCAGCCGCGAAGACCCCCCCTTCACCCGCTAAAACGGCGAAGGTCTTCCCCACACGGCTCCTGAGCACCTTCAGGCCGAGCTTTTCGGCCTCGTCGGCGACGGCGTTCGAACTGTTCTCAGAGATGACTGCTGTGCCGTCGGCCACCCCGAGTCCGCGCAGCGCTAGCACGGTGAGAATCGAATCAGGAACCACGTTACCCATAGCATCAACCATGACGAGTCTGTCGGCGTCTCCATCATGGGCGAACCCGAAGTCGACCCCCAGCGGCGGGACCATTGCGGCGAAATCCACGAGGCTAGTCGCGGTGGGCTCCGGGGGCCTCGCAGGGAAGCGCCAGGAGACTTGGGCGTTTACCGGGACCACCTGGTGCCCTAACGCCTTCATTACGAGAGGGGTAACAAGCCCTCCCGGGCCGCTGGCGCAGTCCACGGCGATGCGTAGGGGCTGGGCGGCCCGCGGATAACGAGATGTCACCGCGCCGACGTAATCGTCAATTACTCCCTCATCAGGGACCAACTCGCCGAACGTCCCCCCCGCCTTCATCACTTCCACGGCCATGGCTCGCTCTATTCTCTCCTCATCGGACTTCGGGAGTTCCATGCCATCATGGTTGAAGACCTTCACACCAGAGAATTCAGGAGGGTTGTGGGAGGCTGTGACGGCGAAGCCGGCCACGCACGATCGCGACCTAGTTCCATAGGCGAGCACTGGAGTGGGTACAAGGCCGAACACATTGGCGTCACTCCCAGCGGCACTGATAGCAGCCAGAACGGTCTTGGCAAGGAGGGCGGACGTCTTCCGCCCATCCCATCCTACGCCATATCTTCCTCTTCCAGACGCAAAAGCGACCGTTTCGGCGAGTCTGTATACTTGCTCCGGAGTCTGGGTGGAGTTGAACACTCCCCTGACTCCCGCAGTGCCGAACGCCTTGACCATCGCTATCTCTCTATGATCTTTGTCCAGAGCTCAGGCGTGGCTTCCTTGGCGAGGCGGTGTAGAACCGTGGCAAGCTCCCTAATCTCCCACTGGGCCTGGAGGGCGGTCCGCTGCCAAACCAGATGCATTAAGCTCCGCGCACTCAGTGTAACGACTATCTTCGTCTTGATGGCGCTTGGGAGGATGTACCTGGCGTCTTCCTTGGGGACCCCTGCCGCCACCATCTTCTCGTAGGCGGAGTAGACGCCTTTGAGTGCCTCGTCATAGGCCCTATACGCGGCCTCATTGGACCGGATGTTCGGAGGGGTGACCACCCCCTCTCTGGTGGCGGCCGAGAACCGCTGCGACTCCTGGTCGTATGAGGCTGCTCTGTGGCGGACCAATTGATGGGTCGTCACTCGGCTGCAGTCTTCTATCTCGAACATGTACACGGCATGGTCCAACATGGCCTCGGGGTCGAAGGCCACGCCCTTCTGGGACACAGTCCTCTTGAGGGCGGCCAGGTCGGTACTGTATAGGAGCTTAACCCGCACGAGCATGCCCTCCAAACGCGACTTCGTTGAAGACCGGGCATACGGACCTGGCGTCGAGTTCTGATACGATTAGGCCAGCGAACGGCTTCCCGGTCGGACTTCGCCACAACTCGACCAACGTCCTTGCGTTCAACGACACGAGCCAATCGGAGTCTTTGAGGCGGGTCGCGCGCAGGTACGGGAAACCTTGGAGGAGCTCCCCAACCTCGGCGCTCCCGGCTTCTTCAACAAGCAGGGTCAGGGCGAAGTGTTCAAGGACATCCAGGGACTTGTCTTGGAGGGCCTTCGTGAGGAGATACTTCCAGTACTCTGCTCCCCTCAACTCGAGTTCCGCTTCGATGTCTTCTATGGGTTTCGTGCTGTAACACCGCCTCATGGCGACCGCGATGGTCCTCTCCGGAGAAGGGCTTGCCCAAACGAGAGAAACTTTCATCACGGAAACACTCCCGAGCCGGCATTCGATTTAAACAAGAGCCTCCCCGGCGGTCGCTCGTTTGGGTCCACAGGGTTCCTATCTTGGAAGCCGACCTTGCATCGTCGTCCTGCACGAGGTCTGGGGGCCCGACGCGCACATCGGAAAGGTCTGTAAACGTCTCGGTAAATCCGGATTTTCAGCTACCGCCCCATCCCTCTACAAAGGGTACGAGTCCCTTCTCACGCCCCCTAACATACGGAGAGCCATGGACGTCGTGTGGAGTTTGTCACTGGAGGAGCGACGCGACAAGAGGAAAATGGCCCGCGAAGTCGCAAGGAAGGGGGCCGGATCCAAGACCCAAGAGGTCTTGTCCGTCCTGTACGACCGGGAGTTCAGAGACGGAATGCTGGAGATCGTCATCGAAGCAGTCAGGGACGCAAAGGCGAGGCACGAAAGGGTCGCCACTCTCGGATTCTCCCTCGGCGGGGGGCTCTCATTAGTGGCCGCGACCAAGCCAGGACGCCCCGACGCCGCGGTTGCGTATTGCGCAGAGCCGCCAAATCCCTCTGCCTTCCGAGGGATAGCGATTCCAACATTGGTAATCTGCGCTAGCCGCGACGAGCTCATGAACCCGCTGATGCCAGCCTTCATGGAAGCCGCCCTGGCGGGCGGAAGCGACCTGCTGGTCAAGACGATCCCCAACACTCAACACGACTTCTTCAACGAGGGCATGAAGGAGCGGTATAACCGGGCCGCCGCAGAGGACGCATGGGAGACCGTAATCTGGTTCCTGACGAGAGCGCTGGTAGCGAAACTCCCCTCTCAAAGAAATAATAGTGGTTGATGTCAGGCTTCCTCCGCGCCGGGTTGGCAGAGTGGTTAATGCGCGGGCAACCCGCCAGGCCTAAGCGGGTCCGCAACTCGAGATCAAAGACCAGTCAGCCCGTGACCTTCGGGTCGCGTGGGTTCGAATCCTACACCCGGCGCCTAAGCTAAGCTAGCTGGTACACAAACCAAGTTCGTTGGCTAGCCCCAAACCAAGGCGGGCGTCTCTTAATCATCAGAGTGTCACCATGTCTAGCGACCGTGGCCCCGGATCTGTCGAACCACAGAGGCCTCGGAAAGGAGATCCTACACCGTTTTGAACGACTCGCCGCACCCACAGGTCGAGACAGCATTCGGGTTGTCGACCACAAAGCCTCCTCCCATAAGCTTCTCCGACCTGTAGTCTACCGTCGATCCAGCGATAAAGGGAGCACTGGACCTGTCTACGGCGACCTTGGCGCCGTCTACATCAATCACATAATCGTCGTCAGAGAGCTTCTCGTCTACGACCATCCCGTAGGAGAGCCCCGAGCACCCGCCCGCGGTCACGAATATCCTCAGGGCTGCACTTGGCCTCCCTTGCTTCTCGAGATAGAGCTTCAACTCTTCACTGGCCTTCGCGGTTAGCTGCACAATCGGCTTAATCTCCGCCCCCTGGCTCAAGACAACCAACGAAGATGCCCTCCCGTATAAAAACCCGGCTCTCACGCGACCAGTTTCTGAGCTGACTTCATCACCTCAGCGTAGGGCGGTTCATTTGATGGCGCGTCCGTCGCCCATCGGTATCTCAGCATCCCCCTCTTGTCTATGATGAACACGGCGCGCTTGGACACCCCCTTGTAGCCGAGGCCCACCCAGGGGTCCTGTAGGACTCCATAGAGCCTAACGACCTTCTTGTTGAAGTCGCTTAGGAGGGGAAACTGCAGGTTGTATGTCTGGGCGAACGCCTTCAGAGAGTATGAGCTGTCCACGCTCACGCCTATCAGGCGCGCGCCGGCAGCCTGTAGTTGGCTGAATCCGTCTCTGAACGTGCACATCTCCCTGTCGCAGATGCCGGAGAAGGCGAAGGGGAAAAAGGCAACAATCACAACACCGTCCTTTTTGAACTCACCCAAGGACCTAGTGTTCCTCTCTGTGTCCGGGAGGGAAAACTCCGGTGCCTTCTGGCCCAGCCTGAGCACCACGGCCTCCACTAACGAAGCAGGTTCTGATTTAACTACTTCGGGAGCTTCTGTAGTAGCTCGAACAGCCTTGCCGCGAGAGATACCAACTGTTCCTGTCTCGACCGGTCCTCCTCGACCCCTAGCGCCGACGTGACTTCGTTCAGCCTTCCCAGGAGCACCTCTCTCATCTGGGCCACCACCGTGTCATAGGACACAGCAGTAGCTTTGGGTATCAAAGAAAGGTCGTCATGGACAACGCAGTACGCCTTGCCACGATAGCGGACCTGTATCCCACCGTCTTGGGGGCACGGCTCAGCGAGCATCGCGGCGCCCCGGCTCATGAGATTTGCAGCCACTTTCACCCTGTCCTCAGAGGTCCTGCTCAACCGCGGCGACTCCTTGCCGGCGCGTATTAAAAGCGGCAGTTCGAAAAGCACTTAATCCCACCGAATCGTGCCCAGAACCAACCTGGAGATAACCCCGTTGAGCGCCAAGATGAAAAAGCAGCAAGAGAACGAAGCAAAACTCTCGAAGGCAGTGGTGAGCCTTCAGCAGATTTCAGACTCTAGCATCACGCCGCGTAACATCAGGAAGACAGTCAAGGACTCCTTGTTGATGCTGCAAGATGCCAAGCAGAGCGTGGCGGTGAGGGCAGCGAATGCCATCAGCCTCCTCGACGAGGTAGCACAGGATCCGAACATGCCCTCTTTCGCCAGGGTGACCCTCTGGTCCGCAGTCTCGGAACTCGAATCAATCAGAGAGTCATAGGGCCAGTCGCTGGGCAAAGCTTTAACACATTCTCAGCCGCTAGACGGCCGATTGCCCATCTGCCCGAAATGCGGGAACAAAGAATCCCTCCCGACGCGTACCTTCAATGTTATCGTAGAGCCAGTGAAGGGCGAGCGCGGCATGACCGAGAGACGCGTGGGGATGTATACTTGTTCCAAATGCGGAACCAAATTCCCCACCGTCATCAGCAAGCAGAGGTACTTGATCGTAGCCGAGGAGCAGTTGCAGTCGATACAGGCCGAACTGATCGCTGTCAAAAAAGGGAACGAGTCACTCGCCTCGAAGGTCGCCGACATGGAACAGCAGCAGAGAGAGCTGGAAGCGTCCATGGACCGGACTGCCAAGGAAAACGAGGTGAGGCGCATGCAGGAAAAACTCGCCGACCTCGAAGAGTTCGTCCAATATCTCAGAAAAGAAAAGGGCGAACTCGAGCAGAAGGCATCCAGGCTGAGATAGCCTAGATTCCCTCGGTCCCGATGGGCGGGAGGGTGTATCCGGCTTCCGCTTCGTATGACGCAGCCTTCTCTTCCAGGACCGCCTTTTCCGTCCGGAGGGCCTGCACCTCGCTTTCTAGGGCGTTGGCAGACTTCTCCAACTCGAAGGCGGCTATCTTCTCCTTCAGGGATGCGACGTCAGCAAGGAGCGAGGCCTTTTCGGCCTCGAGAGACCTAATCCTCTCCTCGAGCTCTGTCCTCTGGTCAGCATATTCGGTTACCACTTCCATGGTTTCCGCCATCGCAGTGTTCAACGGTTTACTTCTTTGACAAAACTAAAAACAGTTGATAACCTCGTGAACGCAATTAAATCGCGCCGCGCAGGATTTATGAACCGACGCCAAATCGGCTACCTTCATGCTGAAGGGCCTGTGGGTTTGGCCCGCCGACCCCAATGGTCAGCGGAAGGTACTGGGGAGGGTGGCGTCTTCGCCCCACCTTATGGATGCCTTGGACGCCATGGCCAAGAGTAAAGAGGGGACGAGCAACCCAGAGCTGGACGACGCCATCCACGAGAGCTCTGAATGGACCACACTCTGGGCGGTTAGGCAGCTCACATCACTCGGCTTCGTGGAATACAGAGTTGACCTCTTCGGGAACCCGGCAAGGTACCACCTGACGGCCCAAGGCTGGGCGGCCTATTCAACCATAACAGGGAAACCTGCCCCTAAGCCTCCCCCGCCCATCCAGGCCCTGCAATCGCCACCAGCCGCCCCTCAGGCCGCATGACTTGGTAAGAACCCGGTCTTTGTGTCTCTAATCAGAAACAGGCGCTTTCCCTTCTGTTGCCAAACGAAACCCCCGAAGTGGACAACGCCTCTCTCAAGCGATGAAAGACCAGGGCGACACCGAAAACCCCACTCGAGGGACCCCGTCCCGTCACAGGATCTTCTCTTTCTTCATCCCATCTTCCTCCCTCCACAAGTAAGCCCCCACATCCATGTCCCTGAGGAGGTAGTAGCCGTCAGGAATCAGGTCGGTCTTGGGAGGGGCGTCTCTGAGCTCCTGTCCGAGGCCGAGCCTCACATAGACGTCTGCAAGGTTCGCGTACTCCGGGAGGCGCAAATGCTTGACCGCGATATATCCCCACAGCGGCATAGTGGAATGGAACTTACCAGGATCTACCTCGGTCACGCAGGGCCGCCCGTCCACCGACTCCTTGATGTCGACCGAGTATGCCCCACTAGGGCAAGGGTCAATCACTCTGACCGCTAGCTCCCCTACCTTGTTCACCGCCCTGTCGTGGACAGTCCTGGACACAGAGGGGGTCCCAGTGATTCCCGAAGGGGATACATGCTTGAAGGGATATTCGAGGCGTTCACGAGAGTAGGAAGTGACGAGATTGCCTTCATACCAGACGCTGTCCCAGGCGATGTTCCTGCCGGGAAGGTACTCCTGTACGACGAACTCATCATACCTGTTTCCACGGGCTACCCAGAGGCCGATCCAGAGCTGTGCTTCGGCGGCGCTCTTGCAGAGCAGGCTCAACCTCCCTCCTGCTCCATGTCTGGCCCTTACCCAGAGGGGCGAGGGCATCATCGAGAAGGCCCGCTTCACATCCTGGCGTCCTAAGACTTCGGCCGTCCTGGCCACGGGGATGCCTGCCGCCTCCAGTTTCTCCTGGGAGAGCAATTTGTCTTGGCCGACCCGCATCACACTAGTTGGAGGAAGGAGGGTCCGACACGGGATGGATTTCCGCTTCGCCGATATGACGTACGCCTCGCTCGACGGCTGGGGGTGCACAAAATCGACTCGCTCCTTCTTCACTATCTCGGATAGGCGGGAGACGAATAATCTGTCACTGTGCCGGGGGGTGAGATACCTGGCATCGACATCAGGATAGAGTATGTGATATCGGCTGAAGTCTGTCCCTATGAGGTAGTAACGCATCGACGAGATACGAAGAGCCCGGGCGAAGTTCACCCCTGCCAGCCCTCCAGCCCCGGTCACCAGAACACGTTTGGTCACTTCAACACCTCGAGCTCGAAACCCCGATCATTGGGCACCACGCGATACCTGTCGAAGGGCTCTCCTATCTGCCCCTTGACTTTCAGGAAAGAGCCACGGATGACCTTAATCCTCAGCCCCTTCTTCACTCCGAGGCTCAACGTCAACCCTCTGGGAGGCCGAGAACCAAGAGTAATCAGGCTGCCGGTGGCCTTCAGCGCTACTTCTCGGCCCTTCCACCACCGCGAAACATCAGCCCCTGACCCCACAAAACACCGTTTTCGCATCCTACCCAAAACATCGAGCACTTTCCAATATGTCCTCCCTCCCCTCATTCGCACTGCCTCTTGGTGCCAGAGAAGGGTGAACAGTCCGCCGACGCGACTGACCATCCCCAGAGAGCGGAGCACGTCCTGCATTCCTCCCTCTTCAGATCTGTGAAGATATCCCCACAGCGTCGTGTCCATGAGCGAAAGGGGGAGCTCCAACAGTCTCAACGGCCGCCATCTGGCATCGGGGGGGTGGAACGGGGTCGTCAGCCCAAGCCTGAACCCGAGCCTGTCGGTGTTGCCCACCGTGGTGTCGTAGTCGAATCCTGCTGCATCCATCACTTGCCACGATCTCGCATAGTCGAACTTCAGATAATGCTCTCTTACCCCGCCTGGCTTGAACCCGAGCCCATCCCTGAAGTCGGCTACCGCCCTCTTCATCCGCGCCAGGGAGGCGTGTGTCCCAAAGTCGCCATGAAGGCCGACGTCCCATCCTCCAGCCAACAGGCGTTCCGTTTCCCCTTTCAGTTCACCGAGGGGATAGTTGGCAGACATCAGGTAGAAGCTCGACCTGAATCCAGCCTCTCTCTCCCGCTCTGCAATGTAGCGCAGGTTGTTGTAGAGAGAGAGGCGACCCCGTCGTGCCAGGTCCACTTCATGCGGGTCGAATCTATCTTGTATCTTCAGTATGTGCGCCCAGGGTCTGCTTATGTTGTCGACATCATGGGTGAGGGCCACTGCGAACTCCGCCCCCGACGGCCACCGCTCCTTCCTGACGAAGTACCCGTCAGACTCGAGGGAGTCACGTTCGATTCTCGGCAGGAGGGCGGCAATTCTCTCCTCCAGCAAGAGCCGCTCCATATTCTTGGGCTCTCTTCCTCGCATGGTCGATTCGATTTCGGAGACGAGCCTCCGAGGCAGGTCTGATCCCTTCAGCGAGCCTGAAGGCAGCCCGAGGCTGTCCCGGACCAGCGCCGCCGCAAAAGTTCCTGCGTCACCACGCTCTCCCATCTGCTTTTCCCCTTGTATGCCTCTCTTTTAACGGAAGGCGAGGAGGCAGCATCCAGCGTGGCCCTCTCGCCAGAGCCCAAGCGCAGGCCTTTGGTATCAGCCAAGGAACAAGGCGGGGCAGCCCAGCAAGCTTGGCATTTCATCATGGATGGCGGCATAACGGGGCTCCCGATTATTATCGAAGCAGCACGAAAGGGTCGAACCCCTGGATCTAGTGCGGGGGGAGGGATTCGAACCCTCGAACCCCTAAGGGATGAGGTCCTGAGCCTCACGCCGTTGACCAGGCTGGGCGACCCCCGCGCGGGCACGGCGAGCCTCGGCTTCGCTTTATAACGTTGAATCAGCCCCAACCACTTTCGCCGTCCTCCCTCCGTCCAAAATGGGCGCGCACCAGCTCTACGTTAAATTCCACGCGACGTTTCACGGGCACGCAATGACTAGGCTCCAATATCTCTATGGGCAGGAGATTGGAAACAGAAAGCGTTTCGTCTACCACTGTTCCAGCTGTCGTGCCTTCGAAATAAGGCGGCGCTCGGGGCCGGACGTGTTCCCGGTCGGGCTCTGCAGGGGGTGTGGTAGGCCCCTTGAAGAGAGCGCCGAACGCACGCTCGCTCCCATCCCGGAGGGGTGGTCTGACGCGGTCGTGGAGGCCACGGGGGTGCGTCAGGTCGAGCCGCTCTTCAGGCGCGCATCCTCAATTCCCCACTTCTCTCTCGGCCTCCCTGGACTAGATTCTCTCCTGAGGCCCCTGTCAGAGAAGCGGCTGGTCGTGCTCAGAGGGGCCCTATCATCACTCGTGGCAGAACTGGTCGCATTCAGGGCCCAGCTCCCAATCGAATCAGGGGGGCTCGACTCTGCCGCCGTCTTCATAGACGGAGGCAACCAGTCTGATCTGTATCTCTTTTCATCCTTTGTGAGGCAGCAGGGCCTCAAGCCCACCTCTGCCATGAGGAGGGTGGCCTCCTGCCGCGTCTTCAACTTTTATCAGCTCGCCTCGCTCGTCTCAGAGCACCTGACGCGCGCGGTCGAAGACCACGGAGCGAAGCTCGTGGTCGTATCTGACATCCTTGGCACTTTCAACGAGCCCGAGATGGAAGAAAGGGAGGCGAGGCGGGTTCTAGACGCCATCCAGGAGGGGCTGAAGGCGACGAAGAATCGCGCCCTGGTGTTCGTGACCTTGGCTAGGCCAAACACCCACGACAGCACTGTCATGTCGTGGGCCGACGCCACGATTGCCATGTCCGCCGACGGGGACAACATCCGGGCGGAGAGGCTCGAGCGCAGGAACGAGCTCTCCGAGTCTTCCACCTTCAAACTGAGCCAGTTGCTGAAGGCCACGAGGAAAGAGGCCTTCCACTGATGGGCCGCACCGTCCCTTCGTTTCGGATAGCAGAGGCCCAGGAAGCGGCTGAATGGAGGTCGTTCAAAAAAGCACTCCCGAAGGAGGACAAGGCGGCTTTCGACGAAATGCTCAGCTCTGCGAGGCTATACGTGTCGGCTTCGTCAGCGGCGGTCAGGACATCAAGATTCGAAGGGATGGTCATGGCGATCATATTTCATCACTACAAGATCCTCACTCGAACCGCAGCGGCGGTCAGGAGGGAGGCTGCCCCTTGACTCTCTCCGACGCCGAAATTACCGATGAGATGGACAGCTGGCAGCGCTTCGCCGACGCGCTCCGGGCAGACGACAAAGCGCTCTTCAAGGAGATGCTTGGTCTCAGCTACGAGTATTTCCCAGCCATCCAGGCCAGAGATTCCCCTTTCCCTGCCGAGGCTCTACTCATGAGCCTCGTGCTCATGCAACACAAGACGATAGTCTGGCTGGCGGCCGAGGTAGAGAGGCTGAAGGCGGCGAAAGATGCGCGGCTGGATACTTGACCTCTACCCCGACGGTCCTGGGGAGATGGTCGTCTGGCTGAAACAGGATGATGGCGAAGCAGTCAGACTGGTCGACAGCTGGTCCCCATCGATCTTCATAGGGACAGATAACAGGTCCAACTTCACTGTCCCGACCTACACACTCTGCGACGAATTAGCATGGACCAGGCTCGTCCAGAGGCGCGAGCGGGTGACCGACAACACAGCGGCTGAGGTCCTGGAGGTGAAGCTCAGGGACGCCAAGAGAATCCAACAGGTCGCCAGCCGGATAGAGCGACTCGGACCCTTCGGAATGTTCAGGCTCTACAACGCGGACGTCCCACCAGCCCAGAGCTACCTCTACGAGAAAGACCTCTTCCCCCTTGCCCGCTGCGAGGTGGAGCGTAGGGGTGATACGCTGGAATGGACGCTCGAAGACGACGTCTGGACTTATGACTATCCAATTCCTCCTCTGAGGAAGGTCGAGCTCAAGGTTGAAGTGGCCAAGAGTGGGAAGCTACCGCGACTCACAGACAGAATTGAATCGGTGGTGCTGACGAACGCCGAAGGCACTACCATAATAGACGACAGGAACGAGGCCGACACACTCCTCGCACTGGCGAGGGCTGTCCGCGAAGCCGACCCTGACCTTATCCTGACCAACGACGGAGACACATTCCTGTTCCCCTATCTGATCAGGAAGGCCAAAGCGGTCGGCGTCATCGCCGACTTCATCCTAGGCAGGGACGACGCGGTCATGAAACTCCCTTTGAGGGCAGGCACCTCATATTTCAGCTACGGTCAAATCCATTACAAACCCTCGGCCATAAAACTCCGGGGCCGGGTTCACATCGACACCAACTCATCGCTGGTCTACTCGGAGGCGGGGTTCGAAGGGCTCTTCGAGCTCAGCAGGACCTGCCGCATGCCCCTCCACACCGCAAGCAGGGCCAGCATCGGGAGGGCCCTCTCCAGCCTGCAGCTCTACTACGCGTCCAAGATAGGGCTCCTCATCCCCTGGAAGCCCACGTTGGCGGAGCGCCTCAAGGACAGGAGCGAACTGCTGACCGCCGACCGGGGGGGATTCATATTCGAACCGAGGGTGGGCATCTACGAAGGCGTCGGGGAGCTGGACTTTTCTGCCCTCTACCCAAACATAATGTACAGGAAAAACATCTCAGCCGAGACGGTCAGGTGCGCCTGCTGCCCCGATTCCAATAACAGGGTCCCCGAGCTCGGCTGGAACGTGTGCAGAAAGAAGGGGGTTGTCCCACTCGCGATAGAGGTCATAGTGAAGAAGAGGCTCCGCTACAAGGAACTCAGAGACGCCGAGGCGGACAAAGGGGTTCGTGAAAGGTACAACGCCAGACAGGCCGCCCTCAAATGGCTGGGGGTGACCACATTCGGGTATCTCGGTTTCAGCAACGCAAAGTTCGGGCGCATAGACGCCCACATCGCAGTGTGCGCCTGGGATAGAAAAATCCTGATTGACGCGGCCAGGATTGCAGAGAACAAAGGCTTCGAGGTGATACACGGTATCATAGACTCCCTGTGGGTCAGGAAGGGCGGGGCCGAGGAAGTCGATTTCCTTGGCCTCAAGGAGGCAATCGAAACGGGGACAGGTTTCGCCACATCATTCGAAGGAGTCTACAAGTGGGTGGCTTTCCTCCCGTCGAAGGTCGATGCCGAGCTCCCCATCCTCAACAGATACTTTGGCGCCTACAGGAACGGCGACCTGAAGGTCAGGGGGGTCGAGGCCCGCCGCCACGACACACCGGAGGCGTTCAAGGAGTGCCAAATGGGCGTCCTGAAGGTCTTGGCCCACGCCGACTCGGTGGCCGAGGCCCAAGCCAGCATTCCCAAGTGCATCAAAATATTCCTAGGATATGCCAGGGCCCTCGAGAGGCATGAAACGCCGGCCTCTGATTTGGCCTTCACCTCGAATCTCTCGAAAGCACCGGGGGAGTACACCACAATGACGGTCCAGCAGGCGGCGCGCAAGCAACTGGTCGCCGAGGGGGCATCACTGCACGCTGGCGAGGGGGTACGGTATGTCATAACAGACTATAAGGGGAAGGACTCGAAGAGGGCGATCCCCCTCGATATGGTCGACGACCAGACGAGATATGACGCCGGGCGCTACATCAGACTCTTGGCCGAGACGTGCTCGTCGGTACTGGAGCCCTTCGACGGGCGATGCACCTCAGAGGGACTGATGTCCCTCTACGAGAGGGACATGAGCCTGCCGCTCACCAGCTTATCGGCTTCGCAGCCCCAACTCTCAGAATAGAATCTCCCTCGCCCCGGGGTTCCTCCCAAGTCTCGAGCCCGTCGAGGGCTCTTCACGAGGCTGGAGGCGCCCTACAGACCGCGTACGGTCTTCCACCATGAACGAAGCCGCGGCCCCTTCTAACTTGCGATTGGCGCACTCCTCGCATCGCAGCGACCAACTTCCACCAACCAGGCGGGCCACGCCGTGGCGCGCAGTCCTTAAGACCATCTCGGTGTCCCGCATGACGGATGTCCTTCTCTGCTGACCTCGCCTGGGACCGAGCCAAGACCCTCGCCCCGTTTCCGGGCCACCTCGACTCGTACTATCGTGACATCCTTTCGCAATACCAAGCGGCTCACAGGACGGCTTCGGCCGCGAGACTGGTCGGGCACGATCCGGTCGGGGTGGTGGAAAGTAAAACCGTCTTCGACCTAGCAGACAGGGTCAATCAAATGCTCCGCCTGGACCAATTCGAGGGTCTGGTTGACCGGCTCCGCGAACTCCTTCATACCACATCCAAGGAGAGGGCAGCTCTTACAATATCGCAGGAAATCGCACTGGGGAAGTTCGGGGTCCTCGAAAGGCACGAAGCGCTCAGCTACGGCGTCAGGGCCGGCCTCGCTGTGATGACCGACGGGGTTACCGTTGCGCCCCTAGAAGGAATCTCGGGGGTCACGATAAAGCAGAACGATGACAACAGCGACTACGCATCCGTCTCCTACGCCGGACCGATGAGGTCCGCGGGCGGGACCGAGGCCGGTTTCTCACTAGTGATAGCGGACGCGACGGCTAAGAAGCTCGGCCTGAGCAACTACCGCGCCCGCCAGGAGGAGATAGACCGCTTCGCCGAAGAGCTCAGAATCTATGAGCGTGACGTCGGCAACTTCCAGTACAAGGTCACCGACGACGACATCAGGCGCGCCATATCAAACCTCCCAGTAGAAATCGACGGAATAGAGACAGACCCCGTCGAGGTGGTGGTCCATCGGAACCTGAAACGGGTCGCCACGGACAGGCTGCGCGGCGGAGCGCTCAGGGTGCTCAACGACGGGGTAATCGGCCGCGCCCACAAGCTTTCAAAGAAGCTCTCGAGCCTCAACATAACCGGCTGGGAGTTCCTCGCCCAGATCAAAGGGGGAACGCAACAAACCACGAACGAGACGGAGAAGGCGGGCGCCCACTTTGAAGAGGTAATCTCAGGGAGGGCCGTCCTGTCTATGCCGAGGAGCAAGGGGGGGTTTCGGCTCCGTTACGGCAGGTCGATTAACACCGGCCTCTCGACCATTGGGATTCACCCTGCGGTGGCAACCCTGCTCGATTATCCGGTGGTCACCGGGACCCAGGTGAAGGTCGACCTACCAGGGAAGGCAGCCACCATAGCCTTCGTCGACTCGATCGAGGGGCCCACCATCCTGACGAAAGACGGAAGCGTGGTCAGGGTGAACACCGTGGCCCAAGCGGAGGAGATACACGACGCCCTGTCCAAGGTCATCGACCTCGGCGACGTCCTCATCAGTTACGGGGACTTTCTAGAGAACAACAAGCCACTACAGCCATCCCCCTACGTCTCCGAGTGGTGGACCCAAGACCTAGCGAGGGCGCTAGCCAGGATTCCAGGAGCGGATGGCCTCCTAGAAGGGGCAGGCTTGGCACTGGAAAGAGCGCGAGCGCTCGCGGCCTCCCCAACAATATTCCCCACGGCCGCAGAGGCCATCGCTATCTCCTCCCTCACAGAGTCATCGAAGAGCATCGGGTTCTGGGATGAGGATAAAGCCGCCATGAAGCCCTACGTGGAAGGGTGGTAGAGCCTTTGCTTTCAGAAGCCGCAGATATGCATTACGTCCTCCTCCCGCAGCTTGAGCACCTGGATTTAGTCTTGTAGGCGGGCTCATAGTCCGGGGGACGGAGCTTCACGATGCACCTTGCGCAGAGGACGGGCAGGGCGTATGAAAGCTCGCTCATGTGTTCGCTAACTCCTGTTTTGGTTCCTTCGGGAATTCCCATCGGTGCGGGCAGAGCGGGCTTTGAACCATCCCCATAAGGTGGGTTATCTCATCACTTGGGGTGATTTGATAATGCGCATAGCACCGCTTGCATTGTTTCACTTTCGGCCTCTTTTTGCTCATGTGTTCGCTAACTCCACGTTCGGCTTTGAGCTTTTGAAGGGTCTGACGAACCTCCAGAACTCCGCGTCCGCCTTCCATTCCTGCAGGCGCTCTATCCCGTCCGACTCCTCTTTTATCTCCATGAGGGCCTTCCGTGTCTGCCTGTTGACTTTCGCGGCCTCGCGGTATGTCGAATCGAGCACCTTCTGGTTCATGGCCTGACCTCCAGCTTGTCGACCTCCTCTATCAGCGCGTCCGTCTTCTCTTGCAGGTCGTTCAACTGGCGCAGTAACGCTTTTCTCCGTGCGATAATCTTGTCAGCGTGCGCCCAGAACTGCGTCAGGGACTGCCCCTCTATCTTGGCGACCTCCATATAGTCGGTCATAGAACCCTCCCTTTTTTGAGGAACACCCGCTTGACTCCGTTGACCTTCTCCCAGAAGAAAGGCCCCTCGTCGCTGGTCGCCTTGTTGAGATAGTCCCTGGTCGCCTGAGGGGAGACGCCTGTGTGCTCTGCGCCGGAGTTGATCGCCTCGCTGAACTTGTAGCCCTCGCTCCCCGCCTCTATGACACGCTCCCAGAGCCATGCGCGGTAAGGCACCTCGGCCTCTCCGTTGGCCTTCATCTCCGCGCTCCCCTGGTCGTAAGGCACGGTCTGCCTGAGGATTTCGGTGGCCGACAGGGGGATTCTTTGTTTGTCTCGGATTCGGATGGCCGACAGGGCGTTTTGTTTACCCGCGTTGGCGTTGGGGCCGTGGAGGGCCAGCCGGAGATTTATCAAAAGATTGCAACCCGGCGAGCCTCTTTTTACCAAATGATGCAGGTCATAGGCGTCATGGAGCAGCTGCGGCACTATAGGACGCTCTGTGAAGAAGCATTTTTTTTGTCCGAAGCACCCGAAGAGCATCGCCCGGGCTTGCCGCCTCTGCTGGACGTTCAGCTCGCCGGTCTTCAGCTCCCATTGGAACCGGGGCGCATAGGTCTGGGTTTCGGACTGGGTCATGGAAACCTCGCTTCCTGCGTCAAACGTTCCAAGGTCGCTAAAGCGTCCAGGGCCCTTTCGAGAGCCTTCCGGTGAAGAGTTAAATCTACGTTGCTGGTAGTCATTTGCTACTGCTCTCCGGAGACGCAGGGGGCGAGCCGCCCGAAGGCTGATTGAAGCCATCTCTGGGACTCTGAGACGGACGGCTCGCAAGCTTGATTTCTGGGTCTACCGCTTCGAGGATTGCTTGGCTGAGACCGTAAGGCATACGCGCTCGTTTTGCTCGTCCCTCCTTATTTCCAAAGGGAACGCCATATCGAGCTATCTCAATTACGTTTGTTTGAAGAAGCATTTTGAAAGGAATGTTTCCCCACACATCCGTTAGTTTGTATGGGCGCCTATTTCGGTTGATTGGCGTTTTGTGTCCATAATCTGAAAGTCTTATCGAGTGAGGGGGGGCGCCAAGAAACCACCTTAATCGAGCTTTTGGATTTTCTAATGCCCAATATTTCGGTTTGAGGGCAATTATAGCTTCCAAACAACCCCCTACAACTTGAAGGGCTTTTCCGATTCCAGGTCTGGGCCAAGAAGAGTTCGCTAAACTAAACCTTTCGCATGGAGGTGATGCTATCACAACCAGAGGTTCCCGTTTTGCTAACTCTGTAAAGTCATATGTTAGAACGTCAGCTATGATTGTGTGAGGAACCTCATTGAATTGAGGATTATTGTCAATCCTCACTACTTCATATCCCGCATCCACGAAAGCCTGAGAGAAATCACCCGAACCCGAACAGAGGTCTATGCAGAGCTTTGTCACGCCTTATGTCTCCCGCTTCCCCCACAGCAAGCACAGCGCGGGCCTTCGTTGTCCGGGTTTCGCGGCTTACCTGTGCCTCGGCATTGGGTGCAGAGGATGCTCAAGGTTTTACATCCGCGCTCTTTTGTGCGTTGATTTCTGATTTCAGAAATGCTTCTCGGCGTGTCTTGTCGATAGAGTGCCCTGTTACTTTTTCGTATATCCATTCAAGCGCTAAATCAAACCCTTGATTATGGCCCACTAATTGTGGGTCTCGCGTAAGATTCGGATACCTCAATGGGCTTTTTTCGTATTCGTCTTCGATTGCTTTTGCGAGGTTTGTCCTTTCTTCGGCTAGCGGAGCTTCGAGAGCCTTGACCTCTTCAATGAGAGCCCTCATATCTGGATGCAATTCAGGACAACCTTTGAAAATGTAGCCCTGTGTGAGCTGTCTCTCAATTCGTTCTGAAAGTGCCGATTTGGCCGAAGCATCGCTCAAGCCTTCGCTATCTCCTCCCTCACAGAGTCATCGAAGAGCATCGGGTTAGGCTGATTATACCCTGGCCGGACGAGCAGGCAGGGCGGGCAGGTGTAGGGCCCCCAGAACGAGGAGTTCATCTCGTGCAGCTCCCCCGTCCTCCTGTCCACGGTGCGCTTCAGGGGGTGCGCGTTCCAGATGCGGGGCCAAGCGCCGTCTTCGATGTCCTGGGCTATCTTCCGCAAGACTCCTTCGTAGACCTCGTTCAAGCTGGTGGCTCGCCGTTCTTTGTGCCATGTCTCGAAGATGACTTCCCTCGCCATCTCCCTGAGCCTTTCGTCCTCGTTGGCGTCCGACTGTCTGACGTAAGAGGCGGTCTCGACATAGCCCTTCTGGGCGGCCTCCTTGATGCGCCTTCCCTCCTCGGCGTCGTCGGCGAGCTTCTGGGCGGCCTCCATAAAATCGGTAAGGTCGGTCATGGAGGACTCCTCTGGGCTGAGGACTCGACGAATTGCTTCTTTTTGTTGCCCCAATAATGGGATAGATCAGGCTCGAGCAAGAACCCTGATTCCACGGCTAAGAATATCGCGTCGCAAAGGATCTGAGGGTATTCGGCCCTGCTCGCCGCGCTTCTTGAATCGTCCCTCGCTCGCATTGAAACCCTATCGAATTTGAACCCTTTGAGGCTCGTTGTCCAAGGGATTTCGACCTGTATCTTAGGGCAATACCCCCAGAAAAAGAACGGCCCATAGTGATAGAAGGCCCTTCCCCAGACTTGCTGCGCCCCTTTCACGTTTTCCTTGGTGTGGAACCTCGGCCTTATCTTCCGTATCAGCTCGTCTGAGCGCAGCCAGAGAGCAGGGTCAGCTTCGTATTTCTGTTCCCATCTTGGGTGTGAAAGTTGAGAATATTCCTGGCATGGCGGAGCGAAATGGACGTAATCGTAATGCTCTGTCGGCTCCCATGTCATGATGTCTTGCCCGTCTTTGATGTCTACCGTGTCAGCCTCCCAGCCCCCGTTCCTGAACGTCTGAGCGAGCCTGCCTGATCCTGAGAAGCCTTCGAGCATCCTCATCCTTGGTTCTCTCCTGTCAGGATCACTACCTCGACGTTCCGGACTTCGGGGAATATCCTTCTGTCGGGGAACAGGCGTCTGATTCCATAGCGCCGGAGCATCCTTGCTTCCTCGTTGTCCCCCATCGGGATAAGAAGCTCGACATAATGGCCTTTTCGATGCCAATCTATGAGTTGTGGGAGGGACTCATCCAAGCGCGAGTAATCTCCGTTCCAATAAATCAAGTCGTCGGGCTTTGGAGGGACAGGATTCGGGATTGCCAGCCCTTCACCGGAGTAAGGCACAGGATCATAGAAATGCCTGTATCTTGGGGCAAGCCAAGCGGGGGTTCTGACATGAACGCCGATCATTTTGTCGCTCCCTCCTGCTCCGATGCGGCCTTGCTCGCCGTCGGCTCTCGTTCAAAGGTCCAAACAGCGATGTTGGCTTCCAGCATTTCATAGAGTCGGTTCGAATGCCGTGCTGGATGGGGATAGTAGTTCGCGGGGAGTTCGGCTTTCGTAATGGCCCTATGAAGATGATGACCAAGAGGGATGAAATGATAGCCCGCCTCTTCGCGGTTTCTGAGAACTTCACGTTCGGCTGGAAGTATGATACCCCGTTTTTCCTCTTCTGCGTCTCTCCATACGTCATAGTAGCCGACATCTAAATCATACAGGTCTGAGAGACGCTTTACTATGAGCCTTAGAAGATGCCCGCTATGCGTCAGAGGGGAGAACGGTTCCGCGAACCCTTTTGGATAGCCGCCTATGAAGAGGAGTTTCGGCCTAACCGAGTCCGTAAGCGTGGTCATTCTGTCTTCGCTCCTGCTCTTTCCTGTGCATCGATTTGATTGATTATTTCCGTGTAAGCAACCGCGTAGATTGACCAGTCGCGGGCTCTTGGGTGCGTGGGTTTCTCTCTGACCCCCCCTCGAAATCCTTGCGTTGGCGGATGCAATATTCTCGAAGCGCCTGCATGGCTGTCCTCTGCGGCTGGGAGGGATTCGAGTTCTGAGAGAAGTTGGTTGAGCGTGTATTCGTCTATCTTGTCAAATGGCCTGGTCAGGGGCGTCAGGAGTCCTCTTAGGTCTCTTACAATCAGTTCCCTTGGCCGAGGCGTTGGCTTAGGTGAAACCAATCTCTCTGAGACGACAAACACCGCGCCCGAAACATCGTCATACCGGTGTCCGCAGGCCCAGCATCCAGCCTCTACGCATCCGCACTCGTCGTCGCAACGGCAGGGGGCGCAGAACGCGCAGTCGGGGAAATCCTGTTTTGGCTTGGTGGAAGCGGCGCTCAATCGAGGTCGCTCTCCTTGACGACGCCGTGAGGTTCTTGAGCATGAAAATCGGTTCCGTCGAAATCGGGGCAGCATATCAGACACCAACCTTCGCCTTTGTGATGAGACCTACGTATGAATCCTACTTTCTCTTTCTTACGGGCGCTCTGTCCTTCTTGATGTGGAGGAGTCAAACTTTGATTCCCTGTTTGAAGCTTCGTAGTTCGATACTGATGGCTATCAGAAATAGCGCCATCGAGCCAAACGTCAGGTAGACGAGCCAATCAGGAAAGACCGTTGAGGGCGAGAAGTCTTGGATTCCACCTACGACTAGGATTGTAATTATTCCCATTTCCGTTCCGAAGAACCCTAGTCTTGTAACTAATCTGAGCCATTTAGTCCTCGCTTGCCCTTCCGTGCCTGTCATGGCTTGATTTTCTCCTTGTAGATGATTTCGTGGAGTTTGTCTGCGAGCCGCGTGATGTTCTCCCGGTGGTCGAGTTTGCCTGTTTTCTGGTTGACTCTTAGCATCTTGTGTTCTTGGATTCCCTGAAGATACCACATTCCCACATGAGTAAAGTTCCCGCCTTCTGAGATTATGGCCTCCATCACGGCCTTGTCGCGTTCATCCATCGTCATGGCCCTAACGCACCCCTCCATCCTTCAGATAGTCCCGCTTCAGGTCGGCGATTATGTCCTCAGAGCGCTTGCTGTTCGGGTAGTGCAAGACAGCCGAAAAGCCGTGGCCCAGGAGGAACTCGTCCCTCTCGATGTCGTCCTTCGACGCGCTCCCCCGCCCTTCGAGTTCTATCGCGACCGCCTCATAGCGGGGGTCTTTCACAGCCACGTCCACGGAGTAGAACTTCGGCTTTCCCTCTGACGTGAGTTCGCCTTCCCTTAAGACCGGAGACTCCAGCTCGCAGTCTATGCCCGCGGCGTTGAGGGCGGAAGCTACCCTTACGGCGGCCTTCTTGAACGTCTTCACGTTGCGCTCGCTGAGCCTCATGGAGTAGCCTGAGTAGAGCTTCTTTTCCACGGTGGGGGAGTAGACATCTTCTTGGACGGTCATTCCAATCCCTCCAGCAAGACCTCTTCCACCACGCGGTGCTTCGGGCAGAACTCGGCTTTCACGACGTAGCCGCCTTCGATATGATAGACGCAGCCGCAGGGGTAGCCGTGAGTTTCCTTCATCTGTGCGGCCTCCCCAATTTCGCCACGAGGTAGTCCACGCGGGGGCTGTCTTTCTCCGCGCTCTTGGCCGTCATTAGAATCCATGCTAACGGGTGCTTGGCTATAGCATCCTCCAGTTCCGCCCTTTCGATTTCTCTTTGAGCTACGGGAGTATATCGTCTTGCTAGCCCGCCATGTCCTGTCTTGCTGGCTTCTCCGGCTGGATAGGGCTGTGGGTGAGAGGTCAATCGACAACCTCCAGCCATTGGGTTTCGTCAAAGTCCTTGTCCCTACCGAACCCGTCAGTTAGAAGTCTGTCCGTCCAATTCGATATGGGGTGGTTATCCCAGGCGACATCGATTCCCTTATGCTGGCCCCAGCCATAGACCTTGATGACCGTTCCTGTGTCCCCGACTTCGATTCCTGAGAACTCGCGGGTTGTCCTCACCTTCTTGCCGACCAAATCCTCAAGTTTGAACTCGGAAGCGAGCGTCATACCGGACACTCCTCATCGGGGGCCTCTCTGGGCTGCTCGTCCAGTTCGACGGACCAGGGGTCGATGTCGGGGTTCATGCCTTCAACTCCGTGTCGATCTCCACCAGGCGCTCTATCATGGGGGCGAGGCGTTCTTGGAGGATTTTCCTTTCGGCCTTGAGCTGGGCCTTGGTGATCAAAATAGGTCTACCTTGTTTGGGATTCCGAGTGAAGAGAAATCAGCCCGTGGGACTCCGAGAGCCTCTTGACATTTGATTATCCGTTTGGCGGCTTTGGTCATCGCGTCTTTGTCGCCGTAGATTTTGGCTTTCTTGTAATCCTTCCAAGCCCGCTTCAATGAAGCCCAGAACTGCCCTTTCGTCCTTGCTTCTGATTCACTCATGCCTTGGAATTGTCGAGCAGTCTGTTGATGAATTGGTCGTAGGTCTCGTCCTTGCGGGCCGCGTTCTTCATCCGTTCCCGCGTGGTGGTGGTTATCTGAATCGTTGTCAGCGTGTCAGACATTTTCAATCCAGAGTAGCGTTATAGTTCGTATATAACCGTTATGTGGGGTAGCGTGAAAGTATTCAGACCGACAATCCGTGTCCCATCAGATGCTTGAGATACCGCACTTCGTCCTCTGGGCTCTGCGGGGGCCATTCCGAATAGGATTTGCACAGGGGACAGGGTCGAATCTCTTCTTGGGTCTGCATGGTTGTCGATTCTTACTAGGTTCGATATTTAAGACTGCTCTGCACCGGAAATAGGGGAAGGGGAGTGGGTGCATAAATACCGATTCAGATAGACCATGTTGGCGAAGGTTCTTGAACCGTAGCACAACCTTGGATGAAACTCAGGAGGATGTTAGTGAAATATTCCCTGTTCCTTGTCTATGGTGTGGGGAACCAATGGGGGCTCACATCGTTTTGGACGCGAATCACATCTATCCCCGCAATTCGAGCAATTTTGGGAACTGCGCCGCCGGAATTAGAAAAGCCCACAAGATGTTAGATAAGATTGAACTCTGGTTGTTTGAGCATGAATAAATCGGCCATTTCATGGACAGAACGAAGCTGGAACCCGATTTCTGGATGCACTCAAATCAGTCCGGGGTGCGACAACTGCTATGCCAAGAGGATAACCGAGAACTTCGGCAGGGATTTCTCGAAGGTCATTCTAAAGCCTCACAAATTGAAGGAACCTTACGGGCTAAAGGAGCCGAGCATGGTCTTCGTGCCTTCCATGTCCGACCTCTTCCACCGTGAGGTTCCCGACTCATTCATCTTACAGGTCTTCAAAACGATGGCCGAGAATCCACAACACACGTTCCAGGACTTGACGAAACGCCCTCAGAGAATGCTCAACTTCCAGCAACGATATTTCCCAGATGGCTTTCCTAGAAATGTCTGGGTTGGCACAAGCGTAGAATCTCATCAGCTCATCGGGCGCATAAATATCCTAAGGCAAGTCAAAGCCTCGGTCAGATTCATCAGCGCGGAACCTCTTCTCGCTTCCCTCTTCCCCGTGGACCTTCGGGGCATTGATTGGGTCATAACAGGGGGCGAATCAGACTATCACAAACCGAGACCGGCAAAGTCTGAATGGTTCCGCGAAACTAGGGACGAATGCAAGAGACTCGGAATCCCCTATTTCCACAAGCAGAATGGAGGGTCAAAGAAATGTGTTTGCCATAATATCTGGGGTTGTGAACTCCTAGATGGACAGACTTACCATGAATACCCTGAGCAGTAGCAAAGCACAGCCCCAAGAAGCCTAAGAAGCCCTGAAGCCTCTGCATCCACAATTAGGATGTCTGCTTTCCCCCGGCGGTATGGCTCTCAGGTATTCGACCTTCACGTTGCCGGGCAAGATTGCGCGGTGCCATGCTTCTGTGTGCAAACACGGCTTCGCCATCCATTTCTCCTTGTTGACGCAGATTCGCTTTAGGATTTCGTCGGTCTTCGGGTCAGGCACGAAAAACCCAAACCTTCCGTAGGTAAAATGCGACCAGACCCACGACCAGACTTTGAACGCCGAAGGCGAGATACCCCTGCATGAACGACAGATGCGAGAAGATGAGATAGCCCAGGCCCCACTCGACCAGCCCGACCGCCCCATAGCCGAGCATCTGGGACAGGGTTTTGCGGCTGAAGAACCCACCCCTTCTGAGCCCTAACATGGCCTACTCGTTGAGGACTTCGCCGATGTGGCGCCCATGAGACTCTATCCCCCTGATGCTCCAAGCGGCGAGGAGTAGGAACGGCAGGTAGAGCAGGGCGTCCCGCTCTTCGTCCAGCGTCATCTCCAGATACGCTTCACAGTAGAGACATTTCAGCAGGACGAGACGTTCCATGGTAGCAGTATGATACTGATTGTATTTAACGACTAACCCCTGCGGGGAATAGTTTCACGCTACTGTGGCTAACATTAATAAGGGTGGCTAACATGACGGATGGCATGAGCGCAAAGATGGCTGGAAGAGAAACGAATCCACGCTTCATAAAGACGCTTTTGAACGCGCCTCCTGAAGCCGTGGCACAATACAATAGGATGATGGAGACGAAGCATCAATACGAGGACTTGAGACAGAAATTACCTACCTGGGCAGTGCCTCAACTTGACGCGTTGTATCAAGCGATGGGAGGACTATAATGACCGACCACCACCGCGACCGCCGCGAATACATGCGCCGTTTCATGTGGGCCAAACGCCATGCTGCGGATGATGAAAAGGAAACTCCCAAAGACGCTAGAACCGAGGTCAAGGGTTTAGCGAGCATCAAGGAGAATAAGAAACGAGCGCATTAAACGCTTAATATCTAAAGCCCCTTCACAACTCGCAGATGGAAACCAAAGAGGGGGGGCCTGTCCTTCTCGTCGCGCTGTCTGTCGTCTTAATCGTCCTCGTCGTCATGGCCGCGCCTGCCGTCTCCCACTTTGGCCTCCAGTCATACCACGACATAGCCGGACAGGGGACTCATAGCACGACTTCAGGGGGAGCCTGTGAGACCCAGAGCGTCCTCTCTCGGAGCTACAGCCCTCAGCCTGTCTCCGAGCCCGCGTTTTCCGCGCCTTTCTTTGTCGAGACGGACACCATACTTCTTAGCGAACACTCAGGGGGATGCTCCGGCCCCGTGACATCGACTTCCACGACGACAGCTTCCTACCCCGTGACCCCGGCCATGGTCTACTCGGCTTGCTACCCCGGCTATTCCGCTTGCACCGCCTATCCGCAATACATCATACAGTATTACCAGACTGCATATCCTTCCATCATGGGCGGCTCCGCCAGCGTCGTCCCCCAATCGTCCATGAGCATAGTCACTCCTGAGACGGTCGTCACCTGGGAAGCGCTCGGCTACTGAGA
Organism: Nitrososphaerota archaeon; assembly: GCA_029785235.1. Next base: position 13,577 of record JAFMAA010000004.1, on the reverse strand, counting down.
CCCTACTTCTTTACCGTTTGCTGACGCCCGAGCCCCCACGCGAGGACGCTCCCAGTCGCCTCCACCGACGCTATGAGGAGGAAGGTCGCGTCGAAAGACAGCCCCGTGGGAGTCCCGAGGACGAACACTATCACGCCCGCGAAAAGTGCGGAGAGTATGAGCGTCCGTATGAGCGCCTGCGCCGGGCCCCCGTGGGCGAGCCAGAGGGAGAGCCCGACCGCGACAGCCTCCACGGTCAGGATGAAAGCCAGGTCGGACAGGGGGCTCAGCGCGACCCTCGGGCGCAGGAACAGGGAGATGAGCGCCGCCATCAGGACGAGCGACAGCAGCCCCCTCAGCAGGGCGCCCCTCAGCCCCGTCTCTTCCGCCTCCGGAACAGGGGGCCGCTCCGGTTCTTTTCCGCCCCGGAGAAGTTCAGCGCGGCCGCCGTCCTCTCCTTCGCGAAGGTAAGCTCGTCCTCCGCCCTCTCTCCCGCCCTCTTCAGATACAGGCCGGCCACCATGACGGCGAAGAGGGAGCCGCCTCCCAGAATCACGACAAGGAACTCGAAGGAGGGTATGGCCCCCAGCCCTATCTGGGCGGAGTTCGTGACCTCGCAATCCGTCGAGTTCTGGGCGCTGCATTGTGGGAGGGTCGCGGTAGTGGTGACGGGAGGGACATAGCCGCCTCCCCCGCCTCCGCCGGGGTTGCTTGTGGATGCAAAGTCGACCGTCCACGGGGACGCGCCTGATGCCGACCATATCGACCCTGAGCCGGAGGAGTCGGGGCCGGAGTAAGGCGTGACTATACCGCTGTCCAAGACCGTCTGCACGGTGAGCCCTGCCGAAGAGGGAGAATACAGAGTCCACTTCACGGGGCCGGAGGCGGTGAAGGACAGCGAGGACGCGCTAAGAGAAGGCGCGGGAGATAGGGAGGAGTTCGCTAAGACCTGCAAGCCCGACGGGGACACCTGATAGAGCCATGAAGGGTAGGACACGGTGTAGGGGTTGGTGCTCAGCCCGGCGGCGGTAAGCTGGGTCGTGGCGTCGGCGTAATAGCCCCCGTCGATTGGCCCCGTCTGAGTCCCATTGCTGAAGAGGGTGAGGGGGAGGGAGTCGGGGTTCGTGAAGTAGTATTGAAGGTAGGCGTCCAAAGTCGGGGGGACAGAGCCGGACTTGCTTATCGTCCATGAATACGCCGGGCCCATGCTCATCCGTGCGCCGCTCGAAACGAGAGTCGTGGACGGAACGGAGCAAGTCCCCCCGGAGTCGGCCCAGTCGTTCTGCGTCGACGTTGAAAGGGCGAGCGGGGCGTTGGAGCCGTATCTTTCGCACGTCAGGGCTATCGCGGTCGTGCCTCCGTCCACATAAGAGAGCTTCACGGGCTGGTCATACTGGTGGTAGATGCTGACGTCGGGGCCTGAGGTGTTTGCCGCGCTCAGGGTGGTATTGGCGTTGCTGGAATATCTCTCCGTCGAGGAGACGTAGTGGTCGCCCACGGTCACGGTGCTTACGTCGGCCCAGATGGTCGCGGAGGAGGTTCCCATGGTGTCGGTGAGGGACTGGCCGAGCGAGGAGTAGTAGTAGTTGAGGGCGTCGCCGGAGGGGGTGCCGCTGACGGCGGTGTAGTAGGGGTTCTCCTGGTATTGGTGGTAGTAGGTGAAGGTGTAGGTGTTGCCGCCGGAGGAGATTGTATGCTCCAGATTGGGTGGGGTCTGGGCGTAAAGTTGGGCGACTTCTGAAGCAGAGAGAGCGTAGTTATAGATGCTGGCATAAGCGATTCTACCATCCCACCACCTTGGAGGGAAAGCTACAGAACCTCCCAAAATAAGCGGGTAGCCCGTTGCACCGTCTAGCGCAGTGTTAGTGCATCCTGAATTAATTTGGTCTTGGGCGCCGTTCACATATCCGACCAGAATTCCGTTTGAATATGTGAAAGCCAAGAAATACCACGCTCCCGTCGAAAGTGTATAAGTCCCTGAACCATCGTAATTACAGGATGGACCTCCACTCAGGTATATCGCTAGTTTTCCATTTGCTTTGACTAGTAGCGTATAACCGTGTCCATTCGTCTCCTTGCTCAATACCGAATTGTATGAGTTGGCAAAAGAATTAGCATAGACCCATGCTGTGAAAGTTATCGACGAAGGGCGGAGCGATGAAGCGTCGGCTACGGAAACATATTGGCTCTTGCTAGTAGAGAAATTCAGATATCCAGTTCCCGTGAACGGCCCCCCTGTCGAAGACCACGTAGATGAGTTTTCCAAAGTCCCCGTATTGTTGTTGTGGCTCAAATCGTAGGCCGAAGTCCCTGTCCCCTGCTGCAAAGGCCAGTATCCCACCAGCCCATACGTCGGCGAAATCGCAGAATACTGAACTGTGCTGGAGCCCCCTGGCGCGAAGCCCTGGGCGTAGGCGACGGAGCCGTAGTCGCACCATGCGGAGACGCCTGACGTGGTCAGGTCGCCCAGGGACGTGTCCGTGCCAGCCTGGGTGCACCACACGGGGGCACCGGAGGAGGGGGAGCCGTCCTGATAGGACGCCTTGAACGTGTTCTGAAGCTGGTAGTAGTCGGTGGGAGAGAACGCCGTGCAGGTGCCCGTCGAGCATGTGGTCACGGTCGTGGACGATGCGGAGGAGGCGAAGACGTAGCGCTCATCCCCTGAGGCGGCGGGCATTGTGACGGTGAGGGCGCAGGAGGGGGAGGCGGTGAAGTCGGTCGCCGTGGAACCGGAGGTGGCTGACGTTGGGAAGACGCTGCAACCGCTGACGGTGTAGGTGAAGGCGCTGCCGCCCGTGGGGGTGGCGACGAGGATGGGCTGGGTCACGGAAACCTGCGTCTCTGTAATCGTGCCTGCCGCCCCTGCCGCACCGTTGGTTCCTGAAGCTCCCGCCGCCCCTGCCGCGCCGTTGGAGGCCGTGCAATCTGAGCCGGAGCCCGTCACCCCGCCTCCCGCGCTGCCGTCCGAGCCCGACCCGCCGGACACGGACGTGCATATCCCAGAGGTCGTCGAGACGCCCGAGCCGCCGGAACCCCCGCTCCCTCCAGACTGCCCTGAGCCTGCCGCTCCCCCTGGGGCCGTCACGGTTCCGAGCCCCGACCCGCTCGTTAGCCCGTAGTCTATCGTCAGAGTCCCGGAACCCCCGTTACCGCCGTTCCCCCCTTTGCCCCCGTCGCCGCCGCCTCCCCCGCCTCCGCCGCCCACGAGCCCCCCGCTCACGCTCCCGGCCGCTCCGTTACCCCCGGCCCCGCCCGCGCCTCCCGGCCCCCCTGCGCCCCCTGTGAGGGTGACGCTCCCGGCGTTATCTATGATGTATGCCTTTATGACCAGGACGGGGCTCGCCCCCGTGTGGCCCGTGCCGCCGTTCCCGCCCGGGGAGCCTCCCGCGCCCCCTGTGGCGTCCGTGGACGAGCCGGTCGAACAGGCTCCTCCGCCTCCTCCCGCGTTCGTGGCCGCGTTCCCGCCCGCGCTCGAACTGGAGGCGGTGCAGCTAACCCCGTCTCCAGCCCCCCCGTTAGTCCCCGCCGAGCCCGTGCTGCCGGGCGAGCCCGCCGATCCCGTATAGCTTATCGCCCCTATGACGTGTAGAGTCCCGCACACGTCTATCGAGTAACCTCCCGTGTTCAGCGTGATGCCCGAGTCCACGGTCAGGTTCCCATAGGACATGTTGGCGCTGAGAGTCGTCGCTGTCGAGATCGTGATGTTGCCGCTGGAGCCAGTCCCGAAGGGTGACGTAGCGGAACAGTCGAACTGGGAATCAGGCGGGCCGTATGAACGGGCTACAGGGGACAGCGAAAGGACGGCGACCGCGCTCAGAGAGAAGAGGAATAACAACATGAGAGAGGCGGCTGTCTTTCGCCGTCCTCCGTAGGGGTTCATCTACGCCCCCGCGAGGCGGTTTATGAGCTGATTGAACCAGGGCGATTGCATCTCCGCGAGGATTTCAATCGGGAGGGCGAGAAGGATGCCGGACATGAGCGCATAGCCGGCCCTCTTCCCGAGGATGTAAGCCGTCACGACCCCCACGAGGAGCGTCGCCGCGATTTCAGGGAACATGGCGTATGACATGAGCCTCCCCCACTCCTGGAATCCTACCCGCGCGGTCACGTTCAAAAAGTCCAGCCAGAGGGAAAGCCCGGCGAGAGACAACGCGGCGACCAGCAGCAGAACCAGCCGCCACACGGAGGGCTCTCTCAACGTCTCCCCCTCGCAAAATACGCATTAATACTTTTACGCACCCCTCCCCCCTCGGTCAAGCCCACGTTAGTGCTCTTTCATATACTCTTTTGGATGTTCGCTAAGGTTCCGTGAAACTATTCCCTATCGCTTCGCCCTGAGCATGCGCAGCCCCATGACCGCGAGCGCCATCGAACCGAACAGGAACAGCATCCCCAGAAGGACGAACGTCACGCCAAAGTCGCCGTAGATGTATGGCGGCAACTGGCCCCCGGCACAGAAGGGCAGGCAGAAAGTCGAGGACGGCTGGCTGCCTATCTGCCACAGCACGAGCAGCCCCGAGAAGACGAGCAGGACTGACAGCCCGGCGGCGAGCATGGCGAGGAATACGAGAGGGCCCTTCAGGTCAGGTCACCGTCAGCGTGGTCTGCGCCCTGTTTGCCCCGAACGTCCCCGAGTCGAAGACGAACGTATACGTCCCCGGCGGGAGGGTGAAAGCTGCCGTCTGGGTGAAGGCGTAGCTCGTGGTCAGCGCGGGTATGTCTATCCCTATGGTGTCCACATGGATGGGCGTCGAGCCCTGCATGGCCGTCACGGTCGCGGAAACGGAGGCGGGGAAGAGGTTCATGCTGGGGAAGGCGAACGACGGCAGGGAAGAGCACCCTCCCTCCGAGGCGCTCAGGGTCACCCCTGTAAAGTAGTCTATCCCGACCGAGGTATATGTCCCCTGCACCACGACCTTCACCGAGCACTCCTTTTGGCCCGGGGCGCTGAGGAGCGGCAGGGCCGCCACGATTATGGCGATAACCACGACGGCCGCCACGAAGACCCCCAGCAGGGCCGACCCGCGCCTCACTTTTTCGTCCCTCCCGGAACCTGAGAGAACAAGAAGGCGAGCACGAGCGTGGTCAAGAGTAGCCCTATGGCGAAGTGGTATAGGTCGTCAGGCTGCCCATAGGGGCCCAGAACCCCGGACGTGAAAAAGAAGAGATAGACCCAGATGAGCGTGGAGGCCGCTATCGAGGCCGCCAGCTTGAAGGGGGTGAGCATCTCAGCGCACCACCCCCATCGTCAGCAGGAGCGAGAAGAGCCCGAGCGCCGCCGCGTTGTTCACTACATGCACCCCGAGAGGGACTGCCGCGTCGTGAGCCCACAGCCCCCCTAAGGCTTGGATTGCGAACCCTATCCCTATCACCGCCGAGGTCAGGGTCAGCCCGTCCACGGGGGTGTGGGCAAAGAAGGCGAACAAGAAGACGCCGAGCAGCCCCCCGACGAACCCGGCCCGTGAGATGAACCAGTTGGCGAACCCGATTATTATCAGCCACGTCTCGGAGATGGCCGTCAGCAGGGTCACGACGAGTCCCACGGAAAAGAAGACTGACTCGGGGACGGCGGACTGGGTGTATATCCCCGCGAAGCTCCCGAAGGCGGCTCCCAGCAGCCCCGCCACGGGTATGGACGCTATGTCCACGAGCAAGACCCCCAGGAACGAGAGCGCTATCCCCTGGAGTATCTTACCGCTCTTCTTTTTCTCGTCCTTCACCACCGAGAAGTTCCCCGAGGTCTTGGCGATGAACCAGCCCGAGACGACGAAAAGCAGCGAGAAGACGGCGATGAGTGCCGTCTGCCAGTTGAAGTATGCCAAGCCGAACAGGCCCAGGTAGGTGAAGAGCCCGATGGCGACGTAGGCGCTGTATATCACGACCAGCCCCACCGGTATGGGAGCCGGAAGCGACTTTTTGCTCGTCTCCCCGGCCCCCTATTTCTTCATCAGCGCCGGATTCCTCTCTATGAAGGCGAACGCGAGAGGGACGATAGCGAGCACGTCTATTTCAGGCTGGAAGGTCGCGAGCCCCACCGCGAGTATGACAAGCGCGACTATGACCTGAACGACCCTCGGCAGGGCTGAGAAAAGCGCGAAGAGGGCCGCTCCGAGCACCCCTATGAAGAGCCCCACGAAGAGGGCCACCACCACGTCGAACCCTATCACATACCCCGCCGCCCCGAAGACCCCGAAGAGCAGCAGGAACGGGGAGGTAAGGACTCCCACGACGAGGAAGCTACCCATCGTCGCCAGAAGAAAAGTGAAGAGGAAGACCTGCACGATGGGCTTCATTTCTTGGCCCTCCTCCCCTTCTCAGGCATGACCATGAACGCTATGCCGATGATAAGCAGGGCAGTCCCCAGCACCCCGGCGCTATACACTGGATAGTTGCCGCTGCTTCCGCATTTGAAGTAGGATGAAGTCGGCGGTATCGGCGGGCTGTATGTCGTCTGGCTCTGCGTCCCCGTGGACACCGTGCTGACCGACGCGCCAGATGCGACGTTCCCGTTCTGCGTCACCACTTCATTGACATAGTAGACGACAGTCCCGGCCCCTGCCGTCGCCGTGCCGCAGGCGTCCACCGCCAAAACGGTGTAGTTCCCCGTGACCTGGAAGGATGCGGTCGTAACGTATGTCCCTGTGAAAGTCACCGTCTGCGTGGTCACCCCGTAAGACGCAACCCCGAACGTGTCCACCGCATAGGGATAGGCGCACGTGCTCAACGAGCTTGACGGGCAGAGAGCCGCATAGAGGGAATAGACCCCCAACTGGCTGAAAGGTATTGAAATGTCAAAGCTGCCCCCAGTAGATGTCGTGACCGTCTTGCTCGCGACTATCCCGTTCATGGAGTTCTCTACCCAGAGATACACCGTTATCCCCGAGTTGCCGCCGTTCGGCCCCCCGTTGGGAAGGCAGCCGCTCCCGCTCGCGACAAGATTACCTTGAGACGTCACCGCGTTGATTATCTGCGTCCCTACCGGGCAGCCTCCGTTCCCGGGCTTGTAGACGCTCATGCTCGGTATTATGAAAGGCGAAGCAAGCACGAGCAACCCGAAGACGGCCAAAGCCGCCCCCGCCTGTCTTAGCATCCTGTCAACCCTCTGCGAAAAGGAAGGGACAGGCGAGGCCCGTCTCAGGCTCCGCCTGGCTCGGTGTCATTTGCGAGTGTAGGAGTGTGGGAAGACGAACAGCAGGAAGTAGCCTATGAGCGCAGCGCCCAGAAAAGACACCAGGGGAGCCCAGAACGCGCCCAGCATGGGCGTGAGCACCGGGGACACCATGGCGTCGATTATGAGCGCGAGAGCCAGGACGAGGAGGACGGCGCCGAACCGGATGAGTTCGAGCCTGTCTTTAGAGTCCAAGCCCTTTTGCCTTAGTAGACTGAGATTCCCGCTGAGTATTGTTCGACCAGCGCCGAGGGAGCGTTAGCCGAAGATGGAGGGACGAGCCCGCCGAACCCGGTAGGTATGCCTGCCGCGTTCCCTGCCGCTGGGAAGGAGCCGGCTGCCGGGCTGCTATAGTAGGACTCGATGTAGCTGGCCTGAGTCTCGGTCACCCATATGAAAACCGCGTCGACGTGATGGGTTCCCTGTGTGACCGTCTCTTGGACTGTTATGGGGACGTTCCCGCAGATGTCAGGGTTGGATGTGCTGACCCCGGTAGATGGCGCCGGAGCGCAACCCGGCACGGGTATCAGATAGGCCGAAGTCCCCGACGCCTTGTTCGCCGAGAGCGCTACCGCGCCGTCGGCTGAGGTGACGGAGATTCCAGTCTGGTTGAAGGCTGCGATGAGGTATGAGCCGAAGGTCACGGGCTGGCTTGCCGTCTGCACCGCGCCGGCGGCATAGTCCGTAATCATCTTGTTGGAAGTCCCGTAGATGGTGCTCGTCGCCAGGCCGACCGCGTTGTCGCTGAAGACCTGGAGATAGACGTTCCATGTGCTGGGGGCCGTCGCTGGGAAGTCTGTGGGGAAGCTGTTGGTCTGCCCTGTCTGCGAGTTCACCACCGATTCTACGTTGGTGTCTGCCGTAGTCCCGCTCGCAGGAGCCGCGAAGAGTAGGCACGTCTGTTTGTAGACGCTCACCGCGTTCGAGGCCGAAGCTGGCACGCCCGATGTCAGGGTGAAGACAGTCTGCCCGTTCTGGGTGACCGTCTGTCCTGCGCCGCTCGTGACCACGTCGAAGGGCCAGACGCCGGAGCCTCTGCATTGGGTCAGCCACGGAGGGCTGTAGGTGTTAGTGGTCGCTGAGGTAGCCGTCCCTGAGGTCACGGTTCCGGGGCTGTCGATTGTCTGCACGTATTGGCCGTTCTGCAACGTGAAGATGTTCAGCGTCGCGCTGGAGACCGAGGCAGACGCATAACCGCCCAGGAGGGAGATTATGGACTGACCTGACGAGGAAGACGAGGATGGAGTAGGGAGCTTTATCGTGCTTTGGGCTGGAGGGAAGTAGACGAAGAGGAGACCCGCAAGGATGATGACGATGAAGATGGCCGCTGCCGCCCCCGCCGCACCAATCCCGGGTCGAGACGTCGCGTATGTCTGAATACGCAAAGGATTTTCAGTTTCTCCAGCGAGAGGGTTCGTATATAAATATTAGCAACCGGGCCTATACTTCTTTAAAGTCCTTTAAAGGTCTATATACTAATCTATACTATGCCTCGCCGTGCCTGAGCCGTGGCTCCCTGACGAAAAGACAGCGAGCTTCTTTGAGAAGCTGAAAGAATTCGAGCACTCTTCCGGGTTCGACCCGAACGTATACGTAGACAAGGACGGGCGGGTTTCCTTCTCTATTCATAAGAACGACGCGATAAAAATCCTGAAGCTCGACCAGAAATACGGGTTCACCCCGAAGGGCGAGAAGATAAAGTTCACGGGGTTCCTGCTGGAGAGCCAGGACATGCTCGGAGTCCTGATAATGTCTGGATTTTTCAACCGTAGAGCGCCGATATTCATATTCGCGCCGAAGGAGAAGACGGCGAAATGAACCGCTTTCATGTCGTCCTCGGCCTCGACGCGGCGCTTGTTGCCCTCGGGCTCTATGGTATATGGCCCGGCTCCGCGTTCCATCCTGAAGCCTTAGTCCTCTGGCCCGATTTCGCCGCCGGGCTCGTCTTCTGGACGTTCCTTTTCGCCATAGAAGGAGCCGTTCTCGTGGCTCTCGGTTCTCACAAGACGGGCGTCTCAAGTCACCGGCAAAAGGTGGCTGTCGGGTTCGTCTCGTGGGCCCTGGTCTCCTATGCGCTGAGCGTCCTTGTCTCGCCCGTGACCGTCGGCATGCCTCTCTGGTTCCGGGCCAGCATGGGGGGCTCGCTCCCGATAGGGCTCGGCTATCTTTTCGTGGGGATAGGCGTCAGGATGCTCCAGCGCAAGCCCGCCCCAAAGAAGGAAGCCGTGGACGACCCTCTGCGCCTGAAGATAATCCAAGGGGTGGGGCGGAGGACGAGCGCGGCGATAGCTTTCGACCCAATCAGCGTCTCCACGCAAAGGCTGCCTTCAGATTGGGAACAGCAAAAGGCCAGGATAGCGGAATCCGAGCCGGAGTTCCTGAAAGACCCTTACGAAGTGAAGCTGTCCAAAGAGTGGAAGTGGTTCGGGATAGGAGGGGGTTAGGATGTCAGACTCTTCTCACGGGACTGCATGGCTCCTCTATCACGAGAACGGCGGGCTGCTCTTTTTCGTCTTTTTCATCGCCTCCATAGTGACGGGGGTCGGGTTCTGGGCCCTCTCCTACCAATATGGGTATGCTGTCGGGGAGTCTTTCGCCGCCGTGTCCGGGCTCGTCTTTCTCTCGGGGGGGTTCGTCTGGTTCGAGCGGATAAGGGCGGCCGCAACAGGGGAGGCCCATATGGAACTCAACGTCTCGGGACATGCGGCCAAAGACATCTGGTATGAATCAGGGCCCACCCGCGAGGGGGAGACCCTGTTTCACGTCGATAATTTCATGGACTGCCCGAAGTGCAGATACCAGATGCCGGAGATAAGCCCCGACCCGATGAAATGCCCCAAGTGCGGGACATACATGGTGCTCGACAATTACGGGCTCGCGTGGGCTCGTGTGCTCCCTCTGATAGGAGAATACGACTTTTCGGACGTCTGGCCCGACGCGAAGATGGACGCAGCCCGCTTCATCACCCTGTATTACTTCGGTGAGTGGACGGACAGGGTGGGGAGGGGGCCTGTCGTGGTGATAAAGGAGACCTTGCCTTTTACAAACAAGCTGTCAGAGAAGCTGTATGTGCGGCCCGTCATCTCCCCCCTGCCGGAACAGATAGAAGAGAAGTTCGGCCCCATGCCGCATTTCCAAGTAGTCCTGACATCATACGGAGACGCCGAAGAGGACATGGAGGAGTTCAACAGGGCGAGCCGGGAAATAGCCGCACGGAAAGCGCTGAAGAGGATGGGCGTCGCGCTCCCTCCGGGGGCAAAGGCGTGGGAGCACCTGAAGCTTATGAAAAGAGACCCGGCTGAGGCGGTTCGGACGCTCTCGGAGCAAAGACAGGCATGACCACCACGGAAGAGAGGCTCGGCGCGATAGAGAAGGCGCTCGACGAGATACTGGAGATTTCAAAGCCGAAGGCTCCCGTCCTGAAGCCTGACGCTCCTCTCGGGCTGGACTTTGCCGACGAGACCTCCCGGCACGTCTTTCAAAACTCGCAGAGGACGACGCTGAAGCTCGCAAAAGACAGGACTGCGTTCGCCAACTATCTCGGGGTCGTGGAGACGTTCGGAATGGCCATGACCGAGATACCCGTCAACGCGAAAGACATGGCCATAGCCTTGCTCGTCTCATGGAGGACGATATTCGGAAGCTGGGACGAGTCAATCCGTAACATAAGCCCGGCGAAGACGTGGCAGACGTGGTTCGGGAAGAACGTGAAGTGGGTCGGTTTCTTCGCGTCCGTCGTGGTGCTCGGAGGGCTCCTGATAACAGGCGTCACCAATCCGCAGGAGACGCTCATAATCGAGCAAGCCGTCTCGAAGGCGAACCTGTTCCAAGAGGCCGTCGTCACCGGGGCGCTGGGAGCGATAGCCGTCATAGTTTCCCTCGCCTACCGTTCGTGGTCTAAGAAACAGAAAGACAGGCTGGGGACGAAATAGACGGCTCTCGACAAAGGGCTGAAGACGTTCTGGGAGGGGAAGGCCGAGGCAGCGAAAGAAGAGGCGAAAAAGAAGTTCAACATGGACTTGTATTATAGCCCCCTCAAAGAGCAGGACAGGAAGAGGCTCGCCGAAGCGTCCACCAAGATATACGGAAACGCAGACGTGAAAGAGAGGGCGCTGGAGCTATACGTCCTCCTTTCGGAAAAGTCGTCCGACGCGGGGGCCGGGGACAGGCCGGACATACTCAAAGCCTACAGGTGGGCTGAGAAGGCTTACGGGGGCCCCTACAGGCAGATGGTCGGCATGCTCGACAGGATAGAAGAGGCCATGACCTTCGGCTCTCCGAGGAGCGACGAGGCCGTGGGGATATCGAAGCTGAAACAGGCCGTGGGATCTATAATCGACGAGGAGATAATCGCACGAGGCATGACCATGCTGAGGGCCCTCTATGGAATCGAGGACAAGGTGCGCGAAGGGCCGGCGATAATCCAGCAGCCGCCCCAGCCTCCCTCGAACCCATATTCCATGCTCGGTTCTACCGTGATAGACCAGGCCATTTTGGACGCTCTCGCTGCGCTGAAGTCGCAGTCATAGGGGTAGACCGTGCACAGCCCTGTCGTTTTGCAGCCTATCAACTGGCTCCAGAGACGCGCCTCCAAGCCGGAGGATTTCAGGAACCCGGACGATTTCATAGACTTCTCGCTCCCGTGGGCCTTCTATAACGTCGGGGACGTGGATACCGGCAAGATGGCCGCAGACATAGCGGAGGCCACCGGATATCTCGAAGAGAGCGCCCATTACAGGGCCGTGGACGTGTTCGGCTCGGATAACGACTCTGAGAGCCTAATCTGGGGGGTCTCCAAATACAAAGACGAGGTCGCGGCGATAGTGGACGACCTGTGGACGGGCGACGCGCCTTTCCCCGTGGTGAAGGTGGGCGATTTCACCATCGAAAAGGTGATGGAGTACAGGGTCATAGTCACCGACCGCGTCCTGTTCCGGAACACGCAGTCTCAGGAGGCCGCGCTCAGCCGCATCTTTCAAATCCTCCGCGACAGGAGGGGCTACAAACAGGAGCCGGGCAAGCCTATCATAGCTCTGATAATCAGGGAAGCCCGGAAGGTCGTCTGGGCTCAGCAACGCGCCAACATGTCTCAGGACAAACAGGAGGCGGAATACGTCTTCGCCGACATGAACGCCCAGAGAGCGCACTCCGGGGTCGCCCCCATCGTCGACAACCAGAGATGGATGGGGGTCAACATAGACTATCGAGACCTTGCGACATACAGGATATTGAAGGGGTTCGGGCCTCAGAACATCCCGGACGAGCTTAGATTCATCTTCAAGCCGACCGTGCAACTGAAATGGATGATGACCCCCTTGAGGTCGACGCGGCAGCCGTGGCCCGACTATCTCCGCGTCCCCCCTCGGCGGCAGTTCGTCTGCCTCGACAAGTGGAACGGGATAAGCCAGGGGGTCATCGGCGACATCCCTTGGCTCAAGTGGAAGGGGTATGACCTGGCAGACATCCTTGGCATACGCCCGGCGTTCGAGAAGCCTTCGGAAGAGCCCCGAAAGAAGGAACTGACCCCCGGAGCCAAAGACAGGCTCGAAAAGCACAGGCGCATCCGGGAGATGGAAGGGAACGGGCTAAACGCGAAGGACATAGCGCAGGAGCTTCAGGTCGAGACCGGCCAGAAATGGACGCCTGCCTCTGTCTACTATCACATGGCGGGGGGAAGCTGCAAGTGCGCGGAGAGGCTAGAATGACTTCGCTAAAAGGCAGTAGAAAAAGAAAAAGGCCCTTTACATCCCCTTCCACCACCTCTAATAAGAAAATTTTCTCTAAAAGAGCCGTTCAAACAGGCTTCACCCACTTTTGCCACATAAGTTGCCATACCCTGAGCGAAGAATGAGCCGCCCGCTCCCTTTGGAAGCCAACGGGTGCCGGGTTCTTAGGCCGTCCGAGTTCGAGGCGCTCCGGTCAGGCGTTTCCGACCCACAGATGGCTACCCTTTTGGACGCATTGTTGTATACCGGCATGCGGTATGTCGAGGCGCAGAGGTTTCAATGGGCGGGAAGCAAATGGTGGGACGGTCGCCAAGTCGTGCTCCCTGAAGAGGCAGTCCTTAAGCACGAGAGAAAACAAAGAAGCCGGTATGTCCACCTGAACCCGCGCGGGCTCGCCGCCGTGTCTTCGTTCCTCCGGTGTCCTGTGCGGCTCCCTTCGTGGTGGACTTGGACTGATTGGATGAAGTCGTGGGCAAAGAAGGGAGGGGTTGACCCCTCGAAGCTCGGGCCCAAGACCACCCGGAAGACGTGGGAATCGTGGCTCATGGTGACCTACCCTGAGCGCTGGATGCACATACTTCTCAACCAGGGCCATACTGCCGGGACTTCGGTCATGCACTACCTCAACATCGGGTTCTGGGATGAGGATAAAGCCGCCATGAAGCCCTACGTGGAAGGGTGGTAGAGCCTTTGCTTTCAGAAGC
>JAFMAA010000049.1 GCA_029785235.1 Nitrososphaerota archaeon | reverse complement strand
CGGGCCGCCCCCCAATCGGGAGCCTCGGGGGCTGAGCTATCGCACCCCTTATGCCTCCGCGAGGTTGGGCTCCCACCGGACGGGCTCGTGGTCCAGCGGTTACGACGTCGCTCTCACACAGCGAAGATCGCCGGTTCGAATCCGGCCGAGCCCATCCGAGCTTGGCGCTATATTACGGAGGCCCGTAAGTAGGTCCACTCCGTTCCCCATCCTAATGCAGCCGCTCCCCCTCTCTCGGACCGTGGCTCGCCGACGGCGAGAGCAGCGCTTCTCCCATCATCGATTCTGGGCTCCCTCAGGCTCCCCTTCTTCGAAGCAGGTGCAGAGCGGAAGCGCAAGGCCCCTGCGCGGCGACAGAGTCCCTATCGGAAGCAGGTGGTTCTCGGAGCAAAGGCGGAGCTCAAGCCGGAGGAGAAGAGCACCGAGACCCCCGCTGAGGAGATGCTTCGAGAGATCGGGGATGCAGCGGGTCGCAAGTTCCGAGGGGCACTCCGACGGGAGGACCCCGTCGAGATCGGAACTTACGGCCTCATTCGGTGGTGGGCCGGGAACGAGCTACGGCGAAGGAAGCAGCGGCCTCCAACGGATCCACAGAACTACTGGTAGACAGGGTCAACTAATCAGTGCCTGCTTCAACCTACGAAGTGCATCCCCACGGAGCGTCCCAGTCTTACGAACAGTCCGCTTCCATCCTCCGACCCGATTCCAGGGCAGCCCGAGGCGACGGGCTTCGGCGCGGCCCATCGCGAGGAGGCGGCGTTTCCAGTCGATGAAGACGGAGGGTTCGGCGGGAACCTCTACTTGGTAAGGGCAATCAGATCGCCCTTGAGGGTCAGGATGAGGAATGCACCCAGCTGGAGCAAGAGCTGGGACGGAACAGGGTCAATATCAGGCGAGACCAGGTCTCCTCGCTTCGTTAGCCCTACATAGAAGCCACGCTGCTTTACTGCATCCAACTCGGTCAGCCTCTCAAGTCTGAATGCCTTCAACAGTCTCAGGGCGTTCTCCGTGTTCATGCCGCCCGTGCTCTCGCTGATGCGAATGGCTGGCCCGTGGACCTCCTCCGCAAGTCGCTTCAGGTTGCCTCTCTTGCCGAGGACAGGGAACACCTTCTCGACGTAGCGGAGGAGGAAGCTGAGGAACCGAAGTTTCACCTTGTGGAAGCGAAACGCGGCCGCGATCTCATTGTCGAGCCCCTTCAGATAGGACGAATGAGATTCGAGGAACTTGTCGAGTTCTGCATGGTCGTTTCTTGAGAGTCTCGGAAAGAATTTTGGGCGCCTTCCCTGAAAGAGGAGTCGAAAGTAGAGCATCCACGCCTTGGCAGCCTCCTCTATGCTAAGCTCAGCGAGTGCCGCCGCAGTCGGACCACTCGTCTTGGTCGCGTCAAGCAGTAACCGTTCCGCGTTTAAGAGACAGACTTCCACCGCGCTCAGGGAAACGAGATAGCCCCGTGGAAGTCGGGGTGCATCCTTAGGACGAGGTACGGTCCCCCCTGCCACGGCTACACCTCGTTAGCATTCGTCGCGACCTTGAAGTCGACCCCGAGCACGTGGAAGTGCCTCTCCCCGCAACGGACCTTGTACGCCTCAGTCGTTCGGAGTTGGAGGAGGTTGGGAGTTCCTTTCGTCTCTCGCACGAGGTAGAGCGTCTTCCCATCCTCCTTCACGACCGCCCAGTCGGGATTGTACTCCCCGACAGGGGTCTCGATCTTGAACCATTGCGGCAGCTTGACGAACAGCTTGATGTCGTCTCGCTCGTCGAGCCGCCTCGCAAACTCCCGCTCTACCTCCGAGTCATACTCAACGTAATCGTAGATTGATTTCTTGACTTGGAGTGACGAGAGGTAATTTACCAGCTCTTCGTTCTCGAAGCGCTGCATCTCCCACTCAGAGTCCGCCTTCCCCTTCGGGATTCGCTCATACTTGATTCCGTCAACGAGCAGCCGACGCATCGTTCCCTTGAGCACCTCCGCGACGGAGTCAAGGAAGCGCTGCGGATTCGTGAGCAGATCGGGCAGCCTACCCGATTCGGTCAAGATGCGGACTAGAGTCGCGCGGGTAAGGCCCGTCTCGTTTTGGAGATAGGCGAGCACGTCGGGGATTGGCCAATCCGATACTTCCACTCTCTCAACTGACGCCCGTTCGGCAGTAGCCGAAAGTCCGCCCCTTCCGACGGAAACCCGTCCTGTCGTCACCAGCACAGTGGGCGGCTCAACTCGACCAAGGCGCTTGACCGCGTCTACGGCCGCGTTGACCAAGGCATCCGTCTCGAATTCGACTCGGTACGTCGTCCTCGGTTTGATTCGCTCCCACAACTCGCTGAATTCAGGGGTGAATGTGACTTCCTTCTTCAAACGGTTCGGCTTCACGTCTCTCTCTCGTTCGACGTGTCGTTCCATCTGATATGAGGAAATGAGGTCCGTTATCGGAATCATCAAGTCCTGGTGCTCGGGGGGCAGCGGCAGCTTGAAGCCCTCCTTCCTCGGGTCGAACGCGGCTTGGATTCGGCCAGCGTGATCGATTAGACCGGCACTCTTCAACGACTCCCAAACCCGCTCGGCCTCCTCTCGACCAAGAGGAATCTCCTCTCCATCGACGACCCGTGATACTCGGGCCAGCGCAGTAAGCGGGAGTTTCCCGAAGGTCACCCCGCAGTCCTCCTCATACTCAGTCTGCAGCTGCCGGGCGAACTCCTCGTAGCTCTCGTTTGCCATTACATACAGTTTGTTGATCGACTCGTCAAAGACACGGACACCGTCTTGGTTAACGGGCAGCCGCAACCCGCGACCGATCTCTTGCCGCTTCTTGATGGAGCTCCTCGTCTCGTTTAGCGTGCAAATCTGGAAGACGTTGGGATTGTCCCAACCCTCGCGAAGCGCCGAATGGCTGAAGATGAAACGGAGCGGCTCATCAATCGACAAGAGGCGTTCCTTGTCCCTCATGATGAGATTGTATGCCTCGTCGTCCGCCTCGGTGTCTCTTCCCTCGCGGGAGTCCTTCAGCGTACCCTTTCGGTCTTGCGCGAAGTAACCGCCGTGCAGCTTTTCGATTGGCTCCTTGAGCCACTCAAGAGCAGCATACTGGTGCTCCTTGGACAGCTTGGCCAACTCTTCCTCGAACAGTACAGCGAACTTGCCTTTCCGTGGCTGGCCCCGCTCGTCGTAGCCGCGATAATTCGCGACGCGGTCGATAAAGAAAAGACTGAGGACTTTCAGCCCACGCCCACGGACCTGGAGCTCCTTGTCAAGATGGCGTCTGATCGTGTGTTTGATTTGGGCCTTCCACACATCTTCGGTCAACCCTCCGATCTGTTCTCCTAACCTGAGGGTTATCCCGTTCGCGAACCGAAGAAACTCGTTTCCAGGCTCGGCGCTGATCTCGGATACGACAAATCCGTTCTCGTACTCGGCGCGGGTCTTCGACAGTCGGTATAGATCGTCGGTTTGCCGAACGGTCAATGTTTGTTCTCGTGGACTGTCTACCCCCTGGACGTGGATACGAAGCCGTGCCTTGATTCCCTTCGCGTAGTCGACCCTCTCCAACCGAGCGAAGGCGCTTCCACCAACGCCCTGGGCCTCTGCGCTGGCGACCACGATCTGTTTGACGAGGCGTAGTTCAAAGGCGCGAATCGGGTCCAAGCGATAGACGAGGTTGTATGGCTGGCGATGGGTAGCCGAGTATCGGAGCGTGAGGAGAGGGTTCAGGGCTTTGATTGCCTCTTGCGACTTTTCAGTAGAGTCGACGCTCTGGGGCTCGTCGATGATAACTATTGGATGGACCGCTTGGACAAACTCGATTGGCTGACGGCCCGAGAGCTTGTCGCTCTCCTTGTAGATGACGTTGCTCTTCTGCTCGTCTTCTGTCCCGACGAAGTTCTTGCGGAAAGCGTCGATGTTGATGATCATGATTTGCAGAGTGTTCGAGTAGGCGAAGTGGCGTAGTCGGTTGACCTCTGCCGAGTCGTAGACGAAGTGCTCGAACGGAGGGTTGTTGTAGAGTGCTCGAAAGTGGTCGGCGGTGACTTCGATGTTCTTGAGTACGCCCTCTCGAATGGCCACGCTCGGGACGACGATGATGAACTTCTGGAAGCCGTAGCGAGAGGACAATTCAAAGATCGTCCGAAGGTAGACGTAAGTCTTCCCAGTCCCCGTCTCCATCTCCACGGAGAAATGAGGACACGACCGTTTGCCACCAAGAATCGGGTCAACAAACTCCCATGCCTCAACTGGAGCTTTAGGATCGGGAACGTCGATGTCGTTCCGCGTCTGGACCGACCTAAGGTTCGCCTTCAGCCGTTCGTCGTCAATTAAGCGTCGATTCCCTGAGGCAACAATCAAACCCTCGGTCTGCGCCGCGAGATCGCCCCAGATAGTCCTTTTGACGACAGCATAGTCTGGCTCGTTTTTCGGTTGACCGTCGAAGAGGTCGACGACTGCTGAAACGGCATCGAGCTGGAACTGTTGGTTGGGGTCAAACCGAAGCTTCAATAGTGAACCTCAGACGATCTGAAAGACGATTCCCTTCGTCTTGAACGTCTGGGCTGCGTTCACCTTGAGTTGGTCGTTCCCTTCGAACCCTTCGTCAAGGCAGACGACTCGCTCGGGACGGAGATCAGCTATCGCCCGAATTGCTTCGAGCGTCAACTGACGGTCGAGGCAAACCACGAGGCGGCCATCGGTAACTTTGAATGCCTTCTTACCGCCCACTGAGACCTCCGAGGTACGCACTGTCGGAGGAAATCCACTCTTGAGAAGAAGCTCAGTCAGTATGTCCTGATTTGATCGACCCTCGCGGATATGATGGACATGGTCAGTCAATCGCCGTTGAAGCGACTCAACGTCCAACGGACGGTCGGAATCCCACACCTTAAAGTTGGATTCCGAGAGCTTGTAGATGCGGAACCCTCGACCACTACCCACGCGGCGGTCGGTGTCAGCCTCAGGCCGGGGGGTGCCAGAAAGCCGCTTGACTACACGTCGCACCCTCTCAGAGCAAATGTCGGCTACAGAAACCCGCCTTCGAATCCCTTCGGGGCTCAGGGGCGGTAGCTGCGTAGGCTCGGGCAACTGTACCAAAATGAACTGGGCCCCTACTGACGTCTGTTCCCGGAACTCAAGCACTGCTTGACCAGTAGAACCGGAGCCGGCGAAGAAATCAAGCACGATTCCGCCCCCACTCAACCCCATCTGGAGAAGTCGAAACAGAAGCCGAGACGGTTTGGGATTGTCAAAGGTCCACTGGGTCCCTTCAAGAAGCGACTTTAGCTCAGTCTTGCCCTCCTGCGTGTCACCTACCTCATCTCTCAGTAGCAGTGTAGTCGGGACCAGCGGTCCAACGTCAGAAAGAAACTTCTTTTGCCTAGGGACGTTGCTACCATCCTCTCCGAAATAGATTCGATTATCGGCTAGGAGTTCGGCATACCGCTCCCTCCCAAATGCCCAGCTTCGCCCCTCGGGCGGGCGAACGCGCCTGCCCGATGGGGTCACAATCTCGTAGATATAGTCGGCGTTGGGTGTCTTGACTTGGAGTGGCTCTGAAGTCCAGGGACCGCGCAAATCGTGGTCTGGGTTCGAGTAGTTGGCATCCGCCTCCTTCGTTCGAGGCAACCGGGAAATCACACCATTGGTTTTCCTTCGCGCGAAGCAAAGTATGTACTCGTGGTTGTCCGAAACGAACAGTGCGTCGTTCGCCCGAGTGTGCTTTTTCTGCCAGACGAATGTACACACGAAATTTTCATCGCCAAATATGTCGTTCAGAATCAGGCGGAGGTTTTGAACCTCGCCATCGTCTATGCTGACAAAAATCACTCCGTCCTCAGTGAGGAGATTCCGGGCCAAGTATAGGCGAGGGTACATCATGTTCAGCCACTTCGAATGGAAGCGGCCCTCACTGTCCGAGTTAGTGCTGAACCTCTTCCCTTGAGAGTCGACCTGCCCCGTGTATTCGAGGTATGTCTGAAGGGACTCGGCGTAGTCGTCAGGATAGATGAAGTCGTTACCTGTATTGTAGGGCGGGTCAATGTAGATCATCTTGACCTTCCCGAGATACGACTTCTGAAGCAGTTTGAGGACTTCGAGGTTGTCCCCCTCTATGATGAGGTTCTCAGTCGTATCCCAGTTCACACTCTCTTCGGGAACAGGGAGCAAAGTGCCGAGGCTCGGGGTCTGAATCGCCTTGAAACAGTCAGCCTTACCTGGCCACATCAGCCCATAGCGCTCCTTGCCCGTGTCGACGGACTCACCCAATGCGAGCTTGAGGCGGTTGAAGTCGACTTTCTCCCCTTCGGTTCGCACTTCGGGGAAGAGCCGGAGGAGTTCCCGTCTCTTCTCCTCCGAGATTGTGTGAGATCGAAGATCGAACTTCTCGGGTTGGGCAGCGCCTGCCTCGTTCTCCGACCTTACATCCGCTTGCACAGAAGGCTTCGCTTGAGCAGTCTTTTCAGACATCTCACTTCCTCTTGATAACGGGCCGCACCCGCTTCTTGTTCCAGTATGGGCTTTTGCACCGGGGGCACCTTGAGGGTTCGTGGTCCAACCTCGGGAGCCACTTATGGCCGCACCGATTGCAGAGCCACGCCTTGACGGAAACCTGAGGCACAGATAGGCTGAGGGTGCACCATTTATAAGAGTGTTAGTTATACCCCCAACTGTAGCACATGCGCCCGCTCCTCCTCTCAGGTTTCGGCGCCTCTCTCCGCGTCAGCGGGCACGTTCTCGAAGTCTCCAACGGAATCGACGGTCGTCGAGAGACGTTTTCCCCCCATCAGCTACCGTTCGATTCCGTCGTCGTCGAGGGTAACTCGGGGACGATCTCTTTCGAGGCGGCGAGGTTCCTCGCCATCCACGACATTCCCGTGGTCTTTCTGCGATGGGATGGCTCGGTCCTGTCGA
>JAFMAA010000048.1 GCA_029785235.1 Nitrososphaerota archaeon | reverse complement strand
GGCCCCCACCCCGGCCCTCGCCCAGGGGACGGCAGAGCCCACGGAGAAGTAGTGCGACTGGACCGCCACTCCCATCTCGCCTGTCTTTTCGTCTCGGGCGACGATGGAGTATGTCAAGGCCTCTCGGCGGAGTCCGAGAATCCATTATTAAACGCCGGGGGGCGCCTCGGGTCCTTGGTCAGGGTCGTCCTATGCGGCTTGGGCGCCATGGGGACAGAGATCCTCAAGCATCTGCTAGAAAGAGGTCACGCTGTCGTCGGGGTGATCGACGCCGACCCGGACAAGGCAGGGAAGACTGTGGCCGAGCTTACGGGCCTCCCGCTCGGCGTTCGGGTTCACCAGTCGGTGCAGTCCGCCCCCCTCGCCGACGCGGAGGTGGCGGTGTTCGCCGCCCGGTCGCGGGTGGAGGACGTGGCCGGGGACATAGCACACCTGCTTTCGGCAGGGCTCGACGTCGTCACCGACACAGAAGAGATGGTCTATCCCAGCCACGCCCGTGGGGACGAGGCAGGGAGGCTCGACGCCATCGCGAAAGAGAAGGGGGTCACCCTGGTCGGGGTGGGGGTGAATCCGGGGTTCGTCATGGACTGGGTCCCGGCGGTCATAGCCTCAGCCTCCAAGAACCCGACGCGGATCCACGTGGTGCATAGCGTCGACCTCTCCAGGAGGCGCCAGGCGGTGCAGAGGAGAGCGGGGGTCGGCTTAGGCCGGGCCAAGTTCGAGAAGGAGCTCGCCGAGGGGAAGCTCGGCCACATCGGGCTCGCGGAGTCGGCGCACCTCGTGGCCCTCTCGCTCGGGAGGGACCTCGAAGGCGCCAGCGAAGGGACGTTCCCTGTGATGGGCTCAGAGGACTACGTGATGGGGGTGAGGCAGTTCGCCGAGGGGAAGGCCGGGGACTGCGCGATACGCCTCGACCTCGAAATGACCACCACCTCGGCAGACTTCGACGTCATAGAGGTCAGCGGCGACCCTGTGATCAAGGTGAGGTTCGAGAAGGGGGTGTTCACGGAGTCTGCGACCGTCGCCATGGTCGTCCACGCGGTCGAGCGAATCGGCAGGGCTCCGGAGGGGCTCATCACCATCCTCGACCTCCCGTTGGCCGTGCGATGAGGCATCAGGGCGCGCGCCGCGTGATCGGGCGCCCGCAGAATCGCTTGCCCTCTCAGCCTAATGCCTTCAGGTCATCTTGACCTAATCCCGTAACTCTGTTCAGTCATCGAGGGCGTGGCGTGCGGCCTCCGGTCTGCTCTTAAACACGCCGCATCGCGCCGCAGGCCGCGCCGGGGTTCTGCCGTGGCGTCAGCCTTTCAGGGCGTGCTTCGCATCGTGTGGAGGCCGAGGGGGTCGTCGAGCGCCCGCGCCGCGCGTCCGTAACTCTGGCCACCACACATCAGATCTTAGGCGTGATCATGGCTAGAGCTACTGATCCGCCTCTGGAGAGAAAAACATGCCAATGGCTCCGCGTTGTGACGCGGCCACAGCACGAAGTCTGAACACAGAAATGCCACCCGCGTTATCGCGCCTAAGGTCTATTGCACGGTTCCTCCACATCACAGTTTGAGCGCCACGGAGTCATCGCGGGACTTCTGGTGACTGAGCCGGCGCTGTCCAGGCCGAGCAGCATAGTGAATGCAGTGGGGGTGAATATCGGCAGGAAAATGCCGGAAGGGCCGCTCACTGTCCAAGAAGCACGTGCGTATTCCCACGACAAGTTTGATCTGAAGAGCCGCAGAAAACTGGGATGCGTGAACATCACGGCAAGCAGCAGTAACGATTTCAAAGAAAGGATGGGGGACGTCGCAAATCTACTCTACGGCGAGAACCCTGAGACATACTCTGCCGTTTGATTTTCTGGCTCAACCCGAATTGCCGGAAGAACGCTTATAATCGCAAAGAGGCGATGTCTCCTGACGCGAATGAACAGGCTGGAAGAGTCAGACAGATTCTCCCAGATATCTTCCCCCTTAGAATCGGCGCAAGAGGCAAGATGATGGCGAACACGAACGAAGCGCTCGGAAATCACGCTAAAGCAATCACTGTAGCATATGGTGATGGAATCGGCCCGGAGATCATGGGCGCAACGCTTGATATTATCAACGCGGGTGGAGCTAATTTGGCAATAGAGAATATACAGATAGGCGAATCTGTGTACCGTAAGGGGATCACTGCCGGCATCGAACCTTCAGCGTGGGACTCTTTGCGCCGAACGAAGGTGTTCTTGAAAGCCCCAATCACGACACCGGAAGGCGGGGGCTTCAAGAGCCTCAACGTTACGGTCCGCAAGACTCTCGGACTATTCGCCAACGTTCGTCCTTGTCCATCCTATGCTCCTTTCGTGGCTACGAGACATCCCAACATGGACGTGGTGATTATCCGAGAAAATGAGGAAGATGTCTATGGCGGTATCGAACATCGCCAGACTGACGAGGTAGTGCAATGTCTCAAGCTCATCACTCGACCTGGATCAGAGCGGATAATCCGATACGCCTTCGAGTACGCCCGGCGCTACGGTCGTCACAAGGTGGCGTGTTTTACAAAAGACAACATCATGAAACTTACGGATGGTACATTTCATAGAGTATTTGACGAGGTGGCCGCCGAGTATCAAGATATACAGAGTGAGCACTGGATTGTCGACATTGGAGCAGCCAAGCTGGCCGATTCTCCTGAGCAATTTGATGTGATTGTGATGCCGAACCTCTACGGGGACATCCTTTCTGATGTAGCTGCGCAGATAGCCGGTTCGGTCGGTTTGGCTGGAAGCGCAAACATCGGCAGCGAGGTGGCCATGTTCGAGGCGGTCCACGGCTCAGCTCCGAGACGAGCCGGGCAGAACGTAGCTAATCCTTCAGGGTTACTGCTTGCAGCCGTACAGATGCTAGTGCACATTGGTCAAGGCGATGTAGCTACCAGAGTGCACAACGCTTGGTTGAAGACGATCGAGGACGGGATCCACACGTATGACATTTATGATCCGGCTGTATCTAAGAAGAAGGTTGGTACGCGAGAGTTTGCGGCCGCCGTGATAGCCAACCTTGGGAAGAAACCACAAGCGCTAAAGGCCGTTGAGTACCCAGTTCACGGTTCGCCTATAGCAATCAAATTGAAAGAGCGCCAGTTGCCCGTCAAGGAGCTGATAGGCATCGACGTCTTTGTTGAATGGCGTGGAGCGGTGGAACTGTTAGGTAAGCGGCTTGAAGAGCATGCGGCGCCAGACTTCCAGTTAGTGATGATTACCAACCGAGGGACCAAAGTGTACCCGGGCGGAATGCCCGAGACGTTTTGTGTGGATCATTGGCGTTGCCGTTTTCAAGCTCTGCATAATGGCGAAGCGGTTTCCCATGAACAAGTGATTGTTTTGTTGTCTCGACTCGTTGCTGCAGGCTTGCCGCCAATCAAGACCGAAGGCTTGTTCACTTTCGACGGTCAGCCCGGCTTTTCCTTAGGCCAGGGGCAGTAACTGTTGAGTGCACAAACGTATGTCGGCTTGAGAAGACGGGGGAGCCGATGGAGTCGGCGGGGTACCAGTACAGCGCGAAGGGCGGGAGTTCGATACACTCGCACGGCCTCGTCTCGCGCGTGATGGTCTGCTCCTATGGGGAGGCTTCCGCCGCCGACCTCAGCGCCCTCTCAGCCACATTGCTGTTCCGCTCCGAGGTCGAATCAACCACAACGGATTTGGAGGTTCCCCCAGGCCAGGCTGGTTGAGTTCTCAAATCCCCTCAAACCAATCTCACACATCTACCGTCGCAGCGCGTCTTAGTCTGTTCATTATCGCCAGTCCCAGCCCTCCAGCACCGATTCCTTCTATGACTATTGCATCCACCTTTCGGTCAAGCTGGCGGAGTATTGCAAACAAATTTCTTGCAATATGAGTTGGATCCCTGCCGACCACCATTACTTCGTCAGCCGAGTAGCTGAAGTCTACAGGAACAACCACGGCCACGCGCTTACCATCCTTCCTAAGTCTATCAACGGTTTCTTGGATTTTGCCCCGTATCATGTCAGTCGAATCTTCGATCAGATAAACTGGTGACCTAGGGGCATAATGTCGATACTTCATTCCAGGTGAAATCGCGACGTCAGCGGCGCTCAACCTGTCGCCATATACGGATGGATGGACATCAATTGTGCCCAAGCAGGACCTCAACGCTTCAATGGGCAACCCACCAGGCCTCAAGAGTGTTGGCGGACTCTTGCGAACATCAAGGACAGTAGACTCGACGCCGATGTTCGCTTCACCGCCATCAATTATCATATCAATTTTGTCATGCAGATCGGAGATAACATGCTGTGCGGTTGTCGGGCTGGGCGAGCCAAAGAGATTGGCACTCGGGGCTGCTATCGGCGTGTCGGCTCTAGCTATCAGCGCATTCGCAATTTTGTGAGAGGGCATTCTTATCGCTACGCTGTTAAGGCCAGCAGTCACAATATCTGGAACCTGATCGCTCTTCTCAAATATCAGGGTCAAGGGCCCGGGCCAGAACTCTTTCATGAGTTTCAACGCATGTTTCGGAATGTCTTTGGCCAGTTCCTGAAGTTGAGCAGCATCTGAAATATGGACAATCAGTGGATCATCTGCCGGACGCCCCTTTGCTTCGAAGATTTTTCGAACAGCCTTCGGAGATAGCGCGTCAGCACCTAGCCCGTAAACTGTCTCCGTCGGGAAAGCAACCAAACCCCCGTGCTGAATGACATTGGCTGCGGCCAGAATTGCCTTCGTCGACGGGCGCTTCGGGCTTACCTTCAGGATTCGTGTTCCGTTTGGATGATTACTCATAATGCCATTCTTGCACCCGTATTCCCAGCGACAACCAAGCATCAATCACCTTTTACGTCTGTCTCGCTCTTCAGTCGATGGCTATCTGGTTACTTAACCGAGAACTACCCGCAGCCACGTTGTTCTTCTGCACGGCCGCTATCTTCAAGGCATCATTTGCAGAAAATGCTCCAACACTGGCGAGTCTGCGCTCTATTACAGAGACAGTTCTCCACACTCACATCGTTACCGTTGCAATGGCGTATGGGATTTTTTCGGACTCTGCAAAGGTCATTCCACGGTCGAGTTGGCCGGAAGCGTCTCCGAACTGAATGAGGAGGGCCCCTCGAAGTGCATCTTGCGAATACCAGAGCCGGAGACTCCCACCCAGCATGTCATGTTCGTGTCCTTCCTCACGCACCCCGCCGATTCCAGTCAGGAGGGCCGTGGTGACCTTGTCCTCGGCCGCGGCGGCCGGTACGCCTTCGGTGATCAGCGACCCCGCGCTGAGAGAGTGGATCCTCGTCAACTTGGGCCCCGACGGCCCGGCGCGACAAAAGCATGGGCTTCAACTCCGGAACAGTTTCGCCGACCCCCGTGGTTCGCCGGGGCGGGGGAGCAAAGGCTTTCATACCCAGCAGCGAACGTGGAGATTCACGGGAGCCATTGCAAGTCTTGGGGGAAAAACCGACGACCGCCGAGTCGCAAGAATGGGCCGTTTCGGTCAAAGGGCTTACTCGGGAGTATACCACTAGGAACTTCTTCGGCGGGGTCACCAGGACCACATGGGCTCTGTCGGGCATCGACTTCCAGATCGCGAGCGGCGAGCTCTTCGGGCTGATAGGCCCCAACGGGGCGGGCAAGACCACCACCATCAAGATACTCACCACCCTCCTCACCCCGACGGGAGGGGACGCGCTCATACTGGGCCTGAACGTCAGGAAAGACCTCTACGAGATCAGACGCAGGATAGGGATAGTCTTCGGAGGGGAGCGCGGGCTGTACAACAGGGTCACCGCGGTGGACAACCTGCGCTACTTCTCGGACCTCTACGGGGTGGACCCCAGGGCGGCGAAGGAGAGGATCCCAGAGCTGCTTGAGATTGTCGGCCTCGCGGGCCGGGAGAAGGAGAGGGTGGAGAAGTACTCCAGGGGGATGAAGCAGCGGCTGCACATAGCGAAGGCCCTGGTCCACGACCCCGAGCTGATCTTCCTCGACGAGCCGACCATCGGCCTCGACCCCGCTGGCGCCCGGGACATACGGAACATGGTCAGGGACCTGAAGGCCCAGGGGAAGACGATACTTCTTACCACCCACTACATGTTCGAGGCCGAGGAGCTCTGCCAGCGGGTCGGGGTCATCTCGAAGGGGAAGATCGTCGCACTCGACACGCCGTCGGAGCTGAAGAACATGGTGAGGGACATCTCAGTCATCGACCTAAGGACCTACGGCGCGACCATGGACTACGTCGAAGCTCTCAGAGCTATTCCAGACGTGGTGAGGGTCGTGGCCGACCTCGAATCGGAACAGCAGTCGATCAGGATCCAGACCCCCATGGGCGCTGACCTGCTCCCGAAGGTGGTGGCATCCCTCCCTGCGGGGGCCAAGATAATCGACAGGACGATCAAGGAGCCCACGCTGGAGGACGCCTACCTCAGGCTGGTCGAAGAGTGACATGGTGTCCATGCAGGATCTCCCTCCGGGGAAGAGGGTGGACGGGTACGTCTCCCAGAAGGTCCAGGTCCTGAGGGCGTCGATCTTCCTCACCCGGAAGCTCTTCTTCGCGGACCCCCAGTGGGTGATCCCGAACATCATCGCCCCCTTCATCTTCACCCTGGTGGCGTTCTTCCTGTTCCAGGGGGAGACATCCGGGAGCTCCTTCCTCCTCTACCTGGTCCTCGGTTCGGGCCTGATGGGGATGTGGGGGACCACCATCTACGCGTCGGCAAACTCCATCGGCTTCGACAGATGGAACGGGACCATGGAGGCGACCCTGGCCGCCCCCATCCCGCTTTCGTGGATCGCCCTGGGCAGGGTCCTCTTCAACACGCTGCAGGGTGTGCTCAACGCCGTCTTCATCCTGGTGATAGGGCTGGCCTGGTTCAGGGTGGGCTTCGGACTGGTGAACCCCGGGGCCTTCTTCCTCGCTTCGGTGGCCACGTTCCTCTCGCTCTCGTCCTTCGGGCTGCTCATGACCACCATCCTCCTGCTCTCGAGGAAGGGAGGCTTCATCACCAACTCCATGGAGATCCCGGTCTACATCGCCACCGGGACGATGTTCCCGGTCATACTGCTCCCCATCGTCTACCTTCCGTTCGCCTTCATGCTTGCCCCGACCTGGGGGATAGAGGCCATCAGGATCGCGGCGCTGCCTGGGTACGTCGGGCTCCCCACCACCTACTGGCAGGACATGGTCATAATGGTGGCCGAGACGCTCGCCTATCTCGGACTGGCCTTCTTCCTGTTCAAGCGGGTGGAGGCCTACGCCAAGAGGAACGGGACCCTTGAAGAGTACTGAAGACAGCCGCGGGGTCCTGAGCGCAGGCTCAAGGCT
>JAFMAA010000047.1 GCA_029785235.1 Nitrososphaerota archaeon | reverse complement strand
AACGGCTTCGTTGCGCCAGGATGCTCGAGTATAATTTCGATTACCACCTTCGTCGGTCTGCTTGGTCTCATGCACTTGGACATGAGGAAGGACATTCGATCGACGGCTGTCGTAGCGGTCGCGGGGATAACGATATTGACATTGCTTAACTCATTCAGGATACTGCTCCTGATGTGGGTGGGATACGTCGATGGGGCCTCGGCATTCTGGGGGGTCCACAACTGGATAGGATACGCGATATTTCTTGGATTCTACCTTGCAGCGCTCACGGTCTATTCCAAGATGGGAAGGAATGGCATTGCTGGTTATTCCAGGTCTGGAACCACGTACACGCCGTCGTAGCCAGGTTTCACCTTTACGTTCCGCTCTCACGATGCGATTACGACGCCGAGGACCTTGGATGGGGCGACATAGCGAGGCGACGCGGTCAACAACAGTAATCCTTCAGTTCGTTTGCAGGTCGCTAGTGGGTCCGATCTTCATCGCGGGTATTCTCGAGGTCATTTATAGGAGTCTTCGATGGAACACGAACAAGTTTCGCCCCGAACACACTGGGCTACATAGTCCACGCGTGGATGGGAATTACCAAGATCGACCTCGAGACCCCTTGGGACCCTCCAAGAGAAGGCGGATTGGTGCCGATGAGTACGCGCCGATTCGCGGAAGGGAGGTCTGCGAACCTGGGAATGAAGTCGTCAACCTGCAGGATTGTCAAAATCTGGTGCGTGCAGAAGGTGATGCACACTCCTCCCTCACCTATCCTTGCGGTAGATGGTAAGACGCCTCCCAAAAGCGAAGTCGTCCCTTAAGTATTGAAAAAGGCGGGTTCCTGAGACCTGCCGAAGTTTAGGCATCGGCTCGAATCAGATGGGGTGAGCGCCGCCAATCCCGGGTAGGCTGAGACCTTTGATCTTGCCATCCGGGGCAAGGCGCTCCGGCTCTATGTCTCTGCTGGCGGCCATCGCGAACAGCTAGCGGAACTGTAGGTCAGCCAAGACGTTCATTGGTGCGGAGGGCTGACTGGCTGTTTAATTAAACGGGCCTTGCGAGTCCAATCGGATGATTTTGCTTGGCCGCGTGCCGCGGGAGTTCTACAACAGGTATACCCCAGCAGTGGCAAGGGATTTGATTGGATGCCGCATCGTCAGGGTGATAGGAGGGGAGAGGTTGTCTGGAACCATCGTCGAGACAGAAGCGTACAGGGGCCCGAGAGACCCTGCGAGCCACGCTCACAAGGGGATGACTCCGCGAAACCGTGTCATGTTTGGTCCGCCGGGACATGCTTACGTCTACTTCACGATGGGCCTGCACTACTGCCTGAATGTCACCACAGAACCACGGGGGGCACCCGGGGCAGTTCTGCTGAGGGCAATAGAGCCATGCGAGGGAGTCAATGCCATGTCGAGGAACCGGGAGGGAGCCCCCTTCGTCAAGCTCGCCTCCGGGCCAGGCAGCCTGACCAAGGCCCTGGGCATAGACAACAGGTTAGACGGAGAAGACCTCGTGACATCCGAGAGGCTCTACTTAGAATGTGGGCGCAAAGCGAGAGAGATTTCGACTAGCACTAGGGTAGGGGTGTCTGCCGGACGGTCTAACAGATGGAGGTTCTTCGAGTGGGGGAACCGCTTTGTGTCGAGAGGGAAGCCGTCTTCGCCCCAGAACCCATAACTATCTCTGAGTTGGACCGAGTAACGTAGGGGTCGTCGGCTAGTCTGGTCTAGGCTTCAAGCCTTGGGTGCCCTTCCAGCCGTCGCCGAAGGGCCGAGTCCGCTTGAGATCCCCGGTTCAAATCCGGGCGACCCCATTCCTAGTTTGAGTTCAGAATCAGTGGCCCATTTGTGTGCTCCGCGCACCTCCCTTCAAAAGCGCCCAAAGGAACCTGGTTGTTCTGTGGCTGTTCGGGTTCATCGGCGGCATAGGCGGAGAGCTAATCAACCTACTCCTGATTGTCGCGGTCATCGTGGTACTGTACAGGTTCTTCACTGGGAGAAACGTAGTCACAGGGAAAGCAACGTAGTGATTCCGGAGAAGAGAGACCAGGGAGGTGAGTTCGAACTGGCAAAAAAGAGTAGAGAGGGCAGAATGACAGCTACGAAGGTTCGTGCAGCGAAGTCTCCCGGCGGAAGGCCCGTCAAAAGACGTCGAGCGGGTAGAAGAATGATGAGGATCTAAGACCGCTCTTGCACCCGATTGCGGCCTGGTTGGCGAAACACTGTAATCAGCGTTGAGACAACGCAGCAAAGAATTGAGCCCCCCGCCAGCACGGCCACGCCAGAGTCGCCCTAATCGGCGACCTTTGGCTATACGCTAGTCTGATGGGGGCCGGGGGCATCCGCCAATCTCGCGACACTTGATTCATTTCGGACAGATTCGGGAGCGGATCCAACCAGGTTCGCGCTGTAATAGTAAGGCTCGAGGTCGAACTTTCTCCTGTCAGCTTAGGGCGGGCTTTTCCGATTCGAAACCTTGACTCTTCGGTTCATGTCCATTCTTGATTACAGAATTGATGTAAGCCTGACCGACTCCATATTAAACGAGCTCAAAATGGACTTCTTCTTGCCGTGATTAGGCGGAATCAGATGGTTTGCGTGACTATCGCCATTGACGCCTTTCATTCATCTCCACCGACAATCTGTCGCCTTGATCGAGAGATGACCTAGAGGCGAGGGAAGAACGATGATGGAACCACTAAGCCGAAGAGAGCCCCGAGAATCAAGCTCATGACGGCGAAGATGATTTTTGAGACTATCGCAAAGGAGGGTTGCGGAGATTGTGGACGAGGTTCTGAAAGAGCTCGAAGTAAAAAATAGTGTGATGGCTTCGTCCCTCTCATGAATTGTGTAGCCGTTCCAGATTAGTTGTTGGCGTTTCCGGTGGCCGAAGGGGCAGGGTCCAATGCCCTCTGATAGTCATCGAAGAACCTGCAGGGCGGCGCCGTTGGGTCCAGTGACTCCAAGCTTGGCATGGGCGGCTCGAGCGCCTGTACCTCTCCCAGAAGCTGTTCATGCGATCGACGTGTTCTCTGCAAGTCTTTGACAGAGACCTCCACCGTTGCTTCAGTCACGTCAATGCCCTTACCACCGTTGGCAGGCCGCTGAATCGCTCTCACCGCGCTACGGTGGCAGCGAACCGAATCTGCTCGACCCAGCTTCCGCACCGATGATAAAATCAGGTCGTCATAGCGTTAAATACTTTTGACCTCGACGTCAGGTCGGGTTGCAGGCAGCTCCTCGCAGGGTCAAGACAATCTACAGTGTGATCGCGTCTCCGCAGCGACTCGAAATATTGAGGATACTGAACATCAAAGGCCCTCTGACCTACAGCGCCCTGAAGACCCTGGCTGGTTTCAAGTCTAAGAAGGAATCTGGGAAATTCGCCTACCACCTCCGTAAACTCGTGAAACAGCTCCTCATTCAGCTCAACAGGCAGGAGAGGAAATACACGGTCACCAACCTCGGTCGGCTTGTGCTAAATCTGACCAGGCAGATAGAAGAGCAGTCCCTCGTGGAGAGCGGGAAGCTGTATGTGCGGACTTCACATCAGACGATGGAGGAGTTCAACGCCAACAAGATACTCCAGTCTCTGGTGAAGGAGGCAGGGATGCCCGTGGAGCTGGCTCAGAAAATCACTAGCGAGACCGAATCCAGACTGTACAAATTTCAGACACAGTACCTGACCGCCCCGCTCATACGCGAGATTGTCAATGCGCTCCTTGTGGAGCACAGCATGGAAGAATACAGACACAAGCTCACCAGATTGGGCATGCCAATATACGACGTCACTCAGCTTTTGGGAAGGGCCGGGGACGAGGGGGGGAACGCCGAGTCGCTGATTCACCAGACCGGGAAACAGGTGTTCTCCGAGTACCTCCTCTTGGAGCAGCTGCCAAGGGACGTTGCAGACGCCCACCTCTCGGGCGAGATCCACATCACCAACGCGGGCTCGTGGGGGCTCTCCCCTGACACTGTGTTCGTCGACCTGCTCTCAGTAAGATCCGCAGGGCTCAACCCGAAGGGGAAGATACTCAACACCTCGATGATACCGAGCCCTGAGAACGCCGAAAGGGCGTTGAATATAGTCCTCAACATGACGTCCATGCTTACTAGGGAGGTCTCTGACGAAGTGACCTTACGCAACTTCCTCCAGTATATCGGCCCATACTGCAGGTCAAAGGGGAAGAGGGAGCTTGAGTCTTTGTTCCTTAGGTTCTATGAGGTCATCGGCTCGCCCGTAGCTGGAGCGGCCGGCCCGGCAATCACGATCGATCTAAACCCATACAAGCATGACGACGTCGGCCGAGAAGTCTTGGACAAGACACTGGACGCCGCCCTCGGCGCCTATAGAAGCTACGTCGAAGAGACGCCCAGGCCTGACGTCCGGCTCCTCCTGGCGAAGCCCAACAGGGTAGATGAGACCAAGACATTGAAGGACGCAGCATCGATTATATTCAACGGCGGGAGAATTGCATTCTTCTCCTCGGACCAGCGGAGGAGCTTCCTCGGACTTAACGCCAACGTCCTCGCTCAGGAGTCCCAGGCGGACAACATAAGCGTCCTCCATGGTCTTAGCCTGAACCTCCCCAGGCTAGCCTACGACTCCAACCAGGACGAGACTTACTTTAGGGCGAAGTTAGCCCTCCTTATCGGAGTAGCAGCGGATGCGCTATCAACGAGGAGGAGGCTGATTGAGAGGGCATTGAAGAGGGGCCTGCTTCCGTCCTTGGCGTCTGGTTCTGACGCCGTGACTTCAGACACTATGCCCCTCATCATGAATATGGTCGGCCTCGAAGAGACCCTTGCCAGCCTGATAAGGGACCCGACTACGGCCTCCCGTTTCGAGCTTGCCGACAAGATAGTGGGCACGGCCACCCAGGTGGCTGACGACAAGTCGACCAAAATTGACAGGCTAGGCGTGGCAATGTTAGACCTGGACGGCGCACTCAGGCTCGCAAACCTTGATTCTGAGAAATACGGAAAGGCAAACCTCCAACCCCTCATGAGAGGGGCATACACTCAGGCACCCAGGCTCCTTCTGGGCGACCTGGAGAACCCGGAGAAGATGGACTACATGGCGAAACTCTCCGCAGGGTTACGCGGGGGGATTTCTGTCACCCTGGACGGGTCTGCCGACGAGGTCAGGGGAATATACAATCTCATCCTTAACGCGACGCCCAAGCTTGCCTACTTCAAGGTGGACAGGACCATCTCTGTCTGCAGAAACTGCGGAGCGAAGTTACCACAGAGCGCGGCCAGGTGCCCTAGGTGCAAGTCTGTGGCGACGTCTCAGTATTCAACCGCCGGCTAGACATCTGGCTGGAGCTCTTTTGTCAATATCATTTCACAGCTGAACGTCTCATGTCGCGGAGAAAAGCGCGGGCTCCGGTGAGATGGTTAACTCCGGATAAGCCTACTCGGAATTATATATCACAAGCACCGGGGTGAAGGCTAAGGTTATGACGTCGATAGTTGAACAACCACACGACTCTCCGGACTTGGGAGAGGCTACGAGAGGAGAAGTCAGAATCCCAGTGGAGACTCTGGCGGCGTTCGGAGGAGACGAGCTGCGCGCCCGGGTCTTCTATGAGAAGTACGCGCTGAGAGACGCGGCAGGGCGGCAGATTGAGAGCGTCCCGACGGACATGTGGCGCCGGGTCGCAAAGGAGCTCGCTTCCCCTGAGAAGGACGAGGAGAAGAGAAGAGAATGGGCCAACAAGTTCTACTGGCTTCTTGAGAACTATCGTTTTGTCCCAGGAGGACGGGTTCTGTTCGGCGCGGGGCAGGCGAGGAAGTCCACGCTTCTGAATTGTTACTTCTTCAAAATCAAAGAAGACTCGATTGAGTCCATATTCGACTGGTGCAAGGAAGCCGCCCGGACGTACAGCTTCGGCGGGGGAGTTGGGACAGACATCTCGGTCCTGAGGCCAAGGGGTGCACCGGTGAATAACTCCGCCATCTACAGCTCTGGTTCGGTTTCGTTCATGGAGCTCCTCTCAACTACGACCGGGACTATCGGCCAGGCAGGGAGGCGGGGGGCCCTCATGATCACTATTAGGATAGACCATCCTGACGTGATGGACTTCATCGGCGTAAAACGGGATCTCAAGAAGGTCAACTATGCCAACATATCGGTAAAGATCACCGATGACTTCATGAAAGCTGTTGAGACCGACGGAGACTTCCTGCTCCACTTCAAGAATGAGAAGGTCGAAGTGAACCGCATGGTGAGGGCCAGGGAGATTTGGAAGTCCCTCGTCAATGGAGCCTGGCAGTCTGCGGAACCCGGGGTACTCTTCTGGGACGCCATCAAGCGCGAGTCAACCACTGAATACAACGGCATGGAGGTACAGGGAGTCAACCCTTGCAGCGAGCAGACTCTCGAAAGCTATGGGTGCTGCTGCCTGGGCTCGGTAAACCTGAGCGCCTTCGTGAAGGACCCGTTTACCGAGCGAGCTAGCATCGACTGGGACCAGCTCACCAGAGCTGCCCAATACGGCGTCAGGTTCTTGGACAACGTCCTTGACTACAATGCAGAGAGGCACCCCCTCCCGCAGCAGAAAGAGGCATCCCTGTGGAGCAGGAGAATCGGAATGGGGATCACTGGTCTAGGGGACATGCTCATCAAGCTGGGGCTGAAATACGACGAGGATTCGACGATCGGGTTCGTAGACCATTTGTTCGAGAGGATCAAGAATGTAATCTATGACTACTCGTCCGAACTTGCGGAGGAGAAAGGGAGCTTCCCTGCATTCGATGCCGACAAACACCTGGCCCAGCCGTTCATCTCAAGACTTGAGGAGAAGGTGAAGGAAAAGATCAAGGCCCAGGGGATCAGGAATGCCGCCGTCACCACAATCCCGCCTGTGGGTTCCGGATCGATCCTCGCTGGGACCAGCAGCGGCGTCGAGCCTGTCTTCGCACTCTACTACACGCGGAGGAGCAAGTCGCTGAGTGAAGGGGAGTTCAAAGTCTTCCATCCTCTCGTGAAGGAATACATGGCAGCCACGGGAGCAAGAGACGAGGGCCAACTCCCCAACTACTTCGTCACCGCCCACCAGATTAAACCGGAGATGAGGGTAAAGATGCAGGCGACGATTCAGAAACATATCGACACCGCCATCTCCAGCACAGTGAACCTCCCCGAGGAGATAACGCCGGAGGAGGTCGAGAAGGTCTACCTGCTCGCATGGCGTATGGGGTGCAAGGGCATCACAGTCTACAGAGAAGGGAGCAGAGAAGGAATCCTTGAGACCGAGAAGGCCGCCAAGAAACCCGAGGCTCCGAAGCCTGCCGCAGCCTTCGAGCGACCCAAGGTGATGGAAGGGAGGACCCTCAAACTCAAACTTCCCCAGGGGAGCATCTACCTTACAGCGAACCTCGTCGGAGGTGCGATCAAGGAGGTCTTCGTTACGCTGGGAAAGTCCGGGGCTGATGAGAACGCAGACGCGGCCGCGCTCGGCAGGCTGATCAGCCTGTACCTCCAGCATGGAGGGGA
>JAFMAA010000046.1 GCA_029785235.1 Nitrososphaerota archaeon | reverse complement strand
ATTGTCTATCCTATCTGGGTGGCCAGAGGCCTGGAGACCGGCAGCTTCGCTGAACTCCTCGAAGCCCTCATCCAACTTTTGGTAGACCTGGCCATCAAGCACGCCCCTCAGGCCCTCGAAGAAACGCGTCTCTGCGAACCCAGACGACCTTCTGAGCCTCGCCGCGACCCAGAGGGACTCCAATATGCTGAAACTCGAGAAGAAAATCTGTGCGTTCGGGTGCGAAATGTTCTTCAAGCTCTCTGTTATTTCTACGCCGACTTCGATACCAAGGGAAGGCAGTATGAATGGGGTGTCAAGGAGAACTCCTGGCATGACCCGCCTGCTCCGAGAGACTTAGCTCTTCTATTTCTCCTGGTTTCATGGAGGCGAACTTGCTTCCTGAAATGGCTAGCGCTAGCGGGTTGTGAACAAGCTGTATCTCTACCGTGCTGCCGACGACCTCGAACTCAACCCTGTCTCCCTCCTCCAGGCCCGCGGCCTTGACAACCTGCTTCGGCAGGTAGACAGCATACTTCTTCCCAATCCTACCGACTGGCTTTGGCAGCTACTATCCCAGGTCTAATGATTCTAATCAGGTATTTTAGAATTCGTCAGGTATTGGAGAAGATTTCTGGTAAATAGCAAATGCTCTGGCGAGCCGTGTGAGCCCCAGGGTGAAAGCGATGCACTCACTTCAGCAGCATCAATTGTTGTAGACTACCTTCGTTCCCTCAAAATCGAACTTGAACCTGTGCTCCTGCAGCCCCTCGCGGCGCATTGCTTCCCTGAGCCTGGCCCTGCCGTCGTCGCAGACGAGCATGAGAAAACCTCCGCCACCAGCTCCTATTATCTTACCTCCTAGCGCGCCATTTTCGCGGGCAATACTGTACCACTTGTCTATCTCGGAGTTGGACATGGCACCCGTCACCCCGCGCTTTGCGAGCCAGTGCTCGTGAACAAGCTCGCCGAAGCTTCTTATGTCCCCCCGCTTCAGGGCCGCGCTGCTCTCCACTCCAATCCGCTTGATTTCGTGCATCCTTTCAATCGAACCAGAGTGGTCCGACATCTTCTTTCTCTGCTCTTCCAGAACTTCTTTCGAACTCCTCGTGATTCCTGTGTAGAACATGAGTATTGAAGCCTCTAGCTCGCTCACCACGTCCTCCCCCAGGCCGAGAGGCTCAATTTCGAGCCTTCCGTCCTTCATCACGGTGTAAGCGTTTATCCCCCCGTAGCTCGCCACGTATTCGTCCTGCTTCCCGCTTGGCTCCCCCAGCCTTTCCATCGCGATCTCGCAGGCTTCGCGCGCTAGCTCCTCCTTTGACTTTGTAATTCTCTTCTCGGCGTAGAGCGCGTTCAGAAGGCCCACGCAGAAGCTGCCCGATGAGCCGAGGCCCGTGGACGCGGGCACGTCCGCAAACGATGCCATCTCGAGCCCGCTCTCGAGCCCTAGCATGGTGAAGGCTTCTCTCAGTATGGGGTGCTGGAACTGGGAGGGATGGCTCACAATCTCGGTCTTTGAGTAGCTCGCGCGCAGGCCCTTCTCGAACCTCCTGTTCAGCACGATGTACATTCGCCTGTCAATCGCCCCTCCCACGAAGAACCCCCCGAACTCCCTGTAGTAAGAAGGTAGGTCCGTTCCGCCACCTCCGAGCGAAAGCCGGAGCGGAGTGCGCGTGATTATCATGCGACTAAATTAGCGCTTCCCTGTTACGACGCTGGATGATGGATGAAGACGCGTGCAGAATGAGAAGCCTCTACGTTAGTACAAATTTTCTGCTCGAGTTTTGTAGACTGGACTCGAACCTTGGCGCCTGCAGAACAGACTTTGAGCTGACAGTCGGGTTCTACTCTCCGCCCGCCCCGTGGGCCATGGCCCAGCGCGCGGTTATCGCGACCGCGTCCCTTGCACTGACGCGTGGCCGCCAGCCGAGCGCCTTCAGCTTCTCAATCGAGAGGTGCACCACGGGGTTGTCCCCAATCCAGCCGCGCGAGCCCCCTGTATACTTCCTCCTGACACCCGACAAGCCCATCTCTCCAATCACGATGTCCGCGACTTCGTCCACCGTAAGGTTGTCTTCCACCGCGATATTGAACGCGTTAACCCTCTCCTTCGCCTTTCTGTAGCCCGTGAGCATCGCTTCCACGCAATCCGAAACGTAGATGTACTCCTTGCTCTGCTTGCCGTCCCCAAGAATCTCGAGCTCCCGCGGATTCTCGCGTAGCTTCCTCACAAAATCGTGTATCACCCCGCGCCTCATTCTCTCACCCACAACGTTCGAGAACCTGTAGGACCACGAGCTTATCTCGGAAAACTGCGAAAAAGCCTGCGCGTAGGCTTCGCTGGCAATTTTGGAGGCGCCGTATAGCGATGTCTGGACGGGCATGTAGCTTTCGGGAGTGGGCTTCAGAGTCGCTTCGCCGTATATCGCAGATGTCGAGGCGAACACGAAATCCCGCACGCGCTCCCTTGTCATGGCTTCGAGCAGGTTGAGCGTCCCAATCAGGTTGTGCTCGAGGTCCGCCCTGTGGTCCACGAGGCTCGTCCTTATGTTCGCGTGCGCGGCGAGGTGGAACACGGCGTCAAGCCCCGCCCCTGCCACGGCTTCGTTCACCGCGGCCGCGTCCCTGAGGTCGAGCTTCCTGAAACCAAACTTCTCGTTTCCTTTGAGGTGCGCGATGTTCTCCAGCCTGCCCTCGCTCAGGTTGTCCACGCCGAGCACGCTCCAGCCTTCTTCGAGCAATCTGTCCACGAGGTGGCTCGCGATGAACCCGGCCGCGCCTGTTACGAGAGCCTTCAGCTCGTTCACGCCCCGCTCAGGCGGAATGCCACCGAAGAAGAATTCACTTCGGGTCTTCCCTTGCCATGGTTTCGACTTCGGGCGAAATCGCGGCGTTCAGCCCCGCATCTGCGAGCGCCCTGCGGATTCTCTCAATCGCGCTCGAAACTTCGCTATCTTCGCAGCTCACCCAGACGGTTATCCTCTTCAGCGAACCCGACCTCTTCTCCCTTTTCTCCTTCCCTTCTTCTTTCTTTCCGTGCACGGCTTAGCTCTTCAACTTCCAGGCGCGCCCTGGCCCGTTCCAGTTGATGCCCCGGGCGCGCCAGAGGACTCGGCCCCGGTGGCCGCGGCTGGAGCAGCGGGAGCAAGGGCGGACGCGACAGCTTTCTCTTCAGTTCGCTTCTCCTTCTGCTCAAGAAACTCTTTCCAGGCGTCGTCAAACTCCTTTATGGTATCCTCGGTCTTCTGGTGAAGCGCCATTTCCCGGAGCACCTTCGGTGTTATCGTGATTATGTGCGCGCCCGCAGCCGCGGCTTCTTCCACGTCGAGAGGCCTCCTGATGCTACCCACTATCAGCTTCGATTTGTAGCCTCCGCTTTCGAGCTCCGCGACTATTTCCCTTATCGCTCTCACGGGGTCGAGCCCGGCGTCGCGCGCGCGATTGAAGAACAGGCTGACGTAGGTCGCCCCGGCCTTCGCGGCCATGAGAAGCTGGTCGAACGTGACCATGCACGTCATGTTCGTCTTTATGCGCTCCTGGGAAAGCGTCCTTACCACCTTGAGGCCAGTGCCGTCCCCGTACATCGCGACCTTGACGACCACGTTCCTGTGCCAGCTAGCGTACTCCCTCGCTTCCTGAAGAAGCGCTTCGTAGCCGTGCGAAGTGGTCTCGACGCTCACCGGCCAGTTCCGAGCTTTGAGCGAGCAGATTTCGAGCACTCTTCCCTTGAAGTCCACGTTACCTTCAGAGAGGAATATCTTCTGGTTCGTGGTGACCCCGTCACCTATCCCCCATGAAAGGAATTCGCGCGCTTCGGAAGCGCTCGCAGTGTCAAGGAAAATATCAGTCAAACCCGAATCTCACTCTTCTCCCGGCTCCTGCGCCGGGGCTTAAATCTATCTTATGCCCCATGCCCAAACTCCTTTCCGGGGACTTGAAAGCCCGCGCACCCAGGCTCTCTGCTTCCTCCTCGGGTTCGTCTTTGACCCAGCTTCGGGGGCCCGTTCCACGAGAAGCTATCCTCTTGGCCGCTTCGAGAAGCGTGTGGGAAACGAACGCTGGGCGCAGGCCCTCGGATTCGAGCGTTTGAGCGAGCAAACCCGTGAGTCTACCTATGAATACGGTGCTGCAGCCCGCGGCCACTCCTGCCTTTATATCGTTCAGGTCGTCGCCCACCATGTACGAAAGAGCGAGGTTCAGCCCGTGCTCTCTCGCCGCGCGGACAAGCATCCCCGGGGCTGGCTTCCTGCAATCGCAGTTCAACCTGTACTCGGCTACAAGGGACGACGGGTGGTGCAGGCAGTAGTACTCCCCGTCGAGCGCGACTCCCTCAGAAGCGAGAAGCTCCCTGAGCCTCATCTTCGCGGCTTCGAAGGTCTCCGCGCTGAACCTGCCCTTCGCGAGCCCTGGCTGGTTCGAAACGAGGAACACTCCGTAACCGGCTTCTTTCAGCTTCTTCAGAGCTTCCCCCGCGCCGTTCACGAGCCGGAGCTCTTCGGGCCTGGCAGCGCTATCTATGTAACCAGTTTCACGGTCGTAGACGAGCTCCGTGAGCGTTCCATCGCGGTCGAGGAACACAGCGCGCGCGCTCAGGTGTCTTTCCCCGTTTGCTGCGCCGCCCGGCCCAAGCTCACGCAATCGCCCCCAGCTCCTTCGGCAGGACCAAACTCGAGAGCTTCGCGCGCAGCTCCTCATCGCTTTCGACGAGGCTGATGAGCTCTCGCCTTAGCGCGGCCCGGGAGGTTGATGACACGCTCATCTCCACCTATGCTTCGCGCAGTATATGACTAGCTGCAGCCACGCCCGGGGAAGTGCTTCCCACGTGCAGAGCACAGTTCTATTTTCTCAGCCCAAGCTTGTCCGGAGGGGTTATTCTCCTCCGGAGTTCGTCTGCCAGAAGGTGTGTTATCACGAGGTGTATTCCTTCCACCTGCGGAGTGGAATCTGCGGGCACGAGAATCGAAGCGTCCGCGAGCGAGTGTAGCGCGCCCCCGTCGAAACCAACGAGCGCGAGAACCCTTCCGCCGTGCTCCTTCGCGTAGTAGGCCGCCCTGAGCAGGTTCTGGCTCCAGGCGCCCGCCCTGTCCCTGCCGGAGCCGCCGTGCACCGATATCCCCACGAACACGTCCCCGCTCTTCCAGAAGTTTTCGAGCTGCTCCGTGTAAACCTCGGCGAATCCGTTGTCGTTTGTGAGCGCGGAAACGAGCGGGATGTTGTCAACTAGAGAGAACGCCCTGAGCCTCTTCGGCGCGTCCTGGCAGGCCCACTTGTCGAGGTCGCACGCGAAGTGGGTTGCCGTAGAAGCCGAGCCGCCGTTCCCTGCCACGAACACCGTGGTCCCCCGCTTCCAGGCGTCCTCGAGAATGTCAACCGCCTTGGTCACGGCGAGCGGGTCCAGCTTCGAAATCAGCTCCCGCGTTTCCGAAAGGAAGCGCTCTGCGTAGGCCCCCGGGCTACTCAACGCCGTTCACCTTGCTGCCCCTGGGTTCTTCTCTTGAGGACACAGCGACTTGGCGAAAGCGGAGGAGGAGTCTGCCGGGGAGCCAGCGCGCGATGAACGCCGAGCCGAATATCAGATTTCAATTTGTGCTCCTCCGTGTGTGTCGCGAGCCCCCGTCTCCCCTGCACCGCTACCTTTTGAGAGAAACCACTTCCAGGCGGGTAAGACCGCAATTCTCTTACCCTTCTCCACCACTTCCCGCTCTTCGGAATGCGTCACAATCGCAAGCTCGACTGAGCCCAGCTCCTCTGAGGCATCAAGGAGCGCGCGCGTCTCCCGCTCGTAGGTCGAGGGCTCGGCAAGGCTGTAGGCCACCTGAAGAAGCGCGGGTGGAACGCGTGAGTTTTTGCCTGGAATCACGAAATCCACTTCTCTTCCGCTTGAACCGGCGCGCCAGTAGCACGGCTTCAGCCCGCGTCGAAGGAGTTCGATGCACACCTGATTTTCGAGCTTCTTCGACTCATCAGCTCCGATGAGTTCGAGCAGGCCGGAATCTGCCACATAGAGCTTGGGCCTGCTCATCCTCTCCTTGGGCTTCCTCGAGCAGGCCGGAAGGTAGAACACGAGGAACACGCTCTCTGCCGCGCGCGCATAGTTCAGCGCGGTCTGGCGGCTGAGCTTCACTCCGAGGGAGCCGAACCACTTCGCGGCCGCGCTCGCCGAGAAAGGCCTGCAGGCCCCGGCGATGAGCGCGTTCACGAACTCTCCGAGGACGGCCCTACCTCTTACTGAAAGCCGTTCTGCAATGTCCCTCTGGACCACGCTCGAGTAAATCTCCTGCAGCACCCGGAGCTTTGTCCCCTCTTCCCTCGAAGTCACGACAGCGGGGTAGCCCCCGAACTTCAGGAACTCGTCGCAGAGCGCGAGCACCTGCCCCGCCTTCTCGGGGCCCATGAACTCCTGCGGCTTGAAGCGTTTTGCGCTCAGAAATTCGGAGAATGAGAATGGCAGCACAAGCGTGTTCAGCGCCCTTCCCCGCATTGCGGAGGGGATATTTTCACTGGAGAGCTCAGAAGTAGAGCCAGAAATAACAATCTCATACCTTCGCGAGTCGTGGAGCGTCCTTACCCACCTCTCCCAGCTCGGAAAGTTCTGGACTTCGTCTATGAACAACCCCACCTTCTTCGAGCTCTCCGGGCGGTATATTCTGAACACTTCCTGCTCAATCTGCTCCAGGTCTGCGGTGGACACCCCCTCAAGGTTGATGTCTTCGCCATTGATGAACACCCTGTTGCTCTCTGGAAGTTTTGAGTCGCGCATGAGCTGGAGCATGAAGGTTGTCTTCCCTGCCCTTCTCGGCCCGATTATGGACGCTATGAACTCCCCCGGCTCAACACGTATCTCCCTTTCCACCATGCCTTCGGGAGGCTGAATACCCATGTAGCGCACGAGCGCGGACTGTATGTTCAAGCCCGGAGGATTTGTTATTCACATACTTAAATCCTGTCAATTGTTGCTTGACAAGTTTCATGATTTTGTCCATTGGAAATTGACAGAATCATGGTTTTTGTCCAGTAGAGAATGGACGAGCTGCACTCCGTCCGGGTTATACACTCCTTCCTGCGCTCTCCCATAAAACATGAAATCGGCTTACCTTCTGAATCCCGGGTTTCGAGGAGGCGCTTGGGTGCGCAGGTGAGGATGCCTCTAGGGCGCGAGCGCGCCCATGTTCTGTGAAAAGCTCAGGCTGACGCCGAGATATCTCAGCAGCCAGAGGTCCGCAAGAACCTGCCTCGTTTTCGCCGAGCAATCTGCTTTCCCCCAGAAAAACTCTGACGTCGAGCGCGCAAGCCCCGCGCCCACCTGTTCCATCCTTGCGAAAAATCCAGACTTCACTGCGCGCTCGAGCTTCAGCGCTATCTCTCTCACAACCGCCTGTATCCTTCCCCCGATTTCTTTCAGGCGCATGGAAGCGCTGAGAAGCGCGCGCTCTGTGTCACGTAGCGCGGTGGGCCAAAGCCCGAGGCGCATCGCTTTCCTGCGCAATCGCCGGACTCCCTCAATCAGCCCCGCGTTCTTGTGAACTTCTCCGCTTACCCTCGGGCCAGAAGCTGCGCCAGTCTCTCTATATGGCGCATAGCTAGCTATTACGCTCCGGCCGCCCGGTTCAGAGGAAGTTCGCGCATAAGATTCCACACGCCGCACGCTCCCGTCAAACTCGTGCACAACTTTCGTGTAGCTCCAGTTTCCGGGTGTGC
>JAFMAA010000045.1 GCA_029785235.1 Nitrososphaerota archaeon | reverse complement strand
GCGTGGAGCCCCCAAAGACTTGCCCACATTGTCATAGGGAGTTTGCCGGTCCCGACTTTGAGCGGGTACAGGTCACGCCTTTTGACCCCAGGACCCCCTGGGTTTTGAGCTCATAACCAGGCTCCTTCGGCCTCGAAATACCAAGTCAGTAAACTAGTAGCTGGAGGACTGGAGGTCCTTTTGGATTCTCCTAGTCAACTAACTAGTTAGTGTATAGGGGGGGTGTATCCCCCCTATGGCTGGTTTGACGAGCCCCCCTGCCTATAGTTTAACGTGACCCTTCAGAGGTTGAATAATCTTTGAAACGCGGCGAGATTCTAGCTTGTTCTCAAAAGTCACTATTGATAGGAGAGTCTTATCGCGTTGCGTTAAACCCCGCACATTCGGTTAAACGCGGTTAAATGAGGCATGACAACCGAAAGACGCAGGATAATGAGGGTCGGTGGATCGGCATGCGTTGCTTTGCCGGTCCCATGGGTGAAGCGACTGAGAGCCCGGCCCGGTTTCGAACCTGACCACATCATCCTCAAGTGGGACATCCACGAACCTCTCCTGACGATTGAGGCGAGCGTCACACCTGAGCCATTGCCGGGCGAGCCGGGGTACGTGCATGAAGAGGGTACAGAGTCAGATGAGGAAGAAGCGCCCGAAGGCGGCTCGGCTTGAGCGAACCAACATACAAACATGGGACTTCAATCAGGGTGACGAAGGACACCCGGCGGAAGCTCCAGGCCCTGAAGAAAGAACTAGGCTTTCGGAAC
Source organism: Nitrososphaerota archaeon (assembly GCA_029785235.1). The sequence goes on along the minus strand of JAFMAA010000045.1, from coordinate 7,211 downwards.
CTCTCAGCCCTCTTCAATTACACCATCCTAGAAATGACGAAAGGGCAGACTATCCCGCCGGCCGAATACTCGATAGTCTTCGAAAGGCTCGGGACCAAGCCGGTGATAGTGACCGGGGAGTCGGGGGCGGGGAAGACCACGGCCGTAAGGGACCTTCTCGCCCGATGGGACGGCCCCGTCTTCGTCCTGGATGTGACAGACGAATACAAAGAGCTGGAGAAGGCGGACCTGGGGGCTCTCTTCTCGCGGAAGTGGGACAGAGGGGGGAGATTCAGGTTCGTCTCCAACCCGAACGTTGAAGCTTCGAAGGGGGAGGCGTCCGCGATCTTCGGGCACCTGAACTATCTCAAGAACGCCGGGGAGCTCAGGCCCTGGGTGATAGTGATAGAAGAGGGGCACCGGTTCGCCCAGGACGCGAACCTGAGAGCCCTTCTCATAGAGGGACGGAAGTTTGCCCGGAAAGTGATCCTGGTAACGACGGACTGGCGGGTGTACGAAGGGATCGCCAGGGTCTTTAAGCCGAGGCCCTGGGAGCCAGAAATCCAGTCAAACAATGCGACTAACTTGAGCACAGGATAGCACCTGTGCAGTTATTCCGAAGTCATATTAACAGCATAAGGCTTAGAGGGCGCGTGGTAACGCAGGACAAAAACGAGCCGGTTATAGACGGCATGCCTGAAGGAGAAAGGCAGCCTACCTCAGTCGAGAAACAATACACCAACGAGCTAGAGAGACGGGTACGGGACCTGAAGGCGATGGGTCCGGCTGATTCCGTCGACAGATTCCTAAGAGGGTATGGCAAGGCCGGAACCAAGCGGGCCTATTCCGCGAATCTCCTTCATTTCCTCAAATGGCTTCGAAATGTGAAGGGGGTCCTTCTCAGCCCGGACGCCGTCATCCAGGATAATCTTGTCTGCGTCTTCAAGTCTGACCCTACGGACACGACAGCCAAAAGGAGGCACACCGATTATCTCAGCGAATACGTCAATACCGTCCTGGTCGAGAAAGGTTCCCCCGAAAGCTATCGCAACTCCGTCGCCAGCGCCGTGAAGCGATTCTACCAATCCAACGACTCACCTCTCTTCGGCGATTTCAGGGTTTCCACGCAGAGCCCGACGCCGCCGCCCCCGGCTCTCACGGCTGAAGACGTAAGGACAGTCTTGAAAGCTATGCCTCTAGGCCAGAAGCTCCCTCTTCTGATGATCTGGCAGAGCTCGGCGGAAATCAACCGCGTTCTGAGTCTGACCTGGGGAGCGTTCAGAGACGAGTATCCCCTGAAGCTGCAATTCTACGGGCGAAAGAGGCACAAAAAAGCGTACCATACCTATCTCGGTAGGGACTCGATAATCGGGCTGAAGCTCTGGCGCGAAAAGTGGGCGGACCTTCAGGGCAGAGAGCCGGGCCAAAATGATCTGATCTTCATGGGGAAGGGCGGCCCCATGAACGCTAGCCATCTGAACGCGACGCTGAAGGGCACGGCCCGGGCCCTCTTCAGGCAGGGGCTGGTCAAGAACGGAGACGCGACAGCATGGCACAGCCACGCGCTGAGACACAGCTTCGAGACGGAGGGAGCCCACGCCAAGGTCGCCAAAGAGATGCGCGGTTTCTTCGAAGGCCATGTTTTTGATATCTCATTCGTTTACAACCATTCCGATACAATCCACGAGGAGGACCTTATCAGCGCCTACCTTCAGATCGAGCCCCTGGTCAGCCTGGAGCCCGATGAGCATACCATTCGGGCGGAGTTTGCCGAGAGGGAGAAATCCCTTCTTAGTCGCGTCGAGAAGGCTGAGGCGCTTCTTTCTGAGCTGAAGTCAGAACTCGGCGTACCTCAGACAGCTCCGCCTCAATCGCTGCGACCAGGGCCTTAACTTTCTCTTCGTCCATGGGCTAACACCCTAACATTTAGCTCCGGATGCAGCAACCACAACCGGCTTAAGACGTTCTCCGTGAGCTGCCGCCTAGCGAGCTTCGATGTTGCCATCTTCGGGTATCGCGCCTGAAACTCCCTCCATTCTTTGACGCAGAGTCTCCCGGCCTCTTCGGTGATCTCCGGCCTAGAGCCCCCGTCTAGTGCGTTCGCAACGTCACTCCGTACGGCGTCGAGAAGTGGAATTTCTGTCTGTCTGTCCATCTTTCGCTTCAGAACGAATCCCTGATTTGAAAAACCGTAAGCCTTTGCCACTTCTTTGTAGTCAGTCACCGAGCCGAGCATATTCCCCGGATGAAGGCTGTTAGTCGGATGTTGGGAATCTCGCATGATATCGAAGGGAAGTACGGGCTCGCAGGGCTCGAACCCGCAGCCCTGGCAGACTCCCCCGATTAACTGGCCGGTCCAGCACTCAGGGCAGACTCGCGCCATGTCCCGGCGCCGGAGCTCCCAAAGCGCCTCGCGGACGTTCCCAGGGCTCAGCTTCAATGCCTGACCTGCCGCCTTTCGACTGGCCGAGGGGTTGGCCCAAAAGAACTGATATACGCGGTGCAGCCTATGAGCCCCACACCGGCAGCCGTTCCCGATGTATGTCACATTGGTATATGCGGCGGCCTGGCTCATGCAACGCCCTCCTGCAGACACTTGCCGCACACGAGAACATTGTCGGTTGTTTTAGTCAGGGCGTCAGTTTGGCCGCAAAGCTCGCATATGCCCTCCCGGAGGGTGTCAGCAGGATAATCAGGATAATCATGATGATTTTTCGCCTCCAGGGGACCCCCCTTGTCCTGGTCCTCCCCCCCTCCCGTTGTCAAATATTGTCCTGATTGTCCTGATTGTCCTGATGGAAGCTCCTCCTGGAGGAGTCTCCCCTTATCAAGAGGCACCTGGCCGCCTCTTCCCTCCAATGTGTCCTTGACCCGTTGGTCAATGATCAGGTAAATCTGGCCGCCTCTGTGCTTCTTGGTCTTCCCGACGCGGAACCCGGCGTCGCGGAGCCATGCTCCTATAGTGGCCGTCTTCGGCGGCTTGCGGTTCGTGTCTTTGCACCACTCTTCCAGCTCGGCGGTCAGGGGGCGAAGGGCGAATTCCTCCCCACCTTTGCGGGCTCTCAAGAGTTCCAGAAATTTTGTCTCCGTTTCATCTACAGGGAGGCGGTCCTCCACCATCCTCACGTTGATCGCCTCGATGAGCTGATCGACGACGTCGACCCCGAGCAGGCGCTCAATGAGCAGGGCCACATAGGCAAGCTCGCCCTCTCTTCCTTGCGTATGCCTCAGGAGGGCGCGTTCCTTTTCTGTAAGATGCTTCGTCGCAAGCTCATAGAGCTCCAGCCGCTTCGTGTCCGCCGAAAAGTCCTTCCGCATGAAGTCGGCAAGAGAGACTTCCGTTCTTCGCAGGGAAAAGCCCTGGTGGATGGCTCTGTCGATGGCTCCGAGGCGCCAAAAGAAGAGGGCGTTTGCTACCTGTCCGCTGACGTTGCGCCTGAGATTGTTGACCACCGGGAGACGGAAGTTCTTCGACTTCGAGATCGTCACACGAGCGAGGCTCCGGCTGACAAAAGCCTGGTCTTCAGGGTCTTCATGCAGCGTGTAGTTGAGGGGGCCGAAATGCTCGATTATCTCCGGGCGGTTGCGCTCGCCGTCCCACCGACCGTAGAAAGCACCACGCCTGTAGCCGGTCCTGGCCAGGGCAAGGCCAAGCCCTTCGTCGCCTTCGGTCGCGTCGATTTCGTCCTGAAACAGGGGGGCGTTGTAGCGCCCGACGTACCGCGCCCTGAAGGGGGGCGAGAGGGAGTCGGCGAGCAGGCCATGGAAAGACGCCTCGGCCATCGCCCCGAGGATCGTCGTCTTCCCCGCCCCATAATCTCCGTCGATGGTCGTATAGAAGACAGTTTCGAGCAACGGGAGGAGGGCCGTCTCGAAGGTCGCGAGAGCAAGAATTATCGGATGCCACTCCTCTTCATAGTCGCCGAAGGTCCTGTAGTAGTTCACGACAAGGCTCCACATCTCGGAGTCTGTCGGCAGGGTGTAAGTGCCGGAGGCCCACGCCTGCACCGAGAAGATGTCCGGTACGTGGAGCACTTTTTGAAGCATCTCGTTCGGCTCCGTGACCGGCTCGTCATCAAAGCGAAATTCGAACCCTGCCCCCCTCAGGTAGTACTCCGGCGGGATGTCCTTCGCCCGGACCGTCTCCACTTCACCGATAAGCCGTTTCCCCCCGCATGTATAGACGAGATATCGGGGGGTCCCTTCATGCGAGCCCAGCGGTTCATAGAAGAGATGCTCACCGCTCTCCAGCGTCAGGATACCGCCTGAAATCGGGATTCGCTGCGCCTGCCTCTCCACCTAGAGCACCTCCTTGAACGGCGTGAGCGGCTTTTGCTTCGGATACTTCAGCGCGGACTTCAGTACCGATTCGAGCTCGTCGTCATACAACGGGGGAGTATTTCGTTGGTTCCAGATCTGAAGCGCGAGAAGAGCATCGGCAGGCTCCATGCGAAGGGTATTGAGGAGATACCGGGACCAAACAAACGCCGCTGCGTTTCGCCGGCCTGCGGGGACGCCCTGAGTGAGGTCCCTCAACCGGGGCCATTTCCTTACTGCGCCCTGGTACCCGAGCTCGCGCAGGCGGTTCTCGACAGAAGAAACAAGACCAGGGCGCTCGAGGATCTCGTGAACGCCAAGCACGCTGTAGACCGCACCCGATGGATGGACCGAAGGGGGCGCGACTACATAGTGTGCGTTAGCCCGGAGCTCCAGCTCCATGAAAGGGCGGTAGTCGAACTTCGTGACCGCCCGCTCGAGCAGCGGGTCTCTCATCCACACCTGGAAACCGCGCCCGGTCCGCACGGTGAATGTCTTTTCAGAAGGGTCCCGTCCATCCCAATATTGGGCGTACCCTTCATCCGAATCAAAGTCGAGGACGATGAGACCCCCCGATACTTCGCCGCAGACGACACCCACGTTCAGCGCAGCGTCCGCAAACCAGTCCGCCAGTTGCGCGTCCGAAGGGCGTTCATTCTGGAACCCTTCCCACCTTTCGAGGGAGGGGCGCTTGTCGCGCGGCCTGATCGGGATGATTGAAAGACCAAGGGACCGGTAGAGCCGCAGATACCCGTCCTTCGTCAAAGTCATTTTTGCGCCCTCTCAAACCGGAAGAGCGTGCTTCCGTCTTTTGCTCGGGTGAAGTGGTGGGCACTCCCCTTGAATCCGGTTCTAGCGTCCACCGCAGCAATCAGGTCCTCGGGTGCGTCCTTCGCAAAGTCACATCTGCCCGAGCGAGCCTGTACCCAACGGAGAGCCTCCAGCCGCGCCTCGACGCCTTCATCGCCTGCGCCGGGGTCCTCCGCCGCGTGCAGCCCTAGCACGAAGACCGGCCGCGTCGTGATGTACGTCTTGCCGGAAGGCTCCATGATGACATTACTCTGATCGGGGATGCGAAGAATCTGCCACCCGTTCGCGAGCGCGTCGGTCACCGCTGATGGGTCTTCGATAATTTGTACCCGCGCAACGCCAGCGTAGTACTCCGGCTCATTCATCCGTGCGCCCCTCCTCGCGATATCGCCTGGCGGAGACACCGGCTCGCCGGCAGCGGGATATTCGCCGCAAGACTTTCAGCACAACTGAGGTGGAGCTGCAAGAGCAGGAATCTGTCGGGCGCAACGACGTCACGAAGTCCGCACACGGCGCAGACTCTGACCTTGTCGGTTTTAGACAACAGGACACTCCTCCTGGGTAGAGTCGGGCGGGGCGTCCGTGGTGACGGTGGGGGCGGCCTGGTCAGCCGCCTCCTTCCAATCAAGGTAAGTTTTGCACTTCGGGCAAACTTTCGGGCGCTCATACATTGGTGTCCATGAATATCCACACTTCTCACAGGTCAGTACGCGCACGACGCGTGTTTCGATTTTCATGCCCTTCTACCGTAGAAGGATAACTATATATTCTCAGTATAGTATACTTTGGCCGTGAACCAAGATAGTTTGCTTGTGAGGGGGATGCCTGCTGTCTGGAGCTATGTCAGCGAAGAACCTCTCGGTTCTCTTCAAGAAGAAATTTTGATTTATCTGGCGAAGCATGGCCCTTCACTCATCTATCCCATATCCAAGGCGCTGCGAAAGAGCTATGCGCCGACGTTCGCAGCACTCAAAAGCCTCTGCACACGACATGGACCCGACGGAACCGGGCTTGCTGGTCGTTGGGATATCAATGGGAAGCGGGTACGTTACTGGCTTACGACCTCAGGGATTGCATGGTACGCCGAGAAGTTGGCAGGGATTAGGGACACGTCCACACGGACCCAGAGATTCCGACAATTCAAGAAATTAGTGGAGGAAACGATCAAGGTGGAAGACAATAAGGCGACGGGGTTGTTCATCTTAAACCTCTATGAGAATGTGGAGGACGGTCCTGACGTGTTGGGGGACCTCATGGCCGGTTGCGACCCCGGAGGCGCTGTCGGGCACCCTGACCTATACCCTGGCCTTCTAGCAAAGGTAGCGAAGGCGCTTCGCGAGTATCCCGATTTTCGAACCCAGATCTTGGGGGGGTATAGGGTAATAGTCGCCGCCTTAGAAGCGGACTAGTCGAACGTCGCCCTGACCAGGTGCTCGGTGTATCTGGGGGGCCGGGCCTTTCGGCGGTCCCATGACTGAAAGGCAGAGTTATGATGCCTCCAGCACCGGTACCAATAGACACCTGATTTCGTGCTCCTTTTGACTAATGACCGCCAAATCGAGGGCTGACCGCACTTTTCACAAACGGGCGGAAGAGAATCAACGCTCGACCGACTTACCCCAAGGGGGTTCAGGATGTTGCGAAACCCGAGAGAACCGTCCCCGTCCGGCTTAGAAATATCATGTCCGCTTTTCACAACCTGTAAAACCGGTTCTAATAGGCAGAGATGATTCTTAGTCCTAAGCCGCCTGAGCCCCGGCAAGCAGCGCAACCTACGCAAGACGCGATTTGGCTTTGCCCTGTATGCATGGCGTGGCATGGCTTGTGCTACCGGGGGGTAAGCCCGTCAGCTGCAATCCGCTGGAGGCGAGCGAGATGAAGGCACGACGGCGGAGGGCGAGCCCGCGTGACCCCGACGCAATCTACGAAGGCGGCGAAATCGAACTACCGTTTATCGTCAGCCATGTCGAAGGGGAGCCGACTCCGTGGGACCGCGAATTCAATTTCTAAATGCCGATCACCCAGGTATGCGGCGCTTGCGGGGTAGTCCTCCAGCGGTTTGAACCCGGGCGTTTCAGTCAAGGCGTCGAGCTCCCGAAGTCCTG
>JAFMAA010000044.1 GCA_029785235.1 Nitrososphaerota archaeon | reverse complement strand
TGGGACAGGACTCTGGTGTGATGGTTTGCTCCGTCCAGGATGGCACGCCCGCCAAGCTGTCGGGGTTCTCTTTCGGGGACATCATCCTCAGGTTCGACGGGAAGACGCTGTCCAGGACCAGGCTTACGCGGGAGTACTACTACGAGAACCTGTCAATGATCCCCGACGAGACGAGGTACCTAGTCGTGGACGTGTCGACCAACCAGACAGTAGGGATACTGGGTGAAGAGTTCGTCCTTCTGAAGGCGAGGGTCGGCATTCATTTCGTAATCAAGGGACGAGTATGGCAGGTAGAGCAGATAGCTGATGACAGGAAGATCTACGTGACCCCAGTGGAAGATCCACTCGCAGCCGTCCCCGGCTGGGATGGCGAGATGCTCCCAATCCCCTACGAACTCGCGAAAGATACAGGAAGGTTGAGGAGAGAAGTCTCAGAAGCGCTGGATGCCGGTCAAGATGCGGTCGAGACGGTCGAAATGCGCATCCCCGGGGACGCGGCCGCCCGCGCGCTCGTGGTGGACCAGATCGCGGAGCAGAAGAAGATGGGAGCACCAGTCCCCTCGGACAGGCTGGTCCTCTTCGAAGGGTTCGGCCGGTACCTTGTAGTTCACCTCTGCTTCGGAGAGTCGATCAATAGGACGTTCGCCTACGTATTCGAGGAGATCCTGTCTAGGAAGGGACTGGTGAGGGTCTGGTGGCTCGACGGGTATAGGCTGCTGATGGAACTCACAGTGGAGACGGAGGAACTAGACCTGAAAGCCATCGCCAGAGAGCTGATGGGCATGGCACCTGATGAGCTCGAGAGGACCTACGCAGTCGCCGCCCAGAGGAACTTCCCGTTCCCAGCGCGGGTCAAATTCGTTGCGGAGAGATTCGGGGCATTGAGACGAGGCAAGCTCATCGCCCACCCCAACCTCTGCTCGCTCCCTACCCGCTTCGAAAAGACCCCGATCTTCGAAGAAGCCCTGCAGGAGACTGGAAGGGACCTCATCGACATGGAGCACTCGAAAGAGATTCTCGTGGCGGTTGCCGATGGCAAGGTTTCGGTAGAGACGTTCATGGCTGGCGAGAGGCCAACTCCCATAGCATACAGTCTCCTTTACAGGTACCTGGAGGTGCCGGAAGCCGTAGCTCCAGACTCGCTTGGAAGGTCGTCCTACCAGAGGATGAAGACGACCATATTTGGCGCTGGCGTGAACCTCCTTTGTGTCAAGTGTGGCTTGGACCAGGGAGAGACAACGGTAGGCGAAGTCCCAGATGAGCCCAGATGCAGAAACTGTGGTTCGGGATTGGTGACCCCCTGCTACTGGGGGGCAGCCAAGCTGTCTGAGCTGGTCAAGAGGAGAGAAGCCAAGGCGCAGCTGAACGAGGAGGAGCGGTCGGAGCTCTCACGAGCCAGGCGGGGAGCAGACCTCGTCTTGTCTTACGGCAAGAAGGCGGTCGTTGCCCAGACCGTTTATGGTGTTGGCCCCCAGACCGCATCTAGGATTCTGGCCGAGATGCACGACGATGAGGAAGCATTCTACAGGGACCTTCTGGAAGCGAAGATCCGCTTCGTCACGACCCGCCAGTACTGGGGGAGCTGAAAGCCAAATAACAGGATTTTGGAGGGTCTAGATAGAGTGGTACTAGCTGGAAAAGTTTTCCTCGTGAGAGAGAACTATGAAATCGACACCCTCGCGGAGAAGCTAAAGGCATTCAGGATTGAGACGGAGACGAGCGTAGAAGGGAAGGAGTTCAAGCTCATATCGGAAATTACTGACCTGAGCGTGGGCAAAGGAACCCTCGACGGGAAGTTCTCGTTCGACTCCGTCTTCGTCGTCCCTCATCGGGGGGAGCCGGTTCCCGTCCCGAGAACCTACGAAGCGCCTTTCACATTCAACATGCACAAAGACAGAATGTTCCTCACTGTCTACGACAAGAAGACCAGGGCGAACAACATCGCCAATGAGATGAGCAAGGCAGTGTTCATGAGCCTTGGGCAGGTGGTCGAGGCGAGGATAGATCCAGAGACGCTGCGGAGGTTTCATGAGGCCAACTTCGACGACACCAAAGTGATATTCTACTCCGATGTCGACCTGCCGAACATCACCAAGCTGTCCCTCTACGGAGCAGAACTGGGCAACACCAGTCTCTACACCGACTACCTTACCCATGGGAAGCTGTGGTATATCGTATTCAAGAGCAGAGAATATGGCTACGTCTTCGGGCTCACGAGGAACTGCATCCTGACCGGGTTCAGTAAGATGGAACTTTCGGAGTTCAAGAACTTCGTGGGAAACCAGGTCCTCCCGCTGATAGCGTAGCTTGCTGAAGATAGTTCCCGGCGAGGCCGCCCTGGTGTTCTCCACGGCGGAGAGCAAGACCTTGCTGGTGTCCGACCTGCACCTCGGCCTGGAGAAAGAGATGGCGAAGAAGGGTTTTCGCCTCCCCGCTTATTCTGTGAAGATGGTGGAAAGGGTGAAACGCACGGCCGAGAGCTATGCGACGACTAAGCTGGTGGTGCTCGGTGACGTCAAGCACACGGTGGGCAAAGTAGACGATATTGACTGGGGCGTGGTCCCATGGTTCTTCGACACCATGCTAGACATATTCGATGTCGTGGAAGTGGTCCCTGGAAATCACGATGGGAACATAAAGACAGTCCTGCCTCCGCGAGTGCGACTGGACAAATCACAAGGAACAGTGCTTGGTCAGGGGAGGACGCGAATCGGTGTGGCCCACGGGCACGCCTGGCCCTCGGAGGAAGCAATAGCTACCAGGAAGCTCGTGATAGGTCACTCTCACTTCACTTATGAGATGCGCGACGCTCTAGGGGTTCGGACAAGGGAATCGGTGTGGGTTACAGCAGATTACGACGTAGTCAAGTTGATGGAAGGAGCCGGATACCCGTCGAAGGCCAAGGGGATAGGTAGGTTGACCGTCATGCCCCCATTCAATAGGCTGGTTGGCGGGCAGCCGATAAACAGGAGTAGGTCGTTCGAGTTCGGGCCGGTTCTATCTTCGAAGTCCATAAGCCTCGAAGAAGCCGACATATTTCTGACAGACGGGACCCGGGTGACCTAGGTCAGGACGTGCTGGAGCCGAGGGCGCCGGTGATTAGCCGCTCAAGGGAAGCCTCGCCCACAGCTCCGATCACCGCGTCCATCGGCTGCCCGTTCCTGAACACCATGAATGTCGGGATGGAAAAGACCTGGTATCGAGAAGAGATGTTCATCTCTTCGTCGACGTTCACTTTCCCGAAGAGTACGCTCCCTGAGTATTTCGCCGCGAGCTTCTCGATGACCGGGTCCATGATTCTGCATGGGCCGCACCACACTGCCCAGTAGTCCACGAACACAGGTTTCGGGCCCGAAACAACCTCGTCGAAATTCTCTTCCGTCAGTTTCACGGTAAGTTCAGTACGAGTGGATTCACGAGACATGCTATCTGACAGCTCTCTGTGGGACGGACTGCATATTTAAAATTGGAGGAGCGTTGCATCACCTCGGGTTGGGCGAATATGTTGCGAAGATTGCGAGGAGCCTGGCCAAGAATAGGCCATTCCTGGGGTCTGGCTCGGCCTCGGTGGCGATTATACTGCGCGATGAAGAGCCGCCCAGCGTCCTTCTCATCAGGAGAGCCGAGCGGCCCGGCGATCCATGGTCCGGCCAAATTGCCCTGCCTGGCGGGAGATCTTCGCTCAAGGACAGAAACCCCCGAGACACTGCGATTCGCGAGACCTTTGAGGAGGTAGGGATTGACCTTAGCGCTGGAGCCGAGTTCCTGGGATACGGAAAGACAACGACCACCCACACCGGAGCCATGGAGGTAGTGCCGGTGGTCTTTGGGCTGAGTGGTCAGGTTGAGATAACGCCCAACGACGAAGTGGCATCCTACCGTTGGATCGGGCTGCAGGAGCTCCGAGCTCCCCGGGCCAAATCGTTACACAGATTCGAGTCTCTCGGGAGGTCTGTGGAGATGCCTGCGTATATCGTCGACGACTACGTGGTCTGGGGCCTCACCCACAGGATTCTGAGCTCGGTTTTAGTTTGAGCTCAGGGCATCTGAATGGTTATCTGCCTTCCACGAACTCGCGTATCGCCTTGAGCGTCTGGGGGTTCTCGCGGAGGTATTCGGCGAGCCTCTCTAGGCGCTTCAGGGTGCTGGGGTGCACGTGATGCTCTATTCCTTCCGTGTCGACGTAGGCCGTCTGCTCATCCACCCCGAGCATCGAGATGAAACCAGAGATGACCTGATGCCTCTTGATGACAGATCTTGCCACCCTCTCGCCCGCTGGGGTCAGGCACATCCCCCGGTACTTCTCGTGCTCTAGGAAGCCCTTCCGGGTGAGGTTCCTCACCATGCTAGACACCGTCGGTGGCTTTACCCCCAGTCGCTCAGAGACATCGGCGGCGCTGACGTACCCCTTCTCAGAATCGAGGTTGTAAATCGCCTCCAGATAGTCCTCTAGCCGGGAAATGTCGCGTTTTGATTGTAGCACCGTGGCCATGCCTGCACGGGCAAAGCCAGCGTTCCAGATAAAAGGATTCTCGAGCTTGCGTAAGTTTTGAGCGTGGACACCTGTGAGATAGATACAGTCTTATTAGAGCCATCTAACTTTAATTAGCCACTGCAGCACCGGAGTCAAGGATGAAGTGGAATCTGTCCGGGAATTCGTTGCTTACCTCGGGCCCGCGCTAATCGTGAACATGGCGTACATGGATCCGGGAAACTATGGGACAGCCATACAGAGTGGCGCACTCTTCCAGAACAAGCTTGTTTGGACAGTCTGGCTGGCCAGCGTCATGGCGATGGAGCTTCAGTACCTCTCGGGGAAGCTGGGGATTGCGACCGGACAGAGCCTTATGGAGCTACTCAGGAGCTCTCTCCGCTCGAGGTACTACAGAGTCACATACTGGCTAGCGGCCGAGGCGGCTGCGGCAGCGACCGACCTTGCCGAGTATTTGGGCACGGTTCTGGCCCTCAACATACTCTTCGGAATCCCCCTGCTCTACGCAGGGCTGCTAGGAGCGTTGGACGTCCTGCTCATCCTGGCCTTCGCTTCACGAAGGTTCAGGGTGATAGAATACATGTTCATGGTCTTCGTTTCTGTGATAAGTATCGGCTTCCTCTACGAGATATACGTCTTCGGCCCCAACTTCGCCGATATTGTCAGGCATACCTTTGTCCCTACGCTGAACCGAGAGAACGTCCCCTTTGTGGTCGGGATTATCGGCGCCACTGTCATGCCTCACGTGTTGTTCCTGCACTCGCATCTCACCAAGGACAAGGTCAAAGGCAACACCCTCGAAGAAAAGCGGAGGGTGAGGAAACTCCACTTGACGGAATCCGTCATGACGTTAACCGTGGCGGCACTGGTGAACGTTGCCATACTGGTCGTCGCCGGGATGGCTCTCTGCCCACATACGGCTGCGTCGGCAACACGAACATCAACTCGCTGACGGTCAACGGTGCGGCCAAGGTGATGGTCGGACTCTACGGGCCGCTGGCCGGGGTCGTTTTCGGTGTCACGCTCCTGGCGTCAGGGATCGCATCGTCCACCACAGGAACCCTCGCAGGGCAGGCAATCATGGAAGGGATGCTCGGAACCAAGGTCAACGTATATGCACGCAGGGTGGTCACCAGGCTCATCGACGTGTTCCCTACAGTCGTGGCGATACTCGTGGGCCTGAGCCCCCTTTCGCTTCTGGTGCACAGCCAGGTGGTGCTGAGCATAATGATCCCGCTCCCCATGGTCCCGCTCATCTACTACACTGCGAAGAGGGACCTGATGGGCGAATTCGTTAACAGGCGATCCACCACACTCATAGCCCTAGTCATAGGCGGAACCATCATGGCCCTGAACGCCTACCTGCTGGTCACTCTCTAGGCTGTGCTTCCAAGGAAGCCCGCTGCCTTCCCACCTCCCCTAACTCGAAGGGGAAGACGACCCATTCGGACACCGTCTCGAGGGAATAATCAGGTTCCACCTTGCTCCAGGGCTTCTTGAACATCACGGCGGTCTCCAGAGACCTAGGTCTTTGGTCTTCAAGGTACTTCTTGAGGAAGACGATTGTGTCTCCCTGGTCCACGAGGTCGTCGACCAGCAGCACGTCCTTGTCATCCACCCCTTCAACGAGCGTGGAGAGAATCCGGGGAGCGGTCCGCTGGCCGATGTTGTTGTAGGACTTCACGTTCACGAAATCTATCTTCACGTTCAGATGATCCGATATGACCATGGCTACGGGAATGCCTCCCCTCGCGATGCCGACCACGAGGTCATAGTGCTTTCCGTTGGCTCTGACCTTCTCTGCCAGTGCCTCGGCCAGATTACCGTACTCGGACCAGCTGATGTACCTGAAGTTGGGCATCTCTGATGGGTTGGGGCATCTGGATAGATAACTATTCGAGGGCGACAAGGCTGGGATATGCTAAGATGGGCCGGGGCGGATTCGAACCACCGACCCTGGCGCGCTGTGCGTTTCGCCGTGTAAGGGCGACGTCCTAACCATGCTAGACGACCGGCCCATTTTCATCCGACGTTTTGACGTGTAATAAGCCTTGGAGGCCCGGACCGGGAGTCAGGTTTTAACGCCCCCTGACGGCGCCTCCGGGCGAGATTCATGGCGATCAAGACAACGATTCTACAAGTCAGGGCGCGACAGGTTCTGGATTCGCGCGGAAACCCCACCGTGGAGGCAGAGGTCATATCAGATAGAGCCATGGGGAGGGCGAGCGTCCCCTCAGGTGCCTCGAAGGGGAAGCATGAAGCCCTCGAGTTGAGGGATGACGGTGAAGAGTTCCACGGCAAGGGGGTTACGAAGGCCGTGTCCAACGTCAACGGGGTGCTCCGACGTAGGCTTCTGGGGCTCAGAGTGGACGACCAGCGGAGCCTGGACCAGAAGATGATCTTGCTGGATGGCACGCCAGACAAGAGCAGACTGGGGGCCAACGCTATACTAGCTGTATCCATGGCTTCCGCGAGGGCAGCTGCCAACTCCAATGGGGTGAGCCTCTTCGCCCAGCTAAGGAAATCGAATTGGTACACTCTCCCTGTGCCTATGATGAACGTCATCAACGGAGGAGAGCACGCGGGGAACAACCTGGCGATACAGGAATTCCATATCGAGCCCGTGGGAGCGTCGTCTTGCACGGAGGCGATTCGTATGGGATCCGAAGTCTACCAATCCCTGAAGTCGATTCTTGTGTCAGAGTATGGGAAAGGGGCCATCAATGTGGGCGACGAAGGAGGTTTCGCCCCGCCGCTCAGTCTGACCCGCGATGCGCTGGAGTCCATAAGAAAAGCCATTTCTGCTTCAGGCTACAGCGAAAGAGATGTGAGATTAGGTATCGACGCGGCGTCATCAGTCTTCTACAGTGAGAAACGCAGGAACTACAAACTGGACGGCAAAACGATGAGCGATGCAGCCCTAGAAGATCACTATGCGCAACTGAGGGACGAGTTCGGCCTTCTCACGATTGAGGACCCCTTCCAGGAAGAAGCGTTCGAAGCGTTCGCGTCTATCACGAAGAGGCTGGGGGACAAGACCAAAGTGATCGGCGACGACATTTATGTGACAAATGTGAAGAGAATGAGGCGGGGCGTCGAGAAAAAGGCAACCAATGCCGTCTTGATCAAGCTCAACCAGATAGGTACTGTCTCCGAGACCGAGGACGCTATCGGACTCGCCCGGAAGGCGGGGTGGACCGCGGTAGTCTCGCATCGGTCAGGAGACACCGAAGACCCTTTCATCGCGCACCTTGCGACGGCTTACGGAGCGGAATTCATCAAGACAGGGGCCCCCGCTAGGGGCGAGAGGGTAGCAAAGTACAACGAGCTTCTTCGAATCGAAGAAGAATTAGAGTCCAAGGCCCGTTATGCTGGCAAAGACCTCGGCTGACCCTGGCTAGACGCTTCGCCTCAGGCCATAGGCGCGTTCAACGGAGTGGCCGACACAACGGGCAGTCCATGGAAGAGCGCAGGGGGTGGGACTTTCGCCCATTCCTGGATTCGAACCCACGAGTCCCGTTAGAGACACAGGCTTAGCAAGCTTGCGCCCATCAGGCTGCGCCTTACCAGGCTCCCCGTCAAGGACTCTAGGCTACCCCTGCGCGGGGAGCAAGCCGAATCCTGGCCGATAAAAGCTTGAGCGGCGGTAGCTCATCCGGAGTTCTCCACCGCTCTCCGCCCCCATCTCACCGGACTGGGAATCCCCCACGTAGACGAGGCAGCGTGGCCA
>JAFMAA010000043.1 GCA_029785235.1 Nitrososphaerota archaeon | reverse complement strand
GCACCTTTCACCTATGACTGGCTCATCTCCGCGGCAAGTGGCAACCGTTGGATCAACGGCTCCGTGAATGCCCTGGATGCCACTTGGACTGCGTCTGGCAGTTACTCCATCACCACCACGGTGACTGACGCATTTGGGTACCGGGCGTCTGAGACGACCAAGCTCACCGTGAATGCTGTACCGACAGCTCCTTGCGCGCCCCAGCTCGTGTCAGGAATCCCGATGGCCGGGAACGCGCTGACGTTCTCTCTAAGCTGCGTCACCGGTGGGACCGGCCCACTGTCCTATTCTTGGAACCTGGGAGCGGATCACCAGATAACGAGTGTCCCACAGGTAACGGTCACCTTCCACCAGGCGACCTCCTACGAGGTCTCGGTGAACGTGACCGATGCTCTTGGGGAAACGGCCGAGTCGAAAGTTCTGACTATGGGAACCATCCCTCCCTCGATCGACAACGCTACCTCCGAGCAGCTCTCCCTATCTCACAATACGACCAGCAACGGGACCGCTTACCATCTCGAACTCGAGTTCGTGCTCCAGACCAGCGACACCGATGGCTCTGTGACGGGCTACCGGTATTCCACGAACGAGTCTAGCCTTCCCTCGCTACCTTGGATCCCCTTGAGTGAAAAGGTGGCCAACTTAACCCTTACCGGTCCCACGATCCAGCAGCTCTTCATTCAGGTCATCGACAACTACAACCGGACCTCATCTCCTTACACCCTCGCACTGAACCTGAGTAGCCCTCCCTCAGGGAAGGGCCCGACCGGGCCAAGCGGTCAAGGGACGGATTGGGGCTTCACGTTCCTGCTGGTCGTGATTGCAGTGGTCGGTGCCTTGGCGGCTATCCTTGCCTTTGTGGAGCTACGGAAGAGGCGACGCTCTGGAGGCGGACCCACCACTACCACTACGAATTCGTCCGATAGTGGTGTAGCCAAGGCCATCGAGGAACACCTGAAGGAGAACCCTAACGATGAGGAGGCCGCGTTAGTCCACCATGTGACTTCGATGACTGGTGCAACTGATGCCACCGTGCGCACACAATTGTCCATCCTTTCGGAATCCCACAAGATCGAGAAGACCGAGAGCGGTGGCAACACCAGATACACGCTAGCGGGAGGTGAAGTACCCCGGGAAGAACTCGCCCGGATGGGGATGATCACGGACACCATGCTCTCCACAATCCGCAGCGAGACCCCCGTGACAGGGAGAAGGTTGAAGGAGGTGCTCAAGCCCTACAATCTTGGCGAAGGCGAGATTCGAAACTACCTCCTCGACCTGAGAGCCGAGATCTCTTGGGACCCTGGAGCCGACTTCGGGGACTTCGACAGTGTGGTGTTCAGGGCCACGCCATCGGCTCCCGAAACGTCGAGATTGGAGGTTGTGGTGGACGAGAGTGCTCTCCCGAAGTTTCTTGATGAGAACACCCCTCCTCATCGCGGTAGCAAGAGCCGCGGGAAGCGCTCCTCAACGGCCTGATCTAACGGACGGAATGGCGAGCCAACGAAAGATGCAGTAGCTTGCCTCAAGAAGAGTCGGGGCTTCCCCGACTGAGTCTTCCCTTGAGGGAGAGAGCACTCATGGTCTTGTTTGTGGGTCTCAGACCGGGCATAGTATGTTATATCCTACGTACCTATCCTTCGCACAACGTGAGGAGGAAGTCTCATGGCTAATCTCCAAGTACAAGTGCGAGAGCGGAGTGACACCTTCGCAGCTCGGGTTGTTGATGTGCGCCTGAACTCGGCCTCACGGATTACAACACCCAAGCGCGGCCTGCACCTCAAGAGGGAACCACTCTGCGAAGCCCGGTTTGTGCCTAAGAAGGACAGACGTGGAGTGATTGAAGTCATCAGGTACATCACCAAGGAGACCGTTGATCGCATCGATAGTAACAACGAGAAGCAACGCGATTTCGTCACGAGCGTTCTTCCCAAACATCTTCAAGATGAGTTTGGAGACGAGCTTATCCTCGCGATTTTTCGATTGGCGAATCCGAGGAGCGAAGAGCCCTGGTACCCTTCAGAAAACGAGGTCAACTACCTTGCAGACCTACTCTCCGCTCTCCCCACACCGGTGGTAGTTCCTCCATCTTTGGAAGGGTACGGTCCGGAGAAGACGATAGAGTTCCTCAAGAGATTCAGTAAGAGAATGGATTCCTTCTCGAAGCGTCCGGTACTTGGGATGATCCCGTACATGGAATCCTATCGCGACCAGACCGCCCTTCAGGAGTTCTATCTGAAACAAGGTGTCACTGGATATGTGTGGGACCTGCATGGCCATACACCTAGCGGCCTATCTGCAAACTTGAACTCTGTAGTCGCTCACTTGGGTCAAGTGGAGAGAGAACATGGCCCCCCCTATGCACACGCGCTGAACGTCAAGTATGCGCAGGAACGGAGAGCAGTTCAATCCCTCCCCGCAAGGGACTTGTTGATGCTCTTCAGCGCTTTCGACTCGTTTGGGTCAGCGCACCTTCGACCCCGGTTTAGCAAGGAAGTGCTGAAGAAGATGCTTGAGAATCCACAGCCACCTATCGTTCGACTTTTCCAAGCCGGAACGTATGGGTACGATCAGATTCCGGCGGCAGATGTACCGACTGCGTTGAAGAGTGCTCTGAACGCTTCAGGTCAACAAGATGGTTTCGGTACGATGTTGGCAGAGGGGGGTGACCTGAAAGTCGCAAAGCGCGTGGCTATGTTGGTCAGTGCGTATCGAGTTGCCAAAGAGACAGAATCCCTCCACAGGCACATAAAGGAAAGGACGGACGAGAAGATACTTTCGGGTAAGGCGACTGTTCAATCTCAATTGAATGTCATTCGCAATCTTAGAGACACCTACTTTGCCTCTCGATCCGGAAAGGCGGGTAAAGGAACTGTAGGAAGCGATGGCTTTCTGAACGAAGTTATCTGACCTTCCCACGGCTAGTGCGCCGCATGGACAGCATCATGCGAAGTTGTTGGATGTAGGCCCTCGCCTGTGTGACTCCCTTAGCATAAATCATTGAAACTAAGGCAGCCGAGTCAATGGTCCCGATTCCTGCGGCCACGGCTCGCTGTCTTGCCAGCTTGTCATCTGAGACGAAGATGCGGTACTCTCCATCCGACAGACAGTGCAGGATAGCTTGCTCTTCCCCGGGTCCAAGACCTTCACCTAGTGCAAAGCTCTCGCAAGTGTCTGCAACGACACTCAACCAAGGGAATTCGGACCTCAGCGTACGAGGAATTCGGCGACCCTTTGCGAATTCCGCAGCGACCGTTTGCGGACACTCAAATCTTTGTTCGAGCCTTCGAACGTCCTCCGTGCACCGATTTCGGTGCAGTTTTATCAGGACCGTAGTGTCAAGCACAAATGCCAAGTCGTGACCGTCATCTCGAACCGGCATTACCTCTCCTGACTAACGCGCGTGCTTGCGGAGGTCGTCAGCGAACTTCTCTACAGTCGTCCCAGCAACCTGAGCGGCGCGCTCAATGCTGATTTTGCCAGCAGCGTACAGCCTGTGAGCTAGTCTCTCCCTACGACCCCTGTCATCCAGGTAGTGCTTGACCTCGGACGCCGAATCCCATCCAGGGTATGCAGAGTAAACGTAGGCAATCAAATCACCGTAGTCTAAACTATTTAGTAGACCCTTCACCTCACGTACGATTGCGACCCCAGATTTCCCGCTCCCTAGGACTTCATCAGCAAGACGTTTCCCCTCAGCAGAGAGCGCGAGCCCTGCAGTGCCAGCCCTCACGACCAACCCATCAGCCATGAGACCCTGCAGGAGATGATCCACTTCCTCGGAGAACATTCCCAGCTTGTGAGGTTCGAAGGATCTCTTGACAATATCCTCTCCCTCAAGGCGACGCAAGACTACAAAGACTTCCTTTTGGAGCCAAGTCAACCCGGGGATATGCTCGTAACGTTGGCCAGAGGCTCCCTCCGCACCTATCAACGAAATCATTATCCTTTCCTTTGGAAGCAGTTGATGTGCAGTCAAACCCGATTGAACGTTGGTCAGATGGGCCGTCCCGACGCTCTTTGATGGCACGTCTTCCCTTCCTTCACTACTCTTCAAAACAGACCCCGCGCGACATAACTCCGGCTAGTACTTGAGTCTGCCTTGAGATTGTTTGTGACCGCAGTGCTAGGCCAGCATAGAAATCTATAACACTTAAATATCTCTCTGCCTTGGTCTGCCGAACACTTATGTCCGCAAGCCGCAATCGAATGGCCGTCCTACTGGTCCCTGTCCCTGAAGGCACCACCATCGACGGGGAGGTTGGCGTCTCCCAGGTCCAAGACTTGGAATCCGTAATCGACTACCTTCAGGTGTCGCAGCCGGTTCCCGCCTCACAGGAGGCGACGCGTGAACAGGGTGTCCTCCCAGGCTCCCCTCGTGAGATCCCCGAGGGCATGGCCGACCTCCGGCCATTGAAGAAGCATGTGGCCCGCTTACCGTCAAACCACCCCCTGCGATTCGCGTTGCAGGGCGAGCCGGACTGGATGTCCCGCTCTGAGTTGCGGCTGAAGCTCCGGGAATGGGCGAAGTACCTCGCGTGGCAGGAGAGGTAGCCAACTGGGCGGTGCGTTGGCAACAACGGTAGAAACCGGTTGCAGGGCCGTGAACTGAATCGGGAAGTGTCACAAGACATCCAAAAATATTAACTCATTAGAGTTCTCCATAGCGGCATGAGCAAAGAATCGCCAACACGCAAACCCGAGGAAGTTGCTGCGGAATTCGCTTCAATACTCGGGGCCATCGTAGGCCACCCCCAGTTTCCACGCCTTCTGGAACTTATTCAGCGATTGTGCCACGGGGACTTGACCACTGGTCGTAGGTGCTACTGGTGTTTTCAGATCGCTACCGGGGCAGACCTCCCCTATAGGCATCAGCGCCTTGAGGTCGAGGTAGTGAATGGCCGAGCTAAGGCTGACGAAAATGAAGATCCGGTGACTCCAGATGGCGTAGCTCATCCTTGGAGCGCTGGCACGGATCGGATTCTTTGCGAACACTGCATCCAAGACATACCTCATACAAACGCGCTTCCGGAGGAAACTCGAGGAACCGGTAGAGGGTTCCGTCACTACCTAAGGAAAGTGCCGCTCCAAGAACGGGATATCATTCCCGAGTTAGGGCGACCCGACATGACCCCTGAAGAGCTGCTAGTCCTAGAAACGCTACCACCGGGTGACCGAGTAATCAGTAACGTCGTCGATATCGTTGCCACTCTTACCCCGATGGCAAGCAAGATAGCAGAGTTCCAATCCAAGTTGGACCCAGAAGGCGAGCATACCTTGGACACCGTCCTCGACGATATCGCATTTTCCGAGGCGTTCTTCAAGGTTTTCCAGCTAGGCAAGGAGACATACGGGGATAGATTCGCCATCGTAGCGGTACTGCTCCGAGACGACCACGGTTCAACGAAGACGGCATTCTTTCCGCAACAGTTCGGAGCCACGTCCGACATCATCGAGAAGACGATGAAGGGGCGTTTCGGTGCCCGACTCTTGGCGATAGTCTCCTCCCAGATGACTCCTAGGTGAAGACGCTATTGAGAGCGAAAGGGCTCTATGCAGTAGGTGTAGGTTGGCGCGGAAGCACGCCGAGACCTTCGAGGTAGGTGCGAAACCGGGTAACTTCTTTCTTCCAGACCTCTGCCGCAACTCGCAGTTCTTGGCTTGGCCCCGAATCCCATTGCTTTAGGCCTGACTGTTTGTAATCCGCGATTTGCCGGTCCAGCCGAGTTCCGTCAAGCAGGTAGCGAGCCAGCAACCCAGGTGCCGCAAACCCTGCTTCGTCAGTTCTTATCGAAGTGTGAAGGTAGTCTTGGTCAGCGGCGGTAAGAACAGTGAAGATCGATCCATCTCTTCGTGCCGTATCGTACCTAGGAAGGGAAAAGTGAGTAGCAGCTACTGGCTGGCCGTAGGTGAACTGTGGGATCGTGCTGACGGCTGCTGCGAACTCTCTATACAGCTCAAGGAGCAGCTTGCCTCGCTCGAATCTTCGAATCGACTCGACCCATTCCTGGGGTAGGAGAGTGTGATCAGATCTGCCGCGGCGTTCGTACCAGACAAGTTCGCCAGTCGCGTTCACTACGAGGCCCGGTAACAGGGATACTCTGACCAAGGCAACAAGCACGCGTCTTGAAGGGTCGCTCAGACCAATCTCCCGGGTAGATTCAACGAGTGTGGAAAGATCGAGAGTGTACCAATCCGCAGTTGGCCCTCTCTGGCACAGGCGCGAATAGAAGGTATCAACCGTCAGTGCGGTTCCGGTAATTCGCTTATCATCCTCTACACCCACGAAGAGCTCCCCCCCTCCGTGATTTCCTAACGAGGCAACCGCCTTCCTGAGTTGGTAGTCCCCATCAAGGGCCGCCCTCTTGAATTCGGCTCCCCAGTCCTCCCCTGTGATGTTGGCAAGGTAGGCTGCAAGTGAAGAGGGGCCCGGTCCTTGTTTGCTTGCCACCAAGTAGTCGCCGTAACACCCCATGCGGCCGAAAGGGAGAGTAAGTATCCTTTTCTCCTTCTCCCCTGCGGGCAAGTGGTCACAGCCCCTCATCATTGGAGGCTGTGTCCGTGAACGGAAGGAGGTTCGCCATTGTGCTGGTGCCAGTGCCTGAAGGGAGGGACGGTGAGGTCGAAGTCTTGCCGGTCCAGGGGGTCAACTCTGGCCAGGGCTATCTTCCTTTGGCAACCCCCGGTGCGGTTCCAACCGGTGCACTCCCACCGAATGCGCTTCCCCAGGCTGTCCCGAGGCCATCCGAGGTAAGGGTAGAGTCAATGAAGGACCTCGGTCCACTGACGAGGCAGGTTGCCCTCCTACTCGCGAACCACCCACTGCGCTTTGCCCTGCGGGGGGAACCGGACTGGCTACCGCACGAAGAGGCAAGGCGGAAGCTCCTAGAGTGGGTGATGTACGTGGACTGAAAGGCGCAGTGACGATGGCCTGGGTGGGACCGAGCGCAGCCACGAACTGCCACCCCGCTGCGAGCCTCCCAGGAACTTCCCCTATGGAGACAACCTCCTGCTTGGGTCCATCCGATGCCCCCAGCCGGTCCCTCACTTGGTCTCGGACAGCCGCCAGGTCGTTCAGGTCCATCTTCTCGATCTCCTCCTCGTCGAAGCCGGCCAGTTGGAGCATGGCCTTGGCCACCTCCTTGGGAACGTCGTCGTGCTGACCCGAGATCGTCTCAAGGAAGGGTAGGCACCGCTTGTAGGTGGCCCGCATGTCCTCGATGAAGTCCCCGGAGAGACGGGCCTTGTTGGTTGTGTACCGTGCCTCAATGCTTCCCTTATGCCCCATCCAGAAGACCCGGTAGTCGTGGGCGACCTTTCCCTTGTTCTCGGCCAGGAGCAGTTGGGTGTCGAAATAGGCCCGGAGCACGTAGGGCCGCCAGGGTAGCCCCGCGGCCCGGATTGACTTCCGGACACCATCCCCGACGTTGACAGTCGTGAGGTGCTTGTCGGAGCCCCGGACTTTGTCCTGGTTCGCTTGGGCGTGGATAAGATCGCTATCGGGACCGATCTGCTCCCCTGCTTCCATCCTCTGCCGAAGATAATCAACAACGTACGAGCAAGCCTCGCTCCCGATGAAGGTGAAGTACTTGTGCCCCGCCTTCGAAAGCTCGGGTCGGACCACGACCTGCGCCGGTATCTGGTTGAACTCGATGGTTTCCCCCTTGATCCTCAGGTCGGGAAGATCCCCCACCCGGAGGCCGTCCTTCCCCAGATAGTTCCCTAGCACCTCGGGGCGGACCCCGGAGTGCGCCATCAGGGCGCACATCACCCGGTTCCGGGGGGTGGAGGCCATGAATATCCGCCTCAGCTCCTCCTGGGTCGGGACCCTCTCGTCCTTGAGGGTGGGGGTGGCTTGGGTGTTGCGAATCTTCACTGGTCGGTTGACAACAATGCCATTGAAGGCAAGCCAGCTCTTGACCGCCTTGACATGGGTATGGGTGGAACTCCCGGACTGGCCCCTCTTCTCCTCCGCTGCGATGAAATCCAAGAGGAGGTCGTGCAGCCTCTTCTCGTTCATCTTGAGGAGCTTGAAAGGGTCGGTCTTCATGAGATGGCAGAAGAGCCTCAGGCTCCTGAGCTTCACGTCTGCCGTGATGACGGAGCCCCGCCCGACGTTCTCGTACCACCGGCGCAGGGGCACGGTTTGCAGAAGTTCCTGCTTCGAAGGGCCGCCGATCTGAGGTCTTCCCATGGCTGTAAAGATAAGGTGATTGTATTTAAAGTCACCCATGGGTTTGTTTGATTATTGGTATGCTCCCGGCGGGATTTGAACCCGCGTCAGAGGCTCGAGAGGCCTCTATCCTTGACCACTAGACTACGGGA
>JAFMAA010000042.1 GCA_029785235.1 Nitrososphaerota archaeon | reverse complement strand
CAATACTCTTGCGTTTTGATGCCCCAATGGGTGTTATCAGATTCGGCAGGGAAAGGGGCACACGACCATATCGTAGGCTGCCCCGGGCGAGATTGGAGAGTGGTTTACCATGCCCTAGCGACTGGGAGGTGATTTGGCCTTGGCTTCGGAAATACCATCTCTCATGCCCTTCAGGCTCTTAACCATGCGCTCGGCAACTTCTAACCCTGACTCTATCAGAGATACCATATCCATCATCAACTCTGGATTCATTTCAAAGCGGCGGATGACGGTCTCGTAATCAAAGGCAGGGTTCACATCACTTCCTGTGCTATTCGAATAGACGTGCAGCCATAGCTGAAGGATTGCCGTCTCCTTTTTCTTAATCGAAACGGGGCCTCCATCGATTCCGAGGAACCCCAGGGCGGTGATTTCGTATCTTCTTACGGGTCTTCCCGCTTTGGAAAGTCGTTTAGATGGGACGGAACGAATCAGCCCATCCTTCTTAAGGTCGGCTAGGATTCTCCAAAGGCTCGCATGAGGGATTGGCGTTTCGTTTTCCTTCAACCCCTTTTCGATTTCGGGGGTCTCCAAAGCACTTCCAGCTTCGAATAAACGAGACAAAACATACCGCCTTTCTATCTTCTTCATCGCCCATGGCATACGACTCAACGTTTCTAACCGTGGATTAGTTCAAAACAATGACTAATAAACCTTCCATACTATGCTGTTGTCATGGAAACGCAAACTGAACAGAAGCCTGAACCCTTCGGCGCGAAATGCGAAGTCTGCGGGCGCGTGATTTGGAGTCTATACCCCAGTCAGGCCGTTTACCTTCTGAAGCAGCACAAGCTTACTCATGAGGAGACAGAACCAGTTTGAGAGACGACACAAGTTTTCTGATTGAAGTCCTGAAACGATTAGATGAAATTTTGGCGGGGGCAAGAGCCCCCGCGACTTCGGCCGCCCAACCGCCCCCCACCCAGAAGGAGGTCAGACGTTAACAGCACAGAACCGTGACCGGCGTATAAGCAACGCTAACTCGCTAGATTCGTTTGTTCTCAGGGGCGAGGTGCGGATATCGCGGACGATTCCGATGGGGCCTTACTCGTCTTTCAAAGTCGAAGTTTGCGAAGAGTTCTATCCCGATGCACAGTCCTTCGAATCGAAGCTGCGCGACCTGACTGAGCGCCTACGGGCGCAGCTTATCGAGATGGGGGTCGTGAAGTCTTGAGCTCATCTAACATCGTTAGCAGCGGGGCCGCCGATATCGAGAAAACTGGCGGCCCACTTTCACAATCCTGCCCGAAGTGCGGCAAACCGCTCGTCGTGATTGGTGATGAGGCGCGATATCTCGAGTGTGTTTGCGGGTTCAAATTCGACACCCACCTTTCACGCGAGACTGACGGAATCCCGAAGACAGAGGTTCCTAACGAAATCATGCCTGTGGCTCGCGCCTGGTTGAAAGACCCCTCCCTAATCGGATATCTTGCCGATGCGATTGCAGGCGAGGGCTCGGAGAAACCGCTTCTAGGCGAAGATGATATGGCTGTCCAAATGCTCCTTACGCTGCTAGCGAGGGGCTCGGTTGAAATCCGGGGCCAAACCGGGGCGGGGAAAAATACCCTGGCTGACCACGTTTTAACGATCTTCCCTAGGTCTTGGTGGGTGAAGGTCGGCGGCCTGACCGACAAATCACTTCGATATCTCCCCGAAGGCGTGAAGATTCTCTATGTCACCGAAAGGCGGGGTATGGAGTCAGGCAATCGCAACGAGGAAAGCACAGCCGAGTATGACGTTAAGGTCGGAATTAGTGAAGGGGAAATCAGCGTCGCAACGACCGAGCGTGACCCAGAGAGTAACGAGTTCAAGACCACTTTCAAGAAGGTAGAAATCGAGTCATTCGTCTTCACCACGACCGAGGTAAACGCTGCGCCCGAGCTTGAGAATCGTCTTACTGTCCTAAACGTCAGAGACGACTTCGAACAGAACCGCCTGGTCCGTGATTCACAACTCAGGGCAGCGGGGCGGTTCTCCTGGGAAAAGAGAGACATTGCCCGGTTGCGAGCCGTGGCCGCCGCAGCCCTTCAAATTATCCGGGATGAAGGGCCCGAGGAGGCGATAGTGCCTTTCGCCGAAGCATTGGTTCCGATTTTATCAGCCGAGTCTTCGATTGTCAGGCGCAACACACCTAAGATTCTAGACTTGGTAAAGGCGTCAGCCAAACTCCATTACCTTCAACGCCTCCGCACCCCCGACGGGAGAGGGGTGATTGCTGCGCCGGAAGACCTGGGAATCGCCCTTTACACAGGGCAACGTTCCCTGGCGGCGATTCTGTCAGCTATTCCCCAAAAAGCCGGGATTGTCTGGGAAATCTGTAAGGGGATTGCAGCCGGACACGGTGACATTTCTGTCGAAAACATCTTACTTAACGCAGGGCCTAAACGCCCAGAGTTAGGCAGCCGGGTCACCGTCCGAAAAGCGGTGCGGTTCCTAGCCGACCGGGGGGTTCTAACAGAGCGGGCGGAAAAGGATGGCAAATCGAAGCTATACGAGCTTCAGGCATGGGACACGCCCCTGGTTATCGAGGTTGACGCCCTGCTCAGGGCTGCCGACGCCCTCTATGTCTCCTGGCGGAGCGCGTATCGTGAACAAACGGAGCCCGATTATACGGTCATTGACGCTCAGAGCGTAAACTATACGGTCGGAGCGCCAAAGAACGCGAAATCAACCCCCGATGGTTCACGATACACGCTCCCTGGGGAGAGTAAGCAACCATGAGCCCCAAGACAAAGACAGCCGAGTTCAGGCGGCTGCGTAATCTCTACCACGAGCTGGCCATGAAGGAAACCCAATTGGGATATCAGAAGAACGAAGCCGCACACGCAATTGTCCGGCTCTTGAGCCCGGAGGAGAGAGCGGTCTTCGGCACTATCAAGCGGGATTGGAGAGGCGAGAACCTGGTGGGGAAGGGTCTTGAACGTGCGACCCAAGAAGCGAAGTGGGTCCCCTACGAAGACAGCTACAACCCCCACCTGAAAGGGCTGCGCCAATCGACCCGTATCGACTCGCTCCTTCACCCCCTCCTATGGAAGGTCGTCGGCTTTTGGGAAGGCGGCAACGTCATGGGCGAGAATCGAACCGACCTGAAAGGGAAGAGCTACCTTTACAGTTACAGCTGGGATGACGACGACAGGCTGATAGTCCGCCAGAGGTTCGACCTTTGAGCAGGACGCTGGGGATAGAAGAGACCCCCATAACCAAGCCGAGCCGGAAGAAAATAACTGAGGAGCTGATGAGCGAGCTGGCGGGCATATCCGAGCCCGCCTTCAGGGAATTGGTCCGCAAACTTCGGGGGTTGGACGACGCGGCCCAAGCCGACCTGATGCTAAGGGCTATTGAGATCAGGTCCGCGTCGGGAGACATCGAGGGGGCCAGGCGTCTTATGCGGGTGTTCACTTCGCTCTTTCCCAGGTTCGTCTAATCCGTAAGTTTTTTCTCGCAGTAAAAATAATAATTTTCTTTGGTTTTTGCGCAATGAGTAAGTGGGATATACACCATAGGTGGACAAACAAGCCGAAGGAAAAACTGCCCAAACGACGGACCCATAAAACGCCCAGGTAAGCGGGGGGGTTCTTTCGTGTTTGGGCGCGTTTAGCCTGAGCGTGACTTACCCAAAGGAGGCGTCAGAGGCAGGGGGGAGCGTGCCCAAAATGGTAAGTCGTGGAACTACTTGGTAGCTTTGGATTTCAGGGTTGGGCCCGGGGTGCTATCTCGACGACAGCCCTCTGGAGCTCTGCCGCTTGCTTTCGGTTCAACCCATACCGGCGGAGAAATTTATCGAAGTCCCGGCGCTCTCTGACGGCCATTATCGCCGTTTGAAGGGCGGCCCCCAAGAGGGCGAATACGACGACGGCCAGGATAAGGTTCATTGAGCCACGGGCTCCACGACTTTGATTGTGCATTTCTGGGGGGTCTTGGCCGGGTTGCGGCCGTCTCTCGGTTTGACCTTAAGCGAGTGCCGATAGACCTGGTAGACATAGACCTGGCCGTATTTCCCTTTGACTGTCATTAGATAGGGAGCCCACGCGGGCAAGTGACATCCGGGCTTCGGGCAGACTACCAAATTCAGAACCCCCCAATTCCACCCATGCTTACCACGGATACTTTTCCTTCTTTACCCGGGGCTGCCTCCCCTTCTCCTTCTTGATCTTCGGCTGGCTTCCCTTCTTTGTCTCTGTCTTGGATTTGTCCCCGAAGGCGATGCGGGCAGCCACGAGGAATATCAGGCCGCCGACGACCGCGAACCCTATGACTATCTGGGTCTCGTTGCCGAAGACAGGGGCCGAGTATTTCACGGGGCTCCCGGTCTGGCAAGCCCCCGAAGTCGTGTTGTAGACGTCGCCCGTAGGGCAGGTAGGCGGCGGCGTGGAGGGCGGCTGGCTGCTCCCTCCCCCTCCTCCGTTCGACGACGGAGCGGCAGTCAAGCTGAAGGTAAGCGTAGTCGGGGCGACGTAGACCGCTTTGACCTCGGTGTATGAGCCCGAGTCGTAGGCGCAGGGGGCGGCGCAGGTCGAGAGAGTCCCCTGGTTGGCGACATAGGACGTGTCGGGTATCGTGTTCGTGGACGTGCCTGAGTTGACGGTCACCGAGTAGATTGTCGTCCCCTTCAGGTGGTAGAAGACAGTATAGGAAACATGGCTCGCAATATCGGAGAGGGTAAGCGTGATGGCGGAACCTGATATCGTTGTGACGTTGGCGCTCTGGGGGGGAGGGTTAGACGAGTCGCACCCCACGCCGAAGGTCTGAGAGGGGTTCGTCGTGCCCCCGAGGGCGGCGGTGGTGAAGTTGACCTGAGTCGCCGCGCTCTCGATTTCAGCGGCAGGGATAGATTTAGCGAACCCTACATCCATGGCGCTCTGGCAGTTCACTACGGCCGTCCCCCCTGTGTCCGCCTGGACGTTACCGATAGTGGCAGATGGAATCCCCGCGAAAAAAGGGGCATAGTAGACGGCAGAAGAGGCGGAGCCTGCGACATATCCGCCCACGCAATAGATGTAGCCAGAAGAGACGACGCAGGACTGGAAGTAGACGGTGCCGGGGGCATAAGCTGTCGTGGAAGTCCATGCACCTATCCCGGTCGCGGATATCGGGGCATAGTAGACGGCAGAAGAGGGGCTGCCGTTGACCTGTCCTCCCACACAGTAGATGTAACTGCTAGAGATAGCGCAGGACTGGCCGTAGACGGTGCCGGGGGCATAGTTGGTGGTGGCTGTCCATGTGCCGATTCCGGATGGAGAGACCGGGGCGTAGTAGGCGGCAGAGGAAACGGAACCGGCGACATATCCCCCAAGGCAGTAGATGTAACTGCTAGAGATAGCGCAGGACTGGCCGTAGACGGTGCCGCCCCCGTAGGCCGTCGTCGAAGTCCACGGCCCTACGCCAGTAGAAGAGACAGGGGCGTAGTAGACGGCAGAAGAAACAGAACCGCCGACAGCACCACCCACGCAATAGACGTAGCCAGAAGAGACTGCGCAGACCTGATAGTCGACTATGCCGCCTCCATACGCCGTTGTGCTCGTCCAGTTCCCCACCGATTCAGCCTTCACGTTCAACGAGAACCCTACCACCAATACGGACAGCACAAGAAGGGCGGCCACGAAAAGAACGCGCTTCATTTTATCCGCCTATCATATGGACAAAGAAGCTGAACCCGTCGATAAGGAGCCGGTGGAACCACGGCGATTCGATTTGAAGGACCACTTCGAGCGGAATGAGAGGCAGCACCCCGATTATGGTTGCGAGCCCCAACCTTCTGTTGAAATCAGAGGCTATCATCATCCCAAGAAGCACCACGGCCACGACTTCCACGAAAGCGGCATAGGATATGCTCATGCTGAAGATTGTGAACCCGACCCCTTCGGTCAATTCCAGCACATCGAGCCATAGGGCTATGACACAAAGCGCAAAGACGGTCCCAAACTGTAAAGGCGTGTTGCTCAGAAGAGCCCTGAACAGCACAATTTTCGGTTTCTCCTCCATTAGAGCGTTTTGGGCGTAAGGAGTATTTCTAAGGCGCTAATAACTCAGCAGTTCGCTTTGACGGACAGGATGTTAGACACGGCCCCGGTAGTCAAGTCGTGGGCCTGGACCTGAATAGGGCAAGTCGGGAAGTTCGCCTGTGTGATTGGCGCGACACAGGTTATATCGCCGATTCCCACGCAATAAGCCTGCCCGGTCGGCGGACCGACATACACGGAGTCGGACGCCGGGACGCCTGACAGAGTGAATGTCACGGAATTCAGGGAAGTCGAATAGCCGAGGATTAGATTCTCGCCTGGCGTCGTCGAGCTGGGCGTCGACCCCCCTCGGTTCATGGACCCGAACCCTCCGACGATTGCCATGCCGAACCCGGCAGCCCCGATGGCGGCCACGGCCAAGAGCAAGTATTCCCAAGAGTGTCCGCTCCCCTCTTCGCTCATGCCAAGTCTAACGGGCTTTTTCGCAGCCCGGCTTATCAAACCCGCTATTAGGGCCGCACGACCGGGGCGATCTGCAACCAGGCCGAGGCGTCGGCGCTCAGGACCAGAAGCTTTCCGAGAGTCTTACGGGATTCAAGAATCAGGTCCCGAAGGTTGGCGTCCCCGGTGAACCGATGCGCCTCTTCAATCACCACTAGCCACTTTGCTAGCTCCGGGGACTTTGCCCGCGCCAGGTCGCGGAAGAGATAGGAGCCCTGAATCGCGGAATAGCTCGCGTCCGGGTCGGCCAGTATGCGGAGCCTCCCGCCTTCTTTGAAGGGGATATCCCGCGAGTCTTTGATTGTCGGAAGGTCAGGGTATTCGTCTGAAACGTCGAAGCAAAGGGCGGGGCCGGTCCATGTCTCCAAGACCTTCTTGGCGAAGGCGGTCTTGCCTGACCCGCTCGGCCCGGTGATTACGAAAGGCCGGCGGTCGGCCAGGACCAGGGGGAGCGTGGCCTTTGCCGCTGCCGCCCCGTCGTGCTCCAGGGCCAGGGCGTTCAGCAGGGCGCCGAAGCTCGGATATCCTGTCTCGTCTCTGAGCTTCCGAAGCTTGGCGTAAACCGGGTCCGGGCACCAAAGAAGGTGATTACGGGGCATAAAGAGGACATAGAGGGGGGTCGTATTTCAGAGGCGCTAAGACTCTTCGTCCCGAACCTTCGCCGCGACCTTATCCCGCAGCGCCCCGACCTGGGTCAGGACGGCGTTAAGCTGCTCTTTGAGGGCCTGGATTTCTAACGCCTGTTCGGTTTCCAGCTTCGCCTTCTCCTGATTGGCTTTGGCCGCCTCCGTCACCAGAAGGTGAGGCTGGGCCGAGAGGTATTCGTTCGCTAGCTCTTCGGGGGTGACTTTGAAGTAGTTGGTGACGTGGCCCATTAGCGTCTCGACGACTTCGGGGCGCTGAATCCCTTTGCTCGCCTGGGTCTTGAAGAATTTGCGAAACCCGTGGACCTGCTGGAATTCCCCCCGGCGAATCCCGCGCTGCCTGACCCCCGACTTTATCCAGAGATAGCCGACCCAATTCCTGAGCGCCTTCGAATCGAACCGCGTCGGAATCTGAGGGGAGAGGGTCGACCGCTTGATCTTGCGGAGCCTGTCGTCGAAGTCCCATTTGTCGCGGAGAATCGGGGAGTCCGGCTTTAGCGGCTCGCCTATCGCCTCCCTGCTCGCCAGGTATTCCTTCAGAGCGGCCACGGCCTCAGAAGAGGCGAAGGCATAGTATCTGTCGGGAGTCCCTTCATAGACGAGCATCCGCATTATCCCTGAGTCGAGAAACTTCACGTCCCCCAGCTTGAGGTAGTCGAAAGCGCCGACCCTGACACCGGAAGAGACCATGATTAGGACGGCCGCCCTCATGCGGAGGTCGCAGAAGGATAGCAGCTTTCGGATTTCGTCGTAAGTCGGCGCTCGGTCCATGGCGACCTTCTGATGCGGGGGGAGCTCACGCCTGACCTTTTTCCAATTCAGCACGACTTCGTTGTAATCACAGAATGAACGGACTGCCATGATAGGGTTGACGATGGTTGCCGAGGCCACGCGGTCCCGGTTCGCCCGGATGAATTCGATTAGCTGTCGCTCGCCCTTCTGTCGGTTCTTAGAGGCGAGAGCTAGGAAAGCGTCGGGGTTCTTGCCCAGGACCCAGGTGATAGAATAGCGGTAGTTCGTCCGAGTGCCTTCCGACCTGAGCCCCGCCAGGAAATCGTCATACTGCCCCGCGAATCTTTGAGCCAACGTGTGCCCCGGTGCGGGTTTGGGCAGAACGGTATTTGAGCATGATAAACCGTGCCCCGGGCGAGATTTGAACTCGCGTCGCTAGCTCGAGAGGCTAACATGCTTGACCGGGCT
>JAFMAA010000041.1 GCA_029785235.1 Nitrososphaerota archaeon | reverse complement strand
CTTGGCGTAGGCAAGCACACTGCCACTCCGCTCGAGGACGTCCCTCATAAACTTGGCTTCGAAACCCCCACCTTTGGCCGCTGGTGCTTGCTTGGGGTACACCGACTTGGTTGTGGTGACGGCGGTTTTACTGCGGGTGAGAATCTCGGGCACTCGAGATACTCGTTGCCACACCGCTTCGGATTGAGGCTCAAAGACAACTTTTCCGAGGAGGTCCGTCAGTGCGATTCGAAGTCGTTGCGATACGAAGTCATAGATGGGGACATGAACCAGCACACGGTAGTTGTCAGCGAGCGAGAAATCTACGGGCGCTCCGAAAAGATAGTCACTAGTGTACCGGTCGATGAGTTCCATGAGCTCGGAACGGCGTGCAGAAAGCGTTGGGCGGTCCTCTCCGTCGGTGGTTAACCTCAGTGCTATCTGACGAAGGAAGAAACCGTAATCGAAGAGTTCTGTCTGAAGGCCCCAAGTCGAGACAATGTTTTCGGTGACCTTGTGCTTGTCGGCAATCAGGATGGCATCGAATTCTGCTTTGACTTCCGGGAAGGTCTTGCCGAAGGTCGGTAAGGTCTTGGGGTCAATCAAACGGGGGTCTGGGATCCTTCCCTCATCGTGGAACTGTATTGGCCAGCCCACGTCGTACGCTGAGACTCTCGTTGGGTCGACTTTGACAGGCTGGAGATCGCCGCTGGTGTTCACTCCTGAACTGTCGCCTGAGTAGATGGGGAATCCCTCGTTCCTGAGAGTCTCGTAGAACTGTCGGAATCTGGGGTGGTCCACCACGAACAGGAAGTCGAGGGCCGCCGAAGGAGTCTGTCCCTGAGAAACTTGTTCAAGGGCATGTAGCTTGGTTTCAAAGAACTCCGGGCCGGTAAACATCAGACGTAATCCACGCCCTACCATCTGTTCCAAGAGGATGTCGGATTCGCTCGACCGGAGGACTACGGTGACGCAGATGCTCCGAACGTCGAATCCCTCACGGAGCATCATGACGCTGATGATGATGCGTTTGGGGTTCACCGACTCAGGGTCATCGATCGACTCGAGGAGGAACTGGTTTTCCTTCCACTCATCCTCAGGAATCCGGTCTTTGGCGTCACTGTGAATCACAAGTATCTGGTCTTTGAGAAGACGCCCTCTGTCGTCAGAACGGGATTTCAGGTGATCGTAGACCAGGTCGGCAACCTCGTTCTCCTCGCAAGCGACAAACATGACTGCCTTCTGCGAGAATCCTGATCGTGCGAACTCCTTGGCTATCTGATCCAATTTCTTAAGCCCAATCTCAAGCATCAGGAGTTGTCCAGGGCTCAAAGCCGCCACCGCCCCTCTCTTCTTGCCATCTGCGGCTTCTCGAATCGCTCTGAAGTCAAGGGTGGCCAGTTCCGCTGTGGTTGTTTGCCTCTCTTCGAGGAACAGCTGCTTTACGAGGGGAAGCGGGACCACCTTCTTCTGGACAGGAGACCAGCCCTTCATGGCGTCTTTGAGATCGTAGTCAAAGACGATATGGGGAAAGTATCGCTTTGCGTTGCCCGACCCGGTGAATGGGGTAGCCGAGAAGTCAACTTGCAGGAACAGCCCAGCCCTGCTACCGAGGCGGCGATTGTGCTCGCGAAGGTGCTTGACCGCCTCCAACCACTTTGCATCGATATCCTTGTTCCCCTCGCTTCGTGCCTTGCTGTGCACGTGATGTGCTTCGTCGTTGAAGATTACGAGGTCTGGGTAAGAGGAAAGGAAAGATAGGTATACCTCGGAGTTGTCTCCTTCATCTCGGCCAAAGATTTGTGTGGCGAGTGTCTCACGTCCTTCCTTAGATGCGAGCTTGTGCCAGTTGAGCACCAGCACAAAGGCTTCATCTCCAGCAGAGGTAGAGGGATTGATATCCTCCGGGCTCATTATTCGCAGATGGAAGTCCTTCCGCCATTCTGGGGGGATGAACAGGTCGTTGCGGAGATCAGCCTTGTTGGGATCTCGATTTCCGCTGGCGTCCTTCTTGCCTAGGAATGCATCCAGGAGACGCGATAGGACCACGAGTCCGGGAGTGACCACAAGAAAATGCTTTGAAAACCTCTGAGGAGCCCCTTCTCCTCGAACCGCATTGAAATACTGCCACACCAGTGCGGCCTGTAGAATCCAGGTCTTCCCCGACCCCGTGGCCATCTTCAGGCAGTACTTCAGGTAGTCAGTTTCCGCAGTCTCGGTGGCAATGTGGGCGAACTGGTCAATCTTGTCAGGGACTACCTTCTCGTAGAGGTCGACTAGCTTCCCGACAAGTTTTCCATCGACAGTTCGCATTACCTCGTGGCAGTAGACCAAGGTCTCAATCGCTCTCCGTTGGGCATCATGGAAGCGGCTTGGGGTATCCGCATCACGGTTGAACCAATATCGAAATAGCTCGTGAGTGGTCTGAGTGGTTCCTGGCCAGCGTTGGTCAATCGGCAAGTCGTCCCGAGCCCAATCGTCGACCAGCTCTGCGAATTTCTTGCTCAAGAAGAGTTGAGTGATGTCCTCTTCTTCGAGGTTCCTCTGTCTTGGCATCTACTCACCTGAGGTCGACACTTGTGGTGGCAGTCGCGTCATTCCCGAAGACGTCGACTACTCGGACCGCAATGTCGAATCGCCTGGACTCGGTGAGCGTAGTATTGGCTATGGTGGTGACCGGTCTCCCATCCTTTTCATCCGACCGAAAATCCTGCCACCTACTGCGGAAGGTCTTTCCATCGTAGTCCCAGTCCACTGCCCAATAGTCGATGAGGGCAGAGAACCCGTCTCCCGCTGAGAGCTTCTGAAGCTCGATTCGATCATTGTCGTCCTCCACGGGAACCTCTGAGAGAACATATTTTTCGATAGCCACTACGACGTTGTGTTCCCCCCCACCTCTGTCAGTGACCTTGGGGGCAGTTATTTTGAGATAGGGCTTAGCACCGAACTGAATCTTCTTGGCAAACTTCTCAATCAGGTCATCCTCGTTCTTTGACTTGCGAAGATATTCGTAGATGCTTGGCGGGATGAGACGCGGCTCAATCTGAATCCCAAAGCCTTTTCGACGGATCTCGATTCCTTCATCGTAGTTGTACTCGTAATCCCAGGCAAGCAGAACCAACTTGTCGTACCCTTCTCCATCGAGGGTACGGGCAACTTTCACTAGCTCCGCGGTCTTCTTTGCGGTCAAGGGACGATCTGGATAGCCAACATGGGCCAGTGCCTTCTTGGAACCTGACATGAGAATCCCAAGATCTGTGTGTGCTGGGTGTGGCTCTGCCCCGTAGAGCTTCATTACTATCCGCTGCATCAAGGCGATGTTACCGCCCTCCTTATAGATGAGTTCACGCTGATAGTTCCCGATGTTCTCAAGGACGAATGGATTTGCGTTTTCGTCCACCAACCGGGCACGCGTAAATTGAATCGCGACTTTAGAGAAGTCACATTCTATCCATCTACGACCAAGCCTTTCAGACGCCACTGCCGTAGTTCCGGATCCAGCGAAGAAGTCTGCAATGAGCGCTCCAGGCTGGGTTGAGACGGTAATGAGTCGCTCCAGGAGCTTGACAGGTTTTTGCGTTGGGAAACCTACACGTTCTGTATGCGCTCCCGAGAGCGAGGAGATGTCGGACCAGACGTCCTGGACGGGAACTCCCTTGGATGAGTCGAGGTACTGTTTCTGGCGTGGATAGCCAGTTTTAGAGTAGTAGATCTTGCCGGCACGATCAAGTTCCTCCATCGTTTCCTTGCTGTAGCGCCACGCTCGAACGTGACCCTTCCACTCATAAACAGGATTTCCCTTCGCTGCACCCCCGGGACCGGTTAGTGGGGAGGTCGTGTATCTGCGCCCGGTCCCAGGTTCCGTCCACCGGTAAGTTTCTTCGATGTAATCCTTGTCTAACGGAGTGAACTCCTGATTCCAAGCAGGTGATGACCCTCTTGAATAGTAGAGGATAGCATCATGAACACGGCCGAAGTGTTGAGAACCCTGACCAGGGTCGTTGTGCGCACCATATCTTTTCCACACAATCTCATTGACAAACCTCTCTCGACCAAAGATCTCGTCGAGCATGACCTTCACGTAATGACTGATGTTTGCTCCCACGTGAACATAGATGCTCCCGGAGTCTTTCAGCAACCTCCGCATTAATTGAAGGCGAGGATGGAGCATGTCAAGGTAGGAATCGACTCCCCTATCCCAGGTGTCCCGATAGGCAAGCCGTTCGATGAGGCTAGGGAGCTTGGTAACCCCTCCATATCCCTGGACTTCGACCTCGAACTTATAGTCCTCACTAGTTAGGAAGGGTGGGTCAATGTAAATCAGATCAATCTTGCCCCCGTATCCTTGAGATAGTAGGGCTTGCATTGTGAGGAGGTTATCCCCCCATATCAGGCGGTTCAGC
Organism: Nitrososphaerota archaeon; assembly: GCA_029785235.1. The sequence goes on along the minus strand of JAFMAA010000041.1, from coordinate 4,200 downwards.
TTGCTATCGTCCACCTCACCTTCGGTAGTTCGAGGCACCAGTTGTTCCGTCTGGCCAGCTGCCCGGTTTGGAAAGACCACCTCGGCAGGTTGAAACTCGAGGTCTCGGGGATTGGGTTCTCTACGTGGCTTAGAGTTCCAAACTAGTCTCGCAGATTCCCGTGGCTTGACCAATGGTGCGATCGTCTCGTTTTCTTCTGAGGCTACTTTACCTCCCCCCTTGGCCATGGGGGGAGTGACTTCTCAGGGCACTTATCACTTTGCGACTGACCTCGGGCGCTACATGTAGAACCTGTAGTGATCCTGAACCTGAGCTCCGGGTTCGAGTTCTGATAGTACCTTTCCGACTTGGCGAGCAAACTCCAAGGTTATCGGAAGGCGAGTAGAGAATGTGGTAGTGTTCCAGTTCAGTTTCGTCAGCCCCATAATTTCTTCAGCCACTTGCTTGATCTCGCTTGCACCCTCATGCCGAATGTGAAGCGGAAAGGGAATCCGGAGCCCAGAGTAGGTCCGAATCCGAGGAACATAGCCTGTCGTGTAAAGCAGATGCTCGCCCTTTGCCAAGGTAACAAGGGTGCCTCTGAGCACTGGGTAGTCCCCATACCGCATGAATCGAAGTGGGTCGTCGTCATGGAAACTTACGAAATCATAGGGAAGGCGCCCTATTGCTTCAAGGAAACCCTTGTGTTCGACAGGTGAGAAGCCCGATGTCTTGTGGATGACTATCCGATTCGGATCTCCACCGGCCTTTGCTCGGTACTTCTTGATTACATTCATGAGTAGGTCTCGGGACTGCTCAGAGGTGAGGTGTGCTTCCTTAGTCGATTCGTCCACCATGACTTCCGTTCCTCGAAGGACGAAGCCATCGCCATTGTGAGTGAAGACCTGCGCCATCGAGGTTTGAATGTCTTGATTAGGGTCCCGTAGGTCACGGAAGAACGATACCCCAACGTAGCAAGATCCCAAAGGAAGTTTGGCCAATCGCCAAGGTCGGCCTTTTGCTTTGTAGTAGAGACCTGTAGCCATGTTCCAAGCGAAATGCGACGGAATGAGCGACCCGCCGTCAACTCCGCTTCCGGTAAGGAACTTATGGGCAGGTTCCTCACGCAAGATCTGCACCGGCACGGCCTGTTGAAGTCTCATTACCTTGCCTTTCACCGCGTTTCGCAGATCATAGTCCTTCTCCAGTGGCAGGTCGGGTCCTCCAGCGACTTCTACTCCCCAATCCTCTAGGAAGGTTTGCCCTACCTTCTTGAATTCAGCGATGAGGGCTTCGGTCTCAGTGAAAGAAGGCCTCTTGGCTCCTCTCGTCTTGTCTCCAATCCCACAGTACTCCTCGATGTCAGGCGGGAGTGCGATGAGTATTACGTCGGGAGGGCTGTCATCTGAGAGAAATTTCTCGACCTTCGAAACAAACAGATTTGCGGCCGCTGCGATTCTAGCGTTTACCTCGATTGTCGCCAAGACCTGATTCACCTCCTGAGGGAGAATTAGGCCATCTTTGGACTCGACCTCGGAGAACTCGCACTTAACCAGAGTGTCAAGGTTGAATCCCTCGTAGTCGGGGTATAACCACTTGTTCGTGTGGTCGCTCGAGATGCGTACCCCCAGACGGGTGATTACCTGTCTGCCCCAAGTAGTGGTCTCCCCCGTACCAACTATCCCCACCCTTATTCTGCTCGGTGAAGGCGTACCTTCTCCAGGGGAGAAGTACGGCCCGAAGTGCGTCAAGCCCAGCCTAGGGTCCTTTTCCTCACCCCTGTTACCGAAGACCAGGTCCGGCTCATCAAGGTAGAGGGATTCAGGCATCATCGCCTCCTGAGGCTCGAGCCACAGGCTCAGTTCGCCTGCGCGACTCTACGGTTCGAATAGTATCATCACGAATCCCCGCGGACATCTTGACCGAAAGAGGCTCGCGACTGAACACCAGTTCCGGAGCAAGCTGGATGTGGTCCGACCCTGCCATGAATACAGATCGCCAGAAAAGTACGCTACGGAGATATCCCCCATTGAGGCTCGACAACCATGATTCGAGGCTAATTAGTGCACGACCTTGTTCAGACCCGTGCAGTGGATTACGCCCATTTTCTGTCAGAACAAAGCCTGGTTCCATTCTAAGGAAGACCTTCTCATCGAGCCAGAGGAAATCCACCCGAACTGACTGGTGGATACCGACCTTCCGGCCCAGTGTAGGGAGGTGGCGGAACGAAGCGACCTGCCGAGAATCCCTTCTTGTTATTCCGACCCAGGACTCTTCACGCTTGTCCATCCCAGGGTCGAGTGGATAAAAGAACCGTTGCCTCGCATCATCGTATGACAACCCCAAGGCCTTACCCCTGAGAACAATGGCTGACTTCAATAGCTGAGTGACGGTTCGGTCCCGGTCAGGGTCTTTCCGCCATTCAGAAAGCGCCGCAGAGGTAGGCGACCCCGTTCTTATCACATCTCGGAGAGGAGTTTTCATTGGGTCTTCGAAGCTATAGAGGACCGATCCCTGGACGAGACACGACGACAGACCATGCTGAGGAACGCTTCTCCCATGGAGATTCACATTGCAGATGTAGATACGCTGTGGCATACTCAATGCGGGAAAGGCGTTGGCTGCAATTGTTTCTTCAAGTCTATCGGGCTGTCCGGACAGAAGCGAGTTCTGGTAAGCTGTGTCTCTGGCTCGGTTCCGGATCCATTCAATCTCGTAAGGCTCAGCTCTAATAGTTGATGTCCCTCTTCGGGTGAGAACTTCGCCCTTGGCGAAGGCTAGTTTGACCTTGCCACGCTCTGTTTGAAATGTGCCGTCCACCTTAGGAACGAGAACGCCTGGAGCTGGGGGAACATAGACTACTGCGAATCGCCGAGTGGTGCCGTCTACCATTCGGTCAAATTCTCTGTAGCCTATTTCGAGGGGAATCGAGGCCAGACCATTGAACTTTCCCTGGACCTCTGCTTGGTCAAGGTGAAATGTCGAGGGCAAACCCACAGGATTGTAGCCCCCGGTTGGTTTGGGTTGGAACCCAATGAGGAGAAAGCCACCTCCGTAGTTGGACATGGCAAAGAAGTGCCTCGCGATCTTTGCGAAGTTCGACCCGCGGGTTGTATCAAGAGTTTCCTTGAAATCGATGCTTGGTGTCTCGTACTTCTGATTGAACAGGTGACTCAGGACTGTGTCGTTGAGTGGATCGCTTGCAGCGTTGTCAAACCTCGTTGCGGGCATTGTGATACTCCGTCGAACGCACTCGCCTGAGGTGGAGCGAACTAATAGGCCTTTCATTGGATTCCTTGGGCGATCTATTCATAAGTCCGTCAGGTGTCCCTTCCTCTGCACCCCGAGGAACGGGGGGGATGGGCTATGGTCCATGGTGTCGCACGCTAAACCTGCCGACGGCCTATCGTCCGATAGCGTAATGTGTGGGGCTCCCACACCCTGACTTATGAATTAAACGCACACCCAATCCAGTGAACGGCCGGGAGGGGTCGCCTGACGGTTTTTGGAAATCAGAGGTCTGGTGAGGAAGGGCTCCTCGCAGGGGTTATCCGGTGTGGAGGCTATCCTTCACCGGAGCACGATTCGTGAATGATTACCTGCATCGGAGTGTGCCCGGCAAATCCACCCCGGCGTTTCATGCACGGTGGTAGACCACCGCCAGTAGGTTCCACACCACCACCCGCGCCAGTATCTCCGCTCGTTGACGATGCCTCTGGCGACTTCGTATGCGATCCCCGAACCGGCGCTTGAATGCTCCAAAGAGTCCTTCCACCACCACCCGGCGCCGGTAGCGGCACCGGAAGGACCGCTTGTCCCTCCAGCGCCATACCATCCGCTTCCATGCCGGGTAGTTCCGCGGGAACGGGTGTCGGACATTCTGTTTCAGGTCCATGACCGGGGTGCCCCCCCGGTCTTCGATGAGTTGTGCGTTCCGTCGCGACTGGTAACCCTTGTCCAATGCGACCAGACCCAGCTCGATGGACTCATCCACTTGGTCCAACAGGACCTCCAACTGCGGGCTGTCGTTCCACGTTCCCGCGGTGACCCGAGCGGCCAGGAACCAGGGGAAGCGCGCCCTCGTGCTGACGAGGGCATGGAGCTTCAGGAACTTCTGCCATCGTCGCTCTCTCCCGAAGCGAAAGTCATACTACCGTTGGAACTGCTGCGTCCCCTCACCCGTGGCGTCACCGGCGGTGTTCACTGGACCCGGGAAGACCA
>JAFMAA010000040.1 GCA_029785235.1 Nitrososphaerota archaeon | reverse complement strand
ACCCGTAGTTCAGGCACTCTCCTCCGAGCCTGTCGGCCTCTATGACGACGGTCCTCAGGCCGAGCTGGGCGGACCTGATTCCACAGACATAGCCGCCGGGCCCTCCCCCGATTATGGCGACGTCTGCTTCCAGCATTGGCAAACGGGTCGGAGTGGACCGCGGGCTTAAACGTTGCTGGAGCACGCGGAGCCTACAGCACTTCGGCCAGCAGCTTCTTCGTGTCTTGTATCGTCTCGATTAACCTGGAGGTGAACCGCGCCGCGTAGGCGCCGTCCATCACCCTATGGTCGAACGAAAGAGACAGGTAGGTGGTGTCTCGGACCTCTATCTTGCCGTCACGGACGACCGGCCTCTTTGCAATCTTGTGAAGACCCAGAATGGCGACTTCGGGAAGGTTGATGATGGGAGTGGCGAAGAGCCCCCCTATCGCTCCCACGTTGGTGATGGTGAAAGTCGACCCCCGGACATCGTCAAGGCCGAGCTGGCCGGTCCTAGCCTTCTCTGAGAGATTCGTTATCTCCCCAGCGAGTTCGAAGATGTCTTTCCTGTCTACGTCCTTCACCACAGGAACAACCAAGCCTAGCGCAGTGTCGGTGGCAATGCCGATGTTGTAGTACTTCTTCAGGGCGATGTTCCCGGCATGCTCGTCCAGAGACGAGTTGACGTAGGGGAACTCCTTGAGCGCGGGGACCAACGCTTTGATGATGAATGGAAGGTAGGTGAGGCGGACCCCTCTCTTCTCGGCGCTCCCCCTGAATGCCTCTCTCAGGAGCACGAGTTCTGTCATGTCTGCCTCGTCGACGTGGGTGACCTGGGCGGTGGTCCTCGTGGACTTCACCATCCTGTCAGATATGGTCCTCCTCAGCCCCCTCAGAGGGACCAACTCTACATTTGGCCCCCCGCTGGTGGGACGGGGCTCCTGGACGGTCGCCTCTAGCGGAGCTGCTTTCAGGCCAGACTTTCTTATGTCGTCGTCGGTCACCCGGCCCTGAGGCCCTGACCCGCGGACCCTCGTGATGTCCACTCCAAGCTCTCTGGCAAGCTTCCGGGTGGCCGGAGTAGCGAGGACTGACTGAGTAGCCACTGGAGGAGCGGGCTGGACCTGGACTGCCGCCTGAGCGGGAATTTGTTTAGGAGGCGTCGCCATGGTAGCAGTCGGAGCCCCCGCAGCCCCATCGTCGATTACTAGTATCGTCTGGCCGACCTTCGCGACATCTCCTTCCTTCACAAGCACCTTGGACACCCTTCCACTCCTGGGTGAAGGGATCTGGACGTTCACTTTGTCGGTCATGACCTCGACGATGGGCTGGTCCTCCTTAATCTGGTCCCCCTCCTTCACCATCCACTTGAGAACCTCCCCCTCGGTAATCCCTTCACCCAGATCTGGTAGCTTGAAGTCCATCCGACGTCAAAGGAGCGGACGGGGGTTAAAAACTATGTAGCGTCACTCGTGTTCGATATCGCCTGCAGGACACATCCTGGTGGCCTGCCGAGTGCTATGTTCCGTGGAGCGACCGCCAAGGGTCCGCCGACCCGATGTCTCTCGGAAGGACTCAGTAATTGATTAGCTCTAGTGCAGCCTTTGCTATCCTTTCCTTGTTCGGGATGTAGCTGTCCTCGAGCTTTGCCAGAGGTACTGGGATGTCGTAACCGGTCACCCTTTTGATTGGAGCCCTCAGATAGTCCAGGGCCATCTCAGCCACCGTAGCCGCGACCTCTGCACCAATACCGGAATTGCGTGGGGCTTCGTGGATGACGATCAGTCGTCCAGTCTTCTGGACCGATTCGACAACAGTCTCGAAGTCGATGGGGGAGACGGTTCGCAGATCCACCACCTCGGCTGAGACCGACTGCTCGTTCTGGAGCGCTTCCGCCGCCTGGTTGGTCGGGACCATCATCGCGCCGTATGAGACGAGGGTGACATCTTTCCCCTCTCTGACCACTCTTGCTCTTCCTATGGGGATACGGTACTCCTCCTCCGGGACTTCGGCTTTCGGAGAGTCGTAGATCTTCTTGGGTTCCATGAACACCACGGGGTCTGGGTCGGTCAGCGCAGATGTGAGGAGGCCCTTGGCGTCGTAGGGGGTCGATGGAATCACGACCTTCAGGCCCGGCGTGTGGGCAAAGTAGGCTTCTGGGGACTCCGAGTGGAGCTCTGGCGGCCTTATCCCGGCGCCATAGGGGAAGCGTATAACCCCTCTGAGGGCGAACCTCCCCCGCGTCCTGTTTCGCATTCTGGCTATGTGGCTGAAGATCTGGTCGAAGGCAGGAACCGTGAAGCCATCGAATTGGAACTCGGCTACGGGGACCATGCCACCGATGGAGAGGCCGACGAATATACCAGCGATGCTGAGCTCGGCCAGAGGGGTGTCGAACACCCTGCTGGGACCGAACTCGTCAAAAAGTCCGCGCGTCACCTGAAAGACGCCGCCGTTCTTGGCCACATCCTCCCCGAATAACACCATCTTCCCGTCCCGCTGCAGTCCTTCTCTGAGGGCCATGTTGACTGCGTTCCTGATGTTGACGCCAGGCTTCCCTCCGGGGGCGGCCGTAGGTTCAGGCTCCGAAAGGGCCGGGCTAATCTGCTCTCCTAGGAACTCCGCCTTCTCTCTGGCGAGGATGGGGGTAAGCGAAGAGTACGTGTAGTCGAAAATCACCCCCGGGTCGGCTGGTGGCATCCCCCTGTAGGTCGCGACAGCCTCGTTCATCTTCTCCTGGGCGGCGGCAGCTACGGCCTCCTTCGCTCTCTCGTCCAGCAGGCCGCGGGACGTCAGGTACTTCTCGAACCTGACGATGGGACTCCTCCGCTCCCACTCCACGACCTCGTCCGGTGCTTTGAGCTTGTTGGACACCAACTCGGCTGTAGTGTGGGGGCCAAGGCGGTAGGTGGAGTACTCTATCAGAGTGGGACCCCCGCCTCGTCTGGCTTTGTCGACTGCATACTTGGTGGCTTCGTAGGAGGCGATCACGTCGTTGCCATCGACAAGTATGCCTTCGAAACCGTAGGCCACGGCCTTCTGGGCGATGGTCTTCGATGCAGTCTGGGCTCCTCTCCTGATTGAGAGCGCCCACTGGTTGTTCTCCACCCCGAACACCACGGGCAGGTCATAGACCCCGGCTATGTTCAGGGACTCGTGGAAGTCTGCCTTGGAGGTGCCTCCGTCCCCGGTGACCACGAACACCACTGATTTTTCCCCCTGTAGGCGCTTTGCCATCGCGAGCCCCGCTGCGTGAGGGAGCTGCGTGGCCACTGGTACTGCGATGGGGAGCATGTTCAGGCCCTCAGGCATCTGCATCCCCCTCTCGTCCCCACCCCAGTATTGCAGTAGTTTGACCGGAGGCATCCCGAATGCGAGCATCCCAGCCGAGTCTCTGTACATGGGGACATACCAATCGTCTTGCTCCAGGGCGTCGACCGGTCCGATTTGAGCAGCCTCCTGACCTTTGCCTGGCGCATAGGTCCCAATCTCCCTGAGGGTTGAGAGGTTGGTCGCCTTGTCGTCGAATAAGCGGCCGAAGACCAACTGGTCATACATCCTTCTCAAGGTCTCAGGCGACAGATTGGGATCTTTCCCTCGGATTGTCCCGTCGGGGGACAGCCTCTGGAAGAGGAAATCCTCAGGAGTAGCGTAGTTGAACTCTGACTCGCTGAAGACTCGTGGACCTACCTCCGAGTCAGATCTCTTCATGGAGTCCACTTCAGTCAAGGATTACTTTCGGGACCTTATGCCCATATAAGAGTGGTGGGTTCTTGAGCCGTTTTTGATGGCTGTCCTAATGAAGAACTCCCCTGCTCGATAGCTGCTCCTGACGAGAGGGCCTGAGGCCACATAGAGGAATCCAAGTCCTTCGCCTAGGGCCTGGTACCGTCTGAACTGCGTCGGGTCAACATATTCTGCAACTTTCAGGTGACGGGCTGAAGGGCGGAGATATTGCCCCACAGTGAGGAAGTCCACGTCAGCGCTTCGCAGATGTGTCATCGCCTGGAAGACTTCTTCTTCCGATTCTCCAAGGCCAACCATGATTGACGACTTCGTATAGACGTGGCCATCCAGCTTCTTTGCGTTTCTCAGCACCGACAGCGACTGCCAATAGTTCGCCCGGGGATCCCTGACCCTGCCTGTGAGAGAGATGGTAGTCTCGATGTTATGGGCTATGACGTCAGGTTGGGCTTCGACCACCTCACTCAGTCCGTCGAGGTCTCCCTGGAAATCTGGAATCAGAACTTCGACGAGCATCCCTGGGTTCTTCTCCTTAACGAGTCTGATTGTGCGGGCTATGTGGGACGCCCCGCCGTCTGGGAGGTCGTCTCTGTCCACTGAGGTCAGCACCACGTATGTCAGACCCATCTGAGAGAGCGCGAACGCCACGTTTTCTGGCTCGAGCCCATCCAGAACGCCCCGAGGCTTTCCGGGTGTGACCATGCAGAACCTGCACGCACGCGAGCAGACATCCCCCATCAACATTAGTGTGGCCGTCCCGCCTCCCCAACACTCCTGGACGTTCGGACAGTGAGCCTCCTCGCAGACTGTGTGAAGATTCAGGCGGCTGAAGAGATCTTTCAGGTCACCGTAGGTCTCCCCTTCAGGAGGTTTGACCGTGAGCCATCTGGGCTTTGGGCTGGCTAGCAAGTTCAGTTGCCGACTAGCAACTTCAGCCTGTCAAAATCCTTTACGGAGAATGTGCCTTCACAGGCGTAACACCCTTCCACCTTGAATTCAGGTTCCAAGTCACCGTGAAGTACACACATCATCTTGTTGAAACGGATGTAGTCGAGCACTTCGGTCATCGACCGGAGCGCCTCCCTAGTGTCAGGTTGATCCAAGGCAAGCTCCTTGGCGATCCCGTCCGCCGCCTTGACCACCGTTGAATCCCCTTCGAGGTTCACCATTATCCCCCTCGTCTTCCTCGCGTAGTTGCTTATCGAGGCCTGGGTGACCCCGAGGCGCTTCGCGACTTCTTGCTGCGTGAGATGATACTCCTCCTGCAGCCTCCTGGCCACCATAGCCCTGAGGGCGGGCAGAGCAGATTTCGCGACTATCTCGTACGGACTGATGAGTCGGGGCATCCGTTTTCAATAACTTATGTTATAGTCTGCTATTTAAGGCGATATTCAGGGAACTGGTTCACTTCCACCGACCGGGAGCTTTCGGCATTCGAACCTACCGCAAACTTATTGGATGAGACGCGGGTCTTGTATCTATTCTTGGCTTCGCACCCAGAAAATCTAGGGAGCAAATGGGTGGTGCAGGAACAGAATGCGTTCCAGGCGCTGTCGCCTCCTCTCCTTGCAGCATTGAAGGAGCGGGGCTTCGATTCCCCAACAGACCCTCAGGAGAGGTTACTCCCCATTATCAGCGAAGGGAAGAACGCCCTTCTCATGGCCCCTACCGGGACAGGGAAGACTGAAGCAGCTCTGCTCCCGATCTTGGATGCAATCATTCGACAGGGCGAATATAGGGAGAAAGGCACCAAGTTGCTGTACATCACGCCGCTGAGGGCTCTCAACAGGGATATGCTCGACCGGATGCAGTGGTGGTGCAAACGTTTCGACATCAGGCTCGGCGTGAGGCATGGGGACAGCAGCCAGGCAGAGAGGACCAATCTGAGCCTCGCCCCTCCTGACATACTCATCACAACCCCCGAAACCCTTCAGATCCTCCTCGTAGGAAGAAGAATCAGACAGAACCTGGCGAAGTTGAAGTGGGTTGTGGTGGACGAGGTTCACGAACTCTCGGAAGACAAACGAGGGACCCAACTGAGCGTAGGGCTCGAGAGGCTGAGGGACGTGGCAGAAAAGGAGTTCCAAGTCGTCGGACTGTCGGCCACGGTCGGCTCCCCGGAGAAGATCGCCCAGTTTCTAGTCGGGTCAGGGAGAAGATGCGAAGTGGTGCGGGTCCCCGTAGAGAAGAGCTTGTCATTGAGAGTGGAAGCGCCAAGGGCAACGGGAGACGACAGGATCCTCGCTGAGGCGATCTACTCCTACCCCGAAGTCGCGGCAAGGCTCAGGACGGTTAGAGAGCTGGTTGAGAAGTACCGGTCCGTCCTCGTTTTCACAAACACCAGGTCGGAAGCAGAAGCCCTGTCGAGTCGTTTCAGAGTGTGGGACCCCAAGTTCTCTATAGCCGTCCACCACAGCTCCCTGTCCAAGGCGACCCGGGAGGCCGTCGAAAGAGGTCTCAAGGAGGGGAAGCTCCTGGGGGTCATCTGCACGAGTAGTCTCGAACTCGGGATAGACATAGGGTTCCTGGAGTACGTGATCCAGTACAACTCACCGAGACAGGTAACCAGGCTGATTCAGAGGGTAGGACGCAGCGGGCACAAGGTGGGCGAAGTCTCCAATGGGCTGGTAATCACCCAGGATTCTGACGACACGCTCGAAGCTGCTGTGCTCTGTAGGAAGGCAGTGATGGGCGAGCTCGAGCCTCTCGAGCCTATCTTCAACCCTTACGACGTCGCAATCCACCAGGTCTCTGGCCTTCTGATCGAGCAACCCAATTGGAACTTCGACGACTTAGTAGCGCTATTCAGGAGGAGCTATGCTTACGCGGAACTCGACAGTGAGAGGCTGAAGAAGGCCCTCACGTACATGAGAGAGCGCTATCCCCGCCTGGCATACTACAGCGAATCTGACGGTAAGGTGTTTCGGGCCAGGGACGTCAAGCCACTCTTCCAGTATTATTTCGATAACCTTTCGATGATCCCCGACGAAAAGCAGTACCTGGTCATAGAGGGAGGGACATTCGTCGGCACCCTGGACGAGGCGTTCGTTTCAGAGTACGGGGAAGTCGGGGTCAAGTTCGTGGAGGCAGGGAGATGCTGGAAAATAGAACAAATCTATGGCAACAAAGTATACGTCAAATCAGAGGACGACCCCACAGGTGCTGTCCCCCACTGGGTGGGTGACGAGATACCCGTCCCGAGGGAAGTAGCGGCCGAGGTGGGGGCTGTACGTAGGAGATATGCCGAGGCGCTGGAGATGAGGAAGGATGACGAGTACCTCAATGAGCTTGTCATGACGTATCCGGTGCCGAAGGACACCATCAGGGAAGCGCTGAAGGAGGTCGCGGAGCAGCATGAGGCGAAGCTCCCAATACCTTCTGAGAGGCTGGTCACGATCGAGAAATGGGACAAGTATGTTGTCATACAAGCCGCCTTCGGGCACAGGGTGAACAGGCTGCTCGCCCGGGTGATTGGGCACCTCATATCAGAGCAGATAGGCCAGTCGGTGGCCGTCCACCAGGACCCCTATAGGATAGTGATCGAGGCCGAGACAACCGCCGTTGCCGTCTTCGCAGTAATCGGGGAGCTCCACAAGCTCGACCTGAAGGCTACGACAGAAAAGGCCGTGGAAAGGAGCGGCATCTTCAAGCGTCGGCTCATCCACGCAGGCAAGAAGTGCGGCGCCATTGCCAAGGACGCAGATTATGGTAGCGTCTCCATTTCCGGGATAATCGAGGCCCTACGGGACACTCCGGTGTATGAAGAAGCAATGAGCATGATATTCCACGACGACTTTGACATCTCCGGCGCGGCGGACGTGGTGGAGAAGATCAACGCCGGGGCCATAGACGTGAAGCTGGTGGAATATGAAGGGCTCACCCCCATCGCCAGAATCGGAGTGGAAGAGATCAGCAGGAGAGGCGAGATAGTCTCGCCAGAGCGGCTCAGGGCGCTCCTCAAGCAGTCTACCAGAGCTAGGATCAACGAGACATTCGTCGTCGCGGTTTGCACCAGCTGCTGGAACTTCCTGGAGCTGAGGAAAGTCGCTGACCTCGACGCCCTCGATGCCTGCCCCGCGTGCAGGAAGCAGGCGCTAGGGCTCTCGACCGACTCCTACGAGAACGTCTTCTCGCTGGCCATGAAGGCGAGAAGCAGGGCCGCACTGATCGGAGCCAAGCTGAAGCTTGTGGAGATGCTCAAGAAGTCCTCTGAGCTTAGGAGAGAGTACGGCCACGCCGCAGATATGCTCATGGCTGGCAGAGGAATCAGGCTGGCAGAGGCCAGCGCGCTTGCTGCGAAGATGAGGAAGGAAGGGACAGATGTCGTAGAACTCGTCATCGAGGGGGAGAGGGAAGCACTGCGCAGGCGCTATTTCTTCGCCGCTTCCTGAGCTCGCGAGAGTATCAACGTCATCAGGGTCTTCTCGTCCACTTCCGCCCGAGTCCTCCACCCTATGTGCATCATGGTCCTCTCGTCCTGCTCAAGGTAGCCACGCTTGACGTACCGGTCTAGCGAGTAGTCGACCCTCCATCTGGGGAACTTCTCTCTGAGAAATTGCTCGACCTCGCGCCTGGCGGCTCTGCCGGTCTTGGAGTTGACAAAGGCTATGGTGGCTGCGAGGACGGCCAAGTCGTCTATCCTGATCCCGGCCGCCTCCGCCTCGGTCACCGTGGGCGGATCCTTGAACCTCAGAAGGAAGCGGGAAGAGTCGTCGGTCCCGTCTATCCCTTTGACCTCGAACACTTCGAGGCCCATAGGCGCCATGTCTTCGGAGAGTACTTCGATTATCTTGCGGTAGTCTTTCCCTAGGTGGCGTTTCATCTCCCACCCCTTGACCCCAGGGTTCCGCCCCCGCTGGAGGACCAATACTTGGAAAGCCCGTCTGACTTTCCTCTCGAGCAGCGCCCTGTCTGCGTTGTCTGACTCCGTCAACTCTCACCTGTGATTGATATTGCGACCGACTTCGGAATTCCCTTGGTCTTTTCGGTGAGGCCCATGGTCCATATTCTCCCAGTGAGTGGCTCGGTCTTCAGTAGAGCCCTTCCCTCGCTTATGAGGAAAGCGAGCAGGTAT
>JAFMAA010000003.1:6641-146728 GCA_029785235.1 Nitrososphaerota archaeon | reverse complement strand
GGTCCCGCGGGAAAGGCCGTCTGCATCCAAGCTGCTGGTCTCTGACTTCGAGAACCTCCCCAGATTCTCGATGTGGAGGAAAATCCCCCGCGACGCGAGCCTGAGCCTCCTCCGCTCGCCAAGTGACGTCACAATCCCCTCATGGGTGAGGAACCTGAGGTATCTTGATGTGAGGAGAGCGCCCTCCTTGTCCAAATCTGTGAGGATGACCACCTTTTCCACCCCGCGAAGGGCAGCAGAGCCACGCCTACCTAGGATGGAGACCGTCAGGATGCGTCCTCTGTAGCCTAACGCCCTCACAGCCATGGAGTCACGCTTCCCTTCCACAAGCACCGTCCACCCATCCTCCGACTTGTCGTTGAGGTCGCGGACGAAGTCAGATACGAATCCGCCGAAGTCCTCGTAGACTCTTTCTCGCTTTTCGTTCAGGCCATCTTCACCTTTTCATGGAATGTTGCCCGTCTCTGACGAGCACGGATCATGTCCCAGCTTTCAACGGGGAGCATCACCGAGCCTCTTCAACGGGCAAACGGCTTCCGTCTGTCGCACGCCTGGGTAAACCATCCGCTCATCAAAGCGTTTCCGCCTTCGCAGGTGGCCGTTTGGCGCGCTTTAGAACGAAAGCCGTCTGTCTCGGAGGAGGTGCCGTTCTATTTTAGCAGTTCGTAGAGTTTCGAAAGGTCAATTTCGAACCCGGACACTGGGACCCCGATTCCGGAGGCGTCAATGGCAGCAGGAGTCAACTCTCCGATGTAGCCCAGCCCTTCTTCTTTCATGGTGGCTGATGCGCACCGACCCGGCGAGAACGCCCAATGCTCGGCCGCTTCGGTGACCATGTCTAGTCCTGCCACCAGCCTGCAAGCCGCGTCGAGGTACATTTTCGCCTCGGTGTAGGAAGCCTGCGAGTGGGCGATGAGACAACCCAGGTGCCAGGATTCTTTGACGCCGTCGTGCGCGCGGGCGTATACTCTGCCAATCTCGAAGACCCGCTGGGGGTAGTCAGACTTCACGTTTCCTGACAGAGCCGCCAGCAAGGACGGGATGAGGGCATCCCTAAGCATGGAGTGGTCGAGGCTCTTCGGGTTCTGAACCGTAACCATATCAGACGACGGCCGCTCGAAAGAGTCATAGAGAGACCTCCTGTCAGTCAACTCGTAGGTCATCATCTCTATCATTCCAGCCCCTGCCATCACAGTAGACGCCGAATCGAGGAACTCCTCGAACTGGTTGAACACCCCCGGAGCCTTGCTCGGCGGGTACACAGGCTTGATTCTGTCTATCCCGTAGCCCAGGGCGACTTCCTCGGCTACATCCACTGGATGCAAGAGATCGACTCTATATCTCGGCCCCAGCGCCTTGTTCCCCCTGACCTCCATCCGACTTCTACCTAGGCAAGCAAGTATCTTCCTTCGTGGTAGATCTAGCCCGATGACTGATTTCACCAGGTCGAGGTCGAAAGGAAGCTCGGCTGGCGTGAGGTCTGGCGTGACCCTGACCTTGTTTGGATACCTTACGGTGACAGCCCCCAGCCTCCCTCCCGCCTCAGAGAGGGTGGTAGCCATGATAGCAAGTACGTCGTCCCCAGCTTTCTGGCTGGTGCTTGTGACGTCGACGAACATCCTTCTGGTCCTTGTCGTAACCCTTGTGGCCTCCCCGTTGATTATCGGGGGGAAAGAGAGCACAGTCCCCTTCGAGTCGGCGATCACAGGGAATACCCTGCTGCTGCCGAAGATGTGCCCATAGGCCTTTCCCTCGTAGGTGTCAGACAGTATGGAGCGTATGGATGAAGGCATCTTTCCCCCCAAGGGTGTGAACTCGAAGGTGGACGGGACCGCCCTGTAGGATACAGGAGGGAAGACGCGGTCGAGGTCATGGAGGCCGATTGCAACGATCCTTCGTTTTCGTCCCAGACCGTTGTGCAGGTCTTCCTGCAGTGAGATTATCTGTCGAACGTCTTCATCGTCGAGGTCGAGCCCCGTTGCCACGCAGCAGGCTATGTACGGCCTGACTTTGGAGAGCCGGCGGTCCACGGTTACGGTAATCCCCGTGGGCGCGGTCTGGAATTGTGGGAGCCCTGTCTCTGTCCCAAGGAGCCCTTTGAGGGCGCGTGCGACCCCATAGTCTGTTCCGAGGTCTGGTCTGTTGGGGCTGTACTCTACGCGCACTGACCTGCTATCTGCACTCTCGACGTCGAGGCCGACGTATGGGAGACGGTCGAGTATCTCCTTCCTACCGGCACCTACCATCTCAGTGAGGCGTGAGAACTCCAGCCTAACTACCGGCAAGTTCTCCCCTGTTCCTGAGCCATGATAGGTCTGATCCATACAGCGTGCGCATGTCCTCAAGGCCGAACCGCATGAGCATCAGTCTCTCGATTCCAGGGCCCCAGGCAAGGACTGGGACTCTGACGCCGAGTGGCTGTGTGACCTCGGGCCGGAATACGCCAGATCCGCCAAGCTCAATCCAGCTCTTGAACGCCTTCGAATAACCAACCACCTGCAAGGATGGCTCCGTGTAGGGGAAGTAGGTTGGCCAGAGTTTCACGTCAGCCATCCCTAGCTTCTTGTAGAACTCGGTGAGGAATCCCATGAGGTGCCTGACGTTGAGCCCTTGGCCCACCATTATCCCGTCCATCTGGTAGAATTCTGCCAGGTGTTTGTAATCGAGGTTTTCATTCCTGTAAACCTTTGACACGGCAAAGACCCTGGTTTCCTTTTCCCTCGACTCCGACAACGCCTTCACGGAGAGGACGGTATTGTGTGTCCTGAGTACCAGTCGCTTGGCCTCCTCCACGCGCCAGTGATACCCCCACCCCCTGCTCCCAGTCGTCCAGCCATCCTCGTGGACCGAAGCCACCCTCGCTACCACACCTGAGCGTTTGAGCGCTTTGTCTGATAGCCCTTCCAGATAGAAGGTGTCCTGCATCTCCCGCCCCGGATGGTCCTGGGGGATGAACAGGGCATCGAAATTCCAGAAAGCTGGGTGAACGCTATTGCCTTGGAGTTCGGTGAAGCCCATGGAGACATAGACCTCCCGCACTTCTCGGATGAAGTCACGGACAGGGTGGCGTCTACCGGGGAAGAATTTCGGTGCCTTTGCTTCGACGTCGATGGGCCGCAGCATTCTGCCTTTCCAGGCCCTCGAGGCCAAGATATCCGGGGTGAGTCTGTCGATGAGGCCTTCGCCCGTCGCCGGCAGGGAAGAGCGTCGGCCTTCGTCTGTGATGGCGACGGTGTTCGTGCGAGTCTCGACGCGCCTGACTATCCCTCGTTTCAGCAGGTCTGAGACAGCATCCGCCTCTTCGCTGGTCATACCCCCCTCGGCCTTGCCTGAGGCAATCGACCGCACTAGAGAACGGAGAGACTCCGCCCCCGCTGTCTCGACCACCCGTACGACCTGCGCCACCCCGCCCTCAACAGCTATCCAACCAGAGCTCCTCGCCCTCCCAAAGGCTGCGGAGAATTCCTCAGGTGACTCGAACTCGCCTCTCAGCTGACCTATGGTGAGTGGTGTGGTCGCCTGGCTGACTTTACGCACTAGCTCAAGCTCTGGCGGCTCTCTGACTAGCTCCAGCCTACTGGCAACAGAGCCGCCCATGGAGACAAGCCCCTTCGATGCGAGCCACTGGAGGGCTCGTCTGACCTGGTCTTCGTTCAACGAAGTGGCTGCGACTAGCGCTTCGAAGGGGGCCGACCCCAAGGGCGCAAGCGCCGAGAGTATTTTTCGTTCAATTGGATGGAGAGCGCTCGACATTTCGGACCTATTTCACCCCGGAGGAGAGGTAGGCTCTGTTCTTAGCCAGGAGCTCAGCCGCGTCCTTCATCATGGTCTCACGCTTCTTGTGATGCTCGTCCAAGAACGCCTTGACCGTCCCTATCACTTCCTGTTTGCATTCGCCGCAAAGTCGTATGCCTTCGGTACACTCGTGGTTGACCTTCTGGACATGCTCGTCATCCCTAGCGAAGTGGAAACGATAGAGGTCATAGACGGGGCAGATGTCAGGTCTGCCTCCGAGCCTGCGCTGCTCTTCTACTGTGTCCCTTCCCCCCGTGAAGGCTGACCTAATCCGCCTCGACGCGTCGGTAGACGTGTCGTCCAGAGTGAAGCCAGACTCAGGGTCCCGCTTTGACATTTTCTGCCCTCCTGTGAGCGCCAACTCGAGCCGATGATAGATGGCAGATGGAGAGATGAACCCAAACTCGGAACGATAACGGTTGGCAAGGTCCCTGGATAGCCTGATGTGTGGGTCTTGGTCGGCCCCCACCGGGACAAGGACCGGCTTGGGCCCCCCGAACTCTGGGAGCTGTGGCATGAGTATGTCCCCCGCCTGTATGAGCGCGGACATGTAGAGCCCTAGCTGCCGTTCTCCGTAAATCGCTTTCATCATGTTGTTGGTCACTGCGCGGGAGAAAATCGTCGACATCTTCATCACCCTCATCTCTTCGCTCTGTTTGTACACGACCGCACGGTCAGGATCCAGGCCCAGGGCGAGAATGTCAGCCACGTTTCTTACTGCCGTCTTGGATGACTCGTTGAATGAAAGGCCGTTGTCTGTGTAGGCCTCCACGTCAGCGATGGAATAGTAGACGGTCCCTTTCTTAGAGAGAGACTGGAAATAAATCATGTCGTCGGCAGTCATCTTGTTTCCCAGATGGAAAACCCCATCGGGCTTGATGCCGCTCATCACGGCATAGGGTTTGTGATTGTCTATGGCGTCGAGGACTCTGGCCAGATCTCTCTGCCCGAAGTCTATCCCACGGCTTATGTGATGGCTCGGCGCCTTGAAACGGGGGACGAGAGGGGCGAGTGGCTCAATTCCGAACTCAGATTGTAGACGGCCGTAGTCCTTGACTACGCTTGTGCCCCACGGATCGAGCCTGTCCTTGTCCACACTGACTCGCCTACAGGCGTTCTGATTTAACTACTCGGGAGAGGACGTTTCCCATGGAATCCCGGCCGCCTCGTAAGCCTCCCTTCGGCGTCTATCTCTCCCAACCTGATTCTGGTTGAGGATATTGGTTTTGAGTCGTCAGCAAGGACATAGTCTACGATGACGACTTCTAGTGGGGAGTAGCCGTTGGCCTCCCTCAGTCTGTTGGCAATGGGAACGCGCTTGACTGTCTCTCGACTCACCACAATCGCCTCTACCTCTGGGGACGCTATACCAGGGCCGAAGTAGTCGTCGAGTTTCGCGACGATGTACTCCCTGCTGGGGAATCGCTCCTTAACCAGAGCATCCAAGGCGCTGGTGCGCTCTTCATAGCTTTGGTCAGGATTCTTGCCTTCCTTGAGCGCGAACTCGTCTGAAGTGACGCCTATCACCACGCGGTCTCCGACCTCGAAGCTCTTGGTCAGGAGCGCGATGTGGCCTCTGTGGATGTGGTCGAACGTCCCTCCCGTCGCTACGGTCTTGTACCTCACTAGAGCAACACCTCGCAAATCAGTTGAAATACCACGTGCGCACCGCTGACCCAGTAACTGCATAAAGGATTTGTGAGAGAGTTGGGGCTGATTCCTGAAGGATACAGAAAGTCTGGGAAGATAACCAGTGAAGTGAAGTCGGTCGTGAAGTCGGCAGTCAAGCCTGGTGTGGCGTATCTCGAAATCTGCGACCTGGTGAAGAGAGAGGTAGAATCACGGGGAGGCAGGCTGGCATTCCCTACCGGGATTGGGGTCAATGAGGTGACTGCTCACTACTCTCCCCCGGTCGGTGTCGACTCGGTCTTTCGTGAAGGTGATCTCGTAAAGGTTGACTTCGGGGTCCATATCGACGGGTATGTCACCGACACGTCGGTAAGCGTCACCTATAACCCGGACTACAACCTACTCCTCGAAGCGACGGAGAGATCCCTGGATGCAGCGATAGCGGCCGCGAGGAAGGATCAGAGGACTGGTGAGATCGGGAGAGAGATTCACAGAGAAGCGGCGCGCTTTGGGTTCAAGACAATTGAGAACCTCACCGGGCATACTGTGGACAGATACATAGTGCATGCCGGGAAGAGCATACCGAATCTGTACATGCCGGGTATGCAGATGCTGAGGAAAGGGGAGGTGTTCGCCATCGAACCGTTCCTGACGCTCGGGACCGCGGCTGGCTATGTCATCGACGGTTCGTCGAGGACCATATTCTCCATTGTAGCGAGGAAGAAGACGGGGGCCCACGAGTTGGACTCGTTCGCCGACATGGTATGGAACGAGCGCAAGACACTCCCGTTCACCCCACGGTGGTACGCTGCTGATCTGGGCGCAAAGAAAGCCGTTGAGTTAGTCGATAGGCTTGTGGCCAAGAAGATAGCTAGAGCGTACCCAACGTTAGTGGAGGCGTCGGGCAACCCGGTGGCTCAGTTCGAACACACCATCGCCTTCGATGAAGGCGGCCTAGTAGTCCTAACGTGACGGCTTCATGCTTTCGGCGTAAACCAGACCTATCCTAGTAGGGTTCCCGCACTTCGAGCACTTCGCAGCCTCCTTCGTCACGTAGTCCCCAACGGCGAATGCACGTTTGGTCTTTTGCCCACAGACAGGACACTCCTCAATTGTGTAGACGAGCAGTTTCGACTTCTTGTCCGGGCCCGGAACAGAACTCATCATTGCGCTACACCCAGCGTATTACCTATCCCGGCGACCACTACATCGTCCCCTTCCTTCGTTTTCTCTTCGATGACCCTGTTCAGCGCCTGCGTGACCTTGTCCGCCGCCTCTGCAATCTCCTTCCTCATCACTGTGATTGCCTCAAGGAGACTCTGCTTCACGAGTATGGCATACAGTGGGACCTTGATCCTGGTTGCAGCTTCCTCTATCTGGAACTTTTCAACGCCGATTCCGCCTATCGCGGCGCCGACGCCCTCGGCTATCTCCCCTGTCTTTTCCCCCTCGAGCCTCAGCGCCGCGTCAATCATCACGATGGCACTGGGCTTGACACCCATTTCCCCGACAATCTTCTGGATGGCTACCCCGGGCTGCCCCACGTATGCCATAGGCCCGTCAGCCTTCAAGACGTATAGCTTTCGTCCCTTGTACTCCGTGATGGTCATCACGGTGTCTTTGGCTATGACGCGCTTCTCCTTCCCGGCCATGAACCTAGAGACCACGATGGGACCAATCCCGTCGCCGACTGGCTGCCCCAGCTTGAATGAGTCGACGGCGTTGAGTAGGGCGTCTGCCTCCTGGATTATCATCGGCATGAGCATCTGCAACTGGACGAGAGTGAAGTAGGAGTTCGTCTTCTTCCCGAGGAGATAGTAGTGGCGGACAATCTTATGGATCTGGTTAAGCGATGTAGCTACCTCTAACAGGTTCTCGCTGATTGATACCGTGACGGGGTTGTTCTGGTTGAGCAAGGCGCCGACTTCCGCCCTTACCCTGTCATTATTGGTCGTCACGATGTGATCAACCTTCCCCACTATGCCAGCCGGGTCCATGTCCACAGGCATGATGGCGACATAGTCCAGGAATTGGTCTACCCTCGGTGAAGGATCGTTCGGGGCCTTACCAACGTCGACGAGATAATCTATGGCGTCCTTTCTCGCCTTGTCCTTCATCACCTTGAGCTTGTTGAGACCCCTGCTGATCTCGCTCAGAGCCAGGTATGACTGTATCCTGGTCTGGTAGAGGAAAGTGAGGGCGAAGAAGCCAATCCATACGAGGGTAACAAGGTCTGAGGCATTGACTCCTGGGAACAACTGAAGGACTCCACCCTCAAGAACGGACATGAAACTACCTGATTTGATGTCGTAAACCCGGACTTAAATGTTCTGTAAGACATCTCCGGTGTAAGCAGGCGTTTTTGGAAGAAGGCGCCGGCACCTCGGCTTCCCGACTCCTTTCGGAAGTCAGTAGCACCGGGGCGACGCGCGGTTTGACTGCCAGGATCGGAACGAGTCTGGGTCGGACCCACGCGCTATGGCCGGCTGGAATCAAGGGGTTCTCCAGCGGTAGATTAACGTTTCCCGCCCGCCAAGCGTTTTTTACATGACCTCAAGCGTCCGGAGGCATGCAGAGGAAGCTTCTGGACATACTCGCCTGCCCCATGGACAAACACTACCCCCTGGAAATGCTTGAGTTCGGCGTCAGAGAACCCGACGTAGTGGTCGACGGTGTCCTCCTCTGTTCTCAGTGCGGAAGGTACTACCCCATCATTGACGAGATTCCAGTAATGCTCCCTGACAACCTAAGAAACAGGAAGGAAGACATCGGCTTCCTCGAGAAGTGGAGTCCGAGGCTGCCGGAGAGCGTGGTCCGCGGGGGGAAGCCGTGGAACCTCGCCGAGTGACCTGGGAAACTCTAAAGGCACCTGTCGGTCGGCCTGGAGGCCGTGTTGGGGGTATAGCCCAGCCAGGCAGGGCGACAGGCTCCAGTGACACCAATGGCTGACACGGAAACGTGGATGACTTGACATTGGAGCTGCCTAAGAAACCTGTAGACCGTCGGTTCAAATCCGACTACCCCCACACACCAACTTCTGAATTGGTCGTCAAGCTGTTAGGATTATATACAGAGATGGCGACCGAATCCAGTCGTGACATATAGGGACTATGCAGCACAGGCTCTGCTGCTTGTCTTGGCCATCTCCTTGGCTGCCCAGGGTACAGTTGCCCAGACGTCGTACACGCTAACTGTCTCAACGGACAAGTCTTCATATGCGAGCGGACAGGCAATTCATGTCACAGGAAGAGTGATACCAGCCCCAGGCCCGAACACTGCAGTCTTCTTAGAAGTAATCAACCCGCATGACACCATAGTTGCTCCAGGAGAAGCAACGGTTAGTGCCGCCACTGGTCTCTATAACTACACCTTCGTAGCCGGCGGGACTTCTGCGTGGGTTGCCGGGACATACACTGTGAACGCAACCTGGGGAGCATATCCTCCACAGGTGAACGCTACAGCCACTTTCCAATACGCGCCGTCCGTGGTCACATCTACCAGTTCGAGCATATCTAGCGGCGCGAGCACAACTGGCAACCAGAGCACCACGACTGCCACCACGACATCTTCCAGCTCAACTAACTCGGTCTTCAGCGCCACAACTTCGGTTTCCAGTTCCACCAAGAGCAGCGGTGGGATACCTGAGTTCCCGTTCCAGGCTGCGATGGTAGGCATCACCGTCCTCGTGATAGTCTCGGCCTATCTAATGATGAAGAGGACTTCGTCAATGCGTCAGCATCTACAGTGAACGTGGCCAGTCGTTGAAAGCTGGAATTAGGTTCGCCGTTTGGATTGGAGCAGGAGCAGCCCTATCACTAGCCACCGCGCCGAACTTTCTTAGTCTTCTGGACCAGTCGCTGGGGGACACGTTCGGCAGCGTCTTCCCAGCCGTCCCCTTCGCTGCCCTGTTGACGCTCATCTTCGCACTGAAGTGGAAGGAGCTACGCGGCCTACTTGATGCGGAAGGTGGGCTGGCATCCGAGCTCTGGACAAGGGCTCTCGGCGCAAGTATCTTGGTGGCGCTGTGGCTGTCTGAGCCTTACACAGGCAAGACGGTGGAGACAGCTGGCATTTCAGTCATCTTCACCATGTATGCCGCTTCGTTGGTCATTAACCCTCTGACGAAGGGATTCCTCCTCCCCTTTGCCGCCATCTATACTGTCGGGGTAGGCGCGCCGTTTGCGCTCCAGTGGGCTTTCGGCGAGCCGCTGGCCTACGCATCATCTGTCATGGCTTCAAGGTTCGTCGGCCTAGCCGGACTGCCAGTGGCTTGGCAGGGCACCCAGTTCGAGTTGTTTTCCAAGACAGGCGAAGTAGTCAACGGCTTCGTTGCGCCAGGATGCTCGAGTATAATTTCGATTACCACCTTCGTCGGTCTGCTTGGTCTCATGCACTTAGACATGAAGAAGGACATTAGGTCGACGGCTGTCGTAGCGGTCGCAGGGGTAGCGATATTGACATTGCTTAACTCGTTCAGAATACTGCTCCTGATGTGGGTTGGATACGTCGATGGGGCCTCCGCATTCTGGGGGGTCCACAACTGGATAGGATACGCGATATTTCTTGGATTCTACCTTGCAGCGCTCACAATCTATTCCAGGATGGGAAGGAACAGCATTGCCGGTCATTCCAGTTCTGGAACCACATACACGCCGTCGTAGCCAGGTTTCACCTTTACCTTCCCCCCTCACGATGCGATTACGACGCTGACGACCGCAGGCGGGGCGACGGGATTAACGACAGAAATCCGTCATTTCGTTTGCGGGTCGCTAGTAGGTCCGATCGCCGTCGCGAGTATCCTCGAGGCCGTTTGTGGGAGTCATCGATAGAACACAAACAGGTCTAGTCCGGAACGCGCTGAATTGCGGGTCCACGCGTCGACAGGGATAACCAACGTCTACCTCGGAACCCCGAGACTCTCCGAGTGAAGGCCAGTGGATGTAGGTGAGTACGCTACGCTTGTTGGCATGGAGGCCCGCGAATCTGGAAAAGAAGTTGTCAACCTGTGGGGTTGTCAGAGTCTGGTGCGTATAGATGATGACTCACGCTCCGCCCTAGCCTACTCTCGTGATAGACAGTAAGACACCTCCCCAAAGCCAAGTCATCCCTTAGGCGTTGAAAAAGATCGGTCCCGGAGACCTGCTCGAGTTTAGGCATCGGCTCGAACTAGGTGGGTGAAGGGTCGCCAATCGCTGGAGGTCGGGACCTTTGGTCTTGCTATTGTGGACAAGGCGCTCCGGCTCTATGTCTCTGTTGGTGGCCATTGCGAACAGCTAGCGGAATTGTAGGTCAGCCAAGACATTTATTGGTGCGGAGGACTTGTTGGTTGTCTAATTAAATGGGCCTTGCGAGTCCAATCGGATGATTTTGCTTGGCCGCGTGCCGCGGGAGTTCTACAATAGGTATACCCCAGCAGTGGCAAGGGACTTGATTGGATGCCGCATCGTCAGAGTGATAGGGGGGGAGAGGTTGTCTGGAACCATCGTCGAGACAGAAGCGTACAGGGGCCCGAGAGATCCTGCGAGCCACGCTCACAAGGGGATGACTCCACGAAACCGCGTCATGTTCGGTCCGCCGGGGCATGCTTACGTCTATTTCACGATGGGCCTGCACTACTGCCTGAATGTCACCACAGAACCACTGGGGGCGCCCGGGGCGGTTCTGCTGAGGGCAATCGAGCCATGCGAGGGAGTCTGTGCCATGTCGAAGAACCGGAGGGGAGCCCCTTTCGTCAAGCTCGCGTCAGGGCCAGGCAACCTTACCAAGGCCCTGAGCATAGACGACAGGTTCGGCGGAGAAGACCTCGTGACATCAGAAAGGCTCTACTTGGAATATGAGCGCAAAGCGAGAGAGATTTCGACGAGCACTAGGGTGGGGGTGTCTGCCGGGCGGTCTAACAGATGGAGGTTCTTCGAGAGGGGGAACCGCTTCGTGTCAAGAGGGAAGCCGTCATCAACCCAGAACCCATAACTATCTCTGGGCTAGACCAAGTAGCGTAGGGGTCGTCGGCTAGTCTGGTCTAGGCTTCAAGCCTTGGGTGCCCTTCCGGCTTTCGCCGGCGTGCCGAGTCCGCTTGAGATCCCCGGTTCAAATCCGGGCGACCCCATCCAATCATAAGACTCTAATGAAAACAGATAGTCATAGCGTTAAATACTTTTGACCTAGACGTCAGGTCGGGTTGCAGGCAGCTCCCCGCAGGGTCAAGACAATCTACAGTGTAATCGCGTCTCCACAGCGGCTCGAAATATTAAGGATACTGAACATCAAAGGCCCTCTGACCTATAGCGCCCTGAAGACCCTGGCTGGTTTCAAGTCGAAGAAGGAATCTGGAAAATTCGCCTACCACCTCCGAAAACTCGTGAAGCAGCTCCTCATCCAACTCAACAGGCAGGAGAGGAAGTACACGGTCACCAACCTCGGTCGGCTTGTGCTGAATCTTACAAGGCAGATAGAAGAGCAATCTCTCGTGGAGAGTGGGAAGCTGTATGTGCGGACTTCACATCAGACGATGGAGGAGTTCAACGCCAACAAGATACTTCAGTCTCTGGTGAAGGAGGCAGGGATGCCTGTGGAGCTGGCTCAGAAGATTACTAGTGAGACCGAATCCAGACTGTACAAATTCCAGACCCAGTACCTGACCGCCCCGCTCATACGCGAGATAGTCAATGCGCTCCTCGTGGAGCATAGCATGGAAGAATACAGACACAAGCTCACCAGATTGGGCATGCCAATATATGACGTCACTCAGCTTTTGGGGAAGGCCGGGGACGAAGGGGCAAACGTCGAGTCGCTAATCCACCAGACCGGGAAGCAGGTGTTCTCTGAGTACCTCCTCTTGGAGCAGCTGCCAAGGGACGTTGCGGACGCCCACCTGTCGGGCGAAATCCATATCACCAACGCGGGTTCGTGGGGTCTCTCCCCAGACACTGTGTTCATCGACCTGCTCTCAGTAAGGTCCGCAGGGCTTAACCCGAAGGGGAAGATACTCAACACCTCGATGATACCGAGCCCCGAGAATGCCGAAAGGGCGCTGAATATAGTTCTCAATATGACGTCCATGCTTACTAGGGAGGTCTCTGACGAGGTGACCTTACGCAATTTCCTCCAATATGTCGGCCCATACTGCAGGTCTAAGGGGAAGAGGGAGCTTGAGTCTTTGTTCCTTAGGTTCTATGAGACCATCGGCTCGCCCGTAGCCGGAGCGACCGGGCCGGCAATCACGATCGACCTCAACCCATACAAGCATGACGACGTCGGCCGAGAAATATTGGACAAGACGCTTGACGCCGCCCTCGGAGCCTACAGAAGCTACGTCGAAGAGACGCCCCGGCCTGACGTTCGGCTTCTCCTGGCGAAGCCCAACAGAGTGGATGAGACCAAGACATTGAAAGACGCAGCATCGATCATATTCAACGGCGGGAGGATTGCATTCTTCGCCTCAGATCAGCGGAGGAGCTTCCTCGGGCTTAACGCCAACGTCCTCGCTCAGGAGTCCCAGGCGGACAACATAAGCGTCCTCCATGGTCTCAGCCTGAACCTCCCCAGGCTAGCTTACGACTCCAACCAAGATGAAACTTACTTCAGGGCGAAGTTAGCCCTCCTCATCGGGGTAGCAGCGGACGCGCTCTCGACGAGGAGGAGGCTGATCGAGAGGGCATTGAAGAGGGGCCTGCTTCCGTCCTTGGCGTCTGGTTCCGACGCGGTGACTTCAGACACTATGCCTCTAATCATGAATCTTGTCGGCCTCGAAGAGACCCTTGCCAGCCTGATAAGAGACTCGACTACGGCCTCCCGTTACGAGCTTGCCGACAAGATAGTGGGGACGGCCACCCAGGTGGCTGACGACAAATCGACCAAGATTGACAGGCTGGGCGTGGCGATGTTGGACCTGGACGGCGCACTCAGGCTCGCAAACCTTGATTCTGAGAAATATGGTAAGGCTAACCTCCAACCCCTCATGAGAGGGGCATACACTCAGGCACCCAGGCTGCTTCTGGGCGACCTGGAGAACCCGGAGAAGATGGACCATATGGCTAAACTCTCCACGGGATTACGCGGAGGGATTTCTGTCACCTTGGACGGGTCCGCCGACGAGGTCAGGGGAATATACAACCTCATTCTTAATGCGACACCCAAGCTTGCTTACTTCAAGGTGGACAAGACCATCTTTGTCTGCAGAAACTGCGGAGCGAAACTGCCGCAGAGCGCAGGCAGGTGCCCTAGGTGCAAGTCTGTGGCGACGACACAGTATTCAACCGCCGGCTAGGCATATGGCTGGAGCTCTTTTGTCAATATCATTTTACAGCTGAACGTCTCATGTCGCGGATAAAAGCGTGGGCTACGCTAAGATGGTTAACTCGGCATAAGCCTACTCGGAATTATATATCACGCGCACTGGGGTGAAGGCTAAGGTTATGACGTCGATAGTTGAACAACCACACGACTCCCCGGACTTGGGGGAGACTACGAGAGGAGAAGTCAAAATCCCAGTGGAGACTCTGGCGGCGTTCGGAGGGGATGAGCTGCGCGCCCGGGTCTTCTATGAGAAGTACGCGCTGAGAGACGCGGCAGGACGGCAGGTCGAGAGCGTCCCGGCGGACATGTGGCGCCGGGTCGCAAAGGAGCTCGCTTCGCCCGAGAAAGACGAGGAGAAGAGAAGGGAATGGGCCAACAAGTTCTACTGGCTTCTTGAGAACTATCGTTTTGTCCCAGGAGGACGGGTCCTGTTCGGCGCGGGGCAGGCGAGGAAGTCAACGCTACTGAATTGCTACTTCTTCAAGATCAAAGAAGACTCGATCGAGTCCATATTCGACTGGTGCAAGGAAGCCGCCCGGACGTATAGCTTCGGCGGAGGGGTTGGGACGGATATCTCGGTCCTGAGGCCGAGGGGTGCACCGGTGAATAACTCTGCCATCTACAGCTCTGGTTCGGTCTCTTTCATGGAGCTCCTCTCTACTACGACCGGGACTATTGGCCAGGCAGGGAGGCGGGGGGCCCTAATGATCACTATTAGGATAGACCATCCTGACGTGATGGACTTCATCAGCGTAAAACGGGATCTCAAGAAGGTCAACTATGCCAACATATCGGTAAAGATTACCGATGACTTCATGCGGGCTGTTGAGACCGACGGAGACTTCCTGCTCCACTTCAAGAATGAAAAGGTCGAAGCGAACCGCACGGTGAGGGCCAGAGAGATTTGGAAGTCTCTTGTCAAGGGAGCCTGGCAGTCTGCTGAACCCGGGGTACTCTTCTGGGACGCCATCAAGCGCGAGTCAACCACTGAGTACAATGGTATGGAAGTACAAGGAGTCAACCCTTGCAGCGAGCAGACTCTCGAAAGCTATGGGTGCTGCTGCCTGGGCTCAGTGAACCTGAGCGCCTTCGTGAAGGACCCGTTCACCGAGCGGGCGAGCATCGACTGGGACCAGCTCACCAGAGCCGCCCAATTCGGCGTCAGGTTCCTTGACAACGTCCTCGACTACAATGCAGAGAGGCACCCCCTCCCGCAACAGAAAGAGGCATCCCTGTGGAGCAGGAGAATTGGGATGGGGATTACCGGTCTAGGGGACATGCTCATCAAGCTGGGGCTGAAGTACGACGAGGATTCGACGATTGGATTCGTAGACCATTTGTTCGAAAGGATCAAGAATGTGATCTACGACTATTCGTCCGAGCTTGCGAAGGAGAAAGGAAGCTTCCCTGCGTTCGATGCAGACAAACACCTAGCCCAGCCGTTCATCTCAAGGCTTGAGGAGAAGGTGAAGGAGAAGATTAAGGCGCAGGGGATCAGGAACGCCGCTGTCACCACAATCCCGCCTGTGGGTTCTGGATCAATCCTCGCTGGGACCAGCAGCGGCGTCGAGCCTGTCTTTGCGCTCTACTACACGCGGAGGAGCAAATCGCTGAGTGAAGGGGAGTTCAAAGTCTTCCATCCTCTCGTGAAGGAATACATGGCAGCCACTGGAGCAAGAGACGAGGGTCAACTCCCTAACTACTTCGTCACCGCCCACCAGATTAAGCCGGAGATGAGGGTGAAGATGCAGGCGACGATTCAGAAACATATCGACACCGCCATCTCCAGCACAGTGAACCTCCCTGAGGAGATAACGCCAGAAGAGGTCGAAAAAATCTACATGCTCGCATGGCGCATGGGGTGCAAGGGCATCACAGTCTACAGAGAAGGGAGCAGGGAAGGGATTCTTGAGACCGAGAAGGCCGCCAAAAGACCCGAGGCCCCGAAGTCTGCCGCAGCCTTCGAGCGACCCAAGGTGATGGAGGGGCGGACCCTCAAACTCAAACTTCCCCAGGGGAGCATCTACCTTACAGCGAACCTCGTCGGAGACGCGATCAAGGAGGTCTTCGTTACGCTGGGGAAGTCCGGGGCTGATGAGAACGCAGACGCGGCCGCGCTCGGCAGGCTGATCAGCCTGTACCTCCAGCATGGAGGGGACATCAAGAACGTCATCTCCACCCTGAAAGGAATCAAGGGGAAGTACGTGTCTTGGGACGAGGGAACCCAGCTGCAGTCCATCCCGGACGCCATCGCGAAAGCCCTGGAGCTCTTGACCCTCAACCGCGTGGTCAAGGAATCAGGCTTCGTGGATGAAACCAAGGGGAAACAGGCGTCCAAGGGAGGGACAGGCACCTGTCCTGACTGCCATGAGAGCACTCTGGTGTTCGAGAACGGATGCTACCACTGTAATACGTGCGGCTACTCGAAGTGCGAGTAGGAGGCCAGGCCGGAGCGTCGTCCGGCCCTCGCTTCGTATCCAGGTCTGGGACGTTCGACTCGTAACCATCGGGCACGGAAGGCGATGGCACAAATGAGGCCCATCACCGTCATCGGGAGTTACAATGCCAGCGAGACGATACGGGTGTTACGCCTCCCCAGACCGGGCGAGACTGTCATGGGCACAGGCTACTCCAAAGGGCCTGGAGGGAAGGGGTCTAACCAGGCCGTCGCTGCCCGACGGCTGAACGGCGAAGTGCGATTCATAGGCTGTGTGGGAAGGGACAGAAGTGGAGACGAGGCCTTCCTGCTCTGGGAGTCAGAGGGAATCGCATCAGAACGGGTCAGGCGGGTCGCAAAGCATACTGGCACAGCGTTGATAGTCGTTAGCGAAGGCACCGGCGCTAACGCCATCACCATTGCCCCAGGGGCCAACCTCGACCTTTCCCCGGCTGACATCGCAGAGTCCAGGGAGGCCATCGCTGGCTGTGGGGTGGTGCTTACTCAGCTTGAGATCTCTGTCGAGACAGCCACGGCAGCGACCAAGGTCGGGAGGGAAGAGGGAACATTGGTGATTCTGAACCCGGCCCCTGCGGTACCTGCATCAGAGCTCAACCTGTCGCAGGTGGATGTTATCACACCCAACGAACAAGAGTTCCGGCTGCTTGCAGGAACCGACAGCCTCGAAGGCGGTTCGGCAGCCATTCTGAAGAGGGGACCCCGGACGGTGATCGTTACACTCGGTGAAAGAGGGGCGTACGTGGCCACCGAAAGTGGGTCATACACCGTACATGCCCCTCGCGTGAAAGCGGTGGACGAGACGGGGGCAGGGGACGCGTTCAATGGGGCCCTCGCAGTGGCGCTTTCAGAAGGAGAGGACATGGAGGAGGCGGTCCGGCTCGCCAACGCCGCGGGGGCCCTCACGGTCACCAAAGAAGAAGTCATCCCAGCCCTCCCCCGCAAAGCGGAAGTCGAAGCGCTCAGGCGCCAGACGGTACAATCCTGACCGCCTAATTGGCCCTCCAATGGTTGCTCTTTCTCGCGAAGTGCCGCGCTGAAACTGCGCCCAATGGAAGGAACAGCCATGGGACGAGCCCCCCGGAGAAGATCTTTAGGCCTCCGGCAGCAGTCGAACTCATCGGTTTGGTCAGGATGTGAGCTTCAGGATTGCCCGGGCAACCTCGCCGTCAGACTGTTCGAGGGCCGCCACAACTTTCTCCCGGGGTGCCCCGGTCTGTTGCCGCACAAGGAGGATGTCCTCTTCGCTGAATGTCTTCCTCTCCACTTCCACCTCCTCGACTTCTCCCACGACTTGGAACATCCTCTGCCCCTGGGCGTTGACTTCTGAGACTGACGCGTTGGTGATGTGCATCTCTATTTCGGGCGTCTTAATCACGACCTCCTGGACGTTGGGGACCTCCTTCATGTTTATCCCAAGGCGGTCCATCATCCTTCTCGCGTTCCTGTTGTCCATTTTCATGCCGCTATGCCTGATCTGACCTTCACTGCGGTCCCAGACTTAAATTGTTTCATGTGCGCCCCATTGAGCACGGCCATCCCCACACCCAGAATTTTCCACCTCCCGTCCACTACTGCCACCTCGCTCTTTGGATAGATTTTCTTCCCCGACCAAGTGACAAACTTGCAGAAAACAGACCTCCCGCCTCGTACAAACTGGGCAACGTCGTCGGACACCTGTACGCAGTTGTCCTTGAACCTGGGGCTCCGGGAAAGGGTTTGGGCTCCAAAGATGGAGAGGGCGATGGCCCCGTTCGGTTTTACGACGGCGAAGAGCTTCCCGTCGAGATTGATCTGCTTCACCCGTCCGGATCTCCTGGACCGAATGAGCTTGTAGACGCCTCTCGGAAGAGCCCTGCTCACGCCTTTCCCGAACAGGTAGTCTACCATCAGGGCAACTAGCCTGCGGTCCGGTAGAGTGTCCATCGCCGAGAGGCGCCAACTTGAGGGCGATAAAGCTGCGCCATGGCCCGATGTCACTGTTCATCTACCGGGGCTGAAGAGGGAGGACGAGAGGAGGCAGGGTGAAGAGCATCAAGGTGCTTAGGCTGGGGCAGAGATACGTGAGGGACGAAAGGACGCTCACACACCTCTGCCTGGTCTCCAGGGCGTTGGGGGCCGAGTGCATCTATCTCGAAGACGCCGAGAATGACGTCACAGCTACGCTCGAAGAGGTGAACAAGACCTGGGGCGGGGACTTCCGCGCCGTGCTAGGCGCGCCGTGGAGGGGGGTGGTAAGAGAGGCAAAGAAGGAAGGAAGGAGTGTAATCCACCTTACCATGTACGGTGTGCCTATCCAGGATGTGATTCAAGACCTTCGCAACCTAGAGAAGGGCCTTATCGTCGTAGGAGGGCCGAAGGTTCCTGGAAAGATCTATCATGAAGCGGACTTCAACGTCGCGGTCACCTCTCAGCCTCACTCGGAGGTGGCAGCCCTTGCCATCATGCTCCACGAGGTCCAGGGCGGAGAAGAGCTTAAGAGGACGTTCAGCCAAAGTAGGCTTAGAATCTTGCCTTCGGTCCGGGGCAAGAGAGTTGTAGAAAATTGAAGATTGAATACGAAGACACGTTTGTGAAGGTCGCCGGACTCATAGGCGGACCTGACTATGTCAGGGTAGCAAGGGCGCTTCTAAACAATGAGAATGCTACTGACGAAGAGATTGCCTCCGCCACGGGACTCAAGATAAAGACAGTCAGGAAGGCCCTCTACGATCTGTTTGGTCGGAGCCTCATAACCGGAGTTAGGGTCAGGGACCCCAAGAGAGGCTGGTTCGTCTACAGGTGGAAGGCCCAGCGAGACCAGACGGATGGGTTCATCCAGACGCAGCGCAAGAAGGTCCTGAACAGGCTAAGGCAGCGCCTCGAATATGAAGAGATGCACGAGTTCTACCACTGCGGAACCCCCACATGCCTGACTAGGACATTCGAGGACGCGATGGAGAACTTCTTCAAGTGCCCAGTCTGCGGCAAGTCCCTGAACCGCCTTGACAATGCAGAGCTGAAGGACGCCCTGAATTGGAAGATCAAGCAACTGGAAGAGGAACTCGCTAAGTGATCGGTTCTCAAGGGGAGGCAGAGGCGCTCCATCGAAAGTATGGCAGCGACGAAAGGATCGTCTCACACTGCAGGACTGTGACCAAGGTCGCGTTGGCGCTGGCAGAAGAGTTCGGGAGACACGGATACGAGATAGACGACAAAGCGGTGGGTGTCGCGGCCATGCTCCACGACATAGGGAGGTCCAGAGTCCAGACTGTCAGACATGGCGTGGAAGGTGCAGGGATCGCAGAGAGGGAGGGGGCCGGGAAGAAGGTCGCTGAGATAATCCAGAAGCATGTAGGTGCTGGGATCTCTCCCGAAGAGGCGAAGTCGCTCGGGTTGCCAGATTTGGATTACATACCCCGGACTCTGGAAGAAAGGATAGTCTGCTTCGCAGATAAGATGGTCGACGGAGACAAGGTTCGGCCGTTCGAAGAGGAGGTGCGCAGGTTCACGGTCAAGAAGCATGACGTGGGGCGCCTCCTGGGCCTTAGGGAGAGGCTCCGAGAAGAGCTGGAGGAAGACCCTGAAAAAGTCGTCTTCGATAATGTGAAATAACGACGACCAAGCGACATAACCATGGCTTCCTGCGTCTGCAAGATCTGCAGACACAAAGACTACGAAAGCTGCTCGAGCTGCACCTGTTGCAGATACCAGCGGGCTGCATGCATGCAGATTCCTGGGCGACGACGTCAGGAGCGTCAAAGGTCCTAGATGGCTAGGATGGGAGACCCCCGAAGCATATAAGAGCCAACTCATCCGAGCCCATCGAAGCGAGGTGGGGAAGCCAGACCCCCCGTGGGGGTAAGGATCATCCCGGCGGGCTCATAACCCGCAGAGCGGAGATCGGGGAAAAACCCGACCGTGCGTTCAAATCCTCCCCTCGCTACCTTCTTACTGCGGGTTAGTCTTTCAGCGACGGAAGAGCGACCTTTCGTCTAATCTGAAGCTGATGTCCCTGGGAATCGTGTTAAAGAGACTTGTCGCCGCAATTCTCATCCAACCTGTAGAAATGATGAAGCCGCTTGCTGGATCCTCGCTCATGGCGAGACCTACCAATCCAGAGTCGCTGGGAGTACCTAGCAGTAGGTCCATTCTATCATTTCAGGAGTCTCAAACAACCATCCGCATTTTATGGACACAACATCGCTGGTGCACAAAGATGATGCCTTTCTGATTAACCACCGCTCTTCTTCCCGCGCGAATCTTAGCCTTCTACAGCCAACCGCATTCTTTCTAGGGACGCCGACCACTCTGCTCCGACATATTGTTTGGAGCAGGAGAGCAACGGGGCCGGCGTCACTCCGCCTTGACCAGGAATCGCTCCTCGCCAGAGACCACTTCAATATCTCTGCGCTTTGGTTCGGGGAGAGCAAACAGTGTCAGAAAGAGACCGACTGTTGAGAGGAGTGCCAGCACGATGAAGAGCGGCCCGAGCCCTAAGGAGGCGACTATGAAGACATTTGCAACTGTTCCAATAAATGCCCCTGTCTTTCCTCCTGCTGCTGCAGTGCCGCTTCCAAAACCTCTGACTGACACTGGGAATACCTCTGGCGGATAGATGAACGTCGTGACATTCGGACCGAACTCTATGAAGAAGTAACTCAACCCGTATATGAGAAGGAAGTCCACCACGTATGCTGCAGTGGTCAGCTGGCGAAATATGCCGAGCACTCCGAACGTGAGAGCCATCATTGCGAATCCTGCGAGTTGTATAGGCTTCCTTCCAACCCTGTCCGTGACGAAGGTCGCCAACCAGTAACCAGGCAGAGCGGCAACACCAAAGATTAGCGCGGAGTACTCGGTCGAGAGAATTATCCTATGGATTCCTTTGATGCTTGACGGGATTAGGAAAGAAAGCATCGAGCTAGACATTATCGAGTTGCCATACAGCGCCCAGTCCATCAGGAACCAACTTCCCGCAGTCCCGATTACGAGGAGTAGGAGCCTCTTGTCAGTGAACAGTTTATACCATTCCGCTTTCACGACTGTCTTCGTTCGTCCACCGTTTCCATTGGCGCCTATGTCCAAGTCGGTGTACTTCGAAAGATCAGACGACGCCTTGTCCAAGTTACCCTTGACCCCAATCGTGAATTTCGGAGGCTCCGGCATCTTTCTCCTACCGTAGATTACAGCAGCTGCTGGAATGGCTCCAAAGGCGAACAGAAGCTTCCAGGCAAGAGCAGGACTGACTCCGCTGAAAAGAAGCCCCAACGTGACGAGCGGCCCTGCGAGCAGTCCGAGGCTCTGCATCGAAAAGACCATTCCTACAAGCATTCCTCTCCTCTTGGTGTTGGAGTACTCTGCCATGATAGTCGAGCTTGTGGCGTAATCACCTCCAATTCCTATCCCAAGGAGAAACCTCCAAGCCATCAGTATGTAGACGCCGTTCACTGGCGTCAAGAACGCGCTTCCTAGGGCACCGGCGACAAGGATTATCAGCTCTAACCCATAAACAGCTTTTCGCCCCATGTAGTCGAGCGCCCTGCCAAACGTCAAGGCTCCGATAACAGCAGAAAGGAGGGCAGTAGAGCCGAGCAGCGCGGTGCTAGTGGGTGAAAGCGGGCTCCAACCTGCAAGAGGCAACAGGCTCAAGACGACACCTATCACGAACAAATCGTAAGCGTCAGTAAAGAAGCCCAACCCCGATAGGACCCAAGTCCTGAAATGAAAGCCGCTAGTCTTTGCGTTGTTTATCGTGTCGAGCAGGGCGCTTCTACCCGTGTCTACGAAAGCTCCACGCCTGGAGCCGGAATCATTTGAAATCGGGAACTCGTCGCTTACCATGGCAGCCATTGCACTTTTCCTTGATACCACGCTGCCACGGAGAGCTACAAATATCACTCGCAAATAGAATACATATGCTCTGATAGAGCACATAGATACTATAGAAACCAGATCCTGCCACGAAGATACTGGAGGTCAGAATCGCACGCAAAGTCGAATCAAGATTACAGAGAGGTTTGGGCACTAGCGCTAAGAGTTGGAGGTTGAATCGCAATCCCCATTCTCATGTCCACCACAGGTACGCCTTCGGAGACGTGCATTCAGAGGCAGATTGCAGAAGCCGTCGCTTTCCGTCTGATGAACTCGATCTGGTAGCTGTGACGTTGAGCGGGTCTCTTTGACGACTACTGGTGCATCTGGCTATTTGACGCAAACAGAATAGATAGCCGCAAGGCCTTCTCAATGGCGGGGGAGAACTTCCATGGATTGGCCTAAATCCAAGTCAGTGCGAGTAGAGGACGAACAAGAGGCCCATGAATGTGGCGTCAACCACACTTCAGGATGGTAGGTCGATCCTCCCGGCCGATCAGTTGAAAGAAGCGTGTGTTCGTAGCCGTGCTCGAGGACTTTGATGGGCGGGAAGCCCTCATGCTGGATGCGGGGAGACGCACTCATTGGCAACTGACTCCGCGGACCAATCAGGTATACCACGAGCGTGTTGAAGAAGCTGAGTTCACGGCTCGGATAGAAGAGGAAAGGCAAACCTGCGAGATTGTCTGTGTGGAGATTTGAACGGATAGATGGCCCCTTCGCTACCGCTCTGGGATGCACGACTCCGGGCGGAGGCTGGCGTGAGTCACACCCCCGGAGCATCACCTATGAGGTGATTCGTGCTTCGACTGGTGGTGCCAGCTGACGGGGCGAGTTTTATAACTGGCCCTGACTTCAAGACGAACGGGAGGGACACGTTTTGAAGGGGATAAAGGCAATTCATGTGGTGCATGCGGCGTGGTGCCCGCATTGCCACCCGACCACGGTAGAGCCGATGAAAGCGAAGGCCACCGAGCTTGGGGTTGGCTTCTACGACTACGACATTGACAATCCTGAGCAAGTGGAGAAAGCGGATGAACTTGTGAGGGGCTACGGTGACTGGGCCGAAGACTATCTGATACCCCAGGTGTTCCTGGAGATGGAAGACGGGACGTTACGCCACGTCCTGAGTGGCTATTCCGAAGGAGTGGAACTTACCAAACGTGGGGTCGAGAACCTGCTGAAGAGCCCCTACTTTGACGGTGATGCGCCTGCAAGATAACGTGACTGAGATAGCGCGCTCGCTCCTGGCGACCACGGCGAAGTGCCAGCACTGTGGCGGCCAGGCGGCGATCGAATACGCAGAGGGTGGCTCGGTCGGTCTGCACGTCTGCCCAGGGAGGTATGTCTCGAGGATAATCATGTACGGAAACGAACTCGACACAGACCGCTTCTTGGGGTACGTGCGCGGGGCCGCCCGAGGGACGCAGGGAGTCGAGGCGGGGGATGTCAGGGTAGCGAGCCGCTATGCCTGGGACCTAGGGCTAGCCAGAAAGAGCAACGACATTGTTCTAAAAGAGATGTACTGGACGCAGAACTATCGCAGGACAAAGAGCGAAGACCC
The DNA here is from genome assembly GCA_029785235.1 of Nitrososphaerota archaeon. The sequence goes on along the minus strand of JAFMAA010000003.1, from coordinate 123,137 downwards.
TGACAGGATGGCTCTCTTCTTCTGCGCCAACGGAGACTCATTCTTCGTTCAGCCGCTAAAGAACGGCGAAAGACTCTGCGACAAATGCAGGACGTCTTAGGGAATATATCGCATAGCATCAATCGCTTGATTGCGCCATGTTCGACATAAGCGAGCTATGCCGCTACTCGTCCTCGGTAAGGAGACGGTTCCTGGAGAAACTCGAATCGCTGTCGTGGGATGAAGTGACCAAGAACCGCGAGGCCAGCTTCTATAGCATGAGGAACATACTGATCCACATGATAGACAACGAGGACTGGATTGTGAACTGGGTCATCCATGGGAAGTCAAGAGAGTACAAGAGAAAGAAGGCTGAGGAGTACACCAGCATCCAGATGATCAAGAATCATCTCGAAGACGTGGAAGGGAGGACAAAAGCGTACTTGGCCGGCGCAGGCGAGGACGAGTTACGGAGGCGCGTGGACTTGGTCCTACTCTCGTCGGGCGCTTCTTTCGACCTTTCGGTCGAGGAGGCCCTGTTCCAGTCATTCACCGAGCAGCTTTACCATATGGGAGAGCTCATCGCCCTGCTCTGGCAGGAAGACATAGAGCCGCCCAAGATGCAATACTTCTACAACCGTTAGCCTGCCCGAGTCAGTGGGTGCGGCGCCCGCCATGTATTTAGGCGCCATTAGAGAGCCTTTTGGACACTTACTTGCCCGGTGACTCGACGAGGTCCGTCCATGAGGCAGAGCCCTTCGACGAGGAGACCGGCTCGCTGATCGCTCCCATATATGAGACCTCGACCTTCGGGTTCACCAGGGCTGCAGACGTCCCGTTTGCAGTGGCAGGATCCGGCGAGAAGGGCTACACCTACTCCAGATGGGACAACCCTACGGTTGTCAGGCTCGAAAAGAAGCTTGGGGCCTTCGAGCATGCAGGAGCAGGGGCCGCGTTCTCGTCCGGCATGGCAGCGATATCCACCGCAGTCTTCGCTTTCCTGAAAAGAGGGTCGCACGTCCTGGCTATACGAGACCTCTATGGAGGAACTTTCGGCTTGCTCCATGACATGCTCCCGGGGCTCGGATTCGGTACGGACTTCGTAGACACTGGCGACGCTGCTGCCTTGGAGAGCGGATTGCGACAGAACACACACATAATCTACATCGAGAGCCCAACTAACCCGACCCTGAAGTTGGTCGACATAGGGAAGGTGGCCAAGCTCGCCCACGCCAACGGAACGCTGCTCATGGTGGACAACACTTTCGCGTCGCCTGTCAACCAGAACCCCCTGGACCTCGGGGCCGATGTCGTCCTGCACAGCGCGACCAAGTACCTCAACGGACACGCTGACCTGATAGCGGGGGCGGCGATGGCCAGCGAGGAGAGGATACGGAAGATTAAGATGATGAGGAGGCAGTTGGGCGGGACCCTCGACCCCCTTCCTGCCTGGCTCGTCTTACGCGGGATGAAGACAATGGCGATCAGGGTGAGACAGCAGAATGCCAACGCCATGGCCCTGGCTGAATTTCTGTCTTCGCATAAGAAGGTGACAGCGGTCCACTACCCTGGCCTCAAGACTCATCCCCAGCATGAGCTCGCAAGGAAGCAGATGCGGGGGTTCGGAGGGATGCTCAGCTTCGAGATCAAGGGGACCGCGAGGAACGCCATGAGATTCACCGAGAATGTGAAGGTCGCGACGCTGGCCGCGAGCTTAGGTGGGGTAGAGACGCTGGTGTCACAACCCTACAACATGACCCACACTCAGATGTCGGCGGAAGATAGGGAGAAGGCAGGTATCCCTGATACGCTTGTGAGGGTCTCAGTAGGGATAGAGGATGTGGATGACCTCATAGAAGACTTCAGGCGCGGACTCTCTGCTGCATAGCAGGTTCGAGCCAACCGTCGACCGGCTTCGCTTCTTCATAGACCTCGCGGCCATACCTGATAAGAGGCTTGGCCAGGTGCCGGTTGGCCCGCGGGGACGGTGCGTATGTCCCTGATTCCAGCCCGCGCTGGGCGTGTTTCACCTCCAGTTTCTCTAGGTTGAGGATTTTCGAGTGGCGAACCGTGGCCCTCCTAACTCCTCCGAATGCGCGAACAGTGTCGCCCTTGGTCAGCAGCTTGGCCGAACGTCTGAGGTCTCCTGTGGGTTCGTAGGCAGCTACCGCCCGCTTTCGTCCCCCGGCGATGATTGTGATATAGACGTGTCCGCCTTCTCCCACCCTCACCTGGTCTATGGTCCCGTCGACCCAGCCCGACGAGTAGACTTTCCAATCCAGCTTCCTCTGGACGTGGGCATCGGTGTACTGGTTGGACAGGTACACCATGTACCCCTCCAGCGGTTCGCCATATCTCAGCATGCCAAAGCCCTTGATTACGCTCGACGGAGAATCTCCCCTGATTCCGACGAATACCGGGTCAGGCCCATGGGGGGCGACCAAGACCTTCCTCTTCTGATAGTCGTAGCTGTTGAAGGTGTGAGGGAACAGCCTCGCGTCCATCTCCTTGACCGAAGTACTGTCTACGAAACGCCTGTTCCCCCAATACTCCCTCCTCCTGTAGCCTATCAGCTCGTAGGTGTGATCTGAGCGGCAGTCAAAGCCCAGGGACGCGGCCGCGCCGACGACGCCCATACCGTTCCCGAGCTCGATTGTCCTCCCCCCGAGTGCCTTGATGAGCTTTCGGACCCTGTGAGGACTGACCACGGCGGCAAGCGCGTCTTGATATAGGCCTTTGAAACCTTCTGCTCTGGTAGGGTCTTCAAGGAAGACCACCCCTGAGTTCGCTCCACCACTGACGTCTGACAGTTCCTTGACCTTCTCCGAGACGGACCGGAAGACCGTGTCCACGCTGTCTCCATCAAGCATCAAGCACACGGCTGCGTTCCCTCGCGTCTTGAACGGGATGTTTGGGTTGAGCCGGACTAGGCGAGGGTAGGCGCAAACCCTGATTTCCGGGGCGAGGTCAGAGGCGATGCGGTAGGCGAGGTAGGTTGTGCAGTAGCCCAGTGAAGAATCTGTATCGTCAATCCCTACGAGGAAGCGCATGGGAAGAGATGCTGCAGCGGGTCGTTTTAAGAATGGGATGGCCTACGCGTCGACCACAATCATGGTGAGGGTGCTCCTCACCTTGTCGAGGCGCCTGATGTTCCAAGTGATAGTCTCCTTGACCTTCTCCATGGTGTCGGCTTCCACCCTTGCCACGATATCATAGACGCCATAGACTACATAGACCTCCTTGACGTTGGGAATCTCTCTCAGCTTCTTCAGAAGATCCTCTTCAGCGCCGAGGTCAGCATTGACGAGTACGAACGCCTGTGGCATTGCCACCTAATAGCCCCCTGTCACCAATACCATGTTTATGACGAGTATTAATCCTTGCGCCAGCTTCGCCGAGTTCTAGCGCAGCGACCAAGCCGCGAAGGGTTGCATGACCGAGGCTGTGGCGCGCAGGAGGTCTTCTGACAGTTTAACCCTCCTTTCGGACCGAGCCCGTCGCGTCTTGTGGTCGCTCAGACTAGGCGGCCAGGACCGTGTGTGTCATCGGGGCCAGCCTCATCGGCAGCACCGACACCACCTTAAGTGACCCCGAGCAAGCCACGAATTGAGTTCGCATGCTAGGAGTGTTCGCCCTCGAGATGGGACAGGATGACCCAACCAAGTGCACCGCCAGGAAGATGGTCAACATGGACCTGGCAAAGGGAGTGAGCAGGAAGTTCCATGCCTCTGACAAGGTGGTAGTCCTGAATCCATGGGCGCACAGAATCCTCTCCCCGCCAGACAAGGGGGCGAAGGCAGTCCTTGTCGTCGACGCTTCGTGGAACCAGGCGCAAGAAGTGTTCTTCAGGAAGCTGGGGGGGAAGCATAGGAGGCTCCCTGTCTTATTGGCGGCTAACCCCACCAACTACTCCAGAGCAGGGGTACTCAGCTCTTTGGAGGCAGTCTCGGCTACGATGTACATACTCGGTGAAGTCGAAGAGGCAGAGAGATACCTCAGCTTATACAAGTGGGGTCCGACCTTCCTCACTCTCAACCATGAACCTCTAGAAGCCTATCGCCGGGCGAGAACGGAAGGGAAAGTGCGGCAGGCTGAGAGAGAATATTTTCCTCACCTGTTCGCCCCCGACTCGCTCCAGCACGAGCAGTGACGCACGCCACCATGATAGTGGTTCATGTGAGCACCTTCCACCAGGAGCCCAAGAGCGCGTGGTCTTCAGGGCCGTAGGGACGCCCTTCAATCAACTCCCCGCGTCTCAGGGTGGACGGTCCTTGTCTTTCCGGCCATGGAGAGCTGCCCCCGGGTAGTCATGGTCATTCACTAGAGAGCGGGTTGGGTAGCTGCCGCCCCTCCTAAGCTCGTGCTCCCCGGGAGAGGTTGGTTCCATGAACTTGTATAGGCGTCCTCCTGCAATGAACGGCGTGAACGGGCGGATTCTGGTTGACGCCCTCTCTCACCGTGCCGAGATATATCCCATTCCCGGCGGTGCGCTCGGCGCCGGATTGGGCGACCTCATGGGCGGACTCCTTCCGGTTGAGCGATACGGCGCGGCCGCTGCCCATGCTGAACCACATTTCGCCTTTCAGTAACGGTTAACTGGGTGTGGTCCATAATGCATGACCGACGCGAGCCGGTGGACGGGCCACGGGGATCTCCTGGGGAAGTTCCTCCCTCGCTGCAGGACGCATGGCGCCAGGAGGCGCGATCGGAGACGGTCGGCTCCAGAACAGAAACGAGACCCGCCCCACCTCGAGCAGTGATAGGGCGACCTTGAGGTCGGTGGGACGCGGGATGAAACGGCTGACCCGTGCGGAGCAAGGCCAAACGTGGCCGATGAAGTGCCTGCGACAGGCCAGGGTAGGCCGCTGAGCGGAATCCCGTCTAGAACAGAAGGAGGACTACGGCCGGCACGAGTCGATTCCTCGGCGGAGGGGAGACCTCCGCCGGGGGCATTTCACTCGCTTCCGGTCGCCGGCTTTCCGGCGTGCCCGCGAAGTGATGAGTACCAGACAGATGTTGAGAGAGGCATGGGTCGACGTCCACAAGGGTGATGAGCGGTCAGGGCAGCAGGCGCAGCGAGGAGAGAGTCAGACCAGACGCTGAATGGCTCGACGAGTTCTCGGAGGCGGATTCATGCCTGGTGATTGTGCGGTCATTTCGGATCCCCTGGGGGCCGGGAAATCCACACCCTGCTTGTAGTTTCCTCTTCTACAGTCACACAAAGCACCGAGAGGGCAAGATTTGGGCCATGTATACCACGAATCTGGAAAGTCGAGAACGACTGTAGGGGACTTGATGGGGCTTTGATGGCTCCATCCAACGGAGAGTCACCGATGCGTAGCCGATTGTAGGCACATAATCAGAGCTGATCACCAGCGGCTAAACCGTTTTCCTGCGCGAGGAAGCCATCCGGCTGGATGAATTCGTGGCCAATTGGGGCCTGCTCAGGCTGGTCCAGAGGCTCTCGCACGAGAAACATGTCAGTCTATTGATAGTCGAATCGATAGGACTCCATGAATCGATCTGATGAGGTGGGCACGTTAGCACAGAGCTACTTGGCTGAACTACGCTGACGAAGGCCAAGTCGCAGGGTCAATGCAGGGGGAACACTGGGACCGCAGATTGTAGGAAAGACAATCTATGGAATGGGTAATCTGGTGGGAGTCATATGCATCGGCGTCCGAGCAAGAGGCTAACAGAATCTGGCTATCATGAACAGCACTTTCTTCCCGGTCCTGGCACGTGTTAAGGCGCCTAGCCTCACGAGCTGATTGAGATAGATTGCCTCAACACTCCTGCTCCTCTCTGTCTTCTTGCTTATTGCAGTGGCGTCTCCCTCCCCGAGGGCATGCATGGCTCGTAAAGTCCTGGCGAGCGATGTGGGGAGGTCGTCGAACCGGTAATCAGGTGCTCCGGTCGTTGGTGAGCCTGAAAATGTGTCTGCGCCTAGCTTCAAAGACACTTCGAGGTCACTGATGCGCTTCTCGAGCATCATCAGCCTCCGCACTATCTCTTCGTGGCCAATCATGTCAGACAAGTCGTCTTCTTCTGTGGGAACTGTTCAACAATTAAATCCTTCTGAGGTTCGTGCTCCCCTAGCAGTCAAGCCCGAATCGGGTGCCACGAGCAAGGCGTGTGTTTGGATGGAGGAATCCCGACCATCGCCTGAAGTGTGAGTGCCTGAAAAGACGACCGATAGCCTGCGAAACTTCCTTCTGGCCGTTCTATTCTTGACAAAATCATGAACGTCTGCGAGGGGACCTTGGCGCTGTTGGTGGACCAATAAGCGAGGCCAGGGGCGCGACCAGCTTATAGTAGAGCAATACAGATAGGAGCAGAGGTTCAGAAAGTAACAGTCAAAGCGTCTCTCACTAAAGCAGAATATGTGGGGGGCGGACTTGCGAGTCGCTTAACGTGAGTGGCTAGGATGAACGCGACTCAGAGAAAGTGCGTAGGCTAAGCGATCATCCACCTACCTGCTTCTTTCCGAATCAGCCAGTGTCAGAAGACATCGTGGAGCGAACTGACTCCTATAGGAACACCGGAAGGACCGGGCCCGCAGAGGTCTACGTAATGCCATCTGACTCGCCAAGGAGGCGAAATGGGAAATGGTCGCCGAACTAGATTGCAGGATTGAATTCAGCGTCCCCAGGAGAGAATCGACTGGTCAAGAACTTTGGCGACCAGTCGCTGCAGGCCGGGGATTTGCTTCAAGGCGAACTGCGAAGAGGCCAAGTTCCGAGCGACAGGAGACAACGACTGTGAGTTCAGGCTCAAGCTTCCCTGACTCCAAAAGGCGCTTAAACTGATGTCGGCCCATGGTCGTGGGTTGCACAAGTTCGCCCACCTGGCAGACGCTCACCTCGGAGCTCACAGGGAACCTAGCCTCCAGAGGCTCGAGCTGGAGACCTTTGACGCGACGATGAAGAAATGCGTTGAACTCGGCGTTGACTTCGTCCTCGTGTCTGGCGACCTGTTCCATGTGGGCATCCCAGACTTACGGGTCGTAGACACCGCGTTAAGGAGCATGGTCGAGGTACGGCGACATGGGATTCCTATCTATGCCATCTATGGGAGCCACGACTATACCCCCAACGGGACTTCTGTCATTGACATCCTCAACACCGCTGGAGTACTCACCAATGTGTTCAAACCAACCTTCGACGGAGACAGCCTCAGACTGGGGGTTACTGTCGACGAGAAAACAGGAGCGAAGATAGCCGGCATCTCGGCGCGGAAGATAGGGCTCGAAAGCACGTACTTTCAGGCGCTTGACAGACCGGCGTTGGAGGGAGAGCGTGGGTTCAAAATATTCGTGTTCCACAGCGGACTGACCGAGCTGAAACCAAGCCACCTCGGCTCTATGGAAACGGTGGACGTGTCCATGCTCCCGAAAGGATTCGACTATTATGCAGGGGGGCACATCCATGAAAGAGGTGAATACAGTCTAGCGGGGATGGAGAATGTCGTATTCCCCGGCCCGTTGTTCACCGGCTACGGGCATGACCTCGAAGCCACGGCAAAAGGTGAGAAACGCGGATTCTACATCGTCGAGTTCGACGAGCGCGTGAGGAACAAGACGTTCATATCAATGAATTCGTTCGAAGGCGTCTTCAGGGAATATGACTTGACGGGGCGAAACGCCCCCGATGCAGGGTCTATGATTGAGGATGACTTTACGACGGTAGACGTAGCTGGCAAGCTCGTGGTCATCAAGGCATTCGGTGAGATTGCTGGAGGGAAAGTCTCTGAGTTGGGATTGGCAAGCCTGCGCTCTAGTCTTTTCGAGCGAGGTGCCATCCATGTCTACCTTAACAGGAACGGGTTGAAGTCTAAGGAGACCACAGACCCTATCTTCTCCGGAGAAGAGCCCTCGTCCATCGAGAGGAAACTGTTCGAAGGCGAAGTTGCGAAGGTCGAGGTGACTGAAGAGCACTTGAAGGGGGAGAAGGGCGCGGAAGTTGCGGTCGAACTCCTCAGGTTCTGGAGGCAGCCACCCAAGCTTGGAGAGGCAAAGAAAGACTACATAACGAGGATGGTAAGAGACGGGACACATGTGCTGGAGAAAAAAGAGTCGACTTGATAGTCAAAGAGCTTGAGCTCACGAACATCAGGAGCCACATCCACTCGCTGATCAAGTTCCCGCTCGGCAGGACTTTGTTGGAGGGCGATATAGGCTCGGGAAAATCCAGCGTTTTGATAGGAATCGAGTTTGCCCTTTTCGGCTTAGGGTCGGATTCTGGTAGTTCGCTCCTGAAGATAGGGACGGACAGTGGTGAAGTGAGGATGACCTTCGAGGTCAACGGGTCAGAATACCAGGTCACGAGGAGACTTCAGAGGAAGGGGGGGAGAATCCAGCAGACCGATGGGGAACTGAAAACCCCCAGCGAGGCGCTCCTGTTGTCGCCAAGCGAACTGAAGGAGAAAGTGCTCGAGGCACTGGAGTTCAACGAGGCCCCTGACCCCAAGGCCCAGAGCTGGATCTATCGTTATGCGGTCTACACCCCCCAGGAGGAAATGAAGAGCATATTGGCGCTCGTCCCGGAACAGAGGCTCCAGATACTAAGACGGGCATTCAGGGTCGAGGACTACAAAATCGCCGCAACCAACGCGGATGAAGCCGTGAGGAGCATCAGAGGAGAAGCACAGAAACAAGATGGCATCGCCACGGGCATGGAGGAACTTCGCTCGAATGTGCAGAAGCTTCAGGCAGATGAGGAAAAGCACAAGACCGAGCTGACCAGGCTGGAGGACGCTGGGACAGCTGAGGAAGAGCAGGTACGCCTCCTGAAGGCAGAGAAGGAAGATCTGCAGAAACGTGAAGTCAGTCTTCAGAGCATCAAGGCGGAGACGGAATACTACGACCGGCTCATGGCGGATGCCACAAAGGACGCGAACGAGTTAGGCGACGAAATCGCTGCGCTGAACGTGAGTCTCAGAGACTTAGAAGCCGCTATGGCTCGGGCCGATTTCGAGCGACCCTCCTCAATCGATTCCCTTGCCGAACTGGAGCGGCGAGAGAGAGCCCTCGAGGCGAAGGTGAAGAAGATCATCGAGCTCAAAGCTGCCACCGAAGCCAAGCTCGTGGATTACGAGTCCATAATCAAGAACGGGGTCTGTCCCGTATGCGATCGGGCGGCGGAGGCCCACGACTTCGAGAGCAAAAGAGAGAGGAAGGATGCTGAGCGGAACCACCTGGCCGAGGCGCTGGCTTCTCTCGATGAAGAGGTCGAATCTCTGAAGGTGAAGATTGAGCTTGGGGAATCGTACAAGGATGCGGTAAAAGAAGCGGCCCGGCAGCGGGCCGAAAGGTCGAAGTTGAAAGCCGAAATCGAGAAGAAGGAACAATCGAAACGCAAGTTCGAGAAGAGGGCAGCGTTCGCAAATAACGCCCTCCAGCAGCTCGGAAAGCAGCTAGATGAGCTGAGCGGACTGGCAAAAGAGAAGGGGGAGACTGACAAGAGGCTGGCTAGAGCGGAGGAGACTCTGAGGGCAAGTAGAGAGAGGCTTGCCAGGACCAGGGGTCTCCTCGAATCGGTCCAGAAGAGGCAGACGGAGATCGCCATAGAGATAATCGCCAAAGAAGAAGCGTCCAACAAAGGCAAGAGGCTCAGAGAGCATGAGATTTGGCTGGAGGACTACTTCGTCCCCACCGTCAGGGTCATCGAGAAGTCTGTACTGGCCACCATCAATCAGGAGTTCGATTCGTTGTTCAAGAGGTGGTTTGGCATTCTAGTGAACGACCCGGATAAGGAGGTCGGCGTGGATGAAGGCTTCACTCCGGTGGTCACTCAGGGGGGGTACGAACAGGATGTGAGATACCTGAGTGGGGGTGAGAGGACAAGCGTTGCGTTCGCCTATCGCCTCGCGTTGAATGTTCTCGCCCAGAGAGTATCGGTCGGAATGAAGCCCAACCTCTTGATACTTGATGAACCAACTGACGGTTTCAGCAAGGAGCAACTGGGAATGGTGAGAGAGGTCCTCGACGATGTGGGTTGCCCACAGACCATAATCGTGTCGCACGACAAGGAACTCGAGAGCCTTGCCGACCAGATCTTCATAGTGGAAAAGGCCGGAAGCGAGTCAGCGGTCAGGGTCTCATAGCCGTCCACTGAGACTGCGCCGAGTTTAAGAGGAGAATATCTCTGGTCAAACTGTGCCCCGGCGTATCACCTGGCTTTCTAACGTGATGGCCGTCTCGGTCACCGGGCTCGAGGAGGAGATGGCCAGGTCCATCGAAGTGGTGGAGAGCCCTCCAGCCTGGATGTGTCTGGCGTGTCGAGGGGCCAAGCTCCTGTGCGGCAAGCCGAGGTGTCCCATCATAGTGAAAGCCCAGGCGATGGCGAAACTGAGCCCGTCAGTGTCGACGAATGAAATCGCAGGATCCTCCCCTCCCGGGGTGTTTGTTGGGAGGCTCGGATACCCAAAGGTGTCCATAGGGCCCATGGTCCCACAAAGTTTCGGAGACACTTCCATCTTGGACACACCGGAGGAGTGGTTGGGCAGACCGATCGACCAGATAGTCGACTATAGGTACTCCCTGGTCAGGGGGAACTCCAAGGCGAGCGTCGAAGACGCACGCGATCCTGGGCGGATTCTCTCTTCCCTGCAGGAGCTTGCGATGGCAGCGAAACCAGTGGACGCAGAGCTGAAACTCACGAAGGCGCCGAGGCGGATTTTGACCCTGAACGAAGATACACAGCCCTACGGGCCTTCTGGCCCTCTCGACAAGTTCAGGATTGACAACCCATCTGTAGACAGGAGGATACAGACAGCGTACTACGATAGAGACCTGGGAGCGGCCAGTGCAATAGGTGAGCTGTACAGGAAGGGGGTGCTGGTCACCAAGATTCAGAAGGCGTTCTCTCTGGGCATGTTCGGTGTCGGTGGGCGGAGGAGGATTGTGCCCACCCGATGGAGCATCACGGCGGTCGACGACGCCATCAGCGTCGGGCTCATCGAGAAGCTAAAGCGGTATCCGACCATCGACGAGTACCGGGTGTACGACTTCGCGGTCTACGACAACCAGTACGTCGCCGTGCTGATGCCAGAGCCCTGGAGATTCGAATGGATCGAAGCCTGGTTCCCAAACACCACGTGGAACCAGTACACTAGTGAGCCATACATGATAGGCGACTATGAAGAGCACTTCGGGAGGACGAAATACGCCCGAGTGGGAGGCTGCTACTACTCCACCAGGCTGGCCGTGGGGGAAGCGCTGGAGAGGGAGAGGCGACAGGCGGCGGCCATCGTCCTGCGGGAGACGTACCCAGGGTTTATCATGCCGCTGGGGGTATGGAACGTTAGAGAGAGCATACGGAGTCTCTTCAGGCAGCAGTTCCAGAAGTACGGCACGTTTGCGGATGCGATGGACTCCGCCCTGTCGAAAATGCGGATCTCAAAGGCTAGATGGAAGAGGGAGAGCGTACTGATTTCGAGGGAACTGACTCAGATGAAAATCAGCGCATATTGATGCCCGTAGAATGTTAAATCCGAGAGCTGTGGAGGAGGATGGGGTTGACAAAGCGGATTTTCTGGGATGACGCCTACGTGAGAGAATTCGATGCAGAAGTTGTGGCCGCAGACGGGAACAGGGTTGTGCTGGACCAGACGGCGTTCAACCCCCGGGGAGGAGGACTGGTGTCTGATACCGGGACTCTTGGGGGGTCGAAGGTAGTCGAAGTAATGAAGGAAGGCGAAGAGATATTCCATGTCATGGACACGGCGTCCGGGGTTGCCCCCGGGGACCGAATCCACGGAGTCCTGGACTGGGAGAGGCGCCTCCGAATCATGAGGATGCATACAACCGCCCACATACTCAGTTCGGTGGTCAACCGAGAGACAGGCGCGCTCATCACAGGTAACCAGATTAGCCCGGACGGCTCGCGGGTCGACTTCAATCTGGAGAACTTTGACAAGGAAAAGATGTCCTACTACATCGACAAGGTGAATGAGGCGGCGGAGCGTGGACTTGAGGTCAAATCGTTTTTCATGAAGCGGGAGGATGCCCTGGCCAATCCGGGCTTCATCAAGCTCGCCAACGCGATGCCGCCTTCGTTGGAAATGCTAAGAATCGTCCAGATAGGAGACGTGGACATACAAGCTGACGGTGGGGTCCATGTGAAGAACACTAGAGAGATAGGGAGGGTCGTCGGAGAGAAGACCGAGAACAAAGGTAAGAGCAACAGACGGCTTTACTTTACAGTGAAATAAACAGTAGAAACTATTTAAGCCACGTAAACCTGTTTGGAGAAGCGTTGAGGGGTCCATTTCTAGGTCTGGGTGTCTTCGGCATCATCCTACTACTCCTCGGGACGGTGTTCGCGCTTCAGGGGGATGGAATGATCGGGGGCTCATCAATGACCGGTGTGCCATTCTGGATTTATGCAGGTTCAATCATAGCTCTGGTCGGTGTACTGATGGCTGCCCTCGGATTCGTGTTGGCGTCGAGGGGGAAGGTAGGCGGGGCCACTACCCCGGCGCAGACGAAGTGAAGAGGCTCGGCCTATCCAGCGTCGTTCCCTGCCCTCGCGATGGCCCTGAGTGTCCACCCACCGAGGTCCCCACTCGAAGCATTCGGTCGTAGTTGGAGCAATCCGCCGGGGCTCGGAGCCTAGCGTCCACCTTGTCATTAGGTAACCCCGGCGGGGACCTCCAGGTACGAAGCGTTGAGGCAGGCTTACACCAAGCTTCTAGTGTGGGGGCCTAATGCCCGTTGAGCCTGAGGCACGCTTCCTCCCTGCTACTGATAGGGACGTTGGCCGGTCTGGGAGGGCTCTGCTTCAACTTCCTCCTCAGGCTGGGTGGGGTCGCCCCTTTCCCTCCTGAGTCAGCCCTGGCCGCATTCCTCAGGGTGGTTCCTGCGTCGATTGAGGAGCCGATGGTTCAACGTTTCGGAGATCTAGCTGGTCAGATTGGACTGGTGATTGCTACCCTGATCGCGGCCGTTGTTTACGGCCTGGTTGTCGTTCTCTTCGACCTCCTCCTCGCGAAGAGGGTTTTCGGAGCACTGAAGAGGTTCGAGGGATTGTTGGTGCTCAGCCTCATCCCTTGGATGGTCTTCGGCCTTCTCCTTTTCCCCGCGGCCGGAGACGCCATCTTCGGGGTTGCCTCCCCTTACGCCCCTTCGAAGGCAATCTGGGTCTTCCCCCTTGGGCTGCTACTGGTCCAGGCGGTGTTCGCACTCCTGCTCTCGTCGGTGTATCGGCCGCAGGTGACTAGGCAAGGGCTGCTTGGAGGGTCCGGCATCGAAGATAGAGGGAGGAGGGAGTTCATTGAAAAGGGGACCATAATGGTGTTCGCGGTCATCGCTGGGATCGCTGGGCTCATGGGCCTGAACCAGCTCTTCGCTTCCAGTGCGCAACCAACGGGGACGAGCCAGCCTGTTAACCTCCAAGAGGCGCCCTCTATCTTCAGAGACCCGAGACTCGCTTCCCTAGTAGACTCTGAGGTGACGACTGACAGTGGCTTCTATAGGGTAGCCATAGATGTCATAGACCCCGCCGTGGACGTCTCTGCTTGGGCTCTGACAGTGGACGGACTCGTGGGTACCCCGAAGTCCTACACGCTGCAGGAACTCAGTTCCCTTCCTCAGACGAGCCAGTATACCACGCTCGAATGTGTGAGCAACGTGTTGAACGGGAATCTCATAGGTAACGCGAAATGGACGGGGGTGAAGCTCTCTGATCTGCTGGCTGACGTAGGGGGCGCGAGCCCAGGAGCGGTGTATGTCGTCTTCTACTCAGTAGATGGATATAGCGTCGGAATCCCCTTGGCAAAGGCTCTGATGCCAGACAGTATGGTCGCCTACGGTATGAACGGCCAAGACCTTCCAGTTAGGCACGGCTACCCTCTCAGAGGATTGATTCCAGGGGTGTATGGCATGATGAGCGCGAAGTGGATTAACAAAATCTCGGTAGTTGGGGTTGTCTATGATGGATACTGGCAGACCAGAGGGTGGACAAACACAGCCAGGGTGCACACCCAGGCGTTCATAGTCCCACTTGCCCCAGACCAGGCGAGCCTTTCAAAGTATGGAGGCACGATACTCCTGTCTGGATATGCGTTCGCGGGCGACAGGGGGATTTCCACCGTAGAAGTGAGCTTTGACAATGGCAAGACGTGGGAAGAAGCCCAGGTCAAACCACCGATTTCCAACCTCACTTGGGCACTCTGGGCGTACGAGTGGAAGCCGCAGTCAGCAGGAGAGTATTCAATCTTGGCAAGGGCCGTCGATGCGGCTGGGAAGGTGCAGACTTCCAATAGAGAGGGAACATTCCCCAATGGTGCCACCGGGTACGTCAATGCGGTGGTACAGATATACGACTGAACACCTGCTCTGGTGCCCGAGGCTATGGCGTCGCAGTCGGGGCACACCTAAGCGATCCCACTCTCAACATCCACGCCATGCCCACAGGTTGGGAAAAGATGGGGAAGACGCAGGCGCCTATTTCGAAAGCCATAGAGTTTTGCATGCACCCTGAGAACCTACCTAAAGTGCACCCTAACCTCGTGAAAGAGGTGGAAGTCCTTGGCTACGGGGGTGGAGTTAGGATCGAACAACATGCTGCCATGATGGGCAAGAAGATCAGCTCAATCAACACGTTGACCTTTGACGAAGCCACCCAGACCCTCTATGTTGATACTCTGGAGGGAGACGGCAAGGGAAGCAAGGTGACCATGGCCCTCAAGCAGGTCGCTGACGGAACTGAAGTGAAATATTCCGCGAGCTTGGAGCTGGGAAGGCTAGGCCTCTTCGCGAAGGGACCCGCCAAGGGACAGTTCGAGAGGATATGGTCGACGAAGACAAGGCCGCTATGGACGCGCTCTAGCCTATCTTTTGAATAACCCAATTGCAGTCAGCGCAGCCTCGAACCTTCAGGAATGTAGTTAATCCTATAGAATAGAGCGCATCTAGACTTCAAAGTAGGTTATGCCCACTCGAGGGCGTTTCCTACCTTCACCTTCGCCGCGCTACCCACATGGGCATCCGCTTAGCCGTACAGTTGCCGCAGTAAGTCTTCATAGCCCTGCTCCCTTCGTCGAAGATTGTAGTGGAGTGCGACATACACACTAAGGCTTCGCATTCTGCGCACGACGCCACTGCGTGACCCTTGCAGACCGAACATCTTGCCATTCGTTCACCCCCAATTTTTCTGCGTCCAACCTGCTCGACCCGAGCTTCAAAACAGAACTCCTCTTCGAAGCCTAGGGTAGGCACAGGCCAGGCGCAAGGTGTTCCGACTCTAGACTGGTTAATAAATAGGATGCTCAGATCGGGAGCTTGACGTCTCCAAGATAGACGGAAATCCCTTCTGCATCCAATCTCTGGGAAACCTCGTCCGCTTTCTCTGCGCGCAGCCAGGCGCTCATCGCTTTAGAATTTCCTTCGGCGTCGCAAATCACCAGGGCGGCTGTAGAGTTCCTCCCAGGGACCACCTTGTACAGCATCTCATCTCCCACAGGGGTCCACTCTGGGACACCGAGCTTAAGGATAAGCATCGGATATGACGGGCCGGCTGCATTTTGAAGCACCGCGAGCGCCCGATTGACCCTGCTTCTTCCTTCTTGGATCGCGGTGAAGTAATCCACCCCCTAGGCCCCCAGGTACAGCAATGCGAAGACGCCCAAGAGGGACATGACCACTCCGATTATCTGATTCGGCTCGAGCCGCTCTTTCAGCAGGACGAGCCCATAGCCCGCGGCCACAGCTCCTCCCATGCCAGATATCGCCGTTACGACTGGGAGAGATCCTCCAGGGACAGAGATACCATAGGTCAAGGAGAGGAAGCCCACGGCCTCCAAGATACCCATGGTGATAATCCCACTCGAGAAGACCCCCTTGGTAGGCCTAGCGCTCTGCTTGAGGGCCGGAGCCAGCGCTAACCCCATCGCAATTCCCACTATCCGGAGAATCATGACCGGGATTACCAGGCTCACCAACGGCGCGGCGTATCCGACCCCTACATAGACGAACCCG
This sequence comes from Nitrososphaerota archaeon, assembly GCA_029785235.1. Next base: position 107,179 of record JAFMAA010000003.1, on the reverse strand, counting down.
AAGAAGAGCGAAGCGGCGGCGGCAGGAATGAACCCAGCGGTAAGACCTGCGGAGCCCTTGCCAATGGTGGACCGCTTTATCTCGGAGAATCTTGTTGACGTAAGGACCACGCCGATGATAATCCCTGCGATTGCGAGGATCTCGGCGGACTGCAGAACAGTGCCTAAAATGAAGATGGAGAGGAGCGTAGTGATAGCAGGATATGTGTATGCAACCGGCGCGACGACTGAGACGACCCCTCTGTGGAAGGCCTGGTAGAGGAAATTGAAGGCGACAAAATTCAAGACCCCTGCGACGAGGAGGACGACCAATGGTATGAGAGGAGCGCTAAGCTCAGGGCTGACAACCGGAGTGAGGGCGACGAGAACTAGGAAGGTCACTATCATTGAATATGTGAGAGTCTTGTAGTAGCCCATCCTCTCCGACTGGCTCCTGGACAGATAGTCCCCAGTCCCCCAGCACAGCGCTGTTGTCAAGCCGGCGATGACCGAAAGATTCGGCAAGAGGTTGAGCCTGTCCTCGCTGGTCCGGCTTTAAGAAGCACACGTACGACGGTGCCCTTCGGTTGAAAATAGACGCAGAGGTGGCGTTGGGCGAGCCGAGTGAAGCAGGCGGGCTCGCGAGGAAGGCGGAGGAGTACGGGTTCGACGCCTTCTGGGCGAACGAGACAAAGCACGACCCCTTCGTGCAGCTAGCTCTGGCTGCTGCTGCCACTAAGCGCGTGGGGTTAGGGACGTCGATAGCACTAGCGTTCACCAGAAGCCCCACGACGATGGCATACACCTCCTGGGACATTCAGAGCGTTTCCAGGGGCAGATTCATGCTGGGTTTGGGGAGCCAGGTCAAGGGCCATATCGAGCGGAGATTCGGGATGAAATGGGACCCGCCGGCTCCAAAAATGAGGGAATATGTGTCGGCACTGAGGTCTGTATGGAAGAGCTGGCAGGAGGGCTCAAAGTTGGACTTCAGGGGACGATTCTACACGCTTGACCTCATGACCCCCTTCTTCACGCCGAGTCCGATTGGGCACCCTTCAATTCCAATCCTGGTTGCCGGAGTCAACGAGACGATGTGCATGTTGGCAGGGGGCGTTGCAGATGGCCTCCATATCCACCCTCTCCACACGCTCAGATACCTCCGTGAAGTCATAGAGCCTGCGCTGTCAAAGGGCGCGGCGAGGTCCGGGAGGAGCAGGTCAGAGGTGCAAGTGGCCGCGTCGGTGTTCGCTGCCGTGGGAGACAATGAACATGAGATCTCTGCGGTCAGAGAAGCATACAGGGAACAGATAGCGTTCTACGCCTCGACCCGTACGTATAGGAGGGTGATGGAGCTCCATCATTGGGAGGACGTGGCTGAACGGCTGCATGCACTGTCTACAAGGGGGGAGTGGCGCACGATGGCATCTGAGGTGGATGACGCGATGCTAGAAGAGTTCGTAGTAGGAGGGACTTGGAAAGAGGTTGGCGGGGAGATTGAGAACAAGTACCGAGGACTCTTGGACAGAGTGCGAGTGTACCTACCATTCGACGGGAGCCCCGCGTGGCAGAATCTGGTGGAGGGGTTCAGAGCCTGACGCTCACTTCGACAGCGTCCCCCTCGTCCGTCCCCCAGTTCGACGGAGCGTCTCTGTAGGAGCTCGCGTACCTCCCCGAGTTGCGCACATAGTCGAGATATGGTTTGACCGCGGGGTAGAAGGACTTCACGTTGTCCGCCACTACCACGCTCCCGGCATGAAGGAGCTTCTCGACTGACCTCAGGTAGTCCAGGTAATCGTCTTTCGCCGCATCTAGAAAGACCATATCGAAACGGGTTGTGAACGTAGGAAGCACAGACAGTGCGTCCCCTACGATTACTTCAATCAGGTCCGAAAGCCCGGCCTTCTCGAAGTTCACCCTGGCTGCCAGTGCCATGTCCCCGCTGACCTCGACGCATGTGAGTCGCTGGCCTGCCTTCAGGTGCCGCGCCATCCTTATGGCGCTGTAGCCTACGTTGGTCCCCACTTCGAGTATCGACGATGGCTTGTGTCTCCCCACAACCTCATCCAATATGATCCCCCTCTTGGGTCCGATGATTGGCCATCCTTTGCTGGGGGCGGCAGCCTCTATTGATGCGAGTACGTCTTCTGGCTTCGTGGGATGACACCTGCGGTGGTAGGTTGTAAACCTGCCTGAGCTCGTCCCGGGACAAGCTTTTTTTAGCGGAAGGGGCGCTTTTCAGTGGTTCTATGTCGTCAGAAGAGGTGGACGTGAGGGAGGTTCAGAGACAGGTCTCGAAGATAGTGGATCCCGAGATAGGAATGCCAATCGTGGAGATGAACCTTATCGACAAGCTAGACGTCAAAGACGGGAACGTAGACGTCGAGTATCATGCAACCACGCAGTTCTGCCCTCCTGTTTTCGCACTGAAGATATCTCAAGACCTGAAGGACAACCTTGCTCAGGTTAAGGGCGTGAAGTCTGTGAAAGTGATTGTGACCGGACATTACTTCGCGGACGCCATAAATCGACAGGTGAACAAACAATCAGGCCCTCAGGGTGCTCCTGCCGAGCAGGCGACCAAATAATAGTCACAGAAGCGTGAAAGCCGCCGAAAGGGCACCCAGCTTGGCCGCGATTTCATCGGTCGCGCCGCAAAGAATCACCACGTCCCCATCCTTTGGCGACAGTTCAGACCTGAGGGCGCGCCAGATAGATCCGGGGAAGTCTTTCTCGCAATCAGGCGAGCTTCCTGGGATGGCAAACTTCCCTTCCTTGATCAAATAGGTGGCGGCTCCGGTGGCTCCTACTTTGACCGCAGAGTCACGCTGGACAAGACCGTTGGCGGCCATATCGGTTATAGGCCGCACCAGGATAGCAACCTGGGACTTCCCGAGCTCGACCTGAGAGTCTTTGATTGCTGCCATCTTCGGGATGCTTCTCAGGATAGAAGCATGCAGTCGTCTGCCAGAAGGCGTGAGATGACACCCTAAGGTGTCTGTCTCCACATAGCCCGCGTGGGTGAACTTTCTGAGGACTGTCCGCATCGACCCCTCACCTAGGTTCAAACTTCTCGCAAGTGCCTGCCTTCCAATCTCCCCGGAAGCACCGATGGTCAGGAAAGCCAGCAGGGCGTGCTCCCTACTGAAACCAGGCGAAGGCCCCTGGCCTCTTCTCTCTACGAGCTCGAGCAGCGTCGAGACGGCAGCCATCGTACGGTACTCTGCCTTTAGCTCTCTATAATCTGTTCTTCGCTATCTGGTTTTCGAGGACCAACGCGATTAACCCTGACTCGTTGGATGATACGTCCAACTGTGGAGCATGGGACACCGCTGCGGGTGCCACTTTCGCGGTTCTTGAAATCGGCTCCAATTTCGCCCTCTATTCTCTCCAACGTCGAGCTCAAAGGCATGCCTGTCTTTGTTGCTGTCGTGCTCGTGGTATCCAGCGTGGAGAACACCATGTGACATGAAAAAGGGGCGTGTCGAATATACAGGATGAGTTCTGATTTATCCTCGTTACCAACCAGACAGGTTCTTGGAGGGCGGCCTAGTCCCGGCCGACCACATTCGTGTGGTCAACGGAATGACTTTCGTCTTGATCTATCGCGGCGGCGATACAGCCTATGAACTTCCCTCCCGCTGCTGTAGTCACCTTAGGAGAATGTCTGCGAAGTAGAACCCGTCCCTGAGTACGATTTCGCCCTTCCGAATCGGAACCTCCTTCTCGAACATCGGCCCATCGTACACGAAGGTATGGAACTCTCCGTTCTCTCCACATGGGTCCACCGAAGGCGGGAGGTCAGAGATGAACGATTCATCGAACTCTCTGCCGCAATAGCTCTTGTTAAGCGCCTTTGGATCTACTGTGCACACTACCGCCTTGAACCCGTCCTTGACGAACTGGGTGGCCAGCCTCGTCGTGTCCTTCATCCACAGAGGGAACACCCCTTCCATTGCCACCTTTGAAAGCTCGTCCTCCCGAAATCGGCGTATATCTTCAAGGAATATGTCGCCGAAGACGACGCAGCGCACACCGCGACCATGGTGCTTGAGCATGGCCTCGCGCATCGCCGAGGAATATTCGTCATTCGAGGCCCCCTTCCCGATCCAGACTTCGTCGAGCGGGAGCCGCAAATTCCTCGCTTGGATATGCAATAGAGTCCTCCTCACTCCGTGCATGCTGACTCTGTTGAAGTCTCCCGTCAGAGTGGTCAGGAGAGATACGACCTCGAGGTCCGGAGACTCCGACGCCTCCTGCAAAGCCAGCGAGCTGTCCTTTCCTCCGCTCCATGAGAGAATTGCGTTGGTCCTCGGCAAACCTATCTCCCTGGTGCGCTTAGTGATTAAACCGCTCGGTTCCCCGCGTGAATCACGTACTCTACAAGTCATCAGCCAGAGACATGATTCGCTGAGGCAGAAGCCAATCTGCACCTAGCCGCGCATGAGCCTGGTGACGCTCAGCCGATGGAAAACAGAGAGGGGGGTCCCCTGAACCTGGTTCCCTTCGGACCGTCGAGTTTTATGTGCCTTCTCCTGTTCATGCACCTCCTTCCGACCCAATTGCCAGTTGAACGGAGGAATCAATGATTGCTGACCAACGGCTCAACTGGTAACGACAGGCTCGATTGCTTAAGTGGGATGGAGCACCGGGGTTTCCAATGGGGCTCTCGCAAGAACAGATGCAGGCATATGTGGTCGCCTTGATCTTTGACTCCAAACCCGAGGAGGCCATCAAGGTCCTTTCGAAGTGGTACAAAGTTTCAGAACCCAAGCTAGGGATAGGGGTGGTCGAAGGGAAGACCAAGGGCGTCGCCGCAGTCTACTCGCAGAGGCGAAAGGAGATACTCGCTGCGCGCCGTGAGTTCCTCTACAACCCCTTCGTGATGGTTCATGAGTTCTATCACCACTTGAGATCAGTGAGCGGGAAGCATCGTGGAACGGAAAAACAGGCAGACAAATTCGCGCTCGAGTTCATATCCGCATATCAACGGACCGCTCTGGAGTAGACCTAGAGCCCGACCGCAGCCCAGATCGCCTCGTCGTCTGCCAGCTCGGTGTAGCCGCACAGGCTGCACCGCACGCCTCTGATAGTGACCTTTTCCTCACCCTCTATTCTGCGTTCATAATCTGTCAGCTCCCCGGCACGGCATCTCTCGCATGGCAATCGTCTAAGAGTCTACCATGAGCACGTATTAAGGGCGGCTTGGAAGAGGGGAACATGGTGGGGACCAACGGGCAAGTGGCGGGCCCATACCGACGGATAGGACTCGGTTCTCCCCTCAAGGAAGCTAGAAACTGTATATTCTGCCAGATTGTGTCGAAGACGGCCCCTTCGAACATAGTGTACGAAGACGAGAAGTACGTCGCATTCTTGGACATCTTCCCCTTCTCGAGGGGCCACACTTTGGTCTGTCCGAAAGAGCACGGAGAGACCATCTGGGACATGAAAGAAACGGATGTCGCGGGCCTCTTTCGAGTCGCGTCCAAAGTGTCCAGGGCAGTAGTCTCAGCGGCAGGGGCTGACGGGTTCAGATTCGTCCAGAACAACGGCGAGGCTGCCAATCAGGTGGTCGCCCATGTTCATGTGCATGTCATTCCTGTGAAGATGGAAGACAAAGGCAGATTCGGAGACAGAAAGAGGCTCTCCAAACCAGAGATGGATGAAACAGCCAGGATTATCAGGGCGAAGATGGGTCAGGCCTAAGGCACGAAGATAGATATGGTGGTTATGGCCGTGTCTGTGCTCGGGCCTGTGACCAGATAGATGGTGTAGACCCCCGGCCCCTTCTCCTTGACGAACTGGTTCAAGGAGAATGCGATGTAAATGGCAGTTGGATTGAATGCCCATCTGCTTGCGCATTGAGTGATTCCGGTTGCGAATTGGCCACAGCCCCCAAACAACCCAGTCGGAGGGAGAACGCCGCCCAACAGAGCACCAGGTCCGTATTCGGTGGGTCCACTCTCGAGCTGGGTCCGGGTTTCAGGGGCGGGCGTGGTGTCGAACGCCACGTAGATTGCGGTCGGGACCGGCGTTCCTAAAATAGGAGTACCAAGCATTGTGACTTGGTATGGACTCGCAGAGGGAGCACTTGTAACCTTGAGGCTCAGGTTGAGGTATTCGTTCTGAAACTCTTCGTCGAAGAAGACGTAGGTGCTGTTGTAGGCCACTCCGACGGACACGAAGTTGTGGAGGGGGTCGAGTATATTGTATCTGTGCCCGTTGTTGCAGCAGACGACGTCGTTGTAGACCATCAGGTGCTCTAGATTTCTGATTGCGTTTTCTATTGCTGCCGTCCGTCCAAGAAGCCCCACCGAGTACTCCGAGTATGCTATGTTCTCAAAGTCTGCTCCTCGCCCACCGAGAAGGGTGTATCGCATGTATGGCTTGTATCCCTGGGTGTCGAAGTGGCTGAAGTAGGAGTAGTAGAGCATGGAGTCGGCGTGCTGTTGGGCGGCGCGGTTGAAGGCAAGCGCGACCGGCCCTGTGCCGTTAGCCGCCCTGTCGGCGTTGATCTGCGCGAGGGCGTATCCCGCAAGGGTGCAATAGTCAGGAGGATATGCGACGACAGCGGATCCGTTTACTATGTCGGGATTGGTCAGAGGTTGGATTGTGACCGCGCTTGAACAGCTCCCTATGCTCGTTCCGACTGAAATGCTCGAAACCGATTTTCCGCCCGAGACAAGAGCAACGAGGGTCGAGTAGTCATGTCGGAGCGTGGCAGACAGCGAAGGATCGACCACCGCGAGCGCAGCTACCAGGACCAGAACTACTACAACTAGGCCCTTTGCTCTTCCTCCTCGGCTGTCCGGCGCCGGTGGAGTTGGTCCGCCCGTCGAGATGGAACGAGCGTGCCTAGCCACGAATTTCAAGCCATGACCCGATTCAGCTTTCCCGATATTAAACGAACCGAACTGATTGACCAGTCAAGGCCGTTGCAATAAATGAAAGCGTCGTTGCCTGGGGGGAATCCACTGGCCTAGGCAGTGAGTCCTTCGCCTTCGTCCTGGCTGAATACCCCGACTGGTATCTCCGGGAAGCTGTCCTTCATCCTTTGCTCCGCGACGGCCGCGGCCTCTTCGAGGACTCTCTGTGCGTCCTCGTTCGCGGCGTCGAAGTTCAAGGAGATTCCTCCTGAAGTGCTGGCGTCCACGAGGACGCTGCTGAGTAGACCTGAGATTTCGCTTATCTCCCTGTCGGCGTCTGGAAGCGCGTTGCTCAGGCCCTCCTTCATATTCTTGATGACCGAGACCGCGGGGGCCAATGTGTTGGCTATCTCGCCGAGGTCTGTAATGGTTCCGAGTCTGAGGGAAATCTGCTCCATGGCCAACTGCGCCTGAGTCACCATCTTCCCCATCTTGCGTATTTCAGAGAGCTCGTTGGCGTAAACCGCCGCATGCTGCATATCATGCTTCGCGAGAGAGGATACCACATTCTTGAATATGGTTGAGTCGCGCTGCTTGATTCTGTTGACTGTCCCATCAAGCTGAGAGATGAGCAGCCTAATCTGCCTGTTGGCCTGCTCAATCTGAGATTTCAGCGGCGTCGGAGGTCTGACCGTGCCCCTGAGCCTGTCCACCAAACCAGGCCCCTGGTCTTTCCTCTGCCACTTGGATGAAAAACTCATTGCCTGCCCCGAAAGGACACTTAGGTCGAATATACCTCGGGCTCTAAACCGTGTGCCATTTTGAAGAAATATAGTTGACAGGTGCGGTCGGAAGGAAGAAGTGCCAATGCGACCTATGCTGAAATACGAAGACCACGGAGGTCAGGAAGATGAAATCGGAACGTGGGTTCACATTCCTTTCAGCTGAGGAGATGGCTGAAGCCGACAGAATGACAATTGAATCCTATGGAATCGACGTGCTCTCCTTGATGGAAAACGCAGGGCTTAGAACAGCTGAAGTAGCCAGGGGGATGCTGGGCGGCGAGGTATCAGGAAAGGCGGTGTGTTGCCTGGTCGGCAGGGGAAATAACGGGGGGGACGGTCTTGTCGCTGCGAGGCATCTGCACAACTGGGGAGCCTGTGTGCGCGTGTTGTTGGGTGGAACGAGAGGAGGAATGCGCGACGTTCCTGCCAGGCAGCTCGTGGCCGTCGAGAAGATCGGAATCGAAACGTCAGGGCCTGACGGAGATATCGGTGAGGCCGACCTCTTGGTTGATGCCCTTTTGGGCTACGCTTCCAAAGGGAATCCCCGGGAGCATTTGGCGACCCTCATAACCAAGGCGACAAAGTCTACGGCTAAGACGCTCGCTGTGGACATACCCTCAGGGTTGGATGCCACATCAGGAGAGCCTGGTCACCCATGCATTGACGCCGACTTGACACTGACCTTCGGACTTCCGAAGACAGGATTCCTTAACCCCAAAGCTAAGACTCTTCTCGGAGACCTCTACCTGGCTGACATCTCGTTCCCACCGGAGGTCTACCGGTACTTCTCGCAGGAGAACAGGCTGTTCAGCGGGGGGCCAGTGGTTAGGATTTGGTGAAAGTGTCAATGCTTTTGACTCGGTCCTATGTCGGAGACGAGTCATGAAGGCCCAGCGGGACGAGATGAAGTGCCCGAAGTGCGGGCGATTCGACCTGAAGGAGACTGGCCAAGGCGTTTCTTGCCGGGTGTGCGGCTATACCCTCTCTCCAGGAGAGAACGACAGGTTCAGACTGTACAAGATTCTCATGGAAGAGGAGAAACGGACCAAGCGCCACTGACGCCTTCTGGGGCCGGTTGCTCAGAGTCGCAACAGTTGTTTAACCCCCCTCCGAAGCGTCAGCAATTGGCAGTAAGAGCTAGCCCGATATCGAAGACAGCCGCGATTCTGATAACCATCATTGGGTTGTTCGTCTTGCTCACGGGAGTCATAGCTGGAGTTGTGACAAACGAAGTAGAAGGGGCAGCCTTCATCATCCTCGGGCTCGTGCTCTATGGCTTTCTCCGAAGGTTCACCAGGAAACTGGGAAGAGAGCTCCGAAGCAACCCAACTAGTTCGCAGGCTGCTGGACGGGAGTGAATCTGTGCCTGAGGTTCCGTTCCCACAGCCTGGCGCCGAGGAATCCTCCTACGGTCCCGCTCACGACCCCTATAATCAGGATCGGCAGATACAATTCCAGGAAAGGCGCTGAGGTACCAAAGCCGAATGCCAGGAAAGCGTAGGTCGCAGCCGCGCCTACTATGACGGTGCTCAGGGTCAACGAAGCCACGAGCCTCTTCGGATGGACTTTGCCTCCGGAGGTCACCTTGAAGACGCTGCAGAACAAGTCCACTAGGACCCCATATAAGAACGCCACCACGAATACGAACGGGCCGAACGAGAGCTGCAGCGGTGTCTCTACCAGCCCGTTGACGAAGCCTGTGTAGGTCGCACCTCCGGGACCGAGTAGAATGAAGCTGAGCGAGAGGAGTACGGCTTCGAATATGATCAGTGAGTCGCCGATTTCAAACGGTAGTGCGCCATAGACTACGCCTATCACTACGCCGAAGAGCGTGGCCGTAATCAGTTTCTTGGAGTCCACCAAGCTGGTTGGCCCAAGGATTCCGATGAAGAGTATTTAACAGGTGTTATAACTCGTCAAGGTCTCCGGGAAACAGATATCACAACGGTGTTCAAAGAAGCGCGATGATGAAGGTCTTCAGTGAAGTCCTCGGGACCGCAGTGCAAGTCCCAGATTCGCCTGAAAGAATCGTGAGTTTTAGCCCTGCGGCCACTGAGACACTCTTCCAACTCGGGCTTGGTGACAAGGTCGTCGGAGTCACCGCGTTCTGCGCTCGGCCGGCGGAGGCGAAGTCGAAACGGAAGCTTGGGAGTTACAACACGGTAAGAGAAGAAGTCCTCGATGAGCTCAGCCCGGACCTGATCCTTGCCGTCACGGGATACCAGCGCGAATTCGCAGTTAGGTTGTCGAAAAAGTATCCAGTGTTCCCGCTCGAGCTTCCTCTGTCGGTGGCGGGCATTGTAGACTTCGTGGTCAAGATAGGTCTGGTGGCGGGTGCCGCAAGGATGGGCCGGGATCTGGAGACGGCTCTCCTCAGGTCACTTGGGGGGCTTCCTAGGGTTTCGAAGCTCAATTCCTATGTTGAAATCAATTTGGGGGGGCCCGTGAGCTTCGGCGCCTACAGCTACATCACAGATGCGTTCAGGCTCCTCGGGAGCTCGCATGTGTACGAGAAGGAATCTTGTGAGTGGCTGGTCCCAGATTTGAATCTAGTGTCCTCCAGGAACCCTGATGTAATATTCTATGAACCCAAGATGTACTCCAAATTCGGAGACGCGGACCTCCCGGCCCTGCTACGCACTAGGGGCTGGGCAGGGCTGAAGGCTGTCACTCTTGGGAATGTGTTCGTGACGCCCGGCCCGCTGGACTTCCTCGCGCATCATGGGCCGTCGTTCATCACCCAGGCACTCCCATGGCTTGCAGAGAAGCTTGAGCTAGCAGCTCGGCGCGCGGCCACATAATCATGGAACCATGCCGAGACATGCCGCTCGCTGGCAAGTATGTTTGGGGGGCGTCTTTGTCAGGGGGGCGTGGCCGACATCGCAAACCAGGCTGAATTCCGCTAGCGGCGAGAAACACGACAGGTTATGGCCCTCCCTTGTCCACGATTCTTTCAGGTCAGACCCGAGTAGGAGATGCGCCCGGGTTTCCAGCCTAGGGACCATGAATGGGATGCGACAAGCCCTTCAAGGCTTTCTTGGACCGCATCAAGTCTCCGCTTCTTGGAGAGAAGACGATGTCGAAGAGCAGGTATCCCAAGGCTATTGCCCATGCGGGGGCCGAGTAAAGGACTGGCTCGGCCAGAGTGGCTGCGACGGCTATGAGCAACGCCGAGCCCATCGACGCCACAGCACCTGCTGCGTACATAGCAGCGATCCCTCTACGCGAAGCCCGTGCCATAGAGGGCTTCTCCGTAGAGAGTGTAAGAGTCGGCAGAAGCCCGACGAAACGCCTCGCCTTCATTGGGAAGGCGCGAGCAAGTGAGGTTCGCCTGAAGCGGATATCCCTGAACCTTATGCCAGCGAAGGTTCCCAACAAGTAATGAGCGGGACAGTGTATCAGGTACGTGGACAACAGTTGCATCACGACGAGGTACACGGCGAAGGAGGACCCAGCTGGCACGGCCCTAGCGGATGCGAGCATGACGGACAGTGCTACTGCCTCGGCGGCAACCCCAGGAAAGGGCTTCATGCTGCAGGTGGAGCTCTCTGCTGGTACTTTAGGGTAGAGCGTACTTGTCGCGCTGATGGATGTTCCCGGTGTACGTCCTGACTCGTAGTTCGCGTTCATACTGACTGGATTTGATGCTTGGCGGAGCCTGCCTGTTCAGCGAGCACAATGAGGATTCTGAGAGAGGCAAGACTCCTGATATATCTCACCTAAATTCCAAGCGTCGCGGTTGGTTTCGTCTATGCTGACTCTCCTGCTTCCTTACCGATGATCGGGGCATGGGAGCGTGATTTTTGCTCTGCTGGCGCCGGGTTCTCAGCGGCCACGGAGCCTCCTATGCGACGAGTGGGTTGTTTGAGTCGCCGGTCCTTTGACGCCGGCAGCGGTGGTCATGTCTTCCGACGAAAGAGTGGCAGCGTCAGGTGTCATCGCGTCCCTGCGGAGGCGCCCAAACTCCCTTCAGGTTACTTGGAGTACGGCCCGATTCATGCAGGGCGCCTCGCCGCTGCAGTCTACCTCATTTCCTCCTATGTTGGCAGGTATCCGTCCATAGGGCATGTTCAGGAGAGCAAGGCTCCCGGAGAAATAGGGACACACTTAGCCCACGGCCCAGTCGTCGAGTTTTGATAGTCCCGAGGAGGAATGTTGAATGCCTGCGACTCTGACTCCTATAAGGCGCACCAGCTTTTCCCAAGACTCGAACTCGTCCAGAAGCCTTTCTACGCTTGCAAACAAAGGCCGTTCGTTGTCAGCGCGATTGATGAGGGTTCGCTCTCTAGTGTGGGTCTCGAACCCGCGGAACCTGATCTTTATCCCAGCTACCCTGTAAGAGTAACCCGCAGATTTCACCCTCCGCATCAGCTCAGTGGCGGCATCGATTGCTTCCCTTCTGACCGTCATAAAGTCGCTTACGTCGTCCTTGAAAGTCCGCTCTACACTGAGTGACTTCGGGAGCGCCTGCTCTCTTACCTCGACCGCCTCTTCGCCGTGGATTACACCCCACAGCCAGACCCCGTTCTTTCCAAACCAAGAGAGGAGTTGCTTCCCCTCCAACTGCTGGAGCTGGGCAATAGTCACAATACCCTTCTCGTTTAGAAACTCGTGCGTCCTCGGGCCGATGCCTGGGACTACTCCCACATGGAGAGGGGCGAGGAACCCGCGCACTTCCCCGAACGGAACAACGGTCATGCCGTCAGGCTTGTTCCTATCAGAAGCGATTTTCGCCGAAGACTTGTTCGGTGCGACCCCGATAGAACAGGTGAGGCCGTGCTTTTCCCCAATGGTCCTCTTGATTTCCATGGCCAAGTCTGCTCCGGAGCGCTCGTCCCCTGCTCTGCCTGTGACGTCGAGGTAAGCCTCGTCTATGCTCCCTTGTTCGAACCTATCGGCAAAGCTTCTCAGCGTAGCCATTACCTCCTCCGAAACACGTTCATAGAGACCCCAGTTTGGTTGTATGTACTTCGCCTGAGGGCAGAGCCTGTAAGCCTGAGTGATAGGCATCCCAGAACGAAGACCGAACTTCCGGGCAGCGTAAGAACAAGCGACAACGACACCCCGCCCCATCCCTCCTTCCGGGTCCGCGCCCACGACTACAGGGAGCCCCTTCAGTTCCGGGTGCTCTCTGACCTCCGTGGAGACGTAGAACGCATCCAAGTCGACATGGAGGATGCACCGGCGCTGAGGATGCATATATCAAGCACTACCCGAACAAAGTCTGCTGTCCAGTCCCCTGCGCCTTCCAGTCGAGTTCCATCAAGCCGAGGAGCCTGCGGAACTCGTTGGCGGACTCAGGGCTGAAGCCTGCAAAGTGATTGTTGAAGAAGACGTATCCGTCCTCGAACTTCGACGATCTTTCCATCACCGCTGTAGCCCAACGCTCCATGTCCTCCGATCTATCCTTCTGGACCGCCGTGAACTCCGTGATCTCCCTGTCTCCGACCATCCTCACGTAGATGAAGTCGGCTGTGAGCTCGGGAGGGGTCTCGACGTACTGGTTCAGGGACCAGATCATCGCGATGTTGTTCTTCCTTAGGAGAGAGTAGACGTCTGGGGTAAACCATGACTTGTGACGGAACTCGATCGCGTGCCTGAACTCAGGGCTCAGCTTCGAGACGAAGTCCTTCATGACCTCCTCGTGGGTGCTGAGCTTGATGGAGGGGGGGAGCTGGATGGCAATCGGGCCCAGCTTGTCCTTTAGCTTGGTCAAGACGCTGTAGAAATAGACTAGGCTCGATTCGGTTTCCTTGAGCTTCTTCTCGTGGGTGATCTTTTTGGGGAGCTTGGGGGAGAAGACGAACCCGCTCGGAGTGTTGCTCCTCCATTGGTTGACTATGAACTGGCTGGGGACCCGGTAGAAACTCGAGTCTATCTCCACGGCATTGAAGACCTTCGAGTAGTAGGAGAGGTACTCCTTGGCTGCAAGCCCTTTCGGGTAGAAGACCCCCTCCCAGTCCTTGTAGGACCACCCGCTGCACCCGATACGCAGCTTCTCAAGACCCAACGAGGCACACCCTCTCATGGGAATGGTGGTTCGCCATATTTATTTAGATGGAAGAAGGGTCGAATTTTGAAAGCCCGTGTCGCAGAACAGCCCTGATATCAGGCAGCAGGTTGACGGTAACAGGGGCATCGCCAAGAAACTGGAACTCCTCATCCCAGGTCTCAGAGGGTACAGAACTAAAGAGGACCTCAGGGCATCCGACTCCCTCCTGAGGAACCAAGTCGCCGACAAGCTCGACCATGTGAAGGACAACCTGCAGCAGCTCAGGAAGCAGATTGCTTCGAGCAACGACCTCATAAATCTAGGAGCGGTGGGCTCTCTGATAGCCCATGTCCAGGCACTCAGTGGAGAGGTGAGACACGCGGCCCAGGGATACGCGGGGTGGGTCGCCCCGATTCAGATTACTGACGACAAACTGAACAAGCTTTACGAATACGATTACTCTTTTGTGAGCGCAGTCTGGCAGCTCGATCGCGCCTCGGCGCCGGGGACCCTGATCTACGACCCCGCGACCCCCAACCCGGTCCAGGGGGTGCTGGATGGCTTCTCGCGCTCGGTGATGGATATAAGACAGAAATGGTCGCAGAGGGTCGAAGTCATAGAGGGAATTGCCCTCGGGCAGTGAGATAGATGGTGTTCGGCAAGAAGAGCAGTGGCGGGAGCGTTCCGGCGACCGGAGGGAGCGTCTTCGGGTCAACGACCTTCGCCTGGGACGACCAGTACAAGCAGCCTTCCGCCGGGGTCTACAACGTCCTCTGGAAGGCGCCTAGGCAAATCAGGCTGAATGACAACATAGTGGTCAGGGAAGACGAGATAGCTGTGTTCTACAGAGATGGGAAGGTCCTCACGTACTTCGACCAGCCAAACAGATATGCGCTGACAGACTTCAACGCACCAATCGTCGGGAAGCTTCTGAAATCCTTTACCGGTGTGACCCAGTGGGCTGAGGTCTACTACGTGCCCAAGAGGTACCTAGATGGCAAGTTCGGGAGCACGCAGCCGTACCAGTTCACTGACCCGACGTTCGGGATTGTGAACCTCAGGGTCTTCGGGGAGTACAGGTGGAGGATCTCTTCGCCCGAGCTGTTCATCAACCAGTTCGTAGGGACGTTCGCATCGGAGTCTTCGGGCGATGTAGAAGACAGGATTAAGGAGCAAATGGTGATACTTGTTTACAATTCCCTGGGGAAAATGAAGGCTCAGGGGCTGAAGATTACTGATTTGGCGGCCAATCTGACCAACATCGAGCAAGAGGTCCTCTCGTCTGGGCCGGATAACCTCGGACAGTACGGAATAGAGATTAACAAAATCTCCGGCCTGACTATCAGCCTCCCCGACGAGGTGCAGAAGGCGATCGACACCAGATCTCAGATGCAGGTGCTAGGCGTCAACTTCATGCAATACCAGACTGGGAAGGCCATCGACGACGCTGCCAAGAACCAGTCTGGGGGAGCTGGGACGTTCGCGGGACTCGGGGCAGGCATAGGGGTCGGCGGAGTGATTGGAGGATCCATGGCCGCGGGGATGGGCCAGGGGATGAATCAGAAAAGCTGTCCCAACTGCGGGTCACTTGTCGCGGCTTCGGCGAAGTTCTGTCCTAACTGCGGTTTCAACTTTCCCGCTCCGGAAGGAGCTCCCGCCCCTGCCGGAGGGAGCAAGTTCTGCCCCAATTGCGGAAGCCACATTGCAGCCGGGGCGAAGTTCTGTAACAACTGCGGGACAAAGGTGTAGGTGAATCGTGCTGAACTGCCCCAACTGCGGAGTTCAGCTCCCTGACGATGCCAGCTTCTGCTACAAATGCGGGACGAAGATAGGGGTACAGGAAGCGGCTTCCGGGCATGAGCCGGGACAAAGGCAGCAGGTCATAGCACCTCATGGAGCGACTTCGTTGAAGTGCCCCAATTGCGGGGCCCCGCTCACCCCCAAGTTCGGAGAGATGGTAATCACCTGCGAGTATTGTGGGAGCGGGGTGACCCTTGGCGACCAGGGGTGGACGGGCGTACAGAAACAGACGATGCTGCCGATAAAGCTCGGAGACACGGACAAGGTCAACGCGATAATCACGTCAATGATGGACAAAGGGTTCCTTCACAGACATCTGCATGAGGAGTCAATCCAAGAAGAGATGAGCCTCTCGTACGTCCCCTACTGGATCGTCGGCGTCTCGGCGAGGACGACAGTTGTGGCCACGAACTTGGCTGCCGAGGTGGGCCAGACGGCGACGACCGCGGCGTTGATGGGAGTCATACTCGGCGGAATGGGGGGCGGGTTCGGCGGCGGGAGACGGCTGTTCAGGGGAGGCATCTCCGTCCCCAGGCCGACAAACGGGTTTCTCCTGTCAAGGTGGTTTATGCTCTACGGAATGGGGATGGGATACGGAGGAGGGACGCTGAAGTCAGAACAGATGGACGAGAACTACAACTTCCCGGTGGTCGCCCTGAAGGCGCTCACTGAGTACCAGCCGCGCGATTACCAGTTCGATCTTGAAAGTCGGACCCTCTTCGACATCTCCAAGATTCCCAAGAACGTGAAGGTTCTCAATGGGGACATCGGCGAAGATGTAGCGAAGTCGCAGGCAAAGACCCTCGTCGACCAGCTCCAGTCAGAGAAGGCACACGCCAAGTACCACATGATTCAGAAGCTCACGACGGATTCCGATGTGGGCGACGTGGAGCTGCTTCACGCCCCGATCTGGTTCGCCAGGTATGACCACAAGGGAAAGAAGATTGTGCTCGTCTTCGACGCGAACTCTGGGAAACTGATCAATAGCCTGGGCCTCTAATGGACTGAAATAGGTACCGACCGCCTGAAGGCCGGGAGGCTCAAGGTTGGTCGTGATTGTCATCATCAGCCTCATGGCGGCGATTTACCCGGTACTTGTACTGACAAAGTTCTCCTGCAATCTGCGCTTCGAGGCGAGAATCCATTACATGATGCCCCGTTCAGGTGGATGGAACGTACTCCATAGGAGGAGGCCGGCGCTAGTGTAGTACGTCGACAATGTATTGTGCCTGATGTCCCGACCGGAGCTCTATCGGCGAAACCGCTCTGGTGCGGCACGCCTCCCTCTCCACCCTTCCAGGGTTGGGTGCCCAATCTAGAAATAGTGCTTTCGGACCCACCGGGGCTATGGGTCTTAGCAACAAGGGGGTTCCTGTAGTCATCCCTGGTGATGTTTGGCAGCCGCTCATGGAGATCAGGGCGCAGATTGACTCGGATTGCCCTGGTGCCCCCACGCCCATCGAAGAGCTCCTCCGCGAGATAGTAAGACATTACGAGCGCTGCGACATTGCAGCGAACGAAACTGAAGAGTTCTGCAAAAGGGCGCAAAACTGGAAGAGAAAGTAGTTCCGGCTAGACAGAACATAAGGTCGCCCGGCTGTTCACCACGCCCCTTTGGCGACCAATTGATTTAGGAGGACGCACCATATCCAGGCTGTCGCAGTTTAAGGTGACGACGTTGGTTGGAGGGGCATGAGCGGGGTGTTCCCTCCGAAGAATGCCCTCACGTTAGGCCGGAACAGATACCATAGTATGGATACGTCGATGACTAACCCCACGATGCTTGGAATCGAACCCAAAACGAGTGCAGCGAGGCTGGCCAAGACTCCTAGACCAGAGAGAATTATAGCCAATATCCTTGCCCATCTCCTCCCAGTCCATAGACCCCATCCCACTAGGAGCCCCAGTAAGCCGAATATGACTACCACGCCACCTGCGGCAATCCCTATCCCCGCGGGTACAGCGAGCCCAAGGGCCGAAAAGAGCGTCCCACTTATGGCAGCCACGGCCAGGCCGAGTAGAAGTATGAGCAAGCCTCCGAGAATCTCCAAAACTGCCAAGATAGCTATACCCATAGGTCTGGGAGGCCTCATCATAATCACAGAGGTTCGTGCCATTGATACATAAGCCTAATTTTCATCCCGCGGCTGGGGCGTCACCGCTGCGGCTATCTGAATTCGAAGCCGCACTTGACACAGACCCTCATGCCAGGCGTGTCCGTGATGACCTGCCGTGTGCCACACTTAGGACATTCAACGGTCATGTTCGCGTGCTTCACGGACTCTGAATGTTCTGAGCGGACCCGGTTTATGGCATCGTTGTAAGCGTCGCGCCTGTAACCTGGTGCCATGGCCATCCATCGATGGCCCTCAACTAAAGGTTACCCTACCTCTTCCAGTGTGAATGTGAACCTGGCTCCGGCGAACTCACCGGTGCTCACCCTCTCCCATGTGACATTGTACGTCTTGGTGACGTTCGCCCCGATTATGCTCACTTGCTTCGGGACGTCGGAGAAGAGCTTCTCGACTTTGGCAAGGTCCTTGGTGAATATCAGGCTCCGCCTGCGCTTCATGAGATATTTCACTGCCACGTTCTGGTGGGTGTGGCCTTCCACCGGTATCTTCTCGGTTCCGGTGTCTATCGTGAACGATCTCTTCGCCATCTCTCGGCGTCTGGGCAGGGTCGTCGGTGGTAAATAGCTTCGGGGTCAATGGGAGTGCACAATGAACTCGAATACCAGGCTATATCTCAGCGAGTCAGGGCCTTTTGATGTTTGTGACGAGGAGCCTGAATTGGAGGGTCTTCCCAGCCATGGGATGCCTGCCAGACTTCCCATAGGCTCTCTCCGGCGGAAGCGTGATCTCCTTGGTTTCGTTTACCTTCATTCCAACGAGCGCTTCTTCGAAACCGCTTATCACCTGGTGCTGGCCGAGCACGACTTGAAGGGGTTTGTAGTCCCGCGCCGGTGTGTACAGCCCTGACTTTGTCGCCTCGGCCTTCATACTGGTGTCGAATACCTTCCCACCAGGGAACTTCCCGACGTAGTGGACTGACACTGTGTCTCCGTTCTGGGCCTTCACTTCGCTCATGACTACGACGCTGCTCTGATGGAAGTAATTAAAGAGAAGCCGCCCCTCGCTGCCTTCGTCTGCCCCTGTGCAGAGTCAGATGAGACCAAGACTCCGCGTCCGGCTCCAGCTTCAGAACGCGTTGCAGAGGTCAATCTGCACTCTGGATTTGGCTCGCGCTCTGGATTCTGGCTCTTCTTGGGTCGAGGCGGCGCTAAGCATGGAGCTCCACACCCCACTCGACCGAAGAAGGGTCTTCCCCCATCCCGCGTTCCTCCTCCTTCGTGCTTCTCAACCCTGCCCGCGCTCCTCCACTTTCCCCGGGCACGGTCCCCTGGCCGCACCGGGCTCTGGCGAGCACAAGGCTCTGCTCCTGACCTGAGAGCAGCCCGGAATATTCCCAGCCTCGCGCGTATAACCGGCGTCGACTCGGGCTGCACCCCAGGCCATCGGCGGAGCCGACAGCGAGAGAGCTGCGGCTATCTGGGTGCCCATCCCTGTTATCCTAGCTTGACTCTTGTTGCTGACAAAGAACAGATATTCTGTTGACCAAGACATCAACCCACCGAAGAGTCGGGAGCCTCTGACATGGGGGCCCGGGGCGGCCGGCCTACTGATGTGGACACCCAGTGAGACGCCGAGCCCAAGCAAGATATCACTTGGCGGTCATGCAGCTTCGGCATGATGGAGTCAGCGGTCCATGAGTCGATGAAGAAGATGATGTGGTTGGGGCTCAAGCGAAAGCGACTCACGGTAGTGGAGGAACCATCTGCCCCTCCCTCGGCGCAGAGTGTCATGGACAGCCTATCGCCCTGACCTGCTCCGCTACCGGTCGCAAGATGGAGCCGACGAAGTCGTCTTGGAATGTGAAACCCCCTTGTGTGAGCACGCTCTAAGCCAAGGATTGTTCGACGGTACGGTTTCAATCAAATATCTTCCACGGAGTGTGGTCAGGAAGGCATTGCTCTCCCGCGGAGGAGGCTCTGCCAGGTCGACGTGCGATTCGGGCGCAGTTAGGATGCCTGGGTCCTCGGCGGGGACACGACGATGGCAAGATTCCATGTGAAACCTGAGATAGCAGCAGTAGCCGACGTTTCCCAGGATTGGGAATCGAAGTAAGCGCTTAATATCAGCAGTCCGTTTAATATGATACTCGTCCGGTCAGGAGAAGGATGGATTCGCGGAAAGGAAGAGGTGTCGGGGAAAGCCCTGGCGCCTGATACCATCCGCGAGCGGGATGGTGGCGCGTAGAGCCGGGGAAACCTGGACTTCACGAAGGCCAAACCGAGGGCGAACCGGGACGGCGGCGGTGAAGGAACGCTACGAGGCCGCCGTCGGAGGAAAGCCACATCCCTCCTGAGAGCCGGACGAGGCAACCAAATATCAGAAGATTGAGGCCTATGGTGGGGTCCTTGCTGTACAAGAACCGAGTAGACGCAGGGGAGCGCCTCAGCGAGGCGCTCCTGAGCCTCAGAGGAGAAGACGTAGTCGTACTCGGGATTCCCAGGGGAGGCGTGGTGGTAGCGAACGAAGTGGCCAAGGCACTGGACGCCCCGCTGGACGTGGTGGTCACAAGAAAAATCGAAGCGCCAGGGGAACCTGAGTATGCAATCGGAGCGGTCACCCAAGAAGGTGACGTGATGATGGACAGGCAGGCTGCCGAGTCATTGGGGGCAAGCGCGTCTTACTTAGAAGACCAGATCCGCCAGAAGAGAGAAGAGGTCAAGGACCGGATGCGAAGGCTTCGAGGGTCATCACCTTACCCTGGACTAGGCGGTAGAGTGGTAGTCATAGTGGACGACGGCATCGCCACGGGGAGTTCGGTCAGCGCGGCTGTGATGTCGGTGAAGAAGCGTGGACCAAAGGAGGTGATAGTAGCGGTCCCGGTAGCTCCGGCAGACGCAGTACAGGCATTGATTGAAGATGGCACCAAGGTTGTCTGTCTGTCGACCCCAGGACCGTTCTTGGCAATCGGCGAGTTTTACGAGGACTTCGGGCAGGTGGAAGACATCGAAGTGAGACGGATCCTTGACAAGAACGTCTCTCGGCGTCGGTGAGGTCCCTTTCGCCCTGGCACAGCGAGGACCAAGCTAGGCTTGGACGTCCGAAGGTTCAAGGACGACCTCTATGAGCTGGCCGGGAGGGCCTGCTGTAATGACAGCGAAGAAGTGAGGTTGAATGTTTTCGCCATCGCAGACATCCTGGTGAACCTTTACAGGAAGAACCTAGTGAAAATCAACCACTCGGCTCTTGAGCTGGTGTGCGCCAGGGCCTTGATAAAACAAGGCTATGAGGTTAAGGTGGAGCACAGACTAGACAAAATCTTGGTATGCGACGTAATGGGATCGAGAGGGGACGAGCGCCTCATAGTCGAGATTGAGACAGGATTCATACCGCCGGAAGCGGCCCTAGAACCTTCTGGGTACGCGCGGAACAGGATCTCCAGCAAAATCACCAGGTACAGCAGATATGCGGATAAGTTCGCCTTGGGGACCACACCATCATACACACTGGATGTCCCCTGCTTCTTCGTCAAGCCTCCTCGGGACAGGACTCGCGAAGAAGCCACCCAAATCAAGACGCTGATCGATGTCATCTACAATGAGCCTGAGACATCCATGGATGACCTGATGCAAGCGAGGCTTCACGTGGTGTTTGTCATAGACGTCGACTCGGCGAACGTTCAGGAGATCGACGCTGAGACGTACGATAGGATGGCCCTGTCTGTTTTGGATTGGCACCGGACCGTCCAAGGCTTAAATCCACGCTGAAGCCTAAACTTAGCTTGGGTTCAATTACGCGAGTGTGTGGAAGCTGGCAGGACCCAGTTTTTGGGAGTTTGATTCTTGACTGACAAGATGAACGGCAGGGTCGCACTCGCCGAGGCCCTCTTCCGGATAGGTTCCCTCAGGTTCGGAAAATTTACCCTGGCCAGCGGCAGAGTCAGCGCCTACTACCTCGACCTGAGGGTGGTCCCAAGCGACCCTCAGGCATACGAACTAGCTATCGCGGCATACCTGGCCATGGTCAAGGAGATGGGCGAGCAGAACTTCGATGTCATCGCAGGAGTGGCTACAGCCGGCATAGCCATCTCTTCGCCTCTTGCCTACTTGCTCAAGAAACCGATGGTCTACGTGAGGAGCGAGCGGAAGGGGCACGGATTGGGCAAGCTAGTGGAAGGGGCCGTCACCCCTGGTTGGCGGGCTCTAGTGGTCGACGATTTGATTACCGATGGGGGGAGCAAAGCGGCCGCGGTTGAGAACCTGAGGAGGGCAGGATGCTCGGTTGATGATGTGGTGGTGCTGGTCGACAGGCTCGAAGGTGGGAAGGTAAGCTTGGCGAACGCTGGAGTGAAACTCCACTCGTTCACCGACATCAAGGACCTCGTAGAAACGCTGTATGCCCAGAAGAAGGTCACGAAGGGGGACTATGAGTCAGTCCTAAGGCAGATGGGGGCGAGGTAACCTGGACCCGGATGCAATCGAGGTGAAAGTAGGGAGTTTGCACCTGCTCAATCCCACCATGCTAGCTTCCGGTGTGCATGGGAGCTCCCTTGAAAGGGTAATCCAGGCCCTGGAGGTGGGTGCAGGGGCCGCTGTCACGAAGTCGATAGGGATCGAACCGAGGGATGGATACCCCGAGCCGACCTTGGTCGAGGTGGAGGGCGGGTTGGTAAATGCGGCCGGGCTCCCAAACCCAGGAGCGGAAAAGTTCGCGGAGAGGCTTGCGGAACACAACGGCAAGGGGTTGCCGATATTCGTCTCCGTGTTCGGGGGGGAGGAGAAGGAGTTCGAACGGGTGGTCAGGGTAGTGGACGGTAACGACTTTGCCGCATACGAACTCAATCTCAGTTGTCCGCATGTTTCAGGCGTCGGCACCGAGGTTGGGCACTTCCCAGAGGAAGTTAACAAGGTAACCAGAGCAGTGAAAGCCGCCACTGGAAAACCGGTGTTCGCCAAGCTCTCGCCCAACACAGAGAGGCTGGTCGAGGTCGCTAGAGCTGCCGTGGACGCTGGCGCCGACGGCCTTACTGCCATCAACACCGTGAGGTCGTTCCCCATTGATGTGGAGAAAGGGGGAGCCGCCCTTTCAAATGGCTTCGGCGGGTTGTCTGGGGGGGCTATCAGACCCATCGCATTGCGTTGCGTCTATGAACTGAGGGAGCAGTTGGATGTTCCCATAATCGGATGCGGCGGAGCAGCCACCTGGGAGGACGCTGTGCAATTCTTCCTGGCTGGCGCGAACATGGTGCAATTTGGCACCTCGACAATCAGGAAGTTTGATAGATTCAACGATGTCAACCTGGGAATCCTTTCATACCTCGAGAGGAAAGGAATTGCGAAACTTGAAGACCTCGTCGGGAGGGCACATGCCGGATGAAATCTGAGAGTACGACGCTGGGCTTCAGACAGAGGCTCCTTGAAGCTTCACGCCGGAGAGGCTCGAAGCTCATCCTAGCCCTCGATCTCTTCGGCCCCTACGATGGAAGGCTCGACAATGCAGTGCGAGTTCTCAATGAGACGAAGGAGCACCTGGCCGCGGTGAAGGTGAACCACCATCTGTTGCTTCCATACGGCCTCCAGGGCCTACGGAGCGTCATCAGCGCCTGTAAAGACGAAGGGCTCCCTCTGATAGCCGACCTGAAGATGAACGATATTGAGTCCACCAACCTAAACATCGTCGATTCGCTCCTTGATTACGGCTTCGACTCAGTCATAGCGAACCCATTCGTCGGCAGAGAGGAAGGTCTTGGAAGTGTGATTGAGAGGGTTCACTCCAAGAACGGGGGCATACTTTTCCTGGTCTACATGAGCCACAAAGGAGCAGGCGAGGGGTATTCCCTCCGTCTCGAGGGAGGTGAACTTCTGTACCGCGTCTTCGCACATAGGGCGAGAGACTGGGGGGCTGACGGGGTGGTCGTGTCTGCCAAGTCAGCCGACAAGATAGCAGAGACTAGGCAGATAGTAGGCGAGGAGTGCCTGATATTCTCCCCAGGTGTCGGCGCTCAGGGCGGGGATGCGTCATCGGGGATTTCCGCTGGGGCGGACTTCGTGTTTGTGGGGAGGTCGATTACCGAGTCCCTGGAGCCGTCGAAGACAGCCGCCAAACTGAAGTCATTCCAGGAGCTGCCCCCGGCACAGACTCGGAGTCACTCCTGGGTGCCTGAATAATAGCCCCAAACCCTCTTCTGAACGTCCTTGACATAGTTCATCTCTGCTGCAGAGAGTCTATAATCAGAGGCATTGAGTAGGGGCGCCTCAGCGAGGGAGGCAGTTCGTCGTCGCAGAAGAAGCCCTCACCTGGGAAGCCAGTGTCCTTGTGGACGATGATAGCGGCGAATTCCTGTGCGCCTCTGGCGTAATCCACTCTGTCAACGGCAGCGATTGAGTCGAAGAGGGGTTTCCCCTTGGGATTCCATGATGCTATCAGCTGGCCATGGGTTAACGTCCCATGGGATTTGGGGGCACTGAGGAGCTGTTGCCTGAGGCACTCATCCCGGGCGCCACGTCACCCCTTCCTTCACGGCTACCTGATGTTTTGGCTGGTCGCCCTCCAGGGAAGCTCAGGATTCCAGACTCCTCGCCACTTTGAACTGGTCCCCCACCACTGACCTCATGTTGAGAAGGCCGAATGGCTTGCCGTGGTCGGTCACGAATAGCGTCCTTATCTTATGCTTCGCCATCAATTTTATCCCTTCGGACAGTGGCTCGTCTGCCTCGATCGAGACCATCGGAGAAGTCATTATCTTCCTTACGGGCACGACGGAAGCGACCAGGTCGTCTGCTGCCACGTGATTCAGTATGTCTCGCTCGGTCATGATCCCCTTCGGTTCACCGCCCACAAGGACCAGTATATTCCCTACTCCCTTCTCACGCATTTTCTGTGCTGCTCTCAGGACGGTCTCATTGGCGTCGATCATAAGAGGGTCGGTTTTGACGAAGCTCCTGATCGTAGGCGGCTTAGTCTCCGTAGCTTCAATCCAGAATGTGAGGGAGTACTGACAGTTAGGGCACTCGTCGGGTGTTCTATCCCCTTCGAAGATGTACTCACATCGGTAGCACTGCCACTTTGCCATCAGCGGCTAAATGACTGGCCGCCTTATATTAAGAGTTAAGCGCGGGATGGCTCCGGTGGATAAGCTGAGGGGGCCTGCTGGCCAGTGTCGCGCGGCGGCTGGGCAAACAGCGTCTCTGCCCTCCAGTGGCAGAGAGACGCGTCGCCAGCGTAGCAATTCCATGCAGAATGTCTCGGCTCAGCTTTGGCCGGAAACAACAGGGGTTCTACTGTCTGAAGATGCTGTGCTAACGTGTGCTTTCCGTTCCCCGTCACCTCCTCGGGCAAAGCATCGCGTATCAGTTGTTCCGCATCCCAACTCCCATTGTGGAATCGATGGAGACATAAGGAAAATATCGAGTCAGTTTGACGATTTGGGGAGACAGGCGGCCCCAGCTTACCCTAAATGGATGACCTTGCCGACGGCTGTCTCGTTCGGCTTTTGCGAGCCTCCTCTTGCTTCGATGACACAATCCGCCTCGGAAGTCGGCCTGCATATGGCCAACGCATCCCTATGGTGGCAGGAGGAGCAGAAGCGACGAGGAAGACTGTCCGACATGAGTGGGCTGAAGCGTTTACCCATGATGTCGAGACTGGCGTTTGCGTCATCCATCCAGAACGCCCCTTCCTGCAGGTAGGGAGCACGGATTATGTGGCAGTTGCGTCAGTCACCCTCGCGCCCATAAGCACAGATTCCCTTTCTACCTTGTCCGCGGCTGTGAAGTTGAAGCCGAACGTCTTTCCGCTTATCATGAAGATCGACGGCACCGGAACGGCAGCGGCTCCGGATAGCATTTGTAGTGGATTGTAATTGTAGGCGAGCAGAACGATACCGGAAAATCCCCAACAGCACATCACCAGCAAGACACCTTTCGTCCGGGCCACCAAAGGAGGCTTCGTCGGAGGAACCAGTTGTATCCTTAGAAGTGAGGCGCAGAGGCCATACCGATTTTAGCACGCGCTTGTTTTTTAAGGGAGTGAGAACGAAACGGTAGTGAAAATCCTTGTCGGCCCGCGAGAACCGTCTTGCCTATGGCAACGACGTTGATAATCCTAGAGATGCCGAGGTCTTGCGGACGATAGAGGACGAAAGGCTCGCGGTCTTCACCTTCGATGGACTGCGGCGGATCACCCGGGCGCATCCGGAGACGCTCTCGAGAGCCCTGGAAAGGCTGGAGGAGAGCGGCATGATCGTGCGCTCGCCAGGAGGTTATACACTCGCAGAGAGGACCAAGGAGGCTCTCTCGTTCAGGTCTGCCGATGCCGGCTCGAAGAGTATACCCATACTCCATACGTTCCTCCCGTATCCTGCCAGCGCAGGGAAGATTGCGGGCGCGCTGAAAGGGAGATGGTTCGACAATGCCAGGTGGGTCGGAATGGCTGAGGTGGAAGACGGGTTCGTCATGAAATGGGTGACGGACGACGGGACCGCCCTTATCGATGCGAAGTTCTCGTTGAGTCAGCTCGATATCGAGGCCAAGGTCTCTCACGACTCCGACCTGCCCAAAGCCGTGCGTGCAGCCCATCAACTAGTGGCGAGGATTTCGAGGCTCTACGGCGGCACGAGGCCAGGGAGCAGGACGGCGTTCATGCGCCTTGGATACGTGGCACCTACCGCCATGTGACCGGATATCCTTCGAACTAGCTCAACAAGTAGCGCATTCACCTGACCGTGCGGTATGAGTCAGGACAGCGGAAACAGAGGGAGGCTGCTTTTGCAGTCGTTCTCGGACGCTGTGACAGCGCTGGCAGAAAGCGCTTCGCGGTCGGTTGTGAGCGTAGACGCAGGGAGGAGGGGGAGTGGCGTGGCTTGGTCCGAAGGCATTGTCGTGACAGCCAACCATGTGGTAGGCCGCTCGGCCACCCCAACCGTCACCCTGCATGGGAGGACTGAAACTCAAGCCAGGTTGCTAGGGAGGGACCCATTCCTCGATGTGGCCGCCCTCGAGATAGGTTCGTCTGGAATCCACTCGGCAATGCGAGGGAACACCGGGGAGGTCTGCGTCGGGCAGTTCGTCCTGGCCCTTGCAAATGCTCGCGGCAATGGAGTTTCAGCGACTCATGGGGCAGTCACGAGTGCGAGGAGGAAGGTGCGGGGCTATTGGGGGGCGGTGGTAGAAAACGCCATAGTGACAGATGTTAGACTCAACCCAGGCTATTCGGGCGGGCCGCTAGTCGACGCCTCGGGGCGGCTCCTCGGCATCAACGTCGCGCACTTTGCGGGCCGGTCGATCGCCGTGTCGGTAGACTATTTGGAGAAGACTGTGGTCAGGCTGTCGAAGGGTGGCGGGATGAAGAGAGGATACCTGGGAGTGATGGTCGAACCTATAGAACTCCCGCAAGAGCTGTCTGGGTCGGTAGAGGCGGGCCAGAATGGTGGGCTTCTCGTTAGGTCTGTGGACCGTGGATCCCCCGCCAGAGCAGCAGGCGTAGCTCTGGGGGACATCATCCTGAGCCTCGGCGAGACGAAAGCTACAGACGAGTACTCCCTGTACCAGGCCCTCGAAGGCGACGCGGTCGGGCAGGAACTTGCACTCAAAGTCTTGAGGGCCGGGAGGGTCGTCGAACTTCCGGTGACACCGAAGGAGTATGAAGCATGAGGCGCAGCAATCTCCAAGCGTCTTTCCCGAGGGAACCAGGTTTCCCTCGGCCGGGGAGCCCCAGAGAACCCCTGCCTCCCATTCGACCCCCCTCTAGGACGACTCAGTTGGATTGAATAGGAAGCGCGGAGAGGCGTCTCGTATGAGCGAAATCAAGGCAAAGACGCCCCACGGTGAAATCACCATCGACCAGCTCGCGGCAGTCCAGCCTGGGATGGCAGCCCTCATGAAGGAAACAGGAGACAGGTTCACGCAGACTTACTACGCTGCGAAAGGAGGCAACTGGAAACTGGCCGCCCACCATCTGAACCAGGTTAGAGTGTCTTTCAGGACCGCGAAGGTGACGAGGCCGAAATACGCTGACGACCTCACAGCGTTCGACAATGAGTATCTCCTCCCTATCTTTCAGGCCATCCACGACCAAGACTGGGATAAGTTCGATAGCGCGTTCAGGAAGGGCGAAACTGGCTCTGACCTATATCACGATAAGAGAGGATACCCTCACATCAGGTATGTCCTCCCGAAGGAGTATCCCACCAATCTGTATCTGGGTCCACCAGACAAGTTCCTCAGAGGGTCGAACGAGACCGGAAAATCGTAGCGGAATCCCTGCTTAGGGTAGTGTGCATGTATTTCGTAGCGGAGACTAGGCCCGGAGGGGCTGCCGGGCGACACCAAGCAACACATGTAATTTATAGCGGCAACGTGAAGCTGCCAGATGAATGTTGAGCTCAACTGTTGATACAGACCTCCTCGGCAGATTCGATTCCGAGGTGATGAGCCGGGTCCCCCGACTGAGGGACGGGGCTGTGGTCAACCCCACTCCATTGGTTGAAGTGACTGACGACTTCATCAGTTGCGCCGACTCGGAATATGGTATCAAACTGGGCTCGAAGGGGGTTAGGGTGTTTGCCAAGATGGACTCGAAATTGAATGGAGGCTCGGTCAAGGTCAGGCCTGCTGTTGTCATCTTGCACGATGCGATAGCATCAGGGAGACTTACAAAGGGACAGACGGTGTTCGAGGCGACATCAGGTAACTTCGGACTTGCCCTGGGCGCGCTACGCAGCCTCGGACTCGATGTCGTGGTCTTGGTCTCGAGGAGGCTGCAGCAGGGCGTAATCGACAGCCTGCTCGCAAGTGGGGTCAGGCTCGTGAACTTGGATATCGACATCTGCCCTGCGCCAGGGCTCGGGGGCGACGCGAACTTGGCTGTCGCGAAGGGAGTCGCGTCGAACGTCAGACAGCAGCTTGCCGAGCTCAGTCTGGACCCAGCGGTGTTCGATGGAGTCAGAGGGGAGGCCGAAACCCTGCTCGCAAAGCAAGACGCAATCGGCCTTGCCAAACTGCTGGCCAAGGCCTATGGTGGATTCTGCACCGAACAGTATGAGAACGACATGAATGCCGAAGCCCACAGGACATTGACCGGGCCGGAGGTGGACATGCAGTTGCGAGATAAGGGAACTTCTCTAGGAGAGGCTGATTTCGTTTGTGCTTTCGGCACAGGTGGGACCGCTACAGGAGTTAGCAGGTATGTCAGCTCGAAGTATGGGAGGAAGGGCGTGAGGGTAATCTTCCCAATTTCTGGCCAGGATGTAGCTGGCATAAGGACCAGGGAGAAAGCGCTGGGCCTGAAGTTCTACGAACCGAGTTCCTATGCGGGAGAACACGAAGTCGACTTCGAGGAGGCGAGCAAGTTCTTCGAGTTCATGAACAGGAAAGGGTATGACGTCGGTGAGAGCGGAGCGCTGGCCCTCTATGCGACCATGCAGCTCGCGAACTTTGGGGCTGGATCGAGTTTCGTGGTCATGGTGGCCGACGGCTCTTCGAAGTACCTCTCAGAGGTCAGCGCAGTGGCGAAGAAGGGAAGAAGGGACCAAGTCCGGCTGGACGAAGCCGCTTCGAGCATCAAAGAGTATGGACGTATAGTGTGGGTTCACAACACATTCGTCCCTAGAGAAGAAGGGAGGAGCATCATCGCCTCTGCCCTGGGCGTCGATGAGGGGAGTATCAAAGTAGCCAGCACCAAAGCCGTCCAGGCGGTGCTGAATGGCGCCAATCCGTCGGAAGTGTTCGAGGGCATTCTCCGGAATGATGGCAGACCCCTCTTGCTAGTGTGCGTTGGCGGAAGCACGTCGATGATGGTCGCCAAAGTGCTGGAGAGGAATGGAGTAGCCGCCGAGAGCCTCATTGGTGGCATATCAGGCCTGCCTGGGACCAAGGGGAGACAAATGTTCGACCTGGTCCAAATCGCAGGGAACTGATCCGTTCTGGTAAGCGCGCATCGTGGGAAGGCGTGTACTGTGGGACGCCGACCCTGAGCCGGAATTACCGTCGGCTTCTTATGCGAGGGCGGACTAATACTTTCGTGGGTTTCGGCCCTAGGGAAAGTACCGTCTTCTCGTAGTCTGACCACCTCACCCCGAGCTTCTGGGCTACCATCATCTCGATGGTTGTAGCAAATGCGTGCTCGTTCCTGTACGGCGCCTTTGGATGGTCTCCCGGCTCCGCGTCAATCGGGTGGAGGTTCATCTTGCGCTCGGCCTCGAAGTTGACGTCGAAGGCGACGACCTCCTTGTCTGAGATACCATGCATCTTGCACAGCTCGTACTCAATCATCTCGTGCAGGGCTACCAAGAACACATATCTCTGATCTTTCATCCTGCTAACCCTGATCTGGGCAGGTCTGCCCGGCATCCAGTCGCCCACGGTCTCGTATCTCTGCTTCCGGTGCGGCACTTGTGAAATGGTGAATATCGGCCTGATGCTCCCCCTCTCTGGACTCCGATGCCGGAAAGTGGCAAGAGACCCACGGCGGACAGGTCCGCTGGATCGAATCGAAGGGCGGTGCGGCCCTTGGGAAGTCATGTTCATCACAAAATCCCTCTGGGAACGGCCCTAAGGGATAGGCTGTCAAAACGACATCCCTCTTTGGTTAACCGAATTTAGCCAGCCTCTATGGCCACGTCTCTAGGGACCTACTTCGTCGACCGTCGATGCATTATTCGATGTTTGTTCGCCGATCGTCAAACCAATTAACTAGGGGTCTCTGTGGATATTGAAACGCGCCAGCCGGCAGCCGCCGGCCCGCTGCGGCGGGTCGTGCCCCCCCTTCGGAGCCCACGGCATGCCTTCGCCTTTTCTCTACTTCCTAAACTCCAGGGCCGCCGAGTTGACGCAGTAGCGTAGCCCGGTCGGCATGGGGCCGTCGTCGAACACGTGGCCAAGGTGGACACCGCAGGTGGCACAGGAGACCTCGGTCCTGACCGTCCCGAAGCTGCTGTCCGTCTCTTCCTTGATTATGTCGTCGGAAACCGGCCGGAAGAAGCTAGGCCACCCTGTGCCTGATTCGAACTTGGTGTCCGAGCTGAAGAGCGGGGTACCGCAGACCACGCAGTGGTAGGTTCCAGCGCTGTGGTTGTCCCAGTACTTGCCTGTGAAAGGCGCTTCTGTGCCCTTGAAGAAACAGACGTTCACCGCTTCCCGATTCAGCTGCGCCTTCTTCTTCTCCATCTCTTCCTTCGTGAGCATCAGTCAGAGGGTGGGGTGCCATGAGTATAAAGTTGAAGCCATCTTGCGTGGAGTTGCCGGATAGTCTTAAGAGGAGCCCAAGTCCTAATTTCGGGCATTCATGGTGAAGTTCAGCTCGGCTCAGGAGAATTGGAAGGAGCAGTTCGGGAGCGTAATGACTGTCGAGATATCGAAGCTTTTCGTCGGAAAGACCAACGTCCGTAAGTCTCCTGGAGACGTGGGGGACTTGGTAGACTCAGTGAAGGAGAAGGGCATCCTAGAACCGGTCCTCGCCCGACCTATAGGTGGAAGATACGAGCTGGTCGTCGGATCGCGACGCTTCGAGGCATCCAAGATAGCTGGGCTCAAGAAGATTCCGACGATAGTCAGGCCCATGACTGACGAGGAAGCAATCGTAGTCTCATTGGTCGAGAACATACAGAGAAGGGAAATCGAACCCGAGGAAGAGTATGATGCCATCCTAGCGCTGAAGAAAGCGAACCCGCGCGCCTACGGTACGTCAGACCAGGTCGCCAGGGCCCTGGGCAAGTCTAGGAAGTATGTGGATGACAGATTAAGTGCAGTCGAGGCAGTACGGAAAATCAGGAGTGAGACGAGAGCCGACATCACAGTGAAGCAGGCCCCCCTTCTCAGTGAGAGGAAGGAAGGCGTCCTGCCGGTGAGGCACGCGACGTTCCTCCACCGGGCCGAAGCGGCGGCGACAGTCCAAGAGCTCCCCAGAAGAGAGAGGGCGACTCAGCTGAAGGAGCTGGCCGAGACCATCGCGCCACTGACTAGTCCTGAGGCAGAGAACGTGGTGAGCCACTTCGTCATGGCCCCGCAGCGTCCCATTGAAGACATCAAGAAGGAGGCGACATATCTCCATGCGGTCAAGCTAGAGCTCCTTCTTGACCCACGAGTCGCCGATGGCCTTCGCAAGGCAGCCGAAGAGAGGAACACCACGATGGAAGCGGTGGCCACCCTTGCCATACATTCTTGGCTCAGACAGCAGCGCTACGCCTGACCCATGCTGACCATCGGTCGGCCAGTTCGCCTACCCGACCTGCACAGAAGTCCTCCTCAGACGGAAGTCGTTGTAGACAGCCCGAGATAGTCCGCCGCTCTCGCCGCACTTGGCGCCTAGATCAGGTGAGAAGTACGCGTTCTTCATTCTTGTGCCGCCCACGCCTCGGCCCTTCATGCATTGTGACCAGAACCGCCGCTGAAAGCTGTGTTTGGCAGTAGCGCTGAAGTTTGCGCGTTAGTCCCGAGGGGAGGGAGCCTTAGTCAAATCCGGGCGACTTGCGAAGCGCCGGAATCAGGGGACGGCTTACCACCGATTGGTAACTCCCTACGATAACTCGGATGAATACCATTTTGATGCCGCACGAGAAAGGCATGGTGTATGTGACCCAGCACAGGGCTTCCATCTAGCTATAATCGATGAAAGTCGTTCGTCGTGACTTACTTATCCCTAGAGTTGCCGCTTCTCTCCCAGTCGCACAAGACCCCGCGCTTGCCGAAGGCGAACGTGTGAGGGGCATAGGCGCTCTCGTAAACCTCCACCGCTTTCTGCCCCTGATCCCTCAAACACGGGAGGTTGAAACCATCATCCCTCGTCCTCTGGACAATCCCAGAGAGGTGTCTTCTGGATCGGCTTGTTCGTAGTTTGTATTGACGACACGAGCTGGACGCTCCTGCTGCGTGCACTGGCTGGATTGCGAACACAGGTCTTCGCGGTCCTTTAGGTAAGGGCGGTGATTAGAGATGAAGATTACTGCAAGCATCGGCTTGCTATATGTCCTGGAGTTCGGAGCCCTGCGCGGCGGATTCAAAACTAACTGGGCATAGAAACCGTCAGAGGTTGACTGATGGACACGGCCTTTGATGCGCAGTCAGAAGGATTTGTCCTGGAAGCGGGTCACCGAACCTCTCCAAGAAGGCGATGGCAGACAGCGGCTCCCTCCTCTTACGGCCGGCGAGTTTCCTCCTGGGATAGCCAAACCCCACTACTATCACAGAGCTCAGACCCTCTGGGATGCCGAAGTCTTTCCTCGTCTCCTTTAGTTTCACTCCAGTGAACACGCCCGAAGCAACTCCTTCGTTCCAGGCCGCCAGTTGCATGTCCTGGGCTGCCCTCCCTGCATCGATGACCGAACCCGGGACCTTGGGGTCGATGTTGACAATCACCGCGAAGTCGGCCTCCTTCACCCAGGAGCCGGTCGTGCTATCTTGAGCAAGCATCTTCAGGTTCCCTGGGTCGCTGACAAGGATGAACCGCCAGTGCTGCGAGTTCATCGACGAGCCTGTGAGACGTGCGGCTTCGAGTATCTTCGCTTTGGTCCCATCAGCTACGTGCCTTTGAGCGAACTCCCTCACGTCGAGCTTGGTCGCGATGGCGTCGTAAGTGTCCAAATTAGTCGCTGGCTCTCAGGTCCGGCTTGTTCTGGAGGACGCTGTCGATGCGCTCCATCACATCGGGTTTCAGGGCAGAAACGAAGTCCGACGAAGCCATGTTTTCCTCTACCTGCTCAGGCTTTGTGGCACCTGTAATAACGGTGCTCACGTCGTCGTTCTTCCTAGACCAGGTTAATGCGAGTTGTGCCATTGTGCAGCCCAGCTCTTTCGCGATGGGTTCCAAGGCTTTGACCTTCTCGATGTTCTCTCGGGTTATGACCTCTTCTCTGAGCCAACTGTAGCCGTCCAGGGAAGCCCTGCTTCCAGGAGGTATTCCATCGTTGTATTTGCCGGTAAGGAGGCCAGAGGCGAGAGGACTCCAGATTGTAGTGCCCAGGCCTATCTCCCTATAGAGAGGAAGGTACTCCTTCTCCACACGTTCGCGGTGAAGCATGTTGTACTGAGGCTGCTCCATTTGCGGAGGAGTGAGCCCCAGCTCCTTCGCGACCCCGTAGGCACGCATGATTTCTGCTGCGCTCCACTCTGACGTCCCCCAATAGAGCACTAAGCCCTGGTGCACGAGGTCGTCCATTGCTCGGACTGTCTCTTCTATAGGAGTATTCGGATCAGGGCGGTGGCAGAAGAATAGGTCGAGATAATCGAGTTGGAGGCGTTTCAACGATTTCCTACAGGCTTCGTAGATATGCTTCCTTGAGAGGCCGGTGTCGTTGGGGCCGTCCCCTCCCCAAAAGACCTTGCTTGAAATCACAATGTCGGATCTCCTCAATCCGAGCTTCTTGATGACATTGCCCATCACGATCTCGGCGTTCCCTCCCGCATATGCCTCGGCGTTATCGAAGAAATTCACGCCTAGTTCGAATGCCTTTGACGTGCACTTGGTCGCCGTCTCTTCACCCACCTGGCCGCCGTAGGTTACCCAAGCACCCAGCGAAAATTCACTGAGCCTGATTCCGGCGCTGCCAAGCCTTCTATACCGCATGACTGGGAGCACCCGAACCCAGGTACGTATTAATCTGATGTGGACAAAGCCCAGCCTTCCGACCTAGTTTATCATAGAAGCGCCCGAGGGTGGGCAGGATGTCCCCGAGAGCTAAACTTCTGATTACCCTCCCAGTCATAGCCGTAATCGTAATCGTGCTCGTTTATTTCAGACTCTTCGCCAGTCCCGTGGTCTTTGCTGTCATTTTCGCACTCTATGTCGCCGTCAGCCTCAGAAACAGGCGGAAGTTCAGAAAGCAGGAGCGGAGTGCCTAAAGTAGAGATGACGCCCGCGGCTCGGGTCGCAGAGCTATGGGGCGAACAGGTCGTAGGGCGCGAACAGGTTAAGCTCTTTCTCCAGGTCCCGGAAGTCAGGGAGGACGGCGCCTAGCCTTCTCCTGAAATCGGCTGAGTGATTGAACTCGTGCAGGTGTGTGAGTTCGTGGAGAATCACATACACCCTGAGCCGGTCCGGGAGGGCTATGAGCTGCCAGCTGAACGAAAGCCTCCCGCTCCTGGTGCAATAGCCCCACTTGACCATCTCCCTCACATCCACCTTTGCCGGCTTCGCACCCACCCTCGGTGCCAGTTCTGCCACCCTCCGCACTACATATGCGGACGTTTCATGGAGGAACCACCTTCGGACGAGTTCCTTGAAACGCTTCGGGTCGTCGGTATAGACATCAACCACGCCCCGCGCGAGGTCAGGGACCAGCATGTCCGCAGCCCAATCGTGGAACACGGCCCTAAGCATTATCCCACCCATCATCACCGCATCGGCACGCAAGATTGACTTCGTCATTGACATCCGCTCGTACTCTCTCAGCAGCCAAGATGTCTTTTCTCTTATGGCCCTCTCGACGTCTACAGGCCTCCCCTTTGGGAGCACCACCTCCAGTGTCAAATCAGGTCGGAAGCGAAAATAGGTGTACCTGCAGCTTGTCCCTCTGACAACCGAGTACGCCACTTGGTTCGGGCCGAGGTTGAAATACGGCAACGTGTCTCGCATTTCAGTCAGATGTGTAGGATTTCAAGTTGTCAGTCGACTCGTCGGCACCCAGGCGAGCCGAGGTCAGAGGGATTCCCTGCCTCTGCTGTACCAACCTTGCGTCTGTCGTTACACCAATCGTCAAGATTGATGGCACGTAAAGCCTGAGGTCGAGCGCTTTAGTCTCCATTAAGCGATGGCGAGTGATGTTGGGGCCACGATCTGAATACCGCAGGCAATTGGGATAAGGGAGAAGTCTTGGAACACCATTCCGGATGTTGCAGTCATGAGCGGAAGTCATGTCGTTGACAGCGCCGATAGCGGCGAGGTTTGAGAATGCAGCCACGTAAATGTCGAAACTGACGACTCAACCCCACCACCACCCCGCCAGTTGTAAGCCCCCAAACCAGCTCATCTTCTGCGGTACGGAAGCATCGGGGAGCGGACAGACTATTGGGTAGCTGACTCGGAAGGGGCACCCGAGACTATAAGCTTGACGGCGACCTGGGCTATTTAAGCGAGGCCAGGTTTTTGGGGGCCGGGAACATCTTGCGAATCTTCGGACACAGAACCCCAAAGGTCTATGTCGATGCGAAAATTCTAAACATGCATGACCCGTCGCTCCGTCGGGAGGCCTACGTCGGCTACGTGGTCGAAGGAAGCGAAATGAAGAATGTAAAACGTGTGGAAGCCCAAGAGAGCGACGACGCTGAAGTCCTGGCAGTGCTCTTTGCTATAGAAGAGCTCGGGTCCCTTGGAGGTTTCACTGTGGTATGCGACCACGAGTCGGTGGTCTCTGAAGCGCGGAGGGACCGTGTAAAGAATCCAAGCGCGCTCCTTCAGAAGCTGCGGGAGACCCTGCGCGCGCATCCCAGAGTCAGACTAGAAGCGCTGCAGTCAAACCCGGCCCACCAGGTGGTCACAGAGTATGTCAATGCAATGAAGACCTCGGCAGAGAGCTAGTGTCACTGTCTGCCTCCGGTCTGGCCCCTTGGGTGGCTCCGGAAGTACCTGACAAGAGACAGATCCTCCTTCGAAAACTCATGTTCACCTGCCACCTTTCGACACCCGCGTCCTCGGGAGACCAGGTTGCAGCCGATATCGTGGCGTTCGAGCCTCTGGGAGGAGGCGGGCGAGGGACACGTTCTTCAGGGAGAACTTGACGTACGGATTGGCGGGTGTCTGATTCATGCCGGTCCTGCTCCGCCTGCGCGGGGTGGAGACCGCTTAGACTTTGAGGCCACAGAGTACAGCCATAGGAGCCCCTCGAACTCCTGTCATCCCACCCTCCCAGTGGCGAGGGAGTAGCATCTGGGTACCTTGTCACGAGACTCGAGCATGACTGCCCTGCTAAATCTCGCCATGACGTTCCCCCTAAGGAGGGCGTTCAAGAATCTATAAGTTGGTCTTAAGCCCACAGCTTGTCCGATTGGTCGGATCGGGCCCATGTTTTTAGACGAGTGCGTACTCGCTCAGCCACTGGCTTGGAGGTATTTCGAAGGGTCCTCGCCGAAATTGATGGGCAGGTTCGCGCGCTCGAAGCTTTCTCTGGAGAAGAGCTCCCTGAAGCGCCTGTGGGATCCGTCTTCGTGGGTGCAGGGGACTCCTACGCCGCCGCCCTTGTGGGGTTCTACGCGTCGGGAGGGAAGTGCCTGGCCGTTGACCCCTACAGCCTGGCGAGCGACCCAAGGATTGCCAGAGGGAAGGACGTCTTCTTCATCTCTGCGTCAGGGAGGACCGCATCCAACGTCTACGCAGCAAAGGCGGTCAAGTCCGAAGCGAGGAGCACCGCCGCCCTGACGGCGGACGAAGGAAGCCCTCTAGTGGAGCAAGTGAGCAAGACATTCAAAATCCCCATGAGATATGTGCCAAAGACACCCGGTATCCTGTCATTCAGCCTCTCCGCCCTTGCGGTGCTGGTCATGGTTGGGGGGCGCCTACCCTGTGACTTCGCAAGGGTCCTAAGGGCGGCGAAAGAGGAGAACGTTGAGTTCTCACTAGGGGGAGGCGTCACATATCTCCTCGGCAACTCACTGGCATATCCAGCTGCCCTCTATGCCGCAGCCAAGGTATACGAGCTCCTCGGCGCCTGCGCTCACGGCGAGTTGCTCGAAGAGTTCAGCCATTTGGAGCTCTTCTCACTCAGGAAGGGCGACGCTGTCAACGTGTTCGGCCATTTTGACGGTTCAGGAATGTCGACGAAACTCGCAACGGCGCTTCGTAATAACGGGTACGTTGCCCGTGTCGCCCCTGCGCAGGGAAGGACGAGTACAGAACTCTTCTTCCACTGCGTGTTCCTGGCTCAGCTCTGGTCGGTCGGGCAAGCGAGAATGGCAGGGCTCCAAAGACCCCGCTTCCTGGATCAGGGGAAGAAGCTGCGCATCAGTGACATGATGATCTACTGATGCGAGAGTCCGCAGGGCATGGCGGGCAGGCCCACTGGTCGGCGCATCTTGGCGGAACCGAGCGAAGCCACGGATAGTCAGCCGTGGAGCTTCCGCTCGCCTGCTTTCACTGCGATCTTGAGCCAGTTCTCCTGCGGTGGGAGGGGGCAGACGTAGCCGTCGGAATAAGCGCAATATGGGTTGTACGCGTAGTTAAAGTCGACCACGTACTCATCATCGTGCTCAACATCCAGGTCCAGATAGCGGGCAGCCGCATAGCTCTCCTTCCCCGAGGTCGCATCTCTGAATGGGATGAACAGGGTGGATTCAAGGCGCTCAGCAGACTGGTAAGCGCTGACCCTGAAGTTCTCTCCTCCCATCGACAGGTCGAAGTGTCCCACCTTGTTGAAGAGCTGGCGGGTCCCCTTGCTGGTTCCCATAATCACCCCCTCGGGGCTGTGGGACCTCTGCAGCCTCACTTCGAATCGATATCGATAGTCAGGGTCGAAGTGGTTTAGGCCAGGAAAGACGAGCCTAGTCTCTTGGGGCAAGGGCGAGCTAGGATCTGACCTGAAAAATTCATCCTTCTCTTGCCTGAACCGAATGAGCGCTCTCTTCCAAGTCTCCTGGTCTTCAGGTGTCATACCAGCACATTACTCCTGCCTTGACTAGAACCTTTCCAGACCTGGCAAACATAAAAGCCTGGGAGACGGACCGTTGGAACAACTTTGGCTCAGAATCCTGTAGTCAGAGAAATCTTGGAGAAATACCATAAGGTGTGGGCTCTGGGTCACTCTATGGCCGTCCTCGGATGGGACACGGAGACTCACATGCCCGAAGCCGGGGCGAAGGCAAGAGGGATTGCGTCTGGTCAGCTTGCCATGATGGTCCAGAATTCAACCGTTGGGCTGGAAGCCCTGGTGAAGAAGGCGGAGAAAGCAAGGGACTTAGATGACGTGGAGAAAGGAGTTGTGCGGGTACTAACGAGGAGCATAGACTATTTCTTGAAGATTCCACCGGAGCTGGTAGACGCAATCCAGAGAGAGACCACGGAAGCGACCGTCGTATGGCGGACCGCCCGCGAGAAGTCCGACTTCCGAATCTTCAAGCCTCACCTTGAGAGGATTGTCGAGCTCGAGAGGAGGGTGGCCGACAAGCTGGGCTATGAGAAGCACCCATACAATGCCCTGCTCGATCTTTATGAAGAAGGGTTCACGGTGAACGACGCAGACAGGGTCTACGCGGTACTGATACCGGAGAGCAAGAGACTCCTCAAGAAGGTGGCAGCCAACGGCATGTACCCTTCGAAGCACCCGCTGGAGGCGGTCACCTATGACACTGCAGCCATGGGAAAGGTGAACGAAGAGGTCCTCAAGCTCCTGCAGATGCCCATGGCCAGATTCCGGATGGACGTCTCGACCCATCCGTTCACGACGCAAATCGCACCGGACGACGTGAGGATTACTACCAGGTATGAGGGGAAAGACTTCAAGGCGTCCCTCTACTCGACAATCCATGAGAGTGGTCATGCTATCTATGGTCTAGGGCTGGGTGCGAAGCTTGCATACACGCCAGTCGCCGACGGGGCATCATATGGGATGCATGAGTCTCAGTCTAGGTTCTGGGAGAACGTCGTAGGGAGGAGCAGAGGATTCGTCAAACTGATCCACCCCATGCTGAAACAGAACCTTTCTTTCGTAGAGGGGTACGACGCAGAACAGCTCTACCTGTATTTCAACACAGTCAGGAAGAGCGTCATCAGGGTGGATGCGGATGAGCTGACCTACAACTTCCACACTGCAGTGAGGTACGAAGTCGAGAAGAAGATAATCGGAGGCGAGGTGGCTGTTGCTGAAATCCCAGAGGTCTGGAACGACACCTTCGAGAGCTACTTGGGGATTCGACCCAAGAATGACGCCGAGGGCGCGCTCCAGGACGTGCACTGGAGCGGAGGTTCATTCGGCTACTTTGCCACATATACCCTTGGGAACATTGTGGCTGCCATGATATGGCACGCGATGGGGAGAGGTACGCTAGTAAAGGAGGTGCTGGATGGAGGAGACATCGGAACGCTCAAGAAGTGGCTTGGGTCCAAGATCCATCGGTTTGGGGCGATATACCCGCCCAAAGAGCTTCAGGAGAAAGTGTTCGGTGAGTCGTACAATGCAGAAAGGCTGTTGGCTTATCTGAATCAGAAATTCCTCTACTGACCTAGGGGAAAACCGAGCTCCCATCGGGGGGCGGACCTCCTCACCAGAGCAAATGGGTTCTTTTAGTTTACTGGTTCATGCATTCTGGTTCATTGTCTCGGATGAGGTGAAGAGTCGACGGAGCCGAGCGGAACAGCGTCCAAGATAGGGCTAGAGCGGCCGGCGGCTGCCGGCTGTAAGCCTAAATCAACCTCCTTTCGATGTGTTACGAAGTGATTGATGTATGACGTTCGACGATGAAGTGCGGAAAATCAACGAGAAGAAGTTCGAAGAGATGCTGAGACGCGCGAAACCCCAATCAGGCGACGCCATTGGCGATGGAAGACCAATCGAACTGACAGACACCAACTTCAGAGAAGAGTTGAGCAGACATCAGGTGGTGGTCGTTGACTTCTGGGCACCCTGGTGTGGTCCGTGCCGGGTGGTGTCCCCGGTGCTGGAGGAACTTGCGTTGGAGATGGCGGGCAAAGCCACTTTTGGGAAGCTGAACGTTGACGACAACCCGCTGACTTCCCAGCAGTTCGGCATCCAAGGAATCCCAACAATTATGGTCTTCAAAGACGGCGAACCTGTGGACGGCCTCGTCGGCGCCGCGCCAAAGCAGATGATTGAGGCCAGAATCAGACCCTATGTCTCTGAGGCAAAGGGCTCTCCCTATCAGTGAATGTGGGCTATGATTCCTGGGACGTCACATAGGCAAGCCTGGCGTACGGCCTGACGGCCTGCAATATCTTCAACTCCGCTTTTCTGAGGTGCTCTTCATAGGTTGACCTCCTCATCCCCTGCTTCGCTGCGATTTGATCCAAGGTCACCTCTTTGGGCATCCCATAGTAGCCCAGTTGCAGCGCGGCGATGAACGCTTCGAGCTGCTTTTTCGTCAGTGCCCCCAAGAACTCATCGACTGGGATGGTGATGGCCCCTCTCGCTGATTCCCTTGGCACCACTGACTTGCTCTCAATCTCGACCTTAGAAACCTTCGAGAGGGCGCTTAGGGCACCACTTAGAGTATCTTTGGTGAAGGCCAGCAAGCGGCAGTGTTCAAACCCTCCGCGATAGGTGACTGGCATGACCGGTATGCACTCCGCCCACTCGATTAATGCGACCGTGGAGTTATCAGTGGCGCATTTGCATCCCACCACCGCTTCCATGTTCTTGGAAGAGTATCGGTTGAACCGTATCAGGCGGGCGCCCAACGACTTCAGCATTGCGCCCAGGGCGGGCTCAAGTTTCTCAGCGTCCTCTTCTTTGGAAACCTGGAGCTCCAAGATGTCTACCTGCAAGTTGCACCACCTTTGAATCCCAACTGTGGGGAAGAGTTTAGAGAAATTGGAAAAGGGGAGTGAATGGTCCAGCCTTAGTGATACGTCGAACACACTGGTGCTTCAGTAAGGGTGCGCTAAATGGTTTCCATTGACGCAAACCGCGCTAGCGAAGGGCCGGTTTGTACGCTCGATTCACAGTGCGCGCCGTCACCTACTAGGCCCCGGCACCAGAGGCGCTGTGTCCAGCCTTAACTTGGCTTAGCCAGGCTCTCCTCTCTTCAGGAAACAGGTCTGCGCGGGAAGGGATGGCTCTGCCAGGCTCACCTGTAGCAGCTGCCTGCTCATCCCACAAAGCTTCGGGCGGGAGAGGCCGGGATTCTAGGCCAGCGAGTGTCATCCTGAGCCAGGCGAGAGGCATTATCTGCCCCTGATACCAGCCGCCTCTCTCTATGGCGGTCCCTAGGACGGCTTTGTAGTATTCTTTCATCCTGACGTCGTTCGTCTCCCTCTCGCTGGTTGGTTTCGCAGTAGTCAGCAGGACTGCCGCTCCACTATGGAATTCGGAGTCAACTGAGACCTCGGGCTTGAGTTCCTGGTCTGTACTCCAAATGTGTTCGACGTTCCCCGAAAGCCTTCGCCTTAGTCCTCCAATCATAGCGTGTGGTATAGTCTGCCAGGTTTTTGAAACGGCAATTTTGAAAGTCGTGGCGGGCCCTGTTCAACCTCCTTGTACAACACGATTCGTCGCTGCGGGCGCTCCACGGCCGTGCCTCAGAGCGACTTTACCAAACCAGAACCTTTCTGAGGACGTCCTTGGAGATATTCCCTCCAGAGACCACGAGGACGACCCGGTCACCCAGTCCTTCCTTCTTTGACAGAAGCGGCGCTAGTGGGGTGGCCCCCGAAGGCTCGGCGAAGACTCTTGCCATGTTCACCATGGCCCTAGTGGCGCCCATTATCTCCTCCTCGGAGACCGTCAGAGCGCCGTCGATGTATTTCGAACAGGCCAGATATGTGAGATTGCCTAGAGCGGAAGGGATTAGGCCATCGGCTACTGAGCCAGCTGGCTCGATTCGGACTACCCTCTTCGCGGAGAGGGCGGCGGTCAGCTTCGGGGCAACAGCTGGTTCTACTCCGAACACCCTTACAGGGGCCCTTGTTCCTTTTAGTGCTATCGAAACCCCTGATATCAGCCCCCCTCCCCCCACGGGGACCAGTACGGCATCGAAGTCGGCTAGCTGCTGGTTGATTTCGAGCCCGCAGGTCCCCTGACCCGCAATCACGTCGCGGTCGTTGAAAGGGTGTATGAAGGCTGAGTCGCCTGCGCGCGCAATCTCCCTCGCCCTGGCTTCGCGCTCTTCGCTGAATCGTCCGGCCTTGACCACGATGGCCCCGTAGTCCTCTATCGCCTCTACCTTCTCCTGAACAACAGTCTCAGGCACGACTATCGTACACTTCTTGCCCAATAGTCTGGAACTGTATGCCACCGCGATCCCATGATTCCCGGAGGACGCCGCGACCACGCCCCTTTCTTTCACCTTGGACACCTTGTTGTAGGCTCCCCTAATCTTGAAGACTTTGATGGGCTGGAAGCACTCCAGTTTGAGGAAGACCTGCTTCCCAGTCAGCCTGGACAGGGGAACAGATTCGACTAAGGGCGTCCGGCTCACCACTCCAGCAATCTGCCTGGAGGCGTCCTCGATTTCCTTGATGTCAGGAAGTTCCTCTTGGCCCATGCTGTGAGTCACCTGGCCGCCCACCGTCCGGAGACGGTGCCAATCGCACCATATTTCTCCATCAGACTGACCGCCTTTGGTCTGATAGGCTATTGAGGGTTCTCAATAGGACTTTTCGATTTCGACCTCAGAGTAGCCGAGGACGTGGGTAGAGTTGGAGTCTATCTTAATCTGGACCATGTGAGGTTTGACCAGCAGCACTCCGGATGCGAGTTTGACGTTCGCCTTTACCATCCAGTGGTCGCTTTCTCTCATAACCTCGACGAACTTTATCTTGCCGAGCCTCTTCCCGTACTTTCTCTGCAACCAGGACTTCGCCACTTGCTCGGCGTCTTCGGTCGTTGCCAGCAGAGACACGCCCTTCTGGGCGAGGCCGGAACCTATAGGGTCAGGTGCGTGATTGATTTGAACAA
Source organism: Nitrososphaerota archaeon (assembly GCA_029785235.1). The sequence continues at coordinate 64,140 of JAFMAA010000003.1, read as the reverse complement.
AGTGTTAGAAAAACTGAACTGGCGTCTCGCAACGGCCCGCTAACTGCCGGCTGTGAGTGAGGCTTAGGCTTGTGCGCCTTCTGCGCTTGCCTTGGAACTCGAAGGGTCGCAAACAGCTCGATAAGGAGAGACGAAGAACGTTGGAGGGCCAGCTCGGTTTGTTATCGCTGAACTGGCCTTGTTGGGTACGTCTGGGGAGACGGTCTGCATGTTGTGTGCAGACTTGGCGTGCACGACAGCCAATTGCATTACCTTGTCTCTCGGCGAGGCTCCATGCACCTCGAATCCACACTGCATGCCGATGTCTTTGCACTTGGATGCGTATGTCGTCAAGTCTTCTTCTGTCCCGGCATGCCGCCTTTCTAGAGTAAAAGTGTTCGGCCGGTCCCAGCCGGCTCGCCTGGGTGAGCTGCATCATCGGCGGCGCGTGCGTCATCCCGACCCAGACCGGGAGCCCCTGGAAGGCTCAGGCTTCATCGGCGGAGGAACAGGGCGTAACCTGACGCGTGGGTTGTCTCCGCGTTACGCTCAGATTCTCTTTTCCTCTTCGCGTTTTCTTCTGACATGGACACGGATTGGGTTCATTATTCTAAATATTCACGGCGCGCGAGGTAATCACTTTATGTGAGTCGCCGATATATCACCGCCAAGTTGGCGAAGACCGAATGAGCGGATTCGAAGAGAGGGTAGAACGCGGGAAGACGGCTACCATCTCGGAGGCGGATGGCGACCTGCTCCTCGAAGGTTCCACGGTGATCCCCTTAGGGATGCAGGTGGTGGTACACGGAACACTCGTTGTCAGGGGCCGGTCTACCGTCAAGGGGAGCCTAAAGGCGGAAGAGGTGAGGGGGGACGGAGATCTTCTGGTGGAGGGTGGCCTAGAAGCCAGCGACGTGAGGCTCGACGACGGAGCGAGCCTCGATGTGAAAGGCGATTTCAGGGCCGGCGATGTGGACGTGCCTAATGCCGTCAGGGTGGGCGGGAGAGCCGAAGTGGATGATATGCGAGTGGGGGGGACTGCAGTGTTGGCTGGCGACGCCAAATTGGAAGACGTCAAGGTCGGAGGGACGCTGGAAGCGAGGGCGAAGCTTGAGTCGGATGACGTGAGAGTGGGAGGGACTCTCCAAGTTAAGGTACTGATTTCCCATGACGTCCGAGTAGGCGGAAACCTCCGGGCGGAGACCATCAAAGCGGAAGACGTGGACGTAGGGGGGACGGTCGAAGTCTCCGGTGACGTGAATATTGGGGATCTTACCGTGGGAGGGACTGCCGCGGTGGGTGGCGGAAAGGTTGAAGACGTCCGCGTCGGTGGGATTTTCAGGTCCGTGGGAGAGCTAACCTTCGAAGAGATACGTGTCGGAGGGCAGCTCACCATTGGCTCGGGGAAAGGAGAGAAAGTCTCGATTGGGGGGATTCTGGAGGTAGTCAAGGACCTGAAACTCGAAGACAAGCTTTCGGTCGGAGGGGATGCGAAGATCGGAGGAGCTTTGGAAGCTGGATCCATAGGCGTAGGTGGGAATCTAGAGGCAACGAAGGTGTTGGCGGATGAAAAGCTGGAAATTGGTGGAGGACTTACTACTTCGGCGGGGTCCAAGGCCCGAGAGGTTGACATAGCAAGGAGGGCCAGGGTGAGAGGACCGATTGTAGGGGAGACTGTCAGGATCAAGGAAAATGCCGAGGCTGAGGATGTCTATGCAGAAAGCCTCTGGGCCGAAGCTGGCTGTTCTCTCAGGAGCGTCTACGTCAGAAGGGCCGAGGTCGGCAGGGGGTGCAGGATATCTGGACCGCTGCAGTACACTGAAGCCCTCCACCTGGGCAAGGACGTCAGCCTCGCCAGCCAGCCCGAGAAGGTCTCTGGCCTTCCAAGCCCTCCAGTATGAAGAAAGTCAAGCGGTCGAAGCTGGATATCTACAATTCTCTGCTTCGCGCCATAGACTCATACGGCGGCTCAGGGAGGATAACCCACCTCTCGTACGCGTCCAACACGCCCCTGGATAGGACGAGGAAGTACCTGCAGTTCCTTGCAGACAAAGGGTTGCTACGAGCCGAGGAAGGTGATGACGGAGTAGACTACATGATGACGCCCCGAGGGTACGAGTTTCTGAGAGCATATTCTATGGTGGGAGCCATCATTGAGGTCGAGCAGAGGGAGCAGGAACTGGGCCACTTCGGCGAAGAGACTAGATAGGCCGGGTCGTCATACCTTGCACGAAGACTTAGGAGGCCCCCCGTTCCGGAGCGTTGGGACGTAGCTTTGGATTCCGGACCGATGGGTGGCAGGGTCTGCATGGTAACTGGAGCGAGCTCAGGTATCGGCAGGGCAACGGCCGAAAGGCTCGCCATGCTCGGTGCGACTGTGATCTTCGTCTGCAGGGACAGGGCCAAGGGTGAAAGGACAATCACCCGCATCAGGCAGAAGGGAGCAACCGGCGCCATGGAGCTCCTCCTCGCAGATTTCAGCTCTCTAGAATCGGTCAGGGAGCTCGCCAGGACGTACCTCGAGAGCCACGACTCACTGCATGTCCTCATAAACAACGCTGGAATAGCCAAGCTGACGCGGTCAGTGACAGTCGACGGTCTCGAGACCACGTTCCAGGTCGACTACCTATCGCAGTTCCTGCTGACCAATTTGCTCCTGGAAGTGCTGAAGAAGAGCGCTCCTTCGCGCGTCGTATTCGTGTCGTCTGTCGCCCACTACGACGGACGCATCGACTTTGACGACCTGCAGATGGCTGAAGGGTACAGCGTGATGAAGGCATACTCGAGGGCGAAGCTGGCCCAGGTCATTTTCAGCTGCGAGCTCGCTGAGAGGATCAAAGGTACAGGGGTCACGGTGAACTCCCTTCATCCTGGCGCCGTGGCAACGAATATCTGGGGGAGGCCTCTCGGGCGGTTTTCGTTCTTGACTAAGGTCACCAGGCTCTTCCTCGCCAGCGCTGAAGAAGGGGCGGAGTCCCCGGTGTTCCTCGCTTCGTCTCCTGGGCTCGAAGGCGTGACCGGTAAGTACTTCGATCGTAAGCGGGAGAAGGAACCGGCTGCCGCGTCCTATGACAGGGCCCTTGCTCGGCGCCTCTGGGATACGAGCGCAGGCTTGGTTGGGGCGGTCTAATAGGCCAAGCCGTCCAACGCCAGATGTGCTTTGCGCGCCTACTTCAGGTCGTCTATGTGGCCCTTGAGTTCCGTCCATACTTCCTGACCAGCCTGGTCAGGGTGGTAATGACATATTCTTCCCCGGCGAGGACCTGACTCGCGCTCATCCTCGTCGCAGTTTTGAACGTGGGTTTCGATTCATAACCCACGAACCTCGTTGTGCAGAGATGGCCCAATCCTTCTCGGCGTCGCTCAGTTCGGCGAAGAGGCGCTCAAGGCCTACCATTATGATTCCGGCACCGCGGGAGTGAACGACACCCAGATCTTGACCCTAGAGACGAGAAGCCTCTTCAGAATCGCCACCCTCTTTTCCAGCGGCTGGACCCTAGGTTCGAACTTCCTGAATGCTACAATGGCTATCGACAGACCGACCCTGCTCCATTCGAACTCCCTTCAGATTCAGCTCCCTCAGAACCGGAAGCGACTTCAGGATACAGGGGATCCGTGCCGTAAGAGCCCTACGAGGCAGCTTCGCGTCAACTGGCATCTGGACTCGACTGGCTTGTGCGGGTCGGATGCGCTCGACAACAACACTTCGTCTTTTAGCTTCCTGAGTTTCTGTTCGAGGACGTTCGAAGCATTACCCTGGTGTCTAGGTATATCTCCTAGGACCTGTCATCATGCGTCACGGACGGCGCATTGCAGTACTTGCGACAGTGCGTAAATCTCTTGTACAGGTCGGCGGTGTGCCCTGCGGACTAGCCGCATCCGATTTTGTGACGGAATGTGCTGTGCCACATCCCCTGATTGCTATGAATAGCTTCATGGTGGCTGGAAGGAGCGGGTGCGACACCCTCCTAGGTGGATTGGTGAGTCATCCATCATTGATAGAATGCAGGCTGCGGTCGAGGATATGAGTGTCATGAAAGTAGATTTTGGGCTTTTGCGCGCCGCTGACCGCCCATCCACGCGGTCGGGTGTGCAGGGCACACCTGTTACATAATGCCTGATCTAGACTGGTGCCGTGCAGACTCCAGGACTGGCTTCGTGGCTGACGGAGTACATAGTTCCGGTGAACTCAGCCCTGGAGGATCTTGCCCCGCAACTCGCGTCCACCCCGCTGGAAAGAGCGGCGCACGACGCGGTAGTGGCGGGAGGGAAGCGGGTGCGCGCCGTGCTCGCCCTGCTCTGGTGCGAGGTCTTCTCTGGAGACTACAGGCCAGCAATACCCCTGGCCGTGGCATACGAACTTGCCCACGCGAGCGCGCTGATCCAGGACGATATAATCGATGGGTCCGAGATGCGTAGGGGGGAGAGCTCGATTGGAGTGAAGTATGGCTCAACAACAGCGTTGCTGGCTTCCGATCTGCTCCTCTTCAACGTCCCCAAAATGATTGCGAAGTACGAAAATCTGGAGAGCCGTAGGCTCGCAAGGGCCCTGGACCTGCTGGGCGACGCATGCAGAGCCACTACGTGGGGAGAGTTCATAGATATGGAGATGGCCTACGACGAAGAAGGGACTGAAGAGCGGTACGAAGAGATGATCAGGTTGAAGACTTCAAGCTTGCTGAGCGCTCCATGCGCCAGTGGAGCCCTAGTTGGCGGGGCATCAGACGACGAGGCAGCGGCGGCGGGCAAGTACGGCGAGGAGGCAGGGCTGGCCTATCAGATTCAGGATGATACGTTGGACATCATGGGCGAAGCGTCTGAGCTCGGAAAGCCGATATTCACGGACCTGAGGGGAGGGAAGAAGAGCCTCGTCCTGATGCACTGCCTCGGCCGTTGCTCGGCCGAGGAACGGAAGTTCGTGGTGGGGCTTACGAATCGCAGGGGCGCCTACACCCAGGACGAAGTTCAGAGACTGCGCGGGCTGATGCTTGAGAAAGGTTCACTGGATTACGTACGCAAGAAGGTCAGGTTGCACACAGACAAAGCTAGGGCCGTACTGGCATCGGTGCCAACTGGACCTGCCACGGCCCGCCTCGATAGCCTGACCGAATACCTGGCTGCAAGATACTACTAGAGTGCGGTTCCTATCCTCTGGGACGTCCTACTGAGTTGAGCGCATTGGACAAGATGCTAAAGTGAGGCAGGATACGTGAGCGCCGCCCGCCGCCAGTAGTCGGCGCCGCAAACGCACCATAATAAGCACCTGGCGCCGGCTTTGGGGAGGATATGGACGGGACGCTATCCCTGAAAGAAGACCTCGCCCGCACCATCAGGAGGATGTACAAGCGGGGGCTGGTCTCTGGTGTAGGAGGTAACGCCAGCGCCCGCCTCCGTATGAAGAGCCAAATCTTGATTACCCCTGCGGGCTATTTCAAGGGTGGAGCGGTTCAGGGCGACTTGGTCAGGGTTAGCCTCGAGGGAGAGGTAATCACCAGAGGGAGGCCTTCTAGCGAGCTCCCCACTCACCTTGTGGCCTACAGGAATAGGGAAGACGTGAACGCAGTTGTCCATGGCCATCCACCAAACGCCGTAGAGCTTGTCAGTGTGGGGATGAAGATACCTGTCATGACTCCTGAGCATGCTGTCATGATCGAGAAGATGGAGGTGGTAGATTTCGTTGTTCCTGGAGAAGACGGAGCCATGGCGATAGCGACCAAGCTGAAGAGATGCGACCTAGTCGGAATAAGGAACCACGGATTCTTTTCGATGGGGAAGGACTTGCACGAGGCGGCGTCCAGACTGGAGGTGCTTGAAGAGAGCTCCAAGATATACCTGGCCGGGAGGCTGGCCGGGAGCGTCACCGGACTGAGCGAGGCGGAGCAGAGGCGGATCAGAGAGGCGTACGGCCGCGAATAGCCAAGCCGATGTCGATGCTTCCAGCCTTGGAAGGGCCAGGGGGCTGGCGTTCACTTCCCTCGGGCACTTCACCAACGACGGCTCGGTCTTCCTCCTTCCTCTGGTCGTAGACCTTCTTGGGAGCCGGTACGGAACCACGCACTTCGAACAGTCGATTCTTCTCTTCTTCTTCTACTTCAGCTCGATGGTGTCCAGCGTCTTTGTCGGCAGGCGGGCAGATAGGACGGGGGCATCTGGGAGGCTGATGGCCGTAGGGATAGCTTTCTTGGCGATGGGGCTGATCGGCTTCTTCGCTACGATGGTCTACACGGCCGGCACCGAGCTCTTCGCACTTGCGTTCTTCTTCGACTTCGTCATGGGGTTTGGGAGCGCATTCTACCATCCTCTGGGCGGGAGCATATTGCAGGCTTCGTTCGAGCGTAGCAATACCGGAAGGGCGCTAGGCCTGAACGGCGCCCTGGGGAGCGTTGGCAGGGCGGTGTACCCGCTGATTTACGGGGCGGCAGTCCTGGTGGTTACGATACCCGACTCCCTGGCGGCCTTCGGATTGGTGGGCGCGGTAGCAGCGGTTCTCATCTGGGTCGGACTAGGGGAGGCCAGAACGGGCAGGAAGCCTGATAGACGCGAAGGGGAGTCTCTCCGGAGGTCGCTCACCAGGCCGATGATAATCCTGATGATAATCACCTTCGTCAGGTCGGCGGCGATATTCGGAGTCGCGGCGTACGTTCAGATCTTTCTCACCACCCAAAGGGGAGCGGGAGTAGGGTCCCTGCTCGGTATCCTGACCACAGTCTACTTCGCACCCGCTATCGTGGGGCAGCCTCTTTTCGGATGGCTTGTGGATAGGGTCGACCATAGGCTTGTGATGGCCCTCTCAGCAGCCGGCGCCTCCGCATCCATTGTGGGCTTCGTCAGCTTGGGCGGAGCGGAGAGCTACGCCTGCCTATCGCTATTCGGATTCTTCGCGTACACTGGGTTTCCGGTACTGCTGTCCCTCGCAGCGGACTACGCCCCTGTCGGGGCATCGAACCTAGGCAACTCGCTGGTCTGGGGTCTGGGGACGACTGGAGGGAACGCCCTGGGACCCCTGATGGTCTACGCGTTTGTGCTCAACGACTACGGTAGGCTCGGCGCCTCCTTCGAGTACATGGCCGTCTTGGCGCTGGTTTCCGCCATAGGGGCAGTTCTGATTCCTAAGCCGAAGATGGTGGCGTCAGTCCCGGGACAGTGATGAGATACGCCGGAAGGCCCTTCGCGACTCTATCCTGACAGTCAGACAGTATTCGATGGTTCCTGCTTCCGCCGGAGATAGGGAGCCACATGTGTCCCGTATTTCTTCTTCAGCCCCTCCGGAAGAAATCGATATGCTTTGATCACCTTCCTGCACTGCGGCGCGCCACAACTACACCGCATCCTGAAACCGGGCCAGTCCACGTCGGTGGAGTAGTCGAAGGTCAGTTCCTCCCCCTTTCGGATACCTCTCGCGGCTACGACAGACATGCCTGAGACCACACAGTTGGGGTCACATGAATGGTTGAGGTACCAGCCGAGTCCGTACCTCTTTGGCACAACATAACTGTCGTAGTCGACCTGTATGGTGTATGGCCACACGTCGCGTGGGATGTCCCAGATCCACTTCGCCTTCCCTTGGAATCTGACCACCACGTCCGAAGCCCTGATTGCCCTGTCCGCGAACACCCCCTTCCCTTTGGGCCCTGCATCTCCTACCCTGAAGCGCGTCAGGTACCGCTCCCTCCTCTGGTGGTCGCCGTCGGGCGCTCGGGGAGGAACCGGATCATCAGCGCGACGCAGGCCAGGGTCCCTGCGAGGCTGGCCAGGATGGGGGCATCATAGCCTAGATACTGGTAGAGGTACCCTCCGAGTATCGGGGCTGGGAACGCGACCAGACCTCTGAAGGCCGCCACTTTACCCCCTACACCTCCTCGTGTCTTCGGGGGGGCGTGGGTCATGAGGAGCGAGGAGACACCTGGGACCCAAGTGGTGACCGAGGCTCCGAAGACGACGGAGAAGACCAAGAACTCGGGGAGGCTGTTTGAGAGGGCCCAACCTGTCATCAGCGCCGTCCCAAGGGCTTCGGAGGCTATCAGGGTCTTCTTCGGCCCGAATCGGATCAGGAGCCGGGTCGCAGGGTACTGAGAGACTAGCATGGCCAGGTACCACACTGCGACAAGTAGACCAATCTCCTGAGCGGAGAAATGGAACTGGTCCTGGGCCATTGCATAGATGATGTTGGAGCTGATGCCGAAGGCGAAGGCGTCGGCGGCTAGCGCACCGTAGAACCCCCATGCCGACCTCGGAAAGGCGAACGCCTCTCTCAACGAGAACTTCGGACCCTGCTCTGGCTCGACGGGCATGACATGCTCCGTCTCGGAGAGTTCCCTCCAGTAGAGGATGAGGTCGAATGACTCCAGGAGCGCGGCCGCAGCGAAGATAGCCAAGTAGCCGGTGGTCCCCACCGCGGAGCCCGCCAGGGCAGGAGACACCACGCCGGGGACGGTCCCCAGGAAGAACACAAGGCTGTAAGCGACATCCATCTTGTGAGGGTCGAGCGCGACCGACTCGGCGACCATGGCTTGGGATGCTGGGCTTCCCAGTACTGACAAGCCATAGAGGACAAATGCGATGATAACCAGATACCAGTCCCCGGTAAGCGCTGACCCCACGAAGCAGAGCATGGACGCGATCGTAGTCGCGCTTCCCAGCATGATCGAACCCTTCCTGCTGTGGAGGTCGGAGTAATGGCCCGCGAGAGGCTGTATGAGAGTTCCCGCCGCGCCTGAGAAGCGGCTCCCCACGGCCTGAAGGATCCCAATGGCAGGGATCCCGAGGCCAATAGACAGAGGGAAGAGCTGAAGGGCGAAGTTGAGCATGCCAATGTAGACCCCGGAGATCAGGCCGGTGACCGCAATCGCTCGGATATTCCTGTTCAGCAGCAGCGTGCGAGAGACGGCGAAGACGCCTTTACCCTGGTTGCCCATTTGAGCCGCCGCGAGGTCCGACCAGGAGGCTGGATTATCCTTTGCAGTTTTAAATGCGCAAGACGCCCAGGGCGATTCCGTGCTGTGGCATCTGCGAGGTGGAGTAATGAAGGTCGGACTGGCATCTACCTGGTATGGCTTTGGCGCCTGATCCTCGCCGCCGGATCCGCCTGTGTTGTAATGGACACGAATTTGGTGTGGGTTGGCCTCGGTTGACTTACGTTACGAGCTTAAATTGCCGGTGGAAAGCAGAACCAGTCCTTGGTAGCCGTCTCTGAAGAAGACGCCCAGGCAAGACGGACGCGCCTCCTTTTCGCTGCCACGCTGGTAGGCCTGGTCCTCTATCTCGTCCTAGATTCGGCCGCCCAGGCCCTCCCGCCCCATTACAGTCCGGTCAGCCAGGCGGAAAGCGACCTCGCCGTAGGTCCGTTCGGCTACGTCATGACGCTGAACTTCATCAACAGAGGAGCCTTTTCCCTTTGCTTCCTGTTCGCCCTCGCCTTGGCCGCGACCGCCGGCGACGTCATGGGGCGTCGATTCAGGAGAGGAGGCTACCTCTTCGCCGTCTGGTCGGTTGGGGCCCTGGTCTTGGCAGCATTCCCCACTGATGTCCCTGCAACCCCCATCTCCTGGCACGGCGCGATACACCTAGCCGTGGCCGTCGTCGCCTTCCTCGGGGGGGCCTTCGGGGCCGTGTACCTTTCGCTAGGCATGGAAGGGAACAGGCACCTGTCGAGGGTCCGAGGCGTGGCTCTCCCCATCGCCTATGCCGCAGTCGTCCTTTGCTTGGTGGATCTCCTCGGCGGCTTCGTCGTTCCTGGCGTCTTCGCCCATTACGGAGGGCTCGCGGAGAGAGCGTTCTTGGCTTCCATGCTTCTCTGGATGGGGTGGGTGTCAGTTGCGATGCTGAGGGGTCGGGCACAGACCGGGGCCGGTTCCTTGGATGGGCAGGGGTCAGGGTAGCAAGCACGGAAACAGTGGTCTAGCGGCGGCAACCAGGTGGCATGGGCCAGGCACGTGCGTTCGGGTCCAAGGATGCGCCGGGATGGCGGGGCTGTTCCTCGTGGGTGGAACCAGCTCTCTTAGAGGGTAGGATTATCGCGCTCTGAAGATGCCCCCTCATGAGATGTGATTGCGACCCTGCGCCTGATCCTCCTCGCCTCCGACATCGCATCCATCCCGAACACGCTGACCGTGTCGGAGGTGGGGGCAAGATGGATGCTCGCCATCCTGAGGAACGTGGTCTTCCGCTCCGTCCTCCCTGACGGTGTGAATATCTTCCCCTGGCTCGCGTTGAGGTCCAGACTGTTCAGGGCAGGGTCTGGCTTCCCTTGTAGAGCTTGACGATACTCTTGGCGTCAATCACCGTAGACACGGCGGGTCACTCCGACGCCCGAGGGCTCTGCTCCTTCCATTGACGCCCAGCACGAAACCGGTTGCCTCCCTCCAACTATATAACTGGCCTCGGAGAGCCATTCCTTGAGACCGCACCCGAGGAATGTTCCATGACCGTGAAAATAGATGAAAACGAGGTATTCAGGATAATCGAAGACAAAAGGCCCAGGGTTGTCCTGGTCAATGCCCCCGGGGGCCTGCTTAGGCAGACCAAGGAGCTGATGGAGAAGGTGAAAGAGAGGTACGGAGTGACTGTGATAATGTCAGGAGACAGCTGCTTCGGGGTTTGCGATACCATCGATGACGACGTCGAGAAGTTACAGGCAGACCTTGCCCTTCATATCGGGCACAATGCGGCTATCAGAGAGGTAGGGAATTACACGTATCTGATTGACGCCGTTGACGATGTGGAGTTCGGGGAGGTGGTTGAGACCGCGGTGAAAGGCCTCGCCCCCTACAAGCGGATTGGGCTCGCGACGTTCAGCCAGCACCTCCATCAGCTCGGCCCAGTGAAAGAGAAGCTTGAAGCCAAGGGGTTCCATGTTGTGGTCGGCAGGAGGAACAATTTGATGCTCGAGGGGCAGGTGTTCGGTTGCGACTTCTCCGCGCCCTTCCCCACAAGGAGCGAGGTAGACGCCTTTGTCTTCCTTGGAGAGAGCGAATTCCACGCCGTAGGGCTCGCCCTGTCCATGGGGAAACCCACGTTCATGCTCGACCCCTACACCAATGAGGTGACCGATATGCAGGCTGCCGCCAACGAGAGGAAGAAGAGGGCCATACTCGCTGTCTACAAGGCCAGGGATGCTCGGGTGTTCGGCGTCATCACAGGGCTGAAGGAAGGTCAGAAGATGCTCGGAAGGAGCAACTGGATAACAAAGCGCCTAGAAATGAATGGGAAGAAAGTGGTTCGGTTGGCAATGAGGGACATTACCACGGAGCGGCTCGCCCCCCATAGAGAAATCGAAGCTTTCGTCCAGACAGCCTGCCCCAGGATATCGGTGGATGGGTTTACCTTCGATAGGCCGGTGCTATCCATCCCCCAGGCGGACGCATTAGTCGCACTTATTGAGGGGAGGGATCCGGGGGAGTTCCTTGAGCGCGCGAAATGGATCGAGCTCACAGTGGGGCTCATAAAGCAATGAAAGAGCGGAAAGTGCCGATTGCCCTCCCAGGGGACAAACTTGCAGTATCAGAGGAGTTCCTCCCCGGCATGCACACATACGACGCCTCCGGACTAATCAGGGCCTTGAGGGCGGGCTCCGTGGTGAGGGACATAAAGAATATGGAAATTTCAGTGCAGCCTGCTACGGAGCCTGAGTTGTTCCGCGTGGACGACTGGGTCACAGGCCAAGTCGAAGGGTCTCAGGCGAACTCCGCGAACGTCCATATCTTCTTCCTCAACGGAAAACCCACTCACAAGGACTTCTCTGGCATGCTCTCTCTGAGAGGCCTCTCTGGAGGCGGGAGGGGGGCTAGAAGGACCACCCCGGTCAAACCTGGCGACATCGTCAGATGCAGGGTCTTCAGTCTGGTAAATGGGATAATACACCTGACCGTTGACGAGCCTGACATGGGAGTCGTCGCTGCACTGTGCGGGAACTGCGGAAGGCCCCTTCTAAAGGGGAGCGCGACCAAGCTGAAGTGTGATGAATGTGGCAATGTAGAGGAGAGGAAACTGGCCAGGGACTTCGGGACAACCCCCATCGAGCCGTAGCCACCGAACTCGGAACATTGCTTGACAAGCTGCTATCTGTTTAATAACAAGTCGGGGGGCGGCCAGACAAAATATGCAGGTTCAGACCACGAGTGAAGACGAAAAGGGCCTCACGGTGGAGATCACAGGGGAAGATTACTCCCTCGCTGAAATCGTACATCATGAACTGCTGGAGGAGAAGAGCGTCACTTTCGCTGGAGTACTCCCGCCTCACCCCTTGATTAAGAAGCTCGTGTTGAAGGTCAGATCCCAACGGGCAAGGCCGGAGAAGGCGTTCGCTATCAGTGTCGACAGGGCCATGGAGACCACCAAGGAGCTCTACGACGGCGTAAAGAAAGCGCTCAGTGGTGGGTCAAGCTGAAGTTCTGCCCAAAGTGTGGGACTCGACTCAAGCTGAAACAGGTGAAGGGAGTTAGGGAGGTGTCAGTCACATATATTTGCGACAACTGTGGCTATTCTAAGAAGGAAGCGAACGCGTTGGTCCAGAAGACTGAGGAGGAACTCTCCAACACTCCACAAATAAAGGTGGTAGGGGAGAAAGAGGAGAAACTCAATTCACTCCCGACGACGAAGACTGAGTGCCCCAAGTGTGGTCATAACGAGGCCTTCTGGTGGTTTCTGCAGACAAGGAGCGGGGACGAACCGCCTACGCAGTTCTACAGGTGTGCTAAGTGCAGCCACACCTGGCGGTCATATAGCTAGCCTGTGTGCGAGACCCACCTAGACGTCGTCTCTGGTGGTGACTTCGATTGCATCACCACCCGCTATTAGGATATCTGCGCTGGCGGCAGGAATGGATGCCACGTCCTCGGGCTCGAATGGGCCGTAACGCCTCAGGTCGAGTCCCACCAGCTCGTTGACGTGTTTCACGAATCGCACTGTGATGTTTCTCTGGCTCTCGGTCATGTGGGCGAACTCTAGGAAGGATGGTTGACCCCCTGAAATCGCCTCTACTAAGGTCTGGAAGCGCTTCTCGAACTTCTGCTCTGCGGAGCACACGTACCTTTCTTCCGGGAGAAGTTGTAGGATGGCGCCCTGTCGCATCGCCTTCGCAACCCTGAGTTGCAGCAGCTCCCTGACCATGGACTCAATCATCCTCGCCTGGACGGCAGCTAATCGGACGGTCATCTCTGACGCCCCTGCGCCTGCGGACCTCTTCAGTTTCTGGGTGTACGCTGACATGCCCGCATAGAAGTCAGCCGGGAGCTGGAGTAGTCCTCCTGACTGCGTCTCCAACTCGAGCCTACGCTTCAGGTGTTCGAGCGTCGCTTCAGGCATTCAAACCACTTCGCCTAGACCTCTAGTCAGGATTTGTACCGCCGCAAAGGCGGGCAACTCGACTGTGACTGATTTGTACGGGCCAAAGTCCCTGTGCCTGGCCCTGAATTGGGGGTAAAAAGATACTGCGACATTCACCGCCTTCGCGGCCAAGACGTATGGATCCTCTTGGGGATCGAATCTATCCTTGGACATCACCCGCGTCTTGGACATCCCAGTTGTCCCGTGCAGCGTCCCTGCTAGCCTGAACACCCGATGGATATCTGTGGTCACCGAAGAATCGACCAGAGCACGCTGGGAGGCAATCGCCTCGGAGACGAGCTTCTGTGTGGTGCCGCTGTAGCCTTCCCTGCGCTGTTCGATGTATGCAGTTATGCGCCTGGTCCATCCTGCGCCGATGGCGCCGGTCTGCGTCCTTCGCCTGAGAGTCGAAGTTATGCTTTGGCTGGGTGGGAGAGAGGTCCCACGGACGTACTCCGCTATCTCACCGCGGGCGAGCTGATCCAGTTGTTCGAACCTATCATCGTATACTTGGAGATGATATCCTCTGTTGCCCGAGAAATAAATCCTAATCGCTTCTCGTTCGACCCCGAAGTCGTCAGTAAGGAAGCAGACCACTCTCATAGTGTGTTCCCATGCCGCGTCCAAGCAGGTTTCGCAGATTCCGTGGAACTCCGTGGTGGGCCCCCCGCACTTGGAGCATTTGGCCGGCCTGGGGAGTTTCCCCGAGGCGTGGCATTTCTCGCAGTACCAGAGGTCGTGTTCCTTTTTGCACGGAGTGGGGATGTCGGTGGCATCTATGTCGAAGATTAGTTCGGCGCCCAGCCACCCTTTCTCATCAATGGGCATAGTGGGGCGTTCATAGCGGGCGTTGGAACAATACACAGATGACGGCGACTGTCTTAGAATCTCTGCGACCGCCACCCCTTCGTTCTTGAACGACAGGTGACGGACCATCCCGGCGCCGAACGGGATGTATCCGAATTCCCTTCCCTCGATGTCAACTGGGAACTCGATAGAACTGGCCCAGCGGAAGTAGTACTCCTTGTAAGCTGACCTGAGGAAGCTCTTCGTGAATTCGTTCATCTCGGCGTTGCAACCTCAGACATGGGAGATAAGAACTCTGAGCCCGTTGTCCTAGATTAATCCGGAGAGCAGCACCCACGTCTAATCCTGCTCCTCTGGTGCAGGATGTGCTACGTCTGATTCGGCTGTCTGTGCTAGGACTGCCGTCATTCTACTTTCGGATAGACTGAGTCGTACTTCTCTGTCTTGGGGACTATACAGAGGAACTCCGCGTCCTGGTCCCCCGTGTTCTGGTACCAGTGCAGAGTGCCTTTGGGGATGTAGATGGAGTCTCCCTTCTTCACTTCGTGGATCTGGTCACCGATCCCCACTTTGTACCGCCCCTGCAGCACATACTGTTCGTGCTCTATCGCCGGATGGAGGTGCTTCGGGATGCTCCCTCCCGGTCTGATCCTGAATCTCCTCATCTCGAAGTTTGGCGCGCCATCGTGTCTGTCGACCAGCCACTCGATCTCTGTATCGACGGCGTTCTCGACAGGCTGACGCCTCACTGACCCATCTGGCTTCACCGTCATTGTGCGTGGTCACCCGCACGGTCCGCTTTAAGATAAGCGCCCCTGGGCACAGTCTACTACATCGAGTTGGGCGAGAGCGCGGCTTCCCTCAGCATCATGAAACCGTTGATCGCCATGAGTCCTCCCACCAGCAACATTCCGAAGCCAAGAAAGGACTCCGGCCCCTTGGCTGACGCCATCCCTCCCATGGATGACCCTGTCAATACCATGAGGAGTCCATAGACAATCATCAATCCCCCGAACGCTCTCATGTGGGCGGCCCCGAAGGCCGATATGCTCGCCGCAGCGGATGCAAGTACAAAAATCCCCAATGCAGCGCCACCGACCCCAAAGAGGAACCCAGGCCCGACGAATTGGATAGTCAGCATCCCCGCAGCGGGCGCGGGCATGGGATTCTGAGAAGGCCCGACCATGAATTGATATGCTGAATACAGGTCCAGGGAGGCGCCCACCAGTCCGAGGAAGAATCCGAAGAGCACAGAAGCACTACGGATTACAACTAGGCGGGGGCCATCGTGAAACAAGGCTGTCTACTATCGCGAGCCGCTATTTCAGGAATTCAACGAGCCATTCCGTGCCGGAGATAGACCACTGAAGCCGGTGTTCGCCTGCACTGGCCGCAAATGCTCTAAGACCCCCCGGTCCACCCTTTTGAGCATGAAAGTTGGCGGTTGCGAATACAGGGATGACATGCTGTATGATCCCGAGTTCGGGACGTGGGGGCGCCTCGAGGGGAGCCTATGGAGAGTTGGTGTCACGCCTCTAGTCTCCTGGCTTTCGGGGGGGTTCACTGCTGTCTCGGTGAAACCTGAGGAATCCAGGATTGCTGAGGGACATTCGCTGGCCGCTGTGGAAGGCCCCAGACACTTCGACGTGGTCCGGGCGCCGTTTGAATGTGTCGTGAAGAAGCCAAATGAGACGCTCGGGAAGAATCCGCGCATCGTCAACAGGGACCCCTTCGGCGACGGGTGGCTGGCTCTGGTGGAGAACGTGGGGGGACGGTGTAGGCTTCGCTCTCTCGAAGTCGCCACCCCGACACTTGAAGAGAGACACCGTTCCATGGGGGTCCGTTGCTTCGCCGCCTTCCCTGATGTCGAGCTTTACGAAGTAGGAGCAGAGTGTTCTGTCGTCCTCGCGCGGCTGGACGAGGAACTGGCCAAGTCAGCCAGGGGAACGGTTATCCATTTGGTCTCCGATGACCCCACTGCTGAAATCGAGATGGCCAGGTGGCAGGACCAGACTGGAAACTTCCTCCTAGAGGTGCGCCCAGAAGGCGCGCTCAGTCACTTCATAGTGAAGAAAGGCTGAATATCACTTCTCTACAGGATAGAGTATGGAGTTACCCCACTCAGTCCAAGAGCCGTCATAGTTCTTCACGTCTGGATACCCAAGCAGGTACTTCAGAACGAACCAGCTGTGTGAGGAGCGCTCTCCTATCCTGCAGTAGGTGATCACCCCCTTGTCTCTGGTGACACCTTTGGCTGTGTACAGCGCTTCAAGTTCCTGCCTTGGCTTGAAGGTCCCATCAGCATCGTTTACCGCCATCCCCCACGGGATGTTCTTCGCGCCGGGGATATGGCCCCCTCTCTGGGCTGCCTCGTTGGGATATTCCGGCGGCGCGGTTATCTCGCCTGTGAACTCCTTCGGACCCCTGACATCGACTAGGACCTTGTCAGGCTTCCCCACCGCCGCCCTTACTTCGTCCCGGTATATCCTGACCGCCGTGTCTGGCCCGGCGACACTGAACTTGGCGCGCGGGTACGATGGGATGTCCTTGGATATCGGCCTGTCTTCCAACAACCACTTCTTCCTCCCTCCGTCCATCAGCTTCACCTTGTCGACCTTGTAGTATTTGAGGTCCCAGAACGCGTATGCAGCGAACCAGTTGTTGAAGTCACCGTAGAGGACCAAGGTGGTGTCGTTGGAGATGCCGTTACGTTGGAAGAGCTCCTCCAACTGCTCCTTGGAGAGTATATCCCTTTTCAGAGAGTCGTTCATGTCCTTCTTCCAGTCGAATAGGACGGCGCCGAGGGCGTGCCCCTGGTTGTAGTTCGCCGCCGGGTCATAGTCGACCTCGGCGACCCTTACCTTTGGGTCGTGCAGGTGTTCGAAGACCCACTGTGTGGATACGATGACCTCCGGATGCGAGTAGCTTTCACCCACACTATAACATATGTAATAATCCTGATTTAAGGGTTCCTCGTGGAGGATTTGGTGCCGCAGCGAAGACCATGGGGGGACAGCAGGTGGTACGGCATCTCTACTCAGAAGCCGTTGTTGGAGGGTACTTTGGAGGGGTCCGGTGGCGGCTCGCCTGCTCGAATGCATAAGCGAGCCTGATCAGGATAGGCTCGCTGTAAGCCCGACCCATAAAAGTGATACCCACAGGGAGATCGAACACGAACCCAGCAGGAACGGTGATTGCGGGGTAGCCTGCCAGGGCGGTGGGCTGGGACGAACCCCCTATGCCGTGGTCACCGTCGACGTGATCTATCACCCATGCAGGCGCCCCTGTCAGGGCCACCAGGGCGTCCAGGTGGTGCTTGTCCATGACATAATCAATCCCCTCCTTCCTTGACAATCTGTGGTTCTTTTTCAGCGCAGTCTGATACACTCTGTCCTTCAGGCCGATGGTCGCCTCCGCCTTGAGGAACAAATCCTGGCCGAAATATTTCAATTCCTTCTCCTTGTGCTTCTCGTTGAACGCAATGACATCTTTCAGCGACCGCACCTTCGAGGACGCGAGCCGTGAAAGATATCGGTTCAGATCGGCCTTGAACTCGTGCAAGAGGACGGTCATCTCGCCTTCGTCCATATGCTTCGCCGAAGGGATGTCGGCTGGGTCAACGATTGTGGCACCCATCCTCCGCATCACACCTATCGCAGCTTCCGCTATGGCGTCGGCTTTGTCACTGTACCCAAAATATACCTCACGTGGGACTCCAAGCCGCACCCCCCTCATCCCATCGCAATCGAGGAACTTGGTATAGTCGCGATGCGACTTTCCGATGCCTGACCGGGTTGACGGGTCCATTCTGTCTTCGCCCGCCATCGCACCCAGAAGGACGGCGGCGTCTTCGACCGTCCTCGCCATCGGGCCAACTGTGTCCTGACTGTGGGCTATTGGTACCACCCCTGCGCGCGAAATGAGTCCCAAGGTGGTCTTGATGCCTACGATACCATTGACCGAGGAAGGGCAGAGCACCGAGCCGTCGGTCTCCGTGCCGACGGCAGCCGCAGCTAGGTTGGCAGCCGCGGCCACTGCCGAGCCTGAGCTTGAACCACAGGGGGACCGATCCAGGGCATATGGGTTGCGTACCTGTCCTCCGCGGGCACTCCATCCGCTGGAAGAGTTGCTGGAGCGGAAGTTGGCCCACTCGCTGAGGTTGGTCTTCCCGAGTATCACTGCTCCCGCCTCACGGAGCTTCTTCACGACATATGCTTCCCGACTAGGCCTGGAGCCTATCAGGGCTAGTGAACCTGCGGTGGTCTCCATCTTGTCAGTAGTGGCGATATTGTCCTTCAGAAGCACAGGGATACCATGCAGCGGCCCTCGCGGGCCTGTCTTCACCCTCTCTTCGTCCAAGCGTCGGGCTATCACTAGAGCGTCAGGGTTTACTTCGGCAATCGAGTTCAGCCTAGGTCCAGCCTTGTCTAGTTTGGCAATCCGGTCGAGATATTCTTGGACCAAGGCTCTCGAAGTGAGTTTCCCAGCCTCCATGGCTGCTTGCAGTTCTAGTATCGTCGCTTCTTCGAGGCGGCTGATCAACGACCTGTGAAGGTACGATTGTGAAAGGTAAAACCGTTTGCAGAAGGATGCCATATTGTCGAATATGCGCGGGCGACCGGGCTAGTTTTCGCGAAACCCCCATGATGCGGAGCCACAAGCATCATGCGAGTCCAAGTATACAGGGTCGGCAGCGACCTCAGTCGGATGAGACCCTAGGCGCGAGGAAGTACGCCATCTTAGCACCCTGATCGTTCAACTTCAGCATCAGGCGGACTGGCTTCTTGGTAGAATACTCCAGTTCGACCGTGTCTACGACCCCGCCCAGGGCCTTTAGAATCCCCGAGATGTAGTCAGTGGAGTAAGTAGCCTTGCTTTCGGCATTGGACTGCAGTTCGAGGACATCTGCGTCGTTCTTCGCGAGCGAGATTTCGGCCTTTCCGATGTCGCTCTTGCCTGAAAACGTCAGCTTGTCCTTCGTCGCTGTGAGTGTAATCTGGTCGGAGACGACTGACACGTCTCCGAGAACTTTCTCCAATATGCTCTTTGTCAGTGTCATCTTTGTGTCAAACTCGAGCTTGGGGAGCGGGGCGGAGGCTGCGGTGCTCTCTATCAGGTGTATGTTGAACTCACGCTTGTAACCGTTGGTGAATTTTATCATGATGCTGTCGTCCTCTCCTGATGAAATCTCTACGCTGTCCTTGTTCTCAGCCCGCCCGATGGTCCGGACCAAGTCTTCGACGCGTATGGAGAACCGGAACGGCTTGTCACACTCATAGGCAGCCCATGCAGAGACCGGCCATGCGAGATCGACTAGTGCGACGTGTGAGGGGTCCATGGCCCGGAAGGTGATCCCCTCTGAATTCGCGTCAAAAGTCGCTTCCTCGACCAGTGTCTTGACTGCTGCAGCTACCGCCCGCCATTCAACAGAGCTGGATGTCCTTGCTAGAAACAAGGTGTGTCGGGTTCCTTCGTCTTAGTCAACTGGGATTGGATAATAAGCGTTGGCAGGAATACTTCGAAGCGAACATACACCGCCTGAAACTGAAGACCCATCAACAGCCTCATGGCATAATCTGAGGCGAATGACCAGAGAACGGAGAACGAGCCAAACTTAAATGCATGAGCGAGACCGGGGCCAATCCGCTTCGGTGAGAATATGAAATTCCCAAAGGAAATGAGCACCTACTGCCGTTGGTGTAAACATCATACCAGCCACTCTGTCGGGCTTTACAAGAGAGGGAAAGAACGCGCGGGGTCGTGGGGAGCCAGAAGACAGGCGGGAAGGAAGCGCGGGTATGGCGGCCAAAAGTTCCCCGAACTGATTCGAACAGCAAAGACTACCAAGAAGGCGACCCTACGTTTGAAGTGCAAAGAATGCAATCGTGAAAGCATGCGCGACGGCATCAGACTGCGGAAAGCGGAGATAGCTGCATGAAACGCGACCGGGAGCCGATACCCAAGACAAGGAGTTCATTTCTGCTCGTCAAGTGCCCCGATTGCGGCGAGGAGAGGATACTCTTCACGAACTCGGCCAAGGACATCGGATGCAGAGGGTGTGGGAGGAAGCTCGCCGAGAGCAAGGGCGGCAAGTCGGTGGTCCTGGCCACTGTGGTCAAGCGGCTTGGCTAAACCGAGAAATACCACCTGAAAGGCCGATGAAGACGTGGGCGAAGATAGGTCACTCCCCGACCCGGGCGAGATTGTAGTCTGCACAGTCAGAGAGATTACGTCACACGGCATCTATGTCAACCTGGACCAATACGATGGGACTAACGGGTTCTTGCACGTCTCTGAGATTTCCACCGGCTGGGTCAGGAACATCGACAGGGTGGCCAAAGTCTCACAGAAACTCATCCTGAAGGTAATCAGGGTGAACAGGGTGCGCAGGGAGATCGACCTTTCACTTAGACAGGTGACCAATGAGGAGAGGCGCCAGAAGGTGATTGAGTGGAAGCGTGAGGAGAGGGCGCTGACTATCATCGACGCCGTGAGCAAGAAGATTGGGATTGATGAAGTCCATGTAAGGGAACTGAAACAGAAACTCGAGGGGGAGTTCGGAACATTGTACGCCTCTCTGGAGACAGCTGCTAGGAGAGGCGCCGAAGGGCTCTCGGGGGCTGGGCTCATGGATAGGGAGACAAAGGCCATAGCCGAAATCGCATCAGAGAAGATCATACCCCCCAGGTACGAGGTTGGAGCGCTGGTGGAGGTGTCTTCAAGGTCCCCTGAGGGGATAGAGCAAGTGAAGAAGACCCTCCTGGCGGCTGCATCCACTCCGTCTGCGGATGTCCGCATCACCTATGCAGGGGCTCCGCACTACAGGGTGAGGATAACAGCCGACGATTACAAACAGGCCGAAAAGGCGATGGACGCAGTACTCGAGAAGATCAAGGACGGCGTGGGTAAGCATGACGCCTTCAGCTTCAAACGAGAGATATCGAGGAAGTATGGCGGGTCGTCTTGAGGGGCCTGATGTTGAAGTGCACCCAGTGTGGCAGATACACGCTGGCTGATAGCTGCCCCATCTGTGGGGCAAAGGCCGTCACGGTCCATCCCGCTCGCTACTCGCCTGACGACAGATACGCGAGGTATCGGAGCCCGCTGGCTTACGAAGAAGGACGGTCGGAAAAGCCGACAGATGCCGCGAGCGCCTGAATCTCCGAACCCGCACCTGAACATACGCCACTTGACCATGACCTGTCCGCAGAGCCTAACTGAAATAAGGCTGAGAGGACTCAGGCGGTGTAGTTGCCTGGGACCAATTGATAGACCAGAATTGTGTTGAAGCACTGGAGAGACGTGTCACCTGGGCATGGGTTGCCTGCAGAAGTCCCCGAGATGCCCTGCTGTGCCAGGGAGAAACTGGGAGATATGTACGCGAGCCTGAACGGACCGGTGCTGTTAGACGGATAGGTGAGGGTGCCCGGATAGGCGAACGCCTGGTAGGGCGGAGCACCGTTACTCGCTTGCTGGTAGGTCGAAGAGAAGGAGCAGTAGAATAAGTTGGCACAGACGGTGCCGGTGTTCGACGACGAGGGGACGAGCCATCCTGCGTAACGGAATGGGAGGAGCTGGCCGAAGAGTGAGCTATCTGCTCCGTAGGGGGTCAGGTTGAAGTCATCGACGCCGGTGCATGGTGGAGCGCCGGCTGTGGGGCACTCTAAGTAAGTTGACTCGTTCAGCCCGCCGATGCGTATAAACCACTGCTTCTTGCTCTCGTCCCCGCCGCCTGCGGTGAACCCGCCCCCGCTCGGGACCTGCAATATGTAGTAGTAGGACGTGCCAGTTGTAGACGAGGAGACGGGCATTATGCTGCCCGTGATGAATATGGCGACATAGGTCGGCCTGCCGTCTGTCATGCTCTGAGCCATGGCCGCTGCCTGCGTGGAGTTGGACATTAAAAGCCGACCCACCTGCGCAATCCTGGAGCTGTTGATGGTGGCGTTATCTATCAAAGTGGTCCTGTTTCCCATGACCGCAATCCAGTAGCCGTAATCCCACCAGGCGATGATTACGGAGTTAGTCGGCGTGTTTTGTCTCATCCACTGGAGTGTGTCTATCCAGTCAGGGAACCCGCCCCGAGAGTAGATGGTCGCCCCGTTGGTGATGCTCACCCCAGAGTCGGCAGGACTGTTGTCGCAGAAGAGCTGCCCGCTGGAGGTGCACTGGACAGGATTGGGAATCCAGTAGGTACCTGCCGGTAGTACGAGCAGGGCTATGACAGCTATCGAGAAGACGACTTTCATCTCGTTGCGTGAAGTCGGCACCTGTTTTTTCTTGACCAGAGCGGTAGCGTTCGGCTTTACCAGGGCAAAGACGAGCTCGGCGAAACCAATCCCTCCCAAGATTCCTAGCGCGAGAGAGGAATAGACCAGCAGGCGAGAGAACGAAGCTGAGAAGTATAGGCCCGTCAGGCCGAACACAAGGGCGTAGATCATCGGAATACCTCTGCGTTTGAAGGCCACCAGAGCCCCCACTATCCCAAAGGACATGAGAATCGCATAGGAAGTGAAATAGTCAGCTCCCGTAGGCACCACCTGCTCTGCGACAGACTTCACGAGTTCGTCAGAAGCGGTTGTACCTGATGCGACTATCCCTGGGTCCAAGACGGTGAGGTATCTCAGTGACAGCCCTCCGACCAGGCCGAAGCTCAGTAGGGCGAGCCCGCCGAGACCGAAGCCGAAAAGGAGTTTGAAGAGAGTAGGCCTGAACTCGGTCGGCTTCGCCCAGCCCTTAACCCATTGTGCGATAAGGAAGAACACGGTCCCTCCGATCAGCGCAAGACCCACAGGGTCGGTGATCAAGTGGACGCCGGGGAAGGGGAAGACAGCGCTCATGAAGAGGGTGGCCGAGGTGAATGTGACAATCGCAGGCGAGTAACCGCTGAGGTCGATGTTCAAGAATGGAAGGATAAGGAAGACTACGCCGAACGCCGCGGTGAAGTAGTTCCCACCGCCCCACGCGGTGTTGCCATACCCCATCATAATCCCACCTGCGAGGGCTCGGAGGACCCGTCCTCTCGCGGGCCTCTCTTTGTCGAAGACGGTGAGCAACATGTAGCTCGCAGCTACGAAGAGGAGTATGGTGAAGGGCTCTGACTTGTACCATCCCAGGTTCCCTCTTTCAATGAGGGGGGGAGAGACCGCGAAGACGAGCGCAGCGAACAGACCAGCCGCGTCGCCGGCTATCTTCCTCACTACGAAGTAGAATAGGACTGAAGTCAACGCTCCGAAGAACACAGGCAGTACAATCAGGAGGTCATAGAGGGTTATCTGAACGCCGAAGATATCGTGGACCAGCAGGTAAATCATCGCCCCGCCGATTTGGAGGCCGTCCTGGGAAGTCGCGGCTACGTTCCGCCCAACTGGGAACCATGTCTGGATGTCATGCCAGAAGAAATAGCCCTGCAGGTTGTGACAACTTGTGAGGATGGTCGGGCCGCACCCTGCTGGGTTAGCGAAGAAGGCCGCGTACAAACCCTCTTCGTGAGCGAGGTTCACGATGTGCTGGGCCGCATAGTAGTCATAATAGGGGTCGAACTCATTGAGGTAGAAACCATACTTCGCGGCATAGGATCTCATCAAGACCGCGATGGAGAAGATTATCGCCAGCGCCATCGTCAGCATTACGGAACGGCGTGAAAGGGTTGGCCGCCTGATGGAAGACCGTAGGGTGTCGAGCGCGCCCAAGTCTTGACTTCGACTTTCTGCGGCCTATTTTAACCGTGCTCTTTTAGGCTACTTCTGGAGCAGGGTTTCCAGGTACGCAGTGTAGGCCTTCGCATCGAGGAGGGACTTCCGCTCGGTGGACAGGTTCAACGGCTCGACCACTATGAGCCATCCTTCCACATAGGGCGATTTGTTGATTAGCTCAGGGTGAAAGTCAAGGGCGCCGTTGGTTTCCACCACTCTGCCTGAAAGGGGTGCGTAGACCTCTGAGACTGCTTTGATGGATTCCACCGTACCCATTGGCTTCGACTGCTCAACCGTGACGCTCACCTTTGGTGCACTGACGTAGACCACGTCGTTGAGGGTTTTGGCCGCGTAGTCTGTGATCCCGATCCTTATCGTCTTCCCCTCCTGTTTGGCCCACTCGTGCTCCTCCGTGTACATCAAGTCGTCTGGAATCTGATATCCTTGAATCTCCATTGGGCCCACGCCGCACTGTGTGGCTAATTACCCTTCTGTCTCTTCCACCCGTATGACCGCTCTTCATAGAACGGGGGTCTCGTGACCGCTCCCGGCTGGTTGTCACCCCTGATAGTCACGCCGACCCTTGAGCCTGGTTCGGAACTGGAGTACGCCAAGTAGCAGAGAGCGATTCCCTTCCGAAGGATGGGAGAGAAGGTGCCACTGGTTACTACGCCAATCGGCCCAGCGTCACCTATTACTTCGAAGCCGTGCCGGGGTATTCCCGAGTCCAGCACCAACCCTCGTCTGATTCTAGACGGAGGTTGGGCCGCCAACGCTTCCATCGCATCCGAACCTACAAAGTCCCGTTTTCCTGCGGCAACTACCCATGCGAGGTCCGCCTCGAACGGGTTCGTGGTTTGGTCTATGTCGGCGCCGTGGAGCGGGAAACCCGCTTCAAGCCTCAGGGAATCCCTGGCGCCTAGGCCGCAGGGCGTCGATGTCTCTGCCAGCTTCTCCCAAACATTCACCGCCCCACCTGGATGCTCGTTGGTCGCATCGTAGACGGTCACTTCAAAACCGTCTTCGCCTGTATACCCAGTCCTTGAAATCAAGGCATTCCCGCCTGCCACCCTGGCCTCGGCGCACCTGAACCGCTTGAGCTGGCCCAGGTCTAGGTCGGTCAGGCTTTGGAGGGAGGTGATAGCACCTGGACCCTGCACTGCAATCATGGCAGTAGAGGCAGTCCTATCGTCGACACTCAAGCCCTCAGGAGAATGGGCGAGCATGTGGTCCATGTCGGCCTTGGTGTTGGCCGCGTTGACTACGACCATATACGCGTCCTCCCTGAGCTTCTCAATTATCACGTCGTCAATTATCCCGCCATTCGAGTTGAGGAGGAGAGTGTAGAATACCTTCCCCGGGGGCTGAGTCTTTACCGCAGTCGGGACCAGGCTCTCCAAGAAGTCTGTGGCATTCGGACCCTCTACACCGAACCTCCCCATGTGCGAGACGTCGAAGACCCCCGATGCGTTCCTGACTGCCATGTGCTCTGCCATGGTGGTGGTATACCAGAGCGGCATCTCGTAACCCGCGAACTCCGTGAGCTTTGCGTGCGTAGAATGGTAGCCGAAGAGCTGGGTGGTCTTGAGCACGACGTAGAACTGGCCCCGATATTATTTAAGTGGACGACGCACTGGCGGAAATCGTTGCTCATCCTGCGCCCGGTGCGAGTCCCTGTGAAGGTCACGAGGTTCGACATCGTCGCGGCCATCGAAAAGAAGATTGGCGCCGGACTGAGAGACGGTGACGTGCTCGTAATTTCGAGCAAGTTCATCGCCATGTCAGAAGGGAGAGTGATAAGACTCGGGAGTGTGAAGGCGACGGCCAAGGCGAAGGCGCTGGGGGTGGAGTACCACATGGACTCGAAGCTCTGCGAGCTTGTCCTCCGCGAGTCCGACCATGTGATAGGCGGGATACCAGGGTTCCTGCTAGCCAGCAAGGAAGGGCTCCTGACGCCCAACGCGGGCATAGACAAGTCGAACGTCAGACATGGGGCAGTAATCCTCTACCCCAGGAAAGCCGATGTCGCCGCCCATATGATCAGAGAGGCCCTGATGTTTTCCAGGGGCGTCTCCGTGGGTGTTGTGGTTTGCGACAGCAGGCTCTCTCCCACTCGGAAGGGGACCACGGGGGTGGCGATAGGGGCGTCGGGGATAGACGCAGTACGGGATATGAGAGGCAGGAGGGACCTCTTCGGCAACGTGCTCAAGGTCACCTCTCAGGCGATAGCCGATGACCTTAGCTCGGCGGCAGAGGTGCTGATGGGCGAGTCGGACGAGTCCACGCCCATCGTGTTGGTCAGGGGGCTGAAGAGAGCTCTTCGGGATGGATTGGAGTACGGTCCAAGGAGGTTCGCAGTAAGGATAGAGGAAGATGTCTACCTCAGGAGCCTCGGATTTGCTGGTCGCGTATAGGCCTAAATGCCCGCGCCGAGCTGGCTTCGATGTTGACCTATGAGATTGTTTGCAACTCCTGTGGCGCCCCGTTGTATTCTGGGTTTGACCTACGGTCTCCGGGCGACGTGTTGAAGGCAGCAGACTACCGGTGCAGGAAGTGCGGTGTCAAGCTCGCTCTGAGCAGGTTCCAGGTCGAAGTCAGGAAGATTGACGGCTCTTTCGACTAGAGTTGGCGGATAGGGAGGTCATAGGTCCGCGCACCTGGAAGTACCCATGGCAGCCGACGGTTACACCCTAGTCATCTGCGAGAAGCCGGATGCGGCAAGGAGGGTATCCGACGCCCTTTCGGATGGGAAGTGCGCTGTCTCGCAGGTGGAGGGTGCCCCCGTGTTCAGGTTCATGAGGGAAGGAGAGGAGTTCGTTGTCTGCTCCGCCCTGGGGCACCTATACGGCGTGTCAGACCCATCACGGGAAAGGACAGTCTATCCTGTCTTCGATGTGGAGTGGTACCCCTTGAACGAAGTGGACAAGGGGAGCACGACGGCGAGGAGTCGAATTGCGGCCATAAGGAAGCTAGCAGCTGGGGCTGCCAAATTCGTCAACGCCTGCGACCTCGACGTCGAAGGGGAAACCATTGGATTCAATCTATTGAGATATGCCTGCGGAGGGAAGGAGAAGGGAGCGCTCAGGGCCAGGTTCTCGACGCTGACAAAGGATGATCTGAGGAGGTCCTTCGGCGATTTGAAACCTCAGGAAACCGACGGCCTTGCGAGGGTCGGGCGGACGAGACACGCGATTGATTTCTTGTGGGGGATCAACCTGTCAAGAGCACTATCGCAGTCCCCGCTCGCCTCAGGGCGCAGATACAGGACGATGAGCGTAGGCAGGGTCCAAGGGCCCACCTTAGGATTCTTGGCAAAGAGGGAACGAGAGATACGCGAGTTCGTCCCCATCCCCTATTGGAAGGTGACCGGGCTCTTTCGGAAAGACGGCAAAGAGTTCTCGGCTGGGTACATCGAAGAGAAGGTTAAGACTAGAGTGAAGGCTGAGGGGATTCGTCTCGCGTGCAGAGGTGGCATGGCAGTGGTCGCAGCGGTGCGGAGGAGCACGGTCCAAGTGAGCCCGCCCACACCATTCAATCTCGGAGACCTCCAGAGGGAGGCATACAGAGCGCTCAGAATCCCTCCGAGCAGGACACTCCAGATAGCCGAGAGCCTATACCTGACTGCCCTGATCTCCTATCCTCGAACCAGCAGCCAGATGCTGCCTGCCTCTCTGGATTTCCGGAGAATACTCGACGGCATTGGGAAGATGCCAGCGTACTCCGACGCGGTTCAAAAGATATTGAAGCACGGGACCAGAACCACACAGGGGACGAAGTCTGACCCTGCTCACCCCGCCATCCACCCCACCGGCGAGAGGCCCCGGACCTCTCTCGGCGCGCTGACACACTCGCTGTTCGAACTCATCGTCCGGAGGTTCCTCGCTGGATTCGGGCCACCGGCAAGAAGTGAGCTGGTCGACACCTTGCTCGAGGTGGAGGGATACCAGTTCAGGGCGATGGGGAGCAGGACCTCATTCCATGGATGGATGGAGTACTATGGCAGTTATGCAGGACGCAGGGACACGGAGCCTTTCCCAGCCGCGGAAAGTGACATAGTAGAGGTCGCCGGGGTGACCGTCGCAGAGAAGTTCGAACAGAGGCCTCAGAGGTACAACCAGGGCAGCCTGCTTGGGAAGATGGAGAGCGAGGGGATTGGAACGAAGGCGACCAGGGCAGACATAATCTCGACCCTGCTGTCGAGGGGTTACGTGTCGGGGGAAAGCTTGGAGGTGACGGACCTCGGGTTCGCGGTGATCGAGACGATGGAGAAGTACTCCCCCTCGGTGGTGAGCACCGACCTCACCCGGAAAGTCGAAGAGAGGCTCGAGTGCATCGAGGATGGGACAGAAGGAGAGTCGGGCATCGTCAGAGAGACGATACGCGCGGCCTCCGAGCAACTCATGAAGCTCATCGCTAACGAGGAGGAGGTGGGGAAGGAGATAGATGGGACACTGGCTGCTGAGGCGGCCAGGTCTGGCATTCTAGGGAAGTGCCCAATCTGCAAGAGCGGACACCTTAGTGTCGTACGCTCGAAGGCCACGAAGAAGAGGTTCGTGGGCTGCTCGAATTACTCTAATGGGTGTAGGGCGTCCGCTCCTCTACCTCAGAAAGGGACCCTCAGGCCGACCGCGAAGGCTTGTGGGAAGTGCTCTTGGCCTTTGGTGTACATCTCAGTGGGGAAGCGACCATGGACGCTCTGCGTCAACCCTGACTGCCCCGGACGGAAGAAACCATGAGGTGTGCCATCTGTGGCAGGCAGGGGCAGGAAAGCCTCTGTAGGCGCCACGAAAGTGCGAAAGAGAGGCTGGAGGCGGCATTTCCTCGGTGGGTCATGGCCTATGGAGGGATTAGTTGGGAAGACTTCTTGGATAACGTTATACGCAACGCCCAGACGGGCCCCTGGGCAAAAGAGGTAGCAGAAGCCCTGCGTGGTAGTTAGATGATCAGACAAGCAATCCAGTCGGCCTACAAGAAGAGCGTAGGTGCCCTGAAAGACTGGCTAGTGGGCACCGTATCCTCCGCGACCAGAGGGGGGGGCCTCATCCAGCTGCTCTACGTCATAGTCATAATCGGCCTCATGGCAGGGTTTGTTAGTGCAATTACCTACCCTGTAGCCAACGAGACACTGATTCCTTACCCCAGCGGCTCGAACGAGACGGTGCCCGAAGCCGTGGTCGACGCCATGGTGATCGTCATGGGGGGGGCGGGCATTTACCTGACCTACATGAGCGGAAGGCAGACGGTCAGGTCTAGGGCCGTAAACTTCTATCTCGGCATCGCCCTGTTGCTGCTCATAGTTTCGCTGTTCATAGGATTCAACCTCGCGATCCTCAAGGGATTCGGGTAGAGAACACTCCTCCCGGCCAGGCTGAGCCTCTCTCCGCTCTAACAGTCAGTTCGGATTCCCTCACTTCCACGGACGCCGTTATGTCTGAAAGCCCAGAAATCGACCTGGCGGTTCCAAGCCTTCCGAAGCCCTCACGTTTGTACATACACAGGATTACTGCCTTGGAATTCGTCCTTGCCAGATATGAAAGGCTCGCCAGCGCGAATCCCATCCTTCTGCCGCGGGAGCTGCCGTCCTCAAGGGAGAACAGGTGATAGAGTGTGTTGAGGCTGTCTAAAACTATGGTGCGTTGGGGGGCTTCGAAGAGTTGAGACATCTCAGCTTCGATGTCAGAGCCAGGGTAGGGGACCCTCAGAGTCCACGAGTCGTCCCCGACTGACGTGGGGGCGAAGACCACGTCGGCGTAGGAGGAGTAGAGAGCGTCTAAATCCATGAAAGTACATGTTCTCCCTGAAGCTCTCAGCAGCCCTATGACGGCCCGCGCGAACGCGAGGTTGTCCTGCCTGCTCCCCATCAGGAACGTGGAGGTCTTCCCTGCGAGTGGCTGAAAGAAGGACAGGGGATGCTGCGGTCCGGAGCTCATCCCTCTTGTCAAAGGTCACGTCACTATAAGAAAGCGCCTTGGGGCCGCTCGCAGCTTATGGGCTGCGTCGCCATGTTATCTCTGCTCGCCCATCTGCTGGAGCTGACGCCTTTGCGGCGGACCCACGCCCACGTCGAGGACCCAACAGGTATGGAACCAACCCTGTGTTCGGCTTGGGAAAAAGCGGCTCGATGTTTCCGTAAGGGCTCGGACCAAGACCGCGCAGCGAGCCAAATGGCATAAATGCCCCCATACAGGCAAAAGATGGTATGGCAAAGAGGGTGGCTGACATCATAGTTGACTCGTTTGTTTCTCAAGGGGTGGAGCGGGTGTACGGTGTCGTAGGCGATTCCCTCAACGGAATAGTCAGTGCAATCCGGTCAAGGGGCGACGAGATTGAGTGGGTCGGCGTCCGCCACGAGGAGTGCGCCGCCTTCGCAGCCGGCGCAGAGGCACACCTGACAAGGAAGCTCGCGGTCTGCGCGGGGAGCTGCGGGCCGGGGAACATGCATCTAATCAACGGTCTCTACGACTGCTACAGGAACAGGGTGCCCGTCCTTGCCATAGCATCCCACATCCCGAGCAGGGAGATTGGCAGTGGTTACTTCCAGGAAACCCACCCGGAGTTGCTGTTCAAGGAGTGTTCTCTGTACTGTGAACTGGTTTCCCACCCCGAGCAAATCTGCAGGGTGCTCGAGATTGCGATGCGGAAGGCAGTCGCCGAAGGGGGCGTCTCGGTGCTGGTGATTCCTGGTGATGTGGCCCTCCTCGACTCGACCACCCAGCGCCCTGTCCCTTCCTTCGAGAGGCCGTCTCCGTCGGTGTGCCCATCTGAAGCGGAGCTCCAGAGAGCAGTGAAAATCCTCAATTCTGGCACGAAGATCACAATCCTTGGTGGGGCCGGGTGCGAAGGAGCCCATTCTGAACTGATCGGCATCGCTGGGATCCTGAAAGCCCCGATAGTGCATGCCATGAGAGGGAAGGAGTTTATCGAGTATGATAATCCGTACGATGTAGGGATGACTGGGCTCCTGGGGTTCTCGTCCGGATACTACGCTATGATGGACTCCGACGTCCTCCTCATGCTGGGGACTGATTTCCCATACCAGCAGTTCTACCCTCCAGATGCGAAGGTGATTCAGATCGACGTGAGGGGAGGGCAGATCGGCAGGAGGACGAAGGTCGACCTCGGCATGGTAGGGGATGTCAGGACGACCCTTGCGGCGTTGATGCCGCTGCTGTCCCCGAACAAACGTGGAGGCGGCCACCTGAAAGCGAGTGTGGACCACTACCGGAAGACCAGGGCCGAGCTTGATTCGCTGGCGATGGGTACGCCGGGGAAGATCCCGATACACCCGCAGTTTGTAGCAAAAGTGACCAACGACGTCGCAACAGATGACGCCATATTCACCTGCGATGTGGGTACCCCCACAATCTGGGCGGCGCGGTACCTGAAGATGAACGGGAAGCGCAGGCTGCTGGGATCTTTTTCACATGGTTCTATGGCCGGGGCGCTTCCCCTGGCAATCGGCGCCCAGAAGGTGTTCCCCGAGAGGCAGGTGATCTCCTTCTCTGGTGACGGGGGGCTTACGATGCTCTTGGGCGACATGCTCACCCTCAGGCAACAGGATCTACCAGTGAAGGTGGTGGTCTTCAACAATGGTGCCCTAGCTTTCGTCGAGCTCGAAATGAAGGCGGCAGGCATACTGGAGCACGGCACAGACCTCCTCAACCCAGACTTTTCGAGGCTCGCCGACGCAGTCGGCCTTCTTGGCCTACGGGCCGAACTTCCGGAGCAGGTGGAGCCTATGTTAAGGCAGGTGCTGCAGCACCCAGGCCCCGCCCTCCTCGATGTCGTGGTCAACAGACAGGAGCTCTCTCTCCCTCCGAGCCTGAAGCTCGAAGAGGTCAGGGGGATGACCCTCTACATGGTCAAGGCCGTCCTCAACGGTCGCGGGGACGAGGTCCTCGACCTGGCACGGACCAACCTCTTCAGATAGCAAATGGCTGGGATTCGTCACATCGGAGAACGTCTATAAACTCGAATCCCTGATTCTGACCATGGAGTACGTCAGACTTGGCCAGACGGGCCTCAAGGTGTCGCGGATCTGCCTGGGGTGCATGTCTTTCGGGACAGAGGACGATTGGAAGGTCGAAGGCGAGGATGCGAAACGAGTGCTCGCGCGCGCATGGGACCTTGGGATTAACTTCTACGACACCGCAAATGTGTACTCGAGTGGCAAGTCGGAGGAGATAGTCGGGGAATTCCTCGAGGGGCGCCGGAACGACGCTGTGCTGGCCACCAAGGTCCGCGGAGAGATGGGCCCGGGGCCGAACCAGCAGGGTCTGTCGAGGGTGCACATCATGTGGCAAGTGAGCCAGTCGCTTCGGAGGCTGAAGACCGACCACATCGACCTCTATCAGATTCACAGGTGGGACTACGAGACGCCCATCGAGGAGACGCTCTCGGCGATGACCGACCTGATCAGACAGGGGAGAGTGCACTATATCGGCGCGTCCAGCATGTGGGCGTGGCAGTTCGCCAAGGCCCTCTACACCAGTGATTTGAAGGGGTTCGCGCGGTTCGCAACCATGCAAGACCTCTACAACCTCCTCTACCGTGAGGAAGAGAGGGAGATGATTCCACTCTGCAAGGCTGAGGGGATCGGTCTCATCCCTTGGAGCCCTACGGCTGGAGGCATACTCTCAGGAAAGTATCTCGAGAATGGGAAACTGGTGACCAGGGAAGGGGACAGCAAGCGGGTCAGCCCCGGCTCCATGGGGCACACGCGCTATGTCGGGAAGCCCCAGAATGATGAGATAGGTAGGAGGTTGGTCGAGCTCGCGAAGCAAAAAGGGGCGACTCCCAACCAGGTTTCTCTCGCGTGGCTGCTAAAGAAAGGAGTGACTGCCCCTATCATCGGCACCTCAAAAGTCGAGCATCTCGTGGAGATGGTAGGTGCGATAGACGTGAAGCTGTCGGACGAAGAGGCGAAGCGACTGGAGGAGCCCTACATCCCGCAGCCGGTCGTGGGTTTCACCTAGGCTAGTCTCTCGCCTGCGGTCGGCTCATCCTGCAGAACATTAGCATGTAATCGCGCGGCCCGACGACGGAGTGGCGAGCGCACCCCTCGTAGCAAGTCTCGAGCCGGACCCTCCATCATTTCTTATCCTTGGTCAGACGATTCGCTTCCTCTTTTTGTGGGCAGAGCCGATTCCTTCGAACCCGCCTAAGCCTGCCCGCTCGGAGCGTCAGCGTCAGGCCGCACCTCGTGCTGCTTGCCGCCCAGTTCTTTTGTCGTTGAGATGTGTCTGTTGACTCGGGCCGTGCGTCCTCCGCCGCCCCCGACCACTCTGATATGTTCAGGTGAGATCTTACACCGGGACTACTGATGCCTGAATTTGGAAATGCTCTTCGTCCCGTGTGGAACGTCTGTGGGAACCGGATGGCCGAAGCAATATTCAACCGGCGTGGAACCCCACATAGAGCTTCGAGCGCGGGCGTCGCCGCAAGATATGCGGGCATCGAAGGACGCCGACTTGTGGAAGTGCGTCCCGAAGTCGTCATGACTAGAGACGTCGGCATAGACGTTTCCGATGCAGTGTCGAAGCGGTTGACCGAGGAGATGGTCAGGCGAGCAGACCTAATCGTCTATCTCGGTGAAACGGAGCACGTTCCTTCATACCTCAAGAAGTGCAGGACGCTGTTGCCCTATGGAGTCCAAGACCATGTGAGCATGACGCATGCAGAGCACGCGGAAACGACGGAGCGCGTGCAGGAAGTGGTCTCCGATGTAATCGGAAAGTTCGAGAGACTGTGACGTGCCTCGGCGTAGTACCATCCTCCCCTTGGGATGACCCGAATCATATTACTGACGCCTGTAGCCCAACCTCGCTGCCTGAAGAAACAGATTTTCAACACTGGCCCAAGCAGGGTTGCCATCCTTGGAACTCTCCAAACAGGGAAGAAACCTGACCCTCGTCGTCGTCGGGGGCCTGGTAGCCGGGACAGCCCTCGCATCGGTGAGAGTGGACGGTGTACCTCTGACCTACCTGCTCCTCCAGTTCAACAGTCTGGTTGCGATGGGATGGGTGTGGCAGCTTGCCACCTCGGTGGTCGTCGCCCCTCCGACGCTGTCGGGTGTGTTCGACGTTGGGTTCAACGCCATGGCATTGGTCTGGCTCGATAGTTTCTTCACCCTTGCGTACAGTAGGAACCAGTATTACCTGGTCTTCGTTCTTACCGCCATCGCAGGCAACATCATGAGCCTAGCTGCCGGGCCGGATGCAGCGAGCTTCGGAGCGTCTGGGGGGATCTTCGGCCTCCTCGCTGGGGTCATATCGTTCGACGTGGCGACAAGTAGGAGGGTCGATTTCACCCTGGTCGCCTGGTTCGTTGTCGTCTTCGTGGTCAGCAGCTTTCTGTTCGCCTCCGTGGATTGGTTGGCCCATGTGGGAGGGGCACTGCTCGGCCTCGCCCTTGGGTATGCCATAGGGGGACGGAGAAGGAGGGAGGACTATGCCCTGCCATAGTCTGGAAGAACCAGTCTGTGTCGAGTGCCGCTGTCGGCACGCCCTTGCCCCGAGTGCGGTCAGGCTAGACGTGCTAATCGAACATCATGTCGTTCCCATCAGGGTCGGTCGCGAAGCCTGCTGGTCCAATCTGAGTCCACCCCTCTCACCTCCTTGAACTCGGTGTCCTTTGGCCATGGCGTCTAGGTGTCCCTTGCGCATGCCTGTGGATGCAAGGAGAGCTTCGAGTTTCCTGCGGGTGTCGAAGCGAGGTGTGTTCTCTTCGAGGGCACCTCAGACCGCGATTCGAGACTCGGTCTTTCACCGCAAACCAGTCTTTTGAATTAGTCCACGGATAACATGGTGAAATGAGTTTCTCACGGGATCTCTTGCTCGCAGGTCCTCAACGGCCAAGCACATCCAAAAAGAACCCAGGTTCCAGGATGTAATGCAATCTCGGAACCTGTAAGTGCTGAATGTTGTTTCGGTGGGTTTGCGTTCACTTTTTCTATCCGGGCGCCTCTGCCTTCGACATGCGTTTCGAGGAGACGAAGAAGTTCGAGGTCGACGCCTCTGAGGTCTGGAAGAGAGCGTCAGCCATCAATGAGATTCCGAAATACTGGCACGGAACCAGAACCCTCGAGGTCGTGAAAGAAGACAACGGCGTGGCCCACGTGAAGATAAAGTTCGCATTCGGTGGGTCGGGAGAGGCGGACATCTCTAAGGACGACGCCAAACGACGGCTGACAATCAACTACACGTCGGGTCCGTTCACTGGGAAGCAGACTGTAATGGTGGACGGCGGACAGGTGGTCGCCGTGTGGGACGTGAAGTTCAAGGGGGCCTTCCGCATCGTTTCGAACTGGAACGAGGGCCATTTCAGGTCGGGGACCGTGCACGCGTTGGAGAGGCTGGCCGCCCCGGAGGGCCAAGCCTAGCTCAGGCGCCATGGGAAGCACCGTTGCTACTCCATCCTTTGAAAAGTCCACGCCGTCACTAAGAAAGCGATTGGTTGAGCTCATAGTCCACGTACGCCCCCAAAGGTGAGCCCAGTCAGGTGGGTCAGCTGTCGAACAGCTGCGTGCCTTTCTCGACCAGTGATGCTCGAGTGGCTTAAGGAGGTTCTCGGCATAATCAGCTCTAGAAAGCTCCTCTAGGAGTTTGAAGGCGCCTAGTCCATCTCGGCCATGGGCTCCCTGCTAGCTCTGGTTGTGTACTTTTCTGAGCACGAATCACTATAAGCGCTTTGAAACTGAGTCGGAAGGGAAATTGGGTGGTCACCTTTGGCCCTGCTGTCGTAGCCTCGGAGCTTGAACTGTCAGCCAAGAAGCTGGACCTCACACAACGACCAAGAGAGCTCTTCGCGAGATTTCTGGACAGATATGAGAACGCATTCCTGTTAGAGTCTGCCAGCGACCATTCGAAACTGGCTGAGTATTCATTCATCGGGTTTGAGCCTTCGATACTTGTAGAAGCCAAGTCAGGCGTGCTGGAAGTAACCCACGCAGCAACAGGGTCGAAGGAGCGGGTCAAGACTACGGACCCGTTAAAGGAGTTGAGGCGCATCGTCCCCCCGGACTCCGTCAGTGGACTCTTCAGGTTCATTGGAGGCGCAGTCGGGTACATATCATACGACGCCGTGAGATACTGGGAAAGACTGCCTCACAGGGACGGAGTCCAGGCGCAATTTCCAGACCTGCAGTTTGGGATTTACAGAGACGGGGTTGTCTACGACCATGTGAGAGGGGAGACCTACTACTACACCCTCGGAGAGAATAGGGTGAACGAAGTGCTCGCCACGGCTGGGAGAGGAGAGGGAGACACCGCGGTCAGGGCCTCTGAGCCGAGACTGTCCATGAACAGACAAGAGTTCGAGGACCGAGTCCTTCGAGTGAAGGAGTACATTTCGGCCGGCGACATATTCCAGGCTGTGCTCTCCAAGCGTATCGATGTGGAGGTAGAAGGGGAGCTTTCAACGTTCTACGAGTCTCTGAGCCGAGTCAACCCGTCGCCGTATATGTACTTCCTCAAGTTCGGAGGTACGAAGGTCGTCGGATCAAGCCCAGAGATGCTGGTCAGGGTAGAAGACCGGAGGGTGGAGACATATCCGATTGCCGGGACGCGTCCTGCGCGGGCTGACAGCAAAGAGAACTCGAGGCTCGCGAGAGAGCTCGTCGACGACCCAAAAGAGAAAGCCGAACATGTGATGCTCGTAGACCTGGCTAGGAACGACATTGGGAAGATTGCAAAGTACGGGTCGGTCAAAGTCCCCGAGTTCATGGCGGTCGAACGGTTCAGCCATGTTCAGCACATGGTCTCCCACGTGGTCGGCGAGTTGAGGGAAGGCCTCGACTCGTATGACGCCCTGAGAGCGGTCTTTCCCGCAGGCACCGTGTCTGGCGCACCAAAAGTCAGGACCATGGAAATAATCGAGCAGCTCGAACCGTCTACGAGAGGCCCCTACGCTGGAGCGGTCGGGTATTTCTCATTCAATGGAAACGCCGACTTCGCGATAACT
This sequence comes from Nitrososphaerota archaeon, assembly GCA_029785235.1. Next base: position 27,376 of record JAFMAA010000003.1, on the reverse strand, counting down.
ATACGGACCCTGGTCTCCCGCGGGAGGACATGTTCTATACAAGCCGGCGCGGGCATCGTTGCAGACTCGTCCCCGGAGAAAGAATGGGATGAAACCGAGGCGAAGGCGAGAGGTCTGCTGGAGGCTCTAGAGCTGGCGGAGAAGAAAGCATGAAGGTACTGATATTGGACAACTACGACTCCTTCGTCTACAATCTGGCCCAGTATGTCGGGGCCCTGGGAGCCGAGCCCCTCGTCCTAAGGAACGACGGGGTCACCATAGACGAGGTCGAGGAGCTCTCTCCCGAGAGAATCATAGTCTCGCCTGGACCTGGGAGTCCTGCGGACGAACGATCATTCGGCGTCTGTACCAGCGTGCTGAGAGGGATCAGCAAGGATGTACCCACCCTCGGGGTCTGTCTGGGGCATCAGGGAATCGGGTATGCGTTCGGCGCCAAGGTCGGCCGGGCGTCGAGAATCATGCATGGGAAGACCAGCAGAATAGTGCACGATGGCAAAGGGGTGCTGCAGGGGGTCGCCAGCCCCCTCCAGGCGACTAGGTATCATTCGCTGGTCGTACAGAAGGAGGGGCTCCCTCCTGAGCTGAAGGTTACCGCCCTGGCCCTAGACGATGCGGAGATCATGGGCCTGAGGCATTCACAGTACCCAATCGAGGGAGTGCAGTTCCATCCTGAGTCGATAATGACCCCCGAGGGCATGAAGATTGTAAGGAACTTTGTCCAGAAAGGGGTCGAAAAGTGATTCAGCTGGCCATACAGAAGATTGTTGATGGGGCCCCGCTGACCAGGGACGAGATAGAAGGAACAGTCAGAGAAATCGCCGAGGGGAGGGCGACCCAAGCGCAGATGGGGGGATTCCTCGTGGCGCTTGGGAAGAAAGGAGAGACCACCGAAGAGATCGCCTTGTTCGCGTCTACGCTCAGAGAGTATAGCGTCAGGATAGACCCCAAAGTCAGCGGCAGACTGGTGGACACCTGCGGGACAGGCGGGGACAGGGCCAAGACCTTCAACGTCAGCACAGTCGCTGCTCTCGTCGCGGCTGGGGCAGGGGTGTCGGTAGCCAAGCATGGTAATAGGTCTGTCACAAGCAGTTGCGGCAGTGCCGACGTCCTTGAACGCTTGGGGTTCAACGTGGACGCATCTCCCGCAGCGGTGAAGGAGAGCATAGAGAGATTTGGAATCGGCTTTATGTTCGCGCCGACGTTCCATCCTGCTATGAGATACGTCGCTCCAGTCAGGAGGGAACTTGGGATGAAGACTGTGTTCAACCTGATGGGCCCACTCATCAACCCCGCCGGGGCCAGCACCCAACTCGTAGGCGTGTATTCGCCGGATCTGGTGGAGAGGGTGGCAGTCGTGCTTAGGATGCTGGGGTGCGAGGAGGCGATGGTCGTCCATGCGCGGGAGGGTATGGACGAGATTTCGACGTCCGGGAAGACGTTGGCAGCATGGCTCAAGGAAGGCGAGATCGAGACCCTCGAGCTGTCTCCATCGGACTTCGGAGTCGGAGAGACGAGGACGCAAATCCGTGCGGTAGGCGGGGCAGAGGAGGCTGCAGGGGCGGTGCTCTCTATACTCGGAGGCGATGGCAGAATGGCCCCCCTGATTGACATGGTGCTGTTGAACTCCGCCGCGGCGCTGGTGGTTGCAGGAAGAGCGGACGACTTCCCCGGAGGGGTCGAGTTGGCCAGGAAGTCGCTGGCAAGCGGCGCCGCGCTTACTAAGTTGAAGAGGCTCGTCGAAGGGAGCGGCGGAGACGTTTCGAGGATTGAGGCCCATGCAGCAAGCAGATGAGAACTTTCTCGAGCAGCTAGCCGTGTCGGCCAGGGCTCGGGTCGCCAATGGCTATTACGATGTCAGGGCAGAAGAGAGACGCCAGCGACTCAGCCTTAGGAGGTCACTCAGGAGGGAAGGCAGGACGCCGATCATCGCCGAGGTAAAATTTCGTTCCCCGGTTGATGGGAGGCTCGCTGAACCGAGAAGCGTCAGAGAAGTGGCCGAAGCCTACGAAGAGGGCGGGGCGTCAGGGATATCCGTCTTGACCGAGCCTGAGCACTTCGATGGACGCCTTGACTACATCCCGATTGTCAAGCAGGCTGTAGGGATCCCGGTCTTGATGAAGGACATCTTTGTGGACGAAGCACAGGTGGAAGCAGCCGACCGCCTGGGTGCTGACGCAGTCCTGCTGATTGTAGGCATCTTCGAGAATGGAGACGCCGCAGCCGGACTGGATAGAATGCTCGCCAGCGTTCATGCCAGTGGGATGGAGGCATTGGTCGAGGTGCATGACGAAAGCGAGCTTGCCATCGCCCTTTCGAGCGCTGCAGACATTGTCGGGATAAACAACAGAAATCTGGGCAATCTTTCAGTCTCCCTCGACGTCTCCAGAGAGCTCCTCCGCAAGGGGCCTTTCGTGAAGCCCATAATCTGCGAGAGTGGTATTAGGACCAGAGACCAAGTCGAGTCTCTGGCGGCCCTAGGTGCTGGCGGCTTCCTGATTGGTTCGGAATTGATGAGGTCCAGGGACCCTGCAGGGTCCCTCAGGGCCCTGTCGAGGGCGAAACCGTGACCAGAGTCAAGATATGCGGGCTGACTAGGGAAGAGGACGTCGACATTGCGGTTGAGGCTGGCGCCGATGCAGTGGGGTTCGTCAGCGGCTTCGCCGAGTCCCCTCGGAATATTTCCATCGAGCGGGCAGGAGACCTCATCAGGAGGGTGCCCCCGTTCGTCGACTCCGTCTTGGTCGCGCGGGCCGAGGTGGTGGAGTCAAACATTGAGAAAATCTTTCGGATTGGGCCTTCGGCCATCCAACTCTACGGTCGTATCCCAGATTCCATAGCTTTGAAGGAGAAACTGAAAGTGAAGCTGATACTACCACACCTGATAGACAATCATGAGATTGGAGCCGGAAGCGCCGTCGGTTATGACGCCCTGCTTGCAGATACCTTTGTGGAAGGAGCCGCTGGTGGGACAGGCCGGGCTTCAGATTGGGACGAATGCAGGAAACTAAGGGATCTTGTCTTCCCTCTGCCTTTCATCCTTTCTGGGGGCCTGAAGCCTGAGAATATCGCGGAGGCGATTTCAATGGTGAATCCTTACGCCGTCGACGTGTCGTCCGGAGTTGAGGTAGCCCCAGGTGTAAAGGATCCATCCAGGGTGAAAGCGTTCGTCGCCACGGTGAGGAGTCATCAAGTTGCCTGAGGGAGGGAGGTTCGGGAGGTACGGCGGGCAGTATGTCCCTGAGGCGCTCGTGGCCGCCGTGAAAGAGCTAGAGGAGGCTTACCGACGATTCAGAGCGGACGATGAGTTCAAATCAGATTTGGCCGGGCTCCTGAAGAACTACGCCGGGAGACCTACCTCACTCTATTTCGCGGGCAACATGACGAAGAAAGCAGGAGGCGCGAAGATTTACCTGAAGCGCGAAGACCTGTTGCACGGGGGGGCGCACAAAATCAACAACACGTTGGGACAGGGGTTGCTGGCGAAGAGGATGGGGAAGAGAAGGGTCATCGCCGAGACGGGGGCGGGGCAACATGGAGTCGCGACGGCGATGGCCTGTGCTGCCCTCGGCCTGAAGTCAGAGGTCTATATGGGGGCAGAAGACGTGGAAAGGCAGAAGCTCAATGTGTTCAGGATGGAGTTGCTCGGAACCGAAGTCCATCCTGTGGATGCTGGCTCGCGGACACTCAAAGACGCCATCAACGAAGCGCTTAGGGATTGGGTCACCAACCTCGCAGACACTTACTACCTCATCGGCTCCGTCGTCGGGCCACATCCTTACCCGGTGATAGTCAGGGATTTCCAGAGTGTCATAGGGAGAGAGATTGCGAGGCAGGCACTGTCAGCCCAGGGAGCCTTCCCCGACGCCCTGGTCGCCTGCGTCGGTGGAGGGAGCAACTCGATTGGGACATTCTATCCCTTCCTGCGGAAGAGGGACGTGGACTTGTATGGGGTCGAGGCTGGCGGAACTGGGGAGGACCACAACGCGGCCACCCTATCCTATGGGAGGATAGGCGTGGTCCACGGAATGATGACGTATATCCTGCAGGATGAGTATGGGCAGATAGGCCAGACGCACAGCATAGCTGCTGGGTTGGACTACCCGGGGGTCGGCCCTGAGCACGCCTATCTGAAAGATACCAAACGGGTCGCCTATGTAACAGCCAACGACGAGGAGGCGGTCGAGGCTTTCCACCTGCTGGCGAAAGAAGAGGGGATACTTCCGGCCCTCGAGTCCGCCCACGCGGTCGCGTATGCGATGAAGCTGGCAGCCTCGATGAAGCCCGACGAATGCGTGGTGGTCACCTTATCGGGGAGAGGAGACAAGGACGTGCAGATTATCGGGGAGAGAAAGGGATTCGAGTCATGAGCAGAATACGAGAGATGTTCGACTCGATCGATGGTGGAGCCCTTGTGGCCTATGTAATGGGCGGAGATCCAGACCTGGAGGCTTCGGTGGGGGTCGCGGAAGCGGTCCTGAGGGGCGGGGCGGACATCATCGAGCTAGGCATCCCGTTCTCTGATCCCATAGCCGATGGCAGGTCGATTCAGGCTGCAGGGGTTCGAGCGCTCAAATCTGGTACGAAGCCAGCGGATGTGCTTCGTATTGCGTCATATGTGAAGAAGACTCGCGACGTCCCAGTGGTGGTGATGACATACTTCAACCCGATACTCGCTAAGGGCCCAGCCGCCTTCCTCGATGCTGCCAGAAGAAGTGGGGTCGACGGGGTGATTGTGCCCGACCTCCCCCTAGACGAGGCCAAAAAGTTCGGCGATGTGGCGCGCGCTAGAGGGATTGACTCTGTCCTGCTCGCTGCCCCCACCACCGGTGAGGAGCGCATGAAGGAGATAGTCGCGAACACGTCCGGATTCCTATATCTGGTTTCGGTGCTCGGAGTCACAGGGGCGAGAGAGCAACTGAAGGACAACGCGATCAGGCTTGTCAAGTTCGCGAACGGGTTTACGCGAGGGAAGGTCCCCTTGGGGGTCGGTTTTGGCATCTCCAAGCCTGAGCACGTCAGAGCTGTGATAGGAGCCGGTGCTGACGCGGCCATAGTAGGAAGCGCGATAGTTGACATGGTGGCCTCAGTCGACAGCGGCGAGGATGAGGCTCTTGGCAGGATTGAAGCCTACGTCAGATCCATGAAACTCGCTGCAAGGTCCGCCTAGGATTTCGCATAGACCTTGGCGAGGGAAGCCTCCAACTCCGACTTCCTGAACTGGCGCAGGAGCCTTGAGAATTCGCTGACGAAGGCCTTCGAGTCTTTCTTCGCGATGATGGCCCTCAGTGTAGAGAGCTCGTTGATGGTCGAGGAGAGGGCGTCCGTGACTGACCTGTTCATGGTATCGATGTAGAAGTAGAGTTCAGGGCCCTGCAGGAGGACTGCCTTAACGAGGTCCAGCTGGGCTGAGGCGAAAGGCGGGGCGGACTTCTGGAGCTTTTTCAGACCTGGACCATTCGCCACCGCCATGGCGAAGGCCAGGTTGGTAAGGTGCACTAGCGAGAGTGCGTATGCCACAAGCCGGTCGTGATCTTCTGCCCCGACCAAGGTAAGTTCCGCCCCCTTGAAAATCCCCCTTGCGGTCTCCAGGTCTCTGCCCTTTCCCACCACCAGTATCCTAGGTGCCTTCGACCTCGATGATGGTCCGAACATTGGGTGGAGAGAGAGCAGGGAGGCATCGCAGGAAGACGCGATCTTCTCGAGCTGGGCCAGCGTCGTCCCTTTGATTGACGTGATTTCGACGAGCGTGCAGCCGCGCTTCAGGGCAGGTTTAATCTCCCTGGCTACTTTGAGGGTGTCCCAGAGAGGGACGGCGAGGAGGACGAGGTCGGCCTGTCTGACGGCACCTAGGTTGGAAGAGACAGTACCGGCCTGAAGCAGGGAGCCTGTTCGTTGTACATCAGATCCCGCGACCGTGTGACCTAGGCGTCGGAAGTATTCTACGAAATATGAGCCCATGGCTCCGGCGGAGCCTAGGACGGCGACCCTCAAGCGAGTAGGTCACCCATCCTCCTCACTCCTTCGATGATAGTCTCCTTGGGTTGGCCTAAGGAGATTCGGAAGAAGTCTTCATAGGCCCCGAAGGCGGCGCCAGGGGTTACGGTGACCCCCTTCTGGAGGAGGCGTTCGACGAACTTCCTTCCCGTCAGTCCCCGTTTCCTTAGCCGCGGGAAGAAGTACATGGCGCCGTCGGGCTTGAAGTACTCCAATGATTCAATCCTGTCCAGCTCCTTTGAGACGGCTTCAATCCTTTCCTTCATCTCCGTCACGTTCGTCTTGACTTCGGCGTCCGAGTCGAGAGCCCTGATGGCCCCGTATTGAATGAACTCGGGGACCGAAGAAAACATCAACGAGATCATGCTTGTTACCCTGGCGACGATGTCTTTGCTGGAGACGACGTAGCCTATCCTGAACCCGGTCATCGCCCAGGTCTTCGAGAAGGACGAGGTCATCACGAATTTCCTAGGGACCGTACGGAGGACGCTTGGACAGGGCTTTGACGAGTACTCGTTGTATATCTCGTCGCTTACCACCGTGAGGCCGCGATCGTCAGCGATCTGGACCACCTCCCTGAAGGCCTCTGGGGATAACACCTTGCCAGTCGGGTTGTTGGGGTAGCTCAGGATTATCGCCTTGGTGTTGGGGCGGATTGCCCCCTCCACTTCGCTGGGTGAGAGCGACCAGCCGTTCTCAAGCCTGCTTCGGACTATGATGGGCTTCACTCCCAGGTGCTGAAGGGCTTCGCGGTAGGCGGGCCAGTTGGGCTCTGGGACGATGGCGCTGTCCCCTTCAGAAACTAACGCGGAGAGGCTTGCGTATACGGCGAACCTTCCGCTAGGGGTCACCGCGACCTCGTCCTCATCTGCTGTGAAGCCGCTCTTCCTTCGCAGGTAACCCCTGAGTGCGGATAGGAGCTCCGGGATACCCTTCGCTTCGGTGTAGTGCGTCTTGAAGCCGAACAGGGCCTCTGAACACGCTTCGATGACAGCCGGGGGCGGCTTGAAGTCAGGCTCGCCCACGTCGAGGCGTATCAGTCTCGCCCCTCCTCTCTGCAGCTCGATGGCTTTGGCGAAGACCGACATGGGGCTCGGCCCAGATTGCCGTGCCTGTACCCCCTGGGCCTTCTTGGACTCGGCGAGGAGAAGGGCGAGCATCTTCAGGCCTGCGCTCCTTTCCACTCCGGCGCGGTCGCACTCCTCTGTCACATCCCTGAGCAGGGAGTCCTCGACGGCGTCGTCCTCGATGGGGATGGACCCCATGGCCTTCAGCCTCCCTACTTCGCGGGCCAGGCTGTTCCTGCGGCCGACAAGCCTGATGACCTCTCTGGTGGTCTCGGATATCTTGGCGCGGAGGTCGTCTATTCCAGGCTCCGGCTTCGTCTCTGTCATGGTCCCCTGAGCACCGGGGGAATCTTCCCCGCTCTGATTGCATGGTCTGCGAGCACGAGTGCAGTCGCATTTTCAACCACCGGGACAGCCCTGGGGACCACCGTCGGATCGTGGCGCCCCGGCACTATGAGCTCCACCTCCTTCCTGGAGGCTAGGTCGACCGTCGTCTGCTTGGATGCAACGGACGATGCCGGTTTGAAGGCGACCCTGTACACGACGGGCATCCCATTCGAAAGCCCCCCGAGGATTCCCCCGGAGTTGTTCGTTTTCGTCACGACCCTGTCGCCTTGGAAGTAATACTCGTCGTTGTTCTCAGTCCCCCTGAGTCTGACCGAAGCGAACCCGGAGCCAAACTCCACGCCCTTGACGGCGGGGATTGAGAGGGCCATCCGTGCGAGGTCAGAGTCCAAGGATGCGAAGACAGGTTCGCCTAAGCCGGGCGGAACGTTAAGCGCCACGCATTCGACGATGCCGCCGAGGCTGTTCCCTCTCCCGCGGGCCTCGATTATCTTCTTCTTCATCAGGACCGCGGCTTCGGTCGTGGGAGCTCGGGCATCGTTCTCATATCGGTTCTTCCTGGCTGTGTCCACGTCAAACCTCTCGGCGCGAACCCCGCCGATCTCCAGCGAATAGGCGATGACCTCCACCCCCAGCACCTCGTGCAGGAGCTTCTTCGCCACGGCTCCGCCCATCACGAAGGACGCCGTGATCCTTCCGGAGAACCTGCCTCCCCCCCGATAGTCGTTGAATCCTCCGTACTTCAGCCTCGCGACTAGGTCTGCATGGCCTGGGCGGGGGGAGTTCACCATCGCGTCGTAGGGCCTTGAGTCCTTGTCCCCGTTCCTGATGAGCATCATTATCGGAGCGCCGGTGGTGCGGCCGTTGAAGACCCCGGACATTATCTCCACTCTGTCCTCCTCCTTCCTCTGGGAAGTGACTATCGACTGGCCCGGCCTTCTCAGGTCGAGTTCCGCCTGGATGTCTTCTTCCCTCAGAGCCAGGCCCGCAGGGCATCCGTCCAAGACCGCGCCGACTACCTTCCCATGGCTTTCGCCGAAGGTGACCAGCAGGAACCTTTCGCCTATGATGTTCCCGCTCAACCCACAGCGACCCCGACTCCGATCTGCTCCATGTCGGAGAGGAAACCCGGATATGACACATCGAGGCTCTCCACACCTATCACTGGGACTCCCCCCGGTACGAGGAGCGAGGCCAGAGCGAAAGCCATGAACATCCTGTGGTCGCCGTGGGCGTCCAGATTAGAATGGGTGAACTCGCGAGGCCTCGTTACCGTCAACCCATCGGAGTGTTCTTCGACCCTCGCCCCTATCTTGGAGAGCTCCCGCGCTAGGACACTGAGCCTGTCAGTCTCTTTCAGCCGAGCGTGGGCGACACCGTACATCCGCAGCGGCTCTTCGCACTTCAGGGCCAAGGCGGCAAGCACGGGCAGTAGATCGGGACAGTCGCCAAGGTAGAAAGACCCTCCCTTGAGCCCATCGCCTTGTGCGCACACCATCACCGAGTCAGACCTGAGTTCAATCCTTGCACCCAGGTCCCCGAGTATCTTCAGAATCGCAGAGTCTGCCTGGGGGAGCCCACCCCCGAGGCCCAAGAGTTCGACTCTGCCCCCTGCCAGAGCGGTCGCAGCCATGACGAAGGCTGCGGAACTGAAGTCAGCGGGGACGGCGAAGTCGGCGAGGCGGTACTGTTGGGCCGCCTGGATTACAAAGCGCTCATAGCCGTTTCGTTCGATGCGTATGCCGTGCAGCTCAGAGAGATTTAGGGTCGCATCGATGTAGGGCCTTGAGACTGCGTCGACGACCGTCAGATAGGAGTCCTCTCTCGCTAGCGGCGCGGATATGAGAATCGAGGAGACGAACTGCGACGAAACGTCCCCACGGAGGGTGGCCTGCCCTCCTCGCATGCCTCCCTCTCCGACGACGACGGGGGCGCAGCCGTTCCCAGCGACAGAGTGCGCCTCTGCCCCGAGCTGAGCTAGCGCGTCTAGGAGGCCTTGCATCGGCCTCATGCGAACGCTCGCATCCCCCGTGAGCACTGTCCTCCCTCGAAGTGGGAGGGCGAAGGCTGAGGTCATGAACCTGAGTGTTGTCCCTGAGTTCTCGACATTCACATCCTTCACCGCCGCCCTGGGTTCTGCTCCGGTTATGGCGAGATCGGACCCCGAGTCTGCTACATCAGCGCCCATAGCCCTGCACGCCTCGACGGTGGCGATAGTGTCCCTGGAGCGGAGGGGGTTCTTGACCCTGCTCACCCCAGGCGAAAGGCTGGCCATGAGCACTGACCTGTGAGTATAGCTCTTGCTGGGAGGGACCCTGACGCTCCCGTCGAGCGGCCCGCGTGACACCAGAGTCGCCCTAGCGACCAATCGTGGCCCCTCCATCGGAGGTCTTCGTCCTGACCGTCATGCCCCCGATCTCCTTCCAGTTGCTTTCGAGGTTCTCTGCCGCGGCGACGTCGTCGAACACGCAAGCCACGGCGGGGCCGGTCCCCGAGAGGCCGGCGCCTAGTGCTCCGTTCTCAAGTGCTTCGAGGGCATCAGAGTTCGGATAGCCGTAGATTGCGCTGTAAAGTGACCCGTTCAAAATCATGGCCTTCCAAATTCTCCCCCGTCTGGCCTGGTCGAAGATGGAGTCCGCTAGTTTTGCGAAGCGTCTTACCTCGGACGTGGGGACGGAGGCCCTCCTGCTCCCGTCGTCTGGGATTCTGATGATGACAACAAGTGGTCTTCCCAGTCTTACCCTGGCTACGACGCTGTTCGAACGGTTGTCAGTGAGAACCCCGCCGCCGAGGAGGCATGCCGCTGCGTCGTCCATCGCCCCGGTGACGCTTGTCCCGCTGGCGAGGGAAGCCGAAACGCTGCATTCGAGGATTTGTTCAGGTTCATAGTTATGCCTTCCGAACGCGGAGAAGGTTGCTAGGGCGGCCGCGACGGATGAAGAGGAGGAGGTCTTGAGGCCTACGCCCACTGGGGCTGATGTCTCAGTCTCTATCCGGCCGGAGTATCTGTTGGGGTCCTTTCCCAGAGTCCCGATTGCCTTCCTCACAGTCTGCTGAAGCAGAGTGGAGGTAGCAGGCCTGCCGTTCGTCAAACCCGTCCACCTGCCGCGCCCTTCGCGGACCGCGACCGTGGCTGTCGTGGGGAGGTCCACTGCGAATGAGGCTCCGCGGCCGCTCGCTATCGCGTTGACGATGCTGACCGCACCCATGGCGGTGGCTCTTCCGATCAGATCGCCGCCACCCCCAAGGAGGCAAGAAGCGCTTCCCTAACAGGTTCTGCTGGACATTGTCTCCCCGTCCATATCTTCAGCGCCTTGATGGCCTGGGCAAGGAGCATCTCGTACCCGTGAATTGCTGTGCAGCCCCTGGCCGAAGCTAGTCGCATCAGCTCGGTCTCCACCGGGGAGTAGACCGCGTCGAACACGACAGGTCTCGAATCCATCAGAAGCGAGACTTCGCCCGGGAGGGGCCTCCCTCCTGAGCCGGCTGGCGACGCGTTGAAGAGCAGGTCGGGGCGCTGGGACTTGGCGTCGTGGTACGAAAGGACGCGCAGGTTCATGCTAGGAAAAGCCGCCGTCAGGCTCTCCAAGAAGATTTGTCGTTTCTTGGGGTCTCTCGACAAGAACGTCAGCGAGCGGGACCCAGTCTGGTGCACAGCAGCACAGAAAGCCCTGGCCGCCCCACCTGTCCCTAGGGCGACTGCGTGGCGGAATGGCGGGAGATTGCGGGCCACGAGCGGCTCGATGATTCCGTCGACATCAGTGTTGTACCCACGATACTCCCCTCGCTCGGCGTTCACCGTATTCACCGCGCCCACGCTAGCCGAGACTTCGTCTAGCGAATCGAGCAGATGCATCACTGCTGCCTTGTGGGGCATGGTGACGTTCAGGCCCTGGACTCCGTCATCCTTGACCCTGCCGAAGGCGTCGTCCAGGCCTGAGGGCGGAACGCTGATGGCGTCGTATGTCGCGTCCACGCCAATGGCAACAAAGGCCGCGTTCATCATTGTGGGAGAAGGCGAGGCGTTGACGTCCTCGCCCAGCAGTAGGTACCGGTCAGTCACATCCCAGCTTCCTCCGCAGCGCCAGGAGTTTGGACAAGGTGAGCTGTCCGGGGGCGGTCTGCTCCCCGGGGAGAGAAGCGTAGACGATGGGGGTCCGCAGTTCGATCGCCATGACCCTTGAAAGCACGCCCGCTTCACCCATGCAGAATGCTATCGGCGCCGGGGCCCGACAGCCATACAGGGACAGGACAGCGAGGTTGTCTGATGCCTCTCTGGCGGTGGGGACCAGCTTCGCGAGGCCCCCGAAGGCCTTTGCGGCCGCTAGGATAGAAGCTAGGCGGGCCTTGGGAGGAGTCTGGAGACTGTCGTGCCAAGAGACGATGAGTTTCTGGCCGGCCAGTTCGGAGACCAAGTCGTGATTAGCCCTGAGGGTCCGGAGCTCGACGTCTACATAGGCGGGTCCCAGTTCGCAGGAGGCCCTGATGGCGTTCAGGCGGTCTGGCTCCCTCCCCTCGAAGTCTCCCCCCTCGCCCTGAGATCTTACGGTAAGTATCGCCCTGCTCAAGAATTCTGTGATTTCCTGCGCCTTAGACCTGAACGGCCTGAGTGAGTCCAGCCTGAACTCGACTAGATCTGTCCCCGAGTTGAACGCCCTCTGCGCCTTGGCCCTCAGTTCGGCTGGTGTTCTTGCCGACACGGACGTGCACACCAATGTCTTCTGGCCCTCCATAGGGGGAGCGACGAGCTCTACCGCGCTACTTTTCGTTGATATGCTCATCCACCTCTAACCCGAAGTGCCTAGCTTTGGCTGTCTCGACGTGAACCAAGACCGCGTCTCCCGTCTTTAGTTCTGTCACTGAGACCGCACCCCCGCCGGGGCGCACCAGACGGATAGTCTCGGCTTTCTGGAGTATCACCGTCCCAGAACCGGCCTTCGACCTAGCATCCACAAGCACCAGTGGCCGCCGCTCTATCTTGACCCTTCCCACCGACGCCTCCCGGCTGCCTCCACCGCTGCTCACGATGGTGACCGTGTCTGGGGGCTTGAGCTCCGACAGGTACCTCGTCTTCCCGTCCGAGGCTAGAGTATAGCTGTGCACCGCGCCTGCGTTCACCCTGAAGGGCCGGGTGGCGATGTACTCCGACGGTATCGTCTCTCCGTGCACGAGGAAGAAGAACCCACCCCTGCTCCCGACGAGCATTCCTTCCCCTACCTCCAGCAGCGACGTTGTGTCGACGCATGCGCGGTCTCCGACCCCTGCATCCATTACTCTTGTCACCTCGGCAGGTTCGAGGGGGAGCTCTGCCCTTCTGACGGAGAGCCTCTTGGCCTCGACGATAGAAGAGTATGGGATTACGACGCCGTCGACCCCTAGCTCAAGGACGGAGAAAGCCGTCTCAATCTGTTCCTTCGATTCGGCGTAGGCGTAGAGTTTGCGTCCACGGCGCCTGAACTCCGCGATGAGGTTCTCCAGTGGGATGATGCGCCAGTCGGAGCACTCGACGACAACGAAGGCCAGGCTCAACGTGCTTGCGGTCAACGCCCTTTCGACGTCGCCTGCCCCGGCTACCTTAATCCACCTAGCCTTGTTCTCCCCTTCGCCTTCGGAGACCTCGAAGACATCGAGCCCGTTCAGTGGGACTGATGTCGAAAGTGGCCGGTCTACGACCAGCCCTCTCACCCCGGCTGCTACGGCGTCGTTAAGGATGACCTCGGACATCTCGGGCCCTGAAATATGGAGGAGCAGCGCCTTGTCTTCAGTCAGCATGGCTGAGGGACTCCATGGCTCTGTCGGCGGACTGTCCTTCCACCACCACGCTGCGCAGCGCCCTGACAATGCCAACAGGATCGCTGTGCCCGAAGACGTTTCTCCCGAAGGTCACTCCCATCGCCCCCGCTCTCATGACGGAGCCTGCCATTTCGAGCAGGGCCCTGTCGGAGTCGACCTTAGAGCCCCCCGCAAGCACCACGGGGGCGGGGCATTTCCTCACGACCTCCCTGAACGTCTCGATGCTTCCGGTGTAGACCGTCTTGACAATGTCAGCCCCAGCTTCGGCGCCGATGCGGGCCACGTGGGCGATGGTGTCTGGGTCGTTCGGGTCCTTGATTCCTTCTCCGCGAGGGTACATCATGGCTATAAGCGGGACCTGCAGGCTGTCGCACTCGTCTGCAACCATACCAAGCTGGCCCAGCATCTCGGACTCCTCCCTGGCGCCTATGTTGATGTGGACGGAGACGGCGTCGGCTCCGAGCCTGACCCCCTCCTCGACTGACGATATCAGGACCTTCCGGTTGGGAGCTGGTCCGAGGACGGTGCTCGCCGAGAGTTGGAGTATCATGCCGATCGGGGGCGCCTCCTTGAGGGCTTTCAGGACGCCTTTGTGGGCTAGGAAAGCAGTCGCGCCGCCCTCGGCGACAGATTTTATCATCAACTCAGGCTCCTCGAGGCCTCTGATAGGGCCGTTGGTGATGGAGTGATCCATTGGGACGCAGAGCATCCTGCCGCGGTCGACGATTCTTGAAATCCTGAACGTCTTGCCTGAGACCAAACCCTATCTCCCGAGCTGCCCCTTGTTATCCATAAGTTCGGCCGTGAGTATCGCTGTGCCTGCGGCGCCCCTGATTGTGTTGTGAGAAACGAGTGTTAGCTGAATCGAGTCGCGGCCTAGCCCCCTCCGTACCCTCCCCACCGCTACGCTCATGCCTGGGACCGAGCCAGAGAGGCGGTCCAGGCGGGGCTGAGGCCTGTCTGGCTCAGGCCTGACGATGATTGGCTGCATGGGCGCCGAAGGGAGACCCAGTTCCTGAGGCGCACCCCGGAACCTATTCAGGCAGTCCACCGCCTCCTCCGGCTCGATGTCCTTCCCAAGCTCAGCGTACAGCGTCTCGACGTGGCCGTCTATGACCGGGACCCTGTTGCACGAAATAGCAATCTGCAGATTGGCGCTGCGAATCCCGATTTCCGATTGGGTCCCAAGGATCTTCCGGGACTCATCAGAGACTTTCTCCTCCTCGCCCTTGATGTATGGCACGACGTTCTCCATGATCAACATGGAAGGGACGCCGGGGAAGCCCGCCCCTGACACCGCCTGCATTGTCGTTACGATGGCGCGCCTTAGCGCGAAGCTGTCCGATAGAGGCTTGAGGACCATGGCTAGTCCTGTGACAGTACAGTTGGGGGTGGCGACCAGGGAACCGCTCCATCCCCTCCTCTTCCTTTGCAAGTCCAAGAGCCCGAGGTGGTCAGGGTTGACCTCCGGAATCACTAGGGGGACGTCCTCCTCGAGCCTATGAGCGCTAGCTTCGCTTATCACCGTGAGGCCAGCCTTGACGAACTCCGGTTCGACTGTGGAAGCCGCCTCGGCGGGGAGCGCTGAGAAGACAACGTCGCACCCTTCCGCGTTGCGCGGGTCGGTTGGGAGTACCTTCCTATCCGCGAATCTATCCGGGATGTCCTCAGAGACGAGCCAGCGGGCAGCTTCGCCGTAAGCTCTGCCAGCTGAGTCTCCTCCCATGAGCACTTCGAGCTCGATGGTAGGGTGGCGGCTCAGCATCATGAGGTATCTCTGGCCCACCGCTCCCGTCGCGCCCAGCAGCGCAGCCCGGAGCTTGCTCACTGCACCCCCACCATCATCGATTCCTTGACCAGCTTAGACGCCCGCTGCGCCTGGTCCGCGGATACGAACACCCGGACAGACGACTGGATTGTTACGATCCCGAATAGGTTGATTCCAGAACTCGCCAGCGGCTGGGTCACCCGCTGGACTATGCCTGGCTGGGTCTCGAGGGCCCTCCCTCGAATCGAAATCATGGCCAGGCCGTCGTAGGACGACACCGCCTTGCCGATCCTCTCCCCGACTAGGACATGATGGACTCGGTCGAGTACCTCTCGGCCCCCTGAGATGTAGAAGATAGCTGAGGTCGACTCCAGGGAGAGGGCCAGAATCTTGGCGTCGCACCCACTTATCGCGTCGGCGACCGCCTGAACGGACTCGAAGCGCGCAGGGTCTATTCCGACGATGGTCATCATTGAGGTCTCCACGTTGGTCACCTCTACCTTGGTCTCTGGTATGTCCCCTTCTATGACCGTCCCTGCGTCGAGTTTCTCCAGACTGGTCACCCTAATCTTAAGCCCCTGCGCCTGATAGCTGAGGGCCTTCAGATGCAGGAACTTGGCCCCGCCCGCTGCGAGCAGCTCGGCCTCTTCGCCGTTCAGACTCTCGATCAGCTGGGGGTTCTTCACTCTCCCAGGATCGCTCGAGAAGACTCCGTCGACGTCCTTTATGAGCACGACCTCCTTTGACCCGAGGCAGCTCCCCAGGAGGACCGCAGTGGTGTCGCTCCCACCGCGCCCCAGGGTGGTCACCTTCCCTGTCTCGGTCCGCCCCAGGAAACCGCACACAATGGGGACTTCGCCGCGCTCGATTATAGGGAGCAGGGTCTCCCTGCTCCGCTGTCGTGTGACATCCATGATAGGGTTGGCGTCCTGATGCCTGTCGTCGGTGATGATTGGCCAGCCAGGGGTGTCTGTGTCTATCACAACAGGCTTGAGCCCATGGTGCGCCATGGACGCAGCCACAAGCCTGGCGCTAGTCTTCTCCCCTGACGAGAGGAGCTCGTCTACGAGAGATGCCTCCATGTTGGGATTTACTCCCTTGGAAAGGGTGAGGAGGCCGTCGGTGACCCCCTTCATCGCCGAGACCACGACGACAACCCCCACCCCCTTCCTGAGAGTGCGGGCGATGAGCTCGACAGCCTGAACGATGGCTTGTCCGTCGTCCAGCACAGACCCTCCGAACTTGATTATGACGATTTCATGAAACCTGCTCTTGCTCATTGAACTAGAATCCCCCAAGTTGAAAGCTGGAAGGGATTCTTACCAGCTATAGCCGAAAAAGCCAAACACGGTCCAGTGGTCGGGACGGTCAGCCCGTGTCATGGCATCCAAGTTTCTCGCGAACCAGATGGCTACCCGTGACCTATTTATGAATTGGTGCACGAAGATGTACATCGCCCCTTGCCCTGCTCGACGAACGTGCCTCTTCGGGCCGGCCGGCGTAATTCGGTCTTGGGCCTGGAAGGAGCTTCCTGGGATCCAAAACACAAGACTACAGAATCCTAGACTAGAAGCTCTCCTTGATAGTTTGGAATGAGACGCAGGTCTCTGTCTTTTCGACCCCGCTCATGGACCTCAACCTGTCAACGACGAGGTTTCCAATCTCCTCTAACGTGTTTGCCCTGACCTTCAGTAGAATGTCCCACTCCCCCGAAATCACTGACACCTCGTAGACCCCCGGCATCTTCGATATCGCCTCTGCGAGCGTCCTCTGTGAGAGCCTCCCTTCGCCTCCGAAGGCGACGAAGACGTAGGCCATCACCCGCTTCCCGATTTTGGAGTAGTCCGGGATTGCGACGAATTTCCTTATCACCCCTGACTCCATCATCCTCCTCAACCTATCCTGGACTGTGGCCCGAGGCAACCCTAAGTGGCTAGCAATATCAACGATGGGTCTCCGGCCGTCGCATACCAACTCAGCGAGTATCTTCGAGTCCTTAGCGTCCATCATACTGTCAGTATGCCGTGGAATTGGAATTAAACCATTTGTTTTCCGGCAAGATGCCAGAAAATTTAGCTTAATGATTATATTTCATCGCAGCTATGTAACTTTGTGAGTGAAACGTTTGAGCCCGGCGCCACTGTAATCCCGAAGCCGCTCCATCTGCTTACTGACCACGAGTTGGAGAGGAAAGAGCAGGTTGCGAAGGTCACCACGAGGGTTCTCAGATACCTTACTGGTGAATTTGAGAGCCGAGGTTTCGATTGGCTATTGCCTGTGGTCTTCTCGAAGTCCACAGACCCCCTCTGGCCGGACCCGGGGGCTTCCATCGAGAAGAGGGTGGAGACGGAAATCTATGGAGAGCCCGTCAGGACTACGCACAGCATGATCATCCACAAGCTGGTCGCCTCCTCGACGGCGTACCCGAAGCTCTTCGTCCTATCTCCGAACGTCAGGATTGAGAGGAGAGAAAGGAAGGACACCGGACGGCATGCCTATGAGTTCACTCAGTTTGATTTCGAGTTGCGCGGTGCCGGCTCCGAGGATGTCCGGGAGTTGGTGGAGGCCGTCGTCGCGGGCCTGGTCGCTCACCTGAAGACGACTTCGGATCTTCCTGTCTCCTTCGGGCGCGAAGCGATGAAGACCCCGTTCGAAGTCCTCGATAGACGGGACCTGATAGCCAGGCATGGACAAGAGTGGGAGCTGGTCCTGCCTCAGCAGACAAGTCGCCCCGTTTGGGTCACAAACATCCCCAGAGAGTTCTACGACTACGAGGACCCCGCCACCGGAAGGTGGGACAACTACGACCTCTTCGTCCCCTATTACGGGGAGATACTCTCAGGTGCCAGACGCGAGTGGGAGCACGACAGGATAGTGTCGAAGATGGAGAGGGATGGAATCGACCAGAAAAACTTCTCACTCCTCCTCAGGCTCTCCGAAGAAGGAAGAATCAAACCGTCTGCTGGAGCTGGCATCGGTATCGAACGAATCGTCGGCTGGATAGTAGGGGCGAAACATATCGGCGAGGTGCAGCCGTTCCCCAAGGTTCCTGGGGTCGTCTATGACCTCTGAGCAAATTCGCATAGCACGTCTCGCCAGCGCCAGTCCAGGCATGGACCGTAGCGGGCCCACAAGCCTGCACCTACAAGTTCCGGTGCACCGCGGAATGCCTACAAGGGCTACCAGGCTGTCATTGCGGCGGTTCGGGCCGTGCTCGAGGGTACGAACCCAGTACTTTCAGGAACGTCGTCCTCTTTACCAATTCCCGCAGCGCTTCCTTCTGGGCCGCCTCGTCCCTGTGCCCTTCGGAATCTAGAAAGAAGTAGTATTCCCATGGGCGCTGTCTGGTGGGTCTGGACTCTATCTTGGTCAGGTTGACCCCGTGAGTCGCGAAAGTCTCGAGTGAAGCGTACAGAGAGCCGGGCACGTGCGGTACTGAGAAGATGACGGATGTCTTGCACATAGGTGCCCTTTCGCTTTCTTTGGCCGACATCACCAAGAATCTGGTGTAGTTGTGTCCGTAGTCTTCTATACCCTGTCTCAACACGTTCATCTCATAGATTTGAGCCGCGCCCATGCTCGCGACAGCCGCTGCATCTTTCATGCGGCCGTCTCTGATCATCTTGACGCTCCCTGCAGTGTCGTAGGATACCTTCACTTCCACGCCGAGGGTGGCGAGATACCCCCTGCATTGAGCGAGGGCTTGAGGGTGCGAATAGATCACTTTTACGTCGCTTATTGTGGTTGAAGGCAGGGCGATGAGGCAGTGAACCACCCTTAGCACTATCTCGCCGGTTATCTTCGTGTTGCTCGTTATCAAGGAGTCGTAGGTCTCGTGGACGCTCCCCTCGATTGAATTCTCCACCGGGACCACCCCGTGCTGCACTTCGCCTGTCTCAGTCAGGTTGAACACTTCCGAGATGGTCTTGCAGGGCACTGTGTCTGTCTCGGTTCCGAAGTGCTGGTGGACCGCTTCCTCGCTGTAAGCCCCGTGCTCTCCTTGGAACGCGATTCCACGGGTCTTCATTGCTTTCCCACCGAAGCCCATGACGTGATTATATAACCAAAGCCGCGGGGCGACGTTTTCCGCGAACCGTTTGCTTCTGATACGCTAAGATTCTGCGAACCCCCGTGGAACGCTCGCACAACCCGCCTGGCGCACCGCTGCAAGATGGCATGCGACATCCCCCAACTCGCGTCCATTCAGACCTGTCCAGCCGCATTCGGCGCGTCCACTGCGCTGTTTGCGTTGGACGCGTAGCCGCAGGTGCCGACGCCAACGGCGATTTCTACGCGTGAAACGATGACGCGGCAGGTCTGGCGTATGCGCGACCAGACGCTTCGATGTCTCCTTTTGTAATCATAGACCCTTGCCGTGAAGACTAGGAAAGATATCGAGAGGAATCATTGTTCCAACCACCCAGTTGGGTGAGTCTACGACTTCGTGGATTCTGAGATCGGCCGCCACGCTGCAGAGGACATAAGCCTCTTCTTTCGAGAGCTTGTAGGTTCTGGTTAGGTGGTCAATCATGCCTCTGGCCGACTCCTTGGCCGCCGCCATAAGGTCGCTCGCAATCCCTGTAGTCGTGTACCACCCCGCACTCGACGTAGGCTCCCTCCTCGATTGGAAGTCAGGATAGTTCAGACCCGCCTCTTTCTCTAGGCCGAAGCGTATCTTCGCCGAGCCTGCGCATTCGATCGCGCATACGCAAATCTCCCCATCCCCCATGGCCGCATGGAGGTCACCAGCCGAGAACAAGGCCCCCTCCACTTGGACCGGTAGTCTCACCCTGCTCCCTGCGGTTGTGTGCCTGATGTCCATGTTCCCGCCGTGCCTTCCGGGAGGCATGACTTCGAAAGAGCCCGCCTCTGCAGGGGCCACTCCCAGGACGCCACAGAAAGGCCTGATTGGAATCCTGATCCCCCTCTCGAAGCGGGCGTACCTTTCGCCGCCTAGGTTCCATTTGTAGAGGAACGGCCTCTTGAACTCCTCCAGCAGACCTAGGCCAGGGAGTATGGCTGTCCAACCGAAGTCATCTACCTTCACATCCAATATGTCAAGGACCAGGGCGTCGCCAGGCTCCGCCCCTTCCACATAGACCGGCCCAGCCAGTGGGTATAGCTTCTCGTTGTCGAGTTTCTCCAAGTCTGAAGACGTGGACTTCGACGTCAACTGCCAGCTCAGGACGTCGTTGGCGTCAAAAGTGACCGTGTCCCCAGGTCGGATAGTCAGTGCCGGTTTGTGCGCCCTGTCCCACTTATAGTGGAATGTCTGTCGTCCTACGCGGTGAGAGGCCAACGTTCAATATTTCGCGCGTGACTGTCTTAAGGGTTGAACTGGACGGGCCCTGAAAACTCCCTGGCCAGGCTTGACAGAGGGTTAGGTACCTTGGGGTGGGATGCAGGTATCAGCGCTCCATCTCGTCTATGAATTCGATGACCATCCTGTCGAGGAATACGGTGAATGCCTCGTAGGACGCTGTTACCTGAAATTTGTTCGGGTGAGTCTATCCCCGCTTTTGCCCACGCCATCAACGGATCTGACTTGGGCCTATCTGACTTGTCGTAGACTTCGGCCGGCCTGTTTATCGCTTCTCTCAGCCTCGGTGGGCCATACATCTTCGGCTCATGGACACGCTATATCGCCGTAGTGATCAAGAACATGGAAAGCTCGAAGATGTGTGCCTCGGCGCTGTCTCCTTTGGGGGGTTTTCTGGCACCTTACTTCACATGAGCCACCTTCCGCGGCTCCCCGTATTTGTCTAGGC
>JAFMAA010000003.1:0-6631 GCA_029785235.1 Nitrososphaerota archaeon | reverse complement strand
AACGTGGATGACTTGACATTGGAGCTGCCTAAGAAACCTGTAGACCGTCGGTTCAAATCCGACTACCCCCACACACCGGTTTGAGTTGATCGTCAAATTGTTAGGATTATATACAAAGACGGCGACCAAATCCGTCGTGACACCCCGGGGCTACGCGGTATCCATTCTGCTGTTTGCCTTGGCCATCTCCTTAGCGGCCCAGGGCGTAGTTGCCCAGACGTCTTATGCACTAACGGTCTCAACAGACAAACCATCGTATATCAGCGGACAGACGATTCGGATAACAGGCAGGGTGGCGCCGCCACCAGGCCCGAACACCGCCGTCTTCCTGGAGATAATCAACCCACGAGGGACCGTGGTTGCTCCAGGAGAAGCGCCGGTCGGGGCCTCTAGTGGTCTCTACAATTATACTCTCGTCGCTGGCGGGACTTCAGCGTGGGTTGCAGGGACATACACCGTGAACGCGACGTGGGGGGCATATCCTCCACAGGTAAGCGCCACGGTCACGTTCCAATACGCCCCATCCGCGGTCACATCTACCAGTTCGAGCACATCTAACAGCACGTCTAGCAGCGAGAGCACCACGAGCAGCCAGAGTGTTACGACGGCGATCTCGACCTCCTCCAGCTCCACCAACTCAGCCTCCAGTTCCACCAAGGGTAGCGGCGGGATACCCGAGTTCCCGTTCCAGGCTGCGATGGTGGGCATTTTCGTCCTTGTGATAGTCTCGGCATACCTGGTGATGAAGAAGGCTTCTTCCGGGGCACATGAGTCCCCGGTGAATGTGGCCATCCATTGAGAGCTGCAGTCAGATTCGCCGCTTGGGTTGGGGCAGGAACCGCATTCTGCCTGGCCACTGCGCCAAATTTTCTCAACCTTCTGGGCCAGTCACTAGGAGACACGTTCGGCAGCATCTTCCCGGCCGTCCCCTTCGCCGCACTACTGACCCTCATTTTCGCACTGCGGTGGAAGGAGCTTCGCGGCCTGCTTGAGGCTGAGGGTGGACCAGTGTCCGAACTCAGAGTTAGAGGCCTTGGTGCAGGGATCCTGGCAGTGCTGTGGCTGTCTGAGCCGCTTACAGGCAAGACGGTGGTGACAGCGGGCATTTCGGTCATTTTCACCATCTATGCTGCTTCCTTGATCGTCAACCCTCTGACGAAAGGCCTCCTCCTCCCCTATGCGGGGATTTACACCGTGGGGCTGGGTGCGCCGTTTGCGCTCCAGTGGGCGTTCGGCGAACCGCTGGCCTATGCGTCGACGGCCCTGGCTTCGAGATTTGTCGGCATAATCGGACTCCCCGTGGTTTGGCAGGGTACCCAGTTCCAGCTGTTTTCAAGGACAGGGGACGTGGTCAACGGCTTTGTCGCGCCAGGATGCTCGAGTATCATTTCAATAACAACTTTCGTTGGCCTGCTCGCTCTCATGCACTTGGACATGAAGAAGGACCTTCGATCGACGGCTGTCGTCGCGGTCGCGGGGGTGGCAGTGTTGACGTTGCTCAATTCGCTCAGGATACTCCTTCTGATGTGGGTGGGGTACGTCGATGGGGCTTCGACATTCTGGGGAGTCCACAACTGGATAGGATATGCTATGTTTCTCGGATTCTATCTCGCAGCGCTCACGGTCTATTCCAAGATTGGAAGGAGCGGCGTGGCCGGTTACTCCATCTCTGGAACATCATACAGACCACCGTAGCTGGGTTTCACCCTCACCTTCCCCTCTCTCGAGGCAGTCATGGTCCTGCCGCCCTGGACGTGGTACTCCAAATCCATGTTTTGCCGGGTAGCCATAGCGGACGTCGAGTGGAGTTGCAGGTCAGCCAGAGACTACCTCGATGCGCGGATGGGCCATAGCTGGTTAATTAACGGAGTCGGGCGGAACCGAGAGAGACTTTGCGCAACCGCATTCCGAGAGAGTTCTATGACAGATACACCCCCGAGGTGGCGAGGGACCTGGTCGGGTGCCGCCTTGTCCGGGTAACAAGGGGCAGAAGGTTGTCAGGGACCATCGTCGAGACGGAAGCATACAGAGGCCCGAGGGACCCTGCGAGTCACGCTTACAGAGGCATGACCCCGCGCAACCGTGTGATGTTCGGGCCGCCGGGACGCGCCTACATTTACTTCACGATGGGCTTGCACTACTGTCTGAATGTCACCACAGAACCACAGGGGGCACCCGGCGCGGTACTGCTGAGAGCGATTGAACCATACGAAGGAATCCATGTCATGTCGAAGAACAGAGGGTCGGTTCCCCTAATCAGGCTCGCCTCGGGGCCTGGAAACTTGACTAAGGCTCTGGGCATAGGCAACGGACTAGGCGGGGAAGACCTCGTGACGTCTGACAGGCTCTTCCTAGAACACGGGCGGAAACCTAGGAAGGTCTTGACGAGCACCAGGGTGGGGGTGTCTGCTGGGTGGTCGAACAGATGGAGGTTCTTCGAGGTGGGGAACCGCTTCGTGTCAGGAGGGAAACCATCTTCACCCCAGAACCCATAACTATCTGAGGATTAGACCGAATAACGCAGGGGTCGTCGGCTAGTCTGGTCTAGGCTTCAAGCCTTGGGTGTCCTTCCAGCCGTCGCCGAAGGGCCGAGTCCGCTTGAGATCCCCGGTTCAAATCCGGGCGACCCCATCTAATCGTAACTCGAATGAAATCGAGTCGTCATAGCGTTAAATACTTTTGACCTCGACGTCCGGTCGCGTTGCAGGCTGCTCCTCGCAGGGTCAAGACAATCTACAGTGTCATAGCGTCTCCGCAGAGGCTGGAGATACTGAGGATTCTGAACATCAAAGGTCCTCTGACCTACAGCGCGCTGAAAACCCTGGCTGGCTTCAAGTCGAAGAAGGAGTCTGGGAAGTTTGCTTATCACCTACGAAAGCTCGTGAAGCAGCTCCTCATCCAGCTCAACAGGCAGGAGAGGAAGTATACGGTCACCAACCTGGGCCGGCTCGTGCTCAATCTGACCAGGCAGATAGAAGAGCAGTCTCTCGTAGAGAGCGGGAAGCTGTACGTGCGAACCTCGCACCAGACGATGGAAGAATTCAACGCCAACAAGATACTTCAATCTCTGGTGAAGGAAGCAGGGATGCCGGTGGAATTGGCCCAGAAGATCACTAGCGAGACCGAATCTAGGCTGTACAAGTTCCAGACCCAATACCTGACTGCCCCTCTCATCCGAGAGATAGTCAACGCACTCCTTGTGGAGCACAGCATGGAGGAATACAGGCACAAGCTCACTAGGTTGGGCATGCCGATATACGACGTCACCCAACTCTTGAGTAAGGCTGGGGACGACGGTGGGAATGTCGAGTCGTTGATTCACCAGACCGGGAAACAGGTGTTCTCTGAGTACCTCCTCTTGGAGCAGCTACCAAGAGACGTGGCGGACGCCCACCTCTCAGGCGACATTCACATCACTAATGCGGGCTCCTGGGGACTTTCCCCCGACACCGTGTTTGTCGACCTACTCTCAATGAGGTCGGCAGGGCTCAATCCGAAGGGGAAGATACTCAATACCTCGATGATACCGAGCCCTGAGAACGCCGAAAGGGCGCTCAATATAGTCCTCAACATGGCGTCCATGCTCACGAGGGAAGCATCCGATGAGGTGACCTTTCGTAACTTCCTCCAGTATATCGGCCCGTACTGTAGATCCAAGGGGAAGAGGGAACTCGAATCGCTCTTCCTGAGGTTCTATGAAGTCATCGGTTCACCCGTAGCTGGAGCGACAGGTCCGGCCATCAGCATCGATCTGAATCCGTACAAGCACGATGACATCGGCCGAGAAGTTCTAGACAAGACCCTGGACGCTGCTCTCGGTGCATACAGAAGCTATGTCGAAGAGACGCCCAGGCCTGATGTCAGGCTCCTTCTGGCGAAGCCCAACAGGGTGGATGAGACCAAGACATTGAAGGACGCGGCGTCGATTATATTCAACGGAGGAAGAATTGCGTTCTTCTCCTCGGACCAGCGGAGGAGTTTCCTCGGGCTTAACGCCAACGTACTTTCCCAGGAGGCCCAGGCAGATAACATCAGCGTCCTCCATGGACTCAGCCTGAATCTCCCAAGGCTCGCCTATGACTCCAATCAAGACGAGACGTACTTCAGAGCGAAGCTGGCGCTCCTCATCGGAGTAGCAGCTGATGCCCTTTCGACGAGGAGGAGGCTGATTGAGAGGGCGCTGAAGAGAGGCCTACTCCCATCGCTGGCGTCTGGTTCTGACGTGGTGACTTCGGACACGATGCCGCTCATCATGAATTTGGTCGGCCTCGAGGAGACCCTTGCCAGCCTGATAAGGGACCCGACGACGGCCTCCCGCTATGAGCTAGCCGACAAGATTGTGGGGACGGCCACCCAAGTGGCAGACGACAAGTCGACCAAAATTGACAGGCTCGGCGTGGCGATGCTTGACTTGGATGGGGCGCTCAGGCTCGCGAGTCTTGACTCTGAGAAATATGGGAAGGCGAACCTCCAGCCTCTCATGAAAGGGGCATACACCCAGGCCCCCAGGCTCCTTCTCGGAGACCTAGAGAACCCGGAGAAGATGGACTACGTGGCGAAGCTCTCCACAGGACTACGCGGTGGGATTCCCGTCACTTTGGATGGGTCTACTGACGAAGTGAGGGGGATATACAACCTCATCCTCAACGCGACGCCGAAACTTTCATACTTCAAGGTGGACAGAACCATATCGGTCTGCAGAAACTGCGGCGCGAAATTGCCGCAGAGCGCGACCAGGTGCCCTAGATGCAAGTCGGTGGCTACGTCTCAGTATTCAACGGCCGGCTAGACCACGGCTCCGGCTTTTTGTCAATATCAATTCACAGGTGAACGTCTCATGTCGTCGAGAAAAGTGCTGGCCCCGCTAAGATAGTTAACTAGAGATAAGCCGACTCGGAATTATATATCACGAGCACCGGGGTTGCAGGCTAAGGTTATGACGTCGATAGTTGAACAACCACACGACTCTCCGGATGTAGGAGAGGCGACGAGAGGAGAAGTCAGAATCCCCGCTGAGACTCTGGCGGCGTTCGGAGGAGACGAGCTGCGCGCCCGGGTCTTCTATGAGAAGTATGCTCTGAGAGACGCGACGGGGCAACAGATGGAGAATATCCCGGCCGATATGTGGCGCAGGGTAGCAAAGGAGCTCGCTTCGCCCGAGAAAGACGAAGAGAAGAAGAGAGAATGGGCCAACAAGTTCTACTGGCTCCTTGAGAACTATCGCTTCGTCCCCGGAGGCCGGGTCCTGTTCGGCGCAGGACAGATGAGGAAGTCCACGCTCCTGAACTGTTATTTCTTCAAGATCAAAGAAGACTCGATTGAAGCCATATTCGACTGGTGCAAGGAAGCCGCCCGAACCTACAGCTTCGGCGGGGGGGTGGGGACGGACATCTCGGTCCTGAGGCCGAGGGGTGCGCCGGTGAATAATTCAGCCATCTACAGTTCTGGCTCGGTTTCTTTCATGGAACTGCTCTCGACGACTACTGGGACCATTGGCCAGGCGGGGAGGCGCGGAGCTCTCATGATCACCATCAGGATAGACCACCCCGACGTGGTGGATTTCATCGGCGTGAAACGGGATCTCAAGAGGGTCAACTACGCCAACATCTCGGTAAAGATCACCGATGACTTCATGAGGGCCGTTGAGACCGACGGAGACTTCCTACTCCACTTCAAGAACGAGAAGGTTGAGGTGAACCGCACCGTGAGGGCTAGGGAGGTTTGGAAGTCTCTGGTCAAGGGCGCCTGGCAGTCTGCGGAACCCGGGGTACTCTTCTGGGATGCCATCAAGCGCGAGTCAACCACCGAGTACAACGGCATGGAGGTACAGGGGGTCAATCCTTGCAGCGAGCAGACTCTTGAAAGCTATGGATGTTGCTGCCTGGGCTCGGTTAACCTGAGCGCCTTTGTGAAGGACCCATTCACCGAACGCGCGAGCATCGACTGGGACCAGCTCACCAGAGCCACCCAATATGGGGTGAGGTTCTTGGACAACGTCCTTGACTATAATGCAGAAAGGCACCCGCTCCCGCAGCAAAAAGAGGCATCCCTCTGGAGCAGGAGAATCGGAGTGGGGATTACCGGGCTGGGGGACATGCTCATCAAGCTGGGGCTGAAGTACGACGAGGATTCGACCATCGGGTTCGTAGACCACCTGTTCGAGAGGATCAAGAATGTGATCTATGACTACTCATCCGAGCTTGCGAAGGAGAAGGGGAGCTTCCCCGCGTTCGATGCCGACAAGCACCTGGCACAGCCGTTCATTTCAAGACTGGGTGAGAAGGTGAAGGAGAAAATCAAGACCCAGGGCATCAGGAACGCCGCCGTCACCACGATCCCGCCCGTGGGCTCCGGATCGATCCTCGCTGGGACTAGTAGCGGGGTCGAGCCTGTCTTCGCACTCTACTATACACGGAGGAGCAAGTCGCTGAGCGAAGGAGAGTTCAAGGTATTCCACCCGCTCGTGAAGGAGTACATGGCAGCCACGGGAGCAAGAGACGAGGGTCAACTCCCCAACTACTTCGTCACCGCCCACCAAATCAAACCGGAGATGAGGGTGAAGATGCAGGCGACCATCCAGAAGCATATCGACACTGCTATCTCCAGCACTGTGAACCTCCCGGAGGAGATA
>JAFMAA010000039.1 GCA_029785235.1 Nitrososphaerota archaeon | reverse complement strand
GACGGGTCCACGGTGGCCGAACTGGAGCCCGCCAAGGAGTTCCTGGAAAGGCTGGGGAACGGCGAAGACCTGGTCGTCGGGTGCTACAAGTACCGCCTGAGGGGGAAGTTCCTCAAGCGCTACCCCGTCAACGGACAGAGCAGCTAGGCGCAGGGGTTTTCAGGCATGCAAGCGACAGAAAACCCAGCGCAAGCTGTAGACCAGGAACCAAAGGCCTCATGGAGGGAGCGCGCCAACGTCGAGCTGGACAAGATAATCCGGCTCTTCTCCACGACACAGCTCCCGGACCTGTGCGCAGCCGCCCTGATCAACGCACCGGAGAAACCCTCCTCGAAGTGGTCCCTCGGGAACCAGCTCCTCGTGCTCCTGGCAGGGACAATGGACGCACGCGGATACAGGCAGTGGCAGGACGTCGGGCGCCAAGTCAAGGCTGGTGCCAGGGCGTTCAGGATCCTTGGGCCTGTCTTCGTCAAGAAGAACCTCGAAGGCGACGGCTCCAAGGAAGAGGTTGACGTCCTTGTCGGGTTCAGGGCAATCCCCGTCTTCAGATACGAGGACACGGAGGGGGCGGAACTCCCGATCTACAAGCCCAGGGACCCTCCCCCTCTCCTAGATCTAGCCGAGCGGTTCGGGATGAAGGTGAACTACCTCCGCCTTTCTGCCGGGATCTACGGCCTCACCGACTACGAAAGGAGCATCATCACCCTGGCCACAGAAGACTGGACGGTCTTCTTCCACGAGCTCGCCCATGCCATCCACAGGTCCTTCGAGCCAAAGACAGGGCACGGGCAGGAGCCCGAAGCCGAGACCATCGCGCAACTGGTGGCCGCGACCCTTTCCCGGGTGTATGGAAGGCCAGCCGACGGCTTCTCATGGACCTACATCGCAAGCCAGGCGCAATCTAGCTCCCCGCAGCAGGTAGGGCGCGTCTGCATGCGCGTCCTTGACAGGGCGAAGAAGGTCCTGGACCTGGTCTACCTCTCAGCCCCGTTATAGCGGCCCAGCCACCGCCGTTTCATGCCCAAACTCCTCGGGCTGAAGAGCCGCTACTGCCCCTGCTGTCACGTCATGACCCATCACAGGACCTTCTACGCCCAGGTGACACTCGATGGCAGGCGAAGGTGGATCCCGCTCCTCTGGGCCTGCACAAGGTGCCAGACACCGAGCCATGTCGTCGTCCAGGAATATAGCCTGGCGCTTCCATCCTCAGCTCTCCCTTCGGCATCCAGGGGTGCAATCGTCAGAGCCCTGGGGAAGGGACCTCTCGCCTTCAACCAACTCTTGGCGGACCTGAGACGGAACAGGACTCCCGAGACCAGCCACGTCTTCAAGTCTGAGGTGAAGACGGCACTGGAGTACCTGAAAGCTAACGGGACTGTGGCGGAAGCGCTCAGGGATGCCACTGAGATGGCTTTCGAGTCCCTGAGTGGAAGGCGCCTCGGCTCCTGCCCAAAAGATGCACAGAGAACCCTCGTTACACTCTACGTCCAGAAGAGAGCACAAGATCATGGACACAGGTTCTTCCCTGCAGGCGCGTTCTGTCTGAGTTGCGAGTATCGTCGTCTTGACTGATAGAGACCCGCGGCTTATTGTATATCCTCCGCCTTTTTCTATTATCGGACCCCCGTGGCGCTTATACGCCCTCGCCCGCATCACCGGGGCGTGAGCTACGAGGTCCCCGCCCTGGTGGCCGGCCTGGTCGTCGGCTCCCTTGTTGTCTATGCGGTGCTTCATTCCCGGATGACGTCCCAGGTCCTGGTCCACTCCCAGAGGATGGCGCAGCGGATGTTCGAGTCCCAGAAGGGGCTATGGTGGTGAATCCGGATTCCAGAATATCTAGATGAACTGATAGGCCAGGTCAGAGCGAAGAGGGATTCTCTGAGAGACAAGATCGTCCATGGAAGGAAGTCGGAGCTAGATTCTGAGCTGGGGGAAGCACTCCTCAGGCACTGGCACCCTGTCGTGGAAGTGGCCCCTCCAGACAAGGAAATAGTCGCGGTCGACGGGAGCAGGGGAATCAGACCCTATGCCTCCGGGGCTGTCTTCTACGTGGCTAGAGCTTTGGCAATCACTCGAGGAAAATCATTCCGGACTCTCGAAGTAGATGCCTTCATGAGCAAGGGGAAGTCGACCGACATCCAGACCTTCATAACCAGGAAAATGGAGTGGTCGGAATTTGCCGCCGCAATCAAGGCCATTCAGGAGGGGAACATCTCGAACGCAGCGGTACTCATCGACGGGTCCCTCTTCGGAAGAATGGTCCACTTGCCTCGGGACTCTCCGGCAGAGGGGATGAGGGGGTTCATGGTCGAGTACTTCGAGACTTTCAATGAACTTCTATCTCTCTGCAAAGAAAGGGAAATCCTCCTCCTCGGGGTGAGCAAGGACAGCCGTTCCAGCTTTCTGAGGGACTATCTACTCAACGAGATCCTTGAGAAGGAGCTGAAGAGTATTGGAATCCCTGAAGCGACGAAGCTCGAGATTGTCAGGCTTCTCCCCGACGTCTTCGACAGACCTGAGTGGGCCTTCGCGTCCCTAAAGAGGCTGAAGGGGGAGCACGGGGATGCTCTTCGGAAGGTGGAGCTGATCTTTTGGGAGGCTTTCTCTGCCCGGACCGATCACCAGCTTATCAGGAGTTTCGTCGACTCCCCTGGGCACACCATCCCAATCGAACTCAGTCTTTCTAGAAGGTCCTATGTTCTGATGAAGGAAATTCAGGAGGGGCCCGAAGGGTACGTGTCGAGGCACTTCAAGGAGGCACTACTGGAAGCTTCCGACCCAGAAGCGTTCACGAGGCGGGCCAAAGAGGTCCTGACAGAGATACCGGGGTTCCCTGCCATGGTTTCCTTCCACGTGATGCTCGATAGGAGGGATACCCCCGTCAGGGTCGATACCCCAAGCTGGACGTTCAATAGGGACACCACAATCTCAGATTTCAGCGGCGGGCGGGACCTCTTGGTGAACGTGAACCCCTTCGTGAGCCTCCTTCTCAGCGGATACGGAGGGTTGAAGGACTACAACGTCTGGCTGAAGAGGGTCGACGAGAAAGTGAAGCTCACCAACGAAGTTGTGGACAAGATCTACGAGGCCGCCCTCCAACGGGAGCTCGGCTTTACAATCATCCACAGTAGGGGGTACAGGCGTGTCAAATACCCATAACCTGACCGAGGCTGGCATAGTCGTCGGGGAGGCGAGCTCCAACGAGTTCTTCTTCGCTTCCAAGAATGAGGAGTACCCGCCCAAGTGGGAGTACCTTGTGGTATACTCAAGGGAGCTGGTTAACGAGAAGCTAGAGGAGGTTCCGGTCGTCGCCCAGGTCGAGAGGATAGCATCGGTAAGTGACGCCCTCACGAAGGGAACGGAGATGGAAGCGCTGAAGAAGATTATCCAGGCGCAGATTGAGGATGTCAGGACCTGGGGGCAGGCCAGGGTCCTCGGGTTCCTCTCGGAAGCAGATGGGAAGATACTGCAAGCGAGGCGAGCGGTAAATCCTGGAAAGACCGTCTTCATTGCGCCGGACGACGTCCTCGCCAAATTCTATTCCTTCCCCGAGGAGGAGGGCTTGCACCTTGGGGAGTTGATCACTCGGGCCGATGTCCCAGTCTCCCTGTCGGTCAAGGGATTCAGGAGGCACTTGGCAATCATAGCGCAGACAGGAGCCGGCAAGTCGTACACCGCCGGAGTCCTGATTGAAGAGCTGATCAGGAAGGGGGCGACCGTCATCGTGATTGATCCCCATGCCGACTACGTCCATATGTCGCAAAAGGGGGACGGGGGCAGGCACGACTTCACTGACCGAGTAACGATTTTCCGGAACCCATCGAGCACGAGCAGGGCAAAGGACCTCGGAAGTGTCGTCAGCTACGAGGTGGCTTTTTCTGACCTATCGGACGACGACATCTGCAACATAGCCGGGATTGGCCAGGACTGGGGGAACATCCGAGAGGCCGTGAGGTTAGCGACGGAGTCCCTAGGAAACAACCTCAATGCCCCAGAGGACCTTCTCGCAGCTTTGGAGGACCCTAAGTGGGCGGTGAAAGAGGACAAGGACGGCAATTCCGTTCCAGATAGGCAAATGCGCGGTTCGGCCAGAAGCGCTGCCAAGTACATCAGGGACCTTGCCACGCTCAGGGTCTTTGGAAGGACGACCACCAAGATTGACCGCTTCCTGAAGCCATCGAACCTCTCTATCGTCGACCTTTCAGGCCTGGATGATAGGGCGATGAACTACATAGCCAGCAGAATCCTGAAGGACGCCTACGAGGAGGCGTTCAGCGGTCGTTGTGAGTTCCCAGTCTTCGTGGTAGTGGAGGAGGCGCACAAGTTTGTCCCGCCCAAGACCCCTACCTATGCCTCCTCGATCGTCAACAAGATCGCAGCGGAAGGGAGGAAGTTCGGTGTCTTCCTCTGCCTGATAACTCAGAGGCCGTCCAAGGTGAACCCTGACAGCCTCAGCCAGTGCAACAGCCAGCTGATTATGAAACTGACCAACCCAGAAGACCAGATGGCCGTGGAGAACAGCTCGGAGCGGCTAAGCGAAGACCTTCTGAACGACCTTCCCGGGCTCAACCCAGGTGAGTGCGTCGTGGTAGGCGAGGTGACCAGGGCCCCGGTGATGGTAAAGGTGAGGCCGAGGGTGACAAAGGAAGGGGGAGCCGATATCGACATCGTGAGAAAGCTTGGAGAAGCCAGGAGAGCAGCTGGAATTGACGATGAGATGGCTAGGGTGAAGTCGAAGAGGGAACCTTTCAAGGGCGGCTTCGATTGAATGTCCGGGCTATCATAACAGCAGACAACCATCTCGACCCTCCGCTGAACAACTTCGGCCTGGACCGATGGAAGAGGAAGGACGACTTCCTGAAGTGCTTCGAGGAGATGGTGGACTACGCGAGGAAGGAAAAACCAGACATCCTCCTGATGGGCGGAGACCTATTCGACAACATGTGGCCGAGCAATCACGTTAGGGCCGCGGCCATGAAAGACTTCCGAGCCCTTCACGAGGCGGGAGTGAAGGTCTTCGCTGTAAGCGGGCACCACGACACCCCCAAGAGTAGGTTAGAGGGGACCTCTCCGCTTGCGGTGTACGGAAATTCAGGATACATTCACTATTTCCGCGACCCGACCTCTCCCGAGACAGTTAGCCTCGACTACAGGGGGTTCTTCGTCACCGTCACGGGGGTGGGGCACAACCCGTTGCACGAGCTCGGGAACGACCCGATGGACTCGGTCCCCAAGGGCCTCGAGGGAGACTTCAACATCGTCATTGCCCACGCCCCGGTCCAGGGGTTCACTGGGTGGACTGGGGACGAGCCGATAATCAGGCCCTCTGCGATTCCTCCGCAGGTCAACCTACTCGCAGTGGGGCACTTCCACGACCACCAGGAGAAGAGGTCCGGAAAGACCGAGATCATCTACCCTGGGAGCACGGAGAGGGTCGATGCAGGCGAGGAGGAGGACGAGAAGAAGGGGTTCGTCTGGGCGGAGCTCTCCAAGGACGGCTCGGTCTCGACCAAGTTCATTCCTACTTCGGCGAGGAAGTACGAGACCGTTGAGCTCCAGTTTCCTAACGTCCCAAAGCCACTTGAGGTCATAAAGGGCGAGGTCGCCAGGTCGTTCGACCCTCAAGTCATACTTAGAGTGCGGCTCTCAGGGAGAGTGGACCCAGTTAACCTCTCAGGATACAGGAGGGCTGACGTAATCACCTTTGCTCAAGGGAAGGTATTCCATTGCTTCGTGGACGAAGACATCGACGCCGAGTTGCCTGCGGAGGTCAATCTCGGCCCCCGCACCACACCCCTCGCTGAGCTGGACGCCTACTTCCAACGGAGGATTGAGGAAGCAAGCGATGACCGGAAGGCTGTCCTGAGGGAGGCCCTTCAGGTCAGCCGGTCAAAGCTTCAGGAGGCAGGAGCCTGGTGAAACTCGTTTCTCTCTCCGCAACCAACTTCAAGAGGCTGAACTTCGACTCTCCGCTGAAGTTCAAGCCCGGGGTTACGGTCATCTCAGGACTGAACGAGGCGGGGAAATCTACTATACTTGACGCCGTCCTCTATGCCCTCTTCGGGAGAGTCACGAGGCCTCCGGGGCACGTGAAGGACGAGGACCTACTGGCGTACCAAGCGAAGAGGAGCGTAGTAATCTTGGAGTTCGAAATAGGTGAGGAATTCTACCGAGTCGAGAGAGAAATCAGCCGGACTGGAACGAACAGGGCACGGCTCTACAAGCGCGTCAGAGATGGGGGATGGCGCGAACTTGCGGCGAAGAGCAGGGACGTGACGGGCATGGTCGAGGACCTCCTCGGTGGAATCTCCTTCGAAGAGATGCTGAGCAGCAACGTGGTCGCCCAGAAGGACCTAGGGAGGCTCGTCGATTCCAAAACGGACAGGTGGAAGGTAATCAACGCCTTCCTCCACCTTGAGAGTTTCACCGAGGTCTCGAAGGAACTCAACGACGAGAAAAACGACCTTGAGGGGACAGGAGGACCTCTCAGGCCTGGAACGATCAACACTGCAAAGGACGAGCTCATGCGGCTGAAGCAGATCTCGGATGAATTCCATAAGCGCAGCAAGGAGAACGCCGAGCTGGATGGAGAAATCAAGAGTATCACAAAGGAGAACGCGACCCTCGAGGCGGAATACTCGAAGCTGCAGGACCTTGAAGGCACCTTGAGGGACTACGATGAGACGGTGAGAAAGAAGGGGGAGCTAACCAGAGAAGCGAATAGCAAGCAGGAACTCCTGGACAACCACAGGAAATCGGTCTCATCCCTTGAGCCCAAGGTCCACGCACTCGAGGCGGAGCTCGTCCAATATCGGGGGATGCCCTCGAATGAGGAGGTGGGAAGGGTGTCGTTCGCATTGGAGAGCGCAGACCGGGCGGCCCGCAAGGTGGCACAGGCGAAACAAACTGCGGAATCCAAGGAGAATGAAGTTGAACAGCTCGAAAATGAGGTGGGGGGGTTTGATCCGGAGGTCCTGAAGAATCTTGAGAGAAAGAGGTCTCCGAAGTTGCCTGCCGCAGGTCTCCTAGTCGCAAGCATCGGTGCAGCTGCGTCGTACTTCTTCGCGTTCCCTATCGTCCCGTGGGTGCTTGCCGCAGCGGGGGCCGTGTTCGCCGCTCTCCTAGCAAGAACTATAAGCTCTATGTCTGGGATTGTCAGTCTACAGGAAAAGGGGGCCAAGTACAGACGGTACCGA
This sequence comes from Nitrososphaerota archaeon, assembly GCA_029785235.1. Next base: position 1,959 of record JAFMAA010000039.1, on the reverse strand, counting down.
GACGCCCAAGTGGAGCTCACCGATCTCCAAGGCAAGCTCGAGACCGCTGAGAAGGAACAGGTTCAGAAGGAGGGAGAGCTTGAACGTGCAATCGCTTCGATTCCTTACTACAGGTCACTGACTCGAGAGGGGACACCCATCGAGAAGGCAATGGCACTTGTCAAGAAACATAGTGAGGACTCCACCGCCTTCAGCACCAAGGACGACAGTCTCGACAAGATGAAGCGCAGCTTGGAGGACCTCAGGGGCCAGCTCGACGAAGAGAAGACGGCCCGAGAGATAGAGAACTGCTGGCATGAGGCTACCAGGCTGTCGCTCCCCTCCCTCCCGGACGGCCTTGTCTTTTCGAAGGGCCTTATGATGTCCACTTCGAAGAACAAAGAGGACGTTCGGGGCAAGATCTCGACGAATGAAGAGAAGGTCAGATCCGACAAGAAGGCTATCATCGAGAACCAGGAATTCCTTTCAGAGAACGAGGGAATCGATGGAAGACTGGCGCATCAGGAGGCTCTGGTCGGGAAACTCGAGCGCCAGCTCTTAGTCACAAAGCTTGCCAAGGAGGGGGTCGAACAGACGGCCGAAGCAATCAAGGCAAGGTTCAAGCCGGGGGTCCAGAGGCACATGGGGGAGATCCTCCCCTCCCTAACTCAGGGAAGGTACAGGATGGCCCTTCTGGACGAGGACTTCGGGGTGAAGGTTTTCGACCAGGAAGCGGGGGAGTACCGTCCCAGAGATGTCTTCTCCGGGGGCACTGACGATCAGTTCCTCCTCGCGATGAGGCTCGCCTTCGTCCTCTCGCTTATCCCGGAGGCCAAGGGGATCCGCCCAGATTTTCTTTGGCTTGATGAGCCTCTCGGGAGCTCAGACGAGCTCAGACGGTTGGGGATCATTGAATATCTCTCTACGGGTCTCTCCAAGTCGTTCACTCAGATCTTCATAGTCAGTCATGTGGGAGGGCTCGAAGAGATGACCCCATCCGTGATTAGACTTGAAAATGGGAAATCTGTCGGAGGGCTTGATCGAGACCCCTAAAGGACAAATAAACCACACAAGCAGCGCAATTCACTAATGCTCGAGTCAGAAGTTGTAAATGTCGTCGTGACTGCCGACTTGGAACAGGAAATCGACTTGCAGGGTGTTGGTCAATTGACGTATGGTCAGTATTACCCTGACGTGTATCCAGCAGCCTACATCAAGCTCCCTGGCATGTCGGGTAAAGTAACAGTCTTCCACTCTGGCAAACTCATCAGTGTCGGTGCAAAATCCGAATCTCAGGCTACCAAGGACCTAGAAAACACGGTGCGTTACCTGGCCAAGTCAAGATTGGCAAGACCGACTGTGCTAAGGCCAGAACCAAGGAATCTAGTGACTGCTCTGAATTTCCGTCAGAATGTCGACATCGGGAGATTCGTTGCAGAGGTGGAACGGGTAGTCTACGAGCCTGAAATCTTCCCGGGGGCGATCTATCGCATGATTGACCCAAAGGCATGTGCGCTAGTCTTCGCGCAAGGCAAGACCGTTATTGCAGCGAAGGACGCGAAAACAGCCAGTCGTGCTATCGAATTATTCACTCATACCATCGAGAAGTATCTCTACTAGTGTCATGATCTGGAACCTCTATTCCAATCGAATTCATTTCTCAGCCAAAACGCTCGCACTGCCCAAATCTACCTTAATCACCTGTGCCTTTAGCGAGTAAACAACCCCCTTTCTCTTGATTTCATATGCCTTGTTTAGCATTCCAAGCTCGAGCAATAATTCTAGCTCGGTTTAAATTGATTCGCGATGCCTCGGTTTCTCGGGAAATTTGCGTCTGTATTCGTTGAACACATCAATGGCGCGCAGCTTCCGACCAGATAGAATCTTCATAATGTTTACACGCGTCTGGCTTTTCAAAGCCCTCCCTACATCAACGGCTTCCAACCGGGCTTTCGACTATGTGTGGCGATTTAGATATTT
>JAFMAA010000038.1 GCA_029785235.1 Nitrososphaerota archaeon | reverse complement strand
GGCGGGGCCCTCGGGTCCCGGCAGGGTCTGGTCGAGAACGGGACGACCGACTTTCCCTCGGGTTTCGTGGGCGTGAACTACGCGTGGGTCGACGGGAACTCGAGCTACAGGGGCACTCTGGTCGTCTCCCCGCTGACCTTCGTCTCGGGGGGGCAGGTCGTCAAAGGGTACGCTGCCTTCTTCTTCAGCGGGGCCTCTCCCTCATCGGCCGGAGCTGGACCCAGCGGGCTGGACTCGGTCGCAGGCGCGACGGCGGCCGCCCTCCAAGCGGCCAAGGGGGGCTACTTCCTGCTGTCAACGGTGATAGGGCCGATTCAGTCGAACCTTCAGTATGCTTTCCTGGTCTTGGCCGGGGTCCTGTTCGGCATAGTGGGAGAAAAAGCAAGGGACGCCGACGCGACGACGGCGAGGGCGTTCGACAGCTCGCTCTCGCTCGACCCGGACCAGCTCAGGACCCTAGTCACCATCTCCTCAGGTCTAAGGTCGACCACTGGTGCCGCGCTCTTGGACAGGGTCGCCGCAGGAGTCCCATGGGGCGACTTCCGCCTCACGCTCGAGGCGTTCTCAGCCCTGGGCCTGCTGAGGAAGACTATCGTGGTGGACCGTGGGGTCCCGAAGGCATTATGGAAGTGCAAGGTCTGACTCCAGCGCCGTCGACGCGGACTCTCGCCGTCCTCGTCACCGCGTTGCTCACTCTGGCAGGAGCCCTGCAGTTCATCCCTCCCGTAGCTGCATCCGGCCCGAGTCCCGCCCTGTCGCAGTGGCAGCAGCCATACTATTTCAGAAGGGAAGTGACTGTGTCAAACCCCGCTCCTACGTCCATGAAGAACTACCCGATCTTCCTTAACCTCAACTTCTCCCAAGGGCGCGTCTTTTCGGGGAACGCAATCAGGCTCTTCAACTCGACTGGAGCCGAGTTGCCCGCCTATCTGGTGGACCAGCAGGAGGCAGGGGGGTACGTGACCTCGGTCGTCCTCCTCGCTTTCGTGACCATCCCGGCTCGGTCATCTGTCCCTCTCTGGGTCTACTACGGCTCTGCCCAGGCGTCACCACCGTCATACAGGCTCGACATTAGCGTCGGTCAGACCAGCCTGGGGCCGGTTGTGGTCGACCTAGGCGACCACGGGAGCGGGCCGGCCTTCACCTATACCTACGGGATGACTTATTCAGAAATGGTCGAGCCTGTGGTCGGCTACGGCCGGGGGAACGGGACGGAGTACGGGCCCCCGCCGCTCCCCGAGCTGGGTACTGCGGTCGGATGGCACATCATAGGGAACCAGACCGCATCCGGGGCCGGAACCATGCTGCTGTCATCGGCATACGCAGCCGGGGAGCTCAGGTATAGGCAGGTAGAAGTAGTATCGAATTCGAGCCTCATCTCCGTCGACCAGGTGACCAACGTGAGCCCAGCAGGGCTCAGTGGGGTGAACCTCTCCCTAGCGATTGACGCCTCCCAGCTGGCGTCCATAGGGCCACTCACCCTCACTTACAACCAGAGCGCCGGAGCGGCGACCGCTTCCGTCGGCGGAGCGTACGTGGGGTTCGCTACAAGCCCTCCGCCCTCCTCGCACACTATCGGACCTGTATCTGCCTTGATCTCCAGCCTCGCAACGGGCCGCCGTTCGACGTCAACAGAACTCGCGCCGCCAACGGGGGTTCTCCTATCTTGGCCAGCCATGAGCCTTGGGCCTGGTCGCTCTTTCTCAGTCGAGACCGTGCTCTCCGTTTCGTCCAGCGCCGCGTCGATTGCGCGCGCTGTTCAACCACCGACAGTGAAGATTGGTCCGGAACAGTCTTCTCAAGACTACCTTCCCACCGCAAACGGGCTTTGGGGGGCTACCATAAGCGTGAACGATTCGTCGGTCCCGGCCAGCGGCATCAGCGTCCCCCTCAAAGTGAGCTCAGGGACTCCGCTTCCTGATACCCTTTCTCTGGGAGGGACCGTGAGTTACACTTGGCCTTCCCCTGACTTCGGAGGCTCTGGGACCTGGAACGCGTCTGCCAAGTTCTCGGGCAACGCGACAGCGTATGCTTCATCCAGCTTCTTCTCCGTCGGGCAGGGTGAGTATCTCGGGAGGGCGGCCTCCTACAACTACAGCCCAACGGGGAGTTCCGAGTCCTCGCTCACGTCGACGAGGGTGAGCGTCGGCCCATCAAGCCAGGTGGATTTCTCCTTGACCTACAAGGCTACGTTCACCTCGACTGGCGGGGATCCGGGCGCGCAGGAATTCTACGCCGCTCTGCGGGTGTACAACGGCACGCAAGGGTCCCTCAGCCGCACCCTCTACTTCCCTGTCGCGGGGTCATCCACACGCTTCACGAACTCCACCTCATGCGGCCTGACTCCGTCGGGCGGCCCATCTGAAGGGTCTCGTTGCTCCATCGACGGGCCACTGGTAGCGGACGGCACTTGGAGGACTATGTCCATTGACCTGAACCCGCTGCTCGGCTCAGGCGGGTTCGGCCTGCAGATGCTCTTCAGCGCCTCCGGCTCCGAGGGGTTCGTGGGTCAGATGGACCTCCAGATCAAAAGCGCCCTTATCACCGTGACCGTCCCTGCGCAGAGCGTCGTGGAGGCTACCATGCCTAACGGTAGCGGGTCCGTAGGGCTCGCCTTCGTTCCAGGTGAACTGCCGGCTTCGGCGTTTGTGTCCGTCAACTTTTCCGTGGGCTTCGACGTGGTGTCCACCATCGAGATGTCTCAGAATTCCGGTGAGTCGTTCATCTCCTCCATACCTGAGCCAATGGTCACGGCCCAAGGCTCGGCAGTCCCCCTGTCAGCCGAGGGAATCGTGGTCTACACACGTTTCGCGGCAAGCGGGCCTGCGCTATCGGTGAACGGAACCGGGATCCCCGTAACGTCAGACGCAGGAGTCATCACTGCGACTGGCGCTTCTTTGAAGTCGGCCGGGCTAGGCGACCCTCCGACGTCCACCGAAATCCTTCTCCGCGTCTCTGCCGAATCTCTCACCATAAGCGTGACAGACGCCAGCGGTGGGCCACTGGCGGGAGCGACTGTAACGGTCCTTGGCCTTGGTGGGCCCTCAAGCTTGAATGGAACAACCGGACCCACCGGCGTCCTTTCATTCGAGGCGATCCCATGGAACTACACCGTCAGCGTGGTCTTCAAGGGCCCGCAGGTCTATACCACCACGATCGACTTAACGTCCAACCAGACCGTCCAGGCGCAGGCGAGCGTCTACGCAGTCACTGTCAAGGCAGAGAGCATACTCGGGGCCGCCCTCGGCTCCGCAATTGTTGACGTAAGCGGCTACGGATACAATCGGACGATGAGCATGTCTGGAGGGTCGCTCCCCCTGCAGCTTCCGGCCGGGGAGGCCTATCATCTGACGGTCCTTGTGGCAGGGAACGAGGTCTACGAGGGTTTGGTGACCGCGTCCTCTAACGGGGCAACTGTCCTCCTTCGGACATCCTATGCGCTGCCGCTGTACCAAGTTGGGACCGCTATCATCGCTGTCGCGGTGGTGTTTCTGACGGGGCTGTTCCTCTACAGGCGGAAAGGCAGGGTCATCATCAGGTTGGTCACGAGGAGAAATTAGGCTGCAACGGGCATCGAAGATTGGAGTCGGCATCGTGCTACTCCTCTTCACAGGCGTTCTTCTTTCCACCACTCCTTCGGTCGCCCAGTCCCAGCCGTCTCAGCCGACGCTGAATGTCACCTACGTGACGCATTTGGAGCCGAGATTCACGCTCTATGGCCACATCACCCAGCAGATGTATGTGGAGGTGAATGGCTCGGTCGTCCCTTCGGGAACGCCTACTCTAATCACCATCGATTTCCCATACAGCTATGGATACGTGGCTGGGCTGCCGGCTGGCGGCAATTTCTCGCTCCAGAGCAGCCAGTCGTCGAGCAATTCCTACACCATCTTGACCGTCCAGATTCCACCCAACGACTCCTTGTTCGGTTTCACCTTCGAGGGGTACTCCACCGGGCTCTCAAGCCTGTTCTTCAGAGACATCGCCTTCGTCCCTCCTATCTTTGTCTCCATGAACAAAGCGCCATACTCAGCCGAGCTCAGCGTGCTGGTCGCGGTGTCGACCCTCCAAGTGCGGTCAGTCTTTCCCAGCAATAGCAGTGAAATCGTGAACATTGCGGGGGCAGATTACCTTCAGATCAGCCCGGCGGCGATACTCGCCAGCGCGGGCGCAGGGGGCGTGGCTTTGGTGTATCAGTCTCCCCTCAGCGACTACTACGCCTTCCTTGCCATCGCGGCACTCGCGGCGGCGGCTCTTCTCATACCGCTCGCCCTACGCAGGTTCTGGCCAAAGATAAGCGCGGATTGGCTCAAGATCCCCCTTTTCTTGAGGCGATTCACAGGCAATGTCACGCGGAGGCGAGGCACCAAAACGCTTCTCGTAGCCTTGATGATAGTATCCCTGACCATGATAACCTTGTCGACCATCTTCGGACCGCCCCCGCAGCCTAGAGCTTACGTCGCTGCCACGCCGTCTACTTCTGAAGTGATCGGCTCGTATGTCTCGCAGGCGGGATGGAGTTACCTCTCTACCGCAAACGGCGGGGATGGGTTCAGCAGGACATCGGACCTGGGGACGTTTTCCGCGGCGATCATAGCCGACTATCCTCCTGCCGTTTCAGCCATATCCCCCTCCCAGGGAGGTCTCAGCTACGTCCCGTACATTATCGTGCTGAAGCAGTACGTCAGCTCGGCGTATCTTGCCCAGGTCCTGGCGCTGCACCCTTACAACACGATAGTCTTGAACAGCCCATCGGAGATTCCTGCTGCCCTGGCACAGGTAGGGGGGAGGCAGAACGTCCTCGGGCTGACTATCAGCGAGGGCCTGTACTATAGGGTGGCAGCCGCTATCGGAGCGATGTCGTTCCTCGTCCCGTTCTTCGCCCTCGCGTTCTTCGCCTCCATGGCTGTTGACCTAGGGGGCGGTGGGCCGACAGGCGTCTTCGAGACCGCGGGCTACGCGATAATGGTATACTTCCTCGCTGACTTCGCGTTCATAGTCTCTTCTGTGATGCTCGGAACGCCCATAGCGATGCACGCCGCGATAAGCAACAAGGAGACAGCCGAAGGACTTCTGGGTCCCTTCGGTGGAGGGAGCAGACCAAGGGAACTTGCGGGCGCACTTGGCATTGTCGTCGGAATAATCTACAACAAGAAGGGAGCCTTGTCGCTCGACCGGAACATCATAATCGCTTTTGCAGCGTTCCTGATGTTCGTAATGGCCGACCCCCTTAACGTAGCCTCGCTGGTCTATCAGCTCATGCTGGCGGTCTCGAGCAGCGTGGGAGTGGGCGTCACAGGGCCTGCCTACGCATTGCTGAGGTCGGTGATCGGCCAGCCAATGATACTCTTTCAATCATATGTCACCCCGGGATTTGTGGCCTCCCACGGTGCGGTGCTGTTCTTCATCTCAGCGTTGCCCCTCTTCCTCTATTCGAGAGTCGGGAAGGGGACGGGCACCCTACTCTTGCTCTTCGCGTCGCTCGGCTGCGGGATAGGCTTTGAGAGGGTCGCCGACCTGATTCCCATGGAGACCATCGCTTCAGCCGCACCAGGTTTCGCGCTGGGGGCAGTGGTGTTGGCCGCCTTCTGGGCTATGAACATGATAGAGACTGTGGTCAGGCGTGGCCCCCTGGTTGGAAAGTGAGGAACGTGGGTACCCTCTTGTCCAGGGGCCGGAAGTTGAGGGTTTGCTACGTCGCTGTAGACGTGCCTGTACCCTCGACCAAGGGCTCTTCCACCCACGTGACAGAAGTGGCGAGCGGCCTACAGAGTCTCGGGGCCTCGGTGGTGGTCCTTTCACGACGGCTAGGGCCTTGGCAGCCTGCCTCTGAGAGATTCCGCGGGTTCATGCTTCACAGAGTTTACAGAGGGATCTTCGCCCCTCTTCACACAATGGAGAGAGGGCAGCAAAGGGAGGCTACGCGGCTCGGTCCATTCTCGATGCTCTACCGGTTCTACCTTTCTACCGTACTTGCGCTATATTGCGGTCTTGCTGCGGCAAGACTTGTGAGGAAGTACGGCCTGGAGGTTGTAATCGAGCGCGAGACATCCTACGGCGCTGGAGCCATTGCGAGCTTCTTGACTGGCCGAGCCCTAGTGCTGGAAGTGAATGGGCCGAATTTTAGCCCGCTTTCATCCCGCCGCGCGACCATAATAACAGCATATTCTCATTCAATGGTAGGGGAGAACCTGAGAAAGAAGACCAGGATTGTAGATGCAGGTGTCAATACGGAGCTGTTCCAACCTGACCAGGCGGCTCGTCTCGCAGTGCGGGCTGCGCGCGGCTTCGGGGCGTCCCCCGTGGTGGGCTACGTCGGCTCATTCCAGGTCTGGCACGGCATTGCAGATTTGGTGTGCGCCAGCAAGTCTGTGTTGAAGGCAAATCCAGAAGTCAAGTTCTTGATGGTGGGACCAGGATTTAGCAGCACGAAAGCGCTCGCTGAAGAGCTCAAAGTGGCGGGTTCATTCGTCTTCACAGGTCCGGTTACATACAGCGAGGTCCCGGATTACATCAACGCCTGCGACATAATGGTCTCCCCTACGAATCCAGCTCTGTCCGAGTGGACTAGGGCCCATGGCCCGCCGGAGCAGTTCAAGATCTTCGAATACATGGCCTGCAAAAAGCCGGTCGTCATGACATCTGTTGGGCCTATGCTTCGGATAGTAAAGAACAGAGAGACAGGTTTGACCGTTTCGCCAGGAGACAGTCAGTCGCTGGCCGGTGCCATTTGCGAGTTGATTCGCGACGCAAGCCTGGCAAACAGCCTAGCTGACCGGGGTTACTCGGCTGTGGTCGAAAAATATGGATGGGCGAACCACGCAGGCAGAATACACGAGGTGGCCAGCGAAGCATTGGAAGGGACGTTCCCAGGCGTACCGAGTAGAAGGAGGGATTGAGACGGTCGTGGACTTGAGGAAGGAGCCGATAGCGGGTGACATGCGCGCTCGCTTTTCGGTGGGCATTCTTACCTGCAATTCTGGGAAGACCCTCCGTAAGTGTCTGAAATCTGTCCTGTCTCAGGGGTACGCGCGAAGCAGCCTGGACATATTCCTAGTAGATGCAGGCTCAAGAGACGAAACTCAAAGGATAGCTGAAGAGTTCGGGGTATTGATCTACTCAGAGATAGGTTGCACCAGAGGGAGAGGGCGCAACATATGCATCGAGAGGGCAAAGGAGGAAATCCTCGTCATGCTGGATTCTGACATAGTAATCCCTCCTGGGTGGCTGGCGAAGGTGGAGGTGCACTTCAGGGATCCCGAACTCTCTGAGGTAGCCAGTCCATACTTCACGCCTGAGCCTGCCACGGGTATGCTCAGGAAGATAATCTATCACCTTACGAGCGGCTGGGAGGTCCATGTGAAAGGAGTGGGGAGAATAGAAGATTGGGTATCGGAGTAGCCTTCAGAAAGAGGGCGCTGCAGTCTGTCGGAGGATTCAACCCCGGTTTGCAGGTGTTTGAGTATCTGGACCTGTCTCTTCGCTCGGGTGGTTTCAAGTGGGTCAAGACTTCAGAGATGACAGTTCTACACTTGGAGCCTGAGAGCCGATTCACCCTTACAGGGTACTTGAAGAGGAAAATGGAGTATGGCTTCTGGTATCACTCTCTGTTCTACCTTTATCCCAAGAGGTTGACTATCTTCGCATTCCCAGTTAAACTCGCCTTCTTGATTGCGATGGCGGCGTGTTCACTCATCTTCTTCAGCTACATTCCACTGCTGGCGCTTCTCGGAGTATACGTGCTCTGGATGGGCGTCCACTTCCGCGCATTTAGCAAGGCGGGGATGGTCGCGTATGCAGCAAGCCGGTTTGATGGAGACACTAGGCGCTCGCTCGCGCTGGTCGCCTCAGTCGTCGTTCTCACTCTGGGAGAACTGGCGGGAGACATGGGAAAACTTTGGGGAGTCCTGAGGAGCCCAAGATTGAAAGGCGTCAAGCCGCAGTGACGGAGGTCAGGAAACGATAGTGCGGACTTTGTTCCATCACAGCGATGAAGCGTCATCCGTGACAACCTTGCGTAGTGGGCAGGCTGCAGGGGCGGCCTTGCTCAATGGACCTAAGGTTGTGAGGTCGTCTGCTTTAGTTGGCGGATCGAAAGCTCTGGTGTCCGTCGCAGTTCCAGTTTACAACAATGATCTCACGATAGAACCGTGCATCACTTCTCTAGTCACGCAGGACTACCCGGCCGTCGAGGTAGTAGTCATAGACGATGGTTCGGAGGACAAGACTGCAGCTCTGGTGGAAGGCCTTGCATTGAGGCATTCGAATGTCCGCCTCATCCGCAGCAGGCACCACGGTCCTTCGTACTCTAGGAACCTTGGGATCAGAGAGTCAAAGGGTGAAATCGTCCTATTCGCTGATGCCGACGCTGTCTATTCGAAAGACTACCTCAGCAAGGGTGTAGCAGCGCTGCTCAAAGATGAGCAGACAGGCGCGGTCTGTGTCACTGGGACCATTTGGATCAAGAAGAGTACATTCGTATCCAGGGGTATCGCCCTCGAGTATGAGATGAAGCAGCGCTTCCTAAAAAGCGGCAAGTGGAAACCCTACTTCGCGTTCCTTTATCGACGCGAAGCGCTCGAGTTGGTCGGGGGATTCGACGAGACCCTTTTCCAGAGCGAGGACAAGGACCTCTTTGAGCGCGTCAAGGCCTCTGGCTACAGCGTTGGCCTTGTAGACGGTTTCAATTGGGTCCATCTCTATCCTCAGGATGTGCGCACTCTGGTCCTCAGGGGCTACAGAGGAGGCAAGCAGAGAGTCGTCTATCTGGTGAAGAAGAGACAGTATGTGGAAATCTTGAAGCGCACAGCAGGTCTGCTCGCGTTGATTCCTGCGGTCGTTCTTTCTTTCTTTTCCCCCGCAGTGCAGCTGCTCCTCATAACAGGGGTCGCCGCTACCTATGCCTACAGACTGCGTCAAGTTATGACCAACGCCCGTGGAAAAGGGAGAATTACAGACAAACTTTTGCTGCCTGCAGTTTCAGCAATTCGATACTTTTCGACGGCTATTGGTTACATCAAGGGGTCGCTGGTTTATACGGCCAGGACGCTTCGAGGCCAGCCCATTTCTTGGTCCGACCTCTAGCCTGCCCGACAAGGGCGGCTCGCATTCTCCCTTTCAGGGCGTAGCGATAGCGATGCGTCTGTTGCTTGTCTCGCCAGGCCTCCCTCCAGACAAGACCGGCGGCATAGAAAATTATGTCCAGATGATCCGTCGGGGACTCGAGAAGCGTGGGCATTCGGTTACGGTTCTGACCCAACTACACAGGTTGCGACTTCATGACCCAAACGTGGTCCAGATTGGACTGAAGTCTGGTGAATTCAGGGGATATGCCTACTGGGCTGCAAAAGCCTGGCCCAAATCCCTCGCTGCCCGCTGCGACATCGTACATTTCAACGGTTTTCCGGGCCAGATTTTGTCGCTGGCTCCCGCGCTTTCACCAAAAGTGGTCCACGTGCATAATTCGCTGAGTATGGAACAGGAGTGGTGGAAGAATGGAGGGATTCGGCACAACGCGGGTTATCAAATCGCGTCACAGGCCTTTGAGCGCGCTTCTTTGGTTGTGAGCCCGACCAATGTCGAGAAGAGAGAGATAATCGAAAACTCAAACACTGACCCTTCGAAGATACGCGTGATTCCGAATTGCATAGACACCCAATTCTACAAAAGGGAAAA
>JAFMAA010000037.1 GCA_029785235.1 Nitrososphaerota archaeon | reverse complement strand
TCCCCGCCCAGGTAGTGGAGTATCGCCCTGTTCCCGTTCGGCAGTATGAACCAAGTTTTCTCCACCTCCCCTGCACGCACCAGCTTCTCGAGCTCCCTCCTGGCGTTTAGCTTCGCCTCGCCCTTGTCAACGCCGTACCTCTGGCCGAGCCGGCCCGACAGGTCCGAAACCCAGACGACGCCGTCGGTCGACAGGGCGTCCCTCACCTCTTTCCCGTAGTCCAAGGCCACCGCGCCCATGCGGGCCGACGGCAGCCCCTCGAGTGCCTGGGCCAACGGCGGCGGACTCGCGTCCGTTTTCCCGTCGAGGCCGAAGGTGAAGATGCCCACCTCCTCGTGCACGAACTTCGACTTCGCGTCCACGAAGCGATGCTTCGGCAGCTGGGACACCGTCCAGGCGAGCATGGGGTCGATGGCCCTCAGCGCCTCCAGGTCCGCCTGGGAGGACGTGTAGAAGACGTACTGCGACGCGAACTGGTTCCTGATGTCGTCCTCGATGTCCGTGAAGTTCTGGGTCGAGGTCCAGAGCGCTCCCCTCTCCCGGATCTCCCTCGCCATCTCCCTCAGGATCGAGTGGTACTTCTCGAACGTCCCCCTCGTCAGCCTGTGGGCCTCGTCGACGTAGACGATCGTCTTCTCCTCCGTCTCTTCCTTCGTCCGCTTCTTCAGGCTGTTCCAGATGGCCCTCAGGAGGAGCTCTGCGTAGAACGCCTTCGCGGAGTCGGCGAGGCCGGAGAAGTCTAGCACGAGGTCGAGGCCGTTCTCTAGCGCCTGGTTGATCAGGTCGGCTTTCCTCTGGTCGGCTTCGGGGGGCTGGAGGGACATGGTCTGCTCCCGCACGAAGAAGAGGGCCGACAGCTGCACCCTGTCCTTCGTCTCGCTTATCCTGCGCTCGAGGTTGCGGTTGAATTCCTTCCAGGAAGCGCAGTCGTACGCGAGCTCTCGGACCAGGGACGGGATTTGGCTCGCGGTCACGCCGATGGCGCTGACGGGGTAAGCTATCGCGAAGGCGCTCACCATAGCCTCGACATCCGTGAACGGGTTGGGGGTGAGCTCCACAGCGTCGGCGACAGGATAGCCGATCCTGAGGTGCGTGTCATTCGCCTTGAACGAGAAGACGATTATCCTCCGCTTGCCCTCGAACTTCCTCAGTAGGAGCCTGACAAGGCTGCTCTTCCCGGCCCCCGACGCCCCGGCCGTGAACACGTTGGCGTTCTCCTTGCCCTCGATCTGTTCGGCCTCTCCCACCCACTTGAACCTGACCTCTGTGACGGTGTATGGTCCCTTGCTCGCGTCCTGGCCGGTGTACCGCCGGACGAGCCCGACGACTCCGACATGGCCTGAAGCCGGGGCCTGTTCTCCCTCCCATTCTTTCCAGATGCTGAATCCACTGCTGACTTGGTACGCTACTTCTTCCCTGCCCGTCCCGTACTTGGCCTCTAGCTCCTTCCAGCGCTCCTCTTCCTTTTCCTTCCTCATCCTCTCCTCGTCCTGTTGGCGTTGCCACCTCCGCCGATACTCCTCATCTTCTTGCTTCCTCTTCCTCGACCTCCAGGTAACGAAGACTGCGACGGCTGAAACCGCGATGACTCCCAGCACCATCGCCAAGACGAGATCGAAGGTGGTCATGGAAACTCTTCCTCCCCCGGTTCCGGGGCGACATCCACCAGCCTCCATCTGATCTGTCCGTCCATGACAAGAACGCCGACCGTCTTCCCGATGGCCCTCCTGAGAGAGCCAGGGACATTTTCTGCTTGGATTTCGAACCTTCGTTTCACGTCGATTGTTATCTTCTCATCATCGACAGCGGCTAGAGTCCCAATGACTTCCTCTAGGACGGGATTCTCACGTTCAGACGCCAATATGGCCCCTAGAAGTTCATCGACGCGTACGCTCTTCGCCAATCCCTCAAGTGCCCTCGCAGAGGCGTTCCTGTCGGCCGCGAAACGCGGATTGCCTGGTCGATTAGTTTCGGACACCTCCACCATTTCACATCGGTAGAAGGGTCTAGCCTCTAATACAACAATTATCGTGGGCACGAAATTACCAAAGCCAAAGAGGGATACGTGACCATGAAATGAGAGAGGAGGGAGACAGGGGTCGGCCGGCGGAAGAGGGAGGCCACAAGCCCCTGAAGTTCTCCCTCAACGCCGAAACTAGGGCAGCGCTCGCCAAGGTCAAGAAGAGGCAACCAGTCAGCAAGTTCATCGAGGAAGTGGTGCAGCCTCTGGCAAGGCAGTTCGACCCGGGGCCATCTTCGCCGCTAGCCTTGGAGATAATCGGGAAGATTAGGTCGGAGAGGGACATGGCGTTCAAACGCGAGGACATGGAGGAGGTAGTGGCGCTTGACTACCTCCTGCTGAGAGTCAAGCCCGCCCTGGACCCGTTCGTCGCCATGTCCGAGCCAGAGCCGAAACAGCAGAACGAAGCGGGGAAAGAACAGAACCGCGACAGAACTGTCGTATCATCCAAGGCGCCGAGAGCAACGGAGAAGGAGTTCTCCGAGGAATTCGAGAAGGCCGCGCTCGGGAGGCTCTGCTACACCCTCGATTACCTCGTAGACGAATTCGAGTCCGTCTTCTCGCAGTCGAAGAACATCGTCGATCTCAAGCTCGTCAAAGTCGTCAGGCCGAAGTACGCCGACCTCTGGGATGTGCTGAAATCAGCCGGGTTGGTTTCCGACGAGTTCGGTATCGAATCGTACCGGCGGTTCGTCCACGAGGTGACGGAGAAGAGGGACACGATAGCCCGGGTCCTGGGCAGGAAGTACCCGAAGTGGCTGAAGGAGGTTAAGCGCCCGCCCGACGCCCGCCCCGGAGGCATCTGGCTGCCTGACTATCTGCTCCTAATCGAGGTCGACCAGACCACGGAACCTTACAGGGCGAACGTGGTAGCCGACATGGCCCCTCAGCTCTCCGAACTGGAGAGGAATCTGTCAAGCGCCCAGAATTTGGTCAACGAGCTCAAGCAGAAGTACCCTGGACTCGCAGATGTCCTTCGATTGTTGGCGCGGTACAACGCATTCTTCCGACCAGGATTCAAAGAATGCAGAGAATACGAGGAAAGGAACAATCGGACGAGGCAAAGCATTCTGGAACGCATAGCCGAAAAGTCGTATTCAGGGCCGAGGCGAAACGAGCTCTAGACCCACGCACTCGACGAGGGTAGAGAGCATCGTCGAGGCGAGGAGGCGAGGACGACTTGAGGCTCATCCAAAAACACGTACAAAGCAATCGCAAGATGCTACGACCTACTCAGCGAACTGAAGTTCGTGGTGCTGAGAACCTTCAGGAAGGTGAATGTGGAAGATCGAGCTGAGCTGAACGACAGGCTGACCCTGCTGAGAAAGCTCCTCGTCAAGCACAACCCAGGACTCGACGAAGAAGAGCTGGTCAAGCAGGAGAAGAAGGAAATCGGTCTCAGCGCGACAGAGATAGTCACAGCAGGGTTCCTATGGGAGAAGCCTTTGATGAAGCGGGGCATGAAGGAGAGGTGCACGCACCTGCTCAAGCTTTCATCTCGGTTTCCCGACGGAGAGGCAAAGGAGGAGATACTCGAGTCCCTTGCCATATTCCGAGAGGTGGCCGGAAAGCTGGGGGACGAGAAACTGGAAGGCTTACCGATTCCCAACGGAACCTAGCAATCAGGCGCCTCCGAACTCACATGGAAGCGGCGCAGTGAATCCCATGTACGGCAAAGGCATCTGTGACGATGGCTATCCGGGTCGCAGGATGAAATCTCGGAGGATCTACCTGGACAACCGTCGTTTGAGATGATGGATTCGAGATATAGAACGAGTCTAGCGGCGAGTCGTTCTAATACTTAATAAACCAGAATTTTATGCATTTACTTGAGAATCCTTGACTCGCTGGGACAACTTCAACCTAGGCCAACGAGATGGCGCGCAATCATGAATGATAAAGAGCTAGCACAGTGGACAGAGGATTTCAAACTCGTCGGTAATCCCATTAGGCTGCTAGCGCTTCTGGCCATATATGCCTCCGACACTCTAGCTCGTCCTAACCATTCACTCACCTACAGTGAAATCAAAGGTTTTGCGAATTCCTACTTGGACGAGAGCACATCCATAGAAGATACGTTAGCGCATCATCTCAAGGTTCTAGAGGACAAAGATTTCATCAAGAAAGAGGCAAGAATGGAGAATGGCAGAGTCTTCCCGGTCTACAAGGTGGGCTCCGCCGGACACAGGTTCCTTGAAGGTGCTGGCCTGAAACAGCTCTTCGCGGACAAGCTCAAGGAACTGTCATCCAAGTAAGTCGCCCTTCCCGTTTTTTCTTCATCTTTTTCAGCAATATCTCAACAAGGAGCTCAAGACCAGATGAATTCCCAATTCCTTTAAATCGAATGCCCCGAAGCGGCGGCGAATTGAAAGCGGACGCGGACAGGGTTGATGCCGCAGGCCTGAAGCCGATTAGAGATCTCCTTGAACTAGTTATCGTAAAGACGCCGGAACAACTCCTCGACGTGTTCCTAACGAAATTTGATCCGATTGTATCCAGTGTCCTTGGGCCAAGAGATCGCAGGGTATTCAGTGGTGGCCCCCATACCCGTGAGGGAAGAGCCGTGTCTGAGGCGGCCGCCTCCAAGATTGCCGAGCTTGGGTTCGTTGGTATCACTGAAGATTCCTTCTACCTTCCAACCGCACCCAAAGTCGCGCAACGAATGGAAGGACCTACTGGATTCCTCGTACAAGTAAGGGCCCTTTTGCCTACTCAACCTCTAAGGCAGCTCCCACGGTTGGCGTCGAAGGCCATCTTCTTCGAAAGCAGAGAAGAAGACAGTCTGGTCCATCTCAGGGAGTGTTCAGAACACGACATCCCACGCCTGGGATATGTCATATGTCCCGTCATTTACGAGACGGAAGCCGGTGGGAATTCGTCTTTACTCTCATCGTCCGGCGGTTATTCCCAGTGCAGCGCCTCAATTAAGTCCCAGTGTGGGGATTTTGGTACCGGTTCGTTCTGTCCCTTCCATGAGGCGATGGGCGACCCATGGCCGCGCCGAAGCTACTATCTCACCCGAGGTAGCACAATCATAGCAGTGAAATCGCTAACTGGCCTATCAGAGCCCTTGATGCACTTCCTGCAGAACAAGGCAGGGACTTCTGGACCAGAACAAGCTGCATAAGGGCCCTACATTGTCGTACTCGAAATGCGCTCTCTCTGTATCAAAATCAATTAGGTCCAACAGATTTCGACAGTAGACGGAGACAACTGCTCAATAGATGTGCAATGGGACATACTTTATTAAGGAGCTGCAAAAATCTCCAGTAGCTTGACGGGATTCGAATGGCGTTGCACGTCAGCGGCTGAAGAAGGCTTGGCCGACTGGAGGACGGTCCCATGAGTGGTGTCTACGATGTCTCATCGACTCTAACCGTGCTTCTCGCCGTCATCCTGCTCTTCATCGCCCTCGCGAAATACTTCGACGACATCGTTAGCGCGGTCGGCGAGTTAGGCGGATGGCTCTACGAGAACGCGGTAGGGATACTTGGGTTCTTCTTCATTATATCTTTTCTCGTGACCGTGATGGCGGCAGCGGGGCTGTTTTGATGCTTGGAGGCACGACTTCCGGGAGGTGAAACCATGGAGCAAACTAACCAATTGACGAGACCCATAACAATACTGGTGAACGACAAGCCCGTCACGTTCGACACGCGCACGGTGACCGGGTTGCAGATCAAGAACAAGGCTGGGGTTCCCGCGAGCAGCATTCTCTATGAGCTGCGGGGGACGAACAAGGTCCCAATCGGTGACAACGAACAGATTGAAATCCACGAGAACGAGAAGTTCCTGGCAGTACCCGGAGGAACGGTGAGCTAGGGAAACGGACATCGAGAAGAGGGTCAGAGAGCTCCGGGAGCTCTATCCTGAGGTAGAGACCAAGGAAGCGACCAACGGAACCACCCTGGTTCGGATAAGGGGTCTGAGAACTGACTCAGGGTGTATGCCCGGAACCACCGACTTCCTCCTAGTGCTCTCGGCTTCGCAGGAAACCCCGGTTCAGAGATGCGTGAAACATCCAATCACCCTCGCAAGCGGCCGGGTACCCAACTACTCTTCGACCTTGGTGGACGGGGAGACCTGGTACACCTACTCATTCAACTTCCAATGGAGCCCCTCTGATCCCTTGTATGTCTTCGTAGAGAGCGCGATGAGTCGATTTGCCCAAGCTAGTTAGCCGAGTGGAGCTCCGCATCCCAAGCAGCGAGGGAAGGATGCTGTGGGACAGTGTAGTTGCCCCCGGAGAAGAGCGGGTGGCTTTTGCGTCGATAGGATACGCCGGCCTTGCGGACAGGCACGTCTTGCTGATTTCCTCGCTTTTGGTGGTGCCTGAATCCGAGTACACCAGAGACAGGAATGGTACATCCTGGAGCGCGAGAATCAACGTCCATGCGATTGAAAGAGCGACGAGGGCGAAGCTCGGTCTCCTGATCATACATTCGCATGGGGCCAAATCGAACCCAACCTTGTCGGTTGTGGACCGTCAGAACGGAGAGCTGTTGTGCTCGGCGTTCCGAACGGCGATTCCGGACCGTCCCCACGGGACGGTCGTCATTGGAAAGAACGGCTCCGTCTCAGGTCTTGTCTGGCTACCCGGTCAGAAAAGACCTCTTGAAGTCAACCAGTCTAGGTGGGTCTCCGACCCGGTCAGGCTCGAGCCGCCTCCACGGACTCGACGTGGGTTTGGGGAGCGGATGTATTCTAGGCAGAGACTCCTGCTGGGTGAGGAAGGCCAGCGCCTGCTCTCCGCATCCACTGTGGGTGTCATAGGACTCGGGGGAGGGGGTTCCCACGTCGTACAGCAATTGGCGCTCCTCGGAGTGGGAAAACTAGTTCTGGTCGACGACGACGCAGTAGAGGAGGTGAACCGCCATCGGTTGGTAGGCGCGGTTCCAGCTGACGCTGCACATGGCACCTTGAAGACCATAGTCATGGAACGTCTCGTGCAAGCATCCAATCCCTTCGTACAAGTGTCTGTTTGCAACAACCGGTTCCCATCGGACGAAGCCCTCGCGGCTCTGAAAGAGTGTGACGTCATGGTCGGGTGCGTCGACACCCTAGCTGCTCGCAGAGAAATCCAGGACTTTGCTTGGAGGTACCTGATTCCTTACATCGACATCGGCGTGTCGATCGTCCCCGAGCCCACCGCCGTCGGCAAAGCCAAGGTAATCAGCGGCCAGGTCTACGATTTGATTCCCGGCGAGGCTTGCCTATGGTGCGCGCAGCTAATTACGCCGGCGGCACTGGACAAAGAGACTGGTGGCCGCGGACCGACTTACATCGACCAGAGCGACCAACATGCCCAGGTTGTGAGCTTCAACGGGGTCCTAGCATCCGCGGCGGTCACCGAGGTCCTCCACATTCTGACCGGCTTTTCCAGGAGGGAGCTGATACCTAACGCCCTTCAATTCGACGGCAATTCTGGCACGCTTACGCCTGTGCTGTTGGAACGTAAAGGTGGGTGCTCAATCTGTGGCTTGGAGCTCGGGAGGGGGGACCCGGTTTGGTAGGACGCAGACCGGCCGCAAGGAACATCCTACTGGTAACTGTAGTACTGGGCTTGCTCCTCATCCCATGGGGAAGAGTCTCTCCAGTCTCAGCATCGGGTAATCCTGTCGGGGAGATGGTTGCCGATATCGCGTCCTGGCGTCCGGCTCAAGGCAGCGATTGCCAGGCTGTCATTTCCGTCGTCCAAGGGGGAGGAATCGTCGAACAGGACCTTAACCAAGCCTTCGGAACCGACTTCAAACCGATTACTGTCGATTCCGGGGAGTGCAGTGTGTTGTTGACATTCGCACCAATTGTAGGGGCGTACAACGACCTCATTACCGCTGCAGTTCAGTATAACAACCATCCCAATGATTCCGCCTCAGCTACCAACTTCTACGAGAAGGCATTCATCTTGTCGGCCGAGGTTATGCTTGTGGGCTTCGCCCTCGATGGCACTCTGTACAAGGCATCGTTCCAAGTGACTAGTGAGCTTAACGACGGACTGGAACTCGGGAAGCTCCAGTCCATCTGTGGAGACGCCTGTTACGCCGATGTACTGAGCGCAATATACTGGTTCATCAAGGGGACCGCGGTCTCCGCTCTGGATGGTTTCCTCACCTGGGTCTTTACCAATCTGCCCAGCAGCATCACTGACGAGCTACCGAACATAAGTACCAATCCAAGCCAAATCGGCGCATTCGGTATGGACCAGACCTTTCCGTTCGCGATGGCCGCGCTGACACTGGTGATATCCTTCCTTATCCTGAGGAGACGGACTGAGGCCGTCTGAGGTATTATCTGACGAATTCGGTTGCCGATGAGTGACGGATTCCGAAATCAAAGAGCAGGTGGCAACCTTCCAGACCTCGGCACGTCCGAAGACCCACTCTACAAGTGGGTCATTCTGGAATTTGCAGTCTTGATTGCTTTGAACCTCCTTTCATTTCTTATTGGCGATTCAAATCTTGGGGCGCTGAAGGCCTCGCAATCGCAGTGGTGGGGTGCTGCAACCTCAATCGGTTTGTACGACTCTTGGGAGAGCAGCATCGCCCTCTTCTTTTTTCCTTTCTTCTGGTTCGCTCTCAACGCTCGAGTTCCGACCGGAGTCAGGCGAAGCAGATCACGGCTTCTGTTGATTGGTCCACTATCCGCAGCCGTTCTTGCCAATTACATTTGGGAGATCTCTCCTCATCTCTTCCGATATTCGTCTGGGGTCTCTGGGTTTGACGTTGCTGTGGGCGGAATCATACTTGTCTTCTCAGTCGTAAACCTCGTGAGCCTGTTGAAGCCAAGTTCCCTGTTAGAGACGCCTCAACTGAGGCCGACGGACAAGCGAGCGTTGAGGGCGTTTCTCTTGGTAGTATACACAGTTTTGATGGCACTAATGATTGCAGTCCCAGTCACTCTTGTGCTCGCAGCAGACCCCACCATAAACACTCAGGTACATGTAGACTCTTTCCTACTTGGCATAGGCATGGCGACGATTTTCCAAGGAATCGTCATGCTTAGACGATTACAAAGACTCGGAAACCGAGGCGTCCCGAAACCAGGTTCGACCTGAACCCATTGTGAAAGTCGGCTGGGTCACCGTACCATATGGGCCATCCGTCACACACGCAACCCTCAACATCCGCCTCGCGCATCGAACCAGGAGGTAGGACGCCGTCCGTACATGGTACCATACCCAAACGCTAGGATGGGATGTTCCCGGCGGAGGCGCAATGAACCTAGGTTCTGAGCTTCGGCACGCACGCCAGGTAGCTCTTCCTGAGCTCCTCCCTGTCGATGTGGTTGTAGATGTCGATGGCCTCCCTCCTGCTGTCCCCCCTCAGCTCCTTGACGTACTCCCTCGGCATCCCGTTCCTGAGCAGGAAGGTCGTGAAGTAGTGCCGGAAGCAGTGGGGCCCGAAGTGGTCCTCGAGCCTCGGTGAGCTCGGCTTGTGGAACCCCAGTGCTTCCGCATACTTCGTCACCGCCGAGTACAGGCTGCTCCTGTCGAGCCTCGTGAGGCTCTGGTAGCTTATGAATAGCGCCGGTGTCCGGGGCTTCAGCCTCTCCCTGTACGTCAGCCACCTTTTGAGGGCGACCTCGCACTCCTCGTCGAAGAACACCACCCTGTTGCTCCTCTTGGGGGTCGGCTTGAGCCTGACCGAGTCGTCCCTCCAGTCTATGGAGTCCACGTCGAGGTTGAGGAGCTCCCTCCTCCTTATCCCCGTCTTCGCGAACACGAGGGCGATCGCCCTGTCCCTGGGGTCCATTATCGAGCTCACTAGCCTGCTCATCTCCTCCACGCTCAGCAGCCTCCTCTCCATCTGCTCGCTCCCGTCCTTGTACCTCCGGAGGTACCTCTTCCTAAACGGTAGGACCAGGTTCGTCGCAATCTT
>JAFMAA010000036.1 GCA_029785235.1 Nitrososphaerota archaeon | reverse complement strand
GGCGAATCACCCGGGCGCACCCGGAGACGCTCTCCAGGGCCCTGGAGAGACTTGAAGAGAGCGGCATGGTCGTGAGGTCTCCAGAAGGATATACCCTCGCAGAGAGAGCCAGGGAGCTCCTCCCGCTCAGGGCTGCCGCTGCCGGCTCGAAGAGCGTGCCCATACTTCATACGTTTCTTCCCCATCCTGCGAGCGCAGGCAAGATTGCAGATGTGCTGAAAGGGCGATGGTTCGACAACGCCAGGTGGGTCGGCATGGCAGAGGTGGAAGACGGATTCATCATGAAGTGGGTCACAGACGATGGCACAGCCCTTATCGACGCGAAGTTCTCGTCGGGTCAGCTCGACATCGAAGCCAAAATCTCTCGGGACTCAGATCTACCCAAGGCCGTACGTGCGGCCCATCAGTTGGTGGGGAGGATTTCGAGGCTCTACAGCGGCGCGAAGCCTGGTAGCAAGACATCGCTCATGCGCCCAGGGTACATCGCGCCCACTGCCATGTGACCGGATACACTCTGAACCCGCTCAACAAGTAGCGCACTCATCAGACCGCGTGCTATGATTCCGGACAGAGAGATCGAAGGGATTCGGCTGTCGCAGTCGTTCTCTGACGCTGCGACAGTGGTGGCAGAACGCGTCTCGCAATTGGTTGTGAGTGTAGCCGCTGGGAGAAGAATGGGGAGCGGCGTGGTATGGTCCGAAAGCATTGTCGTGACAGCCAACCATGTAGTAGGTCGATCGACTACCCCTACCGTCACCATGGACAGCGGAGCTGAGATCCAAGCCAGGTTGCTGGGCATGGATCCATATCTCGATGTGGCAGTTCTTGGCGTCGACTACGCCCAGGCGTCTTTCCCGAGGGAACCTGGCTTCCCTCAGCCAGGGAGCCCCAGGGAGCCTCTGCCCCCCCTCCGACCTCCTTTCTAGCGCGACCTAGTTGGATTGAATAGGGAGCTCGGAGAGGCGTCACCTGTGAGCGAAATCAAGGCTAAGACCCCTCACGGCGAAATCACCATCGACCAGCTCGCGGCAGTCCAACCTGGGATGGCAGCTCTCATGAAGGAAGTAGGGGATAGGTTCACACAGACCTACTACGCTGCGAAGGGAGGCAACTGGAAACTGGCTGCCCATCATCTGAACCAGGTGAGGGCGTCTTTCCGGACCGCGAAGGTTACGAGGCCGAAATACACTGATGACCTCACGGCGTTCGACAGTGAGTATCTCCTCCCCATCTTCCAGGCCATCCACGACCAAGACTGGGAGAAGTTCGAGAGCGCGTTCAGGAATGGTGAAACGGGTTCTGACATCTACCACGACAAGAGAGGGTACCCGCACATCAGGTATGTGCTTCCAAAGGGATATCCCACAAATCTGTATTTGGGCCCTCCCGACAAGTTCCGTAGAGAGCCGAGTGAGACCGGAGAGTCGTAGCAGGATCCTCACATGCGTCAGGACTATATGTGGTAGTGAAGGTCATGTCCCGATGGGGCCCCTGGCCGACCCAAAGCAGCATATGTAATTTATAGCAGCGGCGCGAAGCTGTCAAATTGATGCGGGCGTCAGTTGTCGATATAGACCTGCTCAACAGATTCAACTCAGAGGTCATGAGCCGGGTCCCCCAATTGAAGGAAGGGTTGGTGGACAACCCGACTCCGTTGGTTGAGGTGACCGACGACTTCGTCAGTTGTGCCGACTCAGAATATGGGATCAAACTGGACACGAAGGGAATCAGAGTGTTTGCTAAGATGGACTCGAAACTAGATGGAGGGTCGGTCAAGGTCAGACCTGCGGTCGCCATCTTGCACGACGCGATAGCCTCTGGGAGACTTACCAAGGGGCAGACAGTGTTCGAGGCGACGTCAGGTAACTTCGGACTTGCCCTGGGCGCCCTCCGCAGACTCGGCCTCGAGGTCGTAGTCCTGGTCTCAAGGAGGCTGCAGCAGGGTGTAGTCGACAGCCTGCGCGCTAGCGGGGCCAGGGTCGTGAATTTAGACATCGACATCTGTCCTGCGCCAGGACTCGGAGGCGACGCGAACCTGGCTGTCGCGAAAGGGGTCGCGTCGAGCGTCAGACAACAGCTTGCCGATCTCGGTCTGGACCCGGCTGTGTTCGATGGGATCAGAGGAGAAGCCGAAACCCTGCTCGCAAGGCAGGATGCAATCGGGCTTGCCAAGGTGCTGGCCAAAGCGTATAGAGGATTCTGCACCGAGCAGTATGAGAACGACCTGAACGTTGAGGCCCACAGGACGGTGACCGGACCTGAGGTGGACATGCAGTTGCGGGACAAGGGGGTTTCTCTCGGAGAGGCTGACTTCGTCTGCGCGTTCGGCACGGGTGGGACCGCTACCGGTGTTAGCAGGTACGTCAGGTCCAAGTATGGGAGGAAGGGCGTGAGGGTGATCTTCCCGATTTCTGGTCAGGACGTAGCCGGCATAAGGACCAGAGAGAAAACCCTGGGCCTGAAGTTCTACGAACCGAGCTCCTACGCCGGAGAACACGAAGTCGACTTCGAGGAGGCTAGCAAATTCTTCGAGTTCATGAACAGGAAAGGGTACGACGTGGGTGAAAGCGGGGCGCTTGCCCTCTACGCGACCATGCAGTTGGCAAACTTTGGGGTGGGGACGAATTTCGTTGTCATGGTGGCCGACGGCTCCTCCAAGTACCTCTCAGAGGTCAGCGCAGTGGCGAAGAGGGGAAG
Source organism: Nitrososphaerota archaeon (assembly GCA_029785235.1). The sequence goes on along the minus strand of JAFMAA010000036.1, from coordinate 7,279 downwards.
AAGGGACCAGGTCAGGCTGGACGAGGCCGCTTCGAGCATCAAAGAGTATGGAGGCATCGTGTGGGTTCACAACACGTTCGTTCCTAGGGAGGAAGGGAGGAGCATCATAGCTTCGGCCCTGGGCGTAGAAGAGAGGCGCATCAAAGTGGCCGACGCCAAGGACGTCCAGGCGGTGCTTAACGGCGCCGACCCGTCTGAAGCGTTCGAAGGCCTGCTACAGAATGATAACAGGCCCCTATTGCTTGTGTGCGTTGGTGGAAGCACATCGATGATGATTGCCAAGGTGCTGGAGAGGAAAGGGGTAGCAGCCGAGAGTCTCATCGGTGGCATATCAGGACTGCCTGGATCCAAGGGGAGGCAGATGTTCGACCTCGTCCAGATCGCGGCGAACTGACCCCGTCCAACCAAGGCGGTCTGTCGGCAGCTAGGGACTCAACCGGGCGCCAGGCGCAAACTGGAACTATCTTCGGCTTTTCACGCGGGGACGGACCAAGACTTTCTTGGGCTTCGGCCCGAGGGAAAGGACTGTCTTCTCGTAATCGGACCACCTCACCCCAAGCTTCTGGGCTACCATCATCTCAATCGTCGTAGCGAATGCGTGCTCGTTCCTATACGGCGCCTTCGGATGATCTCCAGGCTCCGCGTCTGTTGGATGGAGGTTCATCTTGCGTTCCGCCTCAAAGTTGACGTCGAAGGCTACAACCTCTTTATCTGAGATGCCATGCATTTTGCACAGCTCGTACTCAATCATCTCATGCAGAGCCACCAAGAACACGTACCTCTGATCTCTCATCCTGCTGACCCTGATCTGGGCAGGTTTGCCCGGAATCCAATCTCCAACCGTCTCGTACCTCTGCTTTCTGTGCGGCACCTGTGAGATGGTGAATATCGGGCGAATGTTCTTCCTCTTCTCCAGGCTCCGGTTACGGAGGGCAATAGGAGACTCTCTGCGGATGAGCCCACCAGAGCGGATCAAAGGGCGTCGCAGGCCTTGGGAAGACATATTCGTCATAAAATCCCCCGTGGAACGGCCCTAAGGGATAGGCTGTCAAAACGGCATCCCTTTTTGGTTAACCAAATTTAGCCAGACTTCCTAGCGCCGTCTCTGGCTATCTACATCGTTGACTGCCGATGAACTCTTCGGTACTTATTCGCTGATTGTCAAACCAATTAACTAGGGGTCTCTGGATGGATTGAGGCGCGTCAGACTACTGTCGTCGCCTGCCCACAGCAGGAGGCTCGTTGCCGCGTCAGAGGTGCCTACGGCCCGCCTTCGTCTGGCCTCTGCTTTCTGAACTCCAAGGCCGCCGAGTTTATGCAGTAGCGCAGCCCGGTCGGCCTGGGACCGTCGTCAAAGACGTGGCCCAGATGGACGCCGCAATTGGCACACGAAATCTCGGTCCTGGTCATTCCGAAGCTGCGGTCTGTCTCTTCCTTGATAACACCGTCGGAGACCGGTCGGAAGAAGCTGGGCCAGCCTGTGCCAGACTCGAATTTGGTGTCCGAGCTGAAGAGCGGGGTGCCGCAGACTACGCAGTGGTAGGTCCCGGCATCGTGACTGTCCCAGTACTTGCCTGTGAAAGGCGCTTCAGTCCCCTTGAGGAAGCAGACGTTCACCGCTTCCCGATCCAACTGCGCCTTCTTCTTCTCCATCTCCTCCTTCGTGAGCATCAACCAGGGAACGGGAACCCCGAATATAAAACCGAAGGCGTCCTGTGCGAGGCGGCTGGATAGTCTTAAGAGGAGCCGCGAACCCTTGACTTTCGACCTCCATGGTGAAGTTCAGTTCATCTCAGGAGAACTGGAAGGAGCAAACCGGGAGCGTAATGTCGGTCGAGATATCGAAGCTCTTCGTCGGGAAGACCAACGTCCGCAAGTCCCCTGGAGACGTGGGAGATTTGGTAGACTCGGTGAAGGAGAAAGGTATTCTTGAACCTGTCCTTGTCCGCCCCATCGGCGGAAGATACGAGCTGGTCGTCGGGTCGCGGCGGTTTGAAGCATCAAAGATCGCGGGGCTCAAGAAGATTCCGTCGATAGTCAGGCCCATGACTGACGAGGAAGCAATCATAGTATCACTAGTTGAGAACATACAGAGGAGGGAAATCGAACCTGAGGAGGAGTATGATGCGATTCTAGCGCTGAAGAAGGTGAACCCGCGCGCCTATGGCACATCAGAGCAGGTCGCCAGGGCCCTAGGCAAATCGAGAAAATATGTGGATGACAGGATGAACGCGGTCGAGGCAGTACGGAACATCAGGCGCGAGACAAGAGCTGACATCACGGTGAAGCAAGCCCCCCTTCCCAGGGAGAGGAAGGAAGGTGTCCTGCCAGTGAGGCATGCGACGTTCCTTCACCGAGCCGAGGAGGCGGCCACCGTCCAAGAGCTCCCTCGAAGAGAGAGGGCGACTCAACTGAAGGAACTGGCGGAGACCATCGCGCCCCTGACTAGTCCCGAGGCAGAGAACGTGGTCAGCCACTTTGTCATGGCCCCACAGCGTCCCATGGAGGACATCAAGAAGGAAGCCACATATCTCCATGCAGTCAAGCTGGAAGTCCTTCTTGACCCGAGGGTCGCCGATGGCCTTCGCAAGGCGGCCGAAGAGAGGAACACCACCATGGAGGCGGTGGCCACCCTCGCCATACACTCCTGGCTCAGGCAGCAGCGCTACGCCTGACCCGAAGCGGACCAGCAATCAGTCCACCAGTCTCCGACTTGTGCACCGTGAAGCACTCGGCAGGCAGCGGAGGTGCTGTCTCTAGCTCCGAGATAGTCCACCGCTCTAGGCGAGCCATACGACTGTTATAGGGCTCATGTGCTCCCTGAGATGCCAAAGTCTTTCCTCAACTCCCCTGGCTTCAGTCCGGTGAAGACGCTAGAAGCAACCCATTCATTCCAGGCAGGCAGCTGCGTGTCATGGGTACGAACTCCTTCACGTCGAGCTTGGTCGACGTGGTGTCGCAGGCATCCAGCCTAGTCGCTGGTCCCCAGATCTGGCTTGTTCTGGAGGACCCTGTCGATGCGCTCCATCACGTCTGGCTTCAGGGCGGAAACGAAGTCCAACGACGCCATGTTCTCCTCTACCTGCTCAGGTTTAGTGGCACCGGTCATGACGGTGCTCACGTTATCGTTCTTCCTCGACCAAGCTAACGCGAATTGTGCCATCGTGCAACCGAGCTCCTTTGCGATGGGCTCGAGGGCTTTGACCTTCTCGATGTTCGCTGGAGTGATGACCTCTTCTCTGAGCCACCTGTAATCGTCGAGGGAAGCCCTGCTCCCAGGAGGGATTCCTGCGTTGTATTTACCACTAAGCAGGCCCGAGGCGAGGGGACTCCAGATCGTAGTGCCCAGGCCTATCTCTCTATAGAGGGGGAGGTACTCTTTCTCCACGCGTTCACGATGAATCATGTTGTACTGCGGCTGTTCCATCTGCGGAGGAGTAAGCCCCAGCTCCTTCGCGACCCCGTGAGCGCGCATAATATCTGCTGCGCTCCATTCAGACGTCCCCCAGTAGAGCACCAGACCCTGGTGCACGAGGTCGTCCATGGCCCTGACCGTCTCTTCTATGGGCGTATTCGGGTCCGGGCGATGGCAGAAGAATAGGTCTAGGTAGTCGAGTTGCAAACGTTTCAACGATTTCCTACAGGCTTCGTAGATGTGCTTACTCGAAAGGCCTGTGTCGTTGGGGCCGTCCCCTCCCCAGAAGACCTTACTTGAGATTACTATGTCGGATCTCATCCATCCAAGCTTCTTTATGACGTTGCCCATCACGGTCTCGGCGTTCCCTCCCGCATACGCCTCGGCGTTGTCGAAGAAGTTCACGCCTAGGCTGAAGGCCTTCGACATGCACTTCGCCGCCATCTCTTCACCCACCTGCCCGCCGTAGGTTACCCAGGCACCAAGCGAAAGTTCGCTGAGTTTGATTCCAGCGCTGCCGAGCCGTCTATACTTCATGATTGGGAGCCTCTGGATTGTGACGCGTATTAATCTGGCGCCGAACCGCTCTCAGGTGTTGCCTTCAGAGTTTTTATCACGGCCAAGCACCCATGGGCGTCCCGGATGTCTCCGAGAGCCAAGCTCCTCATCACCCTCCCGGTCATAGCAGCGATTGTAGTCGCGCTTGTATACTTCAGGCTCTTCGCCAGCCCCGTGGTCGTCGCTGCCATCTTCGTACTCTACGTCGCCATCAGCCTCAGAAACAGGCGGAAGTTCAGAAAGCAGGAGCAGAGCAACTGAACGAGCGATGACCCCCGCCGCTCGGGGCGTGGAGTCAGGGCGCGAACCTGTCGTAGGGGGCGAAGAAATCCAACTCCTTCTCCAGGTCTCGAAAGTCATGGAGGACAGCGCCGAGCCTTCTTCTGAAGGCGACTGAGTGATTGAACTCGAGTAGGTGGGTGAGTTCGTGGAGGACCACATACACCCTTAGTCGATCCGGGAGGGCTATGAGCTGCCAGCTGAATGAAAGCCTTCCGCTTCTAGTGCAGTAACCCCACTTGCCCATCTCCCTTACGTCCACCTGGGTCGGCTTCGCGCCTACCCTCGGTGCCAATTCGGCCACCTTCCGCACGACGTAGGCGGACGTCTCGCGAAGGAACCACCTCCGGACGAGCTCCTTGAACCTCCTTCGGTCGTCAGTATAGACATCCACCACCCCCCGGGAGATGTCCGGGACCAGCATGTCCGCAGTGTGGTCGTGGAACACGGCCCTGAGCATTATGCCGCCTATCATCACGGTGTCCGCATGCAAGATTGACTTTGTCATCGACATCCGCTCGTACTCTTTCAGCAACCATGATGCCTTGCCTCTGATAGCCCTCTCGACGTCCACCGACCTCCCCCTGGGGAGCACCACCTCCAGCGTCAGATTTGGTCGGAAGCGAAAGTAAGTGTACCTGTGGCTTGTCCCTCTTACAACCGAATACTCCACCGAGTTCGGACCGAGTTTGAAGTATGGCAATCTGTCCCGGCCTTTCAGCTAGATGGGTCGGATTTCAAGTTGCCAATAGATTTGCTAGAGCCCAGCCGCGCCAGGGTCTGGATATAGCGCGAGCCGAGGTCGGTCGAGCTGACGACCTGGAACAATCCCGAAGTTCTGGCCGCTTCAGTGGGTTGTTCCTCACACGTAATGTGCGTGTGTTCTCCGACGGGCCTACCGAAGATTCTGAAGGCCTGCTCCTGTGCGTCTTTGGATGCCACCACTCAGGCAGCCACTTCTCCCTTCCCGGCAGCCATGTCAAGCGCCTTCTCTACTAGGGAGAGGAGATAGGATGTGGATGAACCGTCCCCCCGCCTTGAGGCAGTCAGAAGTGTTCCCCGACCTCGGTCGGTACCAACCCTGAGCCTGTTTCTCACCTGGTTAGCGCCGACTATGACCAGCACCGGTGCGATCAAGTTGAGGAATGGAATGATGGCGAAGATTGCACCCAACTTCAACAATGTCTCTTTGTACCTGTTCCCCGCCCTCCAGAGGCCCAGAATCTGACCCCCGATGAGTCCGATTAGGGTCAGTAGCCCCCCGACAGCGAGCAAGAGGGAGGCAACAATCAGGAAGGCCAAAGCGGATGAGAAAGCCGCCGAGGCGCTGGGCGAGGACACAGCCGGAGCCTGTGTTATGATGATCCCGATGGATGCGAGGAACGGGATCAGCCCAAGTACGGCCAACCCGCCGCCTATCATCGCGACAATCATGAAGAAAGACGGCACAGAAAACTTGCGGTCGACCTTCCGGAGCTGCCAGAAGCTGGTGGCGAGGATTATCAACGCTACGATCTGAACTCCGCCAGCGACTGGTATGACGAAAGACAACCCTCGGAACACTGGTTCGAAGACCATCGTCGTCTGGGCCGAAGTCACACTGTTGACTGCGCCGAAGGCGGCGAGGTTTGAGAACACGGTTCCGAAGACATAGAAGCTGGCAACCCACCCGACCGCCACCCCCGCGAGTTGCAGCACGCCAAACCAGATCATCTTCTGCAGGGCAGAAGCGCCGAGGGCGTCTACTGGCGCCTGAGCAGATGGCTCGGAAAGGGCTTCCGAGGTCATAGGTCGTAACGGCGACCTGAGTTATTTAAGTGGGGCACGGGCTCTGGGAGCTTGAAACATCTTGCAGATTCCCGGACGCAGGGGCCTCAGGGTCTATGTCGATGCGAAGATACTGAACATGCATGATCCGTCGCTCCGGCGGGAGGCCTACGTCGGCTATGTGGTCGAGGGTGGTGGCAGGAGGAACGTGAGACGTGTAGAAGCCCAGGAAAGCGATGACGCAGAAGTCTTGGCGATACTCTTTGCGATAGAAGAACTTGGATCCCTCGGCCGTTTCACCGTGGTGTGTGACCACGAGTCTGTGGTCTCCGAAGCGCGGAGAGACCGGGTAAGGAACCCAAGCGAGCTTCTTCAGAAGTTACGGGGAGCCTTGCGCGTGCACCCCAAGGTCAGGCTAGAAGCCCTGCAGTCCAACCCGGCTCATCAGGTGGTCACAGAGTATGTCAACCTCCTGAAGACGCCAGAAGGAAGCTAAGGTCGCAGTCTGGGACAGATTTGCCCGCTGTTAGTATGTCCTGATCTGTCTGACGTAACCACGGCTGTCAGTCGTGGAACTTCCGTTCGCCGGCTTTCACCGCGACCTTGAGCCAGTTCTCCTGTGGTGGGAGGGGACAGACGTAATCGTCGGAATAGGCGCAATATGGGTTGTACGCGTAGTTGAAGTCGACCGCGTATTCGTCGTCGTGCTCAACCTCAAGGTCCAGGTAGCGGGCGGCCCCGTAGCTCTCCTTCCCAGAGGTCGCATCTCTGAATGGAATGAATAGGCTGGGTTCGAGGCGCTCAGCTGACTGGTAAACGCTGACCCTGAAGTACTCTCTTCCCATCGATAGGTCGAAGTACCCCACCGTGTTGAAGAGTTGGCGGGTCCCTTTGCTGGTTCCCATGACCACCCCTTCAGGGCTGGGGGACCTCTGCAACCTCGCTTCGAATCGATAGCCATGGTCAGGGTCGAAGTAGTGCAGGCCTAGGAAAGCAAGCCTCGTCTTTGGTGGGAAGGGCGAAGCTGGGTCTGACCTGAAGAACTCATCCTTCTCCTGCCTGAACCGGATGAGCGCTCTCTCCCAGGTCTCCTGGTCTTCAGGTGTCACACCAGCCCAGAACTCCGACCTGGACTAGAACCTTCCTGTCCTGGCAAACATAAAAGGCCAGGGGATGGACCGTTGGAACAACTTTGGCTCAGAATCCTGTAGTCAGAGACATCTTGAAGGAATACCGTCGGGCGTGGGCTCTTGGTCACTC
>JAFMAA010000035.1 GCA_029785235.1 Nitrososphaerota archaeon | reverse complement strand
AGCGAGGAGTGGCTGCGGGTGATCCTCCACGAGGACGAGGTCTCCCACCAGTCGATCCGCACCTGGAAGACCTCCCCCGACCCGCTCTTCGAGGCGAAGAAGCGGAAGATCGACCCGCTCACTCGGAAACGCCACAACCCGCCGGTCGTCCTCTCGGCCGACGAGATCGGGCCGATCCAGCTGATCCCGCACGGCGGAGAGGGGTGGTTCCCTCACCAGCGTCCCGGGCGAATCCCTGCCGAGTACCACCGGGAGTTCGGGACGGTCTACTACTTCCTCACACTGAATGCGTTTCACCAGCGCTTGTACGGTCGGGTCTATCGGACGAAGCATGCGGCGAACTGGCTGGAGTATCTGAAGGACGTGCGGGCGGAGTATCCTCGGGACCAGTGGATCAATTTGATCTGGGACGGGGCCAGCAACCACTGGACGGCAGCCATACGTCAGTGGGCGAGAGCGAACAAGGTGCGACTGTGCCCCACGCCCACGCGGGCGAGTCACCTGGACCCGGTGGAGTGCCACGCCGGGGACCTCCAGAAGCTGGCCCTGGCCGGGGAGACGTACACGACCCCTGGGGCCGTGGGCCGGGCGCTCGACTCGGCGGTCCGCTATCGCAATGAGGAACGACAGGCGAGAGGGAAGCGGTTCCGCGACACCGTGCGCCAAGACCACCGTCACAGAGCCAAGAGGCCGATTTGGCTCAGGCCCCGTAGGGAAAAAGCCATCTTTCGTGGCCGCGCCATTAGATGCGGGGAAATCAGTTCTTCCGTGCGAAACCACACGGGGAGTGGCTTCCGAGCGACTATCCCATAGAGGGGGGGCCCGCCCGAAGCCGTCCAGCTCTTCCTATCCCACAGCCTCGCCAGCGAGATTCCGAGTTCATGGGCTTGGTGACCGTTAGGATCGCATCGCCTGTGTCTATATCAACCACCCCGCGTACGCCTCGAACGGGACCTCGAGGCCGAGCGTCTTCGCTCGGCCGAGCAAGGGACGGGCGAGCTTCCGCGCCGCCTCGACCGACATCGTTCCCGAGTTGCCCTCGGCGACTTCCGAATCGAAAGGGAGTTGGTGCGGGGCCACTGCCTCGCGGCGGCGGTCAATGCCGTTGGAGGCTTCGCAAATGCTCCCGTTGACGCGGGGGAGGACCCATAACCCGAGAGGAGGAGGGGGCACACGTGCTACATTTAGGGGTATGATTGACGTTCTTATAAGGGGTGGTCCCTCGACCTATCTGTGCCTCAGGTTTCCGTCAAGGCGTGGCTTTGCAATCGATGCTGCCATAAGTGGCTCCCGAGGTTGGACCACGAACCCTCAAGGTGCCCCAAGTGTAAGAGCCCTTACTGGAACAAGAAGCGGGTACGACCCGTTCCGAGAAGGAGGGCTTGAATGGCGGGCAGGGGCCGACCAAAGAAGGCGAACAGTTCCAATGGCGGCGCCAACCTCGGTTTCGAAGCCAAGATGTGGCTCGCCGCCGACGAGCTCCGCGGACAGGTCGACGCGGCGGAATACAAGCACGTCGTCCTCGGCCTGGTCTTCCTGAAGTACATCTCGGACGCCTTCGAGGAGCATCACTTCCAGCTCCTCAAGGAACACCCCGACGAGGCCGAAGATCGGGACGCCTACCGAGCCGAGGGGGTGTTCTGGGTCCCGAAGGAGGCTCGCTGGTCCTTCCTTCAGGCCAGCGCCAAGCAACCGACCATCGGGAAGACCGTCGACGACGCGATGGATGCTATCGAGCGAGACAACCCTTCGCTCAAGGGAGTTCTCCCGAAGGACTACGCGCGCCCTACGCTCGACAAGGTCGTACTCGGGCGGCTCATCGACCTCGTTGGAACCATCGGGCTTGGCGACAAAGAGAACCGCTCGAAGGATGTTCTCGGAAGAGTCTACGAGTACTTCCTCGGACAGTTCGCTTCCGCAGAGGGGAAGAAGGGCGGGGAGTTCTACACGCCTCGCTGCGTCGTCCGTCTTATCGTCGAGATGATAGAGCCCTTCAAGGGGCGTGTCTACGACCCGTGCTGCGGCTCAAGCGGGATGTTCGTCCAAAGCGAGGAGTTCATCAAAGAGCACGGTGGGAAGCTGGGGGACATCTCGATCTTCGGTCAGGAATCGAACCCGACGACGTGGAAGCTCGCCAAGATGAACCTCGCAATTCGGGGTATCGAGGCGAACCTCGGACCACATAACGCCGACACGTTCCGAAACGACCTCCATAAGGACCTGAAGGCCGATTTCATCCTCGCGAATCCACCATTCAATATGTCGACTTGGGGCGGGGAGGGGCTCCGCGACGACGTTCGCTGGAAGTTCGGAGGGCCCCCCGCCCGAAACGCGAACTATGCCTGGATACAGCACATGATTCACCACCTGGCCCCGGGCGGGATTGCGGGGTTCGTCATGGCGAACGGTTCCATGTCCTCGCAGACGAGCGGCGAGGGAGATATTCGGAAGGCCATCGTCCAAGCCGATCTTGTCGACTGCATGATTGCCCTCCCGGGCCAGCTCTTCTATGGCTCGATGATTCCTGCGTGCCTTTGGTTCCTGAGCCGCGACAAGTCGGACGGGAGATTCCGAGACCGACGCGGGCAGATTCTCTTCGTTGACGCCCGCAAGATGGGACACCTTGTGGACCGAACGCACCGCGAGTTGTCGGATGAGGAGATCCCCAAGATCGCGAGGACGTACCACGCGTGGCGGGGGGAGAAGGAGGCGGGGAAGTACGCGGACGTTGCAGGTTTCTGCAAGTCAGTGGCTCTGAAGGAGGTCGAGTCGCACGGATTCGTCTTGACGCCAGGAAGGTACGTCGGAGCGGAGGAGGCGGAGGACGATGGAGAGCCGTTCGACGAGAAGATGGCGAGACTTACGAAGACCTTGGAGGAGCAGTTCGCGGAGTTGGACACTCTGGGGGCCCGCATCCGAGAAAGCATGAGGGACCTTGGCCTCGAATGACGATTGGCGCGAGCTCAGCGTTTCTGAGTTCGCGGAGGTAATCGGAGGGACAACTCCCTCTACATCAATATCTAGCCACTTCGGTGGTGATGTTCCGTGGATAACTCCAAAGGACCTCTCGAACTTTCAGGGAAGATACATCTCTCGCGGAGAGCGGAACATAACTCGCGAAGGGGTTGGAGCCGCGCGACTTCAGATACTTCCGAAAGGTACGGTTCTCCTATCCACTCGGGCCCCGATTGGCTATGTCGCTATCGCGGCCAATGCACTTACTACGAACCAAGGATTCAGGAATCTTGTCGTAAAGTCGGGCTTCGAGCCCGAGTATGTGTTCTACCTGCTCAAGCAAAACACGGATCGTTTGAAGTCCTTCGCGTCAGGTACAACTTTCGGGGAGCTCTCAGGTTCAACGCTCAAGCGGCTTCGCTTCAGCATCCCTCCCCTCTCCGAGCAGCGAGCCATCGCCCATGTCCTCGGCTCGCTCGACGACAAGATCGAGTTCAACCGCCGAATGAACCAGACGCTCGAAGAAATTTGTCGGGCCCTGTTCAAGTTCTGGTTCGTCGATTTCGGCCCCGTCCGAGCGAAGATGGAGGGACGCTGGAAGAAGGGCGAGAGCCTGCCTGGGATGCCCGCCGACATGTGGGACCTCTGGCCGAGCGAACTCGAGGAGTCGGAGATCGGGAAGATTCCGAAGGGGTGGTTCGTCCAACAATTGGCCGATGTCGCGGAGATTTTACAGGGGAGCACGCCAAACACCGAGGTCAGTGGATACTGGGACCCCCCTGAACACCATTGGGTGACCGTCAAAGACCTCTCGCAGACGCAGGACTACGTCCTGATTGGAACCGACCGAAAGGTGAGCCAGAAGGGCCTCGAATACCTCGGGTCCAGGGTCGTTCCGCCGCGGAGCATCCTGCTTTCGACTGGAGCTCCGATTGGTTACGTTGCCATCACTACGGTTCAGACTGTCCTAGGCACGAGGGTCGTCGCACTTCAGCCGCAGAGCCAATTGGGCCAATCTTACTTGTTCCATTGGGTCAAGACGAGTGTCGGGGCGTTTCGAGATGCAGCTAACGGGACGACCTTCCCGCAACTACTGTTAAGCACGCTGCGCGAGTTCCCAATACTCGCTCCCTCGGCTCAAGTCCTATCACGATTCGAGAGTTTGCTCTCCCCAATTCAAGCGCGTGTCATCTCCAATGTAGCCGAGAGTTCCAGTCTGGCGGCTACTCGCGACACCCTGCTTCCCAAGCTCCTATCGGGAGAGATTCGCGTCAAGGTCGATTCATGATTCAACGACCGTTGCTGACCTTCCATGAGAGCGTCGTCGAGGAGGCCGCTCTCGGCTACTTCCGCGACCTGGGCTACGAGACGAAGTTCGGCCCCGATATCGCCCCTGATGGAAAGGAGAAGGAACGCGAGAACTGGAACGACGCGGTCCTCATTGGACGGCTGAGGGCCGCAATCGACCGACTCAATCCGCACCTCACACCCGAAGCGCGGGAGGATGCTCTTCGCAAAGTGCTTCGTTCCGACACTCCAAGCCTCATCCAGTCGAACCGCCGCTTCCACGACCTCTTCGCGAACGGGGTCGATGTTGAGAGTCGCGGCAAGGATGGGAGAATCAAGGGGGACAAGGCGTGGCTCGTCGGCTTCGACCATCCAGAAAACAACGATTGGCTAGTCGTTAACCAGTTCGCCGTTATCAAGAACGGGCACAGTCGCAGACCAGATTTGGGTGTCTTCCTCAATGGCTTGCCTGTCGCGCTCTTCGAACTGAAGAACCCTGCCGACGAGGAGGCGACCATTTGGACCGCCTACCAGCAGTTACAGACCTATCAGGCCGAGATTCCCGCCATCTTCCGCTCGAACGAGCTTCTCGTTATTTCGGACGGGACCGAGGCTCGCTTGGGCTGTCTCACTTCGAACCGTGAGCGGTTCATGCCTTGGAGGACGGTCGATGGAAAGGAGATAGCGCCAAAGGGTAGTCTCGAACTTGAAACCCTGGTTCGGGGGGTCTTCGAGAAGGGTCGGCTTCTTGACCTACTTCGGAACTTCATCGTCTTCGAGGACGACGGAGGAGCGATCTCGAAGAAGGTCGCTGCCTACCACCAGTTCCACGCTGTCAACCGGGCAGTAGAAGCGACCGTCAAGGCTGCCTCGGAGAAGGGCGACAAGCGCGTAGGGGTTGTTTGGCACACCCAGGGCTCTGGGAAGAGCCTCACCATGACGTTCTACGCCGCGAAGATCGCGCGACATCCTGCCCTCGCGAACCCTACGCTGGTTGTCCTGACGGACCGTAACGATCTCGACGGGCAACTGTTCGGGAAGTTCTCCATCTGTCAATCGCTCCTGCGGCAAACTCCCGTTCAAGCGGAGTCGGTCGAGCATCTCCAAGAGCTGCTGAAGGTCGCCTCGGGCGGTATCGTCTTCACGACCATCCAGAAGTTCCGCCCCGAGAAGAAGGGGGAGAGGTTTCCGCTGCTTTCCAAGCGACGGAACATCCTGTTCATCGCTGACGAAGCCCATCGTAGCCAATACGACTTCATCGATGGGTTCGCCCGTAAAGTCCGCGAGGCGCTCCCCAACGCCTCGTTCCTTGGGTTCACGGGCACCCCTATCGAAAAGGCCGATAGGAACACGCGGGCGGTCTTCGGCGACTACATCGACACCTACGACATCCACCGCGCCGTCGAGGATGGCGCGACGGTCACGATCTACTACGAAGGGCGGCTCGCCAAACTCGAACTGAAGAAGGCTGAGGTCCCCCACATCGACCCCGATTTCGAGGAAGTCACTGAGGGCGAGGAGGAAGCGACCAAGGAGGGCCTGAAGCGGAAGTGGGCCCAGCTTGAGGCGATGGTAGGGACCCCCGAGCGCCTGGCCCTACTCGCGAAGGACCTCGTTGCCCACTTCGAGAAGCGGCTCGAAACCCTCGAAGGCAAGGGGATGGTCGTCTGCATGAGCCGTCGTATTTGCGTTGGCCTGTTCAACGAGATCGCGAGGCTCCGTCCATCGTGGGTAGATACGGACGATCTGAGAGGTTCGCTGAAGGTCGTAATGACTGGTTCGGCCTCGGATGGCCCCGAGTGGCAACCGCACATTCGGAACAAGCCGAAGCGGGAGGGGCTCGCGAAGCGGTTCCGTGACCCAAAGGACCTGTTCAAGCTCGTCATTGTTCGCGACATGTGGCTGACGGGGTTCGACGCACCGTCATTGCACACGATGTACATCGATAAGCCAATGCGAGGGCACGGGATGATGCAGACAATCGCCCGCGTCAATCGCACGTTCAAGGACAAGCCAGGGGGCCTCATCGTCGATTACTTGGGCATCGCAGACGAGTTGCGCCGCGCACTTGCCGACTACTCCTCCGAGGACTCGAAGAGGGCGGGGGTGCCCGTCGAAGAGGCAGTCCGCCTGATGCAAAAGCACTACGAGATCGTGCGGGACATGTTCCACGGTTTCAACTCGCAGCCCTACTTTGCGGGAACCCCTGACGAGCGACTGAAGACCATCCCGAGGGCTATGCAGCACATCCTCGGACTGGACGACGGCGAGAAGCGCTACCTCAAGGCGGTCACCGACCTCTCGAAATCCCACGCGCTCTCGGTCCCTGACCCGCGAGCGGCGGCGATTGCTGACGAAATCGGCTTCTTCCAAGCCGTCCGATCTGCTCTCGCCAAGGCGACTGTCGACGGGCGGAAGACCCCTGAAGAACTCGACAGCGCCGTCCGTCAGATCGTCTCCAAGGCGGTCGTCTCGGACGAAGTGGTCGATATCTTTTCGGCGGCGGGACTGAAGAAGCCCGAACTCTCGATCTTCTCGGACGAGTTCTTGGACGAGGTGCGGCGGCTGCCGTATCGTAACCTCGCCCTTGAAGTTCTTCGGAAATTGCTCAACGACGAAACGAGAGCATGGACGAAGCGGAACCTTGTCCTCGGCCGCCAGTTCTCGGAGATGCTCGAAGCGACCATCCGCAAGTACCAGAACCGTTCTATTGACGCGGCTCAGGTCATTTCATCGCTCATCGATCTCGCAAAGTCCATGAAGGACGCCCGAGACCGAGGAGCCATGCTCGGGCTGACTCAAGAGGAGGAGGCGTTCTACGATGCGCTTGTCGCTGCTGATGAGACAGCGCTCGGCGTTCTGGGAGACGTTTCCCTTCGAGAGATTGCGAAGCAGCTTGTCGAGACGGTTCGGAAGAACGTCAGCATCGACTGGACTGTCAAGGAGACCGTTCGCGCAAAGCTGCGGCTCTACGTCAAGCGGATTCTCAAGGAGCGGGGATACCCCCCGAGCGGACAAGAGGCGGCGACGCAAACGGTGCTTCAGCAGGCGGAATTGCTCTGCGCGGGGTGGGGTTGATCAGTAGTTGAGGAGAGGTAGAAAACATGCAAACAGACCGCATTGGGACAGTAATCAAGGTACACCTGCTTAGGGGCGAGCCACGAGGGTCGCGTGTTCTTTCGGCAACGCATTCCAACACCAAGGGAATCGCGGTTCCGAGGTCGGAATACGAGGCAATGAGTCGAGACCTGGAAGACTTCCAACGAGCAGGTGCCTACGTCTTAGTCTATCCGCCACCCGACACAGGAGGCTTTGCAGAAAGAGTCTATGTTGGGCAAGCCGACGTGGCAAAGGACCGAATCGACACCCACCATAAGGACCCATCAAAGGACTGGACTTGGGTCGCTCTCTTCACGAGCCGAGACAAGACCATGAACAACGTCTATGCTCAGTTCCTCGAATCTCGACTCGTTAGTCTTGCTCGCGGCGCGGGTCGCGCCGAACTTGTCAATCGGAACGATCCACAGGAGCCGACGCTTGATGCAGAGGACCGCGACACGGCCACCCACTTCCTTCGCGATATAGTCCTCTACTGTCCCATTCTTGGAATCAACGCTTTCGAAGTCCCACAGAACCCAACCGCCATCACGCCCGCCCCCGACGCGGCTACTCGAACTGAGTTCGGGTTAGCGCCGGTAGGGTCGTTGGCAGCGCGGAATGTAACGTATCACTTACAGCGCCTTCCGGAGGCTAAGGGCACAAACACGCCGTCTGGCTTTGTCGTCTTCAAGGGGTCACCTTTGAAGACGACCGTCGCACCTTCAGCCGAGGAGGAGGGCGTGACGCGGAAGCGAAGCGATCTGCTGAATCAAAAGGTGCTGGTTTCGACGGGCGATGGACTGCGGTTTGCACGCGACTTCACGTTTGACTCCCCTTCAGCTGCATCGACGTTGCTTCTGGGCAACGTCACATCAGGTAGAACAGAGTGGCGAGATGAATCCGACAGGACGCTGAACGAGGTAGAGGCGGAAGGAACATGACCTAACGGCCTCAAGCTCGGCAAGGCGGCTTCCGCCTACCCTGCCGCCTTCATCGACTGAAAACGCCGCCTCCTCGCGATGGGCCGCGCCGAGGCACAACGGCTGTGGCTGAGTTGGGATTCGGTCAACAGGGCCAAGCGGACGCGTCGACGGGCGGGAACGCTGAGAGACTGGCACGGCGGGCGGCTCCTGTCGAGGCTCAAGATCGCCCTTGCGACGGGCTGGCCCCGACTGGGGGCGGCTGGAGACCTCCGCATTATAGCGCCCCATGGACCCTCAGGGGTAGTACCAATTCGGTCAAAATTGGACTACCCCATAAATCTGCCGGGGTACTGGACCCGCAATGACGGGCTCTCCGAACCGAATGTTCCATGCCCGGTTCATTCTGGCAGCGTCAGAACGTTACGCCCTGGCGCAGGTGAGGGTTGCCGGCGAGCGTGCCCCTGACAGGGACAAGTTCGTAGGGTGGGCCCTGCCTCACGCCTTCTTCGCGGTCGCCGGCCTCAGGATGGCCCTCGAATACGCGGCACATGATGTCCAGAAGCGCTGTCTCCCCGGATGCACGCGTGAATCAACCTTCCCCCTCTGCGACGATCTCCATTCGTTCGAGAGCGTGATGGGGTCGCGGTTCCCCGGCCTGAAGGAAGGACGGCGCGACATCTGGGAGGCGTTCCTACGCATGCAACCTTTCAGCCACATGGGATTCGACTCGCTTGGCGTGCTGAACGAACTTTGGCAGCATTCCAAGCACATCGACCTCGACGGCACGATGACGCACGAACTGGTCGCGACCTTCGAGGACCCAAAGGGAGGGTCCTCCGATACCGTCCGGCGGTACTTCCTCACTTATGGCGAGGGCAAACCCCTCCTCGAGTTGCTCCAGCTCGCGGTCAAACAGGTCGGCGCGGCACTCACGGAGCTGGAGGGGCTCCTGGGAACTCCGTCACCGCCGACGTCCGGCGGGCCGCCGTGAGCCCTATACCGAAAACAGAGGGTTAAGAGCACTGAGCGACCAGCAAAGTTGGGCGTCGTCGATATGGCGAAACCGTAGGAGGTGAGTCAAAACAGAAGGGCCCTTCGGGGAAATAGTATGTGTGCGCAACCTAGTGCGCAGTAACCATTTCTGGCATGTGCCAAGCGCGCGTGTGCGTTCCTGAAATTCTGGCACCTCTTTTCCCGAAATTATGGCACCTTCCTTCGTTGGGAGGTGCCGGGTCCGGAAGGATGGACCCTTGAAATGGAGGACCCTTCCTCGCTCCAGCACCCGGTCCAGGATCGCCTCCGCCAGATCCCCGTCGTGCAACACCTTCCCCCACGCCTCGATCGGCTTGTTGGTGGTGAACACCATCGGCCGCCGATGAAGATACCGGTCCTTCACTACCTGGAACAGCACGTTCGCCGCATCCGGACCCAGCGAGAGATACCCCACCTCGTCGACCACCAGCACCCCCGGGTGCGTGTAGGCGCTCAACGCCTCCCGGAGCCCTCCCTCCCGACTCGCCGACGACAGCTCGTCGAGGAGATGCGATGCCGTCACGAACCGCGCGTCCGACCCGTTCTGGATCGCCTTGTACGCGATCGCCACCGCCACGTGCGTCTTTCCGGTCCCAGACGGGCCATACGCAATCAAGCTCCGACCCTCGCTCACGAACTCCGGGCCGAGATACGAGCCGAGCAACTCCTTCCTCAGCCCCGACTGGAACGCGAAGTCGAACTCCTCGACGGTGCGCAGGAACGGGAACCTCTCCGCTCGGGTCACTCGGCGGATCCGGGTTTGTCCCCGATGGGCGATCTCCTCGCCCATCAGTGTCTCGAGATACGCCGCGTAGCCCAGGCTCTCCTGCTCGACCCTCACCTGGAGCTCGCTCCACAGCCTCCGCACCGTCGGCAGGTTCAGTCGACGAAGCATCCCGTCCAGTTCCGTCGTCATGCGATCCCCTCCACCTTCCGTTTCAGCCACAACTCCACCATCTCCGCCCCGTACCACCCTCGCTCCACCGCCTCGTGGAAGGCCGCCGCCATCCGCTCCTGACCATGTTCGAGCCACATCTCGAACAGTTGGTGGACATCCCAGTTCCACGTGTTTGGACGGGCATGCACCTGCTCGGTGAGGAACGCCTCCGCGGGCGGTC
>JAFMAA010000034.1 GCA_029785235.1 Nitrososphaerota archaeon | reverse complement strand
TTCGTCCCTCGCCTTTCACGGGCAGGGAGGGTCCTCGAGGCCCTGGCCGGGGACGGAAGCGCTCTTGTATGCCCAAGGACGATTTGTAGTGAACTACCAATGCCTGAAGGCATTGGCTTCTTGCTTCACTGGGGCGAACTTGCTTATCCGCCTTCGTTGGACAAGTAGAGGCTGCCCCTCTGCACGGGCCCGTTCCAGACCCGCAGCCAGTATGTTGCGTGCCGCATTCACGTCCCTGTCCAGGACGAGACCGCAGTTCGGGCACGAATGCGTCCTTTCGCCCAGTCCCTTCGGAACCACTCCCCCGCATCCAGAGCATTTCTGCGACGTCCCGCTTGGGTTGACGAGTATGACTCGTCCACCACGCCTTTCTGCCTTGCAGGCAGTCAGTCGGCGCAGCTGGCCCCAGGAGGCATCCATTATTGCCGATGCCAGATTGTGGTTCTTCACCATGTTCGGGATCTGCAGGCCTTCGAAGACGACAGTCGAGTATTCGGAGGCTAGATTGGCGGAAATCTTGTGTGCGAGATCCAGCCGCTGGTTCCGAACCTTTCTCCAAGCCTTGGCGAGCAAGACTTTGGCCTTCTCCCTGTTGGCAGAGCCTTTCTTCTTTCTCGAAAGCCGTCTCTGAAGGGTTACGATTCTCTTCACCGAGTTGCCAAGATGTCTTGGATTTTCGAACGCGCGACCATCACTCAAGGTCGCAAGATTGAGAATCCCAAGGTCTACACCGACCGGCTTGTCACTCCGTGGTTCAACCAGTTTAGAAGGCTGGACCCCCGCACAGATGCAGGCATACCACTGGTCGATGTCTCTGACTATCGTGCATGTCTTCGGCAGTCCTTCGATCGGCCGATGAAGCCTGACCCTGATGAGACCTATCTTGGAAAGCCTCAGCGTCCCGTCGACGATCTTGAAACCGCCAAATTGAGGATACCTGAACGAGTTGTACCTACCCCTTCGTTTGAACTTGGGGTATCTCCCAAGGCCAGCGAAGAAGGCGCCATACGCCTTATCAAGTCGAAGGACAACGTCCTGCAGAACTTGAGAGTGAACCGCAGAAAGGAACTTGTTGCCATGGCGGAAGGCCGTCAGGGCCCTCTTTTGCTCGAATGTCGCGGCCTTTGTCTGAATCCTGTCGTCAAGCAGGTCGTTGTAGAGCAGCCTGCAGGTCTCCAAAGTTTCATCCATCAATCTGGCTTGAGATTCGGTTGGGCAGAGCCTGAACTTGTAGGTGATGAGCATCTTCAAGAAGCAAAGCACCTTTCAGTTATTAACCACCAATCTCGCTTTCATCCCACGACTGAAGTCGTGGGGTTTCCCGCTGCTCACCGCTAAGACGTTTCCGCCTGCGACCCGCTGTTGGTCATCGTCCGGGCCAAGGGCATCAGGAAACTCGGGTCGGGGGCTGCTTTCAACCAGCCTGTGGCGGCGCAACCTGCAGCTGCAATCTCCGGGCCTTTAGGCCGGAGTGGTTGAAACTCGTCGCACCCTCCCGGACGCATGTGGCGCATGGAGCCGACGGCCTCGCCATCGTCGCCGGTGCCAAGGCCAGCGGCTTCAGGCTCAGCGAAGTTGAGCGCCGTCCAATCCTTCTCCGGTAAAACGCTGACCGATCGAGTTCATTTGCCCGCAGGCGGCGGAGGACCAATGCGGCACGGTCCGCTGACGAGCGCCGTCCCCCCGGCCCCATTAGGCTAGGCAGGCCGGAGGCGTTTGCGCCAGGAATCAGGCGCCCAGACGCGAAAGACGGCCAGCTAACGCCGGCCGCCCTGATGCGTCACTCGAATTTCGCATAGTGTTTCGACTCGCAGACGGTGCGAATTAAAAATCGCGGGCGACTCGGCGGAATCGTTAAGACTCGTATACAAGGCGCTCGAACAAAATTTGTCCACCACCACTACTACTGCCACCACCCAGCGTCGAGACCATCGAGCTCAACATCGCATGGACGACCCCCCCAACCAATTTCGTCTTGGCCAGAGACGCGGGCTGATGTATCTGGGTGAGAAATTCGACAGATAGAGGGCTGCTCGGCGAGTCTCTGGCGGCACTCGTGGCCTGCGTGCACACAGCCCTTCCGCTTAGCCCTCTGTCACCCGCAGAAGTCGCAGAGTCGACTCCTTACCACGGCCTTCGGCTCGCGTTTCGGAGAACAGGCGCGGGAAGAGTGGTCGGCGGGGGAGCCATACCCAAGACGAATCTCCGTAATGGTGCCTCGGTCGATCCTTGCCGCGCGGAACCGCCTCTGCCATACGTGAGGAGCGTGTCCCAGCTCGATCTAGATGATGGTAACACGGCCCACGCCATCTTCGAAGAAGGCCTCGCTGGTGCCGAGTTGAAGGAACCGGTCTGCGGCTCGGACGCAGAGGACGGAAACACGAGATTGGCACCTCCCATTCGACCGCTCGGCGGAGGTCTCCCTGGTTGAGGAGGTCGCATGTGTTCACAGTTTCCATCGTCCTGCTTCTAGCCGCCGTCGTTCTTTCGAACCCCGGGGGGGTAGCTCACGCATCCGGCCCGCAGTCGGGCGTTGTCGAGTACGTGGCGATCACGCTGACCAACTCCCAGAGCGCCGCCACCCCGACGAGCTTCCAGCAGCAGCTCACGATCGACTGGAGCACCTACAGCGCCTACCTCGCCTCGAACGTCCAGAACGTCGAGTTCTTCACCGCCCAGTGGTCCCCCCTCTACGCCTGGTGCGAGTCTTCGTGCTCCAGCAGCGCGACGAGCTCTGTGGTCTGGGTCAACCTCGGGTCGAACACGATAGCGGGCAGCGGAGGGACCCTGACCATCGTGATGGGGTTCTACTCCACTGGGACGAACGAATACTCCTCGACAGGGTACTGGGGGGCGTATCCAGGGTTCACGGGAACCTACGGCCAGTACGACAACGGGGCGAAGGTATTTGATTTGTACTTCAACGGAAACACCGCAACATCGAGCTTCAGCCTTGGAACGAGCGCTACCCTCGCGCAGAAGACTGGGGTCACCGGTCCCTCAGGCTCGGCCGGTACCATCAACGTCCTTTCCCTTATCGGATACGGGTCTACAAATCGGGTGGACCTCGTCTTCAACAAGGCCCTATCCAATCCGGCCGCCGGAGAGATAGCGGAATCGAGTTTCGAAATCTCGAATTCTGGCGACACGGGGCACAACTCCGGCGCCGCCGGGTTCTGCGACAACGCGGCAGCAGGTTCCGCCAGCAACTGTGACAGCACCGACGTTGGCTACGGCAGCACTTTGGAGAGCTACACATACGTCAGCGGTGGCACCGCTACGGCGGGCGTTGACAAAGTGGGGACCGACGCAGCTTCCACCTGGTACTACGCGGCAACTGCATACCCAGGAACTTCTCCCAGCGCATATTCTGGCTACGTGGCGTCTTCACTCTACTCCTCATACAACACCGCCACCAGCTCGAGTCCCATAAAATCTGCATCTTCGTTGTACTGGTCCTCCGTCGGCGCCAGCTCAAATTCCTATCCAGTAGGCTTATACTTCAACTGGGGGCGAGCACGGGCGTATCCTCCCTCCGGCGTGATGCCCTCGGCCTCGTTCGCGGCGGCGAGCTCAGCCCTTGCCGCCCCCGTGGCCTACTCCAACTCTGGGTGCACTACCTCGTCTACCTCCTTCGACATGGGCCAGTACGTCTACGGCGGGTTCACCGTCGCCGGGAGCGGCGGGACCCCCTGGAGCTTCAACGTCATCGACCAGGCGGGGGGGAACGTCAAGTCTGTGAGCCCAATCTCAAGCTCGCCTTACTGCGATTCGGCCGGATACCAGATCCCTGCGTCAAGCAGCGCGGGGACCTGGACCATCGAGGTGCTGGACACCAACGGCGTCAACATCGGCCAGGTCACCTTCACGGTGAACAATGTCCAAATCCCCGACCTCCCCTCCGGGGTGCTCTTCCTGCTGCTGCCGGTCGTCGCGCTCTACATGCTGGCGAGGAGGAGGGTGAAGGTTGGCTACTAGGCAGGCTAGAGGCGTCCTGAGAAAGAAGGTTGTCCCAGTCGTGGCGGTCACCTTGGTCCTGCTCGTCATCGCTCTGAACTCCATGGCGGGGGTCACGCATGGCGGGGACGAGTCTTTCGCCTTCAAGGTCTTCTTCCCCAAGCCTGTCGAATACGTCCCGGGCAACCCCCTCCCCGACGCGTATCTTCAGATCAACTACACGGGCGCAGGCGCCAGGGTCTACACCTACACCGTCATAGACGGGAGCGTGGTGCTAGCCCACGGCGTCGTCACGGTGACAGACGAATCCCCCTTCACCGCCTACGTGGTCTCACCTGCTCCTGCGGTCCTGCACGCGACCGTCTTCGAGCAGGGGAGCGAGGTCTACTCAGGGGCGCTCGGTCTGGGGTAGGCGTCTCCTTCATTGCGAACGGAAGGAGGAGGTTCCGACCTGGCGCAGCGGACCTTCGGCCTTGGCGACCAGGAAAGGAGCATTCGTCGAGAGAGCGGGGAGGGGTTCGGTATCCTCCTCACCGAGCAGGGGAGGTGCCTGTCTACAACAAGCTGACGGAGATGCAGCACTCCTACTTCACGCCGAAGCCTGCGGAAGTGAGGCAGAGTGCCGCGTCTATTGAGTTGCTATCTCGGGAAGGGCGCATTTCAGCATCAAAGATTCTGCCGTCACAGGACAGAGGATTGATCAGCCGCCCACGATACGACGAGATGGCGGGGCTGGCACTGACGGAAGCGCGTTCGTGACCACACCAGATGCGTCTGCCGGTCCGGGAGGTGGACGAGGGCCCTGCATTCGGACCGGTCGAGGCCGTCCCGCCCCAGCCCAGGAGCAAGCCTGCCTGCAGCTGTTACCGCCCGGATGGGTACCGCGCTCGCACCTTGGTGGGCCCTGTGCACGTCTCTCTTCGACGAAACAGGCCCCTTTCATTCCGATTTCTGGCACGGGAGCTGGAAACAGTCTGTGTGTTTGCCGATTTCCTGTTGCATTGTGCAACAGTCAAATACCGCAATCTTTCGGTCCCTTTCACGAGTGCGGATTCCTTGAAGTCTTCGTCAGTCGTTGTTAGCCAACGTTGTAAACTGTACACGGTGTGCACACCGGGTACGTTGCATGCGGGGGGAAGGACCAAGCAGAATTGAGCCCCAAGAAGGTCCGCGCAGGGGTCTCGTTCGACCCCCAGCTTGTGGAGACCCTTGACGGCTACGCGAAGAAGCTGTCAGGACTCCACGTCGACAGGAGCGAGATAGTAAACGCCGTCCTCGAGGAATACTTCGAGGGGAACGGCTCCACCGAGTTGGTCTGGGAGACTGTCAATAAGAGGAGGGTCAAGAGAAGAGGATGAACCCATCCCAGGGCAGTTTTGTCCCACACCGCCATATCGGATACTCTGTCGCGAACAGCACGTCTTCGTCGGGGTGCCGTAGATGCCCCCTCTACAGAAAGCGAACACTCACAGCCATGGTGGATGGGTCGGTATGAAGTCCGAGCACCGCATAGCTCGAGCGCACGTCGGAGCTAACAGCCGCGGAAGCCGAAGCGGCAGGTTGGCTCTGGCAGCCGTCCTTTCTCTGCTCGTGTTGGCGGCACTTCTGAACGCCCGGGCTGTGTACGCGACAGGGCTTGCGATAGACGGAAGCGCCCAGGCCAGTGGGATTGCATCGTCGCATTCGTTGTCCCTGACCACGACGAGTTCGCCTGATGTGATCTACCTCTCCGTCGTCATCCAGGCCACAGGCGCGACGGTCTCGTCGGTGAGCGACACTGCAGGGCTGACATGGAAGACCCGTGCGTCGATAACGACGGGGGACATCCCCACCTACACGTGGTACGCCATCGCAGGCTCCGCCTTGTCTGATTCCATCACCGTGACCGTGAGCGGGACAGACTACTTCACCGTCATCGCGTTCGGGATCTCTGGCGCCGACACGTCGAGCCCGTTCGACACCAACACCGCGGTCCCTGCCAGCACCAGCGGAGGCACCATTCTCCCCGAGCCGAGCGTCTCCATCAGCACGACCGGGACCAACGATATGATCATCGGGATCGTAGGGCTGTTCAACTCTCCGACGGCGACCCCAGGCTCCGGGTTCACGACAATCCAGGCCACCTCAGCGCAGACCCCTTCGTCGCTCGCGGAGTACCAGATCGTGAGCTCAGCCGAGTCAAACTTTGCCGTCGACGCAAGCGACGGCGGCACCAACACCCCGTGGACTATCATCGCGGACGCGGTCGTGGCGCCTGGGGCGATACCGGACCTCCCCTCAGGGGTGCTCCTTCTCGCCATCCCAATTCTGGCGGTCTACATCCTGCTGAGGAGGAAGGTCGGAGCCACAGCCCTGGGGCCACCGAGCGCTTCTGCGCCAGTAAGCGGCAGCGCAGGAGCGGGTCGGAGGTGAGCGCGGGGTGACCTCACGGAAGATGTCATTCAGCAAAAGGAGAGCCCGCAGGCTGATACCCTTCGCGGTGGTGGCCGTCGTCTTGGTCGCGGTTGCTTTGGGGGCCACGAGCAGCGTCAGCGGAGGCCACGGCGCGTTCAACTTCGAGGAGTACTGGCCTGTCCCGTCCGACTACGTCCCAGGGACGGTCCCACCCACCGCTTACCTGCAGATCAACTATACGGGCTTCGGCGTCGGAGAATACACCTATGTCATCTTCGCACGGTCAAACGGCTCCACCATCCTTCTGTCGAACTCCACGGCGGTGGTCTCGTCGGAAGCCTCGTTCCGGGCCTTCGTGTATGTGAAGGTCCCTTCTTCCGTTATGACACTTGAGGCAGAGGTCTTCGCATTGGCCCCCGGGCCGCGGAACCTCGTGTTCGCCAAGACGCTGACCATCTAGAGGTTGGGATATGGCCGCCAGCCCCTTGGCTTTGCGGCCCGTTCGCCCTCGTCGGTGGGAGCTACAAAAAGCACCCTGAATCGGTCTGAGAGTACGAAGTCGCCATCTCCTCCCGGTCCCGGCGCGACGGCGAGCTTCACGCTTGGTGCCAGTGACAAATGGAACGTGATCGCCGACGCCGTTATCGCTTCAGGGAGTCCCATTCCGGACCTCCCGTCCGGTTTCCTGCTCCTGGTGCTCCCCCTCGCCTCGGTCTACTTTAGTTTCAAGGCTCGCTCCCCGAGCGAGGAGACCAAGAAGTCGAGGAGCGGAGCCGGGATGAGCCGTCGCTTCCTCCGGGGCCGCCTGGCGAGAAGGGTCCTCCCCCCCGCGGTCGTCTTGGTGGTCGTGGCCGCCGCCGTCTCGGGGATGTTGGCGTCGGCGGGCAGTGGCCAGGGGGGGTTCTACTTCGGGGTCTACTGGCCCGAGCCCTCGTCCTACCTGCCGGGGTCGGTCCCTCCGACCGCTTACCTGCAGATCAACTACACGGGGCCGGGAAACGGAGCCTACACCTATGTCGTCTACTCCAATTCGACCGGCGCTGATGCCATAATGGGACAGGGGACTGCCGTCCTCCAGAGCGGGGCGTCCTTCCGCGACTTCGTCTCCGTCAACGTCACCGGGAACGGTGGCGTCCTCCTTGGGGTGGACGTCTTCTCCGGGCCCAAGGCCTCGGGTGCCCTCGTCTACACGAAGTCCCTGGTCTTCTGACGCGGATGCGCGAGCGGAACGACCGAGGGCCCCGCCTCGGGGCGGGGCGAAGGCGAAGGACGAACGTAGGGGCAAAGAGGGGGGAGCGAAGCGAGCGCCAGCGAGCGGTGCCGCCAGGCATCGCGGGGGGTGAATTTGGCCCGGAGCGAGGTCCGAGCCTGAAGGGTGTCGGCTGGTGCAGGCTCGCCAGAGGGGGGAGGGAAAGGAGGAAGAATTGAGCTGATTTGGGGGAAAAACGGTTCGTTTCGGGATATACCCATCTGAGGGGTATGACAGGACGAGGGAAGCGAGTGCTAAAGCATATGCAGAAAACCAAGAACGTTGACGGTTGTAGCCACCGCGAGCACTGCTGTGAAGACAGTTAGCCACGTATTTAGTCTGCGATTCGATTTGTAATTCAGGTAGGTCGCTAGGCTTGCTAAGGTGTCGCGGAGTACGGGCGCTGAAATAGGGTCGTCCTTCATTCCTCGAATGATCTCCGTCATTTTTTCTTCAGCCCATTTTTCGAGGTTGTCTGTGTGATTAGGCGATGTCAAGTCTGACCGATTTCGAGAGAAACAACATTCTTATGCATTCGCGGAACCAAGTTTCACGCGAGTTTCGACCTTTGACCGTTGAGAATTTGATCAAAGTCACGTTCTCGGAGATGGCTCACGAGGGGATGCTGCCCGGGATCAGGCCTGTCTTCGATGGAACCATCGACCTGGAAGTAACGGAGCCAGCCGCCAAGGTCCTGGTGCTATCCCATCTCGGATACGAGGACGCGTCTGCCAAGTACAACTACGCGTACCCTCATAGCTTCAGGGTTTGGGGCTATCCCGAGGTCGAGTTCGAGGGCGCCTCATACCCCTTCAAATTCCCCTTTCTGGCGCAGACGGTGCAGGACCATTGGAACGAACACAAGCAGGAGATGCCCGGGAAGGTGCTCGTGAGATTCCTTCACACGGATTGGCAAATGGCCACGTCGTACAAGAACAGAGCGAGGCAGGAAATCATACAGAAGGGTTACGACCCTGAACAGGTTATCTTCGTCCCCATACTTGAATTCGAGGAGGTTATCGGGGAGTTCGTCTCGCTTTTCTACTTCAGGAACCAGGGCTATATCACAACGGTAGGTGTTCCGCACACCGGAGTCAAGATTCCGGACGTAACGTGTTGGAAGACTCCTCTGCTGCGGAAGCTCAGGGAGAGTGGGCTGGTCGAGAATGGCGCGACGTTGATGGAACTGACAATGCTGAGGGCATTCGGGAAGATAAAATCTGCCAAGAAGGACATCAGCGACAACTTCGACGAGTCGGTAGTCATCGAGGTCGAACCCTCACGGACCAGGGCGTACGGCGGGGTTCAGCAGTTATTGGGGCAGAC
Organism: Nitrososphaerota archaeon; assembly: GCA_029785235.1. Next base: position 1,518 of record JAFMAA010000034.1, on the reverse strand, counting down.
AATCGCACTTGGTGCTCACAAGGACGGCTACGTTGAGGGAGGAAACTACGACAAAGGGTTCATTGTCGCGCCCGATTATACCGATGAGTATTACAAAATCGGAATCCTGAGCTTCACGGAAGATGGATTGCACTTCCGAGACTGTCCGGTCAATTATTCGAAGCCGGAACCCAAAGCCATGAGTATGAAGGAAATGGATAGCGTGTTTAGAATGGCTCTCCTCTCGAATCTGACCTTCGACGAGATTGTTGGGTTACTGCCGGACGTGAAAGGCAAGACATTCCATCAAGTAATGAGTTTGATGAGCCAAATTGACGCTGACAGAATCATAACAGAAATCAAGAAGCAGGTAGGCGAGAATGCCGGTTAGTGTGACTGAAAGGGGAGCACTAGAGCGAATGATTGACAAGTTCCTAAAAGAAGCACCCAGCCTTTTACGTACGCTGAGGCCCAAGGCGTCGGTGCTCCAGATCCGAGAGCCCAATGACTACCTTCTCGGCTTTGTCGTCGGAGTCATTGTTGGAAGTTTCTCGGTTGCATTCGAAAGCGAGGAAGGGCGGGCACTCAACGAGGAAGAATTGAGTGAGGTGAATGACGTAGCATTTAGGCGGACGAGGGAAATAAGGGAAGCGATGTTCAAGGCGGGTTAGAGTTCTCCGAATGGACGAGACAAATTGAGAGCGAGGTGATTGAGTGGATTCAGAAAGTACCGATTAAGATGAGCTACTCTAACACTTTGCGCTGAGTTGCTGTATGAGCTAGATGTTGGAGAGCACAGGTCCTCCTATATGGAACCCGCAGCGCGGGAAATGCGGTTTCGTCGCCGTGCTGACTTCGAGAGCTGACTAACTGGGACCTCGTTGATGTGGCCCTCAGTATGTTCGATTGTCTTCGCCTTCAGGCCTTGGGGACGAGTTCCTCAAGCTTCGTAATGACTTCGGCAGTAGGGACATCGGGCATCCTCTCAAGCAGCCGGTAGAGAGTCAGGTCCCCGTTGCCCACGAGGCTTAACATCTCCTCGACCTTGAAGTTGGTCAGCAGCAGCTGCGTCCAGCTCCTTTCAAGAGAGGAGATGAAGCCTTTCTTCTTTCGCTTCCAGTAGTCGTCGAGCGCCTTTCGAGACCCGCTGGCAGGAGTGTAATGGATTCCCTCGCTGTCGTAGGTCAGGACGTCGATGTCTTCTAACACTCCTTCGTAGGCGGGAGTGGCTAGGACTTTCCTGTCGAAGAACTCCACTGACGGCGAGGCTGCGTTGCTGTAACCTTTACGGAGCTGTTTGATTCCCGACTTCGGGTTGTAGGACTCTGTCTCTATGGCTATGATCTCTTCTTCCTGCGGCTCTGAGTGGGTCTCCCGAACCCGGCCCAGGTTCCGCGCCATCACCAGGTCCCAGGTGCACCCTCCTCGTCTGAGGAATCCATGATCTACGAGCTCCTCGGCCAGGGGGAGCTTCAGGGCCACCACGTCCGGTCCCTGACCGATGTCAGGCTGGACCGTGTACCCCTTGAGCATGAAATA
>JAFMAA010000033.1 GCA_029785235.1 Nitrososphaerota archaeon | reverse complement strand
CGCCGGTTCGAATCCGAGCCCTTCCGCGAAGTTCTGCGGATGCGGAGCACCTATCTCAAGGAGCTCGTCCAGAGCGTTGTCGACATGGTGGACCACCCTTCGGAGATCAATGTCGACCTCGGGCACGTGCGCCGCCTCATCGAGGAGGCGGGGATTTCCACCCTCATGGTGGCGGAAGGGCACTACAGCGACCCCGAGGCGCTCGTGCACCAGGCCATCGAGGAGAGCTTCCTCGACTTCGAGATCGTGTCCCCGGGTCCGGTGCTCCTCCACATGGAAGGGGGATCGAACCTCTCCCTCCGGACGCATCACAGCATCCTCGAGGCGTTCCGGGCGGGATTGCACGAGCCGCGGGAATTCACCTTCGGCACCCGCATCCGCGGGGAACGCTCCGAGGTCGTGCGGGTGACCGCGATCATGGGGCAGATAGGGGCGGCGGCCGTCAACCGGCTCCTGGGTGCCCGGCCGCTCCAGATTAAATAGAACCCAAAGCTCCGCACCTTGACCCTTGACGATGCCCGCTTGCTCCCGTAGTCTAGTGGTCAAGGATAGAGGCCTCTCGAGCCTCTGACGCGGGTTCAAATCCCGCCGGGAGCATACCAACAATCAAACAAACCCTGGGGAGACTTTAAATACTATTACTTTTTCTTTATAAGCATGGGAAGACCCCAGATCGGTGGCCCTTTAAAACAGGAACTCCTGCAATCTGTGCCCATTCGCCGGTGGTACGAGAACGTGGGGCGTGGCTCCGTCATCACGGCGGATGTGAAGCTCAGGAGCCTGCGGCTCTTCTGCCATCTCACAAAGACCGATCCACAGAAGCTGCTGAAGCTCAACGAACAGAAGATGCACGACCTTCTCCTCGATTTCATCGCCGCCGAGGAGAAGCGGGGCCAGTCCGGGAGTTCCACCCACACTCATGTGAAGGCGGTCAAGAGCTGGCTCGCCTTCAACGGTATCGTCGTTACCAGACCGGTGAAGATCCGCAACACCCAGGCCACGCCCACCTTGAAGGACGAGAGGGTTCCGACCCAGGATGAGCTGAGGCGGATATTCATGGCCTCCACCCCCCGGAACCGGATGATGTGCGCCCTGATGGCACACTCAGGGGTCCGCCCCGAGGTGCTCGGGAACTACCTGGGGAAGGATGGCCTTCGGGTGGGGGACCTCCCGGACCTGAGGATCAAGGGGGAGACGGTCGAGTTCAACCAGATACCGGCGCAGGTCGTGGTCCGCCCCGAGCTTTCCAAGGCGGGGCACAAGTACTTCACATTCATCGGGAGCGAGGCCTGTTCGTACGTTGTCGACTACCTCCGGCAGCGGATGGAGATGGGGGAGGAGATCGGTCCCGAGAGCGACCTCATCCATGCCCAGGCGAACCAAGACAAGGTCCGGGGCTCCGACAAGCACCTCACGACCGTCAATGTCGGGGATGGGGTCCGGAAGTCGATCCGGGCGGCGGGGCTACCCTGGAGGCCCTACGTGCTCCGGGCCTACTTCGACACCCAACTGCTTCTGGCCGAGAACAAGGGGAAGGTCGCCCACGACTACCGGGTCTTCTGGATGGGGCATAAGGGGAGCATCGAGTCACGGTACACGACAAACAAGGCCCGCCTGCCCCGGGACTTCATCGAAGACATGCGGGCTACTTACAAGCGGTGCCTGCCCTTCCTCGAGACGATATCGGGTCAGCACGACGACGTTCCCAAGGAGGTTGCCCGGGCCATGCTCCAGCTGGCCGGCTTCGGAGAGGAGGAGATCGAGAAGATGGACCTGAGTGACCTTGCGGCCGTCCGAGACCAGGTGAGGGAGCGACTGGGTGCCTCGGATGCCCCAAGGCAGGAGGTCGTCGCCATCGGTGAGGTCCCCCAGAGGCTCGCGGCTGGTTGGCAGTTCATCGCCGCGCTGGGGACTACCCAGGCCATCGTCACCTCGCCTTCCAGTCCACGTACTTCACCCACTCCAGGAGCTTCCGTTTCGCCTCTTCGTGTGGTAACCAGTCCGGTTCCCCCCGTAGGGCAAAGCGCAGTGGGTGGTTCGCGAGTAGGAGGGCAACCTGCGTCTTCAGTGACCGGAGGTCCTTCATCGACTCTGTCCTTACCTCCGAAGGCTTCGGGACAGCCTGGGGAAGAACACTCAGTGGGAGCACACCGGTTGGAACCGCACCGGGGCTCACCAGAGGAAGATAGCCCTGGCCAGAGCTGACCCTCTGGAACGGCAAGACCTCGACCTGACCGTCAGCATCACTCCCTTCGGGCACTGGCACCAGCACAACGGCGAATCTCCTTCGGTTCACGGATACAGCCTCCGGCTACGGAGAGGACTGTGTCCGATGCCAAGAACTCGAAAATCTTGGTTCCCCCCTTGGCTGGGCAACACTCATTTCATGCGAGACTTCAGAATCTCCATCAGGTCAGACCGCCTCATGGGCCTATCCTTGTCGTAGCGCCTGATGTAAAGCTCACTCTTACTTGATAGTCCACCTTGCCTCCGGAGCAAGTAGGGGGGATCGGGCCCTTCCGGGACAGTGACCATCAGCACGACCTTGTCTTCGTATGTCACTTCGTCGAACGAGATTCCAGGGACAGGGGGATCGCAACGGGATTCGATGAGATCTTCGATGGCCTGTCTTACCTTCTTCGGGTCCTCTACACCCACGATGTTCCCCTTCTTGTCAACTCCGACCAGAACGAGTCCTTCGTTGGTGTTGGCGAAGGCTACGATCGACTCGAAGAACTCACCTTTGGAGTCATTATCGTCGCCCAACTTGACTTTCCATTCGACCGTCTGGCTCTCGCCCTGGTCAATCATCTGAGTGAGTTGAAGTCCGGCAGAGGCGAACCGAATCTGAGGTGGAGGAGTGGGATATCCGACGCTAAAATCCAACCAATCCAAGACCTCTTCGGAGGTTCGATGAAGGATCCAAAAGAACACCTCGGAAGCAGGGATATTCACGCCGAACCAAGGTTGACCTAAGTCGAGTTTGATTTCAGAATCCTGTAACGGGACAGACCTGCCTCCGTCTCCGAGGGCGGCCTTGAAAACCAAGTCGGACCTATTCGCCAGCATCTCCTCGACATCGACATGCACATCATTCTCTGCGATTGTCACGGACTTGACTCTTGCTCTGAAGTCAGGCAAGATGACGAGAAGGCTATTCCGCCATTGTTGGCTGAACCTCCGGACTTCGAAGCCCACCCACTCGTCGATTCTCTGGGCTGGGTCCACTATTGGAGGTAGTCTCGAGTTTACTATTGGTCTGGTAGGTTGTTCGGGAGGGCGAACGCCATCTGATGTTGGCTCAAAATAGAAGAGGAACTCGCGGCTTGGCCACTGCGTTCTTCGAGCGGGCCCTATGGGGGTCGGATAGTCTACGTCCCGCCCGTTGACCGGGTACTCTGCCGGGAACCGGTCGAAGATGACTCGATGTCCCTCGAACTCGAGAGGGGTTGGCCCAGAAGTCGCATTGTTAATCATGTTCAGGGCTTCACTCGGTGATGTCTTCCCACGAACCAGAAGCAAAGAGCCATAATCGAGCACCTTGGGGTCATTCTGGTCTGACTCAGAGCCACCATTTCGGGAGAATCGGATACTCGCTCGCAGTACTCGAAAAGTCCCGCTCTCGTTGACGGCTGCGACCCGGAAGTCAGCCACTTCGTACTGCTTCAAGAACCTGCCATATACCTGGTTGAAGCGATCTCGAGAAGTCTCGGCCATGCCATCCCATCAAGCAAGACAGGACAAGAGCTTGACCCGCGCATAAACCGTCTCACTCTTTGAAATGGGGGGGAATCCGGACGCGTAGGGCAGCAGCCCCTACCTCTCCTGCCACGCGAGGTACTTCGCCCACTCCCGTAGCTTCAGCTTGAGCTCAGGGCGCGCCATCCAATCCGGCTCTCCCTGCAACGCGAATCGCAGGGGGTGGTTCGACGGCAGGCGGGCCACGTGCTTCTTGAATGATCGAAGGTCGGCCAAGCCCTCAGCGGACCCGGGCGAAGGCCTTGGGAGGGGTGGTGTCAGCTCGCGTGTAGTCACCCGTGGAGCCGGAAGGGATTGGGTAACGGGAAGGCTGTCGATCGTGGAACCAAGGTCCTGAACTTGTGAGAGGCCAACCTCCCCGTCGATGGTGGTTCCCTCGGGGACCGGGACAAGGAGGACGGCCATTCGGCTGCGGCTTTCGGACATACGTGTTCGGGAGGCCGAGGGCAGAGAGATATTTAAGTGTTATAGAAATCTATCTTAGTTCCGAATCGAGAGGCCGGTTGGCTAGTAGCGTGTTGTTACCTCCAACACTCTCGGAGCGCATTCTTAGCGGCCATCCTGAAAAGGCTCTGCAAGTCGGTGGTGGAACGTCCCTGCCAAATACCCTTTTAACCATTACAACATAGGTGAGAACATGATGAGGAAACCAGGAGCGCCAGCATCTGAATCCCTTAGCAGAGCTGCAGCACCGCAGGTGTTGCCACGGGCCACTTACCTTCTGTCGCTGCTTGACGCTGATCCCGAAGAGCCAATCAAGGGCAGGACTCGCTTGGAGAAGTTGGCGTTCTTGATTCAGAAACGGGTGATTGAAGAGAAGAAATTGAGTGTCACAGACGAGAGCTACCGTTTCCGTCCCCTTCACTATGGGCCGTTCACTGAGGAGGTGCTCGATGATGCCATGTCACTATCGCTTCTCGGATTGGTCAACATCTCTGGAGAGGACGAGGATACTCAGGAATTCTCCATAACAGAAAGGGGACGCAGCGCACTCTCGCGCCTCCAGACCAAGGGTCTACTTCCAGAAAGGGTGGGGGAGGAGGTCCGAAGGATTCGGTTGAAGGAGGGAAAACTCCCACTGGATACACTTGTGGGTCAAGTCTATAATGCATATCCGGAATATACCGAAAAATCCATCATCAAGAGCCGGTACTTGCGGTAACTCCTACCGGTCGTAGCTCCGTCTTACTTTCTCCGATGTTCCCATCGTCCTGGTTTGCCTTGGGAGCCTTCAGCATCGCAGGCATCTATGGCATCTTCTACGTCCTTCTCGACAAGATTGTTTCTCCGGTGGACAAAGGGGACACAAAGCGGGGTGACCTAGACCAAATGGAGTCAGACATAGTTGCTCGATACTTTGTACCCACCGCCAAGGATGTAGATCATACGGCAAGATCTCCATCGCAGGACGATATTCGGGCACTCAAGACGGGGTATAACGCGATGATTCGCAGGATTGAAAGAGCCCAGTATGCTGGCTTGCGCTTCGAACGATTTAATAGGCACCTTTCTCGTTCAGTTGCTAGTGCCGGTTGTTTCATGGTCCCCATCGGTTCCATATTCACTTTTTCACCTGTGCCAAGCGGAACTCCTCTTCTCGTCGTAATGGTGGCGCTCCTGGGTTGGTGTGCCTCAAGTGGTTTGGCCGTCTATTTGCTTTGGGTTCTTCGAAACCTCCGTGAGGATTTCAAAGCTGCTACTTGGAACCTCAAGAATCAGTTGGCCGCTAAGCTACTTTCAGACAGTGAGAGAAGGTGGGCGGATGCTGCGGGTTAAACTGGAGAAAGAGCTATACCCCGTGCTCCGAACTCATTTGCGAAAGGCGGGCTACAGCGTGTACCTTCAGGTCAGGCCGAGACCGCGAAGCCCGAGAACCTTCGATGTTGTTGGGATTCATCCGAGACGGAAGAGCGTCGTAATCATCGAGGCTAAGTTAGATCACTTCCGCCGAGCTTTCGACCAAGCACTTCTGCGCTTGCATGTAGCGGACCGTGTTTATCTCTCGTTCCCTTGTGAATATGCGCTCAAAGCGTTCCAGAGAGAGGAGCCAAGAATAAGGAGCGCAGGTTTGGGACTCCTTGCAGTGCAGTCTCGGCAAGTGGTAGAGCTAATATCACCTCGAAAGTCTACCTTGGTCGACCAACAGCGCAGGAGAGAACTGATTCAAATGACCGTTGCAATGGGTGAGTAAATGGGGAGAATGTACTTTCGGACGAGCCTAGGCAGGGAGCTTGCGTATCTGGTTCCGTTTGCCAAGAACGTGCATGGGGTTGTGATTGATGCGCACATCTTGGAACTTTATTCGAACGCCGTGGGATCCTTTCTCTTCACATCCAAGTTGAACTACTTCCTAGACCCTGTCTTCTACAAGTTCTGTAAGCCATTCTTCCAGGATGTTTCTGGCAAGAGGTGGGTGGAACCCCTATCGAAGGCTTATGGGTTCGACATTGGCAGTCTCGGCGCCGAGGGGTTCACTCAAAGCGGGTTGCAAGAGAAAGGAAGAACAGCCTCAGTTGCGAGGGGAGTTCTCAACTACCAACGAACAAGGATGCCGAGCACATCCCCGAAAATGTTGGAACTCGCGGCACTGCTTGATGACCGTTTGGATGGAATCCGCCTCCCGGAGTTTCTAGTTTCGCCGTATATAATCATTGAGAATTCAGAGACCCTCGAAATCAATACCAAGCTGCTCAAGGATTCAATCTCGGCGTTGAATCCAGGAGAGAAGCTCTACGCGGTTCTCGCCATTACAAGGGATTATCTCCAGGACCAAACTCGGCGCTCGGAGTTGCTCTCAGTATACTCCCCCTCGAAAGTTGCGGGTTTCCTCATCTGGATGATTGACTTCAAAGAGTGGTTTGAAGACAAGGACCTCTTCACGCAGCTTTCCGAATTCATCGCCGAGCTGAAGAGCAGGTCTAGGGGAAAAGAGGTAATTAACCTATTTGGGGGGTTCTATTCTTCTCAGCTTTGCGGGCGAGGGGCCATCGATGGCTCGGTTCAAGGGATCGGTATCTCGGAGTCTAGAGATCCATACTATGTAGGTGGGGGTGGGGTTCCCCGTTATTACGTCCCCATCTCCCACCAGTCTGTTGGTTTGGAGCTAGCGGATGACTTGCGCGCCAATGACTCAAGCCTATTCAGTTGCAATTGTAACTTCTGCAAGGGTTTTTCTTCCGTGCGACGCATGACGGCTGAGGCACTCGCCAAACATTTCGTAAGTAGGCGGTTAGACGAATTTGATGAATCTATCAAGAAGCCGGCGTCCCAGCTTTTCGGGGGCTTGCGTGCAGATGCGGTTCGGGTGAGGGCTGTGCGGGGAACTGTCTCACCTACGACGAGCGCTCACAGCAAGCGGCTCGAAGTTTGGTCCAGCGCTCTCGAAACGGAAGTTAATGCTGGCCGCCTGACGTAACATCCCGCGCTCAAGAAGCAATGTCTCAGTCGCAGTCCGTTATCGACGTTGAGAACCATCCCCCCGTGTCGGCAAAACTCAGGGCAGAAGTCTCGGCCTGAATACCATGGTTTCACTACTGCACCGTAGTAAAATGGCCTCTCTTGAAAGGCTCGCGAGCATCACGACGGGGACACATCTTCCTCCACTCAACCTCGCAGACTGTAGTTGAGGTGTGGTCAGAGTGAAAGCGGTACTGGTCTTGGTCCGCCAGGAGAGTCCATAATAGCAAACAAGGTTCTCCATCAACAATGGTTGGGAGAAGAGTCCGAGCCGCAGCGCGTTTTTCCAATCCTTCGGCGCGTGTGCGTATTGTCTTCAACGGCCGATTGCCGAGCCTTAATCCGTCCGCATGCTCGTTTCGTCTCAGAACGTAGATGCAGTTCGAAGTGGACATTGACTCTTTCGTTGCTTTGGCTCACAGACCGGAGATTCAGATAGCAGAGGACCGCTTCCTGCGCCTCTTGCCACTGGGAGGTGCGGGAGTGTTGTCGTCAAGAAACTTTGGGAGAGCACTCTCGTCCACCACAACCTCCACCTGAGGTGTTTGGAGAGCCAAAGGCATGGCCCTAAAGACCACACTGTCGAAATCTCCGAAGTCGGCCCCAGAATCCCACGCAATCTCGGCCCTCAGGTCGAGAAGGTAGTTCCGAATCTCTCCCTCACTGAGGTTGTAGGGCTTGAGCACCTCTTTCAACCTCCTCCCTGTCACGGGGGTCTCGCTACGGATGGTTGAGAGCATGGTATCCGTAATCATCCCCATCCGGGCGAGTTCTTCCTTGGAGACCTCGCCTGCAGCATTCGTGTATCTGGTGGCACCACCGCTCTCGGTCTTCTCGACCTTGTGGGATTCCGAAAGGATGGACAATTGTGTACGCACGGTGGCATCGCTCGCGCCGGTCATCAATCCCACTTGGTGAACCAGTGCCCCCTCCTCCTCGTTGGGGTTCTGTTTCAGGTGTTCTTCGATGGCCTTGGCTACACCACTATCGGACGAATTCGTAGTGGTAGTGGTGGGTCCGCCTCCAGAGCGTCGCCTCTTCCGTAGCTCCACAAAGGCAAGGATAGCCGCCAAGGCACCGACCACTGCAATCACGACCAGCAGGAACGTGAAGCCCCAATCCGTCCCTTGACCGCTTGGCCCGGTCGAGCCCTTCCCTGAGGGAGGGCTGCTGAGGTTCAGCGCAAGGGTGTAAGGAGATGAGGTCCGGTTGTAGTTGTCGATGACTTGGATGTAGAGCTGCTGGATTGCGGACCCCGTGAGGGTCAGATTGGCCACCATCTCGCCCAAAGGAATCCAGGGCAGCGAGGAAAGGTTGGACGCGTTCGTGGAGTAACGGTAACCCGTAACCGTGCCATCGGTGTCGCTGGTCAGGAGCTCGAATACCAGTTCGAGGTGATAGATGGTGCCATTGCTGGTCGTGTTGTGGGACAGGGAGAGCTTCTGGTAGGTCACGTTGTCGATCGAGGGAGGGATAGTTCCCAAGGTCAGAACTTTCGACTCGGCCGTTTCCCCAAGAGCATCGGTCACGTTCACCGAGACCTCGTAGGAGGTCGCTTGATGGAAGGTGACCGTTACCCGTGGGACACTCGTTACCTGGTGATCCGCTCCCAGGTTCCAAGAGTAGGACAACGGCCCGGTTCCACCACTGACGCAGCTCAGGGAGAATGTCAGTGTGTTGCCCGCCATCGGGATTCCTGTGACGAGCTGGGGCGCGCAAGGTGCGAGGGGAACCGTATTCACCGTGAGCTTAGTTACCTCGGAGGCCCTGTACCCGAAGGCATCGATGACGGTGGCGGTGATAGAGTAGCTTCCGGACGCGGTCCAAGTACCCTCCAGGGCATTCACGGAGCCGTTGATCCAACGGTTGCCACTTGCCGCGGAGATGAGCCAGTCATAGGTGAAAGGTGCCCACCCACCCGTGGCCGAGGCGGTGGCGTTGTCCCTCATTCCGCTGTCCACGACTGACCGACTGATGGTCAACGTGACCGGGCCCACCATGTCCACGATCACCTTCACCGATAGGGTGAAGGTCGAGACCTGCCCCTCGGAATCGCTGATGGTCACTGACAGGGAGTGGTTTCCGACCGATGGCCACGACAAGGAAAGGTTGGTCCAGAGGTTGAAGACCGCTGTCGAGTTGACCGTGGTTCCGTTCAGCTTCCAGACTACCGAGTAGGACCCGGTGCCACCGGCGAAGGTCAGGTTGAACGAGGCAGTGGTCCCGGAAGGAAGTGTGGTGCTTCCACCAGATGTGATTCCCGAGGTTGAGATTGGGCCATCGACCATAGACATAACCTTCACGGCAGGGTCCGCAATCACCTGCACGGAAGTCGATAGGGTCGAGCTCGCCCCGGTACCGTCAGTGACGGTAATCTTGACCGTGAATGACCCAGGGGAAGGCCAAGCGTAAGTCACCCAGGGACGGATCGTTGTCTTGGTCGCCCCGTTGCCGAAATCCCAGACGAAATTGTAGGGAGTAAGGCCACCGGTGGTCTTGGCAGAGATGTTGTCGATCACCTGGGCATCAAGGTTTGTCTGGGCGGACGTTATTGACTTGACGCTGACAGGTGCGGTCACGTCCACTAACAGCCACTGTCGGGCTGACCCGCCTGCCCCACCCAGGGAATCTTTCACGGTGAGGTTCAGTGTGTATGTTCCCATATGGGTCCATGTGTACGTGGTCGAGCAACTCGTTGTCGACGATGACCAGAGAGCGATTGTGCCGGACCCGTTCTCAATGAGTGTGCAAGTGTACGGGCTTGACCCCCCGACGTAAGAGGCTATGAAGGTGGTGGTAGCCCCAACCTCGTCCTGGAGAGTTCCACCCTGCACCGCGGAGTAGCTCCCTGCTTGAGCTGAAAGAGTGAGGGACCCGAGATCCGAGACTACCTGATAGGAGAAGGGCACGAAGAGTCGGGAGTGGAGTCCATCCCTCACCGTTAGGTTGAGCGTGTCGGTCCCGTTCCAATTGGGGACGAAACTGCACGACTGGATCCCGTACGAAGGCACAGCCACAGGTCCGCAGAGGGTCATCCCGCGGGTAGAGTCGTTCAGCCACCATTCCATGGGAGGAGCCCCATGATTCTGAAAGAGGGTGAAGGTGACGTTAGCCTGAGTGCCCTGGTGAACAAGTGGGATTACCGGAATGCTCACGTTGATGGGCCAGTAGACGCTCTCATTGAACCGGAGCGTGGAGTCCCAACCAGTGGAGTCGCTGATGTTCACGCTGACAGGGTAGGTTCCGGCTTGAGTGAAGGGTTGGAAATTGGGGTTCGAGAGGTTGTGCCCCCCCAGCCCGGACACGCAACCGGCAGGCCAGGCCGGAGGACCGTCGATGCAACTG
>JAFMAA010000032.1 GCA_029785235.1 Nitrososphaerota archaeon | reverse complement strand
AGGAGGAGGCCCGACTCGGCCCTACGGGCCTCGCCCTCGCTGCGCTCGGGTAATTCACCCCGGCCCTTCGGGCCACCCCTCTTATCGGGCCTCCTGGTGCGGCCTCGCTCGCTCCGGGCCGGTGTCCGTGGGCACGCCCCTTTTGCATGGGCTCTTGCATGTCGGGCTGATGCAAGAAGTGATGCAAAACCCTCCCCTTCGGGTCGGGCAGGGGGGCGTGCCCACGGACCCCTTCCCGGCCGGGGGATTGCATGGCAGGCTGATGCAAGGGCCCGGCCGGGCCCCTTCCGCTCGCTCGGCCGTGGCATCCGGGGACGAGGGTAAGATAGAGGGGTTCTCGGCCCGGTTCCCACGCCGTCAGGGTGGGCGTGGGGCCCACCGGCCTGCGATAGATTCGTTTCGTCCCCGGATGCATAGTTGTTAGCGCATTGATAGGCGAGTTCAGAGGCGCATGGAACATGCACCGGAGAGGGGGGGCTGGTGTTGCTCAAAATAAGGGACCGTTGTGGGCATGTGCAAAATTGATGGTTGTGGCACCCGCATAGAGTTATCAACGCGTCAACAGTGGCTGCGCCCGTGGCAGGGGACGCGGGCAGGTTTGCCGGTTACATTGCGGGGCGTGCGCTGAGGGGCATGGCCGTGGGCGTCAAGCACGCGGCTCGCGGTGTCAAGCACCAGTACGACCAATCTCAACAGCGTCAGAGGGGCCAGTCAATGGCCCAACCGCTCGTAGCCCAACCAGGGTCTGATGGCGAGTATCCGACCGGGGCCTGGACTCAACGGGCGATCCCTGCCGTGGACGGTTGCAGGACCCCGCCCGGCTGGTCACCATTTCACCGCTCACGGAGCGAGAAGACACGGGCGGCGATATACCAGGGGATGGCCACCCCCGGAGTCTGGCAACAGGGTCTGATCTACCCTGTGCCGTGGCAGAGTACGGTGGACCTGGAGCAGGGCACAGACACCGGCTCCCGTTTCGTCCTCGACACGGGAGGGGAGCCCATGCTCCTCTCCGGCATGGAGGAGTACTACGTCTTGGACAAGCCCAACTACAACATCCTGGTCACCGGGACGTCCGGGCAGGGCAAGTCGGTACTCCAGAGCCACCTTGTGCGCTACTGGGCGGGGGCGGGGATGCAGCCCATCATCTTTTCCTTCAAGCCCCACGACGTCTATTCGCAGATGGGGTTCCCCGTCGCCAACCTCGCGCAGTATTTTCCCGACCCCTTCGAGGATACCGATTCGTTTGTCGAGGCCATGGCGGTGGCCTACCCGATGGCGCAGTCAGGACCGACAGCCGCCTCCGTCGGGATTGCCCTCCGGGGGCTCGCAGCCCAGAGCACCAACTGGGAGGACCTCATCCACAAGATCATTGCGGAGGAGAAGCGCACCACGGACGTGGTCCGCCGGGGTGCGCTCAATCTCCTGCGCTCCCAAGTCGAGCACATGGTTGTAGGTGGCGCCCAATCGTTTTCGCTCAAGGAGCTCGACCATCCCCTGGTTCTGGACTTCTCCAGGTTGTCAACGCCCCAGCAATCCTTCTATGGCGAGCTCGCGCTCCGTCAGGTCTGGTCGGCCATCACTTCCGACCAACTGGCCGGTGCCGTCATCTGCTTTGACGAGGCGCACCGGATCCTCAAGGGGATTGACCATTCCATCCTCGAGGAGATAGCCCGCGAGATCCGCGCCTTCGGCGCCCTGTGGGTCACCACGCAGGCCTTCACGGACCTGCCCGACGAACTGAAGGCGCAGTTTGCCACGTGGTTCTCCTTTGCCACACACAGTCCGAGCGACCTCAAAGCTCTACGCCAGCTCGGCCCTATCTACGCCGAGGTGGGGATGCTCCCCAACCACTGCTTCACCGACCTGCGATGGCCCGTACGCCATTCCCATCTCCCCGTACTCCAGCTGGTCGCCTACCAAGGTGCAGCTGTGACCCCACAGCCTTTCGTGCCACCTCCCAAGGCGGTGCGTTACCCCGATGCGATGCCACAGGACCTCAGTGGGATTTCCCTTGACCTCATCAATGGCTCCGGGGCGATCAATCCCTCCAGCCTGACCGAGGAGCTGGCGGAGCACTACTCTGCCGACAAGGAGAACGTCAAGCCACGGGTTCTAAAAGCGCTGGACCAGCTCTACAAGTCAGAGAAGGTCGGGAAGTGCAAGGTCGAGTTGGGCACCAAGGATTCCATGACGCTCTACTACCAGCGGGATCCTGCGGAGTCCGGTCTCCACCGCTGGTTGATTGACATGGTGGAGCAGGGGCTGACGAAGTATCAGCCCAACGTCACCGTGGACCGCGCCATGACCGGGGCGAGCTCGGCCGACCTGGAGACCCTTGACACCCTGTACGAGATGGAGACGGGCCTGAAAGAGCGCGGGTTTGCGGATGATCTCCTGCCCCGTCTTCAGCGTGCCCGGAAGCCCGTTATCATCATCGTGCCCAACAACGAGGTCCTCGCCCGCTACGCGGACCTTCCGAAGACCTATCCCAATGTCAGGGTGCTGCGAATCATGGATTGGATCACGGAGCACGAGAAATGACCGAAACCAAGAAGCCGATCGACACCAGCTGGAGAGCGGTCATCCTCGGTGAGGGTAACGGGTTCTACGTCGTGTTCTTCGTGGTGGTTGCAGTACTCCTGGTCTGGGTCGAGTCCGCAGCGATAATCGCGTGGTGGTGGACGTGGTGGTGGGCCGTGGTCTTGGTCATGGCCGCGACCATCGCGCTCGTGGTCCTGATGGTCAAGCGCCTGACCACACCGAAGTTTGCTCCCGTGCCTGAGCCTCTTCTGGACAAGCCGTGGACCACGACAAACCCATTCGCCCGACCGATACCGACCCCCGCCACTACTACCAAACGCCCTTCAATCAATCAATTCGGGGGATATCAGGGGCTTGGCGGCCGCACCTACTCCAAGCCGACCAAGCCCGTGGACTTGGACGAACCGGAAGACAAGCCCCGTCCTGTCGCTGGGCAAGCGGCCCTCGGGTCCGCCCCCAAGCCATCAGTCTCAGCCTACCGTGGGCTGAGCAGGCCGAAGCCAGCTTACCAAGGCATGAACTTCTCGAAGCCCAAGCCAGCGGAGAAAGAGGACCACTTCTGTCCCACGTGTGGGAAATCCACACCCGAGGGCTACCCTCACTGTCGGAGATGCGGGGCGGAGTTGCCGGAGTGAACGTTATGAAGAGTGCCCCGCTCCTCTTTACTTCTGAGAACCTTCGAGCGGCAGGCAAGGCGTTTCCATATCATCCTCCGGGTGATGACTACTACTGTAGATTCCTGATAAGGACGCAGAACCTCTCACCCTTGGAACGGGTAGAGCACGCGGTGAAGTTCCTTCGCGGTTGGAATGCCATTCCGTGGGGCAAAGGGGGATTGACGGACCTTGAGCTTTCAACAATAATCGAAGAGTTCATCGAGGAGAAACACCCAGAGCTGGAGCGCCTAGGTCAACACACTCTGGCCGACCCCGAGGCAAAGAAACTGGAATCCATTGGCGGGTTATTCGTAGACCTGTTGAGAAGGGGTAAGGGAGACAGGCAGTTGAAAGCAACCGCCGCCGGGAAGCTTTTGCACTTCTATCTACCGAAGAGGGTTCTGTTGTGGGATGAGATCTATGTCAGAAGGCCGTTACTCTTGGACGAAACTTACTATGAGCTGGCTGATGAAGTGGAGAATGCCCGCGCACAGTTCCTAGCACTTCAACGGTTCGGTTGGCGGCTTACTAACCACCTTCTTTCGACTGAGGGGCAGAAAGCGATTGATGATGTCTTGAAAGAACACGAGCTGATGATTTCCAGATGCCCGGAACCACTGCCGAAGCTTATCGACGAGTTGTTCTATGACAGGCGCGGCAACCGGGAAAGGGCAATCGCACAGCTAGGGGGATTGGACGGCGCACTTTCAGAGTACAGGGATGACGACTAATCGCACCGCCCTTTACATCCGTGTCAGCACGGAAGACCAGGACCTGGCCGGCCAGGAGCGCGAGCTCCGCTCCTATGCCACGTCTAGGGGCCTGGACGTGGTCCGGGTCTATGCAGAGAAGATATCTGCGACCGGGAGGGTGGAGCGCGAGGTCTACGAGCTAGTCCTCAAAGATGCAGTCCAATCCTCGAGATCCTGGGACCGTCTCCTGGTCTGGTCCCTCGACAGGTGGAGCCGGGAGGAGCGTTTCACAAGAGCCATAGCCACCGTCGAGGACCTGGAGGCCCACGGCGTCCAGTTCCACAGCTTCAAGGAGCCCATGATCGACTCCTCAGAGGATGGGACCCCGAACATGGGGCGTGACATCCTGAGGGCGATTCTGCCCGTGATAGCCTCCTTCGAGAGCCGTCGACGATCTGACAGGGTGCGGGTAGCCATGCAAGAGCTCAAGACTGGCCGTAGAAGGACCAAGAGCGGGAGAGCGGTGGGACGACCCCGTCGGCTGACCCTCAAGCGAGCGCAGCGGGTCCAGGAGCTCCGCGGACAGGGTCTTCCGTGGTGGAAGGTGGCGCAACTGGTGGGTTTGCCGGTGGGGACGTGTCGCAGGGCCTCTACAGTGCATCCTGGAGGTCCTGAACGTCCCGATGCCCTACCCGCCCCTGGAAACGGGCTGTAGAGCCTGTTCCCGCAAGCTGTTTTTCAGAGGACGACCAACCCCAACTGTTTTTATGCGGTAACGAGTGTCGAGCATCATGCCCGCTCCGCAGATCAAGAACTGGCCTGTGGAGATCTTCGGGCATCCTTTCACTAACATCAGTCACAAAGCTACCAAGGCTCGCGTCGACCAGTATTGTCCCTTTCTCGGGGAAGAGTGTAAGAAACCACGTAAGAGCCAACCGCACATCAAGACGGGAATCTGCAGTCTTGGTTATAAGGGCAAATTTCTCAGTGAGACTCAACCAGTAATCGTGTGCCCTTATCGTTTCAATGTGCCATGGGTCTTCGAGACGTTGGAAGGCATCTTCCTTCCCCGAATCCCACGTGACCACAGAATTACATGGGTGCCCGAAGTTTCGCTTGGGGGATTGGGAAGTATTGACTACGTTGCCGTAGTCCACCAACTCGGTACCAGACGAGTAGTCGACTACATGTGTGTAGAATTTCAAGCCGGTGGAACCACCGGGACGCCATTCGACGCTGTGACTGAGTTCATGAAGAACGGAAAGTTCCGTCAGGACCGTTATGGCTACGGCATAAACTGGGCAAACGAGTTTCAGAAGACCATGATGCAACAGGCGTACAAGAAGGGAAAAGCCTTCGAAGCCTGGAGAAAAAGGATTGTCTTCGTGGTTCAAGACTTGGCTATGTCGTTCCTTCGTTCTGTATCCGACGCTGGAGGGTTGCATGCCGAACAGTCATCCGATCCCATCCTCTTCTACACACTGAAAATGGTATGGGACGATGCAAAGGCTACTTGGGGGTTTTCGCTCGTAGAGAAGTTGAGCACGAACACCGAGGGAATCCGCCGCATGCTCGGTGGACCAGCCGAGGGAAACTACCTCACTGAGGCGGATTTCCGCGCGAACATTTCAAGGAAGATGGAACGGTCAAGCCCGATGTAGAGGCCACAATAGGTAGCATTGTATCAATCTCTGTGCAGATGGGCTGTGGGTGGTAGTGCTCCAGTGGTCTAGGAAAGGAACGGAGTTGGGCTCTTGCAATGTTTAGATAGTCAGTGCTCACATCAATTCCAATGGCCCTTCGGCCATGCTCCAAGGCCGCTATCACAGTGCTACCTTGACCGACAAAGGGGTCGAGTATGACACCACCAGGTCTAGACGTGGCGAGTATTGGAACCCTTAGCAACTCTCTTGGGAAGACGGCGTAGTGGTTGTTACCCTTACGAACTTCGTCCTCTGGAACTATACGCCATATGTCACTCGGTACGAACCCTTTTGACGAACTTTTCAGAATGAAGTAACCCCTCTTCTCCAGCTCCTTGGCCCGACCGCTTACGGAGCTGCTGTTACTGTGAAGGGTGCGTTGTTGCCCTCGGATTGTCATACGAAAGTCGACAATTTTCCCTTCACGCATTTCGGATAGAGTCTTGTCCAAGGCGTCGAAAGCACTTCTCTTCTCTTCCTCAGAGAGCTTGTCTGAACCCTGAATCTGTTGCCGGTATCGCCGTCCGCTGACACCAGTGGCAGAGACCATGTTTCCATTGAGCATGGTGGGTTTGCCCCTCGGCGCAATTCGAATGGCGTCTGCGTCGTAGTAGTAATCATCAGCTTTCACGAAGTGAAAAATGTGCTCGTAGACGTGGCGTAGTCGATTCTTGACACTCTCAGTGCCCTTCAACTTCTCCCATATGACATCATTGCGGAGGATCCAACCATCTCTCTGTAGAGACAGGGCGACACGCCAAGGCATGCCCATGAGGTTCTTGACACTGTACTTGTCACCTATGTTTAGCCAAAGAGACCCGTCGGACTTGAGCGCCCGTCTGACCTTACTGAATACCCCCTTGAGGCGTTCTACGTAGACCTCGGAATCCTCTTCCTTTCCTATGAGGGCTGCTGAGTACTCTGGTCCTACTTCGTACTCTCGCTGTTGCCAGTAGGGCGGAGATGTGATCACACATTCAATGGAGTTTGCTGGGATGGTATCCAGAAATAGTTGAGCGTCTCCGTGAAGCAGAGCGTGGGAAGTCTCTCCTCGAAGAACCTTCTGGACTTGGGGGGCTGTGTCTTCATTTGTCATGGGTGGTGACCTAACGTTCCCCGCTGTTTTCTTCCGTCTATAAGAATGTTGAGGAGTTTGTCGAATGGTGTGAACGGTGCTCATCCCCAGAACCTCCACCAGGGGTGTTTCCTCTCCGTAGGAGGGGGGGTAGGGGGAGGGAGGGCCAACTTGTCTTGGATATCATGCGTGATGGTCTGTTCCCGCGCCAGGACTTGGTGAAGACGGGTGAGCTCGTCCTCCAAGCTGCGCACCCGGGCCCGGAGCTCGTCTTCAACCTGGTTGTCGCGCACAACTTCCACGGTCGGGACCAGCTCGGTCGGTGAGTTGTTAGTGGGTTGATAGTCGTTGACAGGCGGATTGATAGTGCTGTCAGCGGAGTTGTTAGCGGCTAACAACTCGCGCTCGAGAATCTCCTCGACGTACTCACTGTGACTGCCCGAGCGTTTCTTGAGCGCCTCGATAAGTTCGGGCTTGAGGGCGAAGGACATCGTCTGCTTGTGGTGAGCTGGAAGGGGGCGAGGTCCTCCAGCTGGGCCCGGAGCAGCTGCTGGCGCGGGGGTTGCAGGATCCATCAGTTGGCACCTCCAACTATCAAGAGTTGATAGTGATTGTCAGCCGGTTGACAGCGGTTGATAATGAGTTGATAACTCCGTGAGAAGGGTAGGTGCTGGACCCCTACCCGCCCTCTCAGGATGCGTGTACGGGCTGTTTCCGTGATGGTTTTTTTGAGGGAGACCTCTAAAACGGGACAGGTGAGAGAAAGGAGGGGGACCGGGGGAACCATTGGGAGGGTCTCAACTTGCATGGGTGGTGAACACCTCCAAGGACATTGCACGAACTGTGGACTTGAACCATCCCGCGCTCCACATCATCTTGAAGAGCCGGAGGGCTTCACGGACTACCTTCCGCATGTGCTTGCGTCGCTTCGCCGGTGCCAAAGCGATCAACAGACCACCAATCAATCCCAACAGTGCGCCGAAGAACAGGCCCGTAGCCCAAGCGTCCTCGGCGAGATGGAAGGCTCCAGTGACAATGGGAAGGAATACTGTGGTCGACGCCTGGAGATAGTCACCAGTGCGCCCCGGAGTGAGTGAAATGAGAGTGTTGGGAATGTCGCCGGTGATGTGGACGTAGAAGAAGAGGCCTATCCCCAACGCAGCTGACACGGTGGTAGCGACCCTAGCTGGGGGAAGGATCCCATCGACTGCGCGCTTTAGGAAGACCATGAAGATTCCGAAGACGGCGACCAATGCTTCATTGAAAATGTCTATGATATCTACAAGAAGGTTAACCAAACTCCGTGGGCTTCTCTCGCCGTGCATTGCTCTAGTTTTCCACTCCGTCAAGGCTTTTCTGTGTAGGCTCCTTGAACTCGCCATCCTTCTGGAACCGGTGTTCAGACTCCTCAATGACCTTCATCGTTGATTCCACCGGCACGGTGGGACTTATTTCTTTCGTCCTTCCTCCAGCTCCCCGGTGGACTATGTGCGCGTCGACCACGCCCATGGTCTCCAGCTCAGCGAGATAGTTGGAAACACTCCGGTGCGTGGCCGGCTCCGCAGCCACCTTGTCGCACAGGTTGCTGTAGCTCTCATAGACGGATCCTGTCGAGACCGGGGCCCTGCTCCGTTTGTGCAGGGCAAGTATGGTCCAGAAGACAAGCTTCTGATGGAAGGGGAAGGCCTTCACCGTCTGCGCCACGAGATCTATTTCAATCTCTCCCTTGGCGCGTTGCACATGGTCGGTGATGACCTGCTTTGCACCTTCCTTCTCCGCCAGCTGAACAGCGTTACGGAACAGGGTGATGGCCCTCCTGGCATCTCCGTGATGTTGCGCAGCGTAGGCGGCACAATACTCAATGATGCCGTCTTCCAAAGCTCGAGGAGCTAGGGCGACCTTGGCCCGGTCCCTCAAGATATCCGCCAGCTGAGGCTGAGTGTAACGATGGAAGAGCACGTGCTGTTCCCCCAGACGGCTCTGGACACGAGCGGTCAGGTATTGCTCGAACTTGAGATCATTTGACACTCCGATGATGCAGACTCCCCCTTGCCGACGTTGAACGTTCAGCTCGTAGAGGAAGTACAGGATGTCGTCCCCCGACTCCTTCACGAGCAGGTCTATCTCATCCAAGACAACCAGGAGGAGTCCAGCCTGTGCTTTGACACTCCGCTTGAACTCGCTGAACAGTATGTGAGTGCCAAGCTTCTGGCCGATGCGCTTCTGTGTGGGATCCCTGAGGGTGTTGACAAGCTCGCGCATGACTCCATAGGAGCTTTTGGCCTCTTTGCAACTCACGTAGAGGGTCTCCACTTTCGCCGTGGGCTTGGCCTTCTTCTTGATGGCCTCGACTACTTTTGTCACCACCGCCGTCTTCCCAGTACCAGTGATGCCATAGACGAGGACGTTGGAGGGACGGTCCCCATTGACGGCGGGGTAGAGAACCTGCGTCAGCTCACGTACCTGTTGCTCACGGTGGACGAGACGAGATGGTGTCCATATCTCGGAGAGGACCATCCGGGGTCCGATGAAGAGTGACTTTGTGTGACTGAGTGTCTTGGCCAGGATTGTTTCCACGGTGTCATCCGTGATGAGAGTGTTGGGTGTGAGCGATGGTTGTTTATCCTCCCCCATGCGTTCCGGCAAAATTCCATTAGACTTAAACTTTCCTGTCCGACCCCTCTCTCTCTTTGGTTTTCCACTCTGTGAGAGAGACTGAGAGGGGGTGGACCTCCCATCGGGCAATGCTGTAACTTTCCACTCTGTGAACTGCTTTTTCATCAATTCTTAGAATGGTTGGTGTGGGGGGTGGTGGTTGGTGTGGGGGGGTAGGGGGGTATTAGGGGGGAAGGTAGGGGGGGGAAAGAAGGAGGGTTCGGGAGGATCAAAATTGGGCGCAAGACGCGGCTGAAGTTTGAGCCAGAGTGGAAATCTAGAGAAAGAGAGGCCATGCCTTCCCTGCCCAAAATCCCCCTATTGCCAAAAGGGTGGGGCCTGTCGGTGAGGTCACCTCACCTGACCACAAGGCTTCCGATTCGGCAATCAATCAAAGATGCCTTACAGGCCTAGTTGCCCACGCATGAAGATGAATGCCGTGTTTCCCTTGTTAGAATGAATGGAGACTCGCGGAGGCGGGTCAGGAGGGACCGCGTGGCTATTTCTCGTTGAGATGCCGATTGACAATCTAGCGAAATCTATCTCAATGGAAACGTCAGGGTGCGCAACTTCTTCGTCAATGGCTGTTGAGTTACCGTTGCAGTCCACTAACAGGCTTGCCGCTCCACGGTCAGTCCTGAAAGTTCATGTTTGCGGGAGGTAGGCCCGGATCAAAGTACCTAGTTGTCCCGCCAGCTGTGGTTTAAGTTGAGTTTCGATGTCACGACAAACACCGGAGAGCAACAAGCAAACACTATTCATTCGACCCAACGGAGAACAAGTGTCTTTGAACCATACTGAGAATCACTCCGGCTACAGTTCCGATGAGGAAAAGTAAGGCATCCCCACTCACCCGCCCCTCATAGGTTAGCCATGCCACTAACACAATGACCGCCCCTAGGAACCCCATCAGAACAGCTAGGATCCTGATTGTATGTTGTTGCGCCCGGGCCTCAGCTTCATAACCCCTCTTTTCGTAACCTTCCCACTTATCGGCAAGGAACTTTATCACAGGTCCACCCAGTGCGATCAGGTTGGCCCAGTCTTCAGCAGTCATTTGTCTCTGTGGAGGACGAGAAGGCGGTCTTACGCCACCTTGTCCCTGTCCTTCTTCATGCGGTGGTGAATCGTTAGCCATCCATGGAGGAGGAATCACCTCTGCATTCTTCTGCGAGTCTGATTCTTTGTCGGATGAAGGTGGAGTACTCATGGAGTTTGTGTAAAGTGGTCAAGATATTAAGCAAGGTGGCGCAGGTTCAAGAACGCTCACAATCTCGCGGTATCCAATGGCAGGGAAGACCCGAGACCCTGCGGACTCCCGAGACCCTGCGGACTTCGATAGGAGGAGGCCCGACTCGGCCCTACGGGCCTCGCCCTCGCTGCGCTCGGGTAATTCACCCCGGCCCTTCGGGCCACC
>JAFMAA010000031.1 GCA_029785235.1 Nitrososphaerota archaeon | reverse complement strand
CGGCTGGACGCGGAAGGTCTGCCCATCTTGGTGTACGCCCACAAGTCTCCTCTGTTCGCTTCCTCCGAGGCCACCCCAAGCACGAGTAAGGCTCCGAGGGCGCGCACAGGAATCTTCTCCATCTTGACCTTGTTGTACTTCCATGGCTTCTCCGCGACCTCTCCCTTGTATCTCGCCACGGGGAAATGGGCGTTAACCATCTTCTTCGTCCGCTTTACGATGTCTGACGCCATGGCGCCGTGGGATTTCGGGTCTTCGAGGTCCCTCTGCATCGTCGTCGAGTCCGGGACCTTCCCTTTGAGAGACCCCATGAGGTCCGTGACGAACCCTTCGAGCGCTGCCTCCCGGGCCTTCCTGTCAGCTTCCATCCATTCGATGAGCTTCTCGATGGTCGTTACGTGGGCAGGGGCCCAGGTCAGGCACTGCTCCCTGCTCATGCCCGGCGGTATTATCCTACCAATCCAGTCTGCCCAATGCCTCCTGACGACTTTAGGTCTCGACTCCTCTTCCTTCGGGGCATGATTACGGCATAACCCGTCCGTCCTCGAGGTCCTGTTGGGACATCCGTTCAGCGGGGACAGTATGCAGGGCATGTCCTCCTTATCGGGATTGGCAGGGGCGGGGTTGTCATGCGGCTTCTTCCCCCGGTTCGAGAACTCGACCTTGTACCCTGCCTCTGACAACACCAGGGCGTCGAAGTACGCCGAGAGCGGCCTTGACTCGTCGAGCACAATCGGCGGGGGCTGCTTCGAGCTCGTGCTCCCAGATGACAATAACCGACCAGCCCGCCGCCTCGAGCTCTGCCCTGTTAAGCTTGTCCCGCTCGGCGTTCCTTTCGAACTTCGCCTTCCAGTATGCTGTGTGGCTCTTCGGCAGAGGAAGATTGCATGCGGGGCAGTGGTGCCAGAAGCACCCGTTTACCAGCACGGCAACCCGCTTCGACGGGAAGGCCAAATCTACCCTTACGCCGGCTATCCCATGGTTCAGACGGTATCCTCCTACCAGGATACTCTTCAGGGACCTGCGGAGCACGCCCTCGGGACCAGTGTTAGTCCCTCTGTTGGCCGCCATCACATTGTGTACAGCGGTGGAAGTCGGTGGAGGTATTCTGACCTGTCTAGGTCTTGCCATCGTAGCGGCTCGCAAGACCTGCTTAAGATAAATATGGTGAGCCACAATACCGATGAAGATGCAAGCGCAGGAGCTCGCCCCGCTGGATCTCACGCAAGCAAGACCCTTCTTGAAATGGGCAGGAGGCAAGCGTCACCTCCTCGCAAAGATTCACCCGTACCTTCCACCGTCGGGCAAGCGCCTACGATATCACGAGCCCTTTCTTGGTGGGGGAGCGATGTTCTTCCACCTGAAGCCCCCCACCGCGTTCCTCTCCGACCGGCTGCAGGACCTGACGATGGCCTACCGTGCGGTTCGCGACGACCTTCCGGAGCTAATCGAGCTGCTCAGCTCCTATCAGAGGCGTCACGAGTCCCAGGGGAAGGCCTTCTATTACGCCACCAGAGAGACGGATTCACGAAGCCTGAATCCTGTCGAGAGAGCTGCGAGGGTTATCTACCTGAATAAGACATGTTACAACGGCGTATACCGCGTCAACTCCGCCGGAAGGTTCAACGTGCCGATGGGGGTCTATAAGAGTCCAAGGATTCTCGACAAGCCGACGCTCGTCGCCGACAGCGCTGCCCTCAAGGGCTCCACAATCAAACACCTGGATTACACCAGCGCCCTCGAGAGGGTCGAGAGGGGGGACTTCGTGTACCTTGATCCGCCGTACTTCGGGCAGTTCACTGGGTACCACCAGAACGGGTTCGCGATGGGCGACCAGGAGCGGCTCTCCGAGCAGTTCCGTAGCCTGCACGAGAAGGGCGCCCTCGTGCTGCTCAGCGATGGCAGCGACGATTGGATAACGAAGCTCTACCGCGGCTTTAAGCAGGTCAAGCTCGGGAGCCAATCCGTCTTGAGCGGCAAGGTGAAGGGCAGGGGCAGGGTGGAGGAGCTCCTCGTTCTCAACTACGACCCGCAAACCGGAGAAACCCTATAATCGCCAGACCGCAAAACCGTGGAGCTTGGGCCTCAGAGCTCTCGGCCTGAAATCCGCCTGGGACTCCGACTCCGATGACATACTGAACGAGTTCTACGTCCCAGCACTTACCGAGTCGGCGCGGTATCGCCGACTGGCAGGATTCTTCTCGTCTACGACCTTCGCCGTAGCCGCACGAGGAATCATGAACTTCATCGTCAAAGGAGGAGAAATGGACCTTCTCGTCAGCGCCCGCCTCAGCAGGAGCGACGTCGAAGCCATCAGGGACGGCCTCGAGGACCCGGAGGGAATCATAGCCAAGTCTGGGGTGCGGGAGATTGAGGGCCTCGACGAGGGTTTTCTGCGGGACAACGTCAAGGCGCTCGCGTGGATGGTAGCCAAGAGGAAACTGAGAATCAAGATTGCGATTCCACTCGATGACTCCGGACAACCCATGGATGCCGATCAGGTGGAGAATAGCGGGATATTCCACCAGAAGGTGGGAATACTCACCGACGAGGAAGGCGACTCGATATCTTTCAGCGGGTCGATAAACGAGACTGCATACGCCTGGCTCCACAACATCGAGGAGTTCAAGGTGTACAAAGGGTGGGAGGCCAGCCAACTCCCTTACTTCCAGAGCGACGTGGAAAAGATGAACAAGTACTGGAATGGCGAATCAGAGAGGACGAGGGTCATCGAAGTCCCGAAGGCGATAGAGGAGAAGCTGATTTCACTGGCGCCAGAGCGACTCGAGGACATCAGGGTCATCCCCCAGAGGAACACGTCTCCTCCTAGGCAGGTACAGCTGCGAGACTACCAAGTGGAGGCAGTCAAGAGGTGGAGCGAGGCCGGATTCAAAGGGATTCTCGCGATGGCCACCGGGACCGGTAAGACAATCGTCGCTCTCAACGCCGTGAGGAAGCACGTCCCTGTCAATGCACTCGTCGTGGTGACAGTCCCGACCATCCTCTTGGCGGGCCAATGGAAGAAGGAGGTGCAGAGGGCCTTCCCTGGGGCCGTCGCGTCTGAGTGCGACTCCAACCGAGGTGGCTGGCGGGACGCCCTGCATGCGCTCGTCGACTACGTGAAAACTGGCGACGAAAGCTCGAAGAGGGTCTTCGTCTTGGCGACTTACAACACAGCAGCCTCGCCTGACTTCGGCTCTCTCATTGGGTCGCTGCAGCCGGACAGGCTCTGCTTGATTGCCGACGAGGTGCACCGAGCCGGGGCACCATATTTCTCCAATGTAATGTCCCATGATTTTGGATATAGGCTCGGCCTAAGCGCGACTCCTGAAAGGTTCTGGGACGAGGAAGGCGAGGACAGGATTATGACGTTCTTTGGCTCGGTGGTCTACGAGTACTCCCTGGAGGAGGCGCTCAGGGACAAGGTCCTCTCCGAATACCGTTACCGCGTCGTGCCGGCGATTCTCGAGCAGGACGAAAGAAGGGACTACGCCGACCTCAGTGCGGCCATCACATCGAAAATATCTAGGCTCCTGAAGTCTCACCCTGAACTCAAGGGCATGCCGTTCCCGAGAATGCTCGCCCGCCTGGGCTCTATTGATGAAGGAGAATCGAGCTCCGTCCAGGCACTTCTAATCAGGAGAGTCAACGTCCTGAAAAGGGCGAGGAACAAGGTCAGGGCGCTGAAGGAGATAGTCCAAGGGGGCGGGCTGGGCCGATGCCTGATTTACTGCAATGACATAGCCCATGTGGACGAGACGCTCCTCGCGCTCTCCGATTTGGGAACCTTTGGAATGAGATACGATTCGACCATGAAGGACGAGGAAAGGCAGCGCAGCCTCAACTACCTTGAGGGGAACCACGAGGGGTATCTCCTATCAATTCACTGTCTCGACGAGGGGGTCGACATCCCCACGTGCGACAGCGCCATCCTCGTGTCCAGCTCCAAGTCAACGAGAGAGTTCATACAGAGGCGCGGAAGGCTCCTCCGTCGCGCCGAGGGCAAGGAGTCCGCGTCAATTAATGACATCCTCGTCCTCCCCATCGATCCCGACGCCGTGGGCACAGGCATTACGCAGGCTGAGTTCGAGATTCTAGAAAGCGAGCTGGAGAGGGCAAAGCTCTTCGCGAAAACAGCAACCAATTCGGGGGATGTCCTGATTTATATAACGAAACTGGAAGCGGCGATGTCAAGGAAGGTCACGTCATAGGAATGGAGATGCGCTCGGCCTGAAGCTGGACCCCCTCCTGGAGGAGCTAATAGAGAAAGCCGCCAAGGAGCACGATGTTCCGAAGGAGCTTATGGAAGGCGTGATTCTGGAGGAGAGGCTGCAGAGGTACAGGCGCTCGGGCGATAAGAAGCATCTCGTGGATCAGATAAAGGAACTGCTGGAGGAAGGCGTTACCTAGCGTTGCGCCTAATCGAGCTTACGATGGAACACTTCAGATGCTACGAGCCGTCGGCGACCGTCAAGTTCCCTGAGAACTCCGGGAAGCCAGTCGTAACCTTCGTGGGCGAGGGCGGGTCAGGTAAGACTTCCGTATTCCTCGCGGTCATCTGGGCTCTGTACGGGGAGAAGGCCATCGAGGCTTACGCTGCAGGGAGGCCAAACGATCGCCAAGCACCTAGGACTGACTTCGACCTGATGAACCTCGACGCGGTTGAGAACAGCCCGAGGCCATCCATGCGGGTTTCGCTCACCTTCGAGCACAACAGGAAGCGGTATACCCTCCACAGGACCGTCACCACGAAATCGTCGAGGCCACGAACGAACCGAGACCTCGGCGCGGAGGACTTCAGGCTAACGGAGCATGGCAAAGGGTCGGAAGAGAAGTATCCCGATGGCGTGGTTGAGGACATGCTACCGTTCGACGCATCTCAGTTCTTCTTCTTCGACGGCGAGGACATCCGGCGCTATAGCGGATCGAAGCCCCAGGAAACGAAGGATGCCATCGAGCTCGTCCTCGGAATCCCTGAAATCCGTGAGGCCAGGGAGGACCTCCTACGCGTGCAGCGCAAGTACCTCGACCAAATGAAGGATGACGCCACCCTATCCGAGACATACCGCCAGAACTCCGAGGCACTGTCAGCGGTCATAGCGGAGTCGGAGGGATATGCCAAGACATTGGAGGCGAAGAAGATAGAGCTAACGAAGGTCAACGAGGACCTCCTCCAGGCCCAGGTGCGTAGAGGCGAGCTAAAGGAGATAGCAGACGAGGACGCTAAGCTTAGGGGGATTCGGGCGGAGAAGGAGGCCGTAGACCACAGCATCGAGGAGCGTCAGGAGATGCGGCAGAGGCTCGTGGACGACATACCTTACTACCTGATAGCCCCGCAAGTAAGGGAAACCCTTGAGCGATTCAAGGAGATAACGGGGGCGGACGACCTGAGTTCCCAGATTGTAAACGTGAGAGCCAGGATGGGAATTCTCGACGACATGGTGTCCGGGAAGGTGTCGACATGCATCTGCGGGACCCGGCTTGACGAAGGGCACATGAGGCACCTAGCAATCTCCAGAAAGGCGCTCGAGCGCAACCTCGAGGAGCTCCAGGAAAAGGCGGCCAAGAAGACTACCCCGCCCATTGATGAGATTCAGTATGCGCTGGGACGAATCGAAGCAATAAAGGTCGACTACAAGGAGGTGGACAAAATCATCAACGACCTGCGGGTGAGGTCCGTAGAGCTTGACGATGAGAGGCTCGCAATCGAGGGAAAAATCAAGAAGAGCGAGGTACAAGAGGCAGCGAAAGTGCAGGAGGAAATCGACGCCCTGAACTTCAAGAAGGGTACCCTTGATGAAGAGATAAGGCACCTTCAGGAGAGCTACAAGGACAGCCTCTCGAGAAAGGGGCGACTAGAGGGCATCCTCAGGAAGCAGGGACTCCAGAAGGGAAGCCTGGCCGTGACATCTGCGAGGCAAGAGACCGCCGCGCGCATGGCAAAGGCCTTCGACGATGTCATCAGGGAGCTTACGGAGCGCAAGAAGGAGCTCATCGTCGAAAACGCCTCGAAGTACTTCGAGATGATAGCGAAGGAGGGCGGATGGCGGGGGATTGACATAGACCCGGATTACTCGACGTGGATGCTCGACAAGAAAGGGCGCAAAATCCTTCCGTCAGAAGGGTACAAAGAGCTGGTCGCACTTTCGCTGATTTACGGACTGAACAAGGCCGCGAGCTACAAAGCGCCGGTCATAATGGACTTCGTGCTGGGCAGGCTCGACAAGGCGCGCCAGCTCGAAGTCGTGAACAACCTTTCCGACTTCGCGGAGCAGGTTCTCATCCTCCTCCTAGACTCGGAAATCCAATCTGAGACGGTCAGGCGTAAGCTTGACTCCCTCTCGACCGAGGAATACCTCATCAGCCGGGACAAGAGCACAGGCAGGAGCAACTTCGAGGAGTTCAACGGTTGAGTTCCAGAGGAATCGGCTTTCGGTATGTCAGCCCGAGTCAGAGGATTTTCACCACTGCGGAGGGGAAGAAGATGCTTGAGGAGCTTAAGGAAGGCAAGGGTGATTTCAAGCCCTTCGGTCAGCAGATTGACGTCTTCGTCTTCTCGCTTGCGATAGGGGTAATCACCCGAGACCTCGCGGAGGCGAAGTTCGACCAAATGATTAGCATCCTGGACACGTATGTCAATCGGGATCCCTATGGGATATTCCCGCTTGTCATCAAATCGATGTACCCCGAGGCAGGCGAAGCGGAAATTGGCCACCTGATGATGCAATTCGCAGAAGGCGGCCTTCGGACCATCTACAACGAATTCAAGAAGAGCGGGAGGATTGACTTCGAAGCTTGGATAAAGGTCTCGCGCCAGAAGTCAGCCGGGATTTGAGACCATAGTTGAGCCGTGGTTCGCGGGCCGTACAATCCGGGCGCCGCAAGAGGGCATGCCCCCCAGGGACGCATGATTTCTCAATCGACATGGGCTACTACATGCAGTGCTCCAAGTGCAACTCCACCACCGGTAAATGGACCAGACGGGCCACTACAGCTCATCACCGAGCGCTTCCGAGTATTGCCCCAAGTGCATCGCGATACTCGTGCTGAGGAGGGCAGGCATGGGACCTGAATGGAACCCGGGTCCCGTATACGACGGTTTGGCTGGGCCCAGGACTGTGAGGTCCTTCATCGAGGAGAGCAAGAAACTTGGGCTGGTCCCACGAAACCTCGAGTACGAAGCGCAGCTGCCGGAAGAGGGGTCCGCTCCTCCCTGGATAGCGGGACACAGTCGGCCGAGAAGCAAGGGAAGTGATGGAGCGACCGAGTCCGCTAAGGCGTATGGGCTTAGTTCGGAACGCATGGAGGCGCCCAGTGCCGCAGGCCTTACTGGAAGCCGGCTACCCCCTCCGCCACGGGAACAGGTAAATAATGCAAACCTTCGTCCCGCAACGATGCAGGCCCAAATCATCGACGACGACGGAAAAACCATCGGCGTATTTTACTTCACGAGGAGAGGAAAGGACCACCCCTTTGAATCAGGCCGGACAGGTTGGCATGCGCAGGGCAAACTGGAGATTAGCGGCAAGCGGCACCAAGTCAACCTCCTTCTTGTGGAAGTAAAGCCCAAGGGCCCCGGAGAAGAAAAGTAGCCTCAGACTGAGGCGAGTCCCTGCTTTCGGGGCCAAAGCCATTCCAATACTTCTCGAACTTCCTCGGATTGTTGCGAACCAGTGGCTCGTCAATCTGCTCCAGTTTCTCGAATGCTTCAGAATCCACGATGTTGTGCAACCAAGCACGAGCGAGCTCGTCCGTTTACGGAACTGCCGGAAGAAATTGCCGGCCAAACGGATCGAGATAGTCTGAGAACTGCCCCTGGAAAATTCTCAAAACGTTCAAACCCAACTTAGTCAGGACAATTTCACACCTTTTCCCAACGTCCTGGATTTCAATGCACCTTGGATTAATGCGTATCGAACCAAGAATGGAGTTCAATTGGCTCTGTTTCGCTTGACTCGTAAATTCCTTCGGGTTTCCTTGCTTGTCATTCTTGGATTGTTTTTTTGCTATCACTCCTCTGTCGTAAAGAATCTCGATAAGTCGCCCTCTCCTTATTTTTTGCCCGGGCTGACTCGCCAGAATCCTGAGCACCGCGAGCGCCTCCTTCTTAGGGGAAGGGATTGATAGCGTTTCGATTGGTACGAACCTAGCGCTTGGCTTGTTCGGGTCGTGCCTGACATAGGCGCGGTCGCAGAACATCTGGACTTCAGGTCCCCATAACATGCAAGCGAGCATCCCCGCGGTGGTAGTTACTTCGGTGCCCATCGAGACGTTAAGAGCAATCTGATTCCCCCTCTCTCTTTCAATTATCCGGCGAAACTTCTCCAAGCATTGATGAAGGTCCCAGACATCCGCGTGCTCTTCTCTGACCTTCACTCTGCCTCCCAACAGACTTCTCAGGGTTTCGGCACTCTGCTTCGCCTTCTTGTCTTCTCTGTCGAGCACCAAGCACAATCTATCCACTTTCAAAGCACCAGCTAAACTTGCAACTCGACAAGCTCGCGGCCCAATTGGAATGATCTGGACGCGGGCTACGAACGCCAAGAGTTTTGGTTCATTTGGATAGAAGGAAATTACATAAACTTTTGTAAGAATCGCCATCCTTTTCAACGCAAACCTGCAACCTCCCGACTTGGCGTTGTGAACAGTATGGAAGCAACTGGTGTGGGGGTGACCCGATAAGACGTTCTTCGAGTGGCCGGCCTAGGCCACGGAATCAAATGCGCCTGTCAGTAACAAAACCACGGTTAATCCTAAGAACAGAACTCATCGCGGTCACGGTTCGAAAAGGCCATGACCACAGCCAGAAGTCTCAGGAAGACTTAGCCTGGGCTCTGCCCCAGAATCCACCCCTACAAAGACTAAGGAGAGAAGGCGAGGGGAGTAGCCAGCCAAGCACGTCGTGGACGCCGTCGCCCTCCGGGCCCCAGACTCGGGTTCATAGGGCACGCCAAAAACGTGCTGCTTTCTTCCCCGCCTCTCCAAGTGTTTATTTGGCGCTTCGAGCTATAAAGCTTGACGTCACCCCGCCCTTGGCCCCGCCTTCCATGGCGCTAGGGGAAACGAGCACCTCATCAGTCTGGCGACGAAGACGTCAGTGAGAACAACTCACCGCAACTGTTATCTTGCTGCGTCGCCCCCTACCACCATAGTAGGCTGTTCTCGAAATCGACCATGCGCTCTCCCGAGACTGGCCTCCGCAGCACATACAGGTGCTCGTGGGCTATCTTGTAGAAGCCGTACGACCTGTCGGTCCAGCGCTCCCTAGCGGACCTCGTCTGATGTTGAATCTTGATGATGTCCTCTTTAAGCACGAACCCTGCTGCGAGGAAGGCAGAAAGGACCCCGATGCTCAGAGGAACGTAGTGGCCGCGTAAACGAGTGTCTCCTACTAGGACTGCGCAATGTCGATTCTGCTTCAATATCCTCAGACATTCTTTCGCCACGAAGCCGATTTCATGGACGAACTCCTTTATGCCGAGGTGCGAAAGGTCGCCCGGGTTCCCTTCCGAGTAACGAATCAGCCCTGCGTACGGCGGGTGTAAGACCACTAACTCTAAGCTCTCGCCTCTTATGGCGTCGAGGTTCCTAGCGTCGCCGCAGTAGACGTCGATTCTGGGAGTCTCGATTTGCCGTGGGTTCGAGAAATCGAAGTCGAGCCGGTTCATCGCAATCATGCATGCGTCAGGGTTGAGATCTACACCAATCGCGTTCCTGCCCATCAGCTTCGACTCGACGAGGGTCGTGCCGCTTCCCACCGTAGGATCGCACACGGTCTCGCCCACCTTTGTGTACCTGTCCAGCAGGTTTCGGGGGATGAACGGGCTCCAGTTCCCAGGGTAGTCGCCACCGTGAGTCGCCCAGTTGCCTCTGTCCGGGAAGCTCCAGACTGTCCATTCCTCGGGCTGATAGTGATTTGGCCCGTACTGGCTGATGTTCCAGTTCTTCCTCAGCGTTATCTCTGAGCCCCCGATTGGGACCTTGTAGTGATGGGCCAGGTAGTCGCGATAATCCGGGGGGCTTACCAGTTCCATCCTTTTCGGCGCAAGAACCGTCCTGAAACACCGACATTCTATTCCCCGACGGCATAAAACACCCACGCTCGCGAAATCGACATATGGGTTGCCGGAGGACACGTCTAGTGGGTTTCTTGCATAGGAATCGCTTCGGCGGACTCGGACTTCGCATTCGAGTTCGTTCTCAATCTACCGGCAGATTACAGCTTTAATCCGACCCGCGGCATGTTTTCAGACGCCTCATGACTCTGCGCAACACATGATTAGTGGCACGAAGCAGGTTCCGTGATGCTCGTCAGACAGATAGCTGTGGGGACCATGCAGAACTTCGTGTACCTCCTCGCCGACAGGGCTGGGGGAGAGGGGCTCGTGGTTGATTCTGGTTGGGAGATCGACCCCATAGTCAACGCCGCGAAGGAAGACGATGTCAAAATCAAGTTCGCGGTCGCCACCCACAGACACTCCGATCATACGTCGTCTCTGAGAGAGCTGGCCGATTACACCGGGGCTAAGATCGTAGCCCACCGGCGGTCCCCCATCGAACATGACATCTCCGTAGGCGACGGCGACACCCTTTCGCTTGGGGAAGTAGAAGCGAGAGTCGTCTATACCCCTGGTCACACAGAAGACAGCATCTGCCTCTATGACGGGGAGAACCTCTTCACCGGAGACACGCTGTTCATCGGGAACTGTGGCAGGACCGACCTTCCCGGCGGTTCCTCAGAAGAGCTGTTCAGGAGC
>JAFMAA010000030.1 GCA_029785235.1 Nitrososphaerota archaeon | reverse complement strand
CCTAATGCGGCTGGACGCCGGGTGGAGAGATGAGAACGTGCGTTACTGGATTCACTGCTCCTCAGACCCGAGGGGTATCGCCCTCGTGCATGAGCGGGATCCGAGGCTCCGGTACAACCGCAGGCCGCCTCCGACCCTGGGACTATACAAGGAACCCAGGTTCAATCCTCTGACGTGGAAATCGCTGGAGGGAACGACATTCTGGAACACATATCAGAGCGCAAAGCTCGCCCGAATCCAAGAGTTCCTTGGAGAATCGGAGGAGCGCTTGTCGGAAAGAACGAAGCGCGTGGATGTCAAGCATGACATCGTGATACGGATGCTCGAATCCCGCCACCAGACTGGGCTGACACAGCACCAGATCGCCAAGCTTACGGGATCGGGCAACGATTACGTTTCGGGACTCGCCAGGGAGGTTGACACACGGCGTAGGGAGCGACCGAGTCCTCCTACCCCCAGAGGCGCTTGAACTCAACTTATTTGGTCTCCTCAGTCATCTTCTTGGCTTAGGATCCTCCACTCGCTTCCTGGGTTGCCGAAGGGGGCGGCCTTCGTGGTGGGTTCGACCCTTGGGGGAGGAGCGATGTACCAGAGGGTGAACTTCCACGACGAGCTGGGACCGACGCCGAAGCTGATCGTCTCAGTGGGAGGGCCACCGGAAGCTGTCAAATTAACCGGAAAACGGGCCAGAATGGAGGAGCAGAAAGAGCAGCTACTCGCGGAGGGCTACAGCCAGGCAGAAGTTGCGAAGAAATTGCGAGTTAATCCAAGGACGGTGTGGGAGCGACATTCGCAACTTTTCCCCCACCCCCCTCCTTAAGTTAAATTGCCGACTCTTGGTCTACTGTTTCTTCAACCCGAGGCTACGACTGTTGTCAACGGGTCCTCTAGAGATCCTATTTCCATCCTATGGAAGACGTTTGTGCCCAAGGTTCTCAAGGTCCTCAAGGGCACTGAAATCGACTTCTCGAGTTACCACGAGAGTTCTGAAGTCGCGTGTTTCGACCACAACAGTTTTCAGGTCGGGCTCCTTGGAAAGCATGCTCCCAGCCTGGTCAAGAACCTTCCTTGCGCTTGCTTTCGCGAGAACCAGCTGAGGGCCATGTACCGCTGCCCTCATCCCGACGAGTTTTGCTACTTTCTCTGGCTTATCAAATCCCTTGACAAAGTAAACGCCATAGTCAATGTTCCGGAGGACCTTATCTACATTGTTCTTGACATCGGCAGGAGTTGGCTGGGTCCGGACTAAGCTCGTGATAATCACGGCAAGAAGCCCGTGCTCTGCCAGTTGAGCGACATGGAGTCCTGAGAGCCCGAAGCTTGCCAATATTCTCCCCCGTGATTCTTGGAGCACTCGTCTGTCGTCATCTTCGCGACTCAATTCTCGGAGCCCCAAACCTCCGAGCGCCAAGTCCCTGAGATTCCGATCAGGAATGTAGTCATTAAACAACTTCCATTCCGGCGTTCTTTTTGCGCCAAGAGATGCGCGGACTAGTCTCTGGTCTCCAGTCAGACGGATTCGTCCTGCTCGCAGACCTTCTATGTAATCTGCAACCTTCTGTTCAATGTGCAGTGCAATGCCCTTGGCCGCTTCCGATATAGGCGAGCCAGGGCCGCCGAGCATTACTGCTTGTCCCCATACTCATCAAAGTATGCGGACAAGCTGACGATGTTGTCGTCAAGCAGTATCTCACTCCCAGGAACCACAATGAAGTTCATCACCTTGAGAGGCTGGTGGGTGTACTGATCCTCTACAACCACTCCATCCTTGGTCAGAATGTGTGTCTTGTCATCTGCCAACTTGTACCCGAGGCGCTCTAGCAATAGCACCCGAAATTCAAGAGGTTCGTCCTTGATGGATACGTCCTCCATATTTACCTCTGTGATCGGTATTTAAATCAACTCGCGCCCGGCTCGCCCCTCGCAATTAGAAACTATACCAGTTAGGTATATAGCATTGGTGTCCCCCGCTGCCTTCCACGCCGGAGGATCCTGCGCCTACCTTGACCTCGCCGCTCCGGAGAACTTTTCGTCTTTCTTTCACCGGCATTTTGGATGGTCAGGGCGCGCTCCCACCTCAGAGACAGATGAACAGTCCTGAGAGCATGATAAGAAGAGGTACTATCACTGTCACGATGAGGACGCCAAGGATAGGTCCCTTGGCGAAGATCCCGCGGTGAACATAGGGGGCTTCTTGGGGACTCACAGCGCTCGACTCGCCTTGAGCTTCTGCTCTATGTAAATCAGCACGGACCCATATGAGAAGTGCAGTGCCGATGCAACCGAAAAGAAATGGAAGCAGATTCCAGTAGACCATTAGAGTTCCGAGAGCGACCCCGAAGCCGGCTCCTAACCCAGTGGAACACATGCTTCCAGTTGATGAGGTGGAATTTCCGGCGCCCGTCCCGCCATGTGTCGTTGACGACATAGCCGCATCGGCCAGTGCAACTTCGATTACCACACCCCACTCACCCACAAGTGAGACGACGAGAAAACCAAAGGAGATCAGTAAGACCGCCACGATCTTCCCCCGGTCATAATCGGGTAGCCCCCTAACTCGGCGAATTATGGATGGTCGCTTCCATTCCGTGGTTTCGGAGGTATCGTACGGGTAAGGCAGGGGCGGAGGTGAGTAATACGTGGGGCCCTCACTTTGGTCTGGGGGAACTGCCCGCCACGTTTGACCAGTTTGTGGGTCGGTATAACTATCCACGCACTCGTTATCCCACTGATTGCTAAAAGGATTCTCCAACTATAAGGGATGTTTCGGGAGGCACCCCCAGCTTCAGCACGCCACGCCGTCTCAGGTCCTTTTAGGTGGCCCGCAATCGCGGTTAGAAAGACAGGGTTACGGTAGTTTGTTTCCCATTGCAGAGATCAGCCCTCGTGGAGGTTGTGACTGTTCCACTTGCCACCGAGTATCCAGACCCAGACACAGTGATCGTTTCACAATTCCCGGAAGACCATGTGACATTGAGGTAGTAGAGGTCAACATCCCCTGGCGGAAGCGTACTCGTGCCCGAAGGCGAAAGGCCGGAGTTCGCGGGGCCGAGATTGAACTGGTAGTTCACGGTCTCCTCGGCGGCCAATGTCGCATTGTTGGTGGAGGCGTATGATGTGGTGACACTCAGCCCAAGGGTGGCCGTTTGCATAGCTGAAGCTGGCGTTGAATTCGATTGGGGTGCCACATCGATGAAGAGAACCGCTCCCTCTCCGGAAGCAATAAGGGCGAAAACTACCGTGAGCACAATCCACACAACGGGAGTGCGCGGCTTCTCAACGGGAGGCGGCGGGGGAGCATAACCGTAGGTGTAGGGTTCGGGTTGCCAACTCATGGTTCCTCGTTGCTACGCTTCTGGCTTGCTACCACTTGTGGTGTTGACATGTAGAGTGGAATGCTATCTAGCTTTAAAAGACTCTTCCCCACCGCACTCGGTTAAACTCAATAGAAGTAAGACTGCTCAGCGAGTACTCGCTCAAATGTTGAGTCAAGAATAGCGAAATCCCCCTCGAAGCGGCACTTTAGAAACGTGTGTGCCATCGCAACGATGTCTATAACAATCAGGGTAAGCAAGAGCAGGGACCCATTGCTTGACGGGACATAGCCGGTCGCGCTTGCAAGCGTAATCGCAATTAGGACAGCTATGAGGTATGGCAAGGTCCTGCGATACAGTCTTACGAACTTCCAAAAGAACATGATTCGTCTCACGCTCGTCTTGTGAGACGATTGCTTAGGTACCGGTAGCAGATGGTTTAGGACTGCCAAGGGGTCCCGCTTTCCACTCCGCAGCTTAAGAAGAAAGTTCGCAAAGGGAGGCACGTTACTTAGAATAACAAAGATCGCCGAGATAGCAGCGAGTGCGGGACTCCCTGCCGTCAGCATTGCATAGAAATTCAAGTCCACATCCTACTGTCGTGGGTTCTCTCGAACACTGCTGAGAACCAATTGGTTCCTCGGCTAAAAAGCTACCCTACCATTCATAATGTGGTAGGTGGCCGTTAACATGAGTCCGTTATAGGACTTGAGTCGTCACGGGTTTTCTTCCTCCCCCCGCCTCTCTCGTGACTTTGAGTTCTTCGAACTTCAAGGGGGGGGTGGGGGAAGTCCAAAGAAGTGTTGGGTCCCGCAGTGCTGACAGAATTGCACTCTCGCACCAGTTGGCTGAGAATTGAGACCCCGACAGTTGGCACATAACCAACCAGACTGCACAGGCGGCGGAGCAGGGGGAGCTTGCACAAGCCAAACTGGGGGGCTAGAAACCACGGGGGGACTCGGGGATGACGCAACCGCACCGCCAATCAAGGCAATGAGCCCGATCAGCCCAATTAATCCCCCGCCAATGGTCAACAATTCTGCATTCGAACACTGTTGAGCCGTGCTCGGGCTGACCTGCTGAGCTATCTGTCCGAGCGTTGAATTGCACTGATTGTATGTTTGAATGCTGGACCCCACGGCAATTAATCCGATGATAAGCAGAATGATCCCAATTGCTACTGCGCCTTCGTTAGCCATGAATCTCCTTGAATTTGTAAGTTGCCCCTTGAGTCGTAATGCCATACAAAACCTCACTCAGGTATATATCTCTACCAGGAGTCGATTCGTGGGGTGCCGCTACCTAAACGAGTCAGCCCAATGGCGATTAAAAAGGGGTCCTTTTCGTGAAGGTAACCCCTCAGAGGGACGGAAGACCGTTTTGTGAAGGAGGGGGGTTTTGTGACAGCCCCCTCCGCTCGCGTGATGCGATATTCGCACAGGTTCCCCTTGGAAGACCAACCTTCTGAGCGATCTCCTTCCAGTTCATACCCTGGCTCTTCAGCGAAAGGATCGTGGCGACCTTTTCCGGGGTGGCTCGGACGGGACGACCAGGAGGCTTCCCGGATCGGGTCTTCCTCCGCCCGGACTTGATCTCGTCCATCGCGAGCTGGACCCGTTCTGCCTTTCGCCGAGATTCGAAGGTGGCAATCACTGGGAGGATGGCCCTCAGCAGATCCCGGCCCATGTTCGGGGAGTCGTCTTCGCCGGAGTCAATGCCGGGTTCCTTGAGAGAATGAAACTTCACCCCCAGGGCTTCCAGCGCTTCCACGCTGGCTATGGCTTGCGTGAACTTCACTTCCCGGCTCCATCGATCCAACGACCACACCAAGAGGTGGTCCCAAGACCGGGACGGCTGGGCCGCGTCTTGGAGTACGTGCGCGTACTCGTCTCTCTCGACCTTGCCCGTCGCTGACAGCTTCTCTGAGTACACCTGAGCAATCTCCCATCCCTTGGAGGAGGCGTAGGAGCGCAGCTCGCGTTCCTGACCCTCTAGGCTTTGCTCCTCGGAGGAGACGCGGGCATAGATCGCCACGCGGGGAGTCTCGATCATTTGGTCTTGGTTCTCTCCTCCAACACAGCCAGTTTCGTCTCGATCTCAGAGAGGCTCTTCTCCAGGGCTTTGAAGTCCTTGGCCAAGTCCCTCTTTGTGGTGTTCAATGAATTGAAGAGCAAAGCGAAGAGGGCCATCGAGATAACGCTCGTAGCATCTATGGTAAGTGTGATTCCGTAGGGGTCGATCCCGAACCAAACTTGGAGCAAACCAACCCCCTTCAGAAAGAGTACTGCCATCAGCAGGACGACTATTATTAGGATCCCGCCGCCAAAGCCTTCTTCTCTTTCCGAAACAAATCTGCCTCTCTCATCCCTTGCGCGTGACATACCACGTTCCTCGTAGGTGAGGAGAGTACCGTCAGAAATCAACCCTTCGGGAGGGGGCCCGGTCACGGTTGCGCCTTGCCCATTACATCGAAAGTGGAAGAGACGGTGTGGATCGCTGCGTAGTGCTGAGCCACCCGCCCGCGGTCGAGATGTCTGAAATCGCAGGTCGGACACACCCATATCGCCACGCGCCTCGTCTCCCTCTCGGGTACCACATACACTCCACCCACGTCGAGTGGGACGAGGGTCACCATCCCACCCTCCAGATGGAGGACCCGGCACAGTTGCGCAGGTGGTCGCCACAGGACGGCGCGCTCGATGATCGGTGTGGATGGCGACCGTGACAAGGATGCATGCGCCCCGGTCGCCATCTCGTTAAGGAGTAGGACGAGTCAGAATATGTACTACGGCGACCGAGACTTTGTATGCGAATGTGCCAGCACTATCCCTGAGTGTCGCCCCAGCACCTCATCCAAAATGTCAGATAAAAGCGCGAAGGAGGCAGTTCCTTTTTTGTCTGTACCTGCAAAGCGCTGGACGTCCTTCAGAATCCGCTCACTTTCTCGTCGCTTGCTGAAGGAGAACTTCTCCTCATGGGTTCCCGCAAGCTGACTCTGAGAGGTGCTGTCTGTGACAGGGTATGTGGTCTCACCCTCGGCTGGGTGAAACTGGTACCACATACGCGCGCCAGATTGCAGTCCAATTGCATGACCCTGGAGAGGCGTTGTCCCCTGCAGAAATCCGATTAGCTTGGCCGCCTCTTCGAGAGACTCACACGTCGGGCATAGGTGCCTGTTCACGAGCGCGTATCGCTTGGGTCTGCTCTTGCCATTCGACACCTCGAGTACCCGTCCATGCCTGGACTGATGAGCTATCAGGCGACCGATTGTAGCGTAGCCGACCTCCCAAGACATGGGTGTATGTCTCTTCCGATTTGGGTCGGCCAAATCCAAATCGATAAGGGCCAGAACTAGCTCATCGTGCCGGATATCCCCGCCTATACCGGTTGCCGACGTTGCTGTCGGTGAAAAACGATTACTCAGCCACGCTAACCTCTGCAGCCAACCTCGGTCTTCCCGGAGCATCCGTGCTCTGTCGAAAACTCGCAAGAGTCGCCGATCAACATCTGTTCGCGCCGTCTCTTTTCGCGCCATATATATCAACCATAGCGGCGACCTATATAATATTACGTTAAGTTAGCGGCCAGTTATATACCGGCGGCGGAATTTTTTCAAAAGATGTCCGGACCCAGTGTGACCCACAGTGCGATATTGCCCGCCGTGCGCCCAACCCTCCCCTGGACGGGGTATCTCGGGCCCGATGGGGCTGAGTGGGCGTGGTGCCGTCGGTGTCAACACGCGGTACTCGTGGCCACCGCACCGCGTAGCCGCATCGGGGCCGTGATATGTCCTGCTTGCCACCATCAGATGCGTCGTGGACCCCATCGTATCCGACGTGGAGGTGCACCATGACAGTATCATCCGGACTCGCTGTCCGTGCGATCCTCGCTGACGATGGGCGATGTGGACTCGTCGAGGTCGCGGGACGACACGTAGGAGTCTGCGGCCTACCTCATGGTCACTCAGGCGACCACTGGTATCTCCTCGGCCCGGTAACGGGGTCACCGTGACGCCCTCGGACGCCTGCGGCCCGCAATGCCCGTCAACCGCAGTCATTGCAGGTCCCGCTAGGAGAGGTGCAGACGGCGCGTATCAGACGCCTATGACTCGCGTACTCATCGGATGCCCTCATCCCCCTGATGATCATGTGGCTGGGGGATGCACGGTGGGCAATTGCCATTGCGACCGACCCTACGGAGTACTTCCCTCCGACGCATCCGACGAGGATGTCCTGCGCTACCAGCGCGAGCAGAGTCGGGCTGAGGTTGTGAAGCAAGCTTCATCGGTGACCGCCGAGAAAAGGGGCGACAGCGAACTCTTCGCAAAGGTCGAAGGGAAGGATGGCAAGGAACACCAAATACCCGACAAGGCCGCCTTCGTTGCGTCCCTCCTTGACACTTTTCCAACCGTCACTTTCCGGGACAACTCCGAGACGTGGGTATATATGGACGGGCGCTACGTCATTGGGGACTCGTGGCTGCGAGAATGGATCGAGGCGCGTTTCATCGATGTAGGTGAGACTGCCAGCAACCAGTTCGTGAGGGAGATCCTCGGAGCGGTGGAGCGCCAGACCTACGGCGACCGCCGAGAATACGGCACGCAGTACGCCGTCTGTCTCGGCAACGGGACCTACGACCTGATTCTGCACACACTCCAGCCGCACAACCCAGAGGACCGACTCCTGACCAAGCTCTCAATCGAGTACGACCCCGAGGCCAAGTGCCCCCGGTGGATACAGTTCCTGGACGAGGTAATCCCAGATGAGGACGACCGGGACACACTGCAGGAGTTTTTCGGGTATCTTCTGGACCCTCGAAACAGCTACCAGAAGATGCTGATGTTGATTGGCCCAAAACAGTCGGGAAAGAGCACGATACTGCGCGTGATCGAGGGGTTGTTGGGCAAGGCTAACGTCGCCCACCAATCCCTTCACATGCTTGCCAGCAACCGGTTCTCTCCCGCTCGCCTGTATGGCAAGATGGTGAACACCTTCGCGGACTTGCCCACCAAGGTGGTTACCGACCTCGGAGTCCTCAAGAGTCTCTCGGGCGAGGACTCCATCGACGCGGAAAGGAAGGGCAAGGACTTCTTCGATCTCGACTGGGGCGGCAAGGCGGTCTTTTCTTGCAACGCCCTCCCAGAACTGAAACAACTGGACGATGCGTTCTTCAGACGCTGGCTTTGCGTCTCCGTCCCCAGTTCGATCTCAAACGACCAGAAGGACCCTCAACTCACCGCGAAGCTGCTCGAAGAACTCCCTGGCATTTTCAACTGGGCGGTGGGTGGATATATCTGTCTGGGACGGCAACACGCCTTCACGTCCACGGACGACTCGGGGGTGAAGCGCCTGTGGCTCGATACGGCCAACCCGTTGCGGGTCTATGTCCGAGAAAGGATTGTCCCAGAGCACGGGGCGCTGTTGCCCACGGAAGTGGCGTACAAGGAC
This sequence comes from Nitrososphaerota archaeon, assembly GCA_029785235.1. The sequence goes on along the minus strand of JAFMAA010000030.1, from coordinate 2,155 downwards.
TACGCCGAATGGTGTGAGGAGACCAGCCGGGAGGCAACCAAGCTCACCGGCTTCGTCCTCTCGGTCATGGCGGAGGCAAAGATCACCAAGGCCCGGACCATGTACAATGGCTCTAAGGTGACCTGTTTCCAGGGCATCCGGTTGCGAAAAGTGGGGGACTCCCAAGTCGGACAAACGATGCTGGAATGTCAGACAGGAGGTGCCTGAAATGCCCGGAACGGACAGGCTGGACAGGGTGGACAGGGTATCCATACCCCTTACGCGTGGCGCGAGGGGGGTAGTACACAGTACAGAGGAGTACAAAGACCCTGTCCACCCTGTCCGGGTTGTCCAAGAGGACACAACCAAGCTCAGGCATCGGGCGGTAGCTCTTGCTTTTGGGCATGGAGTGGTCCGCACGATCTGTGGCTGGGTGCGGGCCGGGCTCGCAAAGGAGTATTGCGTCACGTCCACCGGCAACCTCCTGCTCTTCGTCCCCGCGGACGACGAGGACTTAGCGGTAGTACTCGGTTTCCAGGCTGCCCGAGCGTGGCCGGGGGCGCTAGTAGGGTGGCAACTTCGCCAAGGACCCATGTACCGGCGGTGGGTGGTGTGCGTGCGTTTCGCAACGGTCGAGGTGAAAGGTAGATGATCACGGACTTCACTTGGACGTGTGCCAGCTTCCTCTCGCCGCTGGAAATCTTCCAGGAAACCCACCCCGGCCAGGCAAGTCCCGCCGTAGACTGCAGCCATATAGTTCGCCAACATGGGGAACCGCTGGAGGATACCACCTTGCCGACAACGGCGAGGCGGTGGCACGAAGAAAGCAGGAAATGGATCGAACAGGAGCGAGCGACAAGGGGACAGTATCAGGGGAGGGCCGGCGACAACGTAGCCCGGTGCATATCTCGATGGGGAGGCATCCTCGCCGAGATTGGTCACCCGGTCACTCCCAAGGGACTGAGGCCGGAGGACTTGATGGCCCTATTGCCCTACCTCGGTACGGCGCCAAAGACCAAGCGAGTTTTCCTCGGTTGGCTGGGATCGTTCCTAGCGAGCCGGGGGAACCGAGTAGTGCAGGAGTCAGGGATAGCCCGGAACTTCGAGACACTTTCGACTTCCGGAAGGAAGAGGTGGCTCTCGGAAACACAACTGGGGGCGGTGATGAATGCGGCCCAAGGGACCGAGAGATTGGTAGTCGCCCTCGAAGGTTTCCAAGGACTGCGCCGGATCGAAGTGATGAGGGCGAGACTGGAAGACATCCGACTCGACACCACTCCGCCAACGATGGGCGTGCGCGGGAAGGCACATCGGGACACCATTTCGCGAGTGGTCCCGCTGGCATCCCGCGTTCTGCAAGAGTTGGGGACCTACCTCCCTACGCGGGCGAGGTGGGCATCGGAGTGTACCGACTGCCCGTACCTGCTCGTCTACATGGCGAAGGGAGCCCTCCATCCCTACGTGGCAGGGACTCCCTTGGACAGGATGGTGAGCAGAGCGGGAAAGAGAGCCGGAGTGCAGGTATCGAACCACGACCTCAGACGCACCTTTGGGCGCGTCCTTCGGAATCGGGGGGCGAACCTTCTCGAAATCCGGGACCTCTACGGGCACTCCTCGGTCGAGATGACCGAGAGCTACATCGGCTCCCAGCAGGACAAGATGGCCCAAGCGATACGGCTGCTCGACTCAGCCCCCAAGACCCCAGAGACAAGCTAAAGAGGGCGTACGCATGCAAAAACGGGCAAGAGTTTCCGAATTTCTCGGTGAGAAAAATGCGCCGGTGGCTCAGCTTGGATAGAGCAGCGGCTTCCTAAGCCGCTTGTCGTGGGTTCGAATCCCACCCGGCGCGCCCCTTGTGGGACCGCGCCTGTTCCTACCCTGAAAGTCCAGCTCAGAACCGAGATATGGACAGTTAGCGGCACGCAAAGTGACGGGTGCCCTTCCGATATGTAGTTACTGTTCCCTATTCGAAATAAAGCCGAGAAGCGACCATGACTCCAGAAAAGAGAGTAATCATCATGGGTGCGGCAGGACGAGACTTCCACAACTTCAATGTTTGTTACCGGGACAATCCCGAGTATCGGGTGGTGGCTTTCACGGCCACCCAGATCCCAGGGATAGCAAACCGCACGTACCCCCGTTCCCTTTCCGGAGAACGGTACCCTGAGGGGATCCC
>JAFMAA010000002.1 GCA_029785235.1 Nitrososphaerota archaeon | reverse complement strand
GGGGGGGTGGTGGTGGGGGGTTTGGTTGGGGGTGGGTTGGGGGTTTGGGGGGGGTTTTTGGGGGTGTGGGGGGGGGGGGGGTTTTGTGGGGGTTCTCCTGGGGGCGAAATTGGGGGGTGTCCGCAAGGGTCCTTGGGCTCGAGAACTTGGTATAGTTTGCCGTGCTGGTGGGGGTCCTGCTAGCGGTGGTTCCCGGTCCTGAGGTTGGTGAACCATTCGGCCATGGTCGTGGCCTGTTCTGCTGCCAGGAGGGCGTCAGCGAGGCTGTGGTGTAGGCGTCCGCAGCGCCGGCATGCCAGATATTCGAGTATGATATCACGATCCGGTCGCTGAAGCGACCGCTTCAGGAAGTCTTCTACCATGGTGTAGAGCCTCGGCCGTGCCCAGCCCAGTCGTTGTAGGGCTCCGAAGTATTCGTCGCATTGTGCGTTTCTGACCATTGCCGTCAGTTCTTTTCTGTCCATTCTTTCACCTCCCGTACGCTAAAAGCGGGCAGCGTGGCCTGGGCTGCTACGGCCGCTTTTGATGGGTGGCGAGCAGGCAGCGAGCTACCGGGTCCTTCTCCACGGGATCGGGGGCGGCCGCCTGTTCGTCCGCGACAGTGCGTGCCACGATAGGCCGCGCCGGGGGTGAGGCTCCAGACGCCGTCCAGGGAGTACAAGAGGCGCAGCGACGCGAGGATAAGAAGTGGCAGTCGCTCCACCTGGAAGAGAAGTGCGTGCACTGCGGCAAGAAGATCGCAGACGCCACCCCATTCACCCTGGTCCCCAAGTGCGAGACGTGCTCCATGGTCGAAGAGGCCGGGAAGACCGGCAAGCTCCACGAGTACTTCTAAGTGGTCATACCTATGACCAAGGATATACCCGGTTGCTTTTGTGTTATGGGTGGACGCAGGCTCGAGGGGGTATGGGTCTGTTGTTTGGCGCGTGCCTATGGCTGGGTCTGCGGGTGCCGGCCAGGACTCTATATCATCCGCAAAGGACTCAAGAACTTCCGGCCGGCGTCCTCTCATCGTCGCCGTGAACTGGTCGGGGCAGAGGAGGCCATTCGTGGTACGTCCGAAGGACATGACCTTTTAAAGTTTATAACCTTTAAATGTTATAACCTTGAGCGAACACCAGTTGCCATTCACACTCACACCTGTAGTCGATAAGGACTTCGTTGGCAGGAAGGCGCTTATTGAAGAGCTCTGTAAGCAGTTGTCTTCCAAGAACAAGCTAGGGTTTTCTGTGTCGGGTATCAGGAGGATTGGGAAGACCAGTGTGTTGAAAGAGGTCAGTAGGAGACTTGATGAAAAAGATGTTCCAACGGTATATGTGTCGGTGTGGCGGGTGTCGCCGAGCACTGTCGATGAGTTCGTCAGGGTGATGAACAGGGCGGCCATCGCAGCGTTCAACGATGTGTTGCCGGTCAGGTTCAAGCTGGAAGAGGTCCTGGATGCTGGGAAGTCGGCGCTGCGTAAGTTTCTCCAGGGCTTGAAACTGTCGGCCAAGGTGGTCGCCGACATGGAGGTGTCGGTCTCGTATGTCAGGCGGGAGAGCGATGACGTTGATGCTGCCATCACGAGCTGCTTCTCGCTGATAGAGCATATGGGGGAGATGACTAGCAGGCTGCCTGTGCTGATGCTGGACGAGTTCCCGTCGCTGGTGGACCTCTCCTATGGTTCGAAGAACCAGAAGGTGGGGGAGAGCATGATACGTCTGATCAGGACCCTCTATGAGGACTTCAGGCGCACGAAGATTGTTGTGTCTGGGTCGAACCGGCAGACGCTGCAGAATCTGGTTGCGCGCCAGAAGGCGCCGTTCTACAAGCAGCTGCTCCTGCGCGAGGTGAAGCCGTTCTCGGATGAAGAGTATGGCGAATTCCTGTCCAGGTATCTCCCGTGGCTCCGGTTCGACAAGCATGCCGATGATCCTGTGCATGACTTCAGGTCTGATCTGCTCGCAGTCTCGAGCGGGATCCCGTATAACCTGCAGCTCCTCGGGAGCGAGCTCGAGTCGAAGGGCGTGAAGCAGCTGGGAAAGGGGAACCTGGAGATGGTCGTGGACTCTGTGCTCAAGAACCAGGGGGAGCTGTCTTTCAGGGAGTTCCTGTCCGACCTCACACCGTCTCAGACCAAGGTGTTGAGGGCGCTCGCGAAGCACGGCCCCAGTGGGGTCAGGCCGTCCGAGATATCGGCGAAGGAGTACATCGGCAAGGAAGCAGTGGGGTATTCCCTCAATATGCTCGTGGCAAAGGGGATATTGAGGCACGGTGGGAAGGGGGAATACGGTTTCGTGGACAACCTCTTCATGGCGTGGCTGAAGGCTACCAACGACCAGTGAAGCTGTAGCCCCGGGGGGCCCGATGGTGGTTGGAGTTATTCTGCCGTTCGTTGCGTCTTCGTAAAGAATCAGTTTTCATAAAGAAGTCATTTTCGCGGCCCTCTATGCGGCCTGGAGGGTTCGGCGTCCGGTGTTGTCTTGGCAGCTCTCCGGCGTTGGCATCTCGCCCGTGGGACGACGGCGTGCCCGCCGCGTTTTAAGGGCGGCGTGCCCCAGTCTTTGTGATAGCAGGGCAGGATTTGTCAGAGGAAGACGTCGGAGTCGGGTCCGCCATACTTTACAGCGGCAGGTGATGCTTGGTGAAGTCGCTCACCCTGGACAGGGCGGGGAAGCTCCTGGAGCCGTGGTAGTCGACCAGGGCACCGGAGCCCAGACATCCGTGGCCGAGCCCGACCTGAGGGTGATCGTGAGCCATACGGCAGAGGTGGTCCCGGATAGGGCCCCGCCCCTGGAAGTCGCTCGCAGGGTCCTGGTGCTGGCAGCCCTGCTTGTCGGGGTGGGCTCGCTGGCCGCTCCGCTCCTCTGGGCCCCCTTCGTGGCGCTATTCAACTCTGAGCTCCTCTATCCCGCGTACCGGGCTCTTCCGTTCATAGTAGACGTGTTCTTTCATGTCATGCACCTTGCCGTGCAGGTTCCGGCTGTATACCACGCGCTCGCATTCATGTTTGCGCTCGATTACTACGCCGCCTGGGCCCCGGTCATCGTGCTGCTGGGGGTCGCGGTGTATCTTCGCCGCCAGGTCAGCAGTCGTCTGGGAGGGCGAGCAATTTGAGGCTCGGGGTATTACTGTCTGTCACTGGGGCATTGGTCAGCGCCTACGCCCTCGGGCTCTCCCAGGCAGTATTCTGGGACTTGGCGGTGGTGAAGGCCACGTGGTCATGCTACCCGCTACCGTTCCAAATGGCTCAGATTTGCGGCCGGGCGGTCGCTGGCGATTCGATTTGGACGTTTAATCTCGCATGCGTAGGCCTTCTCCTGGTCAGCGTTGTCTCGCTGGCGAGGTACCTATGGGTCCCTGCGCAACGGTAGTCTGGCGTCTGTTGCACCCATGTGGGCCCTGGAGAGGCTCGAACCATTATGGGACTCGAGCCCTTTCGATGCTGAAGGCGCTGAAGAGCTGGTTCACGTTCAAAGTCGACGTTTCTACGAGCAAGGTAGCCATCTCCGTCGTGGGCTTTGGAGGCCAGCACATCGAGGTGCTCATCATCCTGGCCGTGCTCGTCTGACCGGGCGGGCGTGGGTTTGCAGCTCTGCGGATGGGCGCTTTTCAACTTCCAGGGCCTACATGTGCGGTCATCTATGAACGCGTATGCCAGCATGCGGAAGGAAGACGAGGACGACTGCGAGCTCGTGCACAAGAGCATAGACAAGCACGGCGGCATGTGCGCAAATTGCGGGTATGAACGGCAGCGGGAAGAGATAGTGATCGGCTGAAGCGCTCCGTGGGGCGGCATGCTGGTCGTGGCCATGTTTCTGGCTGGTTTGCCAGTCTGACGGGAGAATATGACCATGTGAGAGCTGGGTCTGCCTGTCAGGGCATGTTATAGCCCCGGTAGGGGGATTCTGGGGCTAAAATGAGGCGCAAATCACGACAAACAACGGGCAGCAGGATCTGATCGTCCTCCTTTGGGCGATCGGGGGCTGATCCTGGGTGTATGGTGTTCAGCGTCGCCGAGGCGGTATGTGAGGGAGGCCCTGCTTCTTCAGCATCATCTGGGCGTACCCGCCGTCGGTATCCACGTCGGCAGGGTCGACACGGAGCTTTGCAATCGTCTCCGGGATCATCGCCTCTGGGCCTTCGACCTCGAGGTACAGGCCGATCCCTTCTACGTCGTCGACGGTGACCTTGCAGTCGTTGAACACGTACGTCTTCCTCACCTTCTTGACGGTGATGTCGACAGGGAGGACCCGTCCCAGGATGAACTTCAGGGCCTCGTACTCGGCGCCCAGCTCGTATCTGGTCTCGTCTGCCTTGTAGATATCGCCTATGGACGTGATCTCCTTCAGCTCTAGCTCCTTCCTTCCGTCCCTGGTCCTGATCCGGAGGTACAGCATGCCCTTCTCTGCGGTTTCGGGGGTGAAGAAGTACTCGTCTGTCTCGAGCGCCTCCTCGAAGGGGACCGCCGCAAGGGCTTCCGGGACCATGGATATGCGCACCTTGGTTTCAATCTCCTTGCCGGCGCTCAAGCAGGTGTTGACGTCGGCCAGCAATAAAAGACGGGGTCGGCGCGACCCAGAGGCCTCAGCTGTTGACGGGCGTTAACTGTTACGAGCGCGGCCGAGCTTAACAAGTGCGATTCTGTCTGCTAGTACCCCAGGGAGAACGGGGCCGGAGCGCGCTTTTATTGTGGCAGGCCTTATCAATGGCATGTGCGAGGGCAGCGACCGGTACGCAAGCCAAAGCGCCATGGACCCAGAGATGCAGCGGCTGGCAGAGGCCAACAAGAGCGTGATACTCTACATGTGTTCGGGGTGGGCCGCGCTCTCGCAAGAAGAGAAGGATGAGAGCACGCAAGCGGTCATCGCAGAGCTGAGCAGGAAGCAGCGGGGCGCGGCCAAAGCGCCGCGGTAGCGCCGCATTCGCCGTCCAGTCTGCGCCTGGCAGGGCGCTGTTGTGGGGTCCGCTTTTAATGGTCTCCCCTGTTCTCATGGGTGCTTCTACTGCAGCGTGGGTGGGCCGGCGGCATGGACAAAGGGACCCCCGCGTACTTCATGTGGAGCATACTCGCCGCTGTTCTCATGGCATGCATAGGCGGCATGATCTACTTCATGTTACCTCCAGGGAGGGTAGTAGGGAAGGAGTCGTTGTTGATCGACGTGTTCTATGCCGGGGTGTGGATTTCGTTCGTGTACATGGCCGCCGTGGTGGTCGCCGTGTTCGTGACGTCCCCGTTCAACGTGCGGGTGCACAAGGCTCCCGGGGCATCCCCGCCGGGTACCGCAGGGGGACGCCACCCAGGCGCCTGCCCGGCTCTGGCGTCTGGCGGTGACGGGTGTCCCTGCGTCTGGGTGTCGTTGGAACCACCCTCCATGATTGGCGCCGGCTTTGAAGGCGCGCTGGCAGCCGTGGCGGGAGAGGGAGGCCAGGTATCTGGCGTCAACCCTGGCATCGCATGCCCTCTTCTGCTCCGTCAATGGGCGCCCGCAGGCGCGGTCAGGACCCGTTATTGACTCTCGACGAGGCCTGGCCGTGCCCATGCCGGCAGTCGTCCGTGCACGTGAGCCCGCGTGCGGCTCCATGCGATATAAGCGTGGGATGGCAAATTAGAAAAAACAAAAACCCTGGAGACCTCCCGGCTGCCACGCATGGCACCAGGGGGCCGATGCAAACCGCCAGGCACCCGCCTCTGCACGGGACGGGGTTCGAGGCGCCCAACATGGTACTATATGTATTCATGGTGTCTGACCGTGTTTTCGGGCTCTGCTACGCCAACGGAGGCAGGAAACAGCCCTGTAATCGTAAGCAGGTGCGATTAATCACGCATTAGGTCGCAAAGCTCCGGAACTCGTAGGACACCGGGGTCTGTCGTTGAGGAGCGCCTGGGCGAGCGCCAACGGGGACGTCGGAAGAGAGTAAGAGGCGAAGTACTGCGTGTAGAACGGGAAGACGCAGCTGACCCTCTCCGTCTGCGCCCAGCTCGAAAGTTGGCGAGCCAGTTGTAGTACGCCGAGTGATACAGAGCCGCGAGCGTGTCACCCGCTGCACCCAGTCCGCCTGGAACTGAGCCCAGCTAGGCTGGTTCCCGGCGCCACTGTAGGTCTCCGACGCCACGTCGGCTATCACGAGCGTCCTGTTGTACGATCTCAGACCCTGGATGTACGACGTCATCAGCCCGATCTCGGTCTGGTTCCCCTGGAACCACGGGCCATACCCCAGGTCTATCCTGATCGCGGCCGCACCTGAAGAGTTGAGCATGCTGAGCTCAGCTTGCTGCACCTGCTGGTCGTTGAGAGGCTGTCACGGGTCCCCATAGCTCGCCGGCAGGTCGACCACGCTGTATCTGGTCCCCGAGTATGGTGCTTGCACGACCGGCCAGGGTGATGACGTGCCAGGTGCACGCCTGTCCAACAGAAGGGCCGCGGTGGAGCTGCAGATGGCGAGCAGGATGGCCATGGCCGCTGGGGCAGCCTTTCTCACAGTCTCACAAACTCGCTTGTATGCTCCGGGGCCTTCGCTTTCGAGAGGCCGTCATTAACCTCTCTAGCGCCTTTGCGTCTTCCAAAGCGATCTTCGTCCTAGGAGACATGACCGTGCGTTGGCATCTGCGGGCCAGCCTCACCTTGAGAGCTGTGCCGTAGTTCTTTACTATCTTGTCCTCGGCATCAAGGTACGCCATGAGAAGATTGACCAAGCCCGGGTATGCCTTCAGCCTCTTCAACACCATCGCCCGGCGGTACCTGGCCGGGTCCACGTCCCTGATGACCGTCAGGCGGCCCCCGGCGGCGATGTTGAAGGCAACCTTGTAGGCGGGGATGTAGAGCTCGGCGATGTCCCTGTTGATGCCGTGCAGCGAGTCCATGACGCTGTCGCTTATCACGATCTGGTAGACCGTGGCAGGTACAGGCCTCATGGCAACATCAGCCACGGTGCCGATGCTCCTGTTCTCCTGACTCGTGGCCATCGGCTACCATCCCCCGCCGAATATTAAAGCCGCGGGGCAGATGCCGTCGATGTCGTCAACGTGCGAAAAACAGTAGGCCCCTCTTTGCCGCGCCATTACATCATACTCATCATTGACGATTTAAGCGCCTTGGGCAGAACCCAGGGGCTTCACCACTGGCTGTCGATCAGGCCGACGTACTCGACCTTGTGGACGTATCGGTGGTAGGGGTCAGGCGCGACCCAGGTGCCGACAGGCTCTGGGCCCTCCTCCACCGTCTGCATGAACCTGGCGAAGGGGACGCTGAGGGACGGACCGCCTGGTCTCTTGCTGCGGGGACGGCCCATGTAATAGAAGAGCGCCCCGGCCCCGAAGCAGGCGAGGACTACCGCGGTAGCCCCTGGCACTGCCACGGACATAACGCCACAGGCGAAATATGCCACCGACGCCTTCCACATCCTGTTCCGCCTGTCGAGTCGTCGTGTGGCGTGCATGATGCGCATGCCGAGAGTGTTACGCCAGCACATGCACTACGGGGGCGTCCGATAATATAAGCAGACCCGACCGTCTCATGGCATCTTGTGCACGTCTCATGAGGGTTAAATATTACCGAAATTCTTTAAGAGGAACTTCCGGCTTCCGGCCATGTGAGAAGCCACTGGACAAACTGCCAAAGGAGGTAATGCTGGGACGCTACCAGCGCAACACCAAACACGTGCAGGTTCTCGTCGTGATAGACGACCGCATAGTATCTGCAGCCGACATCCATGCAGCCGTCCTCAAGACGGGCGTCAGCATCGAGCAGGCCAACATGTATCGCGTAAAGCGCAACACTGTGGTTTTCAACGCGTTCGCGGTGGTCGACGGGGCCGGAGCCACGCCAGAGCGCCTCGAAGGCGCACTGAGAGGGATAAAGGGGGTGACGGACGTCAGGGTGGCAGCGGGGAAGGACAGCGTGCTTGTCGACACGCTGACGTTCCCGGTGGTCTGGGGCGGCGAGAGGGTGGTGTTGATGCGGCAAAAGGCGATCATGGGCGTCTTCTCGGGGATCAGGTCCATGCTCGGGAGGGAGGGCGACACGCTGCTCTACAACAGCGGGTACGCCTATGGCAGCGACTTCATCAGGTTCCTCACCGACGTCGTCGGCGCCGAGAAGCTCGTCAGCACCCTGGGGTACGCGCTGGAGCTGTTTTCGGCGGCGGGCTGGGGGGTCACGGAGCTCGCGCCCGACCGCGCCAGCATAACCGTGGCTGACTGCTTCGAGTGCGGGGAGCGGAAGGCGTCCAAGGGGATCTGCAGCTTCATGAGAGGGATGCTGACGGGGTTCATGGAGCCTACGACCAGGAGGCAGTTCCACATGAAAGAGGTCGAGTGCCGGGCGAAGGGGGACGACAAGTGCGTGTTCCTCCTGGACTCCGGGAGGGGGACAACAGGCTGAAGGCGCATGCCTGGCGTTGCAGCAGAGGCGCGCCGCCTCTTGGAAGTTAGAATATGAGGAGCCGCAGGCCGGGTTGTCCCAGGCGCCGCGAGAGATACCCGCTGGCGAGTCGGACAAAGCACAAGCCGGGCCGCTGATTGTGCTTTTCATGCGAATCCAAACGAGATTTGGGTTCTAAATCATAATCGGAGCCCAATCCAGGGGATTTGTCCCTAACAGGTTAGGCCGTTATTCCCCTGCGGGCGCGTAGCGGCAACGAGGGCCGACAGCTCTGTCACGTCATCAGCGATCAGGCCGATGTCGTCGTAGTCAAAGAACATGATACCGCTGCCAAGGTGGCCGTGGTGGTACCAGTGCGATATCTTCAACTTGGACGCCAGCGACATCGCTTCCAGCTTCTTCCCGCACCTGTCGTTGCATGCCTTCACCCTCTTCTGGAGTATCAGGCCGTTGTGGTACCTGATCACCGGGGCCAGGTGCGCTCGCTTCCGCGGCGCCGAGTTCCTCCAGGTCACGAATTCCGTCCAGGCATGCTCCTCCGTCTTGTCGGGGTCCGGGCACATGTCCCACTTCATGACCAGCAGGCCGTCTGAGCTCGTGTAGGCGTCTTTGAAGCAGCCGGACTCCGCCCGGCTGAACCCCAGCCTCGCAAGGCAGGCGCCGAACTCCCGCCTTCCCTCGAGTGTCGGCTCCAACCGGTCCCATGTCTTCATAAGCGCTCCAAACCACTGCGGCGCCAGCTCCTGCTTGTTCACTCAAGCAGGCGCTCCCCGAGAATAAAACGCGGGCTGGCATGCCGGCGCGGCGGGCGGCTGCCGTTAAATCACTGGCCGGCCATCAGATGCATGGACCCCGGCAGCGTGACGGTAACGCCGTTGGAGGATTACAGGGAGCGGCTGACTCCAGCCATCGTCGCGTTCCTGAAGAAGATGATAGCTGAGCGCGCCGACCAGATAGTCGATGCTGCGAGAGCGGTCGAGAAGCACGACAACTGGAACGTGCACATCATATGGGACGAAGAGGCACCGGGCCTCTCAGGGTCGCGTGTGTACTGGGTGAGCGTCGACAGCCCCGTCGGCATCAGATACATGATCGGGAGCTTCGACGACTGCCCCGACGGGGGGTACACAGAAGAGACGAACGTAGCAACGTTCTCGTTCCCCGGGGCTCCTGTTAGGCCGAAGCGCTCGACGCGCATGAAGCGCCGCATAAACGACCCGAAGGCTCTCCTGGCGCTGATAGAGCAGCCTCGCTCCGGACCGCCCGAGCTGGGAGTTATGGCCCAGGCCCGCCGCTGAAGTGGTCGTGGCCGCAGCGCGGGCAACGACCGTACAGGTATGTTTCGCAGTGTTTGCAGGCGGCACTTATTGGCGCCATAGCAGTGATAGCACATCGCAGGTTGCCTGGGCGGCCCAGGCGTCCGCCTTATAATATGCGGGGATTGCAGACAAAGGCCCGACGTCTGCCGCAACGGGCGGACAGCTTTTTAGCAATCATCGCCTAGACACATGTGCGGGTAATATCTCTAAACGTCTGGCTGGGCTTCGCCTACGACAAGCTCGAGAGGTTCCTGAAAGACCAGAAAGCAACGACCGACGTGTTCTGCTTCCAGGAGGTCCTCATGGAGCCGCGGACGGCTTCACCGGCCTCGGTGAAGATCATGGAGAAGCATGGAGGCGCCGAGCCAGTCTACGACCTCTATCAGCGGCTGCAGAAGGCACTGCCAGGCTTTACCGGCGTCCCGTCAGAGCCGTACAGCGACGCCGGCACCCGCCTCGCCATGTTCTTCAGGGAGGCGCAGGGCGCCCCTGCATACAGCGAGGCACAGGTCCTGGACGCTCTGGCCAGCCACGACGTACTTGGCACCGGGATGTCGCAGTCCCAGAGCGTCAGGCTGCAGTGCATGAGGTTCCCCGGCGGTATCGTCGTGGCCAACACGCACGGGGCATCCATATGGGGCGTCTACGGCGACTGCCTCGAGCGGGCCGTCCAGTCGCGAAGGATCCTGTCGCTTCTTGGAATGATACCTGGGAGGAAGCTGCTCCTCGGTGACCTCAACCTCCGGCCCGGGATGGAAGGGATCAGGATACTGGAGTCGGAGATGCGGAACCTGGTCAACGGCAGCGGCGCCACGACGACGAGGTCGTCCCTGACTGCCAAGGAGACACGCGGCATCATAACCGACTACGCGTTCGCGTCCCCGGAGCTCGCCGTGAAGAAGTTCCGCGTGCTCCCCGACGAGGCCTCGGACCACCTCCCCCTGCTCGTCGAGTGCTAGACATAGACGAGCATTATCGCCCTCGTGTACGCGGTCATGTTAGGGAGAACGTAGCCAAGTTGAGCGGGCGGCAACCCCGCCTCTGGCCCTTAGCTGGAATCTGAGTCCGGAGACTTGTCGATGGCGTCCTTCTGGTCGTGTACGACCCTGCTTCCGAACTGAAGCCTGGTGTTGCCGCTCACATACTTCTCGAGCGCCTTCCTCGCCCAGGTAGCCAGGTCGAGCTTCTCCGCTTCCTCGGGAGTGACCCACTCGAACGGGACCGTGCCGGCGGACTTCGTCGGGGCCGGAGTCGTAGCAGCTGAGACATACCCTAACCCGAGCAGATGGCTCCCCTTGGCCGTGTTTTCAGGGTCGTTGAGCATCTCCATCACCAGTATGAGCTCAGGGTCGACGACACCGACCCCTGTCTCCTCCTGGGCCGTCCTTATCACGGCGTCTTCGACAGCCTCCCCGTACAGCACCCGGCTTCCTGGGAACGTGTATCTGCCGCCCCAGTTGTCGGACCTGTGGACCAGCACTCTCCCATCGTCCCTGACGACTATGACGCCGACCATAAGCACCGGCTCCGGGCCGAAACCCATGCCTGCCGTGGTCGCAGTTCCATAAAAGGGCCGGCCCCTCGTTTTATTCAGGCCGTAGGTCACAGCGTATGGCGTACCGCAAGGTGAGCGACGACGTGCGCGGCGTGATACTTGTGATCGCCAAGGACCGGAGGAGAGAGGTCAAGGTCGTCACCATCAAGGCCGGCTATGCCAGGGGAGGCCACATGCACTCCTACCCGGAGTCCTTCTTCGTCGTGTCGGGCACGCTCAAGTACTTCAACGGCTCCGAGATGTCGCACACAGAGAGGGACGTGACGCCCGGAGATTCCGTCGAGACAGACACCGGGGTGCCGCACATGTTCATCGCCGAGACGGACAGCGTTCTCCTCGAGATAACGCCTGCCGGGGCGTACGACGCGGAGCCATACCCGCCGTGGCGGAAGCTCGTAGAAGACCTGATGGGGAGGCAGGGCAGCCAGCCCGATGCCGGCCCTGGTCAGGCCTGAAGCTTCGAACCGTCTATGCTCTTGACGCCATAGTCGACTATGAACGTGTCTTCGAGGGCGGCTATGTGGTTCTGCATCACCGCCATGGCCTTCGCCAGGTCTTCCTGGGATGCAGGGCCGTCGCCCAGTCCGAACACTGTCGACATCTGGTCCAGCTCCATGTTGAGCGTGCACGCGCCGTCCTTGGCAACACAATCGACCTGCGCCGGCTTCCCCTGGTTGGCGGCATACTGTTCCAACATGCGCTTCATCGCCATCGTCATGGGCTCCAGCAGCAGCTTCGCCTCGTCTGTCTTCGGCCTGAACGTGATGGTGACTATATCTGGCATACAGTGTGGGTACGGTTATCGATTTAACAGGCGGGCGCCCTTCCATTAAGGGACATTACAGGTTTTCTCGGTTCATCCGGTGCGATGGCTGACCATAGTCATGGATGCATCACATGCGATGGGATTCTTGTAGAGCGCAGGTTCGTGGAGGCATGGGTAGATGGCAAACCGCTGGAAGTGAGCACAGACCTCTACTGCACGAACTGCAAGACCAGGTGGCTGGCGCAGAGGATCGACGACATCGACGCGTACAACAAGGTGCAGAGCGGCGCCAACGACAGGCTGGTATCGTCTGGGTCTCTTTTGTAGTCGCAAGCACTAGCGCTGTGTGAGCGAGAAGCCGGAAGTCGTGGTGGTGGGGGTGGTGGTCCTGCGCGGCCAGATACTTGTGACCAAGAGTGACAAGTGGGGCGGCAAGTACTCGCTCCCGGGGGGCCACCTGGAGAAGGGGGAGACGTTCTACCAGGCTCTGAAGAGGGAGATGATGGAAGAGACCGGCATGGACATCGTGGCCGCCGACCTGGTGTCGATCGGCGAGTTCATATCTCCCTCCGAGTACAGCGACCCGGACAGGCACTTCGTGGTCCTCCTGTTCAGGTGCCGCCCAGCGTCCTACGGCCAGATACGAGTCAACGAGGAGGCCAGCTCCTTCATGTGGGTGCCGGTGGGAGAAGCCGGGAAGCCGATGCTCACAGGGCTCAGCGCGCTCGCGCTCGACAAGATATCAGGGCCCGTGATAGACCACTTCGAAGACGCGCAGGCGCCTGCCTAGGCCACTGCAGGGCCTTCACCCGTATCTGACTTTGAGCGCCACTATCATCGACGCCAGCACGACGTTGAAGCAATTGGCCACGACTATGGGGACCGAGGAGATCGCGACCCCGTAGGCCAGCCACATAGTGAAGCCCGCCGCAAGGATGACGTACATCTGGAGGGACACGTCGCCCGTCTTCTTCGTGACCCACATCTTCCGGATCTGCGGGACCGAAGAGTAGGTCGTCAGCGCGGCGGCCACGAGCCCCAGGCCTGTTATCAGGAGCACGCCATGTGAGCTGCCTGCTCAATTTAAGGCCGGCCCGCAGGTCACATCAGATACGGCACGGCCACGACGGAGAGTATGAGCGCTACGACGGCCACGTAGACGATCCGCGTGGCAATGCTGAGGCGCCTCTCGCTCAGCCTGGAGCCGACGACTGTCCTGAGCCATATCTTGAACGCCTGGCCTCCGTCGAATATCGGTATCGGGAGGGCGTTGAAGATCGCCAGGCTGAAGTTGAGGAAGAACATCCAGTAGAACAGGTTGGCCAGGGGGACCAGCAGCCCGCCCAGCGGGGACGTGTAGGACGCCACGAGGGCCCCCGAGTACGGCGCGACCGCCTGGCAGGCCGGGAGGGTGGGGATGCAGAGGTAAAGGAGGGGGTTGTGCCAAAGCGCCGACGAATACCTCGACACGATGGCCGACAGCGGAGCGTAGCCCGCGCCCCCGACCGCCGGGACCATGGTGGACACGATGCCGACCAGGGCCAGGAGGCTCACAGCCCCTACGACGAGGTTGTCGCCGACGCCCGCAGCCAGTATGCGCAGAGAGTGTGCCGGCTTCGCGGCCTTCAAGGCCTTCTCGTCGACCTCCACGAACGCGCCTATGGGTATGAACAGGAACATGATCAGCCCGGCCGACTTCACAGGCACGCCGAGGCTCCTGGCCACCACGCCGTGGGCCGCCTCGTGCGTCACGAGCCCGACGACGAGCGCCAGCCAGCCGTAGACGATGGGCAGGTACGGGTTGACCCCCGGGATCGCGAGGTTGGCCAACGGCCCGGCCGCCCTGACCGACGTGGCCGCCTCCACTCCCCTCGACGTAAACAGCAGGATGCCGAGCTCAGAAGAGAGCAGCAGCACGCCGGCCGCCGCGGCCAGAGGCATGAGGTAGAGCATGACCCAGCCAAGCCTGCCAGCTATCCTGGTCTTACCAAGCCTGTCCATGGTTGCCAGGAACTTCTTCGTCCGCAGGAGGACCAGTCCGTACTGGAACTCCACGGCCTTGAACGGCGGTGCATCAGGCTTGTCGGCTGGCTCCACCTGTTCTCCCTCCCCTGTTCTCTGGGCCCAACTGAGCGCAGACCTGGCAGTCGCCGTCGAACTGCACCCCGTCCGCGAGATGGACGATGTGGCGCGCATGCGCCGCCTTCACCACGTCGAACTCCTCCTTCTCCATGATCATGCCAGCCCGCTCCTCTCCCTGTTCGCAAGCTCCAGCACCACGTCGCCGTGGCACTCCTCGGATACCGGGCAGAAGCACGCCACGTTGAGCCCCCTCCAAGGCTCCAGCCAGTCAGGCTCGCTAAGCAGCCTCTTGTTCGCGTAGCCCCTGAACAGCTTCACGCTATCGGCCCTCGAGTGGCTGTGCTCGCCCTTGGCCAGCCTGCAGTTGCACCCTTCCAGCCTGTACGGGTTGCCCGCCCCCGACGCCCTGTCGACGCGCTTTGTGTTCGGCGGGAGCCTGAACCCCTTGACCCTCAGCACCCTCACGCGGAACGGATGCTTCCCATACCCCATGACAGGGCAGCCGGGAGCTCCGCAGGGGACGATGGACATCGTAAGGACCACCCTGCCGTCCGCCGTCCTGGTCCCCATGTCTAGGGGCCATTGGTGCTTCCCCCCGCCGCACACCGGGTTGCAGCGCCTGCAGTCGTACTCGCTGCCGAAGTATGCGGGGTGGACGTGAGCCATGGCCAAACTATACCTCCTGTAGTACAGGAACTGGAGATAAAAGCGCCCGAGTGCTGAGAAAGACGAGGGCCCCGAGCACGGCAACGGCGACCACGATGGGCACGGTGATCTTCAGCCTGTGCAGCGCGCTGCCGCAGGAGGTGTCATGAAGCGATTTGCAGGCGCCTGCCTCGAATTGTCACTGCAATCGTCCTGCTTTACACCCCGATCGGCTGGCAGAGGCTGGTCCATGGTGAACACCGCTATTTCCTACCCGGTGACCTATTAGGCGTCAGTTTCAGGTCGGCGAGGGACCTGCCCGTCTCTTCGGCGAGCCGCTGGTCGACCGACGCGACGCACACCATGACGATGCTGGTGTGGGTGAGGAAGACTTTCGCCCCGTTCTCCTCCTTGAAGTGGAGCATGGGATCGTCGCCGTCGTCCTTCATATGCTTGTAGCAGAATACAGGCCGCGTCAACTCCTCGGTGAGCGGCATCTCCCTGCACTGGCGGCACACGTTTGTGACCGTGGTGACGTAGCCGCACATGACACAGACATACTTCGACATCCCATGGGAGCCCGCCTCCTGGGGGACCTCCGGCGCTATCACATTGCCCGGCATGCTGTCGTTGCCGTGGAAGAACTCGTGGTTCAGGGACTTCCCTGGTCCACCCCTCCCTCTCCATCCAGAGCTCCAGCCTCCTGACGTCGCCGTCGGTCATGGGGACCCCGCCCCAGAACTCGGGGAGCTCCGGCCTCAACTCTCCCCCTCCGGAACGACGACCATCTTCCCCTCGCTCTCGACGAACAGCTTGTCCTTCGACCCGGCGGCCGCCTTCAGCCACGCCTTTTTGTCCGCCATCGCGACCCCGTAGAGTACGTCGGGGCGCGAGACCTTCATAGAGTTCCAGCCGGCCAGCTTCTTCGCAGCGACGGCCACGTCGTTGGCGAACTTGTTGAACGACGTATAGTGCCCGTAGTAGTCGTGCGACTTGCCGTACTCTGACCTGGGTCGCTGGTGATAGCTCATCACGTTCTCAGCCATGAAGTACGAGACCGGCACGTTATCCTTGAAGCACCCGGTGCACAGGGGGATGCGTATGACCAGATGGGGCTTGGCACCGCTGCTAACTTCGAGCCCTACCTTTTCGTCCACCATGGTGAGTTCGTCGCGCCTGGTCGTCTCGCTGGTCTTTCTGAACCAGGGGTCGCGAATCAGGTCGGCCGGGTCAGTGTCCTCAAGAATCGAATTCCCGACGTATGTCTCGTTCTGCTGGTGGAAGTGCTCGACCATCTCCTTCGGAAGCTCGCTCTCGCCCACACCGAAGAAGGCCGATAGCTGCAGCCAGTCGTTGAAGTAGAGGTCGACAACGCTGTTCCACGGGTCCTTGCCGCACAGCGCACACTTGACTCGGACGCTCGTGGTGCGGCTAAGGTCATACCTCCTGTACCAGTGCGACCAGCCTCTGTGCCCCTTCTCTCTCGTGCAGAAGAGCTCCTTGCCGTCCGTGTCGGTCCACCCGTGATTGCAGAAGGCGTGATGAGGAACATGCTCAAACAGCCTGCCGGTCTTGGTAACGGTGACCGTCAGCGGGTCTTCTTCGTCGGCTGCGCTGCCATGCGCGATGGTGACCACCGGGGTCTTCACAACCGTGGGCTCTACTATCGCATGCTTCTTCTTGAGCTCAGCCTTCGTGGTCGCCGGCTCCATGCTTTCGAAGGACTTCCCTCCGACCCAGATGCCGCCGAAGTCGGGGTGTACCCGTACCGGGTACTCCGTCTTCCTGTTCTCGATGGACTTCGCCACCAGCCCTCTGACGTCCTTCGACTTCACGAACTCGGCCCACCACTTGTAGACGCGCTCGTGATTGGCGCTCCAATCGGCCCAGACGAGCTTCTCGATGGCAGCCGCGATGTTCTCGCGCTGCTTGAACGCAACGACGTTCTCCACGTACTTGCGGTCACCCAGGACGGTGGGGAGGTGGACGCCCGCCGGGACGATGGCCTTGACCTGCTCGCCGTACTTCCTCACCAGGTACGAGCTCGCGTCTCCGCTGCTCTCGAAGCTGCTGGAGTACTTGCCCGTCTTCACCCTCTCGTGCACCACGACAGGGGCGGACTTGTCCTCAAGCGCCTTCAGCACGGTCGCCGTCGACACGCCTTCGGGTATCGCCTTCTTCTTCTCGGCCTCCTGGATATAGTCGGCCACGTTGTACATGAACAGCTGCATCCACGCGCCTATCTCCGGGTGCTTCTCGAATATCTTGGACAGCGAGCCCCGCATGAAGACCTTCTGATCCCGCAGCACCATGGACGCCACCTTCGAGGGGCGGCTCTTCCCAAGCAGGACGTCGAAGGGGAGCCAGACGTGCTCGAACTTCCTCTCGATGTACCTGTCAGGGTTCCTGTCCCCCGCCGTGTTGTCGAGGTTCAGCCTCCTGTCCCCCGCGTCGAGGATGTACACCGTCCCCCTCCACAGGAAGAACAGGAAGATGTTCGGCTTCCACCCCCTCTTCGCGTTCCTGACGAACGTAAGTATGATAGACTGAGGCGGAGGGTCCTTCAGAGACTTCAGATACTCCACCAGGGCTTCGGGGTTGTCGATCTCGAGGATCTGGTCGAAGACCTGGAGGTCCGTGCCAGGGGCCGTCGTCACAGCCCCCATCTTCATCACATGAAACTGGACGTAACCTTCGACCCCGACCCTCACCTTCACCGCGTCATATACGGCCTCCAGGATGTTCTCCTTGTTGATGGGAGCCAGCCACTCCGAGACACGGTTGTACCCGTCTATGCCGGCCGCCACCATCTCGAACATCTCGGCGCGCTCCTCCTTCGTCATACTCCCTACGTTCGCGACCGGGACGTAGATCGACCGGCCGGAGAGTCTCCCCCGGCTCAGCTCCCCCTTTACGTTCTCGGTAAGGTAAATCGCCCTGACCAGGGTCTGCCACGGCTTGTGCTCGCTGAGCGTGATGACCTCCTCCATCTCCTCCTTCGCGAAGTACTCCGCGAAACTCCCCTTGAACCAGTTCTTCCCCTTCCACTTGTCGTACGCCTCCATATGATACTGGTTCTGCAGCTGGAACAGGCCGAACAAGTCTTCCACAGCCTTCACTATCTCCGGCGGAGCGAGAACATACCCCTTCAGATCGACGACCTTGCCTCCCATCTACAACCACCACTTCTCCCCGGAGGCCCACGCGCACAGCAGCCTCAGCTTCTTCAGGTCAAACGCATACACCTGGGTGTTACTATACTTCCTCGTCTTCTTCATCAGGCCCACGGCGACGAACTTCTCGACGGCAGCCTTGACCGACTTGTAGTCAAGGCCCGTCGCTTCGACAAGCAGAGAAACCGTCTGCTCCGCGTTCCCCGATATGAAGACCTGGTCAAGGACCCTGGCCTTCGAACCGCCGAAGAGACTCTCCATTGCACCAGGCTCCTGCCTCGGAACGTGCCGGCGGGCTCCGCTGCTCATGTCAGATGAGGACTGTTCTGATATTTAACGAACCATCGAGTTGGGAATAAATTCCGAAGCCTGAAGAGCGTTAATGACGGCGCAGCAACCCCGCGCCCTTTGGCCAACTTCAGCAGGTCTCCGGCTTACGTAACAACACTTGAGTCTGGCATACCTATCGTACCCATTCTAAGAATAAGAGCGGCGCGAACGAATTACTCGCTTTGATGTAAGTCACAACGTGTGAATTTGTTACATCAAAAGCAACCGCGCCCGCCCACTGCCTGCTAGGCAGGCGCCTGGGGCGGGGGGTTTGCACCCCTCGCCGCGGCTCTGAGCTCTTCGAATATCGTGGCTGTCTTCTCCGGGATCGACTCCTTTATGCGCATCCTCCTCTCTGCCGCCCTGGCAGACGCCGGGTTGGCAAGGAGCGCCTTCACCCTGTTGAGCTCTTTCTCGATGTCGTGTGTAGGCTTTCCGGCGTACCTCGCAACGTAGTCGAAGTAGTCGGATCCGGTGACCCGCTTCTGGGCGCTCGCTTTGACGAACTCCGCTTTGGCAGCCGCGTAGGCCGGGTCCGCTTCCATGAAGCGCGTGATCAGGTCGTTGGCTATCCCCTCCACCTGGTTGCTTGTCAGGGCGCTGAGGGGGATGTGCTTCTTCATGGCCGCGATGACCTCAGGTCTGATGTTCGTGCTCGTTGGGTTGTCGTATCGGGGGTTTTGCCCTCCATACCTTTCCCGGTTCAACACCATGTTTGCGGCGGCCTTCCTCATCTCCCGGAGCGTGTGGTTTACGGCCTCGAACGCCTTCTGCGCAGACTCGAACGCCTCGCCTAGCCGCCGATATTCGGGGTCTGCGGCGGCCTGCTCTTCCAGATTCTTGTTCTCCTGCTGGAGCCTGGCCAGCTCTTCCGTCAGGGCCTTCTCGCGCTGCTTCAGGGTGCTTTCGCTTCCATCATCGATGGCTTGTTCCATCATGACCGCCCTCCGCTCAGGCTCTCGAAGATCGTGCTGACCGTCTTCGGCATGCGCTCCATCTCCTTGCGCCTTCGCTCGACCGCCACGGCCCTCTTCGGGTCTGCCAGGAGCTTCTCGAGGCGGTCGACCTCGACTTTCAGGTCGCCGATCGACACGGGATTGTACTGCGCGAAGCGCGTGAGGTAGGCAACAGCTGCCCTAGAATTGGCCTCGGATGCTGCGGCATAGGCCTCGGCATTCTTCCTGTAATCGGGGTTGGCATATGCGAAACGTTGGATCAGGCTTGACGCAATCAGCTCGATGTCGCCGTCTGTCATTACGTCGAAGTCCGTGTTGCTCTTGATGGCTGCGAGCACGTTGTCTCTGATGTTTGTGATATCTTCGCTTCCAGGCACGCCAGCCCGTGCGAAGCACGCTGTGTTGGAACTGCCATCAATTATGTTGGACCTGGCCTTCGCCCATACGTCCGCGGCTGCTTTTTCCGCGGCTTTCAGCGCGGCTTCGGCGTTCCTTCTCTTCTCTGCAAGGCCGTCCATAACCTTGTCTCCGTTGAGCGCGGCAACGAGTCTGGCGTTGGTCTCGTCCACTGAAGCGAGTCTGGCTCGGGCGGACTCGAGTCTCTGCTTCAGTTCGGTCAGCTCTGGCTCTTCTTGTCCCGTCTCTAACTCGCCTATTGTGTTTCCGTTTCTCACGCTATTACACCTCGGGTGCCGGTTCCCAGTCAGGCGCGTGCCTGGGGCACATCGACGCGAGCACTTTCTTGACTTTCATCGGCCCGCTTGCGCTCCTGACCACTGTCAGCACCTTCCAGACCCTCCCTTCGAACGTCTGTTCCACGGTCGCGACCTGCTTGTCTATGACCATGGGGACCAGGACGTCCTTTACCCCGTCGTTCTTGCACGTCGATATGGCGCACCGTTCGTACGTTCCTGCCTCTGCGTTGGCTTCTGCCTGCATCATTGCTCACTCTCTTTCTCTTTCTGGGCGTTTAAGCGCCTTGGATAGGATATGGTCCCGTCCACGAGGCTCTTCGCCCTCTTCAGCTGAGGCGTCACCCAGCTCTTCGCCCACAGGTCGAAGCTGGCCTTCTGCAGCGCCTCCACCTTCGTCCTCTCCTCCTCCGTCAGGAAGTCATATTCGAACCCCGTCGTGCTGTATGGGTTCCCCCTCTCGGCGGCGTCTATGGCGCCTGCCAGGAGCCTGACCACCTCTGCCTTCCTCACCTAGCTCCCCTCCTCGACATGCTTCTCCAGGCACTCCAGCAGGGCTTTCCCGGCCGGCTTCAGCCTGTGGGGCTCGCTTCGCGTGACGTAGCCGCCGTACATCAGTGTCTCGAATAGGGAGCCGTGCTCCTGCTCCTTCATATCGTGGAAGATCTGCTCCGGGTCTCCGCCTCTGACGTCAGAGAGGACCTCCTTCACTTCTTCCGCTTCCCAGTTTTCGCTTGCTATCGTCAGCATGAATTCACCGTCCTCTGTCCTGAGGTCGTGCTGCCTAGCGACGGCTTCCGACTGCGCCGCTTCCATCTAGTCCATTACCTCCGCGTCCTTGAACTTCGACACGCCGTGGAATACGCAGTACAGCTCTCCCTCGTATTCCCGCTCTGCTTCCTCGGGCCCCATGGCGCGCCAGTCGCCGGTCCACTTCATCCCCAGGAACACGGCCGTGGAGACTATGGCCTTGAAGACGTCGGCCTTGACCCCCAGGGCCTGCTTGAACTTCTCGACCAGCGCGGGGCTGGGCTCATAGTCGACGGCGCACTTTTCGCACCCTCCGTGGAACCGCGTTAACTTTCTCCCGTTCTCTGCCTGCATGTCTTCGACGAACTCCTTGATGTATGCGTCCGGGGGCATGCTGTATCCATGCCCGGCTCCGTCCTTGAGCGCTGCGAGGATCTTGTCCTTCAAGCCCTGGTCTACCACCGGCCCCATTGATATCCACACGGCGGCGGGGTAGAACGACCCTTTCACATACATCCCGTAGTTGACCTCCCCTGTGAACTTCACGCCGTCGACGGTGGCCTCGGCCTTTTCCGTTCGGATCTTGCCTTGTGCGCTCAACGTCCTTCTCTCCTGTGCAATGGGGTTGCTCTTGGTATGTAAGCGGCTCCGGCGACGTCGCTCTTGACGCAGTCCCGTATGCCTACGGTGAGTGTCTGATTCTTCTTGGCGCCCTCGAGGGGAGCCATCACTGGCTCCTCCCGGAGCACTTGTACAGGACCACGGCCGCCTTCATACACTTCACGCAGTCGTAGTATGGCATCCTCTGCCCGATCAGCCTGTGGGGGGCTCCGCGGAAGAGGTGCTCTCCGCCTTTGGTGCACTCGTCATAGTCCCCGCCCCTGTTCAGGCTGTTGTGCCTGTGGTACGGGCTCATGCAGATCTCCTGCTTCACGTTCTGTACGGTGACTTCCTGTACGGTCTCCTGCTTCGTCTTTGTTAGTCTCCTCATCATTGCTTCTTCTCCTCCCTTGCCAGATACTGTTCCAGCGCCTTCACGTACACGTCCTGGTTGTCCATGTCGTGGTCCAGTGCGTAGTGCCCTACCTTCTTGAAGAGCGCCGTCGGGATCCGCAGCGACGTCCGCGTCAGCTCTTCTTCCCCGTCCTTCTTCGTCTCTTCTTTGCCGGCCATTCGCATTTCTCCCTTCTCTGCAACTTGTCGTTGCATATGTGCAATTAGTGTTTTGGATATAAAAGCATACCGGCATTTTGACATAAATTTGACTAGGCAGGTGCCTCAATATCACGGACCTGGCGCCGCTCAGCTGTACGCTGCAGATGGTGTTGGTATCTGCGGGGATTGACCAGATGCTTCCACGGCTGCGTTTACCTTGTCCCAGAGCTCTGTCTCTACGACGTAAATGAACGCGATTCCCTGCTCATTGGTCCAGGCTGAAAGGAAGCTTGTGCAATCACCGACAGTGCCCTTCAACTCTGCGACGAGCTTCTCGGTACCATTCATATTCTTGAGAGCGTCTATGATCTTATTTGTTACGACCCCGTAGTCGACGTACAGTATTTTCGCGTTATCAGCCTTTGCCGCAGCGACGAACTCTTTGTATGTGCCATGAGACGTGTTCCAGAACGCCGACGGTAGTCCGTGTGGGGGTGACCCGCGGAATACGTTGATCCCGCTCTTGTTAGCCTGCTCGATAAATTGGTCGACGTAAATCTTTGGAACTGTATTTGCCATACAATCATCGTACCTTCAACGATAAAAGATGCGGGCGGCTCGCTTCACGGTAACTGAGGCGTTTTAACGAACCATCAGCTCTGCATGCATGCAGCAGAGCAAGAGACTCGACTTCGAAGACCGGGCACTACAGGGACTAGGCATTGAGCTGAAAGCGCTCCTAGGTCTGAACGCCGACGCATCCACGGCCGAGTTTGACGCTGCTCTCGCAGCTCAGTGGGACGCGATGCCCGAAGCCAAGAGAAACAGGGTTGTGTACGTCGCTCTCGAGACAGCAGAGCTTGGCGAACGGGTGATGGGTGAGATACAGAACACCACACCAGGAGCTGCAGCAGAGAAGTCACGATTCACTAGGGATGCCGAGATCCTCAAGCACTCCATGACCGACTGACACGAACGGCACGCCGAAACCCTGAAGGTATTATCCACGAACAGATCCTGGGCAGACTCACCGACCCGATAGGAGCGCTCATACTGCTCGCAGTACTAGGCGCCATTCTGGCGGCCTGGGGTACCTTCTCCAGAGTAGGAAGAAGGCCGGTTGAGATACGCTTGCAGTCCCATGCGTGCGGCTAAGCATTGGAGTTTACTCCAAGCTCGTTAAATATCCAATTCACTGTTGTTGGCGTTGAAATACAGAGCTAACCCCGGCCCGTTGGAGTCAATATTCCACAATTCGGAAGCGAGAGTCCTAGACCAGGGATTCATCGTAGGTAACATGGAGCAGACAATCCCGATGTTAGCGGAGTCGACGGAGCTAGACTACAAGTCGGTCAAGCGTGCCGTCGGGGAGCTCGTAAGGCTCCGGCTGATGCGAAAAAACAAGACCACAAAGGGCGCCCAGACGTACACGTTCGACACTACTAATCTCATGGGGCTCGCGAAGTGGGTGATAAATTGGAGCTGGGGGTTCACTGCGCCAAGTCTGGTAGAGGATGAAACATGATGCCAGCCACAGGGACGAGCAGGCTTCTGAAGGAGATTGAAGCTAAATGGCGAATTGTAAGAGATAACAGCATAGCCGCTTCTTATGACGCGGGTTGGAACGATGCCCTTTCGTCAGTCCTCGCCCTCGTCGCCGCCTCAGCCAGTCTAAAGGATTTTGATCTTGAAGGAGAAACCAAATTCCCTTGGCGCATAATCGGTGCTGTTGCCTTTAGACGGGAATGGAAGCAAGATGGAAAATGCGCGGTATGTCATGGGTGGAATGAAGGCGAGACCTTCGAGGGGCATTTCAATATTCTCGGTTCATTAGACGTGCTCCCCATTTGCGGTACCTGTCTTGATAGATTCTCTGCTCTCGAAGGACTCCGCAAAAAGATCGAAGCGATTGACGAAGAGAAGATGCTGGAGGACTTCTATCTAGCCGAGGGGAAAAGGTTTGGAACGCCCAACGGGGATGAAAGAGCCATACAGACAGAACTCGTAAAGTTCGCCATCGGCTATATCTCAGGTTTCATCTACGCGAAGCCAATAGAAGAGAGGAGGGGCTCGAAGTGAGTACCCAAAGGAATACAGACCAAGGCCCGAATCGGCGTACTATCATTGACCGGTCAACGCTCCGAGAAGCGGAAGTGAAGGCAGGAGCCTCCTCCTTCAATGTTGTGTTCAAGCTGGGCGGAAAGGTGACCGGCTCGAAATCTACCAAGGACCGAGACGAGGCTGCTCTATGGAGGTCAGGATGGGTCAGGTACGGTATACTCCCGTACGGAGTTCCATCATTCGGGGCCCCCGGGATATGCAGCAAGTGCGGCCGAGGGGACCTGGGGAGCAAGATCAACGCCAGGGTCTGCGCTGGATGCGGGTGGTCATTCGGGCTCTGCAAGTGCACTCCGATGAACGAAGTTCCAAAGTGCCCCGCGTGCAAGCGCGAGCTCCCGGTAGTGGCAGGATATTGCCCCTACTGTGGGACACCTCTCAACTCCACGAAGGACGATGACCTCACGAGGCCTCTGATGTTCCCTGGACGGCGCGTCAATGTGCACCCTACGCGTGTCCTCGCAACCCATGGGGAGGCCCTCCAGTGACATGGGCCGCGCACGCCTGGCAACAGTTAGCGGAGTCTACAGTATGGATGTGAATACAAGGAGTTGGGAATGATGGTTGCAGCGCCAAGTATTGATCGCCCTCTTACCGACAGAGTCTTGGCTGCGTTAAGGCCCGGTGTGAGCTGGACTGCGATCATCGACATAGTCAGGGCGCTCGACCATCCCGACCCTGTCGCTCTCGGAAACGCTATCGGAAAGCTGCTCCGCGACTACAGGATTGGGTGGGCCATCGGTGATATCAGGGAGTTCCCATACGGTGCTTGGGCGCTCGCCGACCTCAATGACAAGGACTGGACCGCCCTGAGGGGCGGGGCTACCAACGCCGGCGGACTCACGCAAACAGTGTTCAGATCATTCCTTGGATCAGCGCACGCGTCAGGAGTCAAGGAAGCCGAGATCAGATACATGAGACAACTCAGGGCATCAGTAGTGAACTCCACTCGAGGGCACGAGTTCATGCCTAGAATAGCGATAAAACTGCAGCTACTTCGCCAGTTCTCTGAACAGGAAAGAGAACGGAAGCTGTGGTGGCTTTCGGAGGATGACAAGAAATGAATCAGGCACATGCCTCGAATTCTTCTAAAACACGCTCAAAACTCGCCCTCCGGGGCTGCACCACCGACCCTCATTACCACCTGCTCTGCGCAGCCACGGGCGGCAGGTTTGACAAAGGCTCCTACGACAAGGAGAACGAGATCTTCGTCTGGGATAGCAACAGCATGAACGAAGGCCTCTTCAGCCCGTTCTACCTCTCCAACGACGGCCGGTGGAGGAGCCGGTTCAACCCCAACATACAGCTTGTCGAATCAGTAGAAACCTGCAGGACGTACACTGTCTGCATAGGGGGCATGTACCTCGAGCGCACCGTACGCGCCCCGATCGACTTCACCGTCATCGCACATGGGGCACCAGAGTACATCCCCGGGCCCCATATGCACGATCCGAGGATGCTCCTGGAGCTAATGGGGGCTCCAACGGGGGGAGCGCCATGAAGTGCGACCAGTGCCACGCAAGCGCGTCCTTCGTACCCAGGGTCGTGGTAAACCGCTTGGCCATCGTGCCCCAATGCCCCCACTGCGGCAAGGCCCAGTTCACCGTCACCCCGAGCACCCCGCTCAGGTCCGGCCTCAAGAGGCTCGCGAAGCTGAGGTACTTCGTGCTCAGCCCTGGCCTAAAGGACGCGGTAGCCCTGATGATGCGCAACGCCAACCACCTCGCCGACCGCCCAGGAGGCATCACCTTCCTCAACGTCCCCGACGACCAATACATGACCATCATGGTCGCAGGCGCAAGGGTCTCGTTCCACTTCTCCAAGGAGAAGCATCCGAGCCTTGCTGACGCAGCCGTCCCCAGGACGATGGAGTTCGACCTGTCGGACTTGAATGAGAATCGCGTGTCGCTGGCGTGGACAGACCTTAACGGGGTCTCGGCATTCGACGCCATGTCCAAGATCCTCAAGGAGGCCCAGACCATGGTCGACGCCGCGGTCCAGGGCGTACCGTCGCAGGGCCTAAGGCAGACGGTCAGCGACTCATCTACCCTTCTCCAGCTGATCGACACAGACAGGTGCCGGCCGTCAGGGGCGGTGGCGAGCAGTTGAGCACAATGATCTGGTCCATGGCGAGCCTCGAACGGGAGAGAAGGAAGAGGGAGGCTAAGGCCCTCGAGGACGGTTCCGTGGTGGCAGCATGCGGGTGCGTGGCCATCAAGGACGGCAGGGTCGTGCCGTGCACGGCTCACAAGAAGCCAGAGAAGACGGTGATGGAGGCGACAGCACGCTCATGATGGCCTGTGCACTGCCCGAAGCCGCCCCGGCGAGCTCCTTCCCTGGCGAGGCTCCTGCCTGTATTTCTCAGAGCACGCCGCAAGGGAGGCGGAACACGGCGTGACCCAGGCCGCCCTTTCGCCCAAGCCGACGTCGGCCGTCCTGCTCTCGCTCGTCGGCGGCACCATCACACTGACAGTCGAGTCCATAGGGGTGACGAGCGTAGCCCTGGGCTTCCTAGGGTTCGGCGGCCTGATCCCCCTCGCCAGGGAGGTGATAGTTGTGTTATTCATCATAGGCCTTGCGAGCAGCCTGGTCATATTCTATGGAGCGGTGATGATGAACTCTTCCGACCGGTCCAGAGTGAGAAAGGGATCGTTGCTGGTCCTGGCGTTCACCGCAGTGGCAGCGCCCTTCTCCCTCTACGGGCTCTTCGTCGGAGGGCTCCTCTGTACCATAGGGGGCCTCAAAGGCCTCTTCTGGAAACCCCCGACCATGCCTGTGAAGGGAGCGACACCCGCACGCCCAGACGCGAGGAGACCCTAGACGGCGTCCAGACGGAGGCCGAGCTCGTGGAGCGCAGGCCTGCAGACGCCCGCAAACACAAGCACGACCGCGTGCTGCAGCAATAACGGGGCGGCATCCAGGGTGTCCCTCCACGGAAGCGTGGGCGGCTTCCGATGGCTCGCCTTCAAGTGCTCCGGCTGCGGGGCGACCTCGTACATGGACCTCATCGACCCGCGCCTACGCGACATAACCGACGCCCTCGACAGGAAGTACTTCGACCTGGACCCCCACGAGAAGGCCCTGGTCGCCTCAGAAATACAGGCAGGCGCCGGCACAGGACAGACCGCCACCACGACCCCCGACGGGGCGCCCGCCCTTGAGGTCCCCATAGCAGATACAGTCAGACTGGTACTGCAATTCACAACGGACGACCCCCGCCCAGACATCCCCCCTACCCCCATGACCACGACGATGCGCTTCGGCCTGTCTGGAGTGGAGCCCGGCTCCCTCATGGCCGCGCTCGCCAGGGGCAAGCAAGAGCGAGTAGCCATAGCCGACGCGATGAAGACACTGCTCCTCACCGCCCAAGAGCTGGTCGACGAGACCAGGAGAAACAACCCCCAAGAACCGCCATCGACCGTCTCCGACCCCTCCATCCTGCTCCAGCTCTACGACCGCCCAGACGCCCAGGAGACAGCACACACGTGACCACGACGCCGCGGCCCGACCTGGTCCCAGTCTCAGTCCCAGCCTCGACCGCCGCCTCGTTCATCACCGCCAGGTCCCTGGACCCAGGCCAGACCCTCGAAGACGACGGCACACAACCCACCAAAGGCACCATCTGGGAGCTCTCCCACACCCCAGTGGCAGCCACCATAACCTACACCACCAGGAAAGGGACCCCCCTCCACACCACCAAAGGCACCACCACCGCCCAGGAAGACACCCTCAACCTCTGGGCCATAGGCGTAGACAAAGCCTGGCAAAACCAAGGGATCGCACACAAGACAATCACCCACCTCCAACAGAAAGCCCAGGCAGAAGCCTCCACCCTGATCATACACTCCGTAGGCTCCCAACAGCTGAAACACATCCTCAGAACCATGAAATACCAGGAGACCAGGGACGGCAGATGGTCCACCTTCAAAGCCCAAAACCAAAACCCCACCACAAAACCCCAACACACCCCCACCACCCCTCCACGAAGACCCCTTCCACACCCCACCACCACCCACAACAACTACAGGAGTACTCCACCAATAGGAGAGGAGTACCCCTACACCGATAATGAGAACTATGAAACAACTACAACTACTACTACTCTATCCTATCCGCAGCGTATTACAGACATACAGATGCCAAGATACTCCGATGCTTAGATGGCTGTCCATCTTGATGTTCTGATTGGTCTCTATCGACTCACTATGGGCTTCATTCAGTGAAAGACGTTTGTTTTGAACGATTTGGATTCGTTTTCGAGAGGGTTTAAATTTCAATGTTTAGTAGAAGGCTTTTTCTGGTGTCCTTCCTCGAACAAAGACTGTTTCGAGGTCTGTTGAGTGCATAGGGGCGGAGGCAAGCGGCATTTACTCAAATTGGTTTAGAGTAAGATTAAAATTTGTAGTTTAGGTTAGACACCCATCCTCTATACGGTCTGTACCTACGCACGGTGGATTCTGATCTCAGGTTGAAATTCTGTTGCGGGCTATAGGTCTTCGAAAGGCAATACTACAGGCGGGCGAATTGCCGAAGGACCACTTACCAGAGTTCGATTTGATGCGGCATGAACTGCACGGCTATGCCAAGAAGGGCCCAAAGACTCTGAAAGTCTGGTAAGGACGCTTTCTGCGCATCTTTCTGGTGTATCCCGTTTTATGGTGTGCGCCATTCTACTGTCATGTCGGGGAGGTATGTCGTCTTTGGCGGGTGCCTGGGCTCTGGGAAGACGACTCTGGCGCGGCTCCTCGCGAAGAGGCTGGGGGCGGAGACAGTGATGGAGGAGGTGGACGGCCATCCCCTGATAGGCGACTTCTACAAGGACCCTGCGGCGTACTCGTTGCAGACAGAGATGATCTTCGTCGTGATGCATTATCACCAGATCCGGCTCGGTGTGAGCGCCGGGAAGTTCGAGGGGGCGGTGGTCAGCGACCTGTTCTTCGATGGTGATGACGCGTATGCCGGCGCCGCGCTCCAGGGTGAGGACTTGAAGGCGTTGAAGGGGTTGACAGCCGACCTCAGGGAGAGGCTTCCGAGGCCCGATTTGGTGGTGTTCCTGCAGGCGCCGACCAGGTTCCTGATGCGTACGTCGCGCCTGCGCGGGCGGGACTATGAGAAGGCGATGACCTTGGAGCACCTGGAGAAGATGAATTCCGCGTTCGACGCGTTCATGGAGCCCTATGATGCGGCTCCCAAGGTCGTCGTCGACGCTGAGCGGATGTATGAGCTGGGGCATGAGAGAGCCACCGAGGAGCTCGCGAAGCTCGTGAAAGGGGCGCTGAGCCAGCTTAAATCGTAACCGGCACAGGGTGTGCTGGCTAACATGGGCAGCGCGGCTGATTATGCGGCCGATCTCATCAAGAACGGGCGGTGGGCCGTGAGAATAGACGTCGTCGGGGAGCTGTATCTCATGCACCATGTCTACAACAAGTACAGCGGCCCTGACTTCGATGAGATGATGGCGGCGACCAAGAGGAACCCCAAGAAGGTGAAGGCCGGAGACGCCCTGTTCAGGGCGTTCACTCCGGGCATGCTCGACGAGATATTCGACATGGAGAAGAGAACGGGGATGAAGTTGACGATGAAGCATATGAACCTGTTTGCAAAGATCCGTCCCAGCAGCATGACCCTCAAGGTCGCCGAGAATGTCTGCAGGACGCACATGCCGGCAAACACCCTCGCCACTCTCATAGACACCGGGGTGCTCAACATCGCCCTCCAGAAGTGATCTGAGCGGCTGCGCCTGTTCAACCGGATCAGGCTGGGGCCTTAAGTTGACGGCGCAGCTAGCACTATATGGAACCGAGCTATGTGGTCATAGGAGGCCCCCTGGCCTCGGGGAAGACGACCCTGGCAAGGCATCTGGCGGAGCTGACCGGGGCCCGGCTCCTGTTTGAGCAGTTTGCGAACCACCCTCTGATCGATGACTTCTACAAGGACCCGAAGAGGTATGCCCTTCAGACTGAGATGGTCTTCACCATCATGCACTACCACGACATCGCGAAGGCGGCCAGGGATGGCGCGTTCGCGGGGGCCGTCGTCAGCGACCTCTTCTTCGACGGCGTGGAGGCATACACAGGATACACACTGGAGCCTGAGGACCGGAAGCCGTTCATCAGGATGTTCAGGTCTCTCCAGGAGAAGGTGCCGGTCCCGAGCCTCGTGGTCGCCCTGGACGCCAGCACTGAGTTCCTCATGGAGCGCCTGAAGAGCAGGGGGAGGGAGTACGAGAAGTCAGTGACGTTCGAGTACCTCGACGGGGTCAACAGGGCGTTCAAGGCCTTCATGGAGAAGTACAGGCGGGCGCCTGTCGTCGTCATGGACGCGAAGGGGCTCTATGACATGGGAGCCGACGGTGCTGCCAAGAAGCTGGAGTCAGTTGTGCGGAAGATGAGCCGGCCAGGGAACGTGTGAGGCGCTTAAAACGACGGCGCCTGGTGGAGAACACATGACAAAGGTCAGGGTTTTTGTTAGAAGCGAGCAGGTGCCCGTCGACAGGTACGAGGTCGGCATAGCCGTCCCGGTAGGGCACATGCTGCAGATGCCGATCTACGAGAAGAAGGTCCACTTCAGGCAGGAGCGGGTGCTGGATGCGAAGAGCAAGGCTGCGGTCCTCGAGGCCAGACGCCTGGCCGGCGAGATCGGGTGCGACATCGAGGTTGTCGACGTCTCCACACGCAACTTCCTGTCGAGGATCGCCCTGCGGTCCATGATGGGGGCCTCTGACCTGCCGGCGGTCACGGTGTGCGGGGACCACGCGGCCAAGGGGCTCAAAGTCTCGGACAAGCTGCTGGTAGCGCCAGTGATCTCTGCCCCATAGCGCGGCCGGCTACACTGTCTTGGCTCTGAGAGAGTCCATGTACGGCTTCACCTTGGCTATCCACTGGGACCTCAGGGTGTACTCGTCCACCCCGAAGGCATCCGCTGCCTGTCGTTGTGTCAGCGTCGTCGAATGAAGCCCGTAGGTCACCGCGGCGAAGAGCGTCCTTATCCTGGCTGACGACGGGTACCTCTTGGCTACTGCAGCCACGTGCGTAGAGATCTCGACGTAGTCTTCCTGCGTCAGCCCGAGGGCTTGGAGGTCGTTCATCAGCTCCCGGGATATGTTGGTCTCCTTCACGGTCAGGCCGAGGCCGTCTGCCAGGCTGTGAACGCCGTTGACGAGGTCCATCGGCTTGACTCTGACAGCGTCGGAGATCTCTTTAACCCTGTCGGCCCCGTGGTTCCGGCAGGCGAGGGCCAGGGCGCACGCCACCCACTTCTTGCTGTTGCGGACGATGCCGGAGCGGAGCCCTTTCAGGAAGTACGTCACGGCCTCGTCGATGGCGACCGGGGGCGCGTTGACGTCGGCGGACAGCTTCTTCAGCCAGTTACGGAGTGGTGAAGCAGGCGGGCCCATCTGCTTGTCGAGCTTCGCGAGCCGCTTCCAGTCATCAGACATCCTGGCTGTGTTCCCCATGACGCTCCCGATACGATAGCTCAATTCTTGGCCTCCGGGATCGCGGCCAGCAAGTCCCTGGTCATCGACCTCGCCTGCGGGTCCCACAGCCTCCTGAGCGCGGCCTTCGTGCATCTCGGCCGCAGGGACTTGCACGACTCGCACCTGGGGGTGCTGCCCACGGCCTTGCACGGCGGACAATAGTACAACGGCTTCCCTTCCAGCGCCAGCCTGGCCTCGTCCTTCCTCCGCACCCGCGACGAGTACTCTCTCGCCAGCTCTGTGGCGAACACCGCTGGGTCGTATTTCAGGAGGTCTCCGGCGGCCTTCAACACGCCCATCCTCACCAACCGGTTGACAGAGGGCTTGAGGAACTGCTCGGTTGTCATGTTGTATGGCCGCCTGGGGCTGGCCGCGGCCAGCTCCGCGATGGTCTTCGGGCCCTCCATCACCTTGCCGAGGACGAACGCGTCGGTGTCTCTGATCCTCTGCAGGACGTGACTGACTATGGGGTCCTTTGACAGTCTGAGCGAGAGCTTGACCCTCACCATGGGCCTGTAGATTGCGAACCTGTCGCTGAACGCCGAGAGTTGCGACAGCGTGTGGAACCCGTAGCTGAGGTGGTGCATCTTCCTCCCGTCGGCCCTCGCGGTGGTCAGCCACCCGGTTACACCCAAGTCCTTGAAGTGGCTGACGACGATCCTGACGAACCTGTCCAGCTCCCGCTTGTTGTAGTTGCAGAACGATAATTTCAGGTTGGCGTACGTCACAAGGTGGGCGACCTTGAAGCCGGGGCGCGGGCGTTCCTCCCTCCCCGCGAGTCCGGCCGTGAGCTTGATGCCGTTGGCATACCCCTCCACGAATGCATGCAGGGAAGCCGGCCCGCGGCGCACCCAGGCGGGGACCGCCATCGTGAGATGCCTGGACGGGACATACTTCCCGTTACCGAGCCTGACCGGCTTGGCGGTCCGCAGCCCAAGGGCTTTCAGGACGTCCAGCATCACGATACCGTAGGTGTACGACCTCGTGCCATGGGGCTTTTTCCCCTGAGAGACTGCCAGGGGCGCATCGCCTATCTGACCCGCGAACTCTGCAGAGCGCAGGTGCTCTCCGACCTCCCTGTCCACGGCAAAGTGCAGCGTGCCCCCACCGATCCCCCCGCTGGCGTAGAACAGACCGAGGAGGAACGCGTGGCCCCCTGATGCTCTGAGGGGGAACCTGGCGGCCAATGGCCTGGACCTCCCTGATACCCCTGCTGACACCGATACGACGTGCTTCTCGAGAGCCTCCAGCGGGATACCCGCCGTCTTGGCTACTCTGACGCAATATCTTACCGTGTAAAGGCCGTTTTCAGACAGCAGTCCCTTCGTTTTCACTCCTATCCCGCGGCCAAACTTCACCCGTCTCATGGGTCCGAGGTCCCAAACATGGACCAACGGGCCTCTGGGGGCCTCTTTCATGGCCGCCAGCACCCTCTCGTCAGGCCTGGCAGCCCTGGGAACGGGCTCCTCCACCCCGAAGCGCTTCACCCAGTTGTCTATGGTGGTCCCCGACACCGACGTCCTCCCCGACCACTCGGCCACCGCCATCGCTATCATCCTGTGGCTGAATCCCAGCCTTGCCATGTCGAGCGCCGGCTTCACGACATCGTAGGGGAGCCAGCACCCCCTGAACGTCATGGCGCGCCAGCTGGACCCGCACTTTCGGCACTTGTAGGCCCGGACGAAGTCCTGCCTGGTGGCCCTGAAAGTCATCCCGGCCCGGCCTACGTCGTCGGACCCGCACACGTTGCACCGCGGGCGCGCTTCCTCGACCACTGCCAGGGGAATCGTCGAGTATCTCATGGTCTCAGATTCCTCCTCCAAGAGTTGAAGCACGGCATGCACATCCTCTCCCCTAGCTCCCTGGGCTCTGCGTCCTGGGGGACTTTCACGGTCCAGGTCTCCTTCAACCCCGTTCCACAGAGGCTGAACCCGACCTTCCCTGGGTTGTGAACGTGTATCTCGTCATTATGCCTGTTGGATCCCATTACAACATCGATACCAGGAACACCTCCGGCTTCGTCGACTTCAGCGGAAAGGCTGTCAGTGCGCTTGCGGGGGGTGTGTGAGTACCCGCAGGTAGGACACTGACATGTCAGTTTCACGGACCGCCTCCCGATCAACCCTCCTCCGCCGAAGGTACCTATCCCCTTTATCCGAGTCCTGAGTATCGAGTTTGCAAGCGTGATCTGCGGCTCGGGGTTGGGGGTCTTGGTAAGAGATATGGCGTTGCTGACGGTCAGCCCGTTGCCTAGGTACTTCCTGAGCGATGGGTGCAAGAAGTAGTAGACCTGGACCCGGTCCCTGATGTACGCAGTCGACTTGCCTAGAGACTCCGCCAAGGCGTTGATGTTGTTGGAGTACTTCTTCGAGAGGAGCTCCACGAACACCTTTCCTTCTTCCCAGGGATCGACATAGTGGTTCCTCTGGGCGTTCTCCGTAACCTTCAGTTCGAGTGCCTCATATTCGTCGATGTCGGCGACGATTGCTCTGACCTTGCCGACAGGAAGACCCTTTATCGACCTGCCAGCTTCAGCAAGCTTCTTGGCTGCAGCAAGCCGGTGTTCCCCGAAGACGACAACGAATGTATACCTATACCCGCTCTTCGGTCGCACCTTGATCGCCTGCTGCTGCCCCTTGGACGCCATGGATGCGGCGAGCTCTTCTACCCTGTTGGCGTCAACAGGGCGGAGAAGCGTCTCATCGCTGCTGATCCGGTCGACTTCCATGAGCTCCTCTCCCTGCTGGACTGTCCGGGTAGCCAAGGTATGGCAACAAACCGCGGTTTTCAGTATATTAAGGTCGGAGTGGCTCTCGGGGGGCCAGGCTGTGTGTGTTGTTGGAGGAAACATTTCCAGGGGCGGGGCCCTGGTCGGTTGTTAGTTACAGTCAGTTATTATTTACAGTATACACTAGGAAGGACGCGTCTGACGATAGACTTCACGACACTATTAAAGGACATACGACGCTATAGGAGACGACAGGACAGGAGACGCCGAGGCCGGGGGACCACCAAGAGCTGGGAATCCGGGGCAGGGCCAGAGGCGGGCCCCTGGACCCTGGCCGGCCGCCCAATGTTTCAACCAACAACACACACTCATGTCGGCGATAACCCGTTGTCGGCTTTAACACGACCACCGTTTTAAGGCATGGCGCCGTCTGGAGACGTTGGACTCGGTATTCACCCTGGACTTCGTCCCCGACAAGCTCCTGGTCCGCACGGAGGTGGCGGCTGCGCTCATGAAGGGGGCCTACCCAAAGATCGTCGCGGGAATGAGGGATACTGGCAAGACGATCACGGCGAAGTGGTTGGCTGCCCAGAATCCCGGCGACGTCGTCTACGTCCAGTGCCAGGGCTCCCTGCGGTTCTCCCTGAGGGACGCGCTGGGCGCGCTGAAGCAGACCAACGAGCAGGCGATCGACGAGTTCTTCAGCCTGAACGGCAACATGATGCTCATACTCGATGACGTGCAGAAGCTTATGGCCAACAGGGCGGACGAGCTGGACAAGGCCCTGCACTACATCAGTGACAGGCACGGGGACAAGCGCGTCGTTGTTATGACGAACCTCTCGCCGAGAGAGCTGATCAGCCATCTGATGGATGACACTCAGACCAGGTACAGGGCGTGCGAGCGCGTGGTGCTCACGGACTACGACCTGCCGCAGGCCGAGGCTATAATCCGCCAGAGGTTCGAGATAGCGGGGATGAAGGTGGAGCGGGGCGTGACGAAGCTGCTTGCGGAGAAGTACGCCGGCGGCGACTTCGCCCTCAGGGACATATTCCGCATCCTCGACTCGATGTACAAGAACGGGACCACGATCAACATGCGCACGGTCGAAAAGGCCATAGCGAACAAGCTCGTGCTCGACTTCACGGAAGACTTCCTCGTCATGCCCGTGAGGAACGCGGTTGTCCTGGGCGCGGTCTCGTTCGCACAGGCAGCGATGGGCGGCAAACCGGCGACCAGGGGCGCCGTCATAAACGGCGCGAACCGGATATTCGACAAGATAGGAGGGGCCAGCCCCTCTACCACGACGTTCGGCCGCATCATAGACCAGCTCCTGGACGGCGGGTACCTGAACAGCATCGACGAGAAGCACAAGCAGGGGAGGCCGGCGCTGCTCGGCTGTGCGGCGAGCTACAGGTCTGTGTACGACGGCTTCCTGAAGTGGCTGCACGACAGGTTCGGCATCAGCATAGTGATGAAGAGCGAAGCTGTGCGCCGGGACGACGACGGGTCATAGCCGGGGCTGCAGCAGCTCGGCATCCCTGGCTGAGAACCGCGTCTGCTGCACCGCCTCCATGACGCCCGGATTGTAGTACGTCTCCAGGATCCTCTTCTTGGCCTTCAGCACGGCGAACACCTGGTGCTTGTTGACGAACGCGTTCCCTTTTGAGAAGAGCCTGGGCGCCAGCGGGTTGTCGTTGACGCCATCAGGGTCAGGCCCTTCCCTGTAGGGGTTGAGCGTGGTCCAGACCTCCACGGTGTCGTACGTGTCGCCGAACCCTATGTCGTCGTAGAACCGCTTCCTCTCCACGCTGTCCTTCTCCGAGAAGGACGGGTTGGTGTACAGCATGTTGGGGTCGGTGAGTATCATGGCGTAGGCGAAGATCTGGCGCATGTATGGGGTAGAGAAGTGCGGCTTGTCGTCCAGCACGGTCAGTCTCAGGGTCCTGCCCTGGGGATCGCAGAGCACGGCGTCCACGGTCCCCCTCAGGCCGTACCTCACGCTGCAGATGGACAGGCTCCAGTAGAAACGCTGGCCGTCCCTGATCTTCGCCGTCACGCTGGCAGGGTCGGTGTCGACCCCTCTCGCCTGCTCCAGCCTCCTGTGCGCTTCCGTCCCCGCGTCCATGGCGGCCTGTGCTTCCAGGGTGGGCGGGGTGCGGTAGATCATGCTCCTTACGAGTTCGCGCAGCTTCTCCGGGTGCCCGGAGTCCACCCTCGAGATGGCGGAGCATCGTATGCACTCCCTGAGCTGAGGACATATCAGACAGGAGCTTATCGAGGAAGGCAACGCGTGTTTCTTCTTCGTTTGATACATTCGCCCAGGAAGCAGGCGATTGGCCCTAAATAGGTCTTAATTGACCTCTCTTACGCTATTCAGAACCGCGACGAGGAGTTCCGGTATGTTCAGGTTCGTCTTCAGACCGTAGGTGTCGATCTCCCCGTCCCTGCCGACGGCGAAGTTGAACCCCCAGTCATCGCAGAGGTAAGCTAGTCGGAGCCCGCATCTCGGAGAGTTCCCGGTCCCGTCTGCGTGGATGATCAGCGCTCCATGGCCGGCAGGCACGGTCTGCTGCCCCGCTTCCATGAACCTGTCATAGAACTCCTTGGCGGCCGGCTCTCGCCACCGCCGCCTGAACCCGAGCATTACGCTGAGCCCTCCTTCCTATCGTACCGCAGAATGAGGGCTGCCCTTACCGACAAGCCTGCCTCCACGAAGACAGGGAACATGGCGAGCCTGAGGACGGAAGATCCGGCGATGGCGCCTGCGAGCCATGCGGCTGAGGAGCCGCCCAGGATCCTGTCGCCCACGACGCTTCTTTCCGCCATCTCATCACTCACTCTGGGCCCCTCCTGTCGAGAGGATCAACGGGTCCCCGTCTGAGGAGTCGTTGATGACCACCTCGTCGCGCCTGGCGGCAGAATTCAGGAGCGCGACGACGTGGGCGCGCTGCTTGTCGTCCATCCCTGCGGTCAGGTCTGACAGGCGGCATTTTCCATAGCTTATGCCTCGGATCTTCTCCATGAGACGGCCGCGCTCCGTGTTCCTGGTCCTCGCTGTCACTCTGCTCATCGGGACATATGCGCCTGGATTCTTAACCTGCTCGCCGGATGGCACAGCCACATCACCCTGTACATCCTAGAGGGGCACGTCGACGGAGTCCACGAGCTCGTTGTTGTGGTACACCTTGACCACTGTCCCCTTGCCCGTTATGACGGCGTAGTGCTGCTCGGCGGGGCTGGAGTCGACGCGCACACCCACCGTGCTTCCGATCGTGGCGATCTTGTACGGGCCCGCAAGGTGCCCGCAGAGGAATAGCCTCGGCTTCACCGTCTTCAGCACGCTCTCCATTACCCGGAGGTCGTCGCTCTCGTGGAGGGGGGTCGACCCCATCTCCCTGGGCGCCATGTGGGTCGCCAGGACGTCGACTCTGGAGATCCTGGGGGCGTAAGACAGGTACTCTTCCGCCGTCTTCCGCGGCGTCCCGTCCTTCATCTTCGACTTGGACGAGAGGATTCCGTTGATGAACCCTGTCGCCAGCCCGTCGACCACCCTGATCTCCCCGTCGTTGACGAGGCAGCGCGTCCCGTCGGGGTTCCTGGCTCCCTTCAGCGCCTCCATGTTGTCGTGGTTGCCGTACGCCAGGCTCGCGGGCGCGAGCGCAGACAGGGTGTTCCACCCCTGCGTCGCCCAGGCGTGGCCGTAGTCCCCCAGGCCCAGGATCGCGGTCGGCTTCACGCTGTTCACTGTGTTCAACAGCCAATCGTAGGCGTTACCTTCGTAGACGCCGTTATGGCTGCCGAACTTCCAGTGTACGTCGGAGACTACCAGTGTCTTCATCGAGTAAGATATGCGCCATGATATTAAAGCGGAGGTTTGCCGGTGCCGCCAGGACCGCATCGGGCTGGCCTAAACAATGATAGGTCCCAGACTGATATAACGCCCTCGCCCGTCGTCTCTTTGCCAACCCGTTTTATCCTGCAGGCGTGTCTTCCAGCAGACATGAGTCTCAGCCGTCAGCCTGTGATAGTGAGGGCCCCAGCGAAGCTGGCCAACAAGATAGCAGGCAGGCTCCACCTCTACTACGACGTGACGGTCAAGGAGCCGGGCGGCAAGGTATGCCAGATAGACGCCGTCGTGGGAGGGACTCCGACCATCGTGTGTATGTTCGAAGAGTCGTTGGAGCTGGGAAGCATAATGACGCTGTTCAGGCTCAAGGCGCGGCAGCTCGGCATATCCCGCTGACGCCTGTACCGTTTTATTGCTGAGGGCGCTCGCATCGTGTGCTAGACCTCGGGTTCCTTCTCAATCCGCCACCCGGGCTCACTGTCCCCGTCGTCCTCGGTGTGGCCGTGCTTCTCGGCGTGCTGCACGGGATCACCCCTGACGAGCACACCTGGCCAATCACCTTCA
Source organism: Nitrososphaerota archaeon (assembly GCA_029785235.1). The sequence continues at coordinate 273,188 of JAFMAA010000002.1, read as the reverse complement.
GCTATGCCATCGGGAGCTACAGCACACGAGGCGGCATGAAGTCGGGGTTCGTGTTCTCAGGAGGGTTCACGATACAGAGGGCCATACTAGCCTTTCTCGGCTTCGAAGGGCTGGCCGCGATATACGAGTCGTACCATCTCGAGGGATATGTGTACGCCATCGTAGGGGCCGGCATGTTCCTGGCAGGGCGCTACATGTTGAAGGGCAGGGACATGCACATACCCATAGACAGGCTCCTGGGCGGCAAGTCGCACCACGACCCCAGGGCCGAGCGCACTCCTATGCGCGAGGTCGAGGACGTGAGGCCGGTGTCCATGAAGCTGGCCGCGGGGCATGGCTTCATCGCCGGGTGGGGGATAGGGGCCTACGCCAGCATCATAATGTTCGTCCTGGCGCCGCAGATGCCGAACGCAGCCTATGCCGCGCTCGTCGGGGCGGCGTTCGGGCTGGGGACCATGGCCATGCAGGTCATCCTCGGGGTCATATTCGCCAACATAATGCGCCTGAAGAAGCTGACCATCGACCAGATGAAGTACGTCGGCCGCTCTGCTGCTGCGCGGACCCTCTACCTCGGAGGGCTCGTGTTCGCCTCTGTCGGCGCAGCCGTCGTCGCGCTCCCCTGGCTTGCCAGCGCCGGGTTGAGCACCGGGAGCGCCATACCCAACATCAGCGTGATAGGCGTATCCACCGTGCTGGTCCTCTCGACCCTCGGGGTCCTGGGGTTCGGCAACATCTACCTGGGATACAGGGAGATCACAGGCACCTCCGAGGCCGACGCTCACACGAAGCAGCCTGGCTGAAGCGCAGCCGTAGGCTTCTCCCTGGTGCGCATCATGCCGTACAGGGCCGGCACCAGCGCCACCCAAAGGAACACGGCAGCACCGACCATGTGGTAGGCCACAGACTGGTTGCCTATCACATACATCCTCGTCCCATACCATGATATCAGCCCCAGGGCAGCCAGCTCCGTGACCGCGGTGAGCACGTTCATCCCGAGCCCTCCGCGCCTGACAGACGCGTACGCGCCGTAGGCGGCGACGCCTGCGATGTACAGGCACTCGGAGAACCCTATCACCGACGTCCCCGTCGCCGGGGTCCCATGGTGAAGCCATACCATCGCTGACACGACGTAGGTGCCCGCCACCATCGCGGCGAACGCCCTACCGGCTGTGATGCCCCTCGCCTGGCTGTTGTACGATACCAGCCCGGCCACGAAGACGAGCACCGCGACGGCGCCGAAGTTGTAGATCAGGTCGGTGTTGATGGCCGATGCTGCGCCGCTGTAGTCCTCGATGGCAGAGAACGGCGAGGACGCGAAGACGAAGGCGCAGGCCAGCCGGCCTCCTTCCATGCAGCTGGGCACGACCCTTTGCATGACATAGTCGATGTCGACGTTGACCGCCAGGAACGCTGCGATGAATGCGAAGGCGGGAGCGCATGCCGAGGTCAGGCGCCGCGCATAAGGGCTCACATGCCATTTGTCGCCGCAGGCTTAAAACACGCGTTTGGCTGCCAGGAGTCGCCGGCTGCATGCTTTAATACTCGCGCACATTGTATATGTGCAATGAAGCCTGCGTACGCTTCGCGGCCCGTTTCGTTCTCCTTGTCAGCGCAGGCTCTGAGTCTATCCCTTCGATAGGCTCTCGGTCTGTTGCCATAGTATTTCTAGAGACCGAATCCGAATTTGCCGCAGTGCCAGAGTGGCCTATTGGGACGAGTTGCTAGCTCGTTGACCTCACGGTCGCGTAGGTCCGAATCCTACCTGCGGCGCCAGATGCCGGGTTGAGCGGAATTGGTATCGCAGCGGTCCTGAACGATCGGGGCTGAGTCTCGAAAGAGTCCTGGAAAACCGCCGCCCTTCGGGGCATGGAGGTTCAAGTCCTCCACCCGGCGCTTATGATCGTGGTGACGTAGCCAAGTGGACAACGGCAGGAGGTTCAGACCCTCCGGGCGAAGGCCCTACCCAGGTTCGAATCCTGGCGTCATCACCAATCGGCGCGTGCCGGAGCCAGGTCAAACGGGCGGGGTTCAAGCCCCCGTGCGGGAAGCCGCTTCGCAGGTCCAAATCCTGCCGCGCCGACTTTTGATGTGGTAGGGAAGTCCAGTCAAACCCGCCAGGCTGAGAACCTGGGGCCGAAGGGCCTGCGCCGGAGCAAAGCCGGCCCACATCACTCATTCTCGTGGTCGAGTGGCGGAGCCAGTCAAACGCGGCCGGCCTAAACCCGGCTGTCCGAAGGGACTACGCAGGGGCAGAGCCTGCCTCGACCATCTGGAGACGTAGGCAAGCGGCCAACGCCAGCGGCCTTAGAAGCCGCGCCCGGAGGGGCTACGCGGGTTCGAATCCCGCCGTCTCCACTCACTGTTCTATGGAATCCTTTTCGCGTACCATCTTCCGAACGCTGTGAACGCCTGTGACCGGTGGGAGACCTTGTTCTTCTCCTCGCGGGTCATCTCGGCGAGCGTCATCCTGTAGCCTGACGGGACGAAGATAGGGTCGTACCCGAAGCCGTTCGACCCCCTCTGTTTCGACGATATGGTCCCTTCGAGCGTACCTGTGAACTCGATTATGGAGCTGCCGTCGACGTACGCCAACGACGTCTCGAAGTGCGCGCCTCTCTTCTTCCCCTTCAAGAGCCTGAGCAACCCGTCGGGGCCTATGGTCTTCAGGGCGTAGGCGGCGTATGGCCCCGGGAACCCATCGAGCTTGTGGACGTACAGGCCCGTGTCCTCTGCGATGATAGGCTTCTTCTCCAGTGAGTATGTTTCAGCAGCTGCTCGCACCGCTATGTCTGTGACCCTCTCCGACTGGATCTCCGTGCCCTTCGCAGGCAGTCGCTTCACGACGATGCCGTAGGGTTTGAGTATGTCTACAGCTTCATTGAACTTGCCGTCGTTGGACGTAGCGAAACAGACAGCGGGCTTCATGCCATCTCGTGTAGCCTTGAGAATTTAAGGGTCGCCGGCAGCGCTGGGCTAATGTACTCGAGACGGAGCCTTTTCGCCCCGATGGCGGTCGAGGAACGCGGTCGTGCGGCTCTTGGATCCCAGGGCGGCTTTTCCAGAGTCGCTTTCGCGACCAGGGCATCAGCCGCCCGTGCCGTTTCCGGCCCCGCCTTTTCCATCGAGGACTCCCTGGCGCACTCCAGGCCGATGGAAGAGACCTGGGCACCGGCTTAATGAAGCCGGGATTGGCGCCTTCGGGATGCCCGCTCGAGTGCTATGAATGGACGCCTGCGTATTAAACGGGCGCCGGTGCTTTTAGCCCCGCTCGCGTGATATTGTCATGGTCTACGTGCTGTATTGCCAGATACATCCCCTGGCGACCATGGCGCTGCGCGGCGGCAACACGTACTTCTGCACGACCTGCTTCCCGATGAAGTGCCAGAAATGCGGCATGGAAATGCTGACGTGGGCAGGGATACATGAGCGCCGCCACGACACAGGAATCACAGCCATCGAGGGCATCCTCGACTCCAACTTGTACTGCTCGGGCGACCCCAAAGGGCATCCGTTCTACTGCATCAACCATGACAGGCTCCATGGTCATCGGTGCGACCACGATTACTCCGTGGTCGAATGTGCATTCCACGCCCCCTGCCCTAGGTGCGGCGACACGCTGTACAACTCGGCCAACCTGAGAAGCTGGCTCTACGATTGGTGACGTTATGTGGAAGAGATAACGGTCTCGGTGTGGATCGGGAAGTTCTCCGAAGGCCAGCACTGGTGCCATACGACGTTCTCTTTCGGGAGACCGACACAAGGGTCCCGCGAACAGGCGCCGCTCATAGGGTTCAAGTTCAGCAACAAGCGCAACCTGGCTCTAAGACTACTTGACGCGCCCGGAAACAGCTACGAGGCCCTGGCCCCTATCTCTCTGGGCTGGCAGATGCGAAGGCACGGCGTGTACACAGTTCCAGACGGCACCTGGGCCAAGATCGGCGACATAGCCAGGATCGTGTCCGTTTCAAAGAGGGCCATCGACTCCCTCGTGACGACGGAAGAGATATCCGCGTACATATCCAGCCGGGCTGCCCCGGGTCTCAAGAAGCCGCATAGGGCCGTCAATGCTGCTGGCGGTTTTATGTTCCAAGGATGTTAAAGGCCATGAGCAACGACTCCATAGTTGTCTCTGACTTCGACGACACCCTCTTCATGAGCGGAGCCGCGGTTGCTGCCGCTTCGGAAGACATAATGGGCAAGCCGCTGTCCAGGGCCCAGGTGCGTTCTCTCGGCCACGGCCTCAAGGAAGCCATCTACGAAGCTGCGAAGCGCCGCTACAACCACCTCTTCGTCCCTAACATGAAGGCCATAGAGTACGTCCAGGCGTGCGAGAAGAGGGGGATGCCGGTGGTGATCCTCAGCGCCGGGTCGTCAGCTCAGGTAGGGGAGGTGAGCGCGCTCCTCAAGAAGTACAATGTGCCCTACGACAAGCTGGTCATGAGAGAGGACATGAGCGGCAGAGACGAGGACTGGAAGAAGGAGAAGCTGGGAGAGCTGACCGTTGGGTATTCTACCGTGATACTGCTAGAAGACAAGAAAGAGAATCTCGACCTCATGGCCACTGCGCTGGAAGGGAAGGATGTGCGCTGTTACCTCGCTTCCGAGTCGGGGCTGTTCTCGTATCCCTGACGTCCGGTCCAGCACGTTTTAAGTGCCTGGCCGCTCTGTTGCCATGCTAACAGAGGCCGAGGCCGCAGCTGTAAAGGCAGGCGTTTTTTGCCCGTCGTGCCGCCACCCTCGCCATACCGGCAGGATGTGCTATGTGGCGACCCCGGCGAAATACTACGTGACCCCGCTGACCCACCCGCTCGACCAGGAGCAGATCACGTGCGGGTGCACCTACGAGCTGGGATCCGTGAATGCCGGGCGGCTGGGCCGTGGCGGGTTCCAGACGTCCTAGTGTCGGTCAATGCAATAAGCGATCGTCTGTCTATTAGGCCCTCATCTGCTTAAATTACCCGCTGTCTAATGTTGGCATGGATATCGCCGCCAGGCTCGTAGACCCCAACAACAACAATCCCGCTCTCACTGAGATAGTCACCATGTCACTCGTGCTTGACAAGGCATCGCCAAAGTCGGTGGTCGAGTCCAGGGCCAAGATCGGTGCCTTCTTCGGCGGCTCGATACTCGCAGAGCTCCTCGATAGGGAGCCGAACCCGGGCAAGCGCTCTGACGAGCAGCGGCTGGGCCGGTGGGGAGGCAACATAGAGGTGTACGCCACCCAGAACGGCGACAGGCGGGTGGTCATTACCAACGGCTACTCTCGCAGGAACGCCCTGTTCGCTGTGGAGAAGAGCGTGATACTCAGGAAGATAGAAGGAGTGTGGATGGAGTGGAAAGAGAGCATCTCCCGCTAGGGTTCCTCTTCCTGTTGGTGTTCGTGGGGATCCCACTTGTGCTGCTGGCGGTCACCCCGGGCTGGACCGTGCCGGTGTCCACCCTCGAAGTCAGGGCGGTGATGGGCGCCTCGGGGCTAGCCATGTCGCTCGTGGCGCTGTTTGACGCCACGCTGCTCGCAGGCGTGCGCAGGCTGGGGAAGGTGTTTGTAGAGTGAACAACCCGAAGGGCGGTTGGTGGTGTTGGGTCAAGAAGGAGTGGGCCAAGAGAAGATGGTTCGACACCAGGAACGGGTACTCGTCCTACCTGTCCTTGCTCGTCAGTTTCTCAGGCTTTGTCGTCATAGTGAGCGTGAAGTTCCCCGAGTACAACATCGTTATGCTGGCCCTGGTTCTCGGGGGAGTGATTACCGCCGCTGCTACCACTGTAGGCTACATGCACAGGCGGTACCAGCTGGGTACCGACCTGGACTCGGCGTTCGAGCACATGCGCATGCAAGCAGACATCCTCCTCGTCATACTCCGCGCTGCGGAGGGGAAGGCGACACCGGAAGAGTTGGCTGCGGCCGAGAAGATCCTGGAAGACATCAAGGCAGGGAAGTACTGACAGCCGGCGCGTCCACTGTCGTTATTAACTCAGCGCGGCTATCACCATGTTGAAGTTCTGCCCAAAGTGCAGCTCATACATGAGGCGGCAGGCCGATGGTTACGTCTGCTCCAAGTGCGGATATAGCGAGCAGGCGAGTGTCAAGGTCGTCGAACGCTCTGAAGGCGCCGACCCGGAAGCCATGAAGACCATCGACGGCGCCGCCACCGATGGAGTCTCAACCGTCGACGAAGAGTGCCCGAAGTGCGGCCACGGAAAGGCTACTTGGTTCATGCAGCAGACTAGGGGAGGCGACGAGCCGACCACGAGGTTCTACAGGTGCGTGAAGTGCAACCACACCTGGCGCGAGTACGCCTAGATCTCCATCCAGACGTCGACCCTGTCCCTGGCCAGCCGTCTTACAGCGGTCTCAAAGACATACTGCCGCAGCTCCGGCACCAGGTCGACCCGGTAGAGGTCGTGACCGTCCTTCCGCTGGCTCCCAGGAACCATGACGTTCCCGTCCATCCTTCTCATGATGCGCCCTCCTTCGGCGCTGTACGCTATCCCGAGAAGTGTGACACGCCGGTCCCCGTAGTATTTCTTCAGGTGGGCCGCCATGCCTGCCATCAGGGCCGCCGTGACGTCCTTCCCCGCTTCTGACCCATGGGAGGCCACGACTATGCCTGCCAGATAGGCTACATTGGCAGTCTTCATAGATCCTGGGGTGGTGAAGTCTGTTTCTGGCACGATGTCCCCTTCTGAGCCTCCAGTCACCAGCCGGGCGTCCCCCGTCCCTGTGAGCGGGAAGTAGTCGATGTACCCCAGAGGGGCTTTGCGGTCGTCATAGGCCACTATCAGGCACTTGCCGTTCCTCAAATACCACCTCTTGTAGGCGTCGATGCCGAGGTCCTCGTCCTTGAACGCGTCGCGCACCATGGGGGCTAGAGCTTCTGCCTCGGCTTCTGTTTTTGCCAGGCGGACGGTGATCACGCGCTATGACTTCGGCGATTCTAAAAAGCGCCGCAAAATCACCTCCATTAGCCATTCGTGGCTCGTTCTAAGCCGTTGCATGGTTGTTCAAACAGTTTGAAACCCCGTTCACGAATTCAACGCCAAATGTGTTAAATTCTGCCGCTTTCCCATATACCATGAGCGTAAGACGCCAATCGGTGGTAGCCGTGGTGGCCGCCCTGTTCCTGGCAGGTGCCATTATCGGCGGCCTGACTTTGCAGATGCAACGGAGCTCCAGCCCTCAAGCGCAGTCTCTGGGGGCAGGGACTCTGTCTGTCGCTGTGACAGACCCGCCCACTGCGCCTGCCGGCGTCACGGCGGCCTACGTGTCATACGGTGGCGTCCAAGTCCACATGACCAGAGCCGGCAACAGCTCCGGGTGGTACACGGTCGCTGCGTCAGGCACCCTCCAGCTGTTCAGCATAGTCAACGTCAGCCAGACCATCGGCACGGCAAACGTCCCTTCGGGATCCTACAACCTTGTGAAGTTCAATGTCACTGCCGCCACCGTCACATACGACGGCCAGAACTACACCGCATTCGTCCCTTCCGGTGAGTTCGTCGTGGCCATAGGCGGCGGCCTGGTGATCAACGGTACATCAGCACCTTCTGGGGTCCTGCTCGACCTCACGACCAACATTGCAAACATAGGGAGCAAGTCACTCCCAGAATTCATAATCTCGCCGGCGGTTCATGTATTCGCCTTCCCCAAGGGGCAGTTCAACGCCGACGATGCGCACCAAGGCCACGAGATCCCGACCAGCAGCATGGCCTGGCTCAACAGCGACAACCATGGCGACCACGGCCCCAACAACAGCATCTACATAACGTCCGTGGTGCTTTCCAATAGTTCCATCTCTGTGACCGTCACGAACAGGGGCCAGTCTACGGTTGTCCTCCAGACACTGCTCGTGGGCCCCCTGGCCAACGGGTCCCGCTCCGACCATCCTCCGCTTCAGGCGGCGTTCACCTTCCTCTCCAACGGCACCATCGTCCCGGTCGCCCACGCTTCGACGTCATCAGACAGGGAAGGCTCTGACTCCAACTCGACGGTCAGGTCGTTCTATGCGCTCGCAGCCAACTCGTCAATCACTTTCATGTACAGCGGCCAGCTCTCTTACATCTCGCCCACCTGCCACGGCGACCAGTGCAGCGCAGCGGCATCATTGCCAAGCGGGTTCGCTTCAGGACAGCAATACAGTGTCCTCGTGGCCGGTGACGGCGCCATAGCGTCGGCCGTCGCCACAGCGACCTAGGCATCTGCTGTCGACTTTCAACGGTGCTTTTATCATATTAGGGCATGCATTAGTATTGAAGGCATTCGTTTTGGTCATCGCCGAGTCCGAAGCTGTCAAGCAGGTTAGAAAGACCCTGGGCGACGTCAAAGGTTGCACAATCTATGCCACCGAAGGGCTATTCGACCTCATAATTAGCGTCGAGACAGAGAAAAAGGAATCTGTGTCTGAGCTTGTTCGTGACATCAGGATGATCCCGGGAGTGAAGTCAACGCTAACGCTGATGGGAGCACCAGGGGCCTAGACAGCCTCAAAAATTGTCTATCATGTTGGTCAGGTCAGCGTCAGATACCGTCCTGTAGATAGCCGGGGCCACCGCCTTCAGCCTGGTGATGAGCCAAGCCACCGTCGCCTCGTCCACGGCGCGCCTGTCTATTAGTATTTTCACGATGTACCTGAACGATGCTATGGGGCCGAAGTGCCACTCGATCCATGGAAACACCGCTTCTGACAACCCCGTCTCCTTTCCGCCTCGCCATTTTATCTTCACCGCGTCGTTGGCTCTTGTAAGCACACCCTTGATCAAGTCCACGTATTCTATGGCTTGAGCGTAGTCCTTGAACCTCAGATACTCTATCATATCGTCGTCTTGGAGGTAGTTGCATAGCGGGACCTGTGACCTGCCCATGGATACAAAGTCGGGTCTACGTTAAAACCTGGGCCGGGTCGGCAAGGGCCTTAAATTGTTGATCCACTTGAAATGTTGGTGAAACATGTTGAAAGGAGAACTCGAAGAAGTGATCAGCCGGGCCAGGTACTCCGACAACCCTGACCTGTACACGGTGGTGTACAGGGACGGTAAGGACTACCCTGAGGTGACGCTCAATTCGTTCATCAACGCTGTCGATGCCGATGGCGAAGCTGTGGAGATCCCCATGCACCGCATAGTCGAGGTCAGGAGGCAAGGTGCTACCGTCTGGAAGAAGCGGCCCAGGGACTTGTTAGCAGGAGTATCTGATGACATGGTCGCAGCGTCGTACGTGGAGATAAACCCGTTCACAAGCAGGAAAGACAGGGAATAAGGGCCACCACTCTCGTGACGCGTTAATAATGACGGCGCCTTCTCGGTATGTTGCGGTCCAAGGTCGTACTTTCCCTGGCGATGTCGCTGGCTCCTTTTATTGTCAGCTAGAGAGAACTGACAGATAGCAGATGGATTATCTAGAGATAATTCGGAACCCGGTTCTCTGGACTGACTATTACAATCTCAGCCACACATACCTGAAGCGGAACACAGACTGGGAAGCCAGCCACATCTACAACCGCAACAGGGCCATGCTCCTCTACGGCTTCAACGAGCAGGTCAACGACTGGTACTCGAGGATGAAGGTCACAAGGGAGATGGTCGACGAGGCCGAGAGGCTCACGAGGAGGATGCACTCTGAACAGGAATTCCCGACCGACCTCTGGATGTCTGTGGTGAAGGACTTCGGCGGAAAGCCCCCGGTGGCGATCGAAGCGGTCCCCGACGGCACGTATGTGCCTGCGGGCACCCCGTTTGCACAGGTCAGGAACACAGTAAAGGGGTTCGGCGAGCTCGTGACCTGGCATGAGGTCGTGCTGCTGAAGCCGTTCTTCCCGTCAGGCTGCGCAACCAGGGCCATGTGGATGGCGCGCTATCTGGAAGGCGACAACGCCGAGAAGAGCAGGCTTCCGCTCAACAGGTTCCACTCGTTCGGATTCAGAGGGTACCCAACCATGGAGGCTGCCTACTGGGGCGGGACCGCATGGAATCTCTTCCTTCAAGGGACCGACGACTTCGCCTCCGCGTCCTGGACCCCGCACGCCCAGGTCGGGAGCATAGCCGCGGAGGCCCACAAGGTGATCCAGCAGTTCGACCAGGAGCTCGACGCCTACAAGTGGGGGATCGCGAACGCACGGAAGCATGGCCAGAGCATAGTCGCCGTCGTGATAGACACCTACGACCCCTGGCGGTTCATCTGGGAGTACCTCGTCGATGTGGCCAACTTCGCGAAGTCGAAGGGAGTCTTTGTGGTATTCAGGCCAGACAGCGGCGACGTCATAGGGCAGGCGCAGGCCATCTGGGAACAGAAGGTGAAAAACGGCCTCGACAATCTGTCAGTGATAATAGGGGAGGGCATGAGCTTCCGCAAGGCCCGCGAGTATGACGCTGTCCTCCACAACGCGAAGATACCCCTCGGCTTCGTATTCTACGGGGTCGGCTCCGGGTTCTACAAGGACGTCGATAGGGACTACCTCGGGTGGTCGATGAAGACGGCATACTCCAACGGAGCCAACAGGATGAAGTTCGCGGCCTCTGACATCAAGCAGTCGATCCCGGGCATCGTGGACCTCCTCCGTGATGAGAATGGTGACGTCTATGTCGAGCTGCGCCCCATGGGCAGCGAAGGGACGGCCTCCCCGAGGCTCGAGAACAGCCTCTTCAAGACCGTCTGGAGCTTCGACGGGGAGGACGAGGTCTCGGCACGCCAGAGCTGGGACGATATCTACGCCATCGCCCACCGGCAGATGCCAAGGCAGCTGAGCGTCAAGCTCTCAGAGGGGGTTCTCCTCGAAGTCAGGCGGATCAGGGAGAAGTACGGTCTCAGCGACGTCCAGCAGTGGCGGCCAGCGACTGCACCAGGCCATGTCGTGATACCGGAGGCAGCATAGGTTGGCAGACAGCGCGGCCTACGTCTATGGAAAGAAGCCCATCAGAGGGGGCCGGTACTACAAGGTCGGGTCGATCTCCGTCACTGGGAACGAGCTCGCCGAGACAAACGAAGCAGAGGTCGTGATCAGGGCGACACTCCGCGTCAAAGGGGTCCTGAAGGAGGCCACCACGACGATAGCCCTCAACCTGGACAAAGATGACACGAAGAAGGTGTTGGCGGGCATCATCTGGGCTGCTGAGAGAAGCCCCTCCATGCAGCTCAACGCGCCATCGCCTACAGGAACCAGTGGCTCCCAGGGGCCGACGGGAGAGGGACCCGAGAAGAAGCTCGATATGACATGCTTCGGATGCAAAGGAAGCGATTTTCACGTCGCCCTCAGGGACTACAGGAAGCTGTCGACCACCCAGCCAATCAAGCTCCCTCACCAGCTCCCTCCTGATGCTGACGCTCCCACAGTCCTCGTCCTTACATGCAAGGCGTGCGGGAGGAGCACACTGCGCTTTCCCATCAACGAGGAATATGCGTATCTGGAATAGACGCCTCAGCGGCCTCGTTTGACAAGCCTTGTGACGCTCTTGCTCTTGAAGATCTTCACGCTGGTCCCGACGTGGACAGCGACCGGGGAGTCCAGCCCGTAGAGGAACGCGCTCGCCTCCCTGTCGAGGGACAGCTCGACCTCGCTTTCGATGCCCACTGAGAACCTCAGCTCCCTCCTCTCCGACCCTTCTCTCGTGAGCGCGGTAGGCACGATGTGACATATGCCGATCTCGTCGTTGCTGACGAGCGCGGCCCTCCCTGGCTCGAACAGGTTGCCGGCTCCGATCTTGTCGAGATAGGAGTAGTAGCCTGAGGCCCCGGCGCGTGTGGTCACGACGACGCCGTCGCCGATGGCGTGCTCCACGATGGGCGCCCCGGCCTCCGAGGTGCGCACGGTGTACCTCAGCGAGGTCGGCTCGGCCCCGCGCTGCAGGTACACGTCAGTGAACACGGTCCCCACAAAACGCTCGTCCACCCAGACAGCCAGCCTGGGCTTCTCGACGACCCAATATTGGCCCATGGCTATGCGCTTGAGCGCCTCCTCAAGCTCGTCATACAAGATTTCTGACATCACGGCCATGGTGCCGTTCGCCTTGTCAGACCTCGTTCCGACGAAGAGCAATGGGGTGTCCTCGTACCGGCCCACTTTGCCGAAGAGACCGTCCCCGCCGACTACGACTACGATATCAGGATTGATGCCGTTGATTCTGCACCCAGCCCGAAGTACGATTCGCTCTACTTCTTCATGGGATACTTTTGGATAATGCTTGTCGACGGTGACCTTGACATTGAGCGTCATGCTGCTGAAGCCCCGATTGGTTATTAACAGACGGGCAACGCCCTGTTTCTCTGTTAGCGAGGCATGTGCCTATGCTTCGACAGCAGTCACGATATGAGGTGGAATCTTGTTTCCTTCTCAAGGTAGGCGACAATCAGGCGTCTCATGTATGGTTCTACTCTCATTTTGAGAGCTTCTCTTGGGTCTACCCACTTGTAGGACGTGATTTCCCTTCCATCGATCTTGACGTCATCGCTCTTTACTTCGCAGAGGAAGTCTACCATTATGAAGTGCCCCTTCTTCCAGAACAGCGGGCTGTTGATCGCTTCCTGAACCACCAGCGGCCTTACGATATCGACTTCCAGGCCGAGTTCTTCTTTCATCTCTCGCTTTAGTGCCGCTTTCAGGCTTTCTCCGTACTCCACATGACCGCCTGATGTCGTCCAATATCCTCTCCACTTCGGGGACCGCACCAGCAGGACCTTGTTATCATGGACTATCAATGCTCCCACGGTCGAACTGGGGCGACCCTTTTGTTGTGAAGGCAAACATCAGCAAACCTCGTCCTGCATTATAAGGTCTGGTGGCGTTGCATTGCTGCAGTTTGCCCAGTTGAAAGATTCTGTTATCTCTCTACGTATTGGATGCCATACCAATGGTTTACGGTTCTATTATCCCCTCGATTCTGATGCAGGACGAGAAGTACGCATCGCGTTTCATACGGTTCAGCACGCAACCAGTGGTTGAGTTGATTATCAATCTGGGGGCTCTACTTGCAGAGAATTTGGTTAATGACTTCCATAATGGCAGTCCCAGGCCGATTCGAACGACCGTCTCCTCTTTCAGAGAGAGGTATCCTTGACCGCTGAACGATGAGACTACTACTGGAGCTGTATATCGGATGTACAGAATCTGTATTTTGACTGTATAGTGCCTGGTGTGATACTATCCAGCTTTCCGGTCACAGACCTGTCAGTTGACCCGTCAACGTCACGCCATAATACTCGTCTTGGTTCCGCGGCTGGGATCTGCCCCCAGATCTCCCGCTTCACAGGCGGGTATCCTATCTAGTTAGACGACCCACGGACTCACCAGACGCCAGCTGACAGCTGGAAGTAGTTGGCTGCTTGTAGATACTCTTCTGAAGACTTTGCTTTTTACATGGTCGTCAGTTAGTTAATACGAAAACAATCGGTGTTCTAGGCGGCATGGGGCCAGTTGCCACTTTAGAGTTCTATGCTAGACTCATCGCTTACTCCCAAGTGAGATATGGGGCAGTTCAAGACTCTGACTACCCTCCAATCGTCATCCACTCTCTTTCACTGCATGGTACAGACGAAACCGGGATTGTCGACAGTGACTTGGTATATGAAGAACTGGCTTCAGGTGTCGCTATGCTAGGGGCTTCGGAGGTTGACTTCATCGTGATTCCGTGCAACACCATTCATACCCTGCTAGCAAAGCTTCGAAGCATTTCTACAGTCCCCATACTTAGCATGGTTGAAGAAACTACTGACCTGGTCAAGAGGTCATGCCTTGAGAGTGTGGGGTTGCTTGCTTCAAAGACTACATGTGACGACAAGGTCTACCTTCTGAACAAGCTCAAGGTACCAACTGGTTATGAACAATCGAGTGTCTCCAAAGTCATACTCCACGTCATGGGTGGGAACAACTCTTCTAGTGATAAGCAGGTCTTACTCGACATAATCGAACGAATGAAAGTGGATGGTGTGGTACTCGGATGTACAGAACTTTCCGTCGTACTCAGGCAACAAGATATCGGAGTCAAGGTGTTTGACGCGCTTGAAGTGCTTGCGAGACGGGCCATCGACTTGGCCTATTCAACCGATGTTGTATAAGCCATTTTCGCGTATCCTAGCACTTGCTAGCTGATCGCTAGCGCATTGTGCATGGTTTGGATACTTTGGTGACTTCAGAAAAAGCCGGCGAGACGCGTCTAACGCCCATAACCTCACTTACGAAGCGAGTTCCTAAACCAATTCGGGTCGGCGGCAATAGTCAAATCGATGTATCATGTGTTCGTTTTGATACTATTCTCAGTCTTGCAACGCGGTAACTATCTTAGATGCAATTAATGCATGCCCCTCAGAGTTAGGGTGCACCCCATCGGATGAGAGTGGTATCTCACCGATTGGTACATAGGCTGCGCCATGTCGTTTTGACACTTCTCTGAGGAGTATATCGTACTGTTCGATGTCGGTATTCTTGAACATAAGAGTTGGATCCCAATCTACTGGAACCGTCTTGCTTTGGTCCACTCTTGTGAGACCAACAATGACCAGGTGGTCAGCGTAGGGCGCACAATGCTGAACCAGTTTGTCGAAGTTTTTCAGAAAATGTTCTTGTGTAACCTTACACACATCATCTACACGGCTCGCGTCGTTGATGCCTATTGCGAAAACAATGGTGACCTTGTCGCTCGCCCTAACTCTCAATTCACCGTCCATTCTAGTCACCAGTTGAGAAGTTGTGTCACCGTCGACCCCCAGGTTGTACACTACTGTGTTGTTGAGGAGCGCCCAGAGGCGGGATACCCATCCTCCTGAAGAATCCCACGCGCCCATTACGATGCTATCGCCAAAGACTACAATGGTTCTTTCCTCAGCGGATTTCATATGAAACTAAATCTAAGATGGTTTTAACAGACGCTTTCGGTAAGCGTTTTGAAAGAGACTGCCCCGATCACCTCATTAGTCGTGTTGTCGAAGACAGGTAATCTCTGGTGACTTGACTCACCCATCACCTGGAGGGCCTGCTGAACAGTATCTGTGTTCTTGACGCTGCGCACCTGTTGGATCGGTATTGCAATGTCTCTGGCAATGAGGTTTGCACCTTTGATCGCGTTACGCATGATGATTCCGGCTTCGCGCCTGAGTTCTCCCTTTTCCACCATCATCTCGATGTACGATTCGAACTCTTCTCTTACCTCATGTTTCTTATCACTGGTTATCTTCTTCTACGTTCTGGGCAAAATGTGTCAGAAGCGGCGCCGCCAATCACCCCTGATTGTGCTAAAGACTATTTGATACTGTAGAACATGGAGCCGACAATGGGGCTCGAACCCACACCTCCCATCTCTCTTGAGCCAAAATGGCCGTACAAGGATGGTGCTCTGCCACTCGCGCTCTGTCGGCACAAGCCTAAATCTCGTTTAAATGATGCCCCCCAGACGATGTCGTTCCACGGCTGGTCAGAGACGGCCGACTGGTCCGACCAACAGAAGGACGAGCTCGCCGCCCGCCTTGCGAAGGCGTTGGCCAAGTTCGGCGTCAGGCAGCCGCCTGAGGGATATGTGCTCCGGTCGTTCGGCAACCGCAATGTGAGGATTTACCCTCCTACTTTTGTACGCGACACACCATACCTCGAGATAGATAGATCGTCTCCAGGAGTCTGGATCAATAACGTCGATGTATTGAAGAAGGGACTGAAGCAGGAACTGGTGTTCGATTCGTTACAGGCCGAGCTTTCGCTCGTCAGACAGAAGAGAGCGAGAGGAACTCACGCAGGAATCCTAACGCCCCTACTGGAGCCGGCCTGTACCAAATGGGCCCCTCCTCGCTCGGAAGTCGAGCCCATGATCAGCTAAAACGGCCGCAGACGCATGCATAAGGGGCCTCACGCCGGACTCGCACCGGCTAGTTCCGGGGCCACAACCCGGTAGGTCGTCTCTTCCCCCTGTGAGGCCACGAGCATGGTCTGATGTTAAATAACGACGTGGTGCTTACAGACGAGATGTGTGCGCCCGACGCTCATGGGAAGCTGATCGCCGTCGTCGACGCCATCGTCTATGACGAGAAGACGAGGTCGATACTATTGATCCGGAGGAAGTACCCTCCGTTCCAGGGCATGTACGCTCTCATAGGCGGCCACGTCGACGCCGGAGAGACGCCCGAGGACGCGATCGTGAGGGAGGTGAAGGAAGAGAGCGGGATCGACGCGAGCGTGGTCCGCTCCGTCGGGGTCTACTCCAAGCCTGGAAGGGATCCAAGAGGAAACTACACCTCCACCCTGTTCGAGATGGCCTTCTCGGGGCCCCAGGAAGCGAAAGGGGGCGACGACGCAGCCGTGGCCGAGTGGGTGCCCCTGGACACAGCGGCCAATATGAATCTGGCGTTCGACCACTCTGAGATGTTGGCAGACTACCTGCGACTCAAGTCATGACGGCTGCTTTTATTGAACCGCACCATCGATACTCGGGAGTGGCTGACAGGCCTGATGCGGGTCCTGCCAGGACCTCTAGGCACTTCCTGCCAACTGGAACCGGCCCGAAGTTCGGACTTCCCTAGCAGGGGGGACAGCGCTCCCGCTCTATACCTGCCGGCGTTCCCAAGGGACGTCGGTCTTCTATATGGAGTGAAACCATGAACTGCAAGATCACAGGCTGCCGCAGGAAGGCCAAGAAGTGGAACGTGTACGGGCTCCCGCGCTCTGCCTGGCCCAATCATGAAGCCCTCTGCGGCGACTGCTACAGGTACGTCATCAATAATGTCGTCGGCTTGGTGTAAGTGGTGGGAACGGAGCGATTCGAACGCTCACAACTCGGTTTTCTCCCGTCATTGGAGACCGGTTGGCTGAATCCAATTGTGTCACGTCCCCCCAAGCCTGGGTTGCGCGTGGAACTTCGATTGGCTCGAAGGTTTGCCCCAGCTTTTGTAGAGGGTCGCCATCCCCTCCTGCGCCTCGCATCACAATGAATGTTGCTGCGACGACTTGCACGCCGTTCTTCCACGTCCCAGGTGGGGGTCCTACTGCATGGACTACAGCAACATGAGCGAACGGTCCAATGCGCCGGTGCGGGCGTCTCCGTTCCCCGACGTTAACACCCGCGAGCGGGAAGTCCCAGGCGCTTCAGCCCTGGGATGAAAGCGAGAATGTGCTTTATAGTTCTGCAGCACCTGGACTGCATGAGGCGCGTCTTCAGGTTTCGGCTCTACCCGACGGGGGAGCAGGAGGATCGCATGCTCAGTATGATAGAGACCTACGGCGCGCCCATAGGGAAGGCCTTCCAGATCAAGGACGACATACTAGACTGCACCGCGACCAGAGAGCAGCTCGGCAAGGAGCCGTACACCGACATCCGCGAGGGCACGAAGACCGCCATACTGTACTACGCCGTCCAGAACGCCAAGCGGGACGAGCTGGAGAAGCTGAAGGCGATATACGCGAAGCCAGAGAAGACCGAGAAAGACGTGCTGTACGTCAAGGACCTCTTCGTGGCGACCGGGGCGATCTCACACGCCCAGGCGTTGGCAGACAAGCTGACGGAGGAGGGGCTCTGGTGGTTCGACAAGGTAAGCGGAGACTACCCGAACAAGCAGCTCCTCGAGACGGCCAGGAGTGCGCTCCTGTACGCCGCAGGAAGGAAGAAATAGGCTGGATTGACAACAAAGCTGTTGTTAAACCATAATGGCGCTCCTACTGGGATTCTAACCCAGACCCCGGGGTATCCTCGAGATCCCACAACCATGGGACCATCCCACATACATGGGATTAATTGGCGCGCCCGGTGGGCTTTGCTCCCACGACTTGAGGCTTAAAGGGCCCCTGTTCTACTTGGCTGAACTACGGGCGCATGACGGCTGTTTTGAGACAGTGGCAAGTAATCATGGTCCAGACGGCCGGATCCGCCCCGGCGCCACTCGTTTTACGGACGAGTATGCTAACTACTACACCACGTCTGGATTGTTCAATGTGTGTTAACTTTGTTGTTAGAAAATGTCCTGGTTCTCATCCTACCTCTTCTGAGAGGTCATCGGCATGCCATGCTGCATGTTGGGACCAGGACAGTCGTATGAAGGTGGTGGGATAGCCGTAGCCCAGGTTCTGTTTGTAGGCGAAATTCGGCTTGCGCGGCATACCTCGGTCTCAGACAGGCTCGTCACTGGTCGTATTTCGCCTTGATCCGCCCAAGGGTTACCCGTTTCACCCGGCTACAAAGGGTAGCCGACCGTCTCTGTTGCATTGCCACGTCTTACGACGTGCAGCTCTTGCTGCTGGGCAGCCCGTGTGGATTTTTGAGCTTCCTCAGCGCCTAGAAGGCACCGTCAGTAGCTCGCTATCTCGTCGGGGAGTAGATGGAGTTCTTTCTTTATCTGGTTGACTATCTCTATTTTACCGAGTCGTTCGTAATATCGAATAACCTTTCTATTTATTTTGCTCATTCCTTTTCCATCAAATACACAATGAGAAACACTTCTATGAAGACTCTGTGGTATGTACACGACAACTGATTTTGTAATGTGATGACCCGCTCGTCCACGTCTAATCTTACCCAACACCAGGTCGGCGCTAAGACCGCGTCTTCTCCTGTTATGGATTATTGTGTTGAGTTGTCTGTACTCTGGGCGCTTTCTTCTTACTCGCTCCATTTTTCGATATTCTGGCGATTTCCTTCTGACACGGTCATACTCTGGATTAACCGTACCGTCAGGGAGCCGATGCGGAACCCTCCACTTCGAGACTCCCGAAATTCGTGGGCCAATTCCGCGGGCTCTTCGCTGTGCTGTCATGTATGCGGGATTGTGTCTTCCATCTGGTAGAGTTGATGGTATCCCGTACTTGTTATCACCAGTCTTCCTTCGAGGACGTGCTCCATGTTTCCTTCGCCAAGCAGTACATTGAGCTGCTTGACACAATCTGCAAATGCGTTGATGGCGCTTGGTCTCGGACGGAGCCCAATTGATATTCTCAACGAGTTCTACGCCACATTTTCGGCATTTCACATGTTAGTCGTTCTATTGTCAATTTAATGAGAAGACTTGGTTGGATCCCAGAGTTGAACAAGTACTCTCTTAGCTACCCGTAATCCCCCATCGACTCTTCCCGCGTTAGTGTGATGTTTGCCATAGCTTACGTTTTAAGTGATGGCAAGCATGAAATATATGATACTCTTTGTCTGCAATGGCAACGTCTGGCGCAGCCAGCTAGCCGAGTATTATTTCAACAAGTTGTTCAAGAATAAGGAATCAGCCTCGGCTGGACTCTCAGACAGGTGGATGGGGAAGACTGTAAAAGACGTTCTATCAATTCTCCATGACACCAAACCACTCTTACCATGGCTGCACGCAACTGGGATCCACATAGAGGACAATCAATGCAAAACCGTTACCAAAGACATGGTAGACGGGTCAGCTATTATCTTTGTGTTTGATTCCGTCCTGCTCGACGAAATGAAGAAGAGATTTCCAGAAGCGAGTGATAGGGTTGTGATGCTTGGTAAGTTTGCAGGGTTAGCACAACCAGAAATACCGAACACCCTCAATATGGGGATGAACGCCCATATTGCAGCTGCAGAGAAAGTACGGTCTGCAATGGAGACCATCGAGAGGAGAGGGCTCATTGCAAGATATTTGAGGACCTAACATAAGTGCCTGCTGTCGGGAAAGAGTAAGTAGACGTACCTGGTGCTGCCCCAGGGTCTCCGGCTTGTAAGACCGGCGTTCTACTGTTAGACTATACGTCCAAGATTTAGATGCTGTCACAACCCAGCAGGCAAAGTTTGATGGTAGGGACGGCCCGATTCGAACGGGCGTCTCCGGGGTCAAAGCCCGGCGAGGTTGTCCACTGCTCCACGCCCCTATGGTCGAATAATACCATCGTTGAAAATAACAAACATAACGGAAATAACAACAGGTCATTTTTGAATTCAGTCTGTTTTTGTTAATAAGATGGCGGAGCTCAGAGGACTTGCACCTCTACCCTCCAGCTTAACAGGCTGGGATTCTGCTACTCGAAATCGAGCCCCATGATTATAAGAGCGCCGTCGAATTCCTAGTCCAATTGGAACACCGCGGCACTGAACGTTAAATGATAGGTTGATTCCAGTAAGTGTGTCTAGAGGTCATCTGACTGGCAAGCAAAGGACGATATTGCCAATGCGTTACCCTCGGTGGGCCCCAATCTCATGGTATGAGCTGTACCTTCAGGCGTTCAGGCCCCGTGTTTGGGGCTCTCTTGTGGCGTCGGCAAAGGCGGATGCCGGTCCCCTGTCTGCTGTCGCCATATCAGAGTTGCAAGGGAGGGGGGTCATGACGTGAAGTGGAGTTGGCGGTTAGGTTACGACGCTATCAGGCTCGGAACGTTCGGGATGTGTGGTGGAGCGGGGGTGGGAGTATTCGCCGGGCTTTACGGCATGGTCGCTGGCGCAGTCATCTTTGGTGTAGTAGGTCTGATTGCCGGTGGGACTCGGGATACCGGCCCGGCACCGGGAGTCGAAGCCCAATGATCGATAACGATATCCAGCTGGATCTGACCAAGCGTTGGCTCGGGTACTTCCTTCGCGCAGAGGCGGGGTACGAAGGGAGACTGTCAGGGCTGACGGAGATGGAAAAGTCGGAACTGTCGGCTGTGAAGAACCAGATAGCCGAGCTCGAGTCCCAGATCCAGGAGTATGAGGACAGCGACCGAGCGGAAGCGGCGCTTGCGTCCGGCCCACATACCAATATTGAGCAGGATGGCGCCTAATGGCAGACGGAGAACACGACCAGATTGTCGAGCTCAACGGCTTCAGCGCTGTGGTCGTCAGTTGTGGCATTGTCGAGACGAAGCCATGGACCAGGCCGCCGGTAAGCCAAACGCTATCGGTGCTCTGGAAGCGCCTGACGGCTGGAAGAAAGCCGTCTGAACGGTACCTCGTGCGGGCCACACTGCTGATGCTTGTGTTCATGGGTGCTACTCTCGGCTACACCTGGTGGGTCATGAGCATCGTCAGCTTTCAGTGGGCGATGGTAATCGCAGTAGGTGGCCTGTGCCTCTCCTACATAGCGGGTTGGATAGGCCTGGTGCGGATCTCGAGACGGACGGTCTCACGCTCCTGAACGTGACATCCTCCCACGACTGAAGTCGTTGGCTTCCAGCGGCGGGCTTCGCTGGGCGGCATGGCTCCTGCCGCGTGTAGTTCCTGCTTCATGGGCCTGGCTCGCCCTCCTAGACTTGCGTGTCTCAGAGGGTGCAGGCGCGGTCTCCGCGGGCTTGAGTTCGGGCACGGCTTGGCGGTGGGACTCACCACCGAGCTGAGAGCTGTTGAGGCTCCTGTCCTGCCCTACCTTGGCGATTCCTCGCGCTCACAGCAATAACCCAACTCACTCGAGATTATAGAGAGTGATTCCTGTTATTCCAGAGCAGTCAACGCCGCGAGATTTGCAGGCTCTACCTATGAGACCGGAGATGGTGTGTTGGGTCCCGAATTCGGACAGCCTGCGCATAGACTCGAACGCTCCGGGTGGCATAAGATACCACAAAATGCGTAGCACCCTCCTGTCTCAACCGTCAGGCTCCTGTTGACATGTCACCGTTGACAGGTCTAAACCGCCTGACATGTCAGCCTGACCGGTCAGCTTGCCGGATCTGGGGCTTTGCAAGAAAAGTGGCACTTCCGGACCTACAAAATCAGTAGCAGCAGAGAAAGCAGAGAAAGATGGGCACGACCTCGCCCTGGCCTGCTCAGGCAGACCTCCTGGGCTCGGGAGAAGCCGGGGGACTAGGTGAACGGTGTGTGTTTGTGCCTAACCGGGGCGCGTCCCTGGTGCAAAACCTATGATACTGGCATCAATTGAAGCCTACTACATAGGTACTAAGCGCGCAGCATGCCCTAGTATACAATTTTGTATTACGTTGTGGGAACAGTAGTTATGCAATATTGTTGCGAAATCAATAGGATTGTGAGGAGTCCTTGATTGTTGGCCAGGAGACCATGAATATCTAGTGGAAGGTGATGCCGCGGCTCTTGTACAGTTGCCGCAGCAGGGCGCGCTTGACATCCTCAGGAGTGTTGGGATCTGCCATGATCTGTCTCTCCATCTCTGGAAGGGAGGCTTGGTTGCCCGACCCGGTCTTTATGTCGATCTCTCGTTCCATTTCTGCCAGAGACCGTTCCGGCGGGCGTTCAGGCGCTTGACGTGTCAGCGGCTCTGGCTGCGGCTCCGGTTGACGTGTCAACGTAGCTGGCTGTTGAGGCTCTGTAGGGGGAGGGGGCTCAGTCTTCGGGGCCGGCGCTCGTTCCGGTGGCAGCCTAGGCGCGGACACGAACGTACCCGTCTGCCGTTGGGGCCTTGGCTTGGGTGCAACCTGGCGTGGGACGGGTGGCGCAGGTCTTTCTCTTTCCTTGTGATCAGAAACTGGCTCGGGAGGCTGCTGTTCCGTGCCAGATCTCCCTTGTGCCTTGTCGGCCTCTCTTTGTACCTCGATGGCGGCCAGCCCCATTTCAATGAGCTCGCCGATGGAACATCCTTCTTCTTCTGCCTTTGCCTTGAGAACCGTCTTGAGCTGAACCCTTACGACCACATTGGTCCACCCCTTCTCCGGCATCGGCATCCTAGCTTGACCTGTCAACTTAAAGCGTTCGGTTTGACCTGTCAACGTGGGCCCGGAAGTGCAGGCAGGTGCCTTGCCAAAGGCGTTCATGGGCTGTGTAGAAATATTGCGGGACCGGTACACGCGCACGCGGTGCACCGCCCCGAGCAGGTGCAGCTGACACCACACCTCTACTGAGCTCGCTAAAAGGAGTGGACACCGGCGGGCTTTGCTCCCGCGACTCCAGGTTGCGGACCTGGTGTGTTACTGGGCTACACTACGGGCCCGGTTAGTCTTGGGCCGAGTTACCTTAGGGCGTCGATGACGTCGCCCAGGGTCCTGTAGATCTTGCCTCCCGAGCTCTCTATGAACCACTGGACCTGGAGGTTGACTACCCCTCCGCTGTCCCCAGCCGCCCGGAAGTCCCCTCTGTACCCGATCACCCTCTTCCCCTTGGCAAAGAAGTACCCCACCTCGGAGGCGGTCCCGCTGTCAATGTCCGTCCCGTCCAGGATGGCTATCATGACGTCGCTCGCATCCATCTTGTTCCTGTTCTCAGCGCCTATCTTCATGGCCGCGTCGTGGTCGGCCTTCTCGACCCCCTTCAGGACCTCTTCCTGCTTCAGACCCATTATCCCGTCCCAGGGGTCCTCCACCTCGAACCCGGCGTCCCTGAGGCGCTGGTAGAACTCTCTCAGGAAGACCCGCCCTGCCTCAGAGAAACCGCATGCACTCGCTACATAGAGCCTCTTCAATCGGTGCCCTCTCCTTGTGGCGCGGCCCCGTCTGAGAACAGGCCCCGTAATCCGTCTTCGATGACCTGGTTCACGCTGGCTCCGCGGGCCAAGGCTTCCGCAACGAGCCTGGTGTAGAGGTCTCTGGGCATCGTGACGAGGAACTGAGCGTAATACCAACCCTGCGGCCTCTCTGCGAGCTTCGCCGTTGACGTTTCGCGTCCTTCCTTCACCAGCAAGAGCCTGTCTGAACCGTCGTTGTAGTAGTTGGGCATCCTAGCGCTCACGACGAACCCGAACCTGGCATAGAAGTCAAGCAAGAACGACCGATCGGTCTTGACGTCGAGTACTACCGTGTGGTTGCCCGCTACCGCCAATACTCGGTTCATCAGGAGGGAGGCTACGCCCTGTTTCTGGTATTCGGGATCAACGAAAAGCGAGTCGATATACCACTCGCCGTCGCGGGTGGGCATGGCTATTATGCCTCCCACTATCCGATCTCCGACCATGGCCTTGTAAGCCCAGAGGTTCTCTACGATCGGCGTCCAGAAGTAGGTTGTCTCCATGTTCGGCGTCATCTCGAAGCACCTGGCTTCCAGCTCAAGGAACTTGGCCGCGTCGCCGTATGTTGCCAGCCTTACCTTGATTACCTCTTTCAACACAAGCAACGTCAGAGGCTCCATTTAAGCGAACGGCTCAGATCATTCCCATGGTGGACACTCCCGGGTACTGCCCCCGGCCTACGACGTTGCAAGCGTCGCGTGCGACTTCCACACTCGAGGCCCATGTAGATTGATGGTGGGATAAGCCGGAATTGATCCGACGAGCAGCCAATGCATACTGAACCGTCGTTATATGGTCGGGTTAGCAATATTGATGGGAGATCAGCGTTATGGTCTCCAATGCTGGGTATTCAAAAGAGCGAATATTGGAAGAGCTTGCGAAATGCGAAATACTGTGTGCTAATTGCCACAGGCGCTTGACCTATGATGAGAATAATGGGGCTGGGGAGATTCGAACTCCCGATCACCGGCGGTCTCGGGCTCTGCCATCCGTTCGGCGGAAGAGTTCTTCCAAGGCCGGGGCATTGAGCCAGGCTGTGCTACAGCCCCACAAGCATGATTTGCGGCGCTCCTCCATGTTCCACTACCCAGAAGCTTGCCTTCCAGCGCCCGCTTTCGCCTCTAACTGACGTGTGAGCATGGTCCCGGAGGATCGGACTCCGCCCCGGCGAAGGGGCAACCCCCAGACGGTTAGGGCCACTCTAGGTCGGTTTTCGAATTGCGGCGAGGCTGGGAGGACCTATCGTACTGACTATGGTGGACACTGGCGGGGCTCGAACCCGTGACCCCCTGCCTGCCAGACAGGTGCTCTACCAACTGAGCTACAGGCCCATGTTCATACAGACTGGTCTCTACCGAGGGCTTCCGATGCTGCGAGCAATCCAGATGAGAACTGGGCCAACGCCCATGGCCCCGCCGGCACGACGGCCGGTGCTCGGGGTTTGCCCTCACTTTTGCCAGTGGCGCGGTCGCGTTATAACAATCACTGCTCTTAGAGTTCATGGATTACGGAGAGGACCTCGGCAAGACGTCCCTGATGTGCACTTGCTGCAACGGCGAATGCAATAATTGCCGCGACTGCACGCAATGCTACCCCTGACCTGGTGGCGAGGCACTGCAGGGAGCTTTAGCGTCTCATGGGGCGCTGTGGAGACCGGGCACTTCTAGTCCCTAAAGCCCCGCGTACTCGGCCGAGAACGTAGAGGGGTTGTTTCCTGCTCCTGTCTGCTGCCTGTTAGGCCCTTTTAGAGTGGTGCGCACGTATGTGGTGTGCCGAGCGAAGACTGCGAAGGGTCCATACCTCAGATGTCGTTTGAAGACTTCAAGCGCTGCCTGATCAGGGTCAATCCCCCCGAGTCACACATGGTTCGTCGGCCTGTTTCATTTCTCCAGTGGCTGCGCTTCAAACTGTTCGGCACCATCCCGTGAATAAGCGTTAAGCTGCAGCAAGCATGGCGAAGCCCATTTCTGCCTGCGCCAGCTAATCTGAGGCTAAAATGACCCGTTTGGGCGGTTCGATGATGACGTCGATTTCTGGGAATATTGACACTTGCGTCAATCTGACGACTGGCACACCCAGCCTAAACACCGGGCGTGCCGAATTGACTGTGCATGTCCAGAGACTCTGCAGGAGACCGACGGCAGACCGGGCATCACACTCTCAAGCGGTATTAGCCCCATAGAGACCCTCTCGGGTTCCCCGTCTCCTGTCCCCATCCAAGAAACGTCGTCGCCAGGGTAGCCGCCGATCCTTTCTGCGCCTCCGAACATGCCACTTTCGACACTGTAGGGTCCCGGCACGGGGGGCATCAGCATGCGCTTCAACTGCCCTCACACAAGAACCAGGACCCATGTTACTGCTTCAAAGATAGCTTGTACGACGCGTTGTTGCAAGTACTGCCCTGCCTCGACGCGTAGTTCTAGACGAGGTTTCCGAAGCGCCGGCCAGCCAGACGCTCGAGACCCAGACAACTTGCCAAGGAAGCCAGGATCTCGCCACGGAAGGAACCGACACCGGGCGATCACGCGCTCGTATTAGCGGGCGCCTGTTGTGCCCACTGATACGGGGCGGAGTCCACGCTATGGACTGGTGCTACTGCACCGAATTTGGTGGCTGTGAGCACGATGGCCCCGTCGCCTCCAGTTCCATAGGTGTACATTGCAACTATCATAGAACATGGAAGTATTAAAGATGCTGCACATGTGCATTCGGGCTGGCTTCACAGTTACGGCTCCAGCCAGCACCGCCTCCTGACATCGGCGGCCGCCCTCTTACAGGCCTGCCATGCCTTATTAATTCAACAGGGTACATGCATCATGCAACCCGTATCCGTAATCCAGCAGCAGGCCCCCGTGCTGAAGCAGGTCATCGTGGTGAGGACCGATCTCAACATGGGCCCCGGTAAGCTCGCGGCGCAGGTGGCTCACGCGTCCACCCTGCTCGTCGAAGCCCTGAGAGACGAGACGGAGGTCAAACAGAAGTCACAGGTCCTTACTCAGGCGTACCTCTGGTACAAGGAGTGGAAGGCCGGCCTGTACAGGAAGATCGTAGTGACCGTAGGCTCCGAGGACGAGCTGACGAAGGTCCGCGAGATGGCTGTGAGAGCGCGCCTTCCGGCTGTGGAGGTCTACGACGCAGGGCTCACTGAGCTCCCGCTGAACACCCTCACTTGCGTGGGGATAGGCCCAGCTCCGTCAGATGTGGTCGACGAGATAACTGGCAATCTGAAGCTGCTCTGAGCGGCGCGTTTTTGGATCACCAGGAGCCATACATCGATGAGCCAGCAAGATTTCGACGTGGAGATGTCGACCGAAGACTTCGAGTTCTCCCGCCTGGCCAGGTACCTCTACCAGAGCAAGCGCGTGAAGGTCACGAGCCCGCCCAACGTCGCCAGCACGCTGACCAACGGCCACATGGGCGGTTCAAAAATCTACACGTGGGAGGACATCCCGGCAGTGATGAACGCACTGAAGTCACAGACCAAGGCCTACATGAAGTTCCTGAAAGCCACCTACAAGCACGACAAGGAGAAGGCCAAGGTCGAAGCGGAGTATGTTGCGAAGATCTCCACCTCGCAACTATGATGTCTCTGTCTGCTCCGTCTTTTTAGCCTGTCTATCCAGTTATCCCATGTCAGGCCGCGCCAGAGGCCGTTCAATGCGTCTCTGCCACCGCTGCTACAAGCGCCGCCTGTCGTTCGAAATGGCCATCCCCATCTGGCAGATCGAGAGGGCGCTATCAGAGGCGTTCGACTTCCCAGCTTCTCAAGGCTGCAGCTTCACAGACAACCATGCCCTTCGATAACTGCCGCGTCGAGTTCAAGCGGCTCGGCAACGACCCCTGCGTAGAGCTCCTCCTCTTCGACTACTAACTCGACATGGATACCCAGATCAATGATATGGGAGGCATACGCCTGCTGTGGGTGAAGGTGTTCTCGACATTGGTCGGCCACGACGCCGTCAGCGAGGACGGGACCTACCTCAACTTCATGGACGGGAACATCAGGAACTGGGCCGAGAAGCTGGACAGAGAAGACATCCGTTATTAATCCTGTTACACCCCATTTTCATGATACACATGAATGACCGGCTCGAGTGGGCCATGGCTGGTACCTTTACGGTCTCACTGGTGCCGATTTCTGTCGGCACTGCAGCAGTTCTCATGGCCCCCTACTTCGCACTTTTCATGGTGCTCCTGGGAGTGTCGGGGACTCTTGTCGGCCTCATATTGCTCAGGGTGTACCTAGACGCCCGCGACAGGAAGCTCGAGTACCTGAGGACCGTCAAGAAAGAATGGAAGATAGCCCCCTTCGCCGCAGTGGCAGTGGCCGTCGGCGCCGCCATGGGAAGCCCTGTCTTCGTGTTCGGCGGGATAGGACTCTACGGCTTGGCCTTCTTGTCTGACTACCTCGACTAGCGAAAAAGCCCGCGGGGCAGGCCATCGTGTTAAATGATGGCACGCATGAGAAACGTATGACCGACGCCATGCCTGTCTGCCACTCGGGCTCTGCAGTCGCCCCTTAAATTTCCGTTCACAGGAGTTACACAATGAGCACCGAGGCCACCCAGGCCACGCTGTCAACAGTCGACCTGGCAGCTGCATTCCCGCACGCGTCGATGCGGCCGTTCCAGGAAGGCGTGCTAAAGCAGATCGAGGCGGCTCTCGGAGACAAGAAGCGCTTCATAATACTAGAGGCGCCGACAGGCCTGGGTAAGAGCGCCGTCGCCATAGCCCTCGCCAGGCACCTCGGCACTGCCTACGTCCTCACGTCGACGAAGCAGCTCCAAGACCAGTACTACACATCGTATGACGTCCCCATGACCATGGGCAAGAGCAACTTCACGTGCAAGATCAAGACGAGGGCAGGGACTTACCCCCCGTGCAGCCAGGGACGGTGCGAGGCAGACTGGAAGCTGATCGAGTGCCCGCACTACCTCCCCATGAAGAAGTACGACGAGCGGGCCAAGCGGCTGGAAGGCAACCCCATCGCCCTCGAGCGCCTCAAGAGGAAGCTTTGCCCCTACTACGTCAACAAGTTCGATGCGTTCAGGGCCCCCGTGATGGTCGCCAACTACCCGTTCTTCCTGGCCGAGGCCAGGTACACCACGGACATCAAGAAGAGGAACCTGATAGTGTGCGACGAGGCCCACGACCTGGAGCGCCAGCTGGTGACGTCTGCCGCGTTCACGTTCCGGAGAAGCACCGTGTATTCGTTCACCGAGGTCGACGGCCATCCCGTGAAGAAGAGGGATGTGGTGATCCAGGACATGGGCCAGGAGAGTCCCTCTGCCTGGGTCCCCCAGATAGAGAAAGCGGTAGCAGCGCTCGACGCTTACCTAGACGCCCACATGAAGGACGGCCTGTTCCAGGAGAAGATAGTCACATGCCGGAACGCCCTGGAGGCCATGAAGGGGTTCCTGGACGACCTGAAGAAGAGGCCGCACAACTGGGTGGTGAACTCCGTGAAGTCGTCCATGGACGCAACCGGGGGCGCATCCGTTGACGAGGCCGTGTTCCAGTCCCTGGACGTCAGCCCGTACGCCGGCGTGATATTCGGCAAGGGCGAGACCGTACTCCTGATGTCCGCGACGATATTCTCAAAGGACCTCTTCTGCAGCTCGCTCGGGATACCGCCGGACCAGGTGGCGTTCATATCTGTCAAAGAGTCCTCCTTCCCCGTTGAGAACCGCAGGATCCACGCGCTCAACACGGCGCACCTCAGCAAGGAGACCATGGAATCGTCCCTAGCGAGCATAGCAAAGGAGGTGGACGCCATCATGGACCGCCACTCCAGCGAGCGCGGCATAATCCACACCACCACATACACCCAGGCGAGGTACATAACGGAGCACGTATCCCCCGCCAACAGGGCAAGGCTCATCACCACAGAGAAAGCCGGATCAGTAGCCACCCTGATCAGAACACACAGCACGAACCCGAACTCAGTCCTCCTCTCCCCCAGCCTCAACCAGGGAGTAGACCTGAAGGACGACCTCGCCAGGTTCGCAGTGATATGCAAAGTCCCATACCCCGACCTATCAGAACGAAGAACCAGAGTCAAACTGAAGAGAGACCCAAACTGGTACGCCTGGCAGACAGCCCTCAGGATCGTACAGACCTACGGGCGCACAGTGAGAGGCCCTGAAGACCACGCCGTGACCTACATACTCGACGCCAACTTCGGCAGGCTCCTCGAGAAGCACCCAGACATGTTCCCTGACTACTTCAAGGACGCGCTTCAGAAACCATAGAATCGCGTTAAATCATCAACCGACGGAGAATGTCATGACGACCGGACAGAGTGCAAACAGGGAGCTGAAGCGCCGGAAGTTCAGAGACCTTTTCCTCCTCACATTCGCAGCAAGCGGAACCATCATCGAGGTCTCCGGGATATTCGGCATTCTTCCTCTGACGGCGATCATCGTGGGGGGCGGCATCTTCGTCGTGGCATTGACAGCTGACAGGCTAAGCTACATCGTGTTCGGGCTCAAGGACGCGAACCAGAAGCCCGCCTACATGGTTCGCATAATCGCCTGTGTATGGGTAGGATGGATATCCATGGTATTCGGAATCATGAGCGGCGCAGTGCCTGTGATGATAGCGTCCATCGGTCCCAGCCTATCGGCATGGCTCGTGGGCGCGCTGTTTTACACAAGGTCAAATGCAAGAAGGATACCCATCTAGACGGCACGAGAGACGCCAAGAGCATCTTAAATTATACACAGTCCCTCAATAATGTGGACTTCGACCAGTACCAGGCTGACGCCTCGGCGGCATCGATATTCGTAAAACTGGCCTTCGTGAAGGAGAAGACGGCTAAAGAGTTCATGTGGGGGTACCCTCTCATCGGCATAGCCGGCGAGGCGAGCGAGGTGATAGAACTCCTGCAGAAGATAGACGAGGCAGGCGAGACCAGCCCAGAGATCAGACAACAGCTCGTAGGGGAAGCAGGGGACGTCCTGTGGAATGTCGCGGCTTACACAGCGGCGCGTGGCTTTTCCCTCGGCGACATAGCAAAACTAGGCATGGACAACACCGCCGACCACCCCACCATACACGACTTTCAGTCGTATGTAATCAGAAAGGAAGACATGGAAGAGCCGGGCTTTCAGCTCATGAAAGCAGCTGTAGGGCTGTTCGACCACACGAGGATCGGCGCCATCATGGAAGAATCGAAGCGGACGCTCCGAGACGACAAGCTAGAAGCCAATCCCGAGCGCGACCAGCGAATAAAAACCGCTATCGCAAACGTACTGGTGACGATCACCCTAATCTGCTCTGCCATGGGAATCACCCTCGACGAGGCTGCAGAAAACAACATAGAAAAGTGCAGAAGTATAATTGCGTCAAGAACACCCCAAGCCTGACAACACAGCGAATGCTATCCGTCGAGCCATTTTTGATGTAACACCAACGAGTTGCAAGAGTTACATCAAATATCAAACGGAAGTAGCACCTTTTATCACAAATGGAGTCATTTACATGGAGGATCGGCTATTGTATCCACAAAGTGCAAAATTGGAGATCGAGCGGAAGTTCCTGGTTTCCAGCATTCCTGCATTGGCGAAAGCCAGAAAGAAGAAGATACTGCAGTATTACACGCTTGTGAAGGGGGACCGAGAGACCAGGCTGCGGCTCGAGGATGGTGCCAGGTGCTATCTGGTCCACAAGGCTGGCAGCGGGATGGTGCGTGAAGAGGAACAGAGAGAGGTGCCAGGGTATTGTTTCCGTGCGATGAAGCCTCTCGCGGTGTCTGGTATCATACGGAAGACGAGGTATCTCATGCCGTACCGCGGGGCTACCATAGAGCTTGATGTCTATGGTGGGAAGTTGCGGGGGCTGGTAGTCGCCGAGGTGGAGTTCCCCGATGAAGAGGCTGCAAGGGCGTTCGTGCCGCCGGGGTGGTTCGGCAGGGAGCTGACAGAGGTGAAGGGGTATTCCAACAGGAGCTTGGCCATGAGAGGGCTGCCTAGGTCGTTCAAGGGAGGCCGACGGTGATGCGGGAATTTGTGAAGATGGCCCAGGCGTCTGTGAGGTTCACGGTATTTGCGATGAAGTGCATCTTCTCGTTCTACATGGGGCTGTTCGTGCTGTTGACTCCTAGCATATTGGCGTACGGCATACTCAACCATTACCTCCTGGATCTCGTAGTGGGGCCGGTTTTGCCGTTCTTGTCGTATTACGTTCTCATGATGTTCTGGGCCGAAAAGGGCGAACCGGACCCCGTTGGGGTTGGAGCTAATTGACGCTGAAGGACCGCTTCTGGGGGTGGGTGTTCAGCCATGCGCCTCCGAATCCGCATGCAACGCTCCTTGGTCTGCTCGAGGATGAACATACGCGGCAGCAAGAAGTTGAGTGGTTGGAGAAGTGCCGTCAGGACCTTCAAGCACAGCTTGCGGCAATTAACGGTCGCCCAGGGCTCGCGCTGACAGACTTCAGGTGCGTGACGATAGGCGAATGCTTCGGTTGTTGGGAGGGGAAAATCGACGGGATGCCGCATGTGATGGTAGATAATGGTACTGCCGGGCCTCTCGTCGTGAAGGCGATATCAAAGCTGCACCCGCTTGGAAAGTATGGTGTATATACCAACGTGCCGAAGTCTGAACTCTCGCGGCCGGTCACTCAGTGGGTGTAGCCAGCACTCTCGCCAGGTTTGCTCTGGCCGTCTCTTCGTACTTCTCCATGAAGTGGTTTGTGAGGAATATTCGGGGTCTTGAAGCAAGGGCGGAGAGTAGCTTTGTGCGGGCTGCCGTGTATTCGGTATCTTTGACCCACGAGTATTCCTTCCTTACGGCGGTGTCGTAGGCATTAAAGGTGCGGGTGTCGGCCCCCATGATCGCGAGGTCGACATCGCAGATGAGCCTCATGTCGTTGTTGATGGGGGTTCCGAAGTGGCTGGTGGCGAAGATAAGCCAGCTTACTGCCAAAATGAATTTCTTGTCGAGGCCTAGTCTCTCTGCGACCTCGCGTGCCAGCGCGGCGCTCCGTTCTTCGTTGTCGTTCCTGTGAGTGTCGTAGACAGCGTCATGGAACCAGAGTGCAAACTCGACCGCATTGGGGTTTTCAGCCGTCGTCTTGGCGTCCTTTAGTTCGCTCAGGCATGCCATGACATGGTCCAGGTTGTGGTACTCTCTCCCGGCGTACATGTCGTACAGGTTCCTGAATTCGCGGAGTTTTGGCCTCGCCTGCAATCTAAGCATAAGGTCGTCCCACTGGCGCTTGATTGCCCCGATCCGCTTCGCATCCTCGATGGTGCGTCCACTGGAGAGGCACAGGTTGTCCTTGACGTACTCTTTGACAATCTCTCGCTCCGGTCTCTTATCGTTGAATTTCGCAATCATGAACTTCGCGTGCGTGTGGACATATCGGTAGTCGATGGACCCTATTCCAGCCAGATGTCTAACGAACTTGCCGTCGGTGGTCCTTACCGACCAGTCGTTGCAGCATGGGCAGTCCTCGAATGAGAACTGGTCCTTTCCGTAACCCACGGTTCGGCTGGTCTTATTTCGTGACAATCTTGACCTCCATTGGAGAGTAGTCCTCTGGCATGAAAAGGCCGCAGTTGTACTGGCGGCACTGTATCGGCCTCTTGGGCCATTCGATAATACAGCCAGACCCGGGGGCGTAGTACTGGCAGTACTCAGGGTCTATCCCCTTTGCTAGGAGCTCTTCGCGTTGCTTCTTGTGCTCTGGGTCGTCCATCCAGACTTCTAGCGGGTCAAAGAGGGGCTGGACGCCGTAGCTCTCAGGGTGGGGGTGGAATCCCTCTACCCACTCCTGGAACCACATGCTCTGGTCGCGGGTACCTGGCTTGTCGTCGCCGTTGTAGATCCTGCAGCAGAAGTAGCCCTTCGGGCAGTTTCTACACGTCTCATCGTTGCGGCACTCAAGCGTGCCGACATACTGCGCGTGCTCGGTGTCCTTCCAGTGGCTATCCTGGTCAGTGTACCGTCTTCCCGTATGCATGCAGTAGCCTCCTGTACCGTCCTCGTTCTGCCTCCAGCCGCTGCAATAGGTCCCCATTCTACAGTACAACACTCCATTTGAGGAAATAAGGGGCGGGCATCATTTCGGTATCGTCTCCCTGAACCCTTCGTTCCAGTGGGCGGTCTTCAGCATCGACTCAACGACATAGTAGCCTCTCTGGGTCAGCGCGTACTTCTTGGTCTTGCGCATGCGTGGTCCCGTCTTTGAAGTGGCTTCGATCAGCCCGTGTTTCAAGAGGCGTTTCAGAACCGTGGTGAGAGACAGTTTGTCGAAGTAATCTGTCCTTGTCTTTGACCAATGAAAGAACAGCCCTAGGTTGCTGTACGTCGTCGGTTCTGGCCGTAGCGCATATATGCGGAACAGGACTCTGACCTCGGGGAATGTCGTGGCCATTATCTCATCGTAGTCAGGGCCTACTTTGTCGATCCTTGGGGCCCAGTCGTCCAGGTTGGTCATCAGACCTGCGCCTTGATCTCCCGTAGGCCGTTCCTGAGTGCCAGAAGGTCGCCTATCGTACGGCACGCTGGGTGAGGCAGGTAGATGATGGGGATGCCGGCCAGCCCTGGGCAGCCGGTCAACGCTCCGAATACGTGCCTTCCGAGGGCTACAATCACCCTGCCCTCCTTATGGGCTTTCTTGATGCGGGCTGCTGCCCTGGATGATACGTGTTTGGCTTCCTCCTGCCTGGCGTTGGCCCAGACATCGTAGTACTGGGCGTCGAGCTCCAGGTCAGCTACTATGTGCCTGAGGCGGGCGCCTGAGAGGGTCTTCGGGTGGAAAGGCTCGGCGTGGCCTTTGGGATAGCCGCCTACCAGAAGGGCGCTACTCAAGCGGTTCTCCTCAGCCCTCTGCTACTACAGTTGTGTGTTCAGCTCGCGGGCTGGCTTGTCGTCCATGTAGAGCGCAGCTCCCATAGTCAGGACTCCTATGCACGCGAAGCCCAGTTTCAGGGTTATGCCGGACATTGTGGCCGCGCTCCAGGTTATGGCGGCGGTTATGATCAGCAAGAGCCCTATCAGGAAGATGGCTATCTGGGCCTTGCCTCTTCCGGTGAAGTGAGCACGCTGGTCCTGGTCGCTCATGAGATGTACATCCTGGTCCTTGAACGCGACTCTGAACTCTGCAACCTATCTCGACCTCTTCGTCCGCGGCCTGGATGCCAGCGCCAGCTTCTTCTCAAGACGTGTTCTGTGGTATTCTACGGAATCGGTCGTGAATTCGTTTCTGGCCTGGGTCACGGATTGCATCACCATCCTGAGGACTCTTGCCTCGTTGAGGAGAGAGCCCTTCATGGGGTTGGCTCCAGGGGCATAGGGGTCTCCAGGGATCTCCTTCGCCATCATCTCTACCTTCTTGATCTTCTTGCTCAGGTTCTCCTCGAGGAGGTGCGAGAACTTCATGACCATGCGGTCAGCCTCGGAGACTAGGTGCCTGTGCGGAACCTCCATGAACGGGGACTTGGGGTGGCTGGCCTCGTATGCCTTGATCTTGGCCTTCATGTCTCTGGCCTGTCCGATAAGAGCTTCGGCTTCGCTGTCGACCTGTGCCTGGGACTTCGGGCCCGGCTTCTCCCTCATATTCTTCACGTAAGCGTAACACATCTTGACCTGGCTCTTCGCCCGCAGCAGATCAATGTCATCTGTGAGCTCGAATGTCAAGCATGTATCAGGCCCACGCAGCGATTTAAGCGGCATAGAGAAGCGGAGTTGGGGTGCTTCGGCGGTCTAACCCGCGTCCACGGGCGCCCTACCTATCGGCTTTCGCCGGCTCCGGTTCCACATCCCCGGAGCGCACTCGGCAAGTCTTCACACAGTTCTGACGGCACGGCTGTGGTAGCTAGCCCCTGGCCTACAAGCCGCCTCCCTGTGCTAACAGTGGAGTCCCTTCT
Organism: Nitrososphaerota archaeon; assembly: GCA_029785235.1. The sequence goes on along the minus strand of JAFMAA010000002.1, from coordinate 238,023 downwards.
GCCCAACCCCGGTATTGGTGTCACAGGGTCCATTTAACGAAGGCCAGCTACGACAGAGCCCCGCATTGCCTCGCGGTCTTGCCCTGGTGCGTGAGCCAGTCCAGCGCCTGCGCTTCTGACGGGAAGGCTTCGACGAAGAACTCCCCCGCCCGGTTGTCAGCGGCCGTCCAATGGTCCCCCTCCTTCATGTACATGCTTGCCCCGCTGATCCGCTTGTCCGACTTCCACTTTTCAGGGCGCCTTGCCCAGTACCTGAAGAACTGTGGGCTCACCTTCACAGGTTTTATCTTTGCCATGGTAACCATTTGATGATTTGCGGATAAAAGCCACTACCAGGCTGGGTTTCCTTTTATCCACGGCCGGCCAACAAAATGCGCAGGCGCCTGCCTCCCTGCGGCATCAAACGCCCGGCCAGGCCCGTACTCTACAGGAAGCTTTCTGACCCAAGTTCCACTAGGAACTTGATCACGTCTATCCGCTTCAAGTCCTCGTCGACCATCTTTTCGAACTCTGCTTCGGATATGAGGGCCATTGTCTAGTCCACCTGGAATAGGTCACGTTGTCGTAATAAAAGCGACCCCGCTACTCGGTCGAGCTCTACGCCTAGCTTCTTTGTGAGGCCCTTCAAGTCCTGGGCGACGTAGAAGAAGGCGAACCTTATGACACCGAAAGGAGGGCGGGGATAAAATATGCCCCTTCTCGGGATTTCTCATGCCCGCGCCCGGCTCTCAGTGACAACCTACGAGGCCGGCCAAGTTCTTAACCAGAATAAGCAGCCGGACTGGGAGATCAAATGCCCTTTGCGGGATATTCAATGCCCGAGTCCGGTCTGCCAACACCACTGATAACGAACAAGTGCCTCAGCTCCCTGGTTACCCTCCTGGCGTCGGAGGGCCTCAACCGCGGAGGCAGGGTTGTCCCGTCCTTTCTCGCCTTCGCCCTTGCTACTTGCGTCCCGAAGATCCGGCGGTACCACGTAGCTCTGGCATAGGATGGGTACCCGGCGTTGTAACACCCAACTAGGCGCTCGAAGTCCTTTCTCCCACCATTCGAATCAAGGTATGCAAGGAGAATCGGGCCCACGATGTTCCAGTCGTACACGTACTTCGGCTTCACGAGCTTCATCTTGGCCGTGTTGCACCACATCAGCTTGAATGCTTCGCCCATCGTGGAAGGATCAGGGAGCGCTGTCTTTTGTACCACGGGACAGATGTCAAGCTGGTTGTGACGCCTGTGCGCCTCGAAGCAAATCCGCGGGTCAGCGAAGTCAATTATGACCTTGGTAGGCTTTCGGAGATGGACCTTTCCCTCCTCAACTAGTTTCCACATGGCTTTCACATCTATCTCCTCCTTGGCCTTCTGATTCAGCGTCGATAGGGCGAAAGCGTTTGTAGTATTGACGCCGGTGTGGCCCATTTCGTATCGCTTAATTGCAGTGTTCCGCGGAGACAAGGCCCGGAAGTCTATGCCAGCAGCTTTCATGAGGTCAATGACCTCGTTCTTGCCTATCTTATCGTAGGACTCGAACGTGCTCTCGGTGACTATCTGCGGAAACGATCGGTGGGGATAATCTATGCCCTTCCCGGGATTTCCCATGCCCACACCGACCGCTTGTGACTGTGAAGGCTGGGGATAATACATGCCCTTCTCGGAGTCTCTAATGCCCGCGGCCTTCACCTTCTCCACAGCCTGGCCCCATGTCTTCAGCCACTCCACGCTCTTCCCGTCCATGGTAGAGCAGAGCCCGATGTTCGACCAGTTGACCACGAGCCGAGGTCCAAGCCCGTCGGCTGAAGCGTTCACCGAAACTGACGCTTAGACCCGATATAACGGGTTCAGACGTTTCGTTTTTGCATGGTTGCATATGTGCAACGCCTTTTGAATAAAGTGCAACTTTCTCTCTGGTGCTACTGAGTGCGGAACACTGCCAAGGTGCGCTATGAGGCCTGTACACGCCGAACCTGAAGATGAAGGGCTCCGGCCTCGTGGACTCTCCTGAGATCGAAGAACAGAAACCATGTATCTACTTTGGCAAGACGCAGGCGCCGATGTGCAAGGAATGTTACAGCTTCAAGCTCTTCCCGCTCCGCAAGGGGGCCTCGAAGAAGACTAAGAAGGGCCACAACCACAACGCCGCCCCCAAGAAGGGCCTGATCAGACTCGGCACCTGGATAGAGGTCACTGAGCAGCTCTGGCGCCAGTTCAAGGCCGGCAAGGGAAGATGGACCTGCTGCAACCGCCGCTGGAACCGCCCAGACTTCAAGACGCGGCCGTACTTCATGATCACCAGGGGGATACAGCCCCAGAGCTTCTACGAAGAGCTCCTCGCCGACCCCAAGCTCAACAACCTCCAGGTGAGCACTGACATAGTGAAGCGGGATCCTGTCAACAACCCGGAGCTCGAGTTCTACATAAAGACCGGAGACGCAGAGGTGATGAAATCGGGCGACGTGCTGGTCCCGAGCAAGGCCCGGCTCGCCTGGTTTGCGGCAAACCCCAAGACGATCTTCCGCCTCAAGACGACCCCCGCCAACGCGAAGACGTTCGACGCAATCGCGACAGAGCTGGGGATCAATAACACCTTCAACGTCATGGAGACCCCCCTGAAGAGCAAGGACAGCCGCAGATCATACCACACTGCCACCCCACTGGAAATCATCGGATGGAACACCCAAAAATTCGGAAGATGCAACTCAGCCTGTCACAACTGTGCAGGGCTCGAGGGAAATGGCGTCCTCCTCTGCTCGCTCCGCCCCGCCATGAAGAAGATCCTCCCCAACGTCGCCAGGCCCGCGCCGCTCTGCTACGACCCTGCCAACGTTCACGTCGATTGGACGGCAGAAGTGAAGCTGATGATCGCCGACATCGGCGAAGGGGCCACGAGGTCTGAGAAGAGAGACTGGCTGCTAGGGAAGTACCCATGGCTCCCCGACGTCAAGCCAGCCTACGAGATGCACCTAGAGAACGCAATGAAGAGAGTTCAACAGTGATAAGAGTTGCAAAAAGGCTATTCAACAACTTTCATTGTTCTTGGCATCCTAGCAGGTCTTGTCGGGGTGGATATGGCGTTTCACAACTTCGCATATGGCCTAGGTATGATAGCAGTAGGGCTTGGAGTTGTATTGTTTTGTCGATTTTCCACTCTCCGGATTCGACGAAAAATCCCTCGAGCTGCCCAAGCGGATAGCCGTAGTAGTCGGTTTCTTCGTCCAATTGTGTCAGCCACTCCCTCCGTTTCCAGGTATTATACCTTGGTAGCTAGTCTGTGTCTTCATCGTCGACGTACTCCTCGGCTCCTGCTTCGCTTTGGCCTTGGGAGAGCGGCCGGTGAGGCTGGGTTCCAGAGCAACTTGTCGCTTTCTCGCGGTGGGTATAGGTGCTCAGGGGCTTCCGTTGCGCAGGGTCTCGAGCAATCCCGCTGCGAAAGCGTCACCGATCAATGGGTCCAGTATGTTGCCGACGAACCTGTCGAACTTGCCGCGAAAACTATCCAATAGTACAAAGTAGACTGCGAGTGCGACGCGTCCCATCTCGACGATGTCCTCTTCCCGCACAGTTACCTTGTCGCCTCTTACCATGTGTATTCCCATCATAACAGCTACTGGGTAATCCAGCCCTCTGCCTTTGAGCACCTTCGTGCCGGCTTTCTTCACCACATGGATTGTTAGTTCTGCGAACTTGGGGGTAGGTTGTGTCTTATTGCCAATCCTATTGAGATAACCGTTGTTCACCAAGTAGTCGATGTAGTCGTCGAAGAGGTCGTCGGCCATGTTGGCCATCGCGCTCCGAACCTGGTCAAATATTTCAGCGCTGGTAGGCACAGCTTCCACCTATCTCTTCCAGTTGTCCGTCAGCATCTCGGCCAGTTGTAGGTCGGTGATATCGAAGGGGTCGATGGCGGCGCCCTGCTTCTCGGGGACATGAAACGCCCGGAGAAAAATCCTGAGCTCCTCTCTGATGCCATCGCGGTGCTGGGGGTAATCATCGGCCATTTCACGCTCTACATCCGCCTCCTGTTCCAGGGCAACCATGCTGTGGTATTCCTCATCGGTCATGGTCATCCCAGGTGGTCGTACAGCGCAGTCTTCGCCTTCCATTCAGTGTCTGATCCAATACCAAGTTAATAAACGACTACATAACCCGCCTCCTGTAGCACCATGCTTGGTGCTTCGCATTCCCAAGGACATGGAACGCGGCTTGTTTTCATAATCTCCAGTTTATGATAACATATATCCTGGCGTGGATGATCATAATCAGGGCTGCCAAATGTAGAAGGTGAAAAGAACTGGCTACACTTGAGCGCCCGCATGGTCTTGCGGGTTTGCACCGACGCCGATCTCCGCTTCCCTCTTTCGAGGAGCAGGCTCGCCTGCCGCGCCTGGGGATGCTGTACAGACTCGGTCGCACTGCGGGTGCCCCGCTCTGGTGCTCGTTCGCGACCCCGTCTGCCCGGGCTTCCCTGCACCCATGCTCGCTGTGCCAGCGCCTCTGGGGAGTGATTCTCCAGGTGGTTCTTGCCCTTGACCGGTGCGTGTAGCCGAGAGATAGAGGGGGCGGATAGTATTTAACGGGAGATGGGCGCGTTAGCGGCTGAGGCCGTCTTGATTGGCATCGTTGATCAAGAACTCAGAGCAAAGCCGTTGCCGTGAAGATAGCGAAGACCAAGACGATGCTGACCGAAGAAGCCTGCAACGCTACCAGTCAGCCATTCGGGGTAGTCGCCCAGGAAGAGCCGAGCGCAGACTCCTCCCCCGCCAAGAACGAACATGGGGTTGTCCGTGAGGGCCCTGAGAGCCGCAACTGCCGCGGAAGGGGGCCATCAGGACGGCGGCGGGGCCCATGGGGCTCGGTGTCACCAAAACGAAGGTGCCAGTCAGGACCAATTCGGGGGGTCTTTCCTTCATGCAAGTGAGTTACGGCTGTGCTAATAACGGCAGGCCCCTCGGGGTCGGGAGGTCTTGGGCCAGGCATGCTCTCATGTTGTGTATATGCGTGTATGACAGTATGCCGGTATGACAGTATGACATATTGCCCGTTTAATGCCTGAACGGAGCGATATGGCGTGAAGATTTCTAGTAGCAAGGTGTTTGGCCTGATGATAGCGGGCTCAGCAGTGATAGCCCTGTCGTCGGCCTGCGCTTCGCGAGACGCTAGCCGTATCGCACGCAAACAAAAGGGGGAGCGACCCACGGTAGCTCCTGGGCGATGAGCACATCCCAGAAGTGGTCCTCGCATACGTGAACGAGCCCGTAGAGGGCTATGAAGTCCATGCCATACACGTTCTCCCACTCAGTCCCCGTCGGATAGAATGGGATATGGAGGTCCATCCAGTGAGTCGCTGTCTTCGTGCAGAATTCGCATGTTTTGCTCATCGCAAGTGCCGGTGCTGGAACTCGAATCCAGGTCTGCGGGTTGAGGACCCGCGATGCTTGCCGCTACACCACGCCGGCATGGCGTCCGTGGCGTGATTTGAACACGCGTCTTTCGGTTGAAGGCCGAATATCCTTGGCCGGACTGGACGACACGGACAGTGGAGATGGCTGTGCGATTTGAACGCACGGAATCGGGTTTTGCAGACCCGCCCAATAGGCCAGGCTCTGGCAAGCCATCATCGCAAACTGACGTGTATTTTATTGAAGTCCCAAGACCTAGTTTGTAGAGAATGACCGGGTTTACTGGTACTCTTCGTCACATACGTGGTCTTTGATTGAGAATAATGAGTTTGGATACTCACACCCCCTTAAAGGGTCATGGTTGTTATTGTATCATGGGTACCGCCAAGAGAGCTCCAATAGATTACCGGTACGTTGAACTCGTCTGTGACGGTGCCCTCTTACCTCCGTTGCCATATGAGGAACTCGACGACGACTTGAAGTGGCAGGATGGGCGGCGCAAGATGAAGCAGAAGCATAACCAGGGCGGGCATTGTAATGTTTGGGACAAGAAGAAGACCGAGGGGAGGAGGGTAAGGGTGTGAAGAAGGAGAATCTGGAAGCTGAGTACAGAGCTCTGCTGCGGGCCGTAGATGCCCGCACTGTAAGAATCATTCATGTCGTTGATAGGTACCAGAAAATCGTAGCTTCTGTGGAACCCTACATAGAGACCTACAATCGAATGCTACAGTTTTTGAGTTGTTACTGAAATCATTGTAAGTGCAGCGAGCGGGAGTCGAACCCGCATTACCAACTTGGAAGGCTGGCGGCCTGCCATTGACGGATCGCTGCGCGGGCGCTATTCTGTTGCGAGTTCCAGGTACGACTTCGTGATCGGAGCCCCGAGCTTGAGGGCGTCTCTGAGGCCGTCAAGTTCTGGCGCTAGCTCAGGTCTTGGCAGCTGCGCCTCTATGAAGGTCCCGAGGAGCTTGAAGTCGGCGACCACGACGTCTACCGTGACTATCATCCCGTTCAGAGTGTAGAAGGTCCTCTCCTTGTCTATGCGGACCTGTTCCTTGTACATCCGTGCCAGCTGGTCGCTGACGTCGCCATCGAGTTGGACTATGAAGCTCGGCCTCCGGCTCACCGTCTTGCCGTCGTTGGGGCCCTTGTACGTGAACACGACGGCGTCGTTCTCGCTTCTCAACCTGACGGTCTCGCGGTCTGCCGCGCCCTTCCTCGGCGTGAAGTACGTGTCAAACTGCGTCGAATCTGATATGAAGGCGCCTCCTAGCCGCTCTATCGCTGTTCTCGCCTTCGCCGCGTCGTCCACGCGGTATTTGACCTGGACCTCGCTGAGTATCGCCCTGTCTGCCTCCTTCGCCGGATCATAGTCGTTGATGACGACCACGTCTGCCTCTGCCTTCTCCGGCGCGATGTACCTCTCATACATCGGCTCCACAACGTCAAGACAGTATGACAGTATCGTCTTTGCGTCCCACGACGTCCTCTTGATGTCGCGCATCATCCTCCTGATCAGCCTGCCGTGCGGGGCGACGTCAACGAACACCTTCAGGTCCCCCACCCCCTTCATCGGCCCATACAGAGCGAAGAGCCCTTCGACCACCAGCACCCTCGATGGTGTGACCATTTCCCGGTTGGGGCTCTCCCCCTGTTTGTAGTCGTACACCGGCTTCTCTACTGGCCTGCCGTCGGCGAGCGCGCCAAGGTGCTCGGCGAGGAGCTCCAGGTTGAACACTTCCGGCTGGTCGAAGTTGAACTCCTGGCCACTGGGCGCGTTCGCCTTCATCCAAGTAATCCCACGATAGTAGTCGTCTTGTGGGATCAGTTTCGCCCCAAACCTGGACACCAGGGCCTTTGCGAACGTGGTTTTGCCGCTCGCCGAGCCGCCAGCTACTTCGACAACGACGACGGGCTTGGCCTTCATCGCCTCCTCTATCGCTTTGATAACATAAACGTGACCCGCCTCGAACCCTTCAACGGTGGTTTGGCGAGCGACACTCGCGGGATCTCGCTCGTCGGACCGTTGATAGGCGGTCACACTAATTACGACCGAGGGAGCATTTAAGCCACTAAGCGGAAATTGGTGCCTCCGGGAGGATTCTGACCCCCGACCTCTGCCGTGTCAAGGCAGCGTCGTAGAACACTAGACCACGGAGGCGCAAGAATTATGGTGCAGCCGCCGCGATTCGAACGCGGGATCTCGAGATTGGCAATCTCGCGTCTTGGGCCACTAGACGACGGCTGCACTGTGACTCCTGGGTCGTGAGTCTCGAGGACGCCACCAGCCCCCCAGGAGGCCGGCGGCGCAGCGTTAAGCTTCGTCGGGGTCTTCTTGCACGGACCTGCCATCCGTGGAGGGTTGATAGGGCCCCCAGACCCCGCCGGTGGAATTGTCGCCCTGAGGCGGTTTGCCCATCGGCACCCACCCCGAGACTGTATGAGACAGTCACGCCATTTATTTAACGCAAGTGCCTTGCGTAGGACTCGGACCTACAACAACCATGTCTTCAGCATGGCGCTCTCCCAATTGAGCTAGCAAGGCAGGCAATACGAATGTTTGTTATGCAAGCCAGTCGCAAACTTCAGAACGTAAACTCTTGAGAACAGTGAATGATACTACGCAGGGTCTGGCCTGGGTTCGCGTATGACCTGCTGCTCCCGCATTCCAATGTCCATGGCTGCCAGCTTCATGGCACTCTTGTACGGCACCCTTCTCGGCCCCAGCCACGTGACGACATAGTAGGTGATGATTGCCCTTGGCTTTCCGCGGGGGGCCGATTCCCTGGCCTTCAGAACTGTGCCGTCAGGAACGTCATCATTGAACGTAGCGACGCAGAAGTGCCATCGCTCATCTCCTGGTTCGTCTTCCCCGCGCTTCTCATGCAGGCGAGATATGACTTCCACGCTTACATGTTTTCCCTTCTTTTCCACAATTGCAAGATATGGTCGCTTGTTCAGGTTGAATGCCTCCACAACCCACGAGACACGTCCCACATTACATCGATAATCTGGCGCTCGTGTCGATTTAAGCGGCCGTGAGGATGGAGCCCCCGGCAAGCCTCGATCTCGCAACCTGCCGCTCTCTCCACCTCCCTAATCAGAGAGCTCTCCAACCAGAGAGTCGTCGAAGGCGGCCCATCTATCCAATTGATGCTACGGGGGCAACAGTAAAACCGACGGCACTTGCCGGAGACCGGGAGCACAGTTCAGGAGCTTACATCAGGGTCGGTCGGACGCTTGAGCCGCTTCAATATCGCTTGAGCTGCACGCTTCGACGACCTCATGGCCATGTACTCGTAGCATAAGATTGGAATAGCGCATGCTAAGCCATATACAACAACGGGAAACGGAATCCCCCATGCTGTCAGCAATCCCTCGAATGACCCCTCTGTCGCAATGACCGTCCTATACACAACGTAAACGATGTTGAAGTTGAACACGGTACCGATGGCTACCGAGATGATAGCGAACCGACTGCCTGAGACTTCCCACACGAACCCCCCTATCACATACCAGCTTACGTCCCCTATCCCGAGCAGCTGGGCGACGAGCCCCACACCAATCATTTGAGAAAAGAAGATGGCGCGTCTTGTACCCGAGTTCACGCAGTATGCGCTAATGTAATAATTTAACATGAAACGAGAAGATCCTTGCCGGCTTCGATCCGGCGTTCCCACCTATCCTCCTCTCCGATAGAGGGGTGGAGTCCTGTCCAAGCTAGACGAAAGGACCATGAGCGAAAGGGTCTGACAGGACTTGGACCCGCGATCTGCCCCTTAGGAGGGGGCTATGTTATCCAGCTACACTACAGGCCCATCAGAATAGTTGGCCTACTCTCTGTTCAATCTAGCAAGGGATTTCGCAATCTGAAAGAGGACCTCATGGTTGTCATGGACCGCGCCAATGATCATGTTACAAGACTGGTGGGTTATGCCCCTTACCTCGCCTGTCTTGTGGTTATGATCGACATCTATGCGTCCTACAAGTGGCAAGCAACACAGTACACATAGTCCCTTCTGTTTCTTTACAAGCTCGGCATATTGTTCTTCTGTCAGACCATATTTGTTTTTGAGGACAGAACGCCGCTGGATTTCACGAAGTCTATCCGGGTGTTTCATTCGCCATATACGTTTCTTCTCATTGAGTTGAAGTCTGAACTTGGAATCAGCTGCTGACCGTTTTCTAACCCACTCTGTTTGACGCTTCGAGTGACATTTCTTACAGTACGACCCATTTGTGCGTTCGGCCTTACCGCACATTGCACAGAATGAGTTCTCCATACATCGAAAGTATTGAGTCAGTTATAACAGACATGTTGCAGCATTGACTTTCAAAGATAGGCGCGGCTGGTTTCGATCCCGCAATCTTCCGCTGACTCAGGCAGTAGACCTGCCGTATAAGACGGATGCACGACCAATCGTGCTGCGCGCCCACAAGCATCGACGTCGACACTGTCGACGAAATTCGTCGACAAGAATCAGAGTAGGCACGGAGCGATTTGAACGCTCAACCCCCGCATATCAGGCCGGGCATGATGACCTGGTTTCACCACGTGCCCACAAGAGTAATGGCGGTCGCGCCGGGCCCCGATCCCGGACCCTCTGGTAGACAGCCAGAGATCATGCCTTTAGACCACGCGACCACTAACTGGAGGACCAACCGGGATTCCAACCCGGGACTTGCGGTTAAGGGCCGCAGGGTTTAGCTGGCTAGCCTATTGGTCCACATGCTTTCTAACGTTTGGCGGATGGCTGCCAGGGCCTCGAGAGTGCCGGCAGCCTCCTGCGATATTCTCCGAGTCGAGGGTAGTCACGTTTTCAGACGAGCCTCATTGGATTGAGGTGTTCCCATTCCTGTTTCCGTCCCCTCTATACGCAGACCGAGCGGTCCGCCGCCGCTCACTGATCTCGTTGGACAGTATGTCCACTTCTCGGAGTTGAAAGTAGCGTGGGCCGGTTCCGCCCCGGCCTCCTCTGGCTCATGAGGCCAGCGCTCGACCTAACTGAGCTACCACGCTGCAAGTGCGATATCACACTTTTGTGGATACATTGGATACTTCCGTGCCGTCGTTTCTGCAGGCAGCTGCTTGCTTAAGGCTGGCCGCGTGCCCGTCCCGACGATCTCTGTTGATAATGCCCCGAGAAATGGTCGAGGCATTCGTCCTGTGAAGGAGTCTTGCCCCACACCGCGGGGAGGGTTGCTCTGGGTTGTTCACCGGGCGACCAGGATTGGGAAGATGTGATTCATCGGGGTGTGGAGAGTGCTCTAGGAACGCTTGACGCCGAAATCTATTCGGCGCCCTTCCTCTCCGCGTCTGCAAATGCCCGATGAGTTTGACATCGCCAATATACTCAGTATCGGTGTAGTATTAAAGCACAACAGTGAGTTCGGGTGTAATGCTTTTGATGTAACTCATATCACTGATTTACGTTACATCAAAAATTCCATTGTCGCTTGCATGGCAGGCTTGCTGAAGCTTTGGGAGCAGGCTCTCCATAGGTGTTAGAGTGTTAGGCTGATCTTCATGGTCTGGCCCTCTTTCATGTAGGGGCCCGTGTAGGTGACCGTTCTTGCGAGCGCCACCATCTGGTTGAGCCTTCGTTTCTCTATTAGGAATGCCATGACCTTGGTCCACTTTATGGCGCGTTTGACAATCCGCGGGCTCTCTTTGGGGGTTTCGCCGGTCTGGAAGGCAGTCCACTTGGTGAGGTCGTTGAGCCGCTCCATCTTCATGATCGCGTCTTTCCTTCCGATCTTAACTATGACGCTCTGGCCTTCTGGTTCGTGCCAGCCACGCTCGGCGAGCCTAATCACCTCGTAGTCTCCCACCTTCCCGAGGTAGTCTGCGGAGTGGCCAGGAGCGGTCTGTATCCTCGACTTGACGTCAGCATGCCGTGGTGGGGCAGACCAGGACCCCATCATCTGACCCCCTTCACCGCCTCGGGGAACGTGGTTATCACGAGGTTGGTATATTCCTCTAGCCCCTGTTTGTACTTCTCAACGTTGAGGGAATACTTCTGCGCTGCGCGTCCAGGGGTGGCCCCGACTGGCGGCGACATAACCTGATATCCGCGGGATACGAGCTCCACGTTCATGAGTATGTCGAGATGGAAGCAGACCAGCTGCCGGCTCAGCTTGGTCTTCGCGACGATCTCGCTTATGGTGAGCGGGGTCCCGGCTATCGCCTTGAGTATCATGAGCCTGGGCCTGCTGACGAACGCATTGACCAGCTCTTCGGTGTCGCGAGGGCTTGGCTTCTCTGACCTCTCAACGAGCCGCCCACTCTTTGAGTCGAACACGGACACTTTGCTGGGATGAAGGACCGACTCCTTGACGATCCCCCCGACCATCCTTGCCTTTGACTTCGCGCTCATACAATATGCAAACTAATTTTGCATATAAGCACCGTAGAGGTTCCTCTCTGTGGTTATGTTCTCGTGCCAGGCGGCATCCTGTAGAACCTGAAGCCAAAACTGCCTAGGAGCTTCTTGGCCTGCTTCGTGATGTCAGGGGCTACGATCCCTCCCACTACCTTCTCCTCCCGCGACCTGAAGTACGACACATACCTCTCAAGCTGGGAGACGCTCGACAGCTGCGCCTTCGCCCGCTTGAACTCTAACACGAGCAGGGATCCATTAGCCAGCCGCCCTATCAGGTCGGCGCTGCCGTAGTCCGTCTTCGCCTCGCGCTCCAGAGGTTGGAAGCCCTTCTCTATCACTTCCGGGTTGCGCTTGACGTAAGCGACCATCTCATCTTCCGTTCCTTCTATCTCGAAGTCGTCTTTCCCGTCGGTGAGCGGTGCCGCCGCTATCATCGACACTTCATAGAACCTGACAGAGAGCCGCTCCTTGGGCTTGCTCCTGGTTCCTTCTACTACGAACTCTCCGGTGTCGAGCACGGATGCTTTCACCGACGTGCCAGGCGGCTGCCAGTTCACGGGCCTGTTGTTCCTTCCCGAGTGTATTATCATCGACCCATCGGGCTTCAGAATCAGGAGCCTTCTCGCCCTTGCTGCCTTGGACGAGGCCCTTCCATCGTATTGGACCTCGGTGACTCCGGTGATCATGACAGTCATGCCCATGGCGACCTTGTTGATGGCCTCGAGCAGTTGGACTGGGGCAGGGCCGAACGTCCCGGACGGCTTGTCGTCTTGCACATATACAGCGAGCCGCGCCTGATTTAACGTGGCTGTAGGGCGTTATATTCCTAGAGCTTGTGAATCAGTGTTTGGATATGGCGAAGAGAAGCCTCGACTCTATCTTCAGGAGCTGGGAGAGCAGTTATGTCGTGGAGCCGATGTTCCTGGCGAGGCTGGATGGGTGGCACTTCCGCACATTCACCCGCGGTCTTGAGAAGCCGTTCGACAGGAAGCTCTGGGAGGCTCTTCAGGAGACCGCCATCAGGTTCTTCTCTGTCTTTCGGCCCGCATTCGCCTATGCGCACTCGGATGAGGTGACCTTTGTGTTCACGAAGGCAACGCTCTTCGACAGGGTCGAGAAGCTCGACTCGCTGATGGCGGGGGTGTACTCTTCGACGGTCACGTCATTGATGGGGAGGCCGGCGGCGTTCGACTGCAGGGTGATCGGTATTGCTCGTGAGAGTAACATAACGGCATACTTGGCCTGGCGCCAGTCTGATTGCAACAGGAACTTCGTCTCTGGGTGGGCCGAGCGGGTGCTGGCCGACTCTGGGATGAGCCCGGCGAGGATAGCGAAGACGTTGAAGGGGATGCCAGGCTACAAGAAGGAGTTGCTGTGCAAAGACCACGGGTGTGACCTCAATTCGCTCCCCGGCTGGCAGAGACGCGGGGCGCTGCTCTTCTATGAGCCGTATACGAAGAAGGGGTACAATCCGATAACGGGGGAGACCGTCGACGCCAAGAGGAGGCGGGTGGCGGTGGTTGATTCTCTGTCGTTCCGGTCAAAGGAAGGGAAGGACCTGGTCCACAGGCTTGTAGCGGGAGACTAGCATGGCCCCGACAGCCGACGCGGCCCACACATGCACGATAGCCTACACCATCGACGGCAGGAAGCAGGGATTGATAGCTCCCGTCGTCGCTGACCTGATAGAGAAGCAGGCGCGCAAGCAGAAGATGAAGGTTGAGAGGACGTCCGGGAAGCTGGTGGTGCAGTCTACGCCAGAGTCAACCTTGTGGTAGCCTGGTCACTTCACGAGCTTGTCGATCTTGTGTTTGAAGACCTGTTCGGGGATTGCTCCGATGACGCTCTCCATCGGGATCCCTTTCTTGAAGAATATGACAGTCGGGATGGACATTATGCCGTATTCGGCTGCTAGCTCTTGGTTCTTGTCGACGTCTACCTTTACCAGTTTGACCTTGCCGGCGTATTGTTTCTCGAGCCTTTCGAGGATTGGGGCGACAAGCTTGCAGGGGCCGCACCAGTCGGCATAGAAGTCGACGACAACCGGTATCTGGGCTTTCAGCACGTCTGATTCGAAGTTCATAGAATCGTTAACAGCGCAGATTCATAAAACGTCTCGTGTCTTTTACGTCCAGTGGGCCAGCATATATGATGAAGATAGCTTTCGCTACCGACCTGCACGACTCCCCCAGGACGATGGAATGGCTAGCACACGTAGTCGGGGACCATAGCCTCGTCATAATCGGAGGCGACGTGGGGGACATAGGTTCCATGGATTCCATATTGGAGTTCGCAAAGTCGTCCCCGAGGCCGGTAATCATAGTCCCCGGGAACCACGACATCCCCATGTCAAGCCTCTGGTCAGGAGGCAGCGTGCTTCACATCGCTGCAAGGAAGGTGGGGAGATATCTCATAGGCGGGCTCGGCGGGTCTCTTCCTGTGCAGGGAGCCGCCATGGAATTCGATGAAACCGAGTACATGCAGATGGCCAAGAGCCTTGGCCCCGTCGACATACTAGTGACGCACCAGCCTCCCTTTGGGACGAAGTGCTCCCTGGCCTATGACGGCACGTCAGAGACCGGCCTGACCGACATAGGGTCGATCACCATACGGAAGTACATCGAGGACACCAAGCCAAGGCTGGTCCTGTGCGGGCACGTACACGAGAGCCCGGCTGTTGATGCCATCGGGGATACGGTAGTGGTCAATCCTGGCTCGTTCCTCAGCGGGAGCTATGCTGAAGTTGACATAACCCCTAGCAAAGTTAGGGCAGAGATCCTCAACATGACGGGCAAAAAACCGCTTACCAGTTACAAGTAAAATCGTTACAATAACGCCCTGATTACCAAAAGGAAGCAGATTGTGCCTATTTCGCGGGGTTATGTATGATGCCAGTTCAGATTGAAAATCATTGCCTAGCGTGACTGCTGAGCCCTGTTCCATACTTGGCTTATTCCGTCGGGGCCGGCGTACTCGCAATCGACGAACTCGCTGATCTTGGCTTTGAGGCGATAATCGAGGTGCTCCACAAACTCTCTTTTCGTCCAGGCAGGCCCTGCGACGATTATGTTCTTGACTTCGAAGCGCTCTAACAGATCATGTTTCACGTGCTTTGCCGCCCTGCTGAAGTACTGTATCAGTTCGGCTTCTCTGTTTCGCTCATAACGTCTTGCCGAGCTGCCCCCCTTTCCGCTCTTGCCCTGGACGCCGGACGTCACGTTCTCTATGCATCTCCAGCCGTTGGCATCAATCACACCGACCCCGCACTCTGTTGCGTCCACCGCCAACACGCCTGTGAGCTCAGTATTGGTTATCATCGCATTGAGAGGTTCTAGATAGAACTCACTGCTGCACCGGTAGTGGCGCGTCTTGATTGGCTTGGGGGGCTCTATCGTCTGCAAAATGAACCCAGAGTCGGTCTGCCCGCTGAATATGGCGATACCATTTGAAGGCACCTGCCTCATAGTCTTGAGCTTCTGAATGGCCCGAGTAAGAGCCAGACCCACATTCGTCCTCACAGCATCGGACCTGATGCTTGAAGACTGGACCTGCTCTTCAGACAGTCAACTGATGACGTTGAAGATGTTAGCTCCGCTGGGCACATAGGCCGACACCAATTCGGTGTGCCGCCCCCTCGCGCTTTCCAGTTGAGCCAGCGACATGACGAGACTATGTCAGCGGCCTGATTATTAAGCGCCGACCAGTATGGCCGACACCGGTTGGCGGCTTAAATATCCAGAGCGCCCATTGTAGTCGTCCCGTGAGGGGCAAAAATTGGAAAGCGATGCACAAATAGACGCAGAGGAGGAGTTCCTCCAGCAGCAGGAGGCCGACCTAGTGTACTCTGTGCTCGGCCGCCGGCTGAAGCTGAGGTTCGGCAAAGAGAAGACCAAGGCGCTCATCGACTCCGGAAGGTTCGACGTGAGGAACGGAGACAACGAGCTGAAAGCGTCTGTTCTGTCCAAGAAGTACAGGGATCTGGCTGCTCTGAGGGACTACTACGACCTGCTGGGCATCAGCAGGGACGCCCCGGAGGAGCAGGTGGAGGCTGCCTACGCCGCTCGCGCCTCTGACCCCCGTGCGAAGTACGCCTACGAGACGCTCATCGACCCGGACAAGCGCGCCCTCTATGACATGAAGCTCGACGAGCTCAAGGAACTGTTCGTCAAGCAGGTCAACTCGCCTGCTTTCAGGGCCGTGCCGCTTGGCGGGGGCAGAGAAGTAGGCAGGTCCAGCTTCTTTGTGAAAGTCGGGACGCACTATGTCCTCCTCGATGCGGGCGGGATGATAGTGCAGGGCCAGTCAGAGCCTCTGTATCCGAGGTTGGATGTTCTCGAGTCGCTCCCAAGGATAGACGCGGTGTTCGTCTCTCATGTGCACGTCGACCACGTCCTGTCGCTTCCGTTCACACCCTCCGATGCGCCGATCTACATGTCACCGAAGAGCCTCGAAGCGCTCACCTTCCTTTCGGAGGGGTTCGTGCACCAGGAGAGCTGGACCAAGGAAGAGAGGGAGGCTGTGCTCAAGAGGTGCGTGCCGCAGGACTCGGGTGCCATAGGCGACCTCGAGTTCAAGTTCGTCAACGCTGGACACGTCCCGGGTTCCAGCATGATATTCCTGAAGTCCGGCGAAGACAGCGTCCTGTACACCGGGGACATCAATTTCGAAGACACGCAGTTCGAAACGGCGGCCAAGCCGGTCCCTGAGAAGGTGAAGGCGCTATTCATCGAAGGGACCTATGCCGGGCAGGGAAAGAGGGGCGGACGGCAGGAGAGGGAGACGCTTCTCATAGATACCGTCGCCAAGGCAGTCATGTCTGGAAAGAAGGTGCTGATCCCGGCGTTCGCCGTGGGAAGGACCGCAGAAGTCGTCGCGATCCTAGACGAGGCCCTTGCCACCGGGGAGATCCCCCAGGTGGGCGCGTTCACGGTCGGGCAGGGAGCAGGGCTCATGGCCAAGCTGAAGCTGATAGACCTTAAGCGGTTCCAGATCGTCGGCGGTGCTCCTCCGGAAGGCGCCGGCGGCAGGCCTCGCGGCGTCGACATGGTGAAGATAACCTATGACTTCAAGAAGATGATGGACTCTGACGGGAGCGTCATAGTCGTCGGCGGCTCCGGCTTCGCCGACAACGGGATAGCAGGGCAGCTCGTCTCATCGGTCGTTGACAACCCCGGGGTACTGATTCTGCTCACCGGGTACCAGGCCCCTGGGACTACGGGCCGCATGCTGCTCGATGCCAAGGCCGGCAAGCCCATAATGCTCCCTGGGACCAACGGGGGCCCGCTCGAGGTGAGGTGCGACGTCTTACAGGTCGGGTTGAGTGCGCACGCTTCTGAGGAGATGCTCCTTGGGTTCATCAACAAGCAGAATCCGGACACAGTGGTCTTGATGCACATCGACCCGGAGCAGGTGGACAGGTTTTCCGAGCTCCTCCACAGGAAGAACGTAGCCCCGGCCAACCTACAAGTGGCGTTCGACTACGCGCACCGAGGCATCAGGCTCATGCCTTACAACGACGAGAAGTCTGCGGTCAACTCGATATGCTCGTGCGGAATGAAGTTTTCGAGCATGCCAACGGCGATGAGGCACGCTGAACTTGAAGGGCATCGGCTCGTGATGGACGCGAAGTGGTACTACTTCAACTACAGGTCGAACGGCTCTCCGGCTCCCAAAGACATCAAGGGGTCGTTCTTTGCCCACCTGAAGAACGCGTCGGCCGTCTCGGACGTCTACGTCAACGGTGACAAGCTCGTCGCGGAGGGCAAACTTACCGACGATGAGATAAAGCAGTTGGTCGCAAGCATGACGCACGCAGGAAGAGCGCCGATATCCCTGACGTACGTGAAGGCGGTCGACATACCGGTAGCGAAGCTGAACTATCCGCTCCTCGTCGCCGGCATAACGACGGGCATAAGCAACCTGCTCAAGGTGCAGCTAGACACTCCCGCTTACAGGGTCCGCAACCTTCCCCCTGGCATAGCCGGCGCATATGTCCCGTCAAGAAAGTTGCTCCTCATCAACAGGTACACCACCGACCAGGAGGACCTGAACCTGGTGGCGACGCACGAGATAGCCCACTACGGCCAGGACTCTGTCAATGGCAAACTTGCCGAGGTCCCGACGAGCCCGGAAGCCATGACAGCCAGGAACCTCTTCATGGAAGGCTTCGCCCAATACGTCACAGAAAAGCTGGGCTGCAGCAGGAAGATGCTATCGTCGTTGCACGAGAAGGCGGACCACATCCCGGCGTACTATGTGGAGGGGCGCAGGATGTTCGAAGACATCGACGCCATGTTCGGCCCTGAAAAGGCCGTGGACGTCGGCCTACGCTCCAGCCCCAGCGAGTTCGCTGAGATGTACTCCAAGATCGGGCTTTCCGCGATGAAATCCTCCCCGCTCATGCTGAGGGTCCTGGCCGCGATGACCGACAAGAAGGTGTGGAAGAAGTCGCTCATCTCGTCAGGGATACCAAAGACAGTGAGGGAAGAGATGATGTCATACATGAAGCAGAATGCATCCACCGTCATGGCAGAGTACGCAGGTTGGCCAGTTGGCAAGGTGGCCAAAGACATAGCCATGCTCTGCTTTGCTGACTGTCTCAACGCGAAGTACGGCCTTGGGATACCGAGGGACGACCTGAAGACGGCGCTCAGATTCCTCACGGCCGGCTACAACGACCTAGGCGCCGAGGCTGCGGTGGCCGCCGTTAAAGCCGCATGCGCTACTTCCTGACCGTTGCACCATCCACAACTCTGTTTGGTCTTGTTGGATTCAATCGAGTCTAATTCTAACTCTGTTCGACCATCCGAGACTGTTTTAATCTCCTATACGGTCATGTGACGAGCATAGTTGAAGCGCGAGAGTCGGGCTGCCCTCGAAAGCCGGTTCTGGGATGAAGTCTGCACCGACCCGCTGCTCAACATCGAGAACGCCGAAGAGGGCCCCGCCAGGGTGCACTTTCAGGGACGGCGCGGGATCGGGCGCTTTCCTGACTTTCTCAGGTTCGACACCTCGAGGAGCCAGCGAAAGAGGTTCTGGAAGAGAGCCAATGACACGAAGAAGCCGCCTGTAGACCTGGAAGACATCGAAGTCTCCATGCCCGAAGACACATCTAGTTCTGATCTAGCTGCCTCTTCCCCAGTATGAACGCGTAGACCCTCTTGTCAGGGAGCGACCTCATAATCGAGTTGAGGTCCTCGTCTGAGTCTTCCAACAGTATGATCTCATCCTGCTCATGTGCCATTTTCAGGATCTTTTGCTTCCAGCTGCCGTCGCTCTTATCGTCGCGAACGACGATCTCAAGATTGTCCTTGAGTCCTTGCGTCCCTACGTTGTCTCTGACATGGCTCTGAAGGGCGTCATCTAAATCGCATAGCATGATTATCGCATATCCTTCCTTTGCCTTCAACTTCATGAAGTTGAGCGCCTCTTGGGACGGCCCGACCAGGTCGAGGTATTTCTGCAGTACCAGCCTTTCTGCGACTGCCTGGGTGCTCGCTGAAAGCTTCCGCAAATCATGTACCCCGATTGGGTGCCCCAGCAACTCCCGCGTCGCCTCCATGATGGCGGGGTTTACGAAGTCGTCGATGTCCGCTATCAATATCTTCTTGCTGACCATGTGAGGAAGATACCCGTGCCGCGTTATCGGCTTGTCATCCACGTGGTCTAGAGCAGTACGCGTCCAGCTGGCGACGTCTCTTTCCAGAAGTTCGTCTTTCGTCAGCCACTCGTAGCCTGACGCCTCTTCGTTCAGGATTATGGTGCCCATGTTTTCGACATAGCACTTGAATACGGACACCATGAACACCATGCTAGGGTCTATGTAGTCCGAGGAGCTGATCGGCCCATCGACATAGACCAGATCAGATGCCACTATCTTCAGACCCGTCTCTTCCATCATCTCGCGCTGTATGGCATCAAATGCGCTTTCTCCTTGCTCTATCTTGCCCCCCGGTAGCGTCAATTTGCCATGCCACCTGTTACTTTTCACTATGAGGAACTTGTTATCCTCTTTCACTATCCCGGCTACCGCTGTCTGGACGTGCTTGATACTGGAAGACACGAACAGAATGTCTGGCGTGACTTAAAACATACATACGAACTAGCTCTGTTTGGTGCACTTACCCATGGAAGGGCATAGTCCAGTAGACTACATGAAGCTAAACGCTCGACACTGACAAATGCAGTTCCGGATGGCGCCAGTTCCAGAACAGAATGCAGTACTCATGGCGGTCTGGTTACTCTAAAATGCCCTTTTGTGCAGGAGTAAATGTCGCCATGTGAATAGCTCATCCTCGCACACTACAGGGTTAAGAGCATCTAGAGCCCTCATTTCTGTACAATGCCGGGTGCATTACAACCCGTCTTCTCTACGCTTAGAACGACTCGGTCAGTCCTTGAAGGCGCCAGAGTCGCCCGCGTTGAAGGAGAGGCAATTCGCTTCTGGCAAGAGAGTTCATGGAGTTGGTGGGGTTCCGAGTCGTACCGTCCGATCTTGTGGCGAGTATACGCGGCGACCTTCGAGGGTTCCAAAGCCACAGAGAGACTTTCGAGGAGCAAGGCGTATCGCCAAATCCCAAGAGAAGAACTTGAGGCATCTGTTGGACTCCCTACCGCTAAGGACTTGTGGGCCAAGATAGATTTTCATCCGTTTCTTGAACCAGTTGGTCCAGACCGTCGCCTATCTTTCTGAAGCCATCGGCTAGGTCTCTCATATGCCTTTTGACCTCTTCATATTTCTTGAGATACAACTCCCACTGACGCGCAAGTTCGGCCTCCTCCACCTTATCAGGCATCAGATTACATATTCTGGGAACCTTAAAAGAAGAGGATGAATACAGCATATCTTGAGAGCAGGATTGGCCACAAAGGATGAGAGTTCTCTCGAACGGAAACGTGAAGCCCTCTTTGAAGCTGCCCAGAAGCTCGCCGACCTGGACAAGAAGATGGAAGTGGCAAAGCGTGATCTTGGAGCCGCAAGTGATGTGCTAAGCAGAAGCCTGCTCACAGGAACCGTGAACGAGTTTGACTTGGCACTAGCCGGTAAGACTCCGCCGAATATCAACGCGATCTCTAGAGAAGGAGTGGTAAACACCAATCGTCTCGAGAGTCTTATCCACGAATGGAAAGAGGCAAACCTCGAGAAGGAACGGCTCCAGAAAGAACTGGGTGTCACTTTGACTCTAAGCAGAGAGGAACGAAAGCCGGAGCATTTGAGAACGCTTAGCTCCGGCTGAACACAGTTTCCAATTCTTTCTCAAGCGGATGCTCCGCAATGAAATTCACGATGCCAGCTCGAACACCACGCGCTTCATCTTCCTGTCAAGATACACCTTTACTCGCTGTTTCTCTTTGATGCCCAGCTCCTTGACGGCGTCAGCGGGAATAGTGACCATCAGGGACCCATGGGTCTTCTTCTGAACCTTCACAAAATCCAGTTCCAGCAACCCCTCTCCCCCCGTCACGACTGAAGAAGTTCTGCACTCGACACACACATTAGGCACTACGTGACCTGGAACACAATGTAGCTCGTGCTTATGTAATCAGACACCACAACAACATAATACCCTGCCGCTACGGAAGGTACTGGGAATGTTACCCCGCTAGGGATGTCTCCAGCCGTTCCGCCTGATGCCACGACGGTGAATGTCGTGAGTGTCGTGAACGACTCGGTAGATGGAGTGAGCCATCCTATGAAGGCCGCTGCCCCGGCGGTGAACCCAGTTCCAGATACTGTGATAATGCTCCCCGGTGCTGCTGCAGTCGAAGAGGTCGACGCAGTAGCCAGAGTAACAGTTCCCGCGGGGAACGGAACAGTCTCGCCAAAGAATGTCCCGTCACTATATATGCCGTTGAGTTCGAAGAACGCTGTAAACGGACTCTGGACGAGGGCCGATGTCGATATGAGACCAGTTCCTTCTGCACTTGATGCCCCGAAGTAGAGTGTAACATTGTGTTGGTATGCAACAGTAAGCGGCGTTGTGAAAGCTGCAATGCCTGTAGGGTCGGTCCCGCCTGTCAGGCCTGATGCTATGAAGAAGTTACTCGTTTGTATGTTCTTCCCATTGGACCCTGCTTGTATGGTCATGACCTCCACTTCGGAGCTAGGCCATATCGTGATGTTCCTCTGGGCAATATCGGTGTTTGTGAAGGTCACTGAGAACGCGATGTCGTTGGATGTTATCGGGAGCGCCGTGGCTACAAACCCGCTCACTTCCCCACCGCTTTGCATGCCGGTGCCGAGCACATAGAATCTGAAAGTTTGCAGGTTGATGGCCAATGAGCCGCTGGACTCTGCTTGTTGCGCATAGGGTGGTATGGGAGTAGGATAGGCTGATGTGAACGTGTTTCCTCTTCCCGTCAACACTTTGACGTAGTAATTCCCGCTGCTTATTATGATGTTGGTGACCAAGGTAGGTGATGTAGTACCAGCGTTGATGGTTATCGGAAGCGATGGCGTCGTTGACGTACCTGTGAGCTGGACTATTGACCCTGACGGTTCTGTCACGAATATGTCTACCACCTGTGAGGCGGCGCTCCCCTTATTCTGTATAGTAACTGTGAGAGATGAGGAGCTCAGCCCGGTTGTGACTGCAAGGTCCTCTTGATGAGCAGCTACTACGGCATTGTTACTGTTGACCAGCTGCTGATCGTAGAGCGCGTTGGCCTTGTTGACATAGACGAAGAACCCAAGGCCTGCTGTAAATAGCATGGCGAACATGAGAACAGCGGCTAGTATGCCGGCTACCCCCTTGTGCCCTCTGCCAAGTCGGTTCTCTATGTTCATGTCTAGTCCTCCTGATAGTAGATGGCGGTGTTACCATACAACCCCGTTACGGAGACATAGTAGGTTGTTCCAGCGGTCCATGAGCTGGATCCAGTGCAACTGGCGTTCATGCTGCTCGTCGGGAGCGTCAGTGTTATCGAGCCTATTGCGCCCTGGTCGACAACGAAGTCAGAGCTTCCGGTCCCTATCACCGGGGACTCCACAGTAGCGGCAGCAACTGAGCACCCAGAATTTAGCTGGTCTGTGACACCACTGCTCGTATAAATGTCATAGATCGTTGCTTTCGCACTATCGTACACTGACACCGATGCTATCTGGAAGTTTATTGAACCTGTATTGTAGAAATATATCGTCACCGCCCCCGTGTTGAATCCTACCTGGACTATCGTGAATCGCTCTTCCAGGAATTGAACGTTTGCTGCTACACTGTTACCATATGACCGCGACGCAACGCCGGCTTCACCGTTGACATACCCCCACACGGCGAACCCAGTGATGACCGTGACGGCCACCATCAGAACGGTGGCCATGATCTCCGTTATCCCGCGCCGCCTGATGATCTTCAAGTAAGCACCGACCCTTCGCAGCCTTAAAACGCGCCGAGCAGCCCCTACTCTTCTTCGTCAGACGATGAGCCGCCTTTGCGGCGCCGCCTGATGAGGAAGAACGCCAATGCAGCCCCTCCACCAGCTGCGGGGACGATGTAGATTATGTACTTCATGAGCAGCTGCAGTATCGACGGCTTGGCGTTGGCCTGCGCTTGCAGCACTTGGATGTACATGTGCTTGCTTATCGGCCCGACTGCAGCGCTGTTCCCAGATACCGTTATGTTTGCCACCCCCGTCCCGGACGGCTTGAACACAACAGAGCTGGTCCCCGTCGCCCCGGTGACCGTCGTCGAGTTTGACAGCGACCCGCCCGTTGCGGTCCATGAGAGGCTGAGCCCCGTTATCGGCAGGTTGTCGTAGGTCGCCGTGAATTGCAGCGCGGACGTCTCATTGGTATACATCGAGCTGTGCGCGCTCGACAGCTCTACCGAGATCGGTGCCATCGTCGCCTGGAAGCTTGCCGTGGCTGCAGCGAGGCCCTGCGATATGACCCCAAACGTCCCTGTTGCCGCTGCCGTCAGGTTGACGTTGACAGCTACCATGTCAGCTCCTGTCGGGACCACCACGTCCATGGGGAAGCCGGTGATGGTGCTGTTTGAGAAGGACAGGACGGCCGAGACAGGCGCCCTGGCTCTCACAGGGAACCCGAACGCGTCTTGCAGCTGCACGACCACATTGGCGCTGTGCTCCACTTGCGAGACAAGAACGTCTGGTTCAGACACATATAGCCCGATCTTCACCTGCGGCATCATGGCTGTTGTGACCTTTGCGGATGCCGGAATGTAGTCTGATGCTGATGCAGTGATGTTGCTGAACCCAGCGGTTACCGTTGTGGTCAAGTTTACCATGGCAGACGTGCCGCCCTGTGGGATTATCACCGAGCCGGGCACCTCTGCGACGTCGGGAAACGATGAAGTGAGCAACACTGTGACAGGGGATGGCGCCATGTAGGGGCACGTAGGAGGCGCGACGCCGCCGCTTAGCGGGCACGGGTTTGCTGCAGGGTTGACTAATGAGACGACCATCGCAGAGTAGGTCTTGCCGTCCGCTGGGAGGTCTCCTAGTATGTGGCTTATCTGCAATGTCGGTTGCTGTGATACGAACTGGTCCGCTTGCGCGGAGGCGTTTACAAAGTTTGTAACTTCGGTTGCACCGCTGTTGAACCCTGGGGACGACGCGGTCAGGATTGCGCTACCGGGGACCGACGCAGCGGCGAACGTGCCATACCCTACTATCCCACCCAGCGGTATCGTGACCTTGGAGGTTAGGACGCCTACCGCGTCCGGCTCTGACGACGTTATCTGAACCACCGTGGCTGCGGCTGTCTGGGCCGGCTCCCCGGTCTGGTCCACTACCATGATGGCCATCTTTCCAGTGGACCCAGGCGTTGCCATCTGTGGGAGCGCCGTGAGCTCGAGGGCCGTTGGATACCCGCGGGGGACCATGGTGGTAAAGAGAGCGCTTCCGCCGTCGTATCCCGGCGCCAGGGCAGACACGGTGCTCGACCCGGCTGCTAGTGTTGTAGTTACATTTGCCAAGGCATACTCATGTCCTGCTGGTATGGTTACTTCCGACTGGACAGCCAGCACTGATGTGTCTGATGAAGCCAGATAGACTATGACATTGCTCATGGCTACGGCTGGTTGGCCGGTAGACCCTATGACGGTCACTACCACTGCCGAGAATCTCGTCCCATTTGATGTTGGGAGAGTCTGTGGCACTGCAGTCACCCTGATGGATGGCGGCGCTGCAGTGGTGGTTGCAAAGGTAGCAGGGATTACTGCCCCTAGAGCAAACATAAGCACTGCTAGGCAGATGCCGAAAATGGCCGTCCTGGACGCTGGTTCTCTATTCATGTTGACCCCTATATCGCTATATGCACGAACGACTGTGCAATGTAGATCGTCAAAGTGGATACTACCACGAGAGCCAGCGCGTGCTTAAAACCGTCTGACACTGATCCGCCTCCCATCTTCCCTGCGACTATGCCGATCACCCAGCTTTCGAAGATGGATATAGTGAGCAGGAGGTCAACAGTGGCGTTCGGGACGTTAGATATTGCCGCCTTGGCCGCGATGGCGCCGCCTAAGTTGATAGGCGTCATCATGAAGTATGCCATCACAAAGGTCGTAACTACGACCATGATTGCAGAAAAGTAACAGATGAAGGTATACATGCGCAGTGACCCTGACTTCTCCTTCTCGAGGTCGTTGATCTTGCGGGTGAAGTCTGACATATCTGAAAAGCTCTGGACAGTCCCACCACCAACATCTATCACCTCGGCGATCAACAGCCCAGCCTCCCTTGTCACCCAACTGTGGACCTCTTCAACGAACGCTCTGATCACCTGTGACAGGGATATGCCCCATGACAGCTGCGCTCCCATCTTGTTAACATGCTTCGACAGAGCGCCGTAGTTCTTGTTCACAAGGCCCTGTATCGTGGCCTCCGGTGAGAGGCCTATCTTCCTTCCTTCTGATATGTCGCGTATGAAGCTTGGGAGTGCTGCCTCGAGTGAGCGCTTCTCGTTAGACAACTTCATACCTATGTACGATGGCCAGAGCGTCATGCCGATTAGCGCTATTGACACATGATACACCTGTGAGATGGGAAGAGGAGCAAAATACAGTCCAAGGCCTACGGCCGCTGACATTCCAAACACCTTGTATGGTCTGTAATCAACGTACGGGAACTTTGCTTGTACTGCGTCAAGCACATAGAGGAACATGAACGAAAACATGGGAACTGCTACGAGGCCGAATACCACTATTCCCTGGACTCCTGCTGAACTATGGCTGATCAATGACATCGTCTGGAAGAGAACGAACAGGCTGATGCCGAGCACTGCGGTTATTGTGACGTAGCCCTCTGCCAGCATTGCTATCGTATCAGATGCTTTCTTCACCTTGGTGGTTCTCATCTCATAGGTATCCTTCAGCTTCCCGTTGAGGAAGGTAACCAGATCTCCACCGGTCTTGATTATCGTGGTATACCCGTACAGGAACTCAGAGAACGTCCTGTTGGGGTTCGTGGCGGCTGCCTTTTCGAGGGCAGACGTTGGGTCAAGACCAAAGACGTCTATATCTAATAGTATCCTTCTGGCTTCCTTTGAGGTCGCCGGGAATGTATCTGCCATGTTGGCTATTCTCCTAAGTGACGCCACTGGGGTGACGCCCCCTCCTGCCAAGACGACTATGAAGCCGATTACGAAAGCGAGTTCATTGTCTAGGGCCGAGGCTCTGGAGCTCTGACTTATCCTAGGGAGTGATACGAACACGAAGAACATAATCAGTGGTGCCGGCACTGTTGCAAGCACGATGAACGAAGGCAGCTGCCTGAGCACCGTTAGCGATAGCACCAGCATGACTATCGGGGCAGCAACTGCAGTGAATGAGAACAACAGAGCCAGTGCTACCAAGCCGACTGGGGTGAGCCTGAGATTCGATTTCCGTATCTTCTCCTTGAGTGACGGCATCCGTTCTGCTATATGCTTCGCCATTCCTCCCAGCATCCGCTCCGAGAGCGCGGCTACTGCATCCAGGCTGCTCGTGTCGAGCTTGTTCTTCTCATCCTTGTCTTTCTTTGCCAACACCTCTCACCCAGCCTCTAGACGCCCTCGGTGGTATCATTGATTCCAAGTTCTTTGGCCGCATACCGGTACGTCTCGAGCGGCTTCGCCCCGTACTCCTCGAGCACCGCGGATACCTCCCTGAAGTTCCTGGTCCCCCTCTCCTGAAGCCACCGGAGGACCACGCCCCTCTTCCTCAGCTCATCGACGAGGGTCGCGATGTCTATCCCGAGGTCCCTGGCCAGGCGGTTCAGCTTGGGGCTGTCGCGCAGCTCTGCCACCTCCTGGGTGTCGGTCGACGGTTTCCACTTGAACACGTTGAAGTAGCTGCCGACCCCGTTGACTTCGTCTATGGACACGACCCGCCGGATGGCGTGGAACCCGCCCCCCGGGGTGGGCATGGCGATCCTGCGGACCGTACACACCAGGTCGAGGAACGGGATGAACGCGGAAGCTACGTTCATCGGCGGAGACGTGAGACGCTGGATGACCGATTCTACGTCATCGGCATGGATGCTGCACGAACCGCCGTGTCCGGTAGCGAGTGCTTGGAACAGGACGTAGGCCTCTTCCCCTCGCACCTCTCCCACCACGATGATGTCGGGCCTCATCCTCATGGCCGCCTTCACCAGGTCGAACAGCGTGACAGCGTTGGTTGTCTCGCCCGAAGCCCCGTAGCTCTCCCTCGCCATCAACGAAGTCCAGTTCGGATGAGGGATGTTGATCTCCTGCACCTCCTCGATGGTGACCAGCTTCGTGTTGGTGCGCGTAAGTGTCAGCAGCGCGTTCAGTAGGGTGGTCTTCCCGGCGCCTGTGTTGTGGCACCAGACGCCTCCGAACCCTGCAAGGAAGTTCTCGTTACCAGGGACCGAGACGTCGTACACATATTTGGAAGTCGGCTCGACCTCCCCTATCTCCAGGACCTCTAAGAAGGCGAAGTCGGACGACGCAAGTACCTTCACGTCTGACCACTCCTGCAGCAGCTGCGTTTCACCACGCCGCGAGACAGAGTTGACGTGCTGTTCAACGACGTTTGGGGTGTTCCCCGTCAGCCTCTTGCATGTCTTGAGGGCCGCCAGTTCGCTCGCATCCTGCGGGAGGCCTGATATCGGATACTTCGGCTCGTTGGCAATGCGTTCGCGGCGCCAGCCATGCGGATCTTCTGCTACCATCTTCGACGACGGGAAGCGTATTTGATATGCCGGACGGCTCACGCTAGTGCGGCCACCGAAGTCCACC
The DNA here is from genome assembly GCA_029785235.1 of Nitrososphaerota archaeon. Next base: position 210,046 of record JAFMAA010000002.1, on the reverse strand, counting down.
GTCCTTCCTCCGCTCTTGTGCGAAACTGTGTCTATACATCCATGCCCCAGCAGCATGTATGATACGTCGTTCACGAGAGACTTCGACACCGATACTCCAGCGTCTCCTGCCATCCACGCCGAAAGGAAGGCCAGCTGAATGGTCTTAGGCGAGTTCAGTATCACCTCCGGAAGTCTCTTGTTCGGCGCCCCGGAGCCAGCGATGGACAACATTATCGATGCCAATATCCTGTGCGAGACGCTGATTCTGAACGCGTTCTTGCCATGCTTCCTGACTTTGGCGCTGATTCCCATGTCCAAGAGGATCATGAGTATGTCGCGGATTATGCGCCTATCCTTTGGACCAAGCGTAAATTCTACCTTATAGTTCCTGTATGGCTGTTCGTTTACATGCCCCTCCGCAACGAAGTACCCGAGGAGCCTGGCGAACGGCTCGTCGACTTCAAGAAGCCTATTGAAGAATGTGACTTCGCTGTGGTAGCCGACCATTTGGCTAGCCTTGTCTGGCAGAGCTCCCGCATATCTCAGCGGCAGCCTTCCCTTGTGCTTCCAGTCCTTCCACTGGCCAGCAGATGCGCCGAGCCTGTCTATCCTCTCGAACTCCGACTTTTCGATACCGTAGAGATAGAAGTCCTCGAACTGTTTCTGACTTTCATGTCTACTGCCATCATACATATGCAGGATATCCACAAGGTCTATCACAGCGTTTTTTTTGCCCGTGTCCTCGTAGTCCATTCTCCTTGTGCCGAGCACGAAGTCCCCCGCCCTGATATCAGACGCTGGTACCGTGGCTACCGTTCTGTCGCGCAGTATGAACAGGGAGTGATCAGGAGTGACAGTGACCTCCCGTCCGGTTTGGAGCCTGAACTTCAGCATCTTCTTCCCATCATGAAGGTGCCTGTAGACGTACTGGATAGGAGACCACTTCGCCTTGTATGTCTCTCTGTCGAACGAGTAGACCTCGGTATCGTTTGTGTAGATCCGGCCGTCGCCTTCGAGGAAGTACCTGTCGGCGAACTTCCCGATGGGCTCTATCTTTACGGCACCATTCCTCCGATATATGATAGGAGTCTCGTAGTCGACGCTTGACCCTGCGATGAGAGACGTCATCTTGTTCTCCATGAGTAGCCACAGGTACGCGGCCATCCTGTAGTCGATCACCTGAGAGTTCATGAAGTCGATGACAGTCAGCGGGTCCTGCCTGAACTTCCTGATCGTCATCGTAGTGCCATTGGGCGAGACCTCGCGCCTGAACGTGGCCATGATCCTGTGCCTACCGGGGAGGGTCCCCTGGAGTATGGGGAAGGCCGTGGAGATGTGCTTCCCGGCCATGTGTGCGAGCCTCGCTACGAGGTTGTCGAGGTCCTGCTCGTGGGTGAACGTGACGTTCGTCGGCACGCTCTCGTACTTCCTGTGGTACACGAAGACCGGTTTCCCTACGCTGTCCACAGAGATGTCCTCAATATTGGGGTCGAGGAGCGTCGCGTCGAGGACGCCGAACCCGACCAGGTCCCTCTGTGCAAAATACAGGATCTTCGCCCAGGATACGGTGTCCACCTTCAGGCCATCGCGCTCTACGACGTGCTTGGCCTGCTCCGCAAAGTACTGCTTCGGGTTGACGTCAGTCCTGGGGATCGTCAGCTCCATCTCGAGCCTGTTGATTATGTGGCTGTAGACCTCCACCTCCTTTGGGGACAGCGGCACCTCGTCAAGGAAGTAGACCCGGGCTCCTAACGCGTCCTCTGCTATCACCGCGTAGGCGAACGGATTGTTGAGCGGATACTTCTCGACAACCTTCCACCCCAGGGGCATCGGAGTCCCTGTGAACGGCGACCGCAGCTGCTCTACGACCTTCTTCGCCACGCTACACTGCCCCCATATCGCCGCTGGAGAATACCGCCTTGTTCACGGACACCAAGCACGTCTTTACATTTAACGAAGGCCAGGCACAGCTACCGCTGGGAATTACAAAAAAGGGGAAGGTGAGGCATGCCCCACCTAGTCGTAGTTAGTTCTACTGGAAGACACCAGTGAACTGAGCGATCTCACCGTTGGAGAGGGTGACGGTACCAGTGTACGCGTTACCAGATGCACCCATGCCAGTATCACTGGCAAGATTGAGGTACTGGGTAGCACCTGCAGCTACAGTGCATGTGGCCGTTGGAGCTGGATACACGTATGTACTGCCTCCGAATGTTAGTGACGCACCAGTAACAGATGCGGCACCGGTTCCGGTGTTGGTGAGGACGATGTCAGGAGCTGTTGCTGATGTTGCGCATGTGAATGTGAGTGAGGTCAATGTTCCGGTGCTTCCTTTGATCGAAGACCCGGTGACTGCGATGTTTGCTGAGTTGGTTGCGGTCCCGAAGAGACCGAAGATGTAGCCCACCACTGCAGCGAACGCGATCAGCGTCGCGGCGAGGATGAGCACTGTTGCTACGATAGGCGAGATTGCCTTGCGTTCATAACGCTCTATCTTCATGCAGTCCAAGGGCGGGCTTATTTAAAAGACTGGGCCGGCCGAAAAATCGGGAAGCCGTTTATACAATCTTCGTGTCTGGTGCCTTAAATAAAACCGCTGAGTAAGGGTGTATGCCAAAGGACAAGCAGAAGATAGATTACGACTCGTTCTTCAAGGAAGTAGACAACATTCAGGGCGACATATCTCAGCTTTCCGAGGTCAAGGAGCTCATGGACGAGCAGGTAGCCAAGCTGGTCTCTGTTCTCAGACTCCTTCAGGCCAAGGTCGGCGCCAGCATCCCCATCGAGACCAGCCTTCTCGGCGAGCCCCTTGTCCATGCCAAGCGCGCAGAGATCGGCGTCAATGCGGACATTTTCGGGTACGATGCCGACGACGCACCGTTCTCCATGTCCCTTGCCAGCCTCCCCACCGACAACCTGCTTGCCGTGGTCCGTGAGTGGGTCCCTGCGCTCAAGAAGAAGCTTGCAGACGACAAGGACAAGATGCAGGAGGCCCTCTACGTCATCCAGAAGATGGCTGACGTGCTCAACATCCAGGGCATAGTGCAGCCTGAGAAGAACGAATCGTCCGTGGAGTCGGACTCCATGGGTGCAGCGGTATCAGACCAGTAAGCGCGAAGGTGCTCTAGTTTGCCAGCCTTTGCGCCCTGGTCCGCTGTCGTCAAGTTCCATAGCCGCGACGCCATAAAGACGTACCTTGACCGTATGGTAGCGGACTATCAGTCTGGTGTAGACACGATGGGGGAAGACCTGGCCGTGATGCTCAGAGACCAGGCGCCAGTCGGAGACAAGAAAGACGCTAAGGACGACAACGACAAGAAGAAAGCCCCGGTCAAGAGCGAGGTGAAAGCGGGGAGCCTGAAGGTCGTCACCACCAACCCAAAGAAGGCCCTGGAGGCCGCCATGATGAAGATCGTAGACGACTACAAGTCCAAGGTGGATACGACAAACCAGGCGATAGCCGCCCTCGTCGAGCTTGACAGGCTCGGCCAGGAGGGGATGTACGTCTACAACCTGGTCGTCAACAAGGGCATACCTGAGAGCATCATAGTCGAGTCGACTGACAAGAAGCTGAAGGAGTTCTCCTACACAGCGAAGTTCAATGTCGTCGGCACCTAGCTGGCGCCGGCAAGCTCCATGTAAGCCCTGACGAAGAACTTCATCATCTGATACGGGTCAGTGATAACCGTCTTCACCTGGAAGTACTTCGCCACGGAGTTGTTCTTGACACCTATCCCTATGGTCGATATCCCGGTCTTCTGTATGTCTTCCATGGTCTCGTTGAGGTGTTTCTCGATTTCATAGTATCCCACCGGGAGGAAGTCGGAGACCACAACAAGATAGTGCGTGTCCACCGGGCGTTCGGCCAATAGCTTTGCGGCGGTTCTCACGGCGTCAGGAAGGTATGTCGCGCCCTTCTGCTCGAGGCCGCCTATCCTCGCCTTCGTGTTGATCGTGTACTGTTCGTCGAAGTCCTTGACGACCTGGAACGTGTCGTTGAACCCGAACACGGCCCACTTTGTCTTCTCTTTCATTACAGAGTGCGCTACCTCTGCCAGGCACGTCGCGACCCCCCTGACCTCCTTGGCCGTGGCGAACATGGACTTCGACGCGTCGATCAGTATCGCCCAGGCTTCCTCCTTCAGCATCTGCTCGTCCCGCTGGAATATGTCAGACCTCCTCTGCTTCGACGCTATCATCTGCATTGCGGCCTGGAGGTCGACCTGCCCGCTCTCCTTCCCCGGATCTTCGTCGAGCATGTTCTTGGCCAACAGCACCTGGTTGCGTATGCTCCTGATGGGGCCCGCCAGGTCTGCCCTTATCTTCAGGAACTCTGAGTAGTCACCTGGAGGGAACTGCACTGAAGTGAGCTTGGTCTCCTCTATCACCTTCTGGAGGTTGTCTCGAAGCCGCTTCAGCCGGTACTCCTCGTCCATGAACGTCTGGTACGTCTCCGATATGTCGGCATCGGCGGACTCTTCGAGAGCTGACAGGCCCAGCGCGGCCAGCGAGTTTTGGAGCTGGACGCCGTTGTCCGCCCCCTTGAGGGCGCTATCGAATGAGACGTTAGCCCCGTGGAGCTCTGTGTGAGCGAACGCAGGGATCACGCTGAGCACGCCCCCCGGAAGCGCCTTGTACACTTGGTCTACCGCCCCTAGGGCTCCAGCCTCCGATGTGGGGTCGCCAAGCAATGCCTTCGCCTTCTCTGTCGCGCTCATAACCGTCCTACTCTCGTCTGGATCGCTTCCTGCCTTCAAACCCCAGAGCGCTAGGAGCATCTTCACTGCCAGCCGCAATGGCGCGCTCTGGATCTTGTCAGGGTTTGGCATCCTGCGCGCACTGATGTAGTTGGCATACGCGATGTCTGATGCAACTCCCGGGGTCCTGTCTTTGGCCATCATGGTGATCCTGTAGTCCTCTACGAGCGATGCCGAAAACAGTGCAGCTGACCGCGGCTTTGTCTTCGCCCACTCCGAGTACATCGACGGATTAGCGTATGCTACATGGAAGGCTCCATGATTGACTGACGCCTTGAACAGCCGCCACATGGTCTCCCATCCGCTGCCGTCGCACTCCAAGTACAGGCCCTGAAGGGAAAGCAACCCGGAATCTGTCTGATCCGGAGCTGGTATCCGCACTATGTACTTCTTGTCGGCGTCGAGGCCTATTGTCGGGAACCTTGCGGACTTGTCGAGTATCAGCCTGAATTTCGTGTGGTCAGCACCAGAAACTGTGCCGATCATGTTCCAAGCGTAGTCTAGAACCCGCATCGCTGGCCCCTACGCTCTGGCCTGTTGTGCTTTCTCAGTGCTTGCCAGCGTCTGGACTATGCGCCTGACCTGGTTCTGGACCTCCAGGTCGTCCGATGTCACGGCGATTATGGTCTCCTCTGCGGCAGAGATTATGTTCATCCCGTCCCTCACCAGGGTCCCCCAGTTGACCAGGTCACCCACCGAAGGCGCATAGGGGAGGTCTCCAGCCTTGTACCGGCGCCGCATTTCTGCCCCCGATTTCACTATCTTCTCGGCGTCGCCCCTGTCTATCTTCGCCTTCTTCGCCACCAGCTGTACCTCGTCGTCTGCGATCTTGTTCCCCACGCTGAGGTAGTCGAAGTCGATCCAGACACTCATCCTGCGGCGGAAGGCGGCGTTGAGGGGCTTGGTGCCAGAGAACTCAGCAGAGTAGGGGTTCATGCTGATCACCACGAAGCCGTTGGGGTGCCTGGGTATCACCTCGTTGTCCCTCTCGTTGAGGACCATGTGGCCTCTGGTGTCGAGGATCGGGTTGAGCCTGGTGGCTATGTCCTGCTTCATCATGTTCGCCTCGTCGAGGTAGAGGATCCCCCCGTACCTGCACCAGGAGACTATCTGGCCGTCGATCCAGTTCTCCCTGCCAAGGCCGACGAACCTGCCGAAGAGGTCGTAGACCGACGTCTGGAGACCGCAGTTGATCTCCCACATGGGAAGCCCGGCCAGCTCCGAGACCAGGTAGGTGATGTGCGTGTTGTGGGTCACTATCCCTCCAACGCCTGCCACGAATGTTTCATTCCCCGGGACCTGGAAGTCATACACGTGGCCGTCGTACTCCTCCCTCTCCACCATGACTATCTCGTCCATGGCTGCCACGGTCGGGCTGCCCTCTGGCACGCTGCCTATGGCAGGGACCGTGACGCCAGCGACTAGCTCGCTTGCCTTCATAGGGCCGTCGCCGGTCATGAAGGAGTGGTCCGGGGTGGCGGTCAGCTCTCGGTTCCCCTTCGTCCTTACCGTGACGACTTCTCCTGAATGGATAGTCCTCGACACCGCAGCCGGGTGCGCCCAATTCAGCATCCTTGACTTCGGGTCATAGGAGAGCACCATGATGTCGGGGTCGCGGATGACCTCCCACCCGTCGCCGTCAACCTCCACCTTCTGGTATGCCGAAAGACGATCGAACAGATGACCTATGTTCATCGCCTTGACCTTCCCCTTGTCCTTGACGTACACAACTTCTGTTGCCACGATCGACTTTCCAGTCCCTGACGGGCCGATCAGCGCGCACTGCTTGAAGTGGAAGAGCGCCCTCATGATCCTCTCGACATAGTTCTCCCCCCTCTCGACGTACTCTGGGGTCCCCCGCGGTACCATGGTCCGCATGGTGGGGTTCATCGCGTACCCTTCGGCCAGGTTGTACTTCTCGACGTGGTACTTCTTTATGAAGTCCAGGCGGCCGAACTTCGGCTTCTGAAGGACGTTGACTACCAGCTTTGTGTCGAGGCCAGCCGCCCTGTAGCTCTTAGTATCATACTCCCAGAGCTCGCTCTTGGCATCCTTCCCAGAGTATGAATAGGACATCTATATCCGACGGCGGTATCTTTTAAAAGAATCGCACCTTACATACTGAATTGCCGGACATCCTGGTTGAAGTAAAGTCAGTCGAGGCCAGCCGAACATCCGAAGACATCAAGGAAGACACAAAGACCACGTTCAGCGTCACCGCCTCCGTGATCGAAGGCACGAGGAGCCCCGGGACAGTCGCCGTGAAGTTCTCCGTCAACGTCGACACCCAGCCGGCAGGCGCCAGGCTGTTTGTATCAGGAACGGCCACGGTTAACGGCAAGGACGAGGAGCTCGAGACCATCCTAGACGAGAAGGACCAGGAGGGCGTGCCTACCGTGTTCATGGCGATATACAGGCGCGTGTACCCCATAATGTACCTCATGGCAGGCACTCTGAAGGTTCCCCACCCAGCACCCGGGCTTCTGAAGATCAACTTCTCGGAGTCTGCGGTAGCTCCCCCGTCGGCGGCCCCCCAGCAGGTGCCTGATACTCCTAAGGAGCCTGCTCCTGCTGAGGAGAAGAAGGAAGAGAAGAGCGCGAAGAAGAAGGACTGACCTTCTCAAGACGCATTGATTCCGCTATAGTAATCGCGAGTATTGCTATTGTCGGGACCAGCAGCTGCAACTCGCCCTCTGGTGTGAAAGAGACCAGAATAGCCGCTAGGATTCCAATCACTGTAGTAGTCTTGTTTGTGGCGGCCGCCAGCATAAGAGCGTAAACCGGGAGGAAATAGTATGCGATAACGCTATGGACAAGATATGAAAACAAGTAAAGCATCATGAGCATCGTGAAGACTGATGACAATTGAAGCAGTACAGGTGACTTCCGCACAGCCAGCAATGTGATGGATGCAATGATAATGATCCATGGCATTATCAGAAACGTGAATTCTGTGAGCGGACCTAAGAACGACGGGGAGGTAAAAGCTGTTGTGTTCACGATCGCTCCACATACTGAACCTGTGAACGCCCCAGTTAGCGTGTATGTCGTATAGGTACAAATGTTAGCAATTGCTGAAGCTCCTTGTTGAAATGGTGCCAAGGGCATACCGTACCCGGGCGCGCTACCAAAATCAATCCATCGTCCATACATCAGGGAGTAGATGGTTTCCAAAGGCGCAACAGCAAGGAAAGGAGCTACCCCAGCAACATACAACCCTACGCTCGCCGCTATTCCTTTAATCGACTTCATAAGGTCGGTACGGACGTTGAACAGTATTAACGGGATCACTATGAATAGTGCTTCTTGTTTGAACATGGCCGCAACCGCGAGCGAGCACATGGATGCAAATGGTGACTTCTTCACCGCAAAATAAACAGCAAGTAGCATGAAGAGCGTCATAGGCTGGCTACTCATCCAGAGATAGCCTTCGTTTATTATTGCAAAAGGAAACGCCGCGTACGCAACACCGGCTACTCCAGCTAACGTCGTGTCTTTGGTTGTCTGTTTTGTGACGAGATAGACTACCACAGATGTTGCAGCATCAGCAAACACTGTTGGGATGTATGATACCAGCGGTGAGACCAGATAGAATGGGACCATAGAGTATAGATACAGTGGCCCGTAGTTGAAGCTGAAGTCCTTGTAAGGAACAAGCCCATGGAGTATGTTTGCTAGGTCCGTTTGATAGATAACTGCGTCACCCCACATGTTGGGGCCAGGCCAGCCAGCGGGCCAGATTGGTACTGATTGAACCCTCATTACATACGCCACAAGCCTGACTATCAGTGCGACAGAGAATATCGCTGCTGCACTTCTATCTCTAGTTATTTGCGGCCAGCTAAACCTCATTATCTCACGCAGAACCAATTGTACATGGCGCTTTTTCCATGAGGGTCTCTACCGATATTCTCAACAGCTATCACCCGGAGACCAGCAGCTCTTACAAGCTTCAGGCACTCGTCACTATTATCCGTGGTCACTTCTATAATGAGGTGGTTTGTTAACGCTAGCGCATTGCGACCACCTTCCAGTACATGCAATTGATGGCTTTCGACGTCGACCTTGAGCCAATCTATCGTTTTGATTGCATTGTCTTCGATTAATTGATCAAGAGTCAGGCAATCAATGATTGTGGAGTTAATTTTACCCTGTGATTCTGGGAGCCAGTCGTGGTCAAGCGACGAAAGTAACGCGTTCCCACCTATACTGGTATACAGTTCCTTGCGCCCGTTTCTGTCACTCAATGCGGCTGGTACCAGGGTTACGGTAGACAGAAACCCGTTTCTTGATACGTTATGCAGAAGAATGCCGAAGTTGGAGCTATCAGGTTCGACAGCGATAACCCGGGCACCAGCCCGAGCGGCGGTGATTGTGTAGAACCCTATGTGAGCTCCCACATCTACAACTGTTTCCCCCATCCTTGGTCTTAACCATGAGACAGTGCGCGGTTCGTAAACGCCTGTTAACATCCACAGTTCTGAAGGCCTTGTGGTGATCAAAAGACCGCCATTTCTCACAACGAGTGGCTTGAGCTTGTATGGCACGAATACCCCCGGAGAGGCGTTGCCTATCTGTGGCGATACCCGTTTAAGACCAGATATTTTGAATATGAGACCAGATACCAAGGCAATCGAAAATCTAACCAAGTCAGTAATTGTAGCTGGGCGTATCCTTCGGAACTCAGTAACAGGATGCAAACTATCGCTCATGCGTGCTTTCCTTCTCTGTTACCGGCCCAAATAGTCTGGAATCTGGCAGTAGTGCGTACACCCTTGAATATTCTTGTCAACTGACTGATGGTAACACGGCGAGCTATGTCATACCGCCTTTCTCTTCTCACGAGTGCTGTAAAATACCCGAGCACTTCAAAGAAATGCCATGGGTCATAACCCATAACGGTGCGCATGAAAGCGTCTCCAATCACATGAATTGGTTCGAATCCGAGTTTCCACATATCATACCCATTCTTGAAAAAGTAAGCCAGACGTGCGCGTCGGGATTTTCCAGCTCCCCACACTCTTTGCGCATATGGCGGCAACAACCAGTAAGGGACATGGTAGCCCATTGTAATGAGCTTGAGTACGACGTAAGTGTCCTCTTTGTTTATGCCTTCTGGGAAGCGCCCATTGAATACTTTCAAGAATGTGGGCATGCTAAACAACATTGCCTGGCTTTCTCCTACCAATGCAGCTTCGAGCTTTGAATTTACCTCGACAAAACGCTGTGGTAGTGTTACATCTGCATCGACGCGCAACATATAGTCAAACTGGGTTAAATCAATGCCGCACAGAGACGAATTGAGGGCTGCTGTAGTCCTGACTCCTGATGTTTGAGAGAAGTCGGGTTTTACGAAGACATATTCAGCGTCACCCCTCGTTTTAAATTGGTTGAATCTATCCAAAGACCCAACTGCAACTCGTATAATCGACGATACGTTGGTTTGTTGTTTGATGCTTGCTATTGTAGGCGCGGGGTCGTCATAGAGTACTGGAACGACAGCACAGACTCTGAGTGGAAGTCGTGCACTCAATCTTGTTGCGACCTCACACTCTCAAGCACGTTTTTGGTTCCGGCAACTTGCTTCCAGATACTGACGTCCTTGTGCCTGGCTGAGAGCAACATCGCATAACACCACGTTATGACTTCCATCGGAATCGCCACCGCAGCTGCAGCTAAGCTCCCAGGAGCGCCCTTTGCGATTGTGCTTGCCAGTATTCTTAGATTCCTCGCAGGAGATGTGACAATTGTGAACTCGAATACAGTAGGGACGGCCTTCTGGCGTTTGATAGTCTGGATATGCCCGAGTATGATCCTGCTTCGCTGGGCAAGATAGTCGACCGGGTTGGTAGGGCCAGCAATCTGGAACTCGACGTCAGTTGTCTTCACTTTGAAACCCTTTTTTCTGATGGTAGAAGCAATGAAAGTATCATCATTGATAGTCCCCGCTGGGATGCAGTCAACCAGATGACGCCACAATGCATACATGTCGTTAGCTTGAGCTAGCTTGGATTCATCTCCCAGCTTTTTCGACACTCCATTGAACAAGTTCCAGATCAGTGCGCTCACATGCCCCATGAGGCCCTGGTTGCGATTAGCGACCACCACGCGGGCTAGAACCGCCCCGCAAGCGGGATCGCTCCTCAGCTCCTCGGCCAGCCTGGCAACTGTGCCCGATTCGATTATTATGTCGCCAGAAGCATATACCAGTATTCCATCGTCTACAGCCCCGAGCAGCTTGTTCATGGCTGCTGTCTTACCCTCACGTTTCTCTTCAAGGATAACAGACACTGAACTGTTACCAGCCAGCCTGGTTGCAAGGTCCTTGTTTGGAGTGACTACTACCACCTTGCTTGCATCTGGTTGTGACTTTGCAACGATCCGGTAAGCGCTCTCAGTTTCTATGTCTACGCAGATTCCTACAGTTAGGAGATGCCCATTGCGGACGACACTCATATACGAGGGGGGCCGACAGTCTATTAAGCCGGTGGAGGGCTAGGCGAGATGCATACCGATGAGGAACGATGGTAGGTCGAACCCTACAGCGAACCCCCACCAGCCTACCCCAACAAAGAGAGCAGCCACAATAGCCAGCTTCAGGAACTTGGCCTGCCTTGTCTCATAGACCGTTTGTCTTGTATTGAGACTGAAGACATACATCATTGTTGGAAGCGGAACAGCATATTTCAACCCAAGGGCTAGCACAGACCCGGCAAACCCGAACCTGAACATCATAGCTGCTATCGGGTTGAGTTCCGTCGCCCCTTGTATTGTGCGCAGGGCGACCGTGGTCATGGAAGCGTCTATCGCGCCCAGGATGGCGAATGCAGCGATGAGGGGGAAGATCCACATCTGGAGGCGGTTGATATCAAGAGAGTCGATGAATCTGGCCTCTCCTTCACTGAATACGAACCACTCCCGGAGGCTCTTCATCCACTGGAAGGTAAGAACCGATATTTAACGGCCGGTAGCAGATTCAGGGTGCTGCCAGGTCGCAAACGACGAACCTGTCGTCAAGGCACTTCTGGAGGATCGGCTTCACGTCGCTCCAGGCAAGTCTCCCATTTGAGCACCCTGGGCGGGGTAGGTATACCTCTTTACCAGGCAGCTGCCTCCCTACCAACTCGACCAACTCCTGGCAGCTCCGCTCGATCAGAGGGAGCTCTGCAGCATCACGCCAGTGGGACTTGACGGGGAACGTTATGATCCTCACATCTGGGTAGGCGAAGACGTGGTTTCCCCTTGCCCGTATGTCTTCGGCAAACCTTTCGGCGAACCCGGGGAACTTGTCCCTCGTCTGGCGGGCGATGCCTCGTCCCATGACAACTTCACCCCGTGGGTTGCGGCCGTATGCAATGATAGGGTTGGTGGTCACAACTATCCAGTGCCCCTCTGCGTGCTTCTGCCAGAGGTTCCCTCGCATCTCTCTCATAGCAATCCGTCCAGAGGGGTGAACTTCTTCCACTCACTTAAGCAGGCCTCGCATGTGACCTTCTTCTCGTCGGCCGTGGTCTCGCCCTGGGCCCCGCAATAGGTGAACACGGGGACCCCGCTTGCCGTCTTCGAGAGGGGAGACTTCAGGTGGACCGCCATACATTAGGCGGGCAAAATGGAATATAACGCTCGTTGCACGTGTGCAAGCCTGGCGTTAACTAGCTTCTACCGTTCTGGCCAGGCTACTACTGGGCCGCGAGCAGCTTCTCGACTTCGCCCCTCGTCTTGCCGGTGGCGTACGCCAGGTTGTCTATCAGGTCCCTGGCGCCAATTATCTCGGTCCCCTGGCTGCGTGCTATCTCGAGGTACTCCGGATAGTCCCTCTTGAGGTCCTCGTACTGCCCTAGGGGTATGCTCACCCTGTGGAACCCCTCCATGATCGATATGTCCAGTTTGGCAGTGGTGTCCTTGGGGTGTATGCCGCCAACGTACCCGGCCATGCCGTCTTTCTGCTCGATCTTACCTGTGAACGTAATGTCGTTGCTGACGGGGAGCTCCATCCCCCGTATCACTTTCAGGGCCTCGGAGGCGATTGCCACCCCCATCACCTGGCCCCCACTCGGCCCGGATATCGCCACATCCTCCGTCCCTTCTCCGGCCGATATTACATGGACGTGGATGTCGTAGGCGGCTATCTGCGGGATGTATTCCCTGAGGAAACCCACAGCCAAGTCGGCGCTCTCCTGGGCTCCCTTGCCAGCATTTCCGAAGACTTTCACATGGCCTTCGCCGTTGACGGCCTCGTATAGGTTGACCGTGACTATGAGTATCGACCCGAACTGCGCACTTTGACCCAGAGCCGCCAGCCCGTATGCCTTTCCAACCCTGGGCTTGGCGTCTATGTATATTCTCTGCATCCTCCTCATCTGCTCATAACCGTCGTCGGTCGTCACCTCCTCTAGGGCCTTTGACAGATGGTAGAGCGTGAGCGGCCACTTACTGCTATCGTCCACGCCTCCGGCGACTTCGTCATACAGGTCCTTGCCAAGAGGCCGCCCTCCGGCTAGCGCAGAGATCCTCTCCAGCGCGTCCTTGTAGGTAGACCGTGTGGCCTCTATCTTCACACTGTCGCCCCATTCCAGGGCCGGCTTCATCTCTGCAGCCGCCAGCATCTCCGACGCCCTGAACCTCTCCGCCAGGCTGAACGTGTCGGCTATCACCCTCGGCGAGAACGTCTTCCTCACGAATACGCTATACACAGAGTCGAGCGTCACGTCCGGGGCCGAGATGGACTTCGCATTGCGCAAGTACACGGCGAGGACCTCCTTCTTCTCCGAGTTGGTCTTCGGAAGGGCGAACTCGAACGACCGTGAAAGCCTTTCCCGCAGCGCCCGGTCGAGCAGCTGTGGCGTATTCGTGCTCGCAATGAACACGACGCGGTTCTGCGCTGTTTCAAACCCGTCGAGCTGAGTAAGGAGCTCAGTGAGTACTTCGTGCTGTATGGGCCCCCCCTTGGTGTTAGTCCCCTCCCTCGACATCCCTATGGCGTCTATCTCATCCATGAATATGATCGACGGAGGTTCTCTCCTCGCCATGGAGAAGACGTCACGTAGCGTGTGTTGAGACTCGCCGACATACTTGTTCATTATCGAACTGGCGCTCAAGTAGAAGAACGACGCATTAGCCGAGTTTGCTATCGCCTTCGCAGTCATGGTCTTGCCAGTGCCTGGAGGGCCATAGAACAAGAAACCGCGGGGGGCCTTGTACCCCACCTTTCTTGCAAAGTCCCCCTTAAGAACCAGCATGATCTCCTGGATTATCTTCTCCTTCACGCCATGCAACCCCCCGATATCATCAAACGTCTCTGTCGGCCTTGTCGCCACCTTGGCCTTCTTAGCCGACTCTGTCTTGTCCTCCTCATCATAGGCGAACACCCGCTGAGACACCCTCCTGAACGAGTCCAATTCCACGGGATCAGGCGTGTTTGCACCTCCCTCCCGGTAAGTCCTCTCCGAATCGGATATCGCGTACTCGAACGCCTTCGAGACATCGTTGTAAGTCACGACGTTCTTACCGTAGGCACGCAGCTCCTGAGACAGAACGTTGATTATGTCCACCGGATTGAGGCCGAGCCCGTAGGAGTCGCAATACCGCTTCGCCAGCTCGTACAGCGTCTCCTTGGTAATGCCTAGATCGAGGTCTATCAACTCTGCCCGGCGCCTTATCGGCTCGAGGATATGCTCGAACTTGTCGGTGGCGAATATCACTATGCTCCTCGCTTCAGGATTGCCCGCCAGCGCGTCGAGCTGCTGGAGTATCTCTGACTGCATCGCCATGTGCTCCCTGTCGACTCCTCCCTGGCTTCCCGCCGAGGCGCTCTCGATGGATCCCTTCGTTACAAACGACTGCGCCTCGTCGATTACGACTACGCTCGGGACCGTCTGCATAGCCCCCAGCCTCGCGCCTATCGCCCGGGTCGACTGCCCCATCCAACTCGATATCACCTGGCTCGCCTTTATCTTGTCAAGCCTAAGCTTCACCCCTTCCGCGATGCCTTCCTCGTAGGCCTCTCTCATGAAGACGTCAGTCAGCCTCGACTTGCCGGCTCCTGTAGACCCCTTGATTATGATGATCTTCTTTGGGGCAAGCTTCGCCTGCATCACCTCCCCCTCCTGGAGCACATGATACCTGAAACTGTACATCAGAAGCTGAAGCTCCTTGTCCCGCCCTACCAGGTCCTTCGCCCGCACATCAGGTATGAACGTGCTCTCCTTGTCCGGTCTCCTATCGAACGGCGGCATCTTCTGCTTCCTCACATCCTTGGGAAGCGTCAGAAACCGGTAGGTCTGATAGCTCTCGTCGGAGAGAGACAGCAACGGATGGTAGACTATGCGAAACAGCCTGTGCCTCTTCCAGATCGGCTCGAACCTCTTTCTAGAACCGTCAGCCATATCAGAGCGCTCCTGCCAGGAAATAGAGGAACACCGGAACAAGGAACATGAAGATGGTCATGACAGTGTAGGGCCCATACTTCCTAACACCGGTCAAACTGAGGCGCCTCGCCCTGTCTACCGTCCTCGCGAAAAGATAGACCCAAACATAGAGGAACACCGCCGACCAGGTAACGTACAGATACGCCCCGAAGAACGCGGCAAACAGGTCATCAATCGCAAGCGTCGAGAACACCTGTAAGTTGAACGCCTCAGGAGCCCACGCGTTGGTACCAACGAGCGTCACGCCCCTGTTAACCGCCCCTGACAGGGAGTAAGAGGTCAGAATCCCCGTCTCTGAGTCCCACACCATGGAAACAGAACCGGTAACAACCCCCGATATCACGGACGACGCCGAGACGCCTACGAGCCCTCTCACGCTCTGCAAAAGGTACGCGCTCCCCCGCCCGCTGACCGACTCCAATACCGATGGCGCCACCTGGTCGCCGCCATGAAGCCCAGAAGCAATCAGAAGAGGCGGCAGATCAAGGCCACCAAACGAATAAGAGAGACTACTATTCCCCATACTCTGGAACACAGACGACCCACTGCGCCCACTTGACAGGGGAACAGTAAAGCTCTGGCTGGCAATTCCAAGAGGTACCGTACACCCACGCGTTTGAGCGCTCCCGCTGCACTCGGTGACAGACAGCTTGCTGAGCGCCATTACGAAAGTGAGCTGGCCATTGACCGGCACACTGACCGTCCCCGTCAATTCGTATATCAGGTTGGATGTTACAGTGAATGAGTCAACGCTGTCAGCGAGGGCAGACAGCGACAAGACCTTGGTAACTGATGCATTGACAACACCAGTACTCTGGACGAGCACCGACACCGACGTCGAGTTGACAGCGCCAACATACGCGAGCACCGTATCATATGCCGTGAAGCTCCCCCCGCCATACAGAATAGAGATCGGGACCACCGACGAATACACCGACCCATCCTCCCTCTGAAGAGTCATGTTAGCAACCACAACAGACCCATTCACCGACATCACCTGCATCCTCAACGTCGACGCGTCGTAGAACTTCGTAAGCTTCCACACAGCGTAGTCACCCGGCTTCACCCCCGGGACATACTCCGTCGCCTGCACATACTGCAAAGTCGACAGCACAAACAGCAACACCAAAACAACGGCAAGCCCAATCAGCAGCCGCCTACGACGCTTTCGTGAAAGGACCCGCATCAGAATCAAGGGAATTGCCACGATAAAAGCGGGTTGAGAATGTACGAGAAGGTCAGACAAAGTCAAACCGACACCGCAGCACCAGGCGCGTCGTACTTGGCCAGATACCGCTCCGCAAACGCTCTCATAGCCCTGACATTCTCGACAACTGCACGGTTGGAAACGGTGTTAGTGTCCTCGAGATACGTCAACATCAACGGCAACATCTGGATCGCCATCTCAATGTAGCCAAGCCCTATGTTACACCTGTAGCACAGAAGCCCCCTGACGATCTTCTTGCCTGTCACAAGCTCCCTCGCATGGTCATGATCTATCATGGTGCGTGCACGCCCCTTGGCGTCCATCCCTCGAATGTCATCCCGGCATATGAGGCATATGCCACCCTGACTGTCCAGCATGCTCTGGAAGAGCGCTTTTGTCAGCCTGACGAGGCCCTCTGCGGTGTCCACCCAGTATTGGCCCAAAAACGCCTTCCGTTGGTACTGCTTTACAAGCTCTGGATGTTCCGAGGCGAACTTCTTGCTCCACGTCACAAACCGCTTCTTGCCGCAGCCGATACACTCTGACCGTCTCCGCGTGTATGTCCGGCCGTTTTTGACTTCAACCTGGAGGCCGAACTCTTCGATAGGAAGATCGCGGCCGCACTTGACGCACTCCTTGTGACTTGACTGTGGCTTCTTGTGGCGGCCCAATACAACTTGGAGCAGACTGAATTAATAACGCCAGTTTGTTTTGATGTAACTAAAAATGGTGTGAACAGTTACATCAAAAGGACGTCTAAAAAGGAGAGTCCTGGCGCGCTTGCTTTCGCGTCTTTTATCTATCGTCGCCTGTAGGATTCAATGTCTGGTTTCGGTAAGGCAAATGCGAAGCTGAGTGTGGAGCCGCCAGATGGCTGGCACTGCGAGCACGGGCACTTCGCCTACGAGCACAAGCGCTGTTGGGACCGTCATGTGGCTGACATTGTGATGAGGGACAAGCTTCTGAACGGTTGGGCCGCTGATGAGATAGTCTCCCTTCTGAAGTACACTAGTCCTACCAAGAGGCTGTTCCAGGTCAAGGACGAGCTTTGGAGGAAGTACCATGTGGACAGGAGTCTGGAAGAGGTGGAGAGCGCTCTCGAGGCGCTCAATGTCAAGAAGGACCTGCCGCATTTGAAGGTCGTTGTAGGCGACATCGAGGCGACGAATATCAATGCCAACTTCGGCACGATGCTTGGCTATGACATGAAGGTGCTCTGCGGCCACGACCAGGCGCTGGGGGAGCGATGTGATTGTAGCAAGCGGGGGCGTGGCGGTCTTACCGTTTCGGAGATCAAGCGGGAGTATGGTGATGCCTATGTCCCTGCGATGCTCGAAAGGGAGAAGGTAAACGGGCACGTATGCCACTGTCCCGAAGTCTACCGGGGGGCGTGGATCTCGGAGAAGGACACCAAGCTGAACAAGAGTCTGGGCATACGCCCAAAGGACCTGTTTGTTGTCAGGAGGTTCCTTCACGACATACGGGATGTGGACGTGTTCATCGGCCACAACGTCAGAAGGCGGAAGGGGTACGACCTAAAGTACGTGAAGACCAGGGCGCTGATCTACGCTCGCATGGGGCTCCTGACGAAGGAGGAGATGAGACCCTTGAACTATGGCGTCATGCGGTACATAGACACGCTTACAGACGCCTGGGACAATCTGGCGCTCCACTCTGCACGCCAAGAGGTCCTGATTTCCACCTTCCACACCGGCATCAAGACCAAGCTAGACGAAGAGGCTTGGACCGAAGCGATATTCGGGACCCCGTGGGCGATCAGATACATCAAGGACCATTGCAGAACTGACATCGACGCCTGCGAGGTCAACGCGTGGCTCCTCAGACCGTTCAGCAGCCAGTGGCCATATGGGAGGCCTGTGTGATATTGGCAAAGGCCAGCGACGGCAGGAAGACGGCGGGGTCTGACTTCACAGAACTAGACACCACGGATGACATTGTGTCTGTACAGAAATACCATGAAACCCATCAGAGTCTGGGCGAGGAGACGTCTGACAGCTGCAGGGCTTGCAAGGCGACCCAGGAGTACAACGAGTACGCCCCGATCTCTGAAATCGACGACGCGGACCAGCGCTAATCACTAGCGAATTTCCTTTTGGCAGAGGACTCGACTTGAACGGCGTGCGCGGCGCCCGGGACTTGAACCCGGAAGAGGTTACACACCTCACGTGGTTCTCAGCCACGCCTCAAAGACCCTGTTGAGCTCGCGCCGCCGGCCGAGAACACGCAATGGCCGCCGACACCCTTTTAAGAAGGTATACGCTGTCATCTTCGGTTCTCAGCCACGCCCCCGCCTAGGGAAGCTGCCTAGGTGGGCAGTGATTTTTGTCGAAGTAGCAATCAACTGTGAGATTACTGTCGATTCCGAAAGTCTTTGTCGTGCTGCCGAGCACGATTAAGTGTTGTGTCCCAGAAGCGATCCGAAATCTGAAGTTTGTCCGGAGGTAAATGTCGCCATGTGGAATCGAAAGATGAGTGATACCTTCCCATCGCTATCTTGAGGGCTCCGGCCTTCTCTTCCTCCCAGTTTGCACCCTGGATATATCGTCTCATGACCCAGCTGGCTTGCGTTGAACCCTGCCTGTTTGAAATACCGTTCTGCCTCCGTGCGGGGTGGAACTCTCGACGAGAAGCTACCAGCCATGTGTGGCTTCCGCTAGGCGACGGAAGCGTGATTCTAGGCAACCGGAACGCGGAGATTAAGTTGGGCGACGAGTACTATTCTGGGATATTGGTTCAGTTCTCGCTTAATAATTCATTCCACCTAATGCTCTGATGCCTGATTCTGTTATCGAAGAATCTACTGACAACAGCGAAATCGAGGAACTCACAGGGTGGCATTAAAGTGTCAGGCCTTTCCAGTCTCATTATTCTAGGGGGTCTTGTTGCCATTGTCGGCCTCTTGCTTCTCATCTTCAGGCACACCCTGACCACGCTTGTCAGCGTTGGGGTTGGGTTTGTTCGAGGCCGTGGTCTGCATCACGGCCAGCAGGATGATGACAAAAGGATGGATAAACAAGCGTTACGGAAAGCCATCAAGTACATAGTAGGGTCGCCATATAAAGAAAGCATTGTCATGGCCCTTTCCAAGGATTCAGAGGGACTCTCAGCCGGGGAGTTGCAGGCGCGGTCTGGGGCTGCAAGCAACGGTAGTTTCTACTGGCACATACACGAACTTGAGTGGCTTGGAGTGGTGCAACATAATAGTTCCTACAAGCTAACTGAGACTGGGAAAGAGATCGTCAAGGCGCTCGCAAAATTCCTCTAGACAACGCGGTGGTCACGCCTAGCCACGGAACGGTTCCAGTCCATTTCAATTACACCTTCGCAGAGCTCTTGCTTGTGGCGCTTGTGGTTGATGCAATGGTATTGGCTATCGCGAGCATGCTGGGGACCGTGGTTGGACGTAGGACGTTCGCTGATTTTGGCGCCGTGGTCGATGAACTCCACTTTTGGACAAAAGGAACCGTACTCTTGGAAAAGGAACTCTACTCTTGGACTGGACATTTACCCTAGAACATGTTTGCTGTCTAACTCCGATAAGATGAAAAAGCATGCCTAACTGTTAAATAATCTTCAAATGTTAGTTGGACGCCCAACAGGGGTAAAAAACACCGTATTTCGCGTACTTCATAGCGCTGCTAATGCGCTGCCCCTCCAGTATATCGTCAATTTCGCAGTCAAGAATCAGTAGTTTTTTCAGACTGTGGATTGGCCTCGCCGAGGCTTTGACAAACACCTTGTTAGTTGACTTATTGGCAAGAACAAGGCGAACCATAGCAAATGCAGACCCATTCCAGCCCTGTTAGGAAAGCATAGAGGCATTTGAACATGCGTGTCTTTACTGCGCAGACTGTGTTGCACGTGCCGCGGGATCCGGACGTCTTGGTGGAGAAGCTGTTCTCCAACGCCCGGACTGTTCTGCAGAAGGTCGCGAACCACAGGCCGACCCTGATCACCTTTTTTGAATCGGGGTCGGATTATGTCGCCCACTACCATGTGATGGTCCCTGATCCTGGGGATGTGAGCATGCCCAGCGTGAAGCCGATCATCGATAAGGAGCAGTGTGACGCGTTCGCGATGATCAGCCTGGCCGAGATCAACGTCTCGGGTAACAAGGCGGGCCATCCTGACGGGTCTGCCCTCTTCCTGGTGTTCCACTCGAACACCCAGGACAGGATGATGTACCAGACCTACAAGATCGTCGGGAAGACGAAGAAGGGCAAGCCCAGGATCAGTATGGGTGAGTCCTTCAAGACCGAGAAGGCCATCGACCTCCTCGGGTTCGGCAACCTGGCAAAGGCAAAGATGCAGAAGCCCTCGTACCTAGGCTGACAGAAAAAGTGGTGGAGAGGGGTTTTCCTTCTCTCTCCCCTTTTTTCGATTAGGAAGTGGTATAGTCCAAGTTGTGACTCAGTTGATTGAAGTAAGTGTAGGAATAATGTAGGATTATTGCATTTGTCGTAAATTGTTTTCACAATCTTCAAAGTTTGTGGTAGGAGGTGAAAACAAAACATGTCCATTACATTTCCGGATGAGGAAGACGACCCCATTGGGGGCGGCACAGGGCTTCAGTAGGAACCGTGACTGGTTTCTATCGGGCTCTGGCTTGGCTGTTCGTGACCTTGATGACGCTTTCTAGCGCCAGCTCGTGGTTGAAGACCCAGGACTTGGCCTCCTGGTCGAAGAGCTGGTATGAGAAGGTGAACTGTCCGGCGCTCGAGTAGTCAATGAGCTGTTGTGTGGCTCCTTGGCACTTGACCATCATTGGGGTCAGGCGCTTCAGCACGTCTACGTACAGTTCATGGGGGACGTGTAGAAGGCCGTAATAGCCACTGCCGCGGGCCTCGAAGTAGAGAAACGGGAGTCCCTCTATCGACGCCATGAGGGCTCCTGCCCCTTGTTTTGAGACGTCTGGGATGGACACTGCGATCGGTATGTACCTGTGGAACCGCAGGGTCGTCTTTTCAGTGTCATCGTGGTATTGCGACATCGTCCAGCCGATCCTGTGCGTGGCTATGAGGCCGTTGGCCTTCACGTGCTTGTTGTAGTGCCACACAAGTTTCTCATAGTTGATGCCGAGCTTCTTTGATACCTCTGTCAGCGGGGTGTTCGCATCGACCATGAGCTCCTTGAGGACCAGCAGGTCCGTGCTGTCCAGTTCTGCAGGGCCTGCCGTCGAGTCCCATGGCTCCTGCTTCACCATGCCACTGCTAAAGTCGAAGCTCCAATTCTGCTTCAAGAAGTCGTAGTATTCTGCTTTCATACGGTTCGACCTTGACACGGAGTATTGTGTGGTGCCGTGCAGGTCGAGTATCCCAGCGCTTTGAAGCCCCGATAGAAACCCCGTCAGCGCCGTGATGTGCTTTGCTGGCACTGCGAAATACAGCAAGTGTCTGTCTTCCATGAACACCTTCTCGTAGCCGGTAGCGTACGCTCTCCCGTCGAGGGCGCTGACCACTTTCTGGGGGCGCTCAGAGAATGGTGGCTTGAAAGTGACCGACGCGACTACCCTTTCGAGGCCGAGGCGTTGATAGTCGGGGATGGCCTGGACCATCATCCCGCGCTTCAGTATGAACGTGTTGTACCGGTATCTCACCGTCTCCTTCTTCTGGTTGATGACCTTTGCGATGGCATTGGGATTTGGACCGAACTCTGTGACTGCTTTTGCGATCGCTACGAGCTCATTCTGGAGTCTTTCTTTGGCCAACGGTATAGAACTTACTGTTAGCATAAAAGGCGCTTTGATATTTTCTACGTTTTTCCATTTTTGCCTGTTCTGTATGACGCCGGGGGCACGGCCGGGAGACCGTGCCGGTGAAGGTTAATATCGAGAAGAGGGGGCGCAGGTACAGCATTGGTCCATGACCACGGGAGTCGGGTATACCGGATAACGAGGGCGTGCGGGTGCTACATGGTGGTCGGTGCCGATGGGGTGCGCAATGACGTTCTGTGCCGCAGCCATGAGAGGGGGGTCCGGAGCTTCCTGTTGGAGGCGTCAAGGGATGAACCCCGTCCGCCTTCAGAGAAGTTGGAGAGGGTTACCGTGTTCGGGGCTGTGGCGGTGAGAGTGAAGGCGGGCGTCTCTGGCAGTGTTGTCACCGATGTCACCTCGTCAGACTTGCCGTACATCATGGACCTGAAGGAGCACGAAGGTGGCCTTATGGCCTTGGCGAAGGCAGTGTCTTCTGATGCCGGCCGTCTTCTGAAGGGGGTCGTTATCGACGGGATGTCGTTTGACTTCCACATCGACAAGCCGGGGGAACGCTTGAGCTACACCGCAGAGTTCGACGAGGAAGGCCTCCCGGACGGCTTGGATGTGTTCCGGACGCGCAACAGTGAAGGCGAGACCCGCGAATATGTGATAGGCCTGGAGTGACCTATACCAGGTTCTTCTTGGCCTGGTTGGACTGCATGTGGATCAGCTCTGTGACTGTGGTCGCATCCTGGGCCTGCTTGTCGTCTCTGACTTTTCCGGTGAACTTCGGGAAGCGTAGCGCTAGCCCGGCGTCTTGCTTCACCTTGCCCCAGCCCGCTGTATGCAGGGGCGACAGGGTGATTTCCGACGGGACTATCTCTATCACGACCTCTGGTTTGAACCATACGTCTGGTATGAACTTTGAGTCGACGTTGGCAGGCTTGCCTGCAGACTTGTACGGCTGCAGCATTTCATAGAACGATTTCAGGTCGTCGTCGCTGAAGCCGGTCCCGACCTTCGATACGCTCTGGAACACGTCCCTCTCCTTGTCATAAACCGCCAGCAAGAACGCTCCATAGACCCCGCTCCTGCTCCCCTGGCCGTTGGTCGCGCCTATGACCACCAGATCCATGGAGTCTGCGACGCCTGGAGCGTACTCGCGCTTTAGCTTGACCCATTGGTACCCTCTGGCTCCTGCCTGGTATGTCCCACTCGGGAGCTTTACCATGAGACCTTCGCCTCCGTTCTCGAGCGACTCTGCCATGAAGTCGTCTATGGCGTCCGGGTCTGCCGATCTCAGTGCCGGCATTATTATCGTGCCGTCGGTCTCCTTCACAATGCTCTCCAGGGCCGCTCTTCGCTCTGTGTATGGTTTCGTGGTGTAGTCTGTACTGTCCGAGTAGAGGACGTCGAAGAAGTTCAGGGACACGGGGTATTGCTTCATAGCGTCGTCGATGCCGTGCTTCCTCCTCCGGTGCATCAGCTCCTGGAAAGGGAGGTACTTTCCGGTCTCTTTGTCCATGGCAACGACTTCTGCCTCCAGTATGCACTCGTCGGCCATCACATTGTTGATGGTCAGGTCTACGGCGTCTCTGTACATGTCTGTGACTACCTCCAGCCTCCTTGAGAAGAGCTTCACGCTCGTCCCCTTCTTGTGGATCTGCACCCTCTCCCCGTCCAGCTTGTATTCGGCAGCCACTTCCCCTCCGCCCAGCTTCGCGATGATGTCCTGCGATGTCGGTAGCCTTTCGGCCAGCATGGGGCGCATGGGCACCCCGACCGATATCCTGACCGACTCTATCCCTGCCAGCCCCGACACCGATATCGTCGACACCAGGTGGCCGAGGTCAGGGTAGACGTTGTATGCCTGTTCCAGCTTGGGCCTGTCCCCCCTGCCGCCGAGGAAGGCCAGCGCCGCGGCATCCAGGATGGTGTAGTCCGCGACTCCCAGCCTGAGCACTCCCATTACGGTCCTGACTATGAACTTCGCTTCCTTTGGCGAAGCGTCGTTGAGCAGGCTCGTCAATGTCTGCAGCTTGGAGTCGAGCGAGCCTTCCCCTGAGGTCTTGGCTATCTTCATGAGCCCTTCGTACACCGTCTCCAGGGTAAGCGGCTCGGAGAAGAGCGTCTGCTGTATCCCTTCCTCCAGCAGGTCCTCTGCAGCAGAGCCGACATCGCCGTTCTCTACTACTGACTTCGCGATCTGGGCGTCAGGTAGCGCGGTAGAGGCTTTCAGCGCCCGTATAACCAGCTTCTCTGCGATCCCGAGCTCGACCCCTTCGTAGTCAGGCCGGAGCTTTCCCTGGGTGAGATAGACGAGCCGCCCCAGCTGGTCTGACGGGGTCTGCTTCAGGAGAGCTGCGAGGGCCTCTACAGTCTTTATCCTCCCTGAGGTCGCTTCGAGCTTCTCATAGCAGTCTGCGACCAGCGAGTAAAGCATCTTGGCACTAAATCAACAGTTGGAGTAATAAGGCCCCTACGCGTTATCAGGGCAGAGCTGGTAGTTCAGTGATGTGCCGCGATAACGGCATGCTGACGTCTGCTATGCAACTGTCGTCCATGTACCGCAGTTCGATGGCAACTGCTCGCTTCTTCTGCGCCTCCCCTGGGCCGTGCTTCAATACGTCTGCGAACGACAGGTTGAGGTAGTACAGCTCGAGATCCTTGTAATGCTTTCCGGTCCTGAAGTTGCTCAGCGAGATGTTAATTTCGAATGAGTTACCTGACTGCCGCTCTGCCGTGTTCATGAAATCCAGAGAGCCGTCTATGGCAGGCGACATTTCCATGACCCTCTTGCGAAGAACATCTTGCTTCCTAGCGGCTGCGGCCGTGTGCTCGTTGTCCTTGGCAAACCTCAGTACGATGCGAGACTCGGAGAATGCGGGCACAATCTGTTACCTTGCATCAGGGATTTAAGCAAACCACCCCCTTGGTGCGCCTAAAATAGAAACGTGTAGTACTAGTGCGTGAGGACGGAAGAAGAAATCAAGGTAATGTTCCCAGAGTTCCAATGGTATGGACGGAGGTTCGACAAGGCAGCTGCCTTGGTCGCCGCGGGCGGTGCCAAGAAGCACGTGTTCGTCCCTAGCAACACCACCATCTACACCGTCGTGGGGTTCGCCGGCGACGAGGTCGTAGACCCCGTGAGGCCATATTGTTCCTGCGGTGACTTCTTCTTCAACGTGATGCGAAAGAAGGAGGAATTCTGCCATCACCTTCTCGCCTACAAGATGGCTGAGAAGCTCGGCTTCGACACAGTCACTTTCCACGATGACGAGTACGACCTTTTCATCTCGGCTCTGTCCAGAGACATAGTGGTCCGGAGCTTTGGGAGAGAAGTATAGGAGCTTCTGCGTTAAATCATAGGTAATCCACTGTACCTGTGAACAACAGGTACGTCCTGGTCTCGTCGTTCTACGACGGCAAGCTAAAGAAGGTCGGGCTGAAGTTCTACGACACCGTCACAGACCAGATCCGTGTTGTCTTCGCCAACACGGGGTTCTTGCCGTACTTCATATCGCTGGCTCCGCGGCAGGAGCTTGAGAAGCTCAGGAACTCTGTTCCGTCCATCGTCAAACTTTCTCCAATGTCCCTCATCGACCCACTAACCGACAAGGCGATAGAGGTCACGAAGGTGGTGGTTGACGACCCACTGGCCATATCCGGGAGCCAGGCCAGAGGGAAGGTCGGGCTGAGGGACATTGTAGACGCCCACGAGGCCGACATCAGGACGTACCTTAACTTCCTCTACGACACAAAGACGGTCCCTGGAACGTACTTCGACGGGGACGATGGGCAGCTCGTCCCATCCACGTTCAAGACGTCCGAAGGCGCCGACAGGCTGCTTGCAAAGGTCCTTGCTACGCCCGGCATGACAGACGAGGCAAAGCAGGTGTTCACGGAGTGGGTGGCGCTCTTCGACCAGCCCATCCCCAAATTCAAGGTCCTTGCCCTCGACATAGAGACATGGAACGAGCAGGCGTACAAGGTTCCCAACCCAGAGGTCGCGATAATGCCGATCATTGCCGTGTCGCTGGTCGGCGACGGGGGCGTCAAGGAGGTCCATGTCTACACCAAGGGGAAGCACCCCCATCTCGAGCGGGACTTTGGGATAGTGTACCACGCCACGGAGAAGTTGCTGCTCGCTGCCGTTCTCAAGAGGATCGAGGAGTACCCGTTCCTTGTCACTTTCAACGGCGACGCTTTCGACCTCACGTACATTCAGAACCGCGCCAAAGCGCTGGGGCTGAAGACCCCGTTCAAGGTAAAGCCCGGTAAGAAGCCGAAGGACACGGAGGTGTCCCTGAAGGTCGGCATCCACATAGATCTCTACAAGTTCCACTCCAACAAGTCAGTCGCCAATTATGTCTACGAAGGGCGGTACCATGAATTCACGCTCGACGCTATATCAGAAGCCCTGCTCGGCGAGGGCAAGGTAGAGATCCCTACCAAGGGTGACATGTCGGCACTGACCTACGAGCAGCTCATCGACTACTCCATACAGGACTCTATCCTCACCCACAGGCTCGCCTCCAGGCAGTCGCAGCTAGCACTCAAGATGCTCGTCCTCTTCTCACGTACGTCGATGATGCCCATGGACGACATATCGAGACACGGCATCTCAACATGGATCAAATCAATGCTGTACTATCAGATGAAGAAACGAAACCTATTGATCCCTAACAGGAAAGACCTTGAATCGAAGGGCGGTGCGTCTACCACTGCAATAATCAAGGGAAAACAATACCAGGGAGCAATTGTGGTTGACCCGGTTCCAGGTGTCTACTTCGACGTCAAGGTGCTTGATTTTGCAAGCCTTTACCCTACAAGTATACGCAATTGGAATCTTTCTTTTGATACGGTCAACTGTACACACGAAGAGTGTAAGGCTAACATCATCCCCGGGACACAGCATTGGTCTTGCAAGAAGAAGATAGGGGTGATTAGTTTGATGATTGGAGCCCTTCGTGACCTCCGTGTATTATTGTACAAACCACTTTCCAAGATTAACAGTGCAACCGATGATGAACGGGACACAGCCAACACTATTGCCCAGTCTCTCAAGGTCTACCTGAACGCATGTTTTACTGGCGACACAGGTGTCATCACGCCTACTGGAATCAAGAACATTAAAGAAATGAAAGTCGGCGACGAAGTTCTCAACGTCAATCCCGAGTCGTTACGTGTAGAACGAGATCTGGTAGTGGAAGTTCAACGCTTTGGATATCACGGCCCTCTCTACCATTTCAAAAACAAGCGGTTTCTGGATCTGATGGTTACACCTAACCACCGCATGCTAGTGACTGACATCAAGTCCAATGGTTCAACAGCATTATTCCTTACAGCAGAAGAAGTATACAATACCACCAACATGTCGATACCACGGGTTGGCGGTGCCATTGGACAGATAGGCCCTGGATTATTTTCTTTGCTCCCGTCAGCTCAAAGAGTAGGAGCTTTTGCAATCATCTATTCGGGGGGCGAGAGATTGTCCAATTGGTTCAGAAAACTGCCACATCCTCTACAATCAAAGATTCGTAGATATGGGATCGTGTACAAAGCAAAGTCTGATCGCTGGAGCAAATTCGGTTCTTGTTACAAGGTTCCTTCGAAAGTAGTGACTGAAGATGATATTGACACAGTGAAAAACAAAGGCGGAATTGTGATGCTTGGAATGCACCAATCATCAAAGGTGTTTGCTCGTGTTGATGCAATTCGCTTTGCACAGTTATGTGGGTGGGTGGTATCAGAGGGCTCATTGTATACTTCCAAGCCAAGACATTATGTAAATGGACATACGAGGGGCAAAGCAATGGTTACGTTCATAGCGCAGTCACCAGGCGCTGGTAATCCTAATGGTGAATCGTATAGGAAGCAAATAACCGCCATACTTGAAGAAATGAATATCCAATACTCATCCAACAGCAGAGGGTTTTATATTTCAAACGGAATCATCCATGACTTCATTGCAGAGAATTGCTATGTAGCTGGTGTCCCCCACACGGCGGCTCACAAGAAGGTTCCAAGGTTTGTTTTTGAAGACCCTTCTCTGGCCTACTGGTTCTTCTCAGCCGCATACAGAGGGGATGGGACTCGAAGGCAAGCATTATACACAACCAAGAGCAAACGATTGGCAGAAGAGGTTACTGCAATCTGCTGCCTTCTTGGTTGCAAGGTCAGTAACCGATTTGACGCCCACGCAGGAGTCTACAGGGTCTCTTTTTCAAGATCTGGGGTCAAGCTGACACGTGCTGCATTGGAACACCACAGATACGTATCAAAGGTCCAGTACGATGGCCTAGTATACTGCGTAACCACCAAGCGCAACCATACTGTAATTGCTGGAAGGAATGGCAAATTCGCACCTGTTGGTCAATCCTATGGCGTAACTGGTTTTGCAGGTTTTGGTCTATTTTGTGTACCAGTTGCCGAGTCGACAGCTGCAGTTGGAAGAGACGCTATCACTCGCGTTCAGGATAAATGCAAGGAGCTTGGCATGCGAATCATAGGGGGGGACACTGACTCGATTTTCATCCACGCCCCCACAGATGACCAGTTGGTGGAAACAATCAAATGGGCCCATGATGTTCTTAGGCTAGACCTCGAAATAGACAAGACCTACAAACTGGCTCTGCTCAGCTCAAGGAAGAAGAACTACCTGGGAGTGCTCTTGGATGGCAAGCCTGTTATCAAAGGTTTAACTGGCAAAAAATCGAATAACCCGCCATATATCCGCGAAGCGTTCATGGCAGCGGTTAATGACATCGTTAACATAAAAACTGTAGATGATGTGGAACCGACTAAGAAGAAGCTCATGGAGCTAGCCACAGAGCGATATAGGAAGCTCAGCACCAACGAGGTTCAGGCGAAGGAGTTGGCAGTTCACATGAAGATGACAGCACCTATCGAGAGTTACACAAAGAGCACCCCGCAACACGTACAAGCGGCGAAGTTCTTGGTGGAAGCCGGCCGTGACGTTCAAGAAGGCGATACCATAACTTTTGTGAAGGTCAAACCTCAGAAGCTCAAGAGGGACGACAATATTGGAGATGCACTCCTCGATCACGAACTGACAAAGGAAGAGAAGAAGGCCCGCGACGCCAAGATCTCTGCCAAACCTTTGGAATTCGTCGAAAACGAAGAGATAGACTATGACAAGTACAAGGGCATGTTCATTTCTACGTTTGCCCAGATATTCGACCCGCTTAGCCTGAATCTGGACGACGAGTCACTGTCACCACCGCAAACCAAACCCTCTGCACAATCCCTTGATGCCTTCTGGGACTGAGCTGACCGCGAATCTATATCAGGCCATGATTTACTTCTAAATCGGTCGAAAAAGCCTGATTTGGGCTTATTTTGCCCCTATGCTTAAATAGCCAAATGACGAAAATAGAACCGATGAGCTCGGCAGGTAACGTAGAGCAGGCGGCAGGCAGTGGCGAGCAGATGCGCTACCTAGTGGACATAGTCAAACTCACGCCCAACTCGGTCAAAGTCAGGATCCTGCATCTTATGACCAAGCGGTTCTTCGACCTGAAACCGCTCAACACGGTCGTGACGCTCAGGCTTCCAGACAACAGCTACGACTCCGTCATGAAGCTTTGCATGGACACCAAGCCCGCTGTGGTCGATGTCGTCGATGGACAGGTGGTCAACGCCATGTGTACAGACGACGCAGAGATCATCCCTGTCGAGAAAGTCCACCTCGAAATGGACCCGGCAGACGCTGACAACTACGCTACAATCTATTCCCCTGCTGCTACGGCCAAACACGTCCGTGACTTCATGATGTCCCTCAACTTCCACTGGTCACATGAACTCTCAGGGGTGGTGCACCTGATCCCGATATCCGATGCACTCGAGCTGCGTACGTCTCACTGCCAACACTGCGCCGAGCTGAAGTTCAAGCGCACTGTCAACTGCGTCAGGTGCAACAAGATCACCGACCCAATGTACTCGGTCGTCAACGAACTGCTCGGAAAGGCAGTGCTTGCACTCAAAGGCGTCAACCCTGGCGGCAAGTTCACCGCCGTCAACGACATGCCAGACTCTCTCACGCTCCACTGCAACGGATTCGACGTCAAGACCAACACCATAGAGCTCCAGAACCTGCTCGAGCGGGCTCTCGTGTCGGCCTACTGACCGCGGTCCCACGGCTGCGGTTTCCCGCTCTTTTAGCGCTGCTCGTTCTCTTCCAGTGTAGATGCGCCTTTTCACCCATACGACCTTTTCCTATGGAACCCTCCTACTGGGCACGTTTTGCTTCGTCCCATCGGCGGAACTGTACAAGAACACCGTCGCCGTCGTGCTCCTTTGCCTGGCATGGCTCGCCAACCACCTCATAGACCGGCTTGGCCACTCCATGAGAAACAACATCCCTGTAAGGATGCCCAGGACCCACTCTGTGTTCACTGCACCACTGTGGGGGCTCCTGTCGGCAGTGCCGTTCTACTACGCAGTCAACTACTTCGCATTGCTTCCAGCGTCAACGGTGACGGTCTACCACTTCACGCTTCCAGCCACCATATGGCTGTTCGCAGCCGGCGTCTACGTGGCCTACAACCACCTGTTTCTTGACTCTATGACGCAGGCCGGAGTCTACTTCACGACACATAGGATCGCTATTGCGCACCTGAGGTACAACGACACCGTAGCCAACACGGTCTTCGTGGCCCTCGGCCTTCTTGCGGCGTATGTCGCCATCGTTTCGCCGTCGGTCGTTGCCCTCTTCGGACTATAGAAGCGCCGGCGGCACGTACGCGTCGAGCATCCTCTCCTTGATGGCCGAGGCGACGGGCACTTCGTCGAACGCCCATCCGGCGTTATCATCATAGAACGACGTGTTGAGCCCGAACGTCACGCTTCTCCCGTTGAGTTCTATCAACGTGTTGTCGACGCTTGAGAGCTCGGTCAGCTTTGTTCGTACGCCTTCAGCCTTGCAGCACGGGACATGAAACCTGGCGAAGTACTTGCCAGCGCCGCTGGCTTCAGACCACAGGAATGGGACGGCCGAAGCAGTCGAGGCCATTGCCCCGAGCTCGCCTCGAGCCAGCCTGTCAGTGACCACGTTGATGTTGACATACCGCGTAATCGGTTGCCAGACACCATTGGTGACTCGTGCGGCACGGGTCCAGTCGATCGAATACCCGTTGACGAGGCCTCGCCTGAGCACATGCCTGGCCTTGTGGTAGCACACGACCTTGCCCAGCCTGTCGCGGCCGGTGTTGCCCGTCTTGTGCGCCAGCCCACTCGCTAAACTCCTCGAGATCTGGTTTGCGCTCACTGCAGCATCGTACTCGAGATTCCGTACGATGGAAACGTCGATCCTGTCGAAGCGACCGCCGCTTTCATCCCATCGGTACTGGTCGCTCACGGGCTTCATGTCAGGCAGCTCCACACTACTGGGGGAGTCGTTCCACATCGAACGCTCGAAGTCGAAGCACTCTACATTCATAGGGACGCGCCTGTACGAAGCGAACGAATTCCAATTGATCTCACGCACGTCGAAATGCGCGAGAATGTCTGAAAAACAGTCCTTGATCCGCCCTTCCTCTTCAGAAGGGAGCGTGAAGTAAGCGGCGTACACAAACGGGATCGTCGTTTCCGAAAGAGACGTCATGTACAACATGCTTCCGACATGCTGCATGGCATCGAAGAACTTGGTATGCCTTGGGCTCAGTTCTATGACCGTCAGGACCCTTCGGAGCCCTAACTTCGCTATGCTCGGCAGCGCCTGGACTTTCATGTTTCTCGCCACGAAGTACCTCCAGTACTTCCGTCTGAGTTCGTCAAGCGGCATCCCTATGCTTTCCGAAATCTTTGTCAGATCAGGCCCGTTGTTGCAGAGGCCCATGGCGATCAGAGCCAGCTGCGAGTTCCTGGGCTCTGACATCTCGGAGACGACTCTTCCGTGGCGATAGATAAGGCGTGCCTGCCTCTTTCATGCAAGTTCTAACTCTGCCGCACGGGCCACATCCATATGGCCTTCAGGGGCTATGGCCAGAGCCCCTTGAGTGTCAGGCTCGTTATCTTCCGCTCTCTTCCTAACCTTGGCCTCGAAGCGATGATTAGCGGCACAGATGCTGGTTTCGGCATTCTCCTTTTGCACTCGGGCGCCGCTCTCAGGCCCACGCGCACGTCTTATGGGCAGCGATGAGGCCGCCTTTTATTGAAAGTGGACCACTCTACCCGTGCCTGAAGTAATCTGGTGGAAGGACGACTCGTGGTACGAGCGCAAGAGCATCCCGCTTGGAGGCTTCAACATGGCACCCAGGCAGGTGTTCCTCCTGGGCGTCGGATTGCTCTCCGGCATCGTCATTGCATTCATCATCCCTGTCGCACTGTTCACAAGGGCAGGCATAGTAGGCGCGTTCGCGGCGGTAAGCGGACTCCTTGCCATGAAGCCGGTCAAGACAGTCCCCATAGAGCTCCAGCTGCTGTACAGGCTTCGCGCATACGGGAAGGAGATCCAGAAGACCACTGGAAAGAAACAGCCCAAGGAAGCGCCTATGACAGCGAAGAAGAGCGACCAGCTCATGGTGATCGACGACTGGAGCAACCCGACCCCGCTCAACTTCAGCGGCACGGTCCCGAAGCTCACTAGGGAGCTGAAGGTGTCGCTCCTGGTGGACGGCAAGGTGAGAATGGAAGACAGGGTGTCCGGCAACAAGTCGGCATACCGGCTCGTGTACATCCCCAGGCGGGAAGACGTAGGGACTCGGGACATAGCGATAACCCTGGAAGGGCTCAAGAAGCCTCTGAAGATCATAACGCTCACGGTCCAGACTTCAGGCGTGAAGCTGCTCGATGACAAGGGGGGCCGCTGACATGGCGGACACATGTACCTATGAGCTCAGGTCGATCAACCTCTCGAGCCTTCCTAACGACGAGGCGCTCTCAGTGCTCACCAGGTTCCAGACTTTTCTCAACTCCCTGTCGGAGCCTATAACGTTCTACATCATTAGCGACGTGCGGGAGGTCGACATCGGCGGCGCGCTGTACACGATGCCCTACAAGAGGTTCTTCATCGTCTCCGAGACACCGATCGACGACCTCGTCGGCATCCTGGGCGCCAAATTCCTGCGCACTCCCGACGTGCCCAGAGTCAGCATATCACGGGTGAATGGCAGGTCCCTGGTCGCGAACGACAACGACTTCATAAGGACCTACACCGTGTCTCAACTTCTCGGCTCGATAGAGATAGGCTTCTTGTCAGAGCTGTACGACACGACCCATGAAATCAGGCTCGACATAACCCCTTATGACGTTCTCGACGCCAAAAACATCGCCCACAAACGGTCACTGTCAGTCGGGTCGAGGATAATCATGCGCCAAGCAGGCGGGCGCTCTATCGACCCCGAAGACCAGGTCATGTACCAACGCACCATGGGGACAGCTCAGGCGATAGCGGCAGGCCGTGAAAGGTTGTTCTCTGTGATAGTGTCAGTGACGATCAAGGCGAAGTCTTACGATGACCTCATAATGGCCGGCAAGCAGCTCAGGCGCCAGATGTCCGGGAGGGCCGGGTCCTTGGACTCGCCAAAGTACCTGCAATACCCGCTCTACCAGCACACAGGGCCCAACTGGTCACTCGGAAGGTCTTTCTACATGCCCACCTCTAGCCTCCTCACCTTCTTCCCGTTCGCCGGCCTTGACCTCACAGACCGCGAAGGCATAATGATAGGAAAGAACACCAACACGTTGAACGCCGTTATCTACGACATATTCGACAAGGAGAACTACAACGTTGCGATAATGGGCCAGACCGGCTATGGAAAGTCCACCTTCATCAAGACGTTCTTCTCGAGACTTGCCAGAAAATATCAGGACATGATCATGTTCGTCTTCGACTCCATCGTCAAGCCCGAATATGCCGTTGGCCCTGACGGGTCCTACGACAACTCGTTCGCCGGGCTGATAGGCGCCAAGGTGCACAGGTACAAACTGGACGAAGGTGCGGGCCTGGACCCGTTCAACGTCTTTAGGAAAGGAGACAGCCAGGAGTCTCCGCCAGACACGCGCAAAGCCGCCGACTTTCTGGGGTCGTTGGCACACATAGAAGACGACCCGGACCTCTTGGCCGACCTGTACATCACGTCAGAGACATGCAACAGCGTAGAGGAACTGATAGCAAAATCCCCCGAGCGCCTCAAGAGGAGGCTTGAAGCG
Organism: Nitrososphaerota archaeon; assembly: GCA_029785235.1. The sequence goes on along the minus strand of JAFMAA010000002.1, from coordinate 175,787 downwards.
TCGCTCAAGCCTTTCATGTTCCTCTTCGATGGCGACTTCGATGTGTATGACAAGATGGTCTTCGTCCTCAATGACATACCCAACGCGCAGATCAGGGATGCGGCCGCCTTCCTAACTCTGGCAGCTGTCTGGCAGGTCATAAAGTCGCAGCCTGTCGCGAGGAAGAAGGCCATCGTGATAGACGAAGGCTGGTCTCTGGTGGAGATAAACCCCAGGACAGGCAAGCCATACTTCCAGCTAGCAGTCGAATATGTCCCCGAGATCGCCAGGACCGGCCGCCACTACAATACGTGCTTCGCCATAGCCACTCAGCTGGTCAGCGACTTCCTAGGCCGGGGCGGCCAGATAGGACCAGGCAGGGAGATGATAGAAAGCTGCGCAACGAAATTCGTTCTCAAGCAAGACCAGGCAGCAGTGGAAGCGATCGAACAGGCGTTCAGGGTCAGCAACGCCGAGAAACAGCTGATACTCAACCAGCAGATAGGATTCGGCTTGCTCATGACTCCCGAAGGCCATGTCCCGTTCTACAACTTCTTGAGCGACTGGGAGCGGGGGATCTTCACCACGAGGCCGAAGGACGTCACCAACTAGCCCTGTCCGTTTCAAAGAGCCGGCATCGTCAACTGGGCAATGCCTGCTATGACCACCGTTCCATATACGACAATGTGAGCATCATGGCATAAAATACCAGGATGTTGGGAAGCGTCTGGTCGTTATAAGCAAACGACCTGTCTGTTACCATGAAGCAGCAAGTAGCTGTTCGAGTAGCACAATCGGGCGGAAGCCTCTACCTCGTTCTCACAAAGCAGCTCGAAGACATCAGCGCCAAAGTCGGTGACAAGCTCGTAGCGTCATGGGATGATGATGGCGCTGAGATCGTCATCAAGAGGGATACCAAGCCATGAGCATGCAAAGAGCGCACACGACCAGAAAGATCGAAGAACTCGTGCTCATCATGGCGATAGCGTTCTCGGCACCATTGATAGTGTCGTTCGTTCTCTGGGTTGTGGCCACCACAATCGGCGCACCACTCGCGGCGAACGGAGCTCCAAGCGTAGCCTACGGGATCACAGCAGCGAAGGTCGCCAATGGCATCGCGTTCATCTGGGTTCCGGCATCCGGCTCTGGGCCAACATTCCCTAGCGGACTCCTTAACCTAATCAACGACATCATGGACTTCGTCGCAGTCATCGTCGGTCTCTTGACCGCCATCCGCCTCGCCCCATCTCTGATCGAGCTTGGTGGAGAAGGCTCCTAGACGGCCTTTTCCCCGCTCCCTCTTTTTTACCTCTAGAAACTCAACTGGCATCATCGGTTCTTTAGCATCTCAACCACTTTCCCGAACGACTCCTTGAACCCATCTTCGTTGAATGTCCACTCGTTCCTTTCCCCGTCATGCCTTTCATATGGCAGTGTGAACGTCAACGCGTATCTCTGGTCGGTCGGTATGACCATTATACTGCCGTCCTCTCCGTCCAACTTTTCGTTGAGGTGCTTGATCCCATCGTTGGCAGAGCCTAGCGGCAGGGCTAGTTGCGCGTAGTAGTTTCTCGTGCCCACTGCTTCGCAGAATATCACAGGAAGACTTGTCAGGTAGGCCCGCACGGCTTGCATGCGCTTCGCGTCGAGGCCTCGGCAGAGGATTGACACGATCTTGTATTTGTGACGCTGCATGACGACATGCTGCTTGCTGTTATCAAGCACGCCGATCCAGCGAAACCGAAATCCGCTCACCATGCGCTTCCCGAACACGTGCTCTTTCGCGTGCCACTGTACCTTCCTCCTGTTCTCATGGAGGTAATCAGCGATGTCGCTCATACTCCTGTCTGAGTCCTTCTGGAGCTCTTTGATTATGAGCAGGTCGAGGTGGTCGATATCCGCCACAGGAACCGGCCTTACAGGCTCGGGCTTGTGCCGGGGGCCTCCCAGCTCAGCTGACCATTCGACGTCCCATAGCTCCCTCTTGAAGTCATATGCGTGGGTCTGCATAGGCATGACGCGCAGCCAGTCAAACCGCGATATCTCGAGCCGCGTTATGACCCCTGCGTCACGAAGATACTCCAGCGACCGTTCGACACTGCTGTGAAAGCCAGTTGGGACCGAGAAGTCAGCTATGTACATGTCATCGTATGCCGAGCGGACATAGGCCACCAGGAAACCGTTGGCGTTCATTGCTTGCAGGAGCATCGGGGCGATGCGCTTCAAGGAAGCGTCGAATTCAACAAGCGCCATGATCCGGCTCAGACCTAGCCGGTTGTACTCTATCGCTGCCTGGAGGTACCCCTTCCTTCCCCTCATCAGCACATTCTGGTACCTATACCTGGCTGTCTCCTTGTGCTGCCCCAGCTTCCTCGCGATGCTGTTTATGGCAGGCCCTGCCCTCTGAACCTCATCGGCTAGATCGGCTATTCCATGATGGTCTGTTCTTGAGTCCACTGCCGCCGCGTTCATCGCTCTCTGCATTTAACCGCAACAGGGAGATTTAGAAAAAACCAAAAACTTGTCTGCCATTCGTCAACATCATTTATATCGCATAAATGATGGCCTTTAGGTTTCGTGGATAGTCTCACACCCACCGCCAACAATAGCAGGGGGGCAACGTCATCGCTGGTAGCGAGTATTTGCCGCCTCGGGCCTTCCATAAATTCCATCGCAAGGGACATGGGCGGGAACAAAGAGACTATACGATATCGTTACAGAAGGTACATAATCGGCAACAGGATGTCGGTCCACGCGTTTCCTGACTATGGGAAGCTGGGTTTAGCCAGGGCAGTCGTTGTCGCCTCGCTTCCGTTGGAATCGCCCAGCAACGCCGGGTTGAAGGCAATCTTCAACGAGATCGCCGAGAAGAACTACATAATGGGCTTCGAAAGGGTGATGCAAGACGGGTATAGTCTTCCGTCCAAGGAGTGGTTGTTCTCCATAGCCTATCCAAAAGGCGGAGAGGGAGAACTATCATACTACATGGAGCGCCTCGTCAGAGCCGGAGCACTCCGGAGAGCTTCTCTCCACACCTTCGACTGGTTTAACGTGAACGTCATGAGTGCAGATCACTATGACTTCGCCAAGAACAGATGGGACTACGATTTTACAGCCAGCTACCCAGACGTCTTGGATGCGCGCCAAGAGACGCACGAGCGCTGCGAGTTCGACAAGATCGACCTCATGATCATACAGGCTTTGCAGGCTGATGCTAACACCAACATGTCTGACATGCAGTTTCCAACAGTAGGGTACAAGACCCTCACATGGCACTTTCGCGAGCATGTGATGAAACGAGGGCTGCTCGATGGATACAGGGTGAATTGGCTGCGCTCTGGCTACAACCAGGCTACAGGCACAGCGTCCCGGCACCAGTATCGGTATACGCGTATCGACCTGCTTGTGCGGAACACTAGCACATTTGAGAAGGGCGAGCTGGCCGGCTGGGCGCGCAAGACTCCTTTCCTCTGGTCAGAGGCGATGGGCATCGACTACTACGCCAAGTTTGCCGTCCCTGTGGACCTGGCAAACGAGTTTAACGATCTCCTTCGCACGATGACCGAACAGGTGCGCGGCCGGGCCAGCATAATGCTAATGGACCAAGAGTCCGCGTTCAGCTATGCCCTAAATCCCGAACTCTATCTGGCTGAGAAGGGCGAGTGGGCATTCGACGGGAGGAAGATAGAGGCAGCTGCCTCGAAGATAACCCCGACCTTCAAGGCCGAACGATACGTGGGCGTCTGATAGATGCTCTAGAAGCCGCCGGTCCCGCCGATCGGGTCCAGAGACCGATGGATCACGAAGCCGCCGGTCCCGCCAATAGGCCCCATGTGGCTGACCATATGGGGTCCCAGGCCAGAAGCGGCTAGCACCACACCGACGGCCACTAGCACAAGCGGCAAATGCTTCATGATGGTGTACTTTATCCGGGTCACGTAATGGCGTGACTGCCGGGCTGATTTAAGCCTTGGTATCAGCGCGTGGTACACTGTCTTAGTTCATGCAAAGCGTGAATCACACCGCACATTGCTGCGGCGCGGGCGGCCGTTGACCGAGCGTCTGCCGTTGTGTTAAAAGCCAAACTGGCTTCCAGTATTGCTTGAAACGAAGATTTGCGCTCGCTGCAGCTACTGTAATCCTAGGCCTGGCGGCCTTCATCACGCTTGCCGTGCCCGTGATGGCCACGTCTTCCAATTGTGACCAGTTCGGAAACTGCATTTCGCCTGCTTTGACGCCCATCCATGGCAACCCCTCCGGCACTTTCTTCCCCGGCGACAGCTTCACGATCGGCCTTAATGCCGTCCCTGGTGCCAACATGTCCGTCTTTAGCACAAAGTGGACGTACAACACAGCCGAATTCACGCTGTCAGGAGGCGCGTTCATGATAGGCAACCACACAGGAACGTACACGCTCACCGCAGTAGTCACGTTCCACGGCCTGCCGCTCACCCCCCAGTCCGGCAACAGCTCCTCTCTATCGGCCACGGAGACGGTCGACGTGGTCCCAATCTACCTGAGCACCCCCACAATAGGGCCTATGATCAATGTAACATCGTCGTCGACCGGGCAGCTTCTGCGGAACCCCGATGGGTCGTTCTACCATAACGACTCCTTCTGCACCCAGTGGTCAGAGACGTTCACCCTCTCGCAGCAACGCCCTGACATCAACGTCGTGGCGTCGATCGCCGCCAACGAGACAGGGACCATACACATACTCAACTCTACCAGGACCAGCAACACGGCCGGGAGGCTCTGCTACGCCATATCAGATAGCGCGCAATACGGCCCATACGATCTCTCACTGAGCTTCAGCACGCTCAGCCCGTCAGGCCTGAAGACGGCGCACATCGACTACACGAAGACGCCGTTCACCGTAGTCAGATACGACCCCCTGTTCAAGTACTTTATCTACATGGACTACAACAACCTGGCGTCGACGTCATATGCCAGGCCCTTCGTGCTCATAGTGCAATATTACGGCAACACCCCAGGGATCTCAAACTACCCAGGTAACACCAACACCGCGCCGATCACATCGGTCAATGACACTGGCGAAAGAGCATGGATCAATAACTTCACGTACACCGTCACTGGATACAACACGACATACACCTATGGCGGAGGGCCGATCAACGTAACCCAGGTCATTCCATTCACACCAATATCTAACACCAACATAACGATACATGTTACTAATTCCACGCAACCCGGCAAGACTAGAGAAATGTTCGTCAGCTACAACAACCTGTACAAATACTACTTCCACATAAGCAATATGTCAACGCTTCAAAACGACGTGTACAACGAAGGCATACTCTATTATAACGTTGAAGTCCATGCATGGTCACAGGACTACGCCGGCAACAACTACAATGTGTTCAGTACTCCCTACGTCTACCAGCCCATACTGCTAAATGGGAACCTGACTTTCCGGTCGGTGGGCCCCAGCGGCATTTCAGACAAGTACACCTCAATATCGCTGACAGTCACCAACCCTGTGCCGCTCAACGTTGCACTCATCGGCGAGTTCAACTCTACGTTTGGTAATCACGATAATACCGCTTTTGCTGCGTTCAAGGCGGACCTGTCGAACGATGCTTACAACTACACCGAAACTATCACACCGTATTACCAGAATCAGGAGACTGGCACGCGTACATGGCTGTTGAACCAGACGAGTCTGGGCTCTTACGGAGTTCCCGTCCCAACGATAACGGTAACGGCTGTCAGAACGCAGCCAGGAGAACCGGCAAGCAATGTAACATACACGTTTCAAGAGTCGTTTGCAGAATATATGATAGGCTCCTCGTTCTTCCCCACAGCACCCAACGGATACCCGGCAACCCCGTTCAATTCTACCCTCGTATACGCCATGGGCGGTACGACAGAGCTACTGTCCAGCCCATTAAATCTCACGCCATATGGAGGGTACGACTACCTCCTTTACTTTCCAAGCTTCCAGGACACGTTGTTGACGCCAATCCAATTTCCCGGTCCCCTGTCAACAACCTATGCTGGCATCTTCGGTTCCAACCTCACGGTTTATGCTGACCTCTACTCCGCCAACGGTGACATAGCAATACACATCACCAACAGTTCAGCAAATGCATTCCAAGTCGGTCTGATCGTTAACTCGGCCAGCGGGGGCCTCAAAGACGTCTGGGTTGGCCAGACCACAGACACCTCCAACTGTGCTTCGTACGACCTGACATATCTAAATGGGACCAAGATATGCAAGATCTACACGTTCACTCCCCCAGACACGCTAAGGTCTCCCCTGTATCCGCCAGGCCTCGTAGGAGCATATCAATTCTCATTCACAGTGGGAGCGGGGCAGAGCTATGTGATTGGCTATGACAACTCTTGGGGAGCTTCTGGCATCCTCTCCTCTTTCACAGTGCCAGGCACCCCTCCTGGAGCCCCAGTATCATCACTATATTGGTGGGCGTATTTCATCACGTTGCTTGTGATTGCCCTGTTCATCCTGTCTCGGTATTTCCACTTTAGTCCGCTGAATATAGGAAGAAGCCAACAACAGGGCTAACTCGTCTGTATATTGCGGCCAGCCCCGTTTACCAACGGAACTTCGGACTCTGTTATAAGGGTCTATAATTGTATGTATCATGCCTAGGTCAGGATGGACTACGGTAGCTGTATCGGAAGACACTGTCAAAGCTATCAAAGGAGTGGCCAACTACGCCAACGTCAGTTCGTTCGCCAGGGAGGCAATAGAAGAAAAGCTAGAACGCATGAAGAAGATATCCGACGCTCCCCCTAAGAAGCATGGCAAGGCGACCAAACTTACCGTTATCGGCAAGAGGGATAGTTAGCCATGGGACTGAAATCAGGAATCAGGTACGTGTCCGTGTCGTACAGAAACGTATCAAGGATGCTATTCATAATCCTGGTAGTCGTAGCGCTGGCGCTTTCCACTTTCAGCTATGCGTTCGCCCAAAATAATTCAGCTCCTACCGGCACGCTCACCCCAAAGATATCCGTGGGCATAACGGGATATTGCTACCGCTTCGCCAGCGTCAGGGGCCAACCTAGTGGTCCTAGCGGTCAGTGCTCGATGCAGGCCAGTGGTACACTTACACTCAACTCTACCAATACTCCTTCCGGCCCAATAACCATTTCTGGCTCCATTACCGGTGTTATGAACGACGGTGCCGGTAATCCCTACACTGCAAACCTCAATTTCAGCAAAACAATCCAGTGGCCTGCTCAGAAGTCAGTGAGCATCTCCGGAACGGCTCCGTTCGCCGGGGCTGGCACAGTGTTCATGAACACGGGGTCCTTCGTCTACCAGTATAGCTTTACCGCAACGACCTCCAGCGGGCAGGTGGTCGCAAGCGCCAGCTACTCTGACGAGAAGATGAACCCGACGTTCCAACTAGTTGTCATGCTCCCGCTCTTCAACGTAACCTCCATGGATGCGATCTTCCACTGTAACGGAGCCGTAAACTGCGCCATCAGCAGTAACTTCGGTAATTACTACGAATTCATAATGCTGATCGGGATCGTTATCACAGTCGTTGCCGCTCTTGTGTCTTTCAGCATAAACCAGAACAGTCCTGGCGGTAACACCGGCAGCACTCACTCTTGGATCATGGAGGCCCTGATGACAATCGTCCTGATAATCGCATTCCCATGGATATACAACGAAGTCGCAGGCCTGCTCAACTACGTCAATGCTACACTGATCTCAGGGCCAGGTACCTTACTTGTCGGGAACGTCTACACAACAGCGAGCTCAAACGTACAGGCGGTATGGAATGCAGCTACCGGCAACACGGCGGGCATCAACAGTGCTACTAGTCTGACCTCGATTCTGGGCGAAGGGCTTCTGACGATCGCAGCGTGGTTCATCGCCCTTTTCGTTGCGATTGGCGTCTGGGTACTTGGAATACTCAGGGTGTTCATAATCGCGGTAATGATAGCGGCCTTCCCCCTGAGCCTGGCACTTAAGAACATCCATTTCACGGAAAAGCTAGCCGGAATGATAGAGGACACGCTCTACGGAGTCATGATCGCCACGATCATGAGTGCCATAGTCCTCGGGCTGACTTCGCAACTAATGGCAAACAGTGACGCCCAACTCAGCTCATCGATCCTCGCCGGATCGTCCACCTTCGTAGCGGCAATTGCCCTACTCACAGCTCTAATGATGCCTACAATCTTTGCTCCTCTTACTTCGACCCTCTTCCAGACCGGTATGCAGATGGCGATGGCAGCCGGCTCGATGGCCAGCATGGTATCAATTGGTACAACTACTGGCGTCTTCGGCGCGGCAAGCAGCATAGGCTCCAACAGTCCGACCAACATCGCCGCGATGGCGGCAGCCACTAACACGGACCCGGGTAAATTGATGGGCATGAGCACCCTCGGCCGCGCCTCCCATGCCCTCAGCCATGGCTATGGTTTGGGCACGATGATGGCTCCGCTGCAAAACGCAGGCTCTGCTGTCGGTGCAGGGGTCATGGGTGCCGTCGGCGCTGGCGCAGGAGCAAAGGCCCTACAAAGATATCACAAGCATGGCGACCAGATCGCCGCAGGCCACGAGCAATATGCCCAGAACGTGCACGCTGGCGCGGTAATGTCCCGCCTCAACCCCATGCTCGACCCTGTAACTACAGTTACAAGCGGACTTGCTGGAGGGCAGAGTCTCAACCCTGTCGCAGCCGCCGGGATGTATTCAGGACTTGGCAAGGGCAACTACATAAACGTCGACCAGATGGCGACCGGTGCCCCAACCGGCAGCGATCTGGCCAAGGCGCAGAAACTGAAGGACTGGAGTGAGAGGTCGTTCACCGGCGCCGGCTTCGTTAACGAGCTGGTCACCCGCGGAGCTGTCTCCAAGGCCGAACTTGACGCAAACCCGAAGCTGCAGGCCATGCTCACGGAACGTGGGGATGCGCTTCACAAGAGCATCTCTGGCATCGACCCGACGACAAGCTATGAGAACTTGAGGAAGGTCGCAAACGTCAACAACTTCGTGAGATATGCCATCCACAAGTACAACACGGGCGACAGGGCTGGAATAAAGCCTGAAAGCTTTCTGAGCTAGAAGGGACGAGCCGCTCGTACCGGCGTATGCCTGCCACTACCTTGTCGTGGCGCTTGTATGCGTTTGGCAGACCGAGCTAGCAGTCGAGCAGTTCCAAGCTGGGAGGCCGTTTATACCAGCTGTATCCTATGGCCCTGTCGTTGACCATCTCCGGACTGGAATAGGACTTCTCTGCGTCCGCTTCCTCTTCATCGGTGACTATCGGCTCACGGAGTATCCCCAGCTTCATATGGAACTCTTCAAACTGCCTGGGGAGAAATATACGCTCCCACTTGTTGTGTATCATTGCGAAGCTCGCAAGGTCTGCAATGAACTGGACGTAGTGCGCCTTTGCCATTGCCATGTAGACCTTCTCCGGCACATCATCCTTGGCATTGAGTAGCGGCATCCTAGAGCCGCCCGCGTACATCTTTTCGACCTCGATGCGGAACGAGGAAGAGGTATTCAGGAGATCCATGTCGTAGGCGTACGCTTCACGAGAGGCGGCCAGATACTGCGGGTCGTCGTGGTCCTCGATGTTGAGCACCGGAGGGAAGTTCCTTTCCCTCACCTTCTTCAGAATCTCTTCTACATGCCTGCGGGCCTCCTGGAACTTTTGGTCGAGGGCGTCGATGACGTTGACCGGCGCGTTGGGGGACAGGAGCGCACCGAACAGCTGGCTCTCGCCCTTGCTCGCGACGAACTCCTTCGTCTTCATCTCAACACCGTCGCTGTAGACTATGGTGACACGATCACCATCCACCTTCACCTTCCTTATCGCAGAGCGCTCTACCCCAGTGAAATGCCCGGCATCGTCCTCGAAAACCACTGACGTCTGGCTTATCTCCACCCTGGCCTTCCTGCTTCCGCCATCGTCCCTGAGTTGCACTTCCAGCGCTCCCGAACCTATCTCCATGACGAACATCTGTGGTAAATCTAGCTATAAAAGAGTCAACCGGCATCTGCGCGCCACGTTTTATTGCCACCCACGGTAGTGGCATATGGCAGAACAACCCAGGCTCCGCGACATAATCGCCGCAGTCAAGTGCCGCTTCTGCCCCATGCTCTTCCTCGACGAGCTCGACAGGGCCGACCACGAGAGAGGGCACACGCAGAGCGGGGCCGGGACCTACGTGAAGTGCTACAACTGCAGGCTCAAACCCACCTGCAACCTCTACGCGACCTACAGGGACCTGGACGGCGCCCAGAAGGACAGGTACCGGGAGAACGTGATCCAACCCTGCGCCCTCTACTCGCCCATCAACGAGTAGACTGGACTTTTGATGTAACTCTTTTCGCCTGTTCTAGTTACATCAAAAACGATGCACGGCATGTTTGGCACATCGGTGCTTATTAATCCAGTCTCACTACTTCATTGTTGTCCGAAGAAGCGTCAGCCGCGATTTACGATAACAGTGAGATCGAGGACCTGCCAGGGGTGGGTTCCACGTCTGTGGAAAAGCTCAGCGCATCTGGTATTCACAACCTGATGGACCTGATCTCGAGGAGTCCTCGTGAGGTGGGGCAGATCCTTGATGACAAGGAGAAGGCGGTGAGGATAGTTGAGCTTGCCAGGCAGAAGCTCCAGGCGGAGGGGATCCTGAAGGGGTTCGAGACGGCAGCCCAGGTCTTGGAAGACAGGCAGAAGGCAAACGTCATCACGACAGGGTCCAAGGCCCTTGACGGTTTGCTGAAGACCCCGTTGCACGACGAGGGTGGGATAGAGACCAAGGCGATGACTGAGCTGTATGGTCAGTTTGGTTCGGGGAAGTCTCAGATATGCCATCAGCTTTGCGTCGATGTCCAGCTCCCTGCCGCGAGCGGCGGGTTGGAGGGGAAGGCGGTGTTCATCGACACTGAGGGTACTTTCAGGCCGGAGAGGCTCGTACAGATGGCGAAGGCGAAGGGGCTCGATCCCAAGAAGGTTCTTGCGAACATATTGTACCAGAGGATCTACAACAGCGCTCACCAGGACTTGGTGATCAAGCTGCTGGGCGAGGTGCTCAAGGATGGGAAGGTAAAGCTGATCATCGTTGACAGCGCCATAGCGCACTACAGGGCAGAGTATCTGGGGCGCGAGAGTCTCGCCGAGAGGCAGCAGAAGATAAACAACACGCTTCACCGGCTGACCGTGCTTGCAGAGGTCCACAACATAGCTGTGGTTATCACGAACCAGGTCCAGGAGAAGCCGGATGCCATGTTTATGGACCCGACCAGGGCCGCTGGGGGGAACGTCGTAGCCCACACGAGCACATACAGGTTGTACCTGCGCAAGGGTTCAAAGAACACCAGAGTGGCGAAGATGGTCGACAGCCCGTCGCACCCGGAAGCGGAAGCAGTCTTCCAGCTTACTGAGGACGGAGTCAGGGACGCCAGCGCGAAGTAGCCTTCGTTAAGTAGTCACACATCCCTTCATATTGTTTGAGTTCTGGTACTGACCGGCTTAAGGCACTTTCACCTGCGGAGTGGTTCGCGTCAAACAAGGGGTTGCTGGGCTTCACCAACCTGGCGCGCTCCCTGCACATGACTGTCAAGGAGATGGTCGACAACAGCCTTACCGCCTGCGAGGAGGCGGGGATACTCCCTGAGATAACTGTGGAGATAGCTGCGCTGAGCGACAAGTCGTTCAGGGTCAAGGTGGGAGACAATGGCCCGGGGCTTCCGGAGTCGACGATAGTGAAGGCCTTCGGTACGTTCCTCGTGTCTCACTACTCGCTCAAACAGTCAAGGTCAATTTTGGGGGTCGGCCTCAAGGCGGTCATCCTTGCGGCGCAGGCTACGACGGCGACCCCTGCCACAATCGAGTCGTCGCTCGATGGGAAGAAGGGGATAAGCATGAAGCTGCAGATCGACCTCAAGAAGAACGTAGCTGACGTGATAGCGAGGCAAGAAGTGGCTGTGCCCCGGGGGATGCGGATAGAGGTCGTGACCAATGGCGACTACCTCAGGGCCGCGAAGGGGATCAAGGAATACCTGAGCCAGACGGCGATAATCGCCCCCTATGCCGACGTGAGGTTCACCGAGCCGAACGGGACCGTGACCCACTACAGCCGGGTCATAGACAAGCTCCCTACGGCTCCAAAGGAGATGCCTCCCCACCCGCACGGCATCGACGTCGAGATGTTCAAGTCGCTGGTCCGTGATTCGAAGTCGGCCCCGCTTTCCAGCTTCCTAAGGCACAGGTTCCAGCGGGTCGGGCCGAAGGTAGCCCTGGAGGTGTGCGGGCTTGCGGGGGTCGAGCCGACCACCAAGTCGAAGGCCCTGGCGCCAGAGCAGATCCGGAAGCTGATAGACGTGATGGCCGGGTACAAGTTCGTGAGGCCTGATGCCAGCGGCCTCTCCCCGGTTGACGCCGAGAGCCTCAAGGTGGGGCTGGAGAAGTCCATGAAGCCGGAGTGGTGCGAGACCACGCTGAGGGACCCAAGCTCCTACAGCGGCTACCCGTTCCAGGTCACTGTCGGGCTGACGTTTGGCGGGGAGTCTGCGCCGGCGGGGGTGTCCCTTTTGCGCTTCGTGAACAGGATACCGTTGATCCACGACGAGGCGGGGGACGTCTGCAGGAAGGTGGCCAACCAGATGGATTGGCGGCGTTACAGGGTCGACCCGAACAACGACAGGATCATGGTCGCCATCAGCGTCGTTAGCGTGAAGCCGCCCTACAAGACTGCGAGCAAAGAGGTTCTGGAGGATGTGGCCGAGCTCGAGGACGAGATTAGGCTTGGCATGCAGGAGGTCGGGAGGAAGCTGGCCCTGCACCTGTCGGCCAGGGAGAAGAAGGAGTCCCAGGCGAAGAGGCAGCAGGTCTACGACATCTATGTCCCTCAGGCCCTAAAGTTCCTCAGCGAGACGGCGGAGGTCCCGGTCCCCAGGGTGGCGAAGAAGTAGATGGCGAAGCAGTCGCTCGCGCAGGAGCCTAGCCTTGAAGCGCTGCAGAAGCTGGCGAGGGCGATCGTAGAGAGGTACAAGAAGAACGGAGAGCTGAAGGTACAGGTCCCTGTCCGCGGCACTGGCAACATAACCTACGACAAGAAGCTCAGGCAGTATGTGCTGGCTGGGAAGACCAAGGAGCTCGATGTCCACAATCTGGCGTCCAGCAAGGCGTTCACCCAGAGGGCGTGGCTGGTCTGGTTCATTTCTAGGGAGCTTGTGTCTGCTGACAAGTCGGCGACGCTCAGGGACCTCTTCTATTCGGCTCAGGCATACAACCTGAATTTCGAAGAGCAGGGTTCCAGCGACCAGGCGATCTATGACATAGAGGCGATGATCGGCATGCCGAGGGAGTCTATGCACATCTTCCCGGAAGAAAGGTCGGCCATCTATGGTGAGATGGTGATCCAGTACACGGACCCGAAGTACAAGAGCAAGCAGCACAACCTTTCTGATCATCCTGACGGTGTCTCAGTTGGTCCCGCGCTCACGGAGGCGAAGTTTGTGAGCTGCAAGGCTGACAAGGTGCTCGTCGTTGAGAAGAACGCAATCTTCACCAGGTTCGTAGAGGATGAGGCGTACAAGAAGTTCAACGCCATAGTCTTTGGCCTTGGCGGGCAGGCACCCAGGAACGCCAGGGTGATGGTGAGACGGCTCAATCAGGAGCTCAAGTTGCCGGTGTACATCTTCTGCGATGCCGACCCGTATGGGGCGCACATAGCGTCGGTCGTCATTTCAGGGAGCGCCGCGGCCAGCCACCTCACGGGCCTTGCTACCCCGGACGCGATATGGGCTGGAGTGTACCCAAGCGACATCAAGCGCTACAGCCTGCCGTCCGATCCTTTGAAGGACGTGGACGTCAAGCGACTCGAGGACATGAAGCACGACCCCCGCTATGCCTCAGGCGTCTGGAAGCGGGAGCTCGAGGTCTTTGAGAAGGAGAAGCGGAAGACTGAGCTAGAGGCGTTCGCCAAGCACAGGCTGTCGTTCCTGGTGGATGAGTACCTGCCAGAGCGTCTCAAGGAACTCAGTAAATGAGGGGTTTCACATGGTTTCAAAGCGCCGAGCCGCCGTCATCGCCGTCTGTGTGGTCCTGGTAGGCGTCTTCGCGGTCAATTACACGCTTGGCCCGTTCTTCTTCGATGTCGCCAGCGGGAGCATGGTCCCGGCGCTTCATATAGGCGACCTGGTCGTCATCAACCACACGCCCTTCGCGTCGTTGCAGGTTGGCGATATAATCGTCTTCCACATGCCAGCCGCAGGCGGCGGATGCAGGAGCGAGCTGATAGTCCATCGCATAGTTGCCATAGGACAACAGGGAATCACGACCAAGGGAGACGCCAACCCTATCCCTGACGAGCCCACGTACTGGCCGTACGTGACTGCCGGTTGCTACGTTGGGAAGGTCGTGTATGTCATACCTTACCTTGGCGGCTTCCTGTCGTTCTTCAGGTCTCTCGACTTCATAGCCCTCGTGGTCTTGGTGTTCTTCGTTATGCTGTTTGCAGATCACTTCTCGTCGGTGTCTCCGCGTTTTAAGCCCGAGGGATCATTTTGAGTGCCTTGTCGGAGCCAGACGTCGCCTTTAACGAGTTCTTGAAGACATTCGAGTCAGGCGGCAAGAGGAAGTACGAAGAAAGGATAGCCCGGATGCTGCAGAAGGACCTACCGGTCATTACCATCGACTACCAGGACCTGGCCATGGACAACTCTGACTTTGCGGTATCACTGGTGAGGAGCCCGGACAAGGTGCTGGAGTTCATGCACACTGCTGTCTATGAGATCCTGAAGGACAAGTACCCGCAGTACGCGGCGACGCTAGACCCGGACGACATATTCGTGAAGGTCGTCGGTGTCGACAACAGGGTTGACTTGAGGAAGATAGGGACGCGGAATCTGAACCAGATGATCTACACGTCGGGGATAGTCACCAGCATGACCACCCCAGGGCACTTCGTCACCGTAGCTGCGTGGCGGTGCCCCAATGGCGACATAACCTCTGTCAAGCAGCAGCATCCGCTGTGGCTTGAGCGGCCGGCCATGTGCTCCGGCGAAGATTGTGAGTCGAAGGTGTTCAGGCTGGACCTCGAGCTGAGCAAGTACATCGACTTCCAGAAGGTCGCACTCCAGGAGCTCCCGGAAGAGACGCCGGCAGGAGAGGTCCCGCGTGCGTTCAACGTCAACCTATTCGCTGACAACATCAACATAGTGAGGCCGGGAGACAGGATTGGGGTCGTGGGGGTGGTGAAGGCCGTCCCAGAGGGCAAGGAGGGGCGCGTCTTCGATACACAGCTCTATGCCAGCTACGTAGAGCAGCTCAACAAGGACCCCCAGAACATCTACATAAGCGAGGACGACAAGAAGAAGTTCGTCGCCATAGCGGCAGCGCCTGACGCCTACAAGAAGCTCATAGACTCGGTGGCGCCGGCGATATCCGGCCACGACGACGAGAAGGAGGCGATACTGCTCGTGCTTGCAGGCTCGCCACCGACTGTTTTGCCTGACGGGACGAGATTGAGGGGAGACCCCCACACACTCTTCTGTGGTGACCCTGGATGCATTGTCGGTAGCGAACGGGTCGTTCTGGAGAACGGTGCCATGGTCAAGATTGAATCACTTGGTACCAGTCATCTTCAAGATATCAAGGTGTCCCTACGCACCGGCAAGGCCAATAGGAAGACTGCCTTCGCAACCCGATTTCACGTTTACCATTCTCAACCAACTCTCAGGATAACTACAGAGAGTGGTAAAACGATTCGTGGGACGTACAACCATCCACTGCTACTCGTCAATGGTGGCAAGAAAGTCTGGAAGCGCTTGGACGAGCTTAGTGTAGGAGATAGGATTGCTGTTACCACTGGAATCTCCTGCAATATCAGAAACTACATAGGTACTGGATTCCAGGACATTCCTTATCATCGTGGTCCGCGCTTCCATGGTAATCTCCCAGATCGCGTGACGCCTCAGTTGGCCGCATTCCTGGGATACGTGTTAGGAGATGGCTGGGTTACCAGGTACAAGGTGTCATGTCTTGTCAACGATACGGAGGCTGATCTAGTTGGCCCGCTCTTCGAACTTGCAAGTTCGTTGTTTGGGTTGATACCAGGGATACGGAGGACGAAGCCGACCCAAACCATGATAGGTCCCAGACAAGTGAACTCTCGACAGAGCTTAACAGAAATCGTTGTCCATAGCCAGAACGTGGCGAGCAACCTGAGATTTTTGAAGACCAAGCGCGTTCCTGAGCTCATATTCGCGTCTGGAAACAAAGTGACCGCCCACTTCTTGCGATGGTTGTTCGAAGCTGATGGTTGTGTGTTCTCTAAGGGCCGGGGGCGTCGAGCCATTCAACTGAAGTCATCGAGCCCGGGGTTGTTGTCAGACGTGCAGCTTCTACTACTTAGGTTTGGGGTCCCTTCAAGAATAAATGGTAACAACCTCGCTATCAGGAGCAGACGCGGCATATTGGCATTTGGAAAGAACATAGGGTTTGTATCTTCAAAGAAGAAGTCTCTGTTAACCAAACTCGTTGCTGATGTCTCGAATACGTCTCACCAAAGCCGTCTGCGGCCAGATGAACGTATAGTTGCTATTGATGAGATGCCTCCAGCTGATGTATACGATGTAGAGGTTCCCGAGGAACATAGATTCATCGCAAATGGTATCATATCCCATAACACAGCGAAGAGTGCGATGCTGAGGTTCGCTTCGGAGGTCGCCCCCCGGTCGATGCTAGTGTCAGGGACTGGCGCCTCGAGGGCAGGCCTGTCTGCCGCCGTCGTGAAGAACGCCGATGGCACCAGCGTCCTGGAGGCCGGGACCATGGTCCTTGCTGATGGCGGCATAGCGGTTGTGGACGAGGCTGAGAAGATGCGGAACGAGGACCGCGTGGCGCTTCATGAAGCTATGGAACAGGGGACTGTCTCGATTCAGAAGGCCGGGTTCCACGTTAAGCTCAACGCGAGGGCGTCGGTACTTGCCGCTGCCAACCCTAACCAGGGGAGATACAACCCTGACCTTTCGCTCGTGGACCAGATCAACTTCTTGCCGTCCCTGATATCCAGGTTCGACCTGATATTCGTGGTCAGGGACGAGAGGACCAAGGAGGCTGACGAGAAGATCGCGAGCCACATAGTGGAGCTGAGGAAGAAGAGGGGGTACGTCTCGCCGCCTCCGGTACCGTTCGAGCTCCTGAGGAAGTACATAGCGTTCTGCAAGCGGATCAGCCCATATCCCACTGATGCTGCCAACAAGAAGCTGAAGGAGTACTATCTGCACATGCGGGCCAACGTCCCCATGGGCGGGATCCCGCCTACACCAAGGACCCTGGAGTCGCTGATACGCCTCGCCACCTGCAGGGCCAGGGTGCTGTTAAGAGTGGAAGTCACGGCCGAGGACGCCGACGCTGTGATCCGGCTCATGGAGCGCTTCGTGTACGACGTCGCCACGGACAAGACCACGGGGAAGATGGACTTCGGGGAGGCAGAGCTGGGGGTCAGCGCGTCTGCCAGGTCGGAGACAGAGATATTCGACTTGGCGATAATAGAGCTGTCGGCGACCTCAGCCAACGGGCAGTTCCCCAGGGAGGCCCTCGTCGAGAAGCTCGAAGCGTCGGGCAAGTTCGACGAAATGAAGGTAGACAAGTTCATCGAGAAGGCGAGGGCCGTGGGAAGGCTCTACGAGCCGAAGTCAGGATATTACGCCCGGGTAGAAGGCTGAGAGGGCTCCCCGCCTTTTAAGCGATACAGAGGATTAACATCGATAGTATGGGCCTCTTTGGACGCAAGCGCAAGAAGGGCAGGCGAGAAGACGATGATAGAGGGGCCGACGATGGCAATCATACCGACATAGCAATCCCGGCTCCTGATCTGAAAAACCTACCAAAAGAGGATGAGAAGGAACAGAAGAAGCCGAAGAGAGGAAGATGGGGCCGCAAGAAAGGCCAAGAGCCCAGCGAAGCCGATGATGGGACAGCGGCCCCCGAATCTTCGGCTCCAAGCGAAGAAGCGCTTAGCAAACTCGGGGAAACAATGGAAGAGAGACCCCCGCCATTGGCCATAGACGGGACCATAGTCGCCACTTACCGGGTACCTGCGAATGGTGATCCTGAGGCAACACCAGAGGTCATAGTTGTTGACAATCAGACCTTTGGAAAGCTAATTGTCAATGAGCCGTTCCTTACCACTAGCGACAAACTTACGTTGCAGCTATTGCGAGACAACCTTCGTAACTCGATACCGATCGAGGCCATAGGCCGCCCTACCGAGGTGCTTGAGAAGTATATGTGGGAGACGGCGGAAAAGGCTGGCATACTGGAGTCAGTCCAGCGTTCAAGCAAGAAGCTGCTCTACTATCTTATGAAGGACTTCGTTGGGTTCTGGGAAATCGACCCGCTGATCAACGATGATAACATAGAGGAGATCTCGATAGCCCGTTGGGACCAGCCGGTCAGAGTTTGGCATCGGAGCCACAACGAGTACATGTGGATGGAGACGAATGTAAAGTACGAGAGCGAAGCCAGGCTCCAGGCGTTCATACGGCGCATCGCCCAGTTCGGAGGGACTACCATCTCGTTGGCCCAGCCGTCCTTGGAGGTCATGCTGAGCGGCGCATCCGACAAACGAGCCACTGCTACACTCGGTGATGAGATAAGCCGCCCTGGATCGACGCTTGTTATCAGAAAGCAGAAGGAGAATCCGCTTTCGATACTCAATCTGGCTGCTCAGGAGGCAGCAAGACAATTCCCGTTGTCGTCCCCGCGTGTAGTCGAGGCACCCATGGAATACAACGAAGTGCACGCGCACAAGACGCTTACCGCTCTCATGGCTGCGTACCTATGGCTCCTGCTCGAGAAAACTACGTCAATACTCATTGCAGGGGAGACATCTTCGGGGAAGACAGTGCTCATGAACGCCATACTTGCTCTGATGAACCCGAAAGCAAAGATTGTGACGGCGGAAGACACCCCCGAAATCAATCTCCCACCAGAGATACACTGGCAAAGAATGAAGACAAGGACCTTCAAGTCAGGGCTTTCGCCGAGCGGCCAGAAGTATGCCTATGGGCTCTCAGACCTGTTGAAGATAGCGCTGCGGTTCTCGCCAACAATACTCAGTCTTGGGGAGATGAGAGGTGAGGAGTCAGAGGTTGTAGCATCAGCTATAACTCTCGGTTTCTCCACGATAACAACACTACACGCAGAAGATGCTGAAAGCACTGTCATCAGGGTCACCAACCCGCCAATGAAGTTCACTGAAGGCCACGTACGCGACGTCACTGCCATCGTTACTATGAGGAAGCTCTTCATGCCAGACGGTAAGATTGCAAGGCGCGTCTATAGCATCGACGAGATCAAGAAGGTTGGAAAGAGCGACCATGAGATAGTCAACGTGTTTAGCTACGATCCTGTAGATGATACATTCTCGCCGACAACCCCAGAAGAAGTGGTCAAAAGGAGTGTCAGGTTGAAGGATATCGCCACCGCCTTTGGATGGAACGATGGACAGGTTGTTGCCAGCCTGAAGACGAGGGCCGCGTATCTTTCTGATGCCATAGCCCATCAGAGGCTCTCTGTGGACGATCTTTCAAAACTTGTGAGAAGGTACACCATCCAAGAGTCCAGGCGGGAGCTAGGCCATAGTGGTGTAGCCTAGTTGAACTACAGGGTAAAACGGCTGCTTCACTACACACTGCTTGGTATATTCAGCGCCGGGGCCTACTATACCTACAAGCTTCTCGGGGCATCAGTTGGCCTGGAGAATCACCTGGTGTCTGCGTTCCTTCTTAGCTCCAGTGTTGGGGGCTTGCTTGTAATAGTTTCATCACTCTTGGGAAGGCTAGGGCTGGTGAAAATGCTTTCTGAAGACTACGCCGCCTATGACATAAGGGTCCCCATGGCAGTGATAGGCGCAAGCATCGGAGTAGCGTCGTTCTACGCATACTATGAGACACACATACTTCTGCTGATCTTTCCTATCCCTGCCATGGCGGTGTTCACACTGCTCTCGCTCCGCAACATATACCCGTTTGTCGGGAAAGTGGACGTAAAACCGTTAACCGAGGACAAGATAGTGCGGTTCGTTACAAGCAGGAAAAGCCTTCGTGCCATCGCAGAGAACCGGAGGAAGTACTTCATAGCGTTACTGGCGTCGGCAGGAGAGGTAGGCAACCCCTACATCCTCGCGTCGAAGACACTGGTCTACACGATCATGACGACGATGATAGCGGTTCCTCTTGCAATAATACTTGGTGTGTTCGTCTGGTATCCTTTTGGTGCTATAGCCATTGCCCCTCTGTTCGCATACTACATCCCTGGCATGCGGCTGAGAGATGCGTCAAGTCAAAGACAGGAAGGCGTTGACAGAGAGCTCCCGTTCTTCTCAATTCTTACAACGGTGCTCGGGACTGCCGGAATATCACTATACTCGATATTCGAGACAGTGTCAGAAAGTAACATGTTCACGCACGTCAGAAGGGAGGCAATGCTCCTAAGGCGTGATGTCATGATATTCGGGGCTGACCCGGTTGAAGCGTTTGAACGCTTGGCGTCAACGCACCCGTCGAGAAAGTTGGCGACGTTCCTCAACGGCTACACATCAAAGGTGAGGTCAGGAGGAGACATGCCGACCTATCTGAGCGGAGAGAGTGGAAACTATCTCCGTAACCTCGAGGAGTCATGGTCGAGGTACTCGCAGCGCGTAGGTCTGATCGGCAGTATGATGATAACGGTGTTCGGGTTGGTACCTATGATGCTCCTCATAGTTAGTGTGTTCACCGGTTCCACGGCAAACACGTTGATATTAATCTACACTATCCTCGGGGTCCCATTATTCACCGTCGTCCTCACATTCATGGCAGGAAGGATGCAGCCAGTTGGAGAGGACGCACTTACAGGGCGGTTTGATAGGAGCATACTGCTCTCGATCGTCGCAGGCGTTGTCGTAGGCCTCATATCATCGCAGGTGTGGATAGGCTTGGCATCATCATTATTCGCATTCTTCACGGTGTACGGCTACTCTGTTATGGACCAACGCCAGCAGATGCGTGAAGTGGACAACGCCATGCCAGAATTCATGAAGGACCTCATGGAGTACAAGAGACAGGAATATGACCTTACAAGGGCGTTCATAGACATAGCTGCTCACAACACATACACACCGGCGTTCGACAAGATATTGAAGTATGCGGCTGCTCAGCTGGCGACGGGGACGCCTATGGACGAGCTCACAGTTGACCCCAAGAGCCGCCTCGGGCGCATCGTCTTCCTCATACTCGGGCAGATGAACAGGTCGGGCGGTGGAACGGTGGAAACGTTCTACCAACTGTCAACATACACAACAAAGGTAGTCGAGATGAGGAACAACACCATAGCCGAGATGCGACCTTACATGTACCTGGCAATACTTTCCCCCCTCATGCTAGCATTCGGGGTGACGTTCATCACTGGTGTTCTGGGCAACTTCAACCACCTTGTGGGCCCACAGTTCGCCAACGTCAACTCTCCGCTCCACATAGCGGTCGGGGCAAACCCCCAGTTGAAGCAGATAACAGACTTCCTGATAGTTGTCACCGCGGCGGGCCTAGGTATAATCAGTTCGAAGATGGTAGACTTCACCGTGAAGTACACCCTACGCGCATCCGTCAATGTCCTGATAGCTGTAGTGGTGACTTACGTGCTCTCGGCCATAGATATCCCTGCCCTGTTCCACCTGGCAGGAGCATAGGGGACGGTCTTCGTCTTTTAAGTAACTCCAACTTTACATATCATGAAGGTTTCGAATAAGAAAAGCGCTATCTCCCAGACAATCGACCTCTTCTTCCTCGTCGCTGGCGTCCTCGCCATCGGCGGGATCGTCATCTACGCCATCTACACCCTCGGCACATCAGCAACATCCAACTCCAGCCTAGTGATCACGTCGGCAACAGTACATCCAGGTGCAGCGGCCAGTGTTACTGCAACAATCGCGGTGAAGAATGATGCCTCATCCGCTCTCTCTGGCACACCGACAATAACTGTCGCAGGTGGATCGTGCACGGTATCTGGTACTTCTGCCTTGGCTCCTGGAGCTACTGAAGTCCTGAGCCTTACTGCATGTGCAACCGCAGTAACTGCGGGCCAGGCTAATGTAGCTGTCGCCGTGACATGGGGATCAGCAACTGGGACCGTTAGCGTAACAGCAGCTCAGAGTTAGCCACATCTTTCGCACGGTGTGGCTTTCTCCCCCTTTTTTGCTTTCAAAAGCGTTTTCCGTTTTTAAGGATACTATGACTTTGTTTCTATGAATATTGGTTCCAGGCGCCGTGGGTTTACACAGACCTTGGATACGTTCATCCTGATAGCTGTAGTTATAGGCACCGGGGCCATAGTGACGTCTGTTCTGCTCCACCTCTTCAATACCACGGCTAACACGAACACTTTGAGCGTCACTCAGGCTGTTCTTGTGGGGACCCAGCAGGAGACGACGTCCTCGGGAGCGCTGTCGGCTACTCTTACGTTTACTGTACAGAATACTGGTTCTGCAAATATCGTGGTACCAGCTGGGTCTCTCGTATCGGTCTCTGTTAACCCTGAGGCGGCAAGCACAACTACGTCATGTTCTGGTTCGCCGACAAGTTACATGGATGGGACGTTGCTGGCGTGGGAAACCCCAGTGTCAGGCGGACCGACAGCATGCAACGCGGCTGGGACGGTGACGTCCATCAGATGGACTGTCGGGAGCGCCACTACGCTCGACGCTGGAGGGCAGTTGACATTCACGGTCACACTTTCGTTCTCAACGACATCATCGTCGATATCAAACCCGATAACTACAGGATCACAATATATTCTCAGTATCAGCCTTGGAGACACAGGAGTAACCCAACAGCTGGCTGCAAAATGACCAGCTGGCACGTTGAAGCGTATTCTATCGCTTGGTCTTTTTAAGATGCCACGACCCATCTTATCATGAAGATCAGCCGACGGTATGCCATAAGCGAGCTCTTTGCAGCTCTCATGATAGTGGCGATAACGCTGTCCTTCGGGAGTGTCGTAACGTATTCGGCTATGAATTACTTCGGGCTTGCCGATTCGGCGGCCCAGCAGTCAGCAAACACACAGCAACAGGCTGCATCAAAGCTCATCTCCCTCGTGTATGCCAATGTCGTTCCGGGGTCAGGCGGGTGTGTGGCCTCCTACGGCGGAGTGGAAGAGGGCACCATACTCGACCTTGGGTTCTACAACTATGGGAGTGCCCAGTTCAACACCGCTGTCGTGTATCTCAACGATACGTTCTACAGCGGGTATGGGTTCTCCCCCCTTGCTCCTGGTAACTTCACGACGTGGCAGCTCACAACAGTTTCCTGCATGCACTCATCAGGGCAGACATTGCTGATCTCGGACTCCAGCGGAGCAGAGGTGCAGATAGAGACTTGATGGTAAAGACTTCCAAAACTGCAGGCATGAGCAGGAAACTAGGAAGCGGTACTGCGCTGCTTCTTTTCATCGTCTCTGCTTTCAGCGGTGTATTCCTGCTAGCCAGCCCGTCTACTGCTAGTAGCACCTACAAGCAAGCTACCACCCATCAACAGTCTGTTTCATCGTCTAATTCATTGATACCAGCGACTGCAGCCGAACTATCAAACGCCGCGGGAACAGCATGGTCAACGCTGACT
Organism: Nitrososphaerota archaeon; assembly: GCA_029785235.1. Next base: position 152,179 of record JAFMAA010000002.1, on the reverse strand, counting down.
AATGGGTTTGGGGATGCCATCAACACGATGAAGTCCATGGCATCGAACCTTACACAGACATACAACATCGCCAGTGGTAGCATCCCAACAGTGACACTAGTAGAGTCAACACATTCCTCTGGTCTTGGAGGAAGCTGTGCGTTCCCAAGCCCAGTTACAGCCGGCGATTACATCATAGTGGGGGCTAACGGGTGGAGCTCTGGTGATACGATAAGCGATACCGTTGGGACTCCATACACACTTGTCGCCAGTTCTACAACCACCGCAACCGCTCAGGGGTACCTTTGGGAAGGCATAGTTCCTTCAAGTGGATCTGACACAGTGACGCTAACAGCTTCTAGTGGGTACTATGTAGCAGGGTGCTATGAGTTTTCCATAGGAGGGTCGCTTAGCTGGGCTACAAGTTCTGCGTCTGGAAGCACTACAAGCAGTACATACACTATGGCTTCGTCTACAATAACACCGCCAGCCGGTACCTTTGTGTGGTCTTTGAGTGCAATGAAGGATGGCGGCGGTTCTTCTAGTTGTACCGGCGGAGGCCCATCGACCGTATCGACTGCGTCAGCTGACTTTACATTTGGAGACAACGCGCATGGAGAGACTAACTACACTTACTGCTCTTACATTGATGATTACAACCAGTACAGCACAAGCTGGCCGTCGTCAACATCTACCACTTCGTCTGTAAGTGTTACTTGCTCAAGCTGTTCAGAGTGGCACTATTGGGAAATGCTCATGGCGGTCTTCACCGTGACACCACCGGTCACTGTGCCGTTCCAGGCAACACTCAACACGGCCAACGGAGGGTCAACACAGTCGATAACGGTTAATGGCTGTAACCCTAGTCCTTCTACCTTCACCGGTAGCGGCACGGTAGATGTCATAATGAAAGCCAACTGCGCCTACACACTATCACCGCCTGACGAGTACGTAATAACAAGCGGAGGAAGCGGGACTACTTGTTCCACAGGGACCTGTACAACTCAATCTGTGTCATACGAGGGCTTGGCGACCCCGTCATATGTTGGTGGAAGCGGAGGGACTCCAAGTAGCACACTTGCATGTTCCTTGCCGTTCAACATACCCTACAACTCTCTCATCATAGTCTTCGACGGGCAATGGAGTTATGCACCACCAACTGGTGCTAGCGACACCATAGGAAATACTTTTGTCAACGGTCCCGCATATGGTGTATCCGGGAACGGGTATGTCAGCACGTTCTATACGATATCAACGGCGTCGTCTTCCGATCAAATATCGCTGACTTTTCCAAGCAGCATTTACGGTTCTGTCGCGTGCGCAGTATTTGCGCCTCCTGTTTCAGGACAGCCATACATCCTTGACACATATTCTACTGGCACTAGCTCATCAACCACATCTTTGTCTGTTACCTCGTACACTCCAACTACCGGTGACTTGGTTGTCGCCGGGGGATATGTATACGGTGGCACTGTAACCAGTGCGGGGGCTGGGTACACGGCTGGATATCTCGCAAGCAATGCTGGTTATGGTGGTACTGGGGACGAGTACTTGATTGGCTCGAGTGGCTCTACGACCAGTCCCATGACGACATCTGCAGGTGGCTATCAGTACGAGGTGTCGCTTGCGTTTAAACCGGCTACAATGGTAACACAGCCATTCCAGGCAGACTTTAACACATTGTTTGGTGGCTCACAACAGACGGTCAATGTGAGCGGTCAGTGTGGACCAATTCCATCAAACTCGTTTGCGGGTAATGGAAACATAAACGATTTGAAACTCATTGCCGGGTGCTCATTTAGCCTCCACTTGCCGTCGGGGTACATATTCACTGGGTCGTCAGCAGGAACTGCATGTACGTCAGCGACGTGCAGTATGTTTGCAACATCTTATGAACACAACCCTATAATTCAGTCTGGATCAGCAGCGCCGTCGTCGTCAACTGCAGAGTCAGCAACTGTTACGCTTAACAGTGTAAGCCAAGGCGACAAGATACTTGTGGTCGAGTTTACAAGCTACGGCCAAGATTATTTATCGAGGCCTTCAGACACTCTTGGATCTGCATTCCAAGTTGCAAACCCATATTTGAACCAAGCTAATGGCGTGCTTGCCATGGCAACTTTCTATGCAACGGCTACTACGTCGGGGTCAGATACCGTAACGTGTAACTGGTATGCTGGTAGTACCAACGTCTGTTATGTTTTCCAGATATTCTCAGGGCTTAACGTTAATGCGGCATATATGACCGGTGGAGGAGAGGTAGCGTCAGTCAGTGTAGCATCTTTCACACCCAACACCAGTAACCTCGTCATAGCCATGGCTGGATACAATGATGTCTCCAGTGGTACGACGCTGTCGCCGGGGTCTGGATACACTGCTTTGAGCACCGTTAGTGACAGCACTAATACTGCTTATTTGCTTGGCGGGGAGTATCAGCTGTTCTCTTCTGCAACCGCGACAACGGCTCCGATGACGCTTTCGGCAGCAGCATATGTGATGGAGCAAGTTGTTGAGTTCAGCACGTCTGCCCCATCTCCTCCCCCACAGACTCCCGTGAGCGCGGTATCAGTATCAGCTTCTACTAGCCTGCACATTGGAAGCGGTGTTATTGGAAGAGTGTTCTATGTCAACGGGTTGTATTGGGCATTCTTCACAGATGCGCCTAGTTCGTCATCGTATGCGTACTCATCTAGCTCGAATGGAGAGACGTGGTCGGCGCCGGTTACGTTTTCGACGTCGGGGGTAGTGAGTGCGGCGTGTATATCATTCGCCGTGTTCGGCATAAATGTCTACAGAGCATCAACCAACTGCACTTCTGCTGGTGATGTCACTGTGAACATCTTCTATGACGTGGGTACTATGAATCCCGACGGAACCATAACGTGGGGGACTGAAGTAGAAATAAGTCCACAGTATTATGCAAATTATCCTACAGTATCAATAGCTGTAAATTCCTATGGCAATCCGTGGATATTCTATCCCTATAGTAACAAAGCCAGCTCAGGAACGATTTATTACTCGGTACTGACTAGCACCAATGCCGTTACTTTTGTCCCTAACGAGCCCACCACCACAACTACGGCCGATTTCTACGGTGCCCCATACGCCGTCCTCGTGCCTCTCACAGCTGGCAAGATCGCTTTGGTTGGACTTTGCAGTAACCTTAGCACGTATATTACCTACCTATGTGCAACAGAATGGGGTGGCCCCACGAATAACTCCTGGAGTGCGCCTGCAACGGCTCCGGTACAATATGACGACATAATCAATTTTGGGGGCGTCACGGCACTTGGAGATACGTTAGAAGTAGCAGGTGTAAGCAATTATGGGTCATATGTTAACAACCTCTATTATTTTTCGCTCCCGTACGGTGGAACCTGGTCAGCTCCAAAACAGCTGGCGACCGTGTCATCATTAACCACACTGGGTAGTGTAGCATCGATAACTGGTGACGGCTCGTCGACGTTGCTGGTAGCGTATGACAATACGGCCGGCGCGTTTGCGTACATGTACTCAAGCAACTCGGGATCTACGTGGTCTCTGCCCATAAGTTTGAGCAGTAAAGAGCCCATCCCTGTCAACTATGGTACAATGGCCATGACTACTATGACTAACAACGAGGCAGGTGTAATGTGGGAGGACGGAGGACCTACGATACGTTTCGTAGACCTGTATGGACCTGTGTCTCAGCCTGTATCGGTGTCAGTGGCGGACGGGGCACCGTCGACATCGGTCGGTGTTACTGGCTGTGGGCTTTCGACAACGTTCTCCACTGGATCTGTGACAAATATAGCGCCTGCTGGAGGGTGCTCATATTCTCTTTACAACGTAGCATCTAATTACTTGATACCGATAACCATTGACAACACACAAGGGTCACCGACCCCATCTGGATTCCAGCAACTTGTGAGCTTCGACCCGGCGGCATATGCCCAATATCTTGCCCCGAACCTTGGCAACATAAGGTTCTACAATTCAACTGTGTTGACAGCCGCGAATGAGCTCTACGCCTGGAATGAAAACGGGACTTCAAACCTTCAGTCTAATGTGGCGTTCTGGGTCAAGATCCCGACATCAATCCCGGCCGGTTCCTCGATTAATATCTACATGGTTCTCGAGCCGACTACGACGCAATATGATGGTGTCTACTGGGGAGAATCCCCGGCACTCTCAGCCACATACGGTCAGTATGATAATGGTGCCAACGTCTTCGCGTTCTACAACAACTTCGCAGGAACCAGCTTGAATACCAACTTGTGGACACTTACAACGGGTACTGTTACCGTTGACAACGGTCTTACAATACTAGGCTCGTCAGCGAGCACACAGATAACGTCTGTACCAACATTCAGCAATGGTGTACTTGAATGGTATGGGTCGATGTCAGAGCCTTCCGTTACTGGATACTGGCCCGCAAATGGATGGGCTGGGTCTGGAGGTGCGAACATATGGATGGCCCTCGGAGGTAATACGAACTACCAGTTTGGCAAGGCGATTGCAGGAGGTAGCGCGTGGACTGCGAGCACCGTTACAGACGGCACATACAAAATATTTGGCATATGGAACGACGGGACAACGTCACACTACTACATGAACCAAGTGCTTGAAGCAACGACATACCCACAGATGTCGACGTCAAATAACGTCCAGTTCCAAAATGGGGCTAGTTCTTCGGGCGGTGGTAGTACTCTGAGCGTGACGTGGGTAAGAGTGCGCCTTAGCCCTCCCTCTGGTGTCATGCCTACTGTCACATTTGGTGGTATCAGCGTTGCTGGTAACGCCTGGTATGTATTTTCAGGGCTCGGGACAAACGGGACTGCAATGGTAACAAACACTTCGTGCTATCAGGGCACTTGTCAGCAGGCCAACTTAGTTGACTATTACGAGGCCCAAAACGTGTGGCAGGGAACGGCGATGGCACAGGCGACATTCGACTCAGGACTGAAGGCTGTCTTGACCGGTGAACAGGCTGGAACCGCGGGGCAGATCGTGTGCACAATGACGACAACATCGTCAGGAATTGTGCAATGCATCGGTGTCTCTGATTACAACACTCCAGTAACAATACCAGCGTCGTTTACAGGGTCGCCTGCAGGCATCCGATGGGAGAACGCGGCCAATGGCCCGTCAACAATAACCCCCACAACTGGCGGGAACACAGAGAAAACTGACTTCTATAAGCAGGGCTACGGAACATTTGAGGACATACCGAAGTTTGGCTCGTGGGACTCGGGGCTTACCGGAGGACAGCCAACCGGAGCCTATCTCGGATCGTCGAAACAGCTCTGTACGATAACACTATCCGGGAGCAGCGCCGTGACGTGCCAGGGATGGGGTGACTGGAACTCCGTCGGGACGATGGGCACCATAGCAGGTGCGCCGGCCAACATAAGGTGGCTCCAATATGGCTCTAACTCCGGCACTATAACGAGCGAGGGGTTCACCATTACATCGACTTTTGCAAGGCAGACATACAACACGTTCTCCGTAGCACCGGTGACTCCGGGGACATTCTCGCCGAACATAGTGTTCTCGGTTTTCATACCCTACACTGGCGCTGAGAGCACATGCGTGATTACAGTTCCTGCTTCGCCGGCTGCAGGTCCATATAGCGCAGGCTGCTGGAGTGATTCAGGGCAGTCGTTTACTTTCCCGAAGGGGGCTACCAATAACCCATACGGAACAACTTGGCTGGCTGTGAGTGGGCAGACGATGACGCGGAGTACGACCACTGGAGGCAATACGTTCCAGACGCAGTACTCCGCGAGCACTTTCGGGACTCAGTGCCCGGATCCGCCGGCAGCGCTTGCTGCAACTCAATATGTTGGTGCGTCACCTATTATTACGCTCATACAGTGGGTAGGAATACTTGGCGCCGGGTTGGTGATGTTTGCTGCTCGCAGGAATAACCGGCGAGTTGGTGTGACTACATTCCTTGAAGTATTCATACTCATAGCTGCTGTACTTGCTGGCTCCGGGATAACATACTTGGCGGTCAATCGTTACGAGCAATCGCTCAACAAGCCATCAATAACGATGTCGTCAGCAGCACTTCAGCAGGGGGCTGAATTCGCGATGGAGAGCATGCAACTGTCAGACACCGGGACGTCACCGTTCTCTTCTCTTACCTTCTCAACACCAAACTTGGTCACGACATCAAGCACAAATTGGTACATCACTGTGGTCAACGCCGCCACTGGGCAGCCAGTCATATACAACAACGAGGTAGCATACACGTGCTCGGTTACCAGCGCTATACTCACCATCAGCTTCACATCCCAATACAACTTGAATCCAGGCAACTCCGTGATAGTCACAATAGCGATCAGTGGGACCTCTGTTGTCGTCCCTGGAAGTAACTACAATGTTCTAGTCGGCACTTCTAACGGGGCCCAGGCAGACGAAGTGGTGGTAGCCTCATCAAACCTGGTGGAGTAGGTAATGATAATGAGAACATCACGTAGGAGAGGAATAGCGTCTGTATTGGGGGGGCTCATCTTTTTGATAATCATGATGGGGGCGCTAGTTGCGCTAGCGTATCAGTCGAGCTTGCAAGAACAGACAGCACAGGTCAACGAACAGGACCAGATGTTGATCTATGCGAAGGGGCAGGAAGCAATTGCTTTTGTAGCCTCAGGCGATGGTACGCTCAATATACTCAATGCCGGCCAGGCGTCATCAAAGGTCGTCGACATGCTGCTAGTGACAGGGGCTGGTACGATTTACACTCTAGGCGAGTCTGTAACAATACCATCACAGGGAATTGTGCCTGTTCCTGGAATGATCCCGTCAAGGAATTGCGGGACCCAGACATGTCTGGCTGCCTATGACTCGATACTGGCATCGACCAGTGCCCAAGTGGGGGTTGCAATAATAACATCGCTTGGGAACGCGTTCTGGGAGAGGCCTGCACAAGCTGTGCTTACCCATAACCCACTTACCACGTACCAGGTTACGTTCGAGACGATAAACGCTACTGCTGCCGGAGCAGCCACCATCCTTACCGTCGACGGGACAAACTACAAATACACTCAGCTCCCTATCACGTTTACCTGGTTCGCTGGGACCCAACATACGTACGCGTTTGACGATATACAAAGCCAGGCACCAATAGTATCTGGTCTGTCGGTCAATCCTACAGGGACTCTCACCGCCGATACTGTAGGCTTCGTTAGTGGGACTTACGCTTAAGCCGCTTTTAAGAGCTTCTAGGGTGTATCAGTATGAAGGTCAGCCGACGGCGTGCCATTACCCAGACCCTAGACCTCTTCATACTCATAGCAGCGGTGTTGGGTGTTGGAGCTCTCGTGATAACGGCCTTGTACGGACTAGTAGGCGCAGCAACTACAAACGCCAGCATACAGGTTGTAACCGCATCGGCGACCGGAGGTGCGACGAGCGGTTCAAATTCGATAACTGCTCTGTCAATAACAGTCAAGAACTCAGGGTCGTCGAACCTACCATCTAACACGATGTACATAGAGTTAGGAGGGACTAGCGGCTCGCCGACGTATACGAGCGGAAGCATACTGTGTAATGATGTTGCTTCAGGCACCGCTGCGGTGTATGGGACATCTGTTGCCATCGAGTGTTCCAGTGTTGCCCTTGCGCAGGGTGCACAAGAGTCCATAGTCTTGCTCAACCCAATAACTATGACAGTAGGATGGAACGAAGGAACGTCATACCAAGTTACCGTTGTGTACGGGAACACCCAAACCAGCGTAACTGTGACAGCCTAGGCACCGACAACGACTGGTTCTTTTTAACTTAAATCGGAGAAACTAATCATGAAAGTGAATAGACGCCGTGGTATTGCCAACATAGTAGGCGCCCTATTCCTCGTGCTTGTCGTAATAGCAGGGCTTACGGTCTACCTCTACGCAGAGAACACCCAGCAGGGCGGTGTGAATCAGTACAATAACGCCGGCGCAGTCAACGACAACAAGATCCAAGAAAAGCTGCAGTTCGTGGCAAATACAAATGGCCAACTTGCGATAACGAACCTCTCACCGTTCTCATCCAATATCACGGACATAGAGCTTGGGTTCTCGAACGGAACAGTATACACGTTTCACCCTCAGAACAACAGGCTCGTAGCCAGCGGCGGCATCGTTGACGTACCTTCATTGATAGGTTCCACTGATTGCGGTGGGGCAACGTGTATGTCCAAGTACCTGAAGCTTGTCACAACTACGGACCCCAATGCATGGATCGGTGTATCAACATCGCTGGGGAACACGTTCACGGTATATCCTGCTACGGCATCCACGAGCAGTTTGAGCTCTACCGTTACAGTCACGTTTGGTGCAGTCGATTCATACCTCTTCGGCGATGCGCCAGTTCTTTCTGTAGACGGCGTGAATTACACGGCGATGCAGCTTCCCGCGAGCTTCACGTGGTTCGTTGGTACAAACCACACGTATGGTTTCTACTCTTACAAGTCGCAAAGCCTTGGCTATGCGCTCAACCCACAAGTAACAGGCCTTTCTACGTCGCTCTCTGGCACCATTGAAGCTGTTACTACAGGGACCATATTAGCGTCGTACCAAGAAATAATCTACACGTACAAGGTAGTGTTTTCAGAGACGGGGCTGCAATCAGGAGACGCGTGGTCTGTCACATTCAATGGCGTGCAGGAAACATCGTCGTCTAGCTCGCTTTCGTTTACCGTCACGCAGCCAGGTTCGTATGATTGGAGCGTGTCAGGGACTTGTGCGTCGTATCCACAAGACGAGTGCACTTACAGCTCCAACCCATCATCAGGTGCCCTGTTAGTACCAGGTACCAAGACAGTGCAGTTGTCGCTCTTCAAGATGTACTATCTCGACATGGTCACCAGTGGGAGTGGTGCCGTGACGCCAAGCTCACAATGGGAGAACGTGAGTGAATCAGTGAGTATTGCAGCAACAGCATCATCAGGTAACACATTCAATGGCTGGACTGGGTCCGGAACAGGCTCGTACACGGGGTCGTCAACAACGGCCACGATAACAATGGGATCACCCATCACGGAAACAGGGTCGTTCACGGGGACAAGTGGAGGCACATCAGGGCCGTACACTGTCACATTCAACACGAGTCCATCTGGTGGCGGTACGGTCAGTGCGTCGAGCAGTTCATGCTCACCAACCTCAGACTCGGGGGCAAGCTTTTCTCTCTCGTGCCCAGCTGGGGCTACCGTGACTGTATCGGAAACACCAAGTGGTAGTAGTTACTATGACAACGGGTGGTCCCTGAGTGGGGCAGTTTCGAAGTCAGGGGGAACAGTCACAGTAGACGGCGCGGGGACGGTTACCGCCCTCTTCTCAGTGTCTGAACCGTCTGTCGCGTTCGATGCGAGTCCATCTGGTGGCGGTACGGTCAGTGCGTCGAGCAGTTCATGCTCACCAACCTCAGGTTCAGGGTCAAGCTTCTCCCTATCATGCCCTTCAGGGAGCACGATATCAATATCAGAGACCCCTAGCTCCGGGTACTACCTCACTGGTTGGTCTACTAGCGGATCTGTGTCTTTGTCTGGAAGCACAGTAACGGTATCCGGATCAGGGACAGTGACAGCTAACTTCGCTATACCAACTGTCACGTTCAACTCCAGCCCATCTGACGGCGGCAGCATAGATGCGTCTAGCAGCACATGCACCCCCGCGACTGATTCTGGTTCCAGCTTCTCGATGTCATGCCCCTCCGGCACGACCATAACACTCGGAAGCTCTCCGGCATCGGGGTACAAGTTTGGCGGCTTTGCTGCACATGGCGGCGTCACGCTCTCCACGAACCGTGCTGGCGTGTGGGCAGCGGTCATTAGTGGCTCTGGGTCTATCACCGGCGACTTCATAGGAGGCACAACGTCCGTTACGTTTGGAACCAGCGGCATTGAAAATGAGGGCTCGACCACCATACTTACCGTCGATGGGACAGGCTATTCGTTCGACTCATTGCCAGTGACATTTACGTGGGCATCAGGGTCGTCGCATACATTCTCGTGGGCTAGCCCTGTAGCGTGTAAAACCGGATGCAGATACGTATGGTCGTCAACATCAGGGATTTCAAGCTCGGAGAGCGGCACCATAGTAGTTCCCCCAAGCGGCGGGTCTGTCACAGCCTCATATGTGAACCAAGTCTACGTCACGTCTGCTGTTAGCCCAAGTGGGGTTGGAAGTGTGTCCGGTTCCGGTTCCAAGTGCTCCGCCCTACCATGCTGGGACAATGTGGGGAGCCCAATTACAGTTACAGCAACAGTGTCGTCGAGCTATCCTGAGTATGTGTTCTATCACTGGACCGGCCTTGCGAGCGGATCATCCAACCCTGCAACCGTTTCCCCCGACAGTCCTGGTACCATCACTGCAGTCTTCTACGTCCCGACACACATAGTTGGATTCGGGTGCGGGTCTTATTCATGCAGCGGGAGTCTGCAATCACAATATGGAAGTGAGTACATTGGGGGAGTATCTGTCAACTGCCTCTATGAGAATGCTGGTACAAATGGGTGGCAGTCTTGTGGTAGTGCACAAACAGCCAGCGGTACTGGAGACTTTTCGTTCAGCGGTGTTCCCTATGCAACGACAGGCACTACATATTACAAGGCAACCTTCAACGGTGGTAACTATGCCGGGCTGATTCTAGGAAGCTCTTCGGCAGAGACCTCCGTCAACGTACTGTAACATAAGTTCACAGCAACGCTTGAGCTACGCGCTGGTCAAACTTTAGGGCTAACGAGATGCTGCAGCACATCAAGTTTGACGAGGAGCCTGAAGGCTTCTGACTCTCTACTGCTTGTATTTGAAGAGCCGGACCACGCCTTGCTCTGTGTAGTCTAGCTTCTTCGCCTGGTTCAGCGCCGTCAGGTACCCGGACATGAACATGACGTTCTGGTTGAAGGCCGCAGCGATCTGCTTGATGCTCTGCCAGTCGCCCTTCTTTCTGAGGAACTCTTCGACGTCAGCGATGGAGATCTTGCCAACGTTCTTCGCGGGCATGACGTCTGACGACGTGGTTACTTTTAAGGCAGGGTTGAAAGGCGACTTTGAACAATCCCGCCGAGCGAGTCGAAGTCGGCGTCCATGACCGGGCCCAGCGCCTTGTTGTAGATCTTTGCGGCTGGATGGTACGTTACGAAGAACCGCTGTCCCTCGATTGTCAGGACCTTTCCATGCACATCTCCGATCTTCTTGTCGGGGAAGAACGCGTTAAGTGCGGTGGCCCCGAGGAGCACCACGACGCTCGGCTTGATCAGCTGCAGCTGTCGCTTGAGGTATGGCAGGCACGCGTCAACCTCTTCCGGCGTCGGCTTCCTGTTCCTGTTTCCGTCCACAGGCCGGCACTTCACGATGTTCGTGACGAACACACCTGCTCTGTCGATTGCCGCCCTCCTGAGCAGCCCGTTGAGGTTTTCCCCGGCTGCGCCCTGGAACGGCTTGCCGGTCCTGTCTTCAGTGTCTCCCGGGGCCTCTCCTACTATGACCACCGTCGCGTCTGGCCGCCCCTCGCCTGGTACGGCGTTGGTCCTCGTCGTGCACAGGTGGCACGTCGTACATGACAGTACTTCAGACCTTATCGCTGTGAGTGTGTCAGACTCTGCGCCCGGCATACATGACCTATGTCTGCGGCACCGTAAAAGCGGGAAGCTAGGCTGTCTTGTTCTTGTTTATCGGCCGTACGCGTAGCTCGTGGCCGTCGGATGGCGCGATTATCTCCAGGAGGTCACCCTCTTTCAGGTTGCTGCCGTCGACGATGGGCTTTGGTATCGTGATCACGTAGGACGTTCCGGCTATGCGCAACCGTACGGTGAATTTCGTCTCCAAGCGTTTCCCCCTGCCGTTTCTGTTCGAGTTATTAGTGTTCATAGATGATATTCAGATATACATTTAAATAATCATACTGCCTAATATAGTTTCAGAATTGCCGCAAAGAGCCGTTAGCTCATTCATGCAACTCCCGGCCTGCCCTGAATGCAATGGGAAGCTGGTAGTTGAAGTAAACGAAACCGTGTGCCAGTCGTGCGGGGCAGTAGCTGCTATAGATCAGGGAGCGTGGCAGGACGTATCCCACCGCGGTCCCAAGTGGCTTGGGACCACACTTTTGGACAGAGACTCTGACAGGTTGGGCACCCCCCGCATGAAGTATCTTGCCAAGCGGGTCAACTATAACCGTGCCTACGTGTACGTGGCGAGCTGCCAGAGCATAATCGAGAGGGCGTGCAACATGGCCGGGATTCCGGCCAACATCAAGGCGATAGCCATGGGCATCGCAGAAAGGGTTGCCCCCATAAGGCCGGCCACCATGCCGATTGTGGCCGCCTACTGCCTGGTCTATGCAGACAGGATGACGAGCGTGGGCAGCTTCAGCTCGAAGAAGCTGATGAAGGCCATAGGCGACATGGGCTACAGGATAAAGTGGCATTCGGTCTTGCAGCTTGATAAGGTCTTTCCGGTGCCCCCGAAGGTCGTCAACATAGACGCGATGATGTGGTCGACGATATCTGGCCTCAGGAGCACTAGAGACCTGTCAACCCACTACTGGTCCGACCTGGCGTCAGATTCCAAGCACATTCTGGGGCTGATAGAGAATTACCGTGACGGAACCGACCCTTCGACGATAGCCGGGCTGTGCGTCTATCTTGCGGAAGTGGCGATCGCAACCAGGGAGAAGCGGAAAAGATACTTCACGCAGAAGGACGTAGCTAGGTTCACTAGAGTGAGCGCGTACGCCTTGAGGGACCTCCTGGAGAGGATACGGAGTGAAAGACGCTCCGGGCTCGGCAGGGCCGTCAGGACAGATGACACGATACCGGAGCGTATGGAGACCATCAAGGCCATGGGAGGGGCACCGGAGTGAAATGCCCAGCCAGTGGCTGCGATTTTGAGGCAGACGTCATAGACATAGCAATACACATACTGACTACGAAGAACCCTGCTCACTCAGTTTTGGGCCCCGCTGAGCTGACAGCAGCCCTCAAGAAATCTGGCAACGTGATGTAGCACAGACACAGGCCCCTTCCTTTTTAATTCATACGCCGTCATCGTCAGATTCAAGTGGGAGGCTACACGTCTGTCAAAGATTCGGGTAACCGGCGCCAGTTTGCGACCGGCGCTGTGAGGGACGTGCAAACAGGCAAAGGCCGCCAGGACCTCATACCTGCCATTCCCCTGGACAGGATCGCCAAGCACTACGAAAACGGGGCGGCGAAGTACGGCGATGACAACTGGATGAAGGGCATACCCCTCAAGAGCTTCCTAGACAGCGCGCTCCGCCACCTTCACAAGTGGGAGATGGGGATGTACGACGAGGACCACCTGGCCGCGGCGATCTTCAACATAATGGGCCTCATCCACACCGAAGAGATGATAGACCATGGGATCCTCCCCAAGAGCCTCGACAACATCAACCGGCTGTTCCCCAAGACATCCAGAGCAGATGTCACGCTCCAGGCCATGGAAGAGATGCTTGGTGCATGTGCTCACAAACTCGCTGAGAGCGGGGAAAAGAAGCAAGTTTGAACGGATTGACGATATCCCTCGACATAGACGACACTCTGGCTGCGACGATGGAGCGGGTCCTCTGTGTCCTGTCGAAGAGGACGGGGAAGCAGTTTGACCTAGAGCAGATCACAGCCTGGGACCTCACGAAGTTCTTCCCTCTGAACCAGCGCCAGGTCCAAAGGCTGTTTGGAAGCGCCTGGAGCAAGGGCAACTGGATTCACATACATGCCATGGAACGAGGCATGAAGGCCCGCATCGACGAGCTGAACAAGATAGGAAGCGTCACCATAGTAACGTCAGCGGGGGTGGACCAGGTCCCCGGGAAGATGAAGTGGCTCGAGCACCATGGAATAGAGTTGCCTCTCACAGTGGTGCCGTTCGGATGGACAAAGGAGATGCTAGGGCACTCTGTGTACATCGACGACAGGCCCGAGACGATAGAACGAGCTGTCGCTCTTGGGAAGATCGGCCTCCTCTACGACAGGCCATGGAACCGCGGGTGCGACGCAGGGATACGGATACACAGTCTCGGCGAAGCCGTGGAGATCGTCAAGAACGTACAGATAGAGAACAGGGTGGTCATCCGGGTCAGGAACAGGCTCATGAGACCGGCTTTTTAGCTCAGGGCCAGGTGTTTCATGTGATAGCAGGACCCGCGATGTTGTTAGTATCGCTTGGGGTCCTCGCTTGCTCCTTCGTGGTCACACTTGCCGAAAGCGCGTTCCTTTCCGTGAGCCTTGTCAGGCTCAACGATCTCAAGGCTTCTGACAAGAGAGCGGCCAGGGTCATGCTCCTCTTGGCGGAGAAGCCAAAGGTGGTGACGTCCCTGATCTTCGTTGACATCCTGTCTGACGTGCTGCTGACATTGATAATCGGCAGCACCCTCTTCAACGCAGGGCTCGTCGGGTTCGCGGTTGGGGCGATCATCGCGTCGGTGTTGATCGCCGTATGCTCAACGCTGATACCGATGGCCATAGGGATGGCTGTCCCGCTGCCAATCGCCTTGTCCATGTCGTACGGGGTCTTTGTAGTCTCAAAGGTAGTGTCTCCACTGCTCGCGCCGCTCGTCAGGGCTGTCGATGAATTCGGTAAGGTGCTTGGCAAGAACCCGCAGACGGCAGCTGACGAGCTCGTGTCATACCTTGGCATATTGGTCGACAATGGCCGGCTCAACAGCGAGTCTGCAGTATTTGTAGAACAAGCCATCAGGGCCTCGGGACTGTCAGCCTACGACATAGCAACCAGTGTAGGTGATGGTGAGACACTATCTACGGTCGCCACGGTGCGCGATGCGTTGGTGAAGATGGGCGCAGTGCAGCGTGCACGTCTCGTTGTCGTCGACGGCTCGCCATCTGGCATAGTCGGCATCGTCTCGTTCAAATCGATATCGAAAGCGGTTGCCGAGGGCAAGTTCGACTCCCCGGTGTCGGAGTGCACGTTCACGCCCCCCATAGTAGAGCGGAAAGACAAGCTCGACTCAGTGTTCAAGCGGATGGTGGACGCGGGTGTCACTGCAGCTCTCATCAAGGATGGCGACTACATCGGAGTGATAGGGGTCAACGACATAACCGAGAGTGCGCTGATGAAGGCCTAGGCGTCAGATTTCTCGTCCGAGTCCTTCATGACCAGGTCCAGCTCGCTTTTGCTTAGGCAGATGCCTGCAAAATCGCATCCTTTGCACTCGTACAGCTTGTTCTTGGAGAACGCCTCTTTGTAGGGCGGCAGCTTCGACTTCACAGCGGTGTGGAGCTCGAGCGCCCTCACCTTGACGGTGTGGAGCCACGAGTCGTCCTTCAGCACGTCGAACGACTTCACGTCGCCGCTCTTCTTGTCGACGTAGGTTATGACGCCGTGCGTGAGCCCTGTCGTGTGGAGGTACGTTTGGATCTGGATTATGTGCGATATGTAGGGCCTGTTGGGGATGCTGCTGGCGGACTTTATCTCCATGATGACCTTCTCCCCGGCCAGTTCGGCCACTAGGACGTCTATGCGCCCTGATAGTACCACCCCGCCCTGTACTTCCAGCTTGGCAGGGAGCTCCACCGCGTCTACCTTGACGTCGCCCGACTTTGCGAGAGCCATAGCCACGAGCTCATGGGTCGCGTCGCCAAGAGCGAACACAATGAGTTTGGCAGGGGACTGTGCCTTTGGATAGTAGAAGGCATAATATTGCTTCCTGAGGCAGTAGCCGAGCGACGAAGGGTAATACACGCCTACGCGGCGCTGGTGATTGGCAGACCGCTCGACGTCATTCTTTACCATTCCTGCGTTGATCGCGGACGTGATGCGCTCTGCGAAGAGCCTGGCTTCCACAAGATATGGCGCACCAGAGGCTAAAAAGCAGAACTGATGGCTGCTTATATGCACAGACGGTGCAATACGGTGCTTGACGTCGACGTCTGTTTCTTTGAAAGTTGCCGAAGCATACTCTAACGATGTGTCCAGGAGCGTAGCCAGGATTGAACGCAAGACGATGGACGCTTTGGGTCTCCAATCGGGAGACATAGTCAAGGTGGCTGGCAAGAAGAGCGCTGTAGCTAGAGCCCTGCTGTCCCACCCGGCCGATGACGGCAAGGACCTGGTGCGGATAGACGGCAGAATCAGGTTGGACGCCAGCGCCGGCCTCGGAGATTCCGTAGTGGTTTCGAAGGTCGCGACCCAGGTCGCCACGAAGGTAAGGGTGGCTCCCCTTGAGAACGCTCCTGACATTGATACGAGATACTTCCTGGAAGTCATAGACGGATTCCCGGTCATGAACGGGACCACGCTTTCGATACCATACTTCGGAGGAAGGCTGCTGTTCAGGGTTGCCGATTTCGCCCCTCATGGCGAGGCGGTCGTCGTGAAGTCGTCCACCTCGCTTCAGGTGGTGACCGGCACTGCCGCGGACAAGGAGCTGCAGGTGACCTATGAAGACATCGGCGGCATGAAGGACGAAGTACAGAAGGTGCGCGAGATGATAGAGCTCCCGCTAAGGCACCCGGAGATATTTGACAAGCTGGGGGTCCAGCCGCCGAAAGGGGTGCTACTTCACGGGGTTCCAGGCACTGGGAAGACCCTCCTGGCGAAGGCCGTAGCAGCAGAGAGCGGCGCGAAGTTCTTCACAATAGGCGGCCCGGAGATCATGAGCAAGTTCTACGGGGAGTCGGAGCAAAAGCTGCGCGACATATTCAAGAAAGCGAAGGAGGCAGCCCCGTCGGTCATATTCATAGACGAACTAGACTCGATAGCGCCGAAGAGGGAGGACGTATCTGGCGAGGTGGAGAAGAGAGTGGTCAGCCAGCTCCTGTCGCTGATGGACGGGCTCGAAGGGCGGGGGCAGGTCATAGTGATCGCCACCACCAACAGGCCCAACTCCATCGACCCGGCTCTGAGACGGCCGGGGCGCTTCGACAGGGAGATAGAGGTGAAGATCCCCAACAGGGATGGACGCCAGGAAATTCTCCAAATCCACATGAGACATATGCCCCTCGGGACCGACGTAGACACGGGAGCGCTGGCAGCCAAGACACACGGCTATGTCGGCGCCGACCTCGAGTACCTCTGCAAGGAGGCCGCCATGAAGGCCCTCCGGAAGGTCCTGCCTACAATCAACCTCGAGAACGAGCATGTGTCAGCAGACGACCTTGACAAGATCAAGGTGGCAATGGACGACTTCGACTCGGCGTTCAACGAAATAATACCATCGGCCATGCGCGAAGTCTACCTGGAGACCCCCGACGTGAAGTGGGCCGACATAGGCGGCCTGGACGGGGTCAAGAAGGAGCTGCAGGAGGCGGTCGAGTGGCCGCTGAAGTACCCGGAGCTGTACAGCAAGATAGGCTATGTCATGCCCAAGGGGATGCTCATGTACGGCCTTCCAGGCGTTGGCAAGACCCTCCTGGCGAAGGCTGTGGCCACGGAGAGCGAGGCGAACTTCATCAGCGTGAGGGGCCCCGAGTTCATCAGCAAGTGGATAGGAGAGTCTGAGAAGGGGATAAGGGAGGTCTTCAGGAAGGCGAGACAGGCCGCTCCCTGTGTGATATTCTTCGACGAGATCGACTCCATCGCGCCAGTCAGGAGCAGCGGGGCCAACGAAGTGACCGAGAGGGTGGTCAGCCAGCTATTGACCGAGATGGACGGGATGCAGAGCCTGAAGAATGTGATAGTGATAGCCGCAACCAACAGGGTAGACATAATCGATCCAGCCCTCCTGAGGGCCGGAAGGTTCGACCGGATCATCGAGGTGGGCCTGCCCGACGCCAAGACGAGAGAGGCGATATTCAAGATAGCGTTGAGCGGGAAGCACGTCGCCGGCGTGGTCGACCCGAAGGCGCTCGCCGAACTCACAGAGGGCGTCAGCGGCGCAGACATAACTAACATCGTAGCCCGGGCGGCATCGTCTGTGATCAGAGAGTTCGTGTCGAAGTATGCCACCCCCGCGGAGGCCAACAAGCATGCCGCGGAAGCGGTCATAACCATGGACCACTTGAAGGCCGCCATAACCGGGGTTTCCAACGAGAGGACCCAGAAGGTAAAGGCCATGCCGGCCGCCTACGGTTGATCGAATTGGGAAGGGAAGAAAGGAACAGGCTGAAGGCCGCGGACTATCCGTCCAAATGCCCGTCGTGCAGCTCCTCCATGGTTGACGTTACCCCGGAAGGGATATTCCACTGCAAGCGCTGCGGATACCGCAACAACAGCAAGGCTAGGCAGTAGCAGCCGTCGCAAGCCCTTTCAGTATCAGATACACCGCGGCGTACTTCGGGACGCTGACAGCCCCAGACTCGCCTCCGGGGCCATATGGACCGAACTTCTTGCCGCGCATCTCCAAGGCCGGAGAGAACTTTACGTCCACAGAGACGATTTCGTCGTCGATGGCCACCGGAGCCGTGAACGGGTCGAACGCGGCGAGGTCGTCAACCCGCAGCTTCAGCATGCCAGAAGAGCCATGAAGGGTGTTTGGCATCCTGAGTATCCTGTGTATGTCGTTAGTGACCGACGGGTCCACCTCTACATTGAGCCCTTTCACTATCTCCCGCCCCGGCAGCATGACCCCCGCCTTCCGTTCCTTGGGGTTGTACGCCTGCATGACGCGACCATACCAACCACCTGAGCTCCCCCCGCTCAGCATCTTCACACTCAGCGCCAGGCCATTGCCGATCATGTAGTCTGAGATCTCGTTGCGGGCGAGCGACCCGAGCTTCACGAACCGCCCATCATCGACGTGAACGTGATACCCACGGTTCCCGGAGAAGTACAGTGAAATGGCAGAGCGATCAACGCCAAAGTCGGAGACCAGGTAGTCAACCGCCCTGCGCGCATGGTCCTTCGTTCTTCCAAGACACACCTTGCAGAACCAATGGATCTCTTTGACGTTCTTGCTCCCACACCCGCACGACCTGGCGCCCTTGCTCAGCGTCGCAAAGCACGACACGCAGACAGTGGCGTCATGCCCGTCGCGGCAGTCTGACTCTACGTGGTCGGCGTCTATGTCCATGTCTAACTGCGTGCCAATCCAGCCCTTCGCCTCCATCGGCTGGTCGGAAGGCCTCTCATAGAACGCGTTTGACATGTAGGCCGACAGCGGAGAAACCCGGCGTATCTCCTTGGCGGCGTCTTCCAGCGAACTGAATCCCATGTGGCGCCGCATGAACCCGTCCATGGGCACGTAGCCGAACTCCCTCTCTGAAACCCTGTCAACAGGCTCCGGGTTCCAGGTAGAATAGAACTTCGCGAAGGCCCTTCTTACAAGGCTCGCAGACGCCGGGTCCATCTCCCAAACAATGGCCAGCCTGCGATAAAAGACCGGCATTGTATCCTGCTTCGTTTTATAGCGACGGCAACTCTCAATACGTTGTCTGCCCTGGTAGGGGGAACTGACGAAGCAGGGCGCGGTTGCGCCATAGGCCCGCTCGTCGTGGCATCGGTCGCCGCCGACGAAAGGACCCTACAGGCCATGCGCCTTCTCGGGGTGCACGACTCGAAAGCCGTGCCGGCAGGGCACCGGATAGAGCTTGAACCAAAAATAAAGCAGATGGCGGCTTCCGTCGCGGTCGTGAAGATAGACGCCCCGCTGATAGCCAGCAGGAACCTGAACACCCTGGAGCTGATGGCCATGGCCGAGACGATCAACTCGCTCCCCGGGTGCACCATGTACGTGGACGCGTGCGAGCCCAACGCGAAGAAGTTCGAGGCAAAGCTAGCCAGGCTGGTAACCCACGGGACCATGGTGATAGCCGAGCACAAAGCCGACGTCAACCATGCAGGCGCATCCGCTGCGTCTATCATCGCGAAGGTCGAAAGAGACAGGACCCTGGAAACAGTGAGGCAGAAAGCGCTGGACCTCGGCTACCCCGACATGGGGAGCGGGTACCCGGCTGACCAGCGCACCATACAGTTCTTGCGGGTCTATGCAAGATCAGGAAGCGATTCTCTAGACGACCAGATCAGGAAGAACTGGTACACCTGGCAACGCATATCCAAGGCAGCTGCCAAGCAGCACGTGCTCATGCGTTAAATATGAACGGGCAATCATGAACCGTGAACTGGGGGACGGCGAGCCGCCGTCTCACGCCGGAGCCGTCGGCCATTAGTGAGCCGCACACCGCTCCGGCTCCCGGTCACTTCGGTCGTTATTAGCTCAGATACAGGTAAGAGGCCGGAAATGCCAATAGGAGCCAACAGCCAAGAGGCGAGGTCTGAGATTTACAGGCTCCTGCCTGAAGACGAGCGCTACGAGGACAAGAACATAACAGGCGTGGCCGACTTCATAATCCAGGGAGGCGCCAATGAGGACGACGCCAACGACACCATACTGATAGAGCACAAAGAGCCGGCTGACTTCTTCGCCAGCATCTACGATGGCCGCCTCTGGAAAGAGCTCAGCGAAATGAGAGGCCACGAGGCAAAGGCCCGCTACCTCATACTCGAAGGGGAGTTCATCTACGAGCCATCCCTCAAGGGAAAGGCGAGCTCACCGTACGTGCCGATCATGAGATATCTTAGAGAGTTCCATCCGGACAGGGAAATGGCATTCTACAAATCAGTCGCCGCCATACCGTCATTCGACTGCAGGTTCGTCCACACCAAAGACGCAAAAGCGACCGCCAACTTCCTCATCAACCTATACGAAAGCCTGGGCAAGAACAAGAACAGGCGCCCGCCACCCCTCAGGTCCGGGTTCAAGGAAGACTGGCCCCTCGAGAAGCAGCAACAATACTTCATGGAAGCCGTCGGCCAGGCCCTGGCAGAAGCGATCATGGAGAAGGGAACCATCAAACAGATCTTCGGCATACAGATGACCCGTGAAGAAGCCAGAGAAAGACTTCCGAAGAACTACAAGAACGGGAGGAAGATCCCTGAAAGGCAGGTCAACAAGGTGTTGGATGTACTAGGGTTTTCTGAGCCAATTCAATTAGTGACACCTCAGCAACCAATGCAATAGGTGTAGATGACCGCATGGGTAAAGATACTTCCATCTCCTGGACTGACGCAACCGCTAATGAGAGTGCTGGTTGCCGAAAGGTAGACAAAGCTTGTTCCGCATGCTACATGTACCGTATGAGAGCGGAATGGGGAGAGCGAGGCGATGAAATTAAGCGATACAACCTGAAGAACCTTTCAAAGAGAATCAAGTCGTGGCCTGCAGCAAAACATCTCATCTTCTTTGACGACTTCACAGACCTGTTCGGCGAGTTCAACAGTTACGAGTACATCAAGCAAGTATTCGAAGTTGTCATCCTCGCCAACCCAGACAGAGAGTTTCAGTTGCTCACCAAGAGGATTGGAAGAGCGCTTGTGTTCTTTCGTGACTACTGGAAGAAGCCGATACCTCGCAACATATGGGTCGGCTGCAGTATTGGAGAGAAGTCAAGGCTATTCAGGATAGGGCAACTTCTGCAGATCAAATCACTCGGTGCCAAGATAGTCTACATCTCCTTCGAGCCGCTGATTGAAGATTTGGGAGAATTCAACATCGTGGGAGTGGACCAGGCCATAGTGGGGGGAATGAGCGGGCCGGCGCCTATTCCCATGAAGCCGGAATGGGCCGAGAGTATCAGGAAGATATGCGAAAGAGATGGCGTGGCTTTCTATTTCAAACAGGTCGGAGGCGTCGGCAGTAACGGCGCCGGCGGGGATCTCCTTGGCGGCAAGCAGTACCATAATTTTCCGAAGTGGTAAGCAACACTCCATAGTCAGTACAAAAAGGACTTCGAAGACCTAGACTTCTTCAGACTCTTCTTCTTGCGGTTCGAGGTACTCGTTACCCATATCAGAATATCCTGTAACGAACCCACATTTGGTGCACACCCGCTCCCCGGACTCGGAATCGCTTATGACCTCGCCCCGGCATCTTGCACATGTGCGGTCGCTGCTTGGCATAACATTCAGAACACAGGGAGCATAAAAGGCTGACCGTGGTTTTTAGCACGGGTGAACAGTAGGTTTGGATTGTATTCGACGCGGGCTAGGCAGTACCCCATATCAGGCACCGCCAGGAAGGAAGTCGGGAAGCTCGACATCGACGACCTAGCCACCGATGCGGTGGTGGCACTGGCGAAGGCATGGGTATCAGATCTGATCAACAGGAAGGAACACAAGATGGCAGGTACCGATGACGACCCGCTAGCGTTCTTCGCTACATCCTACGTCGTGTCTAAATTCGACGACCTGAGCTACAGGTTCGCGACGACAGAGGCGAACAGGATGAGAGACCTGTTCAGAGGGAAAGACCGCGAATACCGCACTGAGATATTTGCAGACTGCTTCGGAGAAACGTTCGAGCATGCCGGCAAGGACAGGAACAGGCAAGACCTCCTTGCCATGCCAGTAGAACGATATCTCGCCCTCATAGGAGAGTACGGCCTCGCCTCAAACAACACCCTCAAGCTCGTCAACCAAGACATGCGGTCAGGAACGGTCTACATACAATACGATCACCTCCCAGAGATATTCTACGAAGCCGCAAAGCACCAACTCATGGCCGGCCTCCGTCGCTTCAAAGGCGCCCAGACCCCCAAAGTCCTCCAGGAACTAACCGACAGCACCGCGGCCAGCCTCCCAGAAGAGAAAGACAGAAAAGCCCGCGACGCCCACAAGTACAACTACATCGAAGAGCTCCTGGCAAAGCCAGTAAAAGACGGGCGGCACAGGCTACTCTGGATGGTCCTAACACCATACCTCATCACGGTCAAAGGCCTAACAACAGACGACGCCATAGCCAGGCTCGTCGACTACTCCAAGAAGTCAGGCGACAAGAGGGACCTGAGAGCCGTAGTCCTGGAGAACGTCAGACGGGTAAGCCACAACCACCTCCTCCCACCCACGCTCTACACGCTCAAGAAGCGCCACCCGGACATTTACGAAGTACTGCCAGCAGAAATCAAACGAAAGCATGGCATGCACAAATAGCCACTTTTGATGTAACTAATTTGACTGTTTATTGTTACATCAAAATACCTGCATTGCATATGTGAAATGCATGGGCCTTTATATTACAAGTGCCGGTATCTATACTGTTGCAACCAGGGCAGGGAATGCTAGAAGACGTCTATTTCAAGCTCTTTCAAGAGAAGCTCAACGAGGCCGTGGTCCACGTGGGCGGGAAGAAGAGGCGCGAGAACCCGGCGATCGACGCCATGTATCTGTCGAAGTGGGTGCCGTGCAGCCTGGCTTCGAAGGCGGGGATGGTCGTAGTTTCGTCGGATGGGAGCAATGCCAGTTCGAAGTTTGCTGGGGGGCTTGGCGTGTACGTGGCCAGAGCAGTTGCTAACATATACAACGTGGATGGTGTCCTTGTCGATGCCGTCATTGACGTAGATGTCGCTGCTGGGTACCAGTTTGAGGGGGAGTCTATGCTGATGAGGGCTCTCGAGCTGCGGACGCTAGCTTCTGGGATAGAGAAGGCCAAGGAGATGGGGAAGCCCGTGCTTGCAATATTCGACGGTGCTCTTTACCCTACGGTCGTGAGGGAGGTCTCGAAGTCTGAGGACGTCGATATGGCGAAACTGCTGTTGAAGTCGTACATCAAGCTGTTCAGGACTGCCGGGGAGGGCGTAGTCGTGGTGGGGGTTAGCAAGGACAGTAATGTTTCGTATCTGAGGTCTGCGATCATGCTGGAGGCCATTGCTTCCATGGAGCCGGCGCTTGCTTCGAAGATCGGCGTGACCATGAAGCCGAAGGAGCTTGCAAAGTCGATAGTGGAGAGCACCAAGCGCACCGATGTTCTTGCTCTTGCAGACGACCTCCTGGTCAACGTGTCGGATGAGGCCCTGTACAGCTCTCTGGCATCGTCTGGCGGGTATACCATGCCATTGGTCATCCCTCCGCAGCCGCGGTTTGGCAAGCTGGATAGGTTCGTGCACAAGTGGTCGTGGCTGCAGTCTGCTGGAGGGTTCAGGGGGACCGTGGCCGACAGGGAGGTGCTCAGCCTGCTGGATGAGCTGTATTCGTTGACGCCGGTCGTGACGACCTATTGGCGGCCCTTAAATCACCAAGGGGCGCACAGAGTTGACTTGCTGGGAAAGAGCATCGGGAGTCTGTATGAGAGCGGCGCAGTCAGCGACTTCGCCTTCGTGAAGCCTGGGTCTTACGAGGACAAGGCCGTCGCTTCTGTCGTCTCCGAGCTGAACTCCATGATGTCGACGTCGTTCTCAGTCGACCCGCTGATCCAGGCTGACGTCAACGCCCGTCTTGAGAGGAGGGTGTTCGACGAGGCGTACGAGCCGATGATCGCTGAAGCGCTGAAGAAAGCCGGGTTCGATGTGGACATGCGACGCAGGGCCCTCCGCGACTTGGTGATGAGGGGATACTGATGGCCGTCCTTGGCAATGTAATCGATGAGTCGACGCCGTTTGCGTTCGTGTTCCGTGCCGCCATCAAGACCCCGATAGCGTTGCATGACTATGTGGTGGTCGAGATAAACGAGCCTACTGGCGATGAAGCAGCACCTGTCGTTGTTCTTGGAGAGGTGGTGGGGATGGGGTCCAAGAATCCGGCGATCACGGAAAAGCTAATCGGGGCTCCGATGCAGATCTTCTCTTACAAGCTCGTAAGGGTGGAGATACTGGGGTACCTGTCCGATGGCACGATAAGGCACCCGAAGGCTGCGCCTGATCCCGGTGCGGTAGTCAGCAAGGCCGACGACAAGACGCTACAGCAGTATTTCAGCGGAGTAGAGAGGGATCTGCCGATATACGTCGGCACTCTGATGAACCGGCCTGGTGTCAAGGTACCGATACACCTCCAGGGGCTCCAGTTCCACACCGCCATATTGGGGGCTACCAGGTCCGGGAAGTCGTTCCTGAGCGGCGCTGTGGTTGAGCAGATACTGATGGAGGGTTTCTCGGTCGTTGTGATAGACATGCATGCCGACTACGTTCATCTCGACAAACTTGCCAGCGGGGAAAAGCACAACAAGTTCAGGACCACTGTCTACTATCCTTCAGGCGCGCCGAAGATAGACGGAGTCACTGCAGAGGCCAAGGAGCTCGCCCTCAGCTTCGGCAACATGCCAATAGACGGGATAGTCGAACTGCTTGGCCAGACGATCGGAGAGCGCCAGGTCATTGTGTTCAAGCGGATCATAAGGGAGTTGAAGGCAAGGAAAACGCCGTTCGGGATCGAGGACGTCATATCGATTGTAAGGGAGCGGCTCGAGGAGCAGAACAAGGAAGACGGCACACTGGTTCTTCGTGGTGAGGACAGGTCGAGGTATGAAGGGCTTCTTGACAGGCTCGAGGACCTGGAGTCTGACATCAAGCTGACGCCCACCGGCGTCGAGATGAGCGACATAATCCAGCCTGGGAAGTTGAGCGTGGTCTGCCTTAACGGCGTCCAGTCCAGGCTTCAGGACGCCACCACGAGCATACTGATCGACCAGATATTCAGGTATCTCGTCAGCATAAGAGGTAAGGCAGAGGAGATCCCGACGTTCCTGTTCATAGAGGAGGCCCACAGGGTGGCGTCGCCGAAGGCGAGCGCCTACTCTGTGAAGGCGATATCGACAGCCATACGCGAGGGGGCGAAGTTCGGCCTCTTCATGGGGCTGATCAGCCAGCGGCCGAGGAGCATAGACTCTGACGTCCTGGCGAACGTAGGCAACTTCGCCGTGCTTAGGATAACCAATCCGGAGGACCAGAGGATGATCGAAGCGGCGGGGGAGAGCTTCTCCAAGAGGCTCACCGAGGATCTGCCCAGTCTCAACCAGGGGGAGGTGGTGCTGGTAGGGCCGTGGGTCCCGCTCCCGGCTCACATCAAGACCATGCCCAGGGTCACGAAGCACGGCGGCATCACCCCCAACCTGAGGGAGAAGCAGAAGCGGCTCAACGAGTTCAAAGAGAAACGTGAAAAGGCGAAGTGGTAGCCATGAAGATTGGCGTAATTTCTGATACGCACGTCGGCCGTGCGATACCACGTCAGATAGGAGATGCTAGACGGGAGTCCTATAGAGCTGCACTGAGTCAGGCGATCGACATAAACATCAAAGAAGGGACTGATGTGTTAATTCATTGTGGTGACGTCTTCGAAAAACGTAGTATGACCCCAGAAGACTCGGTTTTTATCAAGGAAGAGTTTCATCGCTACTTCAAGTCTGTAGAAGCAAATACAGACAAGCCGCCTCATGTATTCATACTCAGGGGGAACCACGATGGTTCTGCGGAGGGGAACACGATTGACTACATCAGCCACCCCATGGCCAAGTACGTCACGGTCGCTGCCGGGGCGGTTGATGACACTGCCGTGTATGTCAATGATAACGTCGTCATAATAGGGATCTCGTTCGACAGGTATCTGAAGAAGAAGGTTCTCGACGCCGCCGACTTCGTGAAGAAGACGTTCGCGGCAAACCCCGGGAAGCTCAAGGTGATACTGGTCCACGGGTTCATCCAGGGGTACCACCCCATCCCCAAGGGGACCCCTGAGCACACCTATACCAACGTCGACGACCTGGCAGTGCTCAGCCCGGACCTCGTGATATCCGGCCATTATCACGTCCCTCTAGACCCGCTGGTCGTTGGGAAGGACCACAAGACCACGTTCCTCAACGCTGGGGCTACCGAGGCCGAGAACATAGGGGAGGGTGCAGAGTATGGCATACACATCATAGAGGGCGCTAACAAGATTAGGTTCGTCCCGCTGGTCCCGCTCCAGAAGATAGTCAACGTCCGGGTCGACTCTGAGGGAGCAGTGAAGCCGGTCGAGTGGTACGTTTCGGCGGCCAAGGCTGCCGCCGAGGAGGAGGCGCAGAAATTCCAGGCCGCGGGCAAGGACGGCATATTCAGGGTGTCCGTCGACGGGCTTACGGGCGACGACCCCTTCGTCATCACCGACCTGCTCAGCAGGGCCTACGAGGACCTGAAGCGGAAGAACCCCAGGCTCATCTACGCCGAGATAGTGAACGATGTCAACAACGTCGTGAAGCATGCAGATCCTACGATGTACGCCAGCGGGGCCGACTTCGCGTCGAGCGTTGTGGAGCCCATAGGGATGGCCAACCTCCCAGACGCCAACGCGGTGATATCTGAAGTGAGCGCGGCCCTCGACAACAGGGCGTCGAAGAAGACCGGGCTCCTGACCGACGGGGACAGGGCGATATTCGTGAAGAAGTGGGCGGACATACTCGAGAAGGCGGGCCAGCCATGAGCGAAGTGATCAAGGAGCTGCGGGTGAAGAACTGGGAGGCCTACAAGGACGAGACGATACCCTTCAGCGCTGGCCTGGTCACAATCCGCGGCAGGAACAGCACCGGCAAATCATCGATTTTGGACGCCATAACGTACTCCCTGTTCGGGGACGTGCCCGGGGTGAAGGTCTCGGCCCTTGTTTCGAGGCTTCCCGGCGCCAACGGGATGAAGACGCTCGTGAAGTTCAAACCACTGCAGACGGGGAACGAAGCCCAGCTGTTGCGGGTCGGAGGGCTGGGGCACAAGGGTGAGTTCAAGACCGAGGACAAGAAGCTGGTCGTCGACAGCAAAGAAGTCACGATAGAGGGGGAGGACGAGCTCAAGACGAAGGTCGCCGACCTCCTTGGCGTGTCCCTCAGGAAGTTCCAGAGCCTCGTCTACGTCCGGCAGGGCGGCATGACGTCGATCCTAAACCCTAACAGGGAGCAGATGGACTCCCTCCTGCAGATTACGCTGCTAAGGGAGCTGAGGGAACAGTTCGATGCGGTGAGGAAGCAGTATGAGAAGTGGGACAACAACGATGTCACGACGCTGATCAGCAACCTCGAGTCGATGATGTCAGAGAAGCGCAACGAGCTCCAGCACGTCTTGGACGACGCCAAGCTTCTTGAAACCGAGGTCGACGGACTTGTCACCGTCATCAAGCGGAGCGAGTCTCCGGAGCTGGTCGAGCTGGTCAAGCGGATAGACGACAGGGAGCGGTTGCAGCGGGACGCGGACTCGCTGTCGATAAAGGCAGAGGAGACGTTGAAGGCGGCGGGCGTGGCAGACCTGCAGGCGCTGGCTGCAAAGCTCGACGGCGTGTCCAGCGAGTACGCGGAAAGGAAGAGAAAGAAGGCGGAGGTAGAAGCCCGCATGGCGGTCGACATGGACGCCTGGGCCGGGGTGAGAGGCCAGGTGGAGTCGGTCAGGGCAGAGATCGCCAACCATGAGAAGATGCTCAAAGAGGGCGTCTCCAAGTGCCCCGAGTGCGGTCAGCCCATATCTCCCGCAAGGATTAGAGAGCTCATGCAGGAAGCGAGCCCAAGGCTCGAGGCGCTCAGCCAAAAAGAAGCAGAGGCCAAGGCGAAGTATGAGGCGGACAGGCAGCTCGCGGAGAGCCTCAATGACGCTGCGAAGTACGAGTATGTCATCGGCGAGCTCAGGTCGCAGAAGGAGCGCTATGAGGCATACGCCAGCAATGTGAACGGCCTCAACGAGTCGGTCCTGTCTCTGACAGGCGCCATTGCCGCGGCCCTGCAGACGCTCGGCCTCAGCATCGACCCCCAGGATAAGAGCCTCAAGTTGAAGGTGGCCCAGAACCTCCCGATAGGGGCTGACGATCTCAACTCCAAGAAGGCGCTGCTTGCGGCACGGGAGAAGCAGCTCGCAGAGAAGCGGAGCTACAAGGGTGCTGTAAAGCAGTGGATCGATCAGTCAGAAGGGCGGCACACCATGCTCAAGGCCCGCCTTGCGAAGGCCAGCGTGGCGAAGAACTTCTCTGTCCAGTTTGACACGGCGATAGAGACGCGGAGGAAGGACCTCCTCGCCAGCATAGAGTACAAGGCCATGGAGTACTACAAGCGCCTCACTGACCAGCAGGTGTACGACGCATTCATCGTCGACCCCGAGGACTATGAGGTGTACGTGCACCCCATCGGGCTCACTGAGCGGATCCCGGCTACGCGTGTCGGCGGCGGGCATCAGACGCTCATAGCGCTTTCAATACGCCTGGCGCTCATGGACATAACGCAATGCAAGAGGCTGCTGCTGCTCGACGAGCCCACCGACGGAGTCGACTCCGAGAACATGCCGCAGCTTGCAGGCTATCTTGGGGAGCTGCCGAAGTTCATCGACCAGATCATAATGGTTACCCATCACAACATCTGCGAGGAGAGCTCGGCTTCCGTGATACAGGTCTACGCCGACAAAGACGGCTCTCACATCAAGGTCAGCTGAGCGCTTGCTCTAGCGCTGGGAGACCGCGTCTAGGATGGCCTTGATGGCGGCGTCCTTCCCGCCGTCAGTCCTCACTACTACTGTGTTCTTGTGGCCGAAGAGCTCGTGCAGGTCATTGAGGGTGCTGTAGAACGTATTCCTGAAGAACCTGTTGGTGAGCCTGTCCCTGTCGCTCTTCAGCTTCTGGCGCTTCATTATCGCCTTCTCGTCTGCCGTCAATATGATGTACAGGTCCGGTTTGAGCGCCGGCCTTCTCAGGACGTTGCCGACCAGCGAGAACAGCTCTGCCGCGGCGTCGCTCTGCCCCCTCTTCTGCCGGATGAGGCTGTACGTGAGGTCGTTGACCAGGAACCCCTCAGACACGATGTCCCGTCGCGCCCTGTTGTTCGCGATTATGCCACAAGTCTTCAGCGTCGCCCCTATGAGGCTGTAGTCGGAATAGACGTCGCCCCTGTCGGCGAGGGGCACGTCAGCGGATACCGCGTGGGCGGACTCGGTGATGTGTAGCCACCCCATCTTCTCGAGGGCGTTGGCTATCGTCGTCTTGCCTGTTCCAGAAAACCCCTCGAGGACGATGAACGCCAACGAGGAGTGACACGCTACCGGCTTTTAACCGCGTATTACCCCATCGCTTTTTAGGTCACTGTAACCCATACTCTGATGCCCAAGAAGGACTCAGATCGGACCCCGTTCGACGAGGACCCGATATTCGGGCCCATGATGGACGAGATCCGAGAGCTGTTCGACACGCTGGACCTGGACTCGATGTTCGCCAACGGGCCTGTGGTTCATGGCTACTCGATGACCGTAGGGCCAGACGGCGTTCCGGTCGTGCGAGAGTTCGGCAACGCCAAGTACCCCCACGTAGGCGCAAAGCCCCGCATCAGCGACGCTGTAGAGCCGCTGGTCGACGTCATCAAGAGCGACAGAGGCGTCAGCGTCATAGCCGAGGTCCCCGGGATAGCGCTGGCGGATGTAAACACAGAGGTCTCTGACGGGAGGCTGACAATAGAGGTCGGCGGGAAGCGGAGATACAGCAAGTCGGTGGGGCTTCCAAACGGCGAGTACTCACCACCCCATGTCACCTACAACAACGGGATCCTGGAAGTCCGACTGGACAGGCGCGGTAAGCAGTAGCGATGCGGGACGTCGTGGTGTTCGGGCCCCCTGGTTCAGGCAAGTCTGTCTTCATCAAGAGGTACTTGCTACCGGCGCTCATAGATAGAAAGGCAAAGCCGGAAGTGTGCGACTTCTTCGAAGCCATACGCCAGGGGAGCAGGGCGGCCCCAACGCGTGTAAGCGGAGCGGCGGGCCCTAACTACAATTTTGACCAGGACGCAATAGCCAACGGCCTTGGTAAAGTGTACGCCAGGATGGAGCAGAGCGGAGACGCCGACCATCCGATAATCTATGAAACCGCCACAGACCGCACGTTCGAGACGAGGATACCGAGGACCATCAAGACCAAGATTCCGAGATCCAGGCGTCCTTTCCTGGTGTTCATGAACACGCCGAAAGCCATCTGCATCGCCAACAACAAGGTGAGGCGCAGCCACTGCGTCCCCGACCATGTCCTGCGAGGGTACCTGATGTATGACCAGTTCATGGTGATGGCCGTGGGCAGCGCAGCCGGCGTCCCCCTCATAATGGTCAACGAGCTATCCCACGACTACCTGACCAGGATGGCTGGCGCCATAGCAGAGAAGATGCTCTCATGATCGAAGCCCTTTTCGCTGCGCTCATGTTCATCGCAGCGTCGTTCGTGCTCGCTGGGGTGCAGGACTTGGAAGAGAGGGCGATAAGCGATTTAGTGTGGATCCCAGGCATTGCCGGCGCCGCGATGGCACTCTACTGGAGCTATGCTAACCTACCCAGCGCGTTGTTCTATGTCGAACTCTTCAAGCTCGGCATGTTCTCTGCCATAGGCGTTGCCTTCGCGAGATTGGGCCACGTCGGACAGGCCGATGCGATCGCTCTGGTACTCATAGGCGCAGACCCATACGTGATGTCGTTTTCGGTTCTCCTCGTAGCGATGGTCGTAGCCGCTTTCCATGCCGTTGCCGCGTATAAGGAAGGCCTCATGAAGAGCGACCTGATGATCCCCATCGAACAGTTCAAGGCCCAAAAACAATGGCTTCCTGTGGGGATAGAGGCGGGCGACGGCCAGACTATCAGTGTCGCAACCGACGTCAACATATCCCGCGAAGATGTCCTGTCGAAGGCGCCTCCAGGCAGCCGTGTGATGGTCCGATACGGCCTCCCGGTCGTCACATACATCTCCATCGGGTACATGGTGTACCTCGCGTTCTCGCTCGTCTTCGCCGGCGGGCTGCTCGTCTGATGCCGATAGCGAGCAATGTCCTCCTAGGACTTGGTTCTCCAGTCTTTCTACTATGAGTTTCCATTGTGTTTGCCTTCGTTGCCAGTGGCATCCGACGCCGGCAGGCGGCCGTTGGGCGTGCTACTGAAGTGGGGTTTCCCATGTGTTATCCAGTGAGTATTGAGTGTGCGGTGCCACCGCGTCCTGGCTGCTCACGGTGTGGGTACATCGCTTGAAGCCACCCTCTGGCGGTGTTTCCAGTGGGTTTCATGCGTCACTTCGTCCAATATCTTAGACAATGCCCCTTGAAGTGCATCGGCAACGAGTGCCAGGAGTGGGGTGCTGCCTTGGCAGACGGTAGCGGAGTCTTGACAGACGGCCTGAGGGACCTCATGGAGCAGGCCTCGTCAGTAGACAGGCCAGAACCCAAGTTCAACGTCATATGCCCCACCCCTGGATGCAAGTTCGCGAAGCTTGGGACGACGGCTCCGATTGTGATCAAGATAGTCACGAAGTGGAAGCGGACCAAGAGGGAGCGGCACTACATCTACGTCGTTGTCAACCACTACAACGGGCAGAAGAACAAGAAGAACTCTTACGTCAGCCACAGCATCGGAAAGATCAACAAGACAGGCGTGGTGTTGAAGCACAAAGGGCACGACGATGCCGAGATACAGAGAAAGATAGCCCTGAAGGCAGACGCGATCAGGCTGCGCAAGGGTAAGAGGACACGTACTAATCGGGGCCCTCGGTAGGACACAGGAAACACAATGGAAACTAATGCGCGTTATTGCAAAAAGGGGGAGGGGGAGCTCAGCACATCGCCGGTGGCGATCTACTTGGCTCCGTTACCCTGTCCAGTCTTGACGTATGGGCGCTGCTTGGCACGTTCCAGCAGACGTAGCCCCAGGATGGCTTCGTCTTCAGGCGACAGGACAATGGTGATCTGCGTCCTTGTCCCGCCGGTGGGGCTTTCCTCTGCGGTGAGGAAGTCCTTCTCGCCGTTCGTCTGAATGGCCACGACCTTCGCGATCTTCACACCGTTCTTCTCTGGGAAGTGGCGGATTTCGTGGATAGCCTTCCAGGGCGCGCTGTGCTGCTCGCCCGAACTTTGGCTCATTGGTAATAGAGTAGATTTGGGCTATTAAGCACCGCAGTGCGTAGTGGCTACGCTACCTCTATCTTGGCCCTGCTGAACCCGCTGGCTGCAAGGGCTTCAGGGAGCTCGGCCCTATGGTCCCCTTGTAGCAGGATTCTGCCGTCCTTGTAAGTCCCGCCGACTGCAAACTTGCGCTTCAGGCTCGTACAGAGCTTGCGCATCTCTTCATCTCCCAGATCGATCCCCTCGATTAGCGTGGCTTCTTTCCCGTATTGGCGACGCTCAATGTTGACCTTGATCTTCGCGTCATCTTCATCTATTTCAGTAAGGAGGTCCTGGAATTCTTCGTTGCAGGTTTGGGTTACCGTAATACCTTGTTCGCCTGCAATAAGATTCGGCATGAGCTATTAAGGGACTAGACCGGCGTACGTTGCCCGCCCCTGCCAGCTCTACCGTCGTTCGCGGTCACGACATGCCATTTCGAACCTGTAGACCCATGGGGTCAATGCTCAACATGGAGGCACCGGCCACGCTCGGATGGCCGTTCTCGCTGTATCCTGGCCTCCTAATGATTAATTATCACGTGCGCCGTGGTGTGCGCGACAAGCATGCCGCTAAAGCACTTCCAGCCTCTGGAGAAGTGCAGGTGCGGAGCCTACCGCTATCTGGCGGCGAGGGAACACAGAAAATCGTTCGAGGTCGTCTTGATCCATCAGATGCCAGGCGGCGAGCGCAAGTATCTGAAAGTCGCGAGCTTTCCGAAGAGCGTGCTTGAATTCCACGAAGCACGGAACCGAGGCCGACAGCATGGAGATTCTTTGCTGAAAAGTGCCCTTGAAACCAGGGCCCAGCTCTCCACCCTTATCACTACGCTCCAAAAACGTGACAAGTAGGCTTGCTGGCGCTTCCGGGTCCATGACAGGCCGGCTTTCCAACGAACGTGCAACTCACTGGTCTCTCGACTGCCAAGGACATAGCAGAGGCCTTCACCACCGTTGACCGGCCAGACTCCTGGCGCGTCCTTCGTCAGGCCCCCCGCGCAACCAACCCGTTGTTGGCATCATCTTCTGCCCCGATAATTCGGGCCTGGCGCGCACCCAAGGCGCTTGCGGCCGCCAGGCATCGACGTTGATATCAACGTCGATTCGGTCCACGGTCGCCCCCAACGACGGGCAGAAGGAGGGGGTCTGCGCCCAACTTCTACTGAACCAGGTTTTGATTCCGAGCACGATAAGAGGAATGGTTAAAGCCGCTCCATGTTGCATGTGTGTAAGATGCCGGTCCAGGCAGTGCGGACATGCCCGAAATGCGCCAAAGACCGCAGGCAGAAGGCATACGCCACCAGGGGCTCGTTCTTCGTGCGGACCGTTGTCCTCTCCACCGGAGAGAAGGCAGGGTACTGGACGCACTCTTACTACGACAAGTCGCGGATGTACCATCAGCACAGCACTGGAAAACGGGGCGACCCGTCTTACAGCGTCAGATCGTCGACGCTGAAGGTGACGGCAAAAGAGCTTACGGCCATCAAGGATGCGCAGGCAGCTGCCTCTGAGGGGTCTGCGCTCTGGACGGGGTTGACCAAAGTGGTCACGGCGCTGACCCGCTCAGGCGCTTAATAATCAGCCAGCCCCATTAGTGCATGGATGAAGTAAGGATTGTAGGCAAGGCGTCCCGAAAGGCACGCCAGGGTGACCTCTTCTTCCGCAAGGTATCTTCGCTTCCGACAGGAGCGCAGGAGATCAACGACAACGTCCTCGCGAGAGGAGAAGTAACTGGTCACTCTCACAGGATCCTCGGCGCGAAGGTGTTCAGAGCAGGCAGCCAACTCCTCGTCCAGGTCGAAAAGGAAGCCCAGGTTGTCCATGAAGAGCACGCAGCATTCGTATTGGTATCTGGAATCTATGTGGTAACGCGGCAGCATGAATATTTCCCAGACACCACCAGGCTAGTTAGCGACTGATACTCAAATGATGATTGTTCTTGCCGTACAAGAATCCAGCAAAGAGAAGAGCACATTTACGCGAGCGGTACAACAATGACCCAGGGTTTAGACTTCGGCACTATCTGAGTGTCAGAAAGTACAACCAAACCCCAAAAGGAAAGGCCGTCAAGCGTAGGTACGAAGGATATGGAAAGAATCGTGGCAAGAAGAGACGTATGGGTTCGGACCGAGAGTACCGTGAACTTGTTGTACAATTCCTTTTACTAAGAGACGGAAATATTTGTGCATATTGTCATACGCCACTTGCAGATAAGTTGAAATTCGTTGTTATAGACCATACAATTGCACTAATTGACGGCGGGACCAACACAATTGATAATATCAGACTGCTTCACAAGGATTGTAATGCAAGAAAAGAGAGCGAACGTGTGTATCGAAAAACAATCACCAAACTTACAAAACGCATCAAACCAACTACTAACGTACTCATTGGTGGTGGCTAGGTCGTGTTGTGGGCGCTGAAGGAGAGAGAACGGGAGAGGGCCCCCGAGTTTGCCGAAAGGTGGCTGAACTTCATACTGGGCAGCAGGGAGAAGGCCTACCTGGAGTCGCCGTCCGAGATATCGGCAGACGTGGCTTGGGTATACAAGGAGTCGCACATCAACCCGCCCAAGCAGATCGTCATAGCCAACAGCATCGCCAAGTACAATGAAGCGGCGGGACGCGCCAGGGGCAATCACACCAACCATGTCATTGACGAGAACGTAACGAAGGACATCGAAGCAGGCATACAGGCCCGGCTGTACACGAAGAGGACCACCGATGTGTCCCGGGTGATTGAGAGCGACGATTTGGTAACGGTCGACAACCTGATCAAGTTCCGGGTCAACCGCGCCCTCGGGTCGTTCGCAAACACGATCTCTGACACCCGAGCCAACATCTCTGGCATGACCACCTGGACCAACCAGTCTCGAAGCGGCATAGGTCTCATCCCAGACGGAGGGTGGCTGGCCGAGTCTGACTTTTACGACGAAGCATGCGGCCTCGTGATCGGGGACGACCTGAAGAGATACCAGTCATTCCTCAAGCGGGGGATATACGCCATAACCGCGTTCAGGAACCTGGCAGTCATACTCAACGCGCCGCGGGAGATCCACATGAACGAGGACTACCGCCTGCACAGCATCTCAAAGCCCGCCATATCATGGAGGGACGGTGACAAAGGGTACTATCTGCACGGGGTGCGCTTTCCGGAGGACGTGTGGGCCGCTGTCAAGGACAGGAAGATGCCCGCAAGAGACGTCGTCGGCCTCCGCAACATAGAACAGAGGACAGTGGCGCTGAGAATAATCGGATACGACCGCGTGCTTGAAGAGCTGGGTGTCAAGGTCCTCGACAAGAAGGACACTGTCAACAAGTGGAACGGCCGCAAGCTCCACTACGAGCTTGTGGAGGCCGACCTTCAGGACGACCGCCCGTGGCTCAAGGCCCGCTTCATCAAGGTCCAGTGCCCCTCGACGTCAAAGGTGACGCTTCTCAGGGTAAACCCGGGTGACAGAACGGCCACCGTAAACGAGGCAGTCGCCTGGACGTTCGGAATGAGGCCCGAAGAATACACCCCCGAAGTAGAGACTTAAGCCCCGTAGCCGGTGTTGCTTATCCCAGGATCGTCAGTAATCTATTCGAGGAACAGGGTCGGGCTCGCCCTGCACATGCCGTCCTTCTTCTCGATCAGCCTGTTCCTGACGAGCTCGCCGCGATATGTGTTGTAGGTCCCTCCAGTGTGGGTGAAGCCCGTGTTCTGGCCTATCTCCTCGTCGGAGACCCACTCTGGATACCGCGAGCACACGTACTTCAGCATCTTGGCGGCACCATCCCTGAACTTCGTCGCCCACATGTCTATCAGCTGGTTCGGATCGCTGGGGAGCGGGTCAACGGCTCCTGCAGCGCCGAGCCCTTCTTCTGTGATCATGACTTGGCCTCCGCTCTCTGTTATCCATCCTGTCCTCAGCAGCTCGCCGCGGTACGTGTTGAACGTCCCCCCGCCCACTGAGAAGCCAGAAAGCGTCGCCATCTGCTCCCTCGATATCGGATTCGGGTAGAACTGAGCGGCAGCTCTCAGCATTCTCATTGCGCCCTCCCGTAGAGGTTTCTTGCCATCTGCCGATGATCCTGCCTGTGGAGCGGGTGCAGTGGCAAGCTGTCTTGGCACGACCAGTGGAACCGGGGGCATATGAGGCGTCAGTATGTCTCTCTCTGCCCGCTGTTCGGGGGTGTCGAGCCCTATGTGCAACTGGTGCGGGGCCTCTGGCATCGAAACGGCTGCTGCCTCTGCGGCATCATGACCAACTGCGGAGAGAACTTTCTGCAGTTGCGAGACTGTCCTAGCCATCGACTGAGCGTACTTCTCCCACTGGCCGTATGCCGTCTTCGTCCCCTTGTCGAAGGCACGGGCTTCGATGTCTCTAACCTTGGCTTCGTCTATGGCTGGCTGGGCGCGGCCCTGGCTGACCTTGAGCCTCGTGACTTCGGTTCTCAGGTTCCTGATCTCCGACAGCATGGATTCCCTGTCTTTCAGCTCTCTGTCGGCAACATGAGGTATGTCCTCGAGCTTCGAAATCATCGACTTGATCTTGGGAGTAGGCGGCGTCACCTGGCTTCCAACCCTGGCCCCGCTCTTCGGGTGCGTCGTCTTTACCTGCCCCACCTTCACCTTCGTCACTGACTTCGACGACAGGGCCGGGCCGAATGCGTAGAACTCTCCAGGGTCAAGGTCCCTCAGTGAAAGGGTTTCGCCTCTGGTGGTGAACCCCAGCTCATAGGCTCCTCTCTTCATGTCGTCATCGAGGCCGCAGCGGCCGATCAG
Source organism: Nitrososphaerota archaeon (assembly GCA_029785235.1). The sequence goes on along the minus strand of JAFMAA010000002.1, from coordinate 114,893 downwards.
CTTGTTACCCGCCTCAGCAGCCGAGTCCTTGTGTAGCTTCGACAGCCTCTGGGTCGCAAGTATGCCGCAGTATCCCCTCTTCCGTCCCCTCGTCATGAGATCGTTTACGGCTGGCATGGCCTCCGATTCCCCGACCTGGGGACAGAACACGTGAGCCTCGTCCACTATCACAAGGCATGGGTGCCACAGGTTCTTCGGCGCGTTCACCATCGCGTCCAGGAACAATTTGACGTAGTGCTTCCGCTCCTGTTGTGGCAGCTCGTAGAGGTCTATGATCGCGGAAACGTTGAGCTCCAGGAGCTTCTTGGCGAGCACCTGCGCCGTCTTGGTGCTGGTCTTCAGCTCACCCTCTTCTCCTATGAGAAGGAAGTCATACTTCTCCCTGAGTGTCGCGAACTCTCCCTCTATGTCAATCAGAATAATCTGCACATGCGGATGGGCCTCTTCGACGACCTTCCGTATGGCGTAGCTCTTGCCGCCACCGGAGCTCGCCTGTATGAGCATCCTGGTCTCGAGGAGCCTGTCGAGGTCGATAGTCGCGTCGGCGTGCGACTGGTCCTTGCCGAACACTATCTTAGTCATGCCGGGTCTCCTGGTCGCTGAGCGAGTACAAGCTCGACTTGCCGACTTTCATTGACTTGCAGATGCCGCGGGCTTCGAGCAACTCGACGTGGATACGGGTTGTGGAGACAGGTGTGTTGAGTTTCTTTGCGAGACCTTGGACAGTGAACCCTTTGAACATGGGGGCCGTTTCCAGTGCGTCCTTTATCTTGCGCTCTATATCGGCATCAGGTTTGGTCTTCATTGCACTTGTGCATGTCTACATGAACCGTTGATGATAAAAGGCGGGAAAACCAGGAAGGCTTATGCTATGGCGGTTGCCGACTAATCGCGAGTGCTGAAGCGACTAGGCATCTAATCTGTCCAACGTATCCAAAACACTGAGAGCTAACTGTACTAGCATAGTAAACAACCTTGGCCAGACGGTCCTACTTCGGCATCGGCATTGCGTCCTTACTAGTCGAATAGGGCGCGATAACCCATCTACCATGGCTCTTGTATGCCAGATATGGGGTCGCGTTGAACTTCGCGGCCCAATCGACGAGGTCGGCGCCCGCATCTTCAGGGAGGTAGTTCCTCTGCTTCACCTGCACTGCCATTATCTCCTTCCCGTTGCTCGCGATGATGTCTATGGGGGTGAGCGACCCGTGGCTTCGGATGGCGTGTCTGTACCCCATCTTCTTGACCATACGCGCCACGTAGGACTCCGACTGGTCGCCCTTCTCTACAGAGTTCACGGCCACAGTCCCCGCGAGCTCAGTTAGCCAGCCAGTAGTGCGTCACGTCCCAGCTCTCGAGCTCTTCGGCAGCGTCACCCACCGGCCGGTACACGACTAGCTTCACCCTGGTCTTGTTCTTCGCCAGGAGCTTGCCGATGGAGCCTCCGAACCTCTCTTTGTGCTTGTGCCTTTTCCCCAGGGCCTCCCTCAAGCTCGAGTAGCTCATGAAGCGCCCGGCGCTGTCTCTCCCCCGTATCTTGACCACTACGACCATCCCGTCATTCCGCGGCTCCGCTCTCGACGCCATCAGCAGGCAACAATGGCAAAAAACAGGATATAAGCCCCTTAGTCCGGCGTTCGGTCCGTTAAATATCCAGGCCGAGGTCTTCCATAGATTGACAGAGTACTGGAAGACGCTCTCTCACAACGGCGTCTGTTTCACCGACCCATACAGGCCCGACGGCCTGAGGGTCTATGTGGCAGGCAGGGAGGTAGCCCTGTCGCCCCTGGCCGAGGAGATGGCCTACGCCCTGGCTAAGAAGAAGGACACGGTGTACATTCAGGACCCTGTCTTCCGGTCCAACTTCATGGCCGACTTCCGAACCCAGCTCCCCGAGGAGCACAGGGGCGCGAAGTACGAAGACGTCGACTTCGGCGAGGTGTTCGCGAAAGCAGACAGAGAGAAGGCCCAGAAGGAGGGGCTAACCAAGGAAGACAAGAAGGCGATCGCAGTAGAGAGGAAAACCCGCAGGGACCAGCTGAAAGAGAAGTATGGCCGTGCGGTAGTTGACGGGAACGCGGTCGACATGGCCAACTACATGGTCGAACCCCCCGGCCTGTTCATGGGCAGGGGCCAAGCCCCGCTCAGGGGCAGGTGGAAGCCGCGCACCGAGCAGGCCGACGTCACGCTGAACCTGGGAGAGGACGCTACGGTCCCTCCGGGGGGCTGGCAGGTCGTGCACGACCATGGCGCCATGTGGATGGCGAAGTGGATCGACAAGCTCACTGGCAAGGAGAAGTACGTCTGGCTCCACGAGAGCGCCAGCCTGAACCAGGACCGCAACAAGGCGAAGTACGACAAGGCCGGGAAGATCGGCTCCAACATAGCCCGGATTAGGTCGAAGATAGAGAAAGGCACAGCCTCCAAGGACGAGAAGGTGCGCCAGGTGGCCACCGTCTGCTACCTCATCGACAGGCTCGGGATGCGGGTCGGCGACGAGAAGGACGCCGACGAAGCCGACACGGTGGGGGCCAGCACGCTGCGGGTGGAGCACATCAAGTTTGATAGCGACGTCGATAACACCGTCTCTTTCGACTTCCTCGGCAAGGACAGCGTGGAATGGCACAAGACCGACCAGCCTCCAAAGGCCGTCCTAGCCAATCTCAGGGAGTTCATGGCAGGCAAGAAACCCGAGGAAAGGGTGTTCGACGACATCAGCTCGGCGAATGTCAACAGGTTCCTATCGTCCATAGTCCCTGGGATCACCGCCAAGGTATTCCGTACCTACCACGCCACCGAGACCGTGGAGAACGCCCTCAGGTCAAAGGACCTGCAGGCAGCGCCAGACCTCGAGAAGCTTCAGTTCGCAAGGGAGGCCAACCTAAAGGCCGCCGAGTTCTGCAACCACAAGCGGACCCCGCCCAAGACCTGGGAGCAGGTCTACGAGAAGAAGAAGGCCAAAGTGGAAGCCTTGAGGACAAAGAAGGACCGCACCAAGAAGGAAGAAGAACGGTTGGCAAAAGCAGAAGCAGACCTGGAGTTCTACGTCAAGACCAAGACATACAACCTCAACACGTCGATGAAGAACTACATCGACCCCAGGGTCTACAAGGCCTGGGGGGACCATGTAGGATTGGAGTGGGCGAAGATCTACAGCAAGTCTCTCCAGAAGAAGTTCGCCTGGGTCAATCGCAGCAAGCAGAAGTGGACAGAGCCTCATGCCGAGATGATCGCCGTAGCCGCCGTCGGGACTGTCGTTTGATTCTCCCCCGTTTTATATCAGACAGCATGACAATAGTGTGTCAGAGGCATCGAGCTATCCGGAGGCGGAAGAGAAGGCGGCCTTGAAGCCAGAACTAGCGCCGCGAGACAGAGCTGAACGCTTCGTCAAGGGCCTCGCTCCGTCGTTCGGCTATTCGGAGCTCGAAGCCAAGTGGCTAGTGGACGTACAGAACGACCCTTACCATGTGGTGGACTTCGTCGAAGCCGCGCTTCTTTCGCAGGTACCTCCGAAGGCCGCGCCGAACCAATGTGAAGGGATTGTCACTCTTGGTCTTTGGATGTGCTTCACAGTCTGCGCCCTCTTCATAGCCGCGCTCCTGATTTCATTTGTGACCGGGCCGATCTCCCTTCAAGGGTTCACCGCCCTCATCCTAATCTCGGTCGGGACAGTCGGCGTCTTCAATGCAGGTGCCGGGAAAGCGTTGGATTGGTTCGAGTCTTTCAACGCCAGAAGCGACGAGGAGACTGCCGCACCTGACCCACGATAGATGCCTTGAGATTTAGAGGCAGGCGCCTGCGTTTTTCAGGCAGTCCAGACTAGAAGTGCCCTTCCGACACCCTGGTGGCCAGCCGCTTGAACTCCGCCATCACGTCGTCCGCTTTGTAGGTGTAGGGGTTGAGCTCCAGTATCACAGTCGCGTCAGTGTCCCTGGCCGCGTCCACGAACCTCCCGAGGTCCATGGTCCCCTTCGACATCAGGTCGTGGGAGTCCATCCTCCCGTCATTGTTGCTCAGGTGGACCTCTGTGACCCTGCGGCCGTACCTCTGCAGGAGCATCACCGGGTCGAGCCCTGCGATGTTGGCATGCCCCGTGTCCAGGGTAAGCCCTGCCTCGGGCACCTCGTTCATCATCTTGTCTAGCTGCTCGAGGGTGCTGGCGACCGTGTGGGCGAACGGGTGCCCCGTGGGGGCCTGGTTCTCCATGTTCGTGTCCCTTCTCGACGCCCTCGCCATCGACCGGTAGAACGCCATGCTGGTGTAGACGCTGCTTTCTACGTGGTCCTTGTGATACACCTGGCCGGGATGGACAGTGATCCTCTCTGCCCCGATCTTGTCGGCTTCGTCGATCAGCTTGACTATCAGCTTCTGTATCGACTGATTAACGTCGTTGTACCGCGTGGTTATGTTGAGGTCGTTGAACGGGGCGTGCATCGACACCTGCATCTTGTACTGGCGGATGAAGCCGGCGAACGGCTCTACGAACTCGGGGAGGGTGTTCTCGACGTCGTAGTGTGGGGGCTCGCACCAGAGTTCGACAGCGTCGGCGCCAGCATCCGCGACCATGCTGACCGCCTCTTCCAACGGTATCCCCAGCAGGGAGAATGTGCTTATCCCGATCCTCACAGGGAGATACTTCTGGCCGCGATAAAAGGCGCGGGCGTCGTCTCTTGTAGCTGGCTAGACGCCTCTCTCGTCGGTCAGCTTCTCCAGTACTTTCTTGGCTGTCCCGGGGTCGGCTATGAGCCTCACCTTCGTCCCCACCTTCCGTATCGATTGCACCGACACCAGGCCGGCCTTCTCCAGGTTCTTCAGGGCCTCGAGCGCCCTGTAGTAGCTGAGGGGCTCGTATCCAGCCTCCGGTCCTGATATCACGAACGTGTGGTAGATCTTCCGCCACTCTGTGTCGGGGTGATGCGCTATCACCGACAGGAAGAGGTACCTCCACGTGGACGGCATCCCTCTCAGGACTATGGTCATGTCCAAGTCCTGGGTCTCCCTGTCCGCTTCGTACACATGCCTCACCGCTATCCTGTCGGCCCCATCGTTCTCCGCTTTGGTGGCGGCTCTCCCGACCAGCCCCATGAGGTACCTGACGTCACCATTCTTCCCCACGGCTAGCGCGGCGCACAGGTTCAGGACCGACTCGTCAAGTGGGGACGTGAACGCCTCCTTTGTACGCTCGGCCAGTATCGCCCTCAGGGCCTCGACGGAGTAGGGCTTGAAGTATACCTGGGTTTTACCGAGCGAGGACAGGACCGCCGGATCGTCTATCAGCTCCTCGAAGCCGATCCTGTTGCTCACCATTATCATCCCCAGGCCTGGCATGCGCGTCAGCATCCCGATGAAGTCTATCATCTTGGGCAGGATGAGGTCGGCATCGTCGATGACAACGAGCTTGTTGACCTTCATGTTGTACACGACGTCCAGAAGCCTATTGACCTGCCAGCCAGTGGGCGGGACGTTGACCCCGAAGTCAGTGGCCATCTTCTTCAAGATCATGTATTCGTTCTTCTCGCGCCGGCAGTTGATGTAGGAGGTGCGCAAGACCCTCATCTTTGACTGGGCCAATGCAGCCAGGTCGTCTGCAACCTTCTCCACGACAAGGGTCTTCCCCATCCCTGGAGCTCCTGTGACGACGATGTGAGGTCCTGCAGCGTCGTAATCCTGCATAGCAAACGCCTCGAACTCGGCGCGCACAGCAGTGTACTCCTCTCCCCTATACCAGAGCTGGGTAGGATGGAATGACTCACCAAGGGCCAGCCTGTTCTTGACGACCTGTCTTTGGTCAACCATTTTCATGAAAACCTCGAACCAGCTGCCATTTTCATGAAAACCTCGAACCAGCGGCCTGGCAGGTCGTTAACTCGCATTATCACGTTTATCACGTGGGGGGTGTACCGATTAATCACGTTTATCACGTGGGGGGTGTACCGATTAATCACGCCAAAAACAGGGGGGTCAGACACACACCCTAGCCCTACAGTAGTTACAATTAGAGAACATTCACTGAACCGCTCGCTCCTTCTCATCTGCGCATTCAACATTAGGCGGGACAGTACGGTAGGCCGACGCACGGGGTTGCTATTTATGGGCGATGAAATATTATCGCCCAGGGGGAGGGGGGTGTGTCTGCAAGCGGCCATCTTGGAACTTCCAGCGCCGCCGGGAGGCGCAACCCGATATAAGCTGATGTTCGCCTTTTCTTGTGTTATCTAACACGCCTCCGCTCTTGTAAGCGCTTATCTATGATTTCTGGGAACTAGGGTCCAATGAAGACCGTACAAACACAGAAGGAAGAAAGGTTCTCTATGTCGTTGGGAGCCCCGTTGAACGGACTCGCCGACTCCATCGCTGCACTCAAACTCAACGGCGAAGAATTGCTGTGGTCGGTCCGCCATGACGGCCTCTACCATGCGTCAATGGACCCTGAGCACATACAGCTCATAGAGGTGAGGGCCCTGGCAAAGAAGCTGAGCTCAGGCAGAAAAGCCGAGTTCGCCATCAAGCTCGCAGACATGCTCAAGGTCATCAACAGGGCCGACGACGATGACATCCTTCAGGTCAGCATGGACCCGGAACCCGCAGAGAAGCCGGTGGACTATCGGCGGTCTGTGCGCCTCGCCCTCAAGAACACCAGAAGAGTCCTCGAATACGAGCTCTATCTGATAGAACCGACCAACCCGATCTCTCCCCTGCCAAAGCACGAACCGCAGGCTTCGATCAAATCAGGGACGCAGACCATCAAGGACATCCTGGCCGACATGGCCGTGGCATCCGAGCTCGTCACGCTCGAGACGGACCTTGCCAAGCGCACAGTCAGGTTCAGCAGCAGCGGAGACTCCGGCAAGGCAGCACGGACCCTCGACGCTGGCGACGGGGTCGACATAGCGCCTCTAGGCACCGACCTGCGACCGGTAGTAACCACATACAACATAGAGCGCATGTCGAAGTACCTGAAGACCGTCAAGGAAGACGATATCACAATCGAATACGCCACCGCAAAGCCGCTGAAGGCCACATCAATCTCAGACAACATAACAACCACGTTCTATCTCGCACCGCGGGCGCAGTCATAGCGCCCGACTGTTCTTTTTACGACTGTACCTTTCTCAACGCACCGTAACAGATGTTGCGAGATTCCTAGGGTGGTCTGGGTCTATGTTGGACCTCAGTGCCAGCTCATAGGCTATGCGCTGAAGGGGTATTGCGGCCTCTATGGCGCCACAGATGTCATCTTGCGATGGTATGTGCACCACGCTGTCGTACACCTGGTCAGGGATGCTAGTAATGCCGATCAGCACGGCTCCCCTTACTTTGAGGGCCTCCGCGCTGGTCACCACGTCATAATGCGACTCTCCGCCGACATCAACGCAGAGCACAGGAGTCCCGTTCCTCAAGGCGAGGGGACCGTGCTTGAACTCGCTAGAGGCCAGGCCCTCGGCATGGACAAGAGCAAGTTCTTTGGTCTTCAGAGCACCCTCAAGGGCCAGGGGATGCCCCAACCCGCTCCCTATCATGTAGACGTCGTTATGGCCAGCCATGGCGTCGACAGCACATGAGACGCTTGTTTGCAACAGCGTATTCACGTCGTTTTCTATCTTCCCAGCCATCCTTGCGCCGGTGATAGCCTCAAGGACGCGCACCGATGAATACAGGCTGGCCGTGAAGCTCTTAGTAGCCGCTACCCCCATCTCCGGCCCGCACCCCATGCTGACCGCCACGTCGGACTCCCTGACGAGGGAGGACCCGGGGGTGTTGACGAACGACAGGGCCCTGGCGCCTCCTCTCTTTGCGGCCCGCACCGCGTCAAGGGTGTCAGCTGTCTCCCCGCTCTGGCTGAACGCTACGATGACGTCGCGTGGTCCGAGGCGGGTGCTGGCATGTTTGAACTCCTCAGAAGACAAAGCGTAGAACTTGGCACTGTACTTCTGGTTGAGCAGCGCCCTGAAGAACGCCGCCGCGTTGTAACTGCTCCCGGCTCCCACCAACACCACGTTCATGGCGTCGTCTATCAGCTGAGCAGCATCGGTGAACGCCGACCTAGGCATACTCGCTATCCTGGCAAGAACCGCGGGCTGCTCCTCTATCTCCTTCAGCGTGTAGTGCTTGTATCCGCGAAGCTCGGTCTCCGCGAACTCCCAGGGGACCTGGACGGCATCCTTGGCAACGGGGTCGCCCTTGGCGTCCACCATGTTGACATTGTACTTCGTGGCCATGAACGAGCATCCATCTCCTACGAATATTGCCCTGTCAGTCCATTTCAGGAATCCGACTACATCGCTCGACACGAACGTCCTGTCGCTTCCGACCCCGATCACAAGCGGCAGTCCGCGGCGGGCGCCAGTCATCACCCCAGCCACAGAGAAAAGCGCCACAAACGCATTGTCGCCGGCGACCTGCATGAACGCGGCCCTGGTCGCATAGAGCGGGTCCATCGTACCGGCATAGGCCGCCTCGATTAGATGTACGATCACCTCACTGTCTGTCTCGCTTGAAAACACATGCCCCGCGGCCTCGAGCGCCTTTCTCAGCTCTTCATGATTGGTAACGAGCCCGTTGTGCACAACGGCTATGCGCGAGTCGCAAGAAAGGAAGGGGTGCGCATTGGCCGTCGAAACGGCGCCATGGTTGGCCCAGCGTACGTGCCCGATCGCAGCGGCGCCCGGCATCGCGACGCCATTGAACGGGGCTAGCACAGCGTTGACCTTCCCAACACCCTTCTTGACCCTGATCTCCCCGGCGTCGGCTACGGCGATGCCGGCTGAGTCGTACCCCCTGTACTCAAGGCGCGAGAGGCCGTCTGTGACAGTTGCGTATGCCCGTGCGCACCCAGTGCATCCGATGAGCCCGCACATGCATCAAGAAGCGCAGATACAATAAAACAGGTGGTATCCCGGGCTGCTAGACCGTTGCAGGAGAGCTGGCTGGAGCCATTGTCGTTAGATGATGGTCCACTGTGTCCCTTGACGATGCTCCGGAAGCCCGTGGCTCGATGTGCTTGGCTATGTCGGACGGGTTGCGCACGTTCAACATGGTCTCAGAGTATCCGTCGGTTGTGTTGATTGTAACAGAGCCAATCCCGAAGATCCTGGCAGGGAATGGCAGCACGCAGTCGACGCTGGCTATGTTGGTCCTGTCGATGGACTTCGACTGTTTGAGAGCGAACCCGACGTTGATCTTCACTATGTCATTCCCGATCACGTATGACTGGGTGGCGTAAGCTACGATGTCGCGCCAGATTGCGACTGCCAGGAGGCCCAAGAACAGGAATCCGAGGAGCGTGGCTACCGCGTACTGCTCGACCGGTGGGATGTGAACAAGGTACGCGATGCCGAGAGATACGAAGAACAGCGATGCGGCGAGGATTCCAGCGCTGAACGCTGCAGGGGTGAGGGCGGGCCTGACGGTCAGCGGTGCTTCCGAAGACATCGAAAGACATCCCGCTGGCGCCTTTTAACGGGTCACTTCATGACAGTCTTAAAAGAACACCGGCGCTCAACGACAGATGTTCAACGCCCTGGAGTTCCTGTTCTTCGACACGCCTATCCCCTATCTCATAGCTCTGTACGCTATATCGTACAGATACGATCTGGGGCGCTATCATCGCCCGTTCAGGGACCATGACACTCCCCGCGACTGGGTGCTCGTCTTCAAGAGGATAGGGGTGGTCCCCGCTAACCAACCGGCGCAGGCCTACGGCACCGACCTGTTGAAGATCATGCCCGTCATGCTCATCGGGCTGTTCATATGGTGGCTGGGGCCATACATAACGTTCGGCGTCTGGTACCAAGAGATAGTCGTCCAGTTCATCTCTGCGATAGTCCTGATGTCGGTGCTCACGCGCCTCCTCGGCCCGGCAGCCAACACCACGCGGCGCGACCACATGAAGTACCCGCGACTGAGCTCCCGGGTTCTGCACCTTGGCGGCGACACGCAACCTGGTGAGAAGTATGACTGACCCCATTCGCTTCTTCAACGTAAGCCAGAAGGACGCCCACCTGATGTCGATGCCGAAGTACCAGACAGAACAGTCACTGATAGGGGAGCTGATCTATGCGATAGAAAAGGCCGCCCCCAAGGCCGCCTGGGTGCAGTTCTCGTTCTTGCAGAAGGACATGCAGGCCGAACTGACCGGCCTGAAGCTCGGCATGCAGGCATACAAAGCAATGGCCGAGACGCCGATAGAGAAGGTCGACTACGACGGAAACCCGTACCAGGTGAAGAACAAGGCCCTAAGGACCGATTACTACAGGCAGGCCGAGGCGCGAATGGGCAAGATAGACGCGGCGGCGCCGCTCCCCAAGATACTGATGGCGATCCAGGGAATGTGGATAGGAGACGAGGCGAACATCTACGACCTCCCGTTCTCCCACTGCTACGACGAGGTAGACCACCTCGACGAGTTCGTGTACAAAGACCCGAGGATGCTCATAGAACTGGTGGAGAGGCGGATGGTCACAGACATCACCCCATACATCAGGCGGTACGGCGGCGCCAGGCTCGAGTCCCCGTCATTCGTAATCACGTCCGAGGAGCTCCCGACCTTCATACACCTCCCCACCCCGCCCTCCTCGAAGGCCCTGTCGAGCGTCAACTGGGGGATGACGGCCGGGTCCATAGAAGTCGGCAAGGCCTGGACCGAAGAGCAGGAGAAGCCCCAAGCGATGTCACAGATAATGGAGGCCGTGACCCTTCCGAAGCTCGAGGAGCCACTCTCCAAGGAAGCGGCCCCCAGACTGAAACACCTCTACTCGTCAGTGCAGAGGACCTTCGAGATACTCTACGACAACGGGTCGACGAAGATCATATTCACGTCGAAGTCAGACGCTGACATGGCCCAGTACAAGAGCCACCTGGAGTCCATGTACGGGCCCATAGACATGGCCCCTTCAGAGAAGGTCCCGGACGTGGTGTACAGGCTCCCGGTGATGAAGGGGATACTAGCAGAGCCCATGCCCCACGGAAAGGCCCCATCGGCTCCGGCGCTGGGCACCAGCGAGTACAGCATATTCCCCGTCGAGGCCTCCATCGGCGAGCCCGCCGCCCTCCCTCAGCCGGCCGGGCCGACGCTGCTGTCAGAGAAGAAGGACGAACCGGACCCGTTCCAGCCCGCTCAAAGCTGACCCCCGTTTTAAGCACTTCCAGCCTCACTACACGTGCCGGAAGCGCTTGACGTAGACGATCTGAGAGGACATGTGTATGTAGTTGGATCGACGAGAAGTGGAAAAACTAATGCGCTTCTCTACACAATGGACTATGTGTCTGGTGACTCGGTGCAGAAGCGCTTCCCGACGGCGGTCGTCTTCATCGACCCTCATGGAGAAGCGTCGTTCGACCTCGCCACGAGGGTGAAGGACATCAAGAAGTTGTTCATCTTCGACCCAACATATGTCACATTCTCTCTCAACCCGCTAGAACTCCCGCCTTTCAAGACGAAGGAGGAGAAGGCTTTCCTCATGCAGTCGCAGGTATCAGAACTCGCAACCATACTGAAGGAGCTCTTCGGTGCAGACGTTGAGAGTGCTCCGAGGCTCGTGTGGATCTTCCGTTCTGCCCTCTACTTCCTCTACTCGATATCGGACGAGCCGCCTACGTTTGGTGACCTGTATGCGCTGCTTTCAGACATGATAGCCAGGGATGCCGACGAGCTCTCCGACATGCTGAGGAGCGTGGGCGTCGAGGACGAGCTGATCAACAAGACACTCGAAGCCATCTCCAAGCTCGAGTCAGCCGCGTTCACAGCAGTGCTCAACAGGATATCGAACTTCGTGATGCCCCCCGATAGTTTGACATCAAAAACTTTTTGCGTCAGACGGTCAACTCTTCCGTTCGAGGAGATGATGAAGCCTGGGGTTGTGACGATCTTCAGGCTGTCGAAGTTCCACCTCCCCAACGACTTCCGGGTCATGATCACTAACACGCTCCTCCTGAAGTTCTACTTCATGATTCAGAAGAGGGCAAGGGATGCGGAGAAGGCTGGGACTCCCATGGTCCCCAACAATGTAGAATTATGTATCGATGAGTTCCAGAACATAGGCAGCCTGGACACGATAGACTCGGTACTGAGCGAAGCGGCGAAGTATGGGCTGTACCTGATCATGGCGCACCAGAACACCGCCCAGCTTAGAGAAGAGCTGTTCGAGACCATAATGGGCAACGTCGGGCTCGTGATGAGCTTCAGGGTGGGCCCTGACGACGCTCACAAGCTGGCCAAGCTGATGGACCCGAGCAAGGGGAAGGAGATTGAGACGATACTACCAAGGCTGCCGAACTGGGTCTGTCTGGTCAGGAAGAACCCGGTGGGCGGGCGAGGGCTGTCCAACGTGATGAGGATCCAGTTCCCGAAGGTCCACGAGCCTGTGAGGACAGTCAACGAGGTCATCGAATACATGAGGAATGTGATGAACCCTGCCTATGGCAATGCTGTCCAGGACCTGAAGCCGATCTACAAGGACAAGCTGGAGGAGCTCCGCAGGGCCGAGGGGATGCCGCTCGTCAGCCCGCTCCACTGGGGGATAATGACGAAGCTCTTCGTGCAGCATGAGAGCACTCACGTGGAGATGGTCCACCAACTCTACAACGAAAACTACTGGGATGGATCTGTCGTTCAGGGGGGCCTCATGTACTTGCAAGAAATGGGGTATGTCTCAGCCATGGTGACAACGGACCCTGACAAGCGCGGCGGAGGCTGGAACATACTTCAGAAGCAGAACAGAGGGGAGATGCCTGCCATGAAGCCGGGGCCAAAGTCACAGGACGAGCTGGACAGGTCCAGGGAGATAATATACCGCCTGAGCGATGACGCCAGGAATAAGTTCTTCAGGACTCTCCCACGCGGAAGACGTGGGGGAGGCCCTCTCCATCAGCTCATGATGAGCGTACTTCTCAACGAGTATTGGCGGGGAGGAAGATGGGTGACCATAGACACGGGAGACCAGGCTGGGGAGAAGGCAGACATGCTGGTGTTCTCGCCGAAGGAGAAGATTGAGAGGAACAAGAGAGCTGTAGACCCGCTGAACTGGGACAAGTCGCCCTTCGCTGTCGAGATCGAGACATACCCTGAGAAGAGCCAGAAGCAGGCGAGGCACAACCTCGAGAAGAACGTGAAGAAGGGGTACAAGAAGGTCCTGTTCGTAGTCAGCAGCCCGGAGCACAAGGTGCAGTTGGACCGGATACTGCGCGACATGGGATACCCCTACGAGCTCAAGACTCTCAACGTCTATGAAGACCAGGAGACGTATAGGAAGTACCTCGGTGAGGAGATGAAGTACCTCGGTGAGGAAGGGGAGGCGGGATACTCGGAAGCGGCGAACTGGAAGCCGCCGACACAGACGCAACCCGAGACTCAGCCAGGCGTCGTCGCAGCCCTGAAGGAGCTGGAGGACATCATCTCGCAGGTCACCGCGGCCATGAAGTCAGGCGACGCCAAGGAGGCGGCCAAGCTCGCCATGAAAGCCACAGAAATACTGGGACCGCTCGAAACAGACGATTCACCCGAGGCGAAGGCCGTGAGGGCGAAGTGGAGGGAGTTCGGAAGCTCGCCAACGTTCTCAGACCCCGCATTCAGGGCCGCCATGTCAGGGAAGCAGGACCAGCCAGTACCAGCCGCGACGACGCCGACGGCGAACGTGGGCCCAAGCCAGCGCAAACCCGACGAGTCGCTGAAGAAGATGCGCGAGCTGATCGAAGAGATCAAGAGCGCCGTAGGCGCTGCAGACGTCCAGAAGGCCTTGCAACTTAGCATCAGCGCCGCAGACATACTCGGGCCCCTGGAAGGCGACAATTCGCCAGAAGCGGAGGCCGTCAGGGCCGAGTGGAAGGCCTTCGGCCAATATCGGGTCACCATGTCCCCGGCACTCGAAAAAGCACTCGCAAGAGACAAGAGTGCACCGGCACAAGAGCCGTCTGGGCCGTCTAATCCAACTTCAGGGCATATAATCGAATCTGATAAGACAAAATCAGATAGTATTAAGCCACATTCGCCAAACGGAGTCCAAAATATCCCTCTTTTAAACAATGGGGCAGTTTTATCACCAGAAGAGTTGGCTCGCCAAACAGAAGAGAAAGACAAGGAATTCAGGGCTGAAATCCTCAAGCAGCTGGCCCGCACCCCGAACGTCCCCATGTACAAGCTTTCGAAGATGCTGAGCACGTCAGAGAAGCGACTGGTAAAGCACCTCCAGTACCTCGAGTCGAAGAAGGTGGTAATCCAGTCGGGCGGTGTCTGGCGCCTGGCGGAACGACCATCGACCTAGGGGCATGCACTTGGCCAGCGACCGCTTTGCGCTGCTAGAGGATGCCGCAGCAACCACCATGACAAGGGACGGGTGTGTTTGACAGGACGGCTGGTGCCTGACGCATGATGACGGCCGCGACCCGGAAGCTGACTAGGACCTACAGCGCTCTCCCGGTCGCGCTTACGAAACACCTGCTATCTAGACGGCAAGGGCGTCCAGGTCGTTGGCATTTGGCGCCTGCCTGAACGGCCTTGTTTCTATCGACTCGAATCTGAACGACGCATAGAGGTTCCTTTCCATCCAGATCAGAGACAGCTCGAGTGGCACATCAGACCTCTCCTGGGCTGCCTGCAGCTTTGCCTCCCAGCCGTCGCCGTCCCCCTGGAGTTCGACGGACTGGACGCCCTCAGCCCCTATCCTCGCCACTGGAGGCCTCCCTATCCTCTTGATAAGAGCCTTGACCACCTTCTCCAGGACGCCGTCCTCAAAGTTCTGGCTCGTCGCCGACAGCGGATATACACTGAACTCCACCTTCATCGCATCGGCCAGGATCTCCCCCATCAAGCCGTCTATGCCGTCAAAGGAAGTCACGCGCTTCCTGCCGGTCTTGCCGTCGACGACAAGGATGGCAGGCGCGCTGCCTACGTACGCCAGCCAGAGCCTCAGCGCCTCGGTGAACGCCTCGTTCTGGAACCCCCTGAGCTTACCGGAGCTGCCGTCCTTGACCACCCTCTGGACAGCATCCAGTAGGCTCTTGCTGACCCGGATGGTCGTCTTGACCTCCACGTCTCCGGTCGAAGGCGCCGGGCCCGGTTCGCCTGATGGTTGCTGCTCCCCAGATGCTGACGGAGGCGCCTCTGACATCAGGGAGCAACACCCCCCGACGATTTAACGACGGGCAAGCTGGACGCCGAGATCGCCGGACCAAGGCTGCCAAGATGTCACCAACGCCAACAGCGCGCCGAGACCGGCTGCAGAGGAGAAGACGGCTGCTGCGCTATCGTGGCAGGTCCTTATATAGAAACAGGCAGTAAGACCCATGTCGTTCACGACAAAAAACTGTATTCCTGCCGAGAGTTATCTCAAAGTCACTTGGCTTCTTGCCAGGTTATTTGACGTCCAATCCCTTGGACGTCGTTCTTTCGAGCCTCATGGCTCGGATTGAGACGCTCTTGGCCGTCATGCTGTTGCGAACACGCCTTCGCCCCGGATTTGCCATCCAAACCACCCGGGCTACGAAGAGACCTGATCAGGTACCGAGACATCGGTATCTTGCTGGAGCCTCGCCTTCCAGCCGCTGCTGCCAAACTAAGGCAGACGCGATCAGAGGACAATTGACAGGGCCCTCAAGGCCCCTGATGACTCCCAGAATCAAAGGAGTCTACAATTGATCAGCTACGATCGTTGGCCGAAACATTGCAGGAAGTCCTGCAGTCTTTGACAGCCAATTGACGACGAAGGTCGCGGCAATCTGGTATATTCACCAACGGGCACCCTGGTGACGACGACACCTGGTATATGCCCTTGACCAGCAGGACAGCAGGAAACACCCAGGAGACGACGACGGCCCCAAGACGGCAAGGTCCTGAATCCTGTTCTGCACAAACACATGCCTTTCGACACGACCAGGCGATAGTGGGCAGACTCGCGATGGCGAACTTAGTTACGATTTGAGTGGTGTGTGACTCCACACCCCGATGATCTAACAGTAACCAGACCGAGTCCCACAAACTTCACTTGGTATAATGTCGATTTAAGCGTTCAACGCTGGCATGTAGCCTGATAGCAAGAGACCCGGTTCCCCAAGCTGGGAGCCCCTGTATTTTCACAAGGCTGTGACCCGCCGGGTCCTTTGCTCAACAACATAAGACGGTTTGGTTGGTGGTGCAATTCCGCCTCGAGCCCGAAAACATCCGGGATGAACAAAGCCGTAACCAAACATATACAGCTGGTGTTTGCGATTGCGTTTGCTCTGTCTGCCTCCCCAATCGTATTATCGACGGTTGGGTATGTGCAGTTTGTTTACTTGAGCATGCGACAAACCCAGGCATGCGCTGGACTGGTAGGACTTGCGATCTTAGCCCCGTTTCTGAGATATGACAACCTCTGGCACGGTATAGGCGAGCTCGCCAGTGCTTGGCGTAACGCCAAGTACAACTACCGATCCAGCCCCCATCGGGGGCGTCATCATGACGCATTCCGATCATCTTCCGTGTATACGGTCGTCTCGAAACACGCGAAGTAACCGAGAGATGTTGACTTCCATGCCTTATCTCGCTTGGAAGCAGTAACCGAGTTACTAACCAAGAAGTCCGTGCACCGGCCTGGCCCTGCTGAGCTACCCGCCCCATTCTAGCGGGAGCCTTGGAAGGCAGGAGCCTACTGGCCGTCAGGCGGAATTCCGGTCGTTAAGAACTCAGGAGCATGCAATATCGCATGCAGAGACATGATTCCACCAGGAGGGTGAGAAATATGTCAACAATAACCAGAAAGAACGGAAAGTACGTCCTGTCCAAGCTCCTTATCGGCCTTGTCATCGCCCCGCCGATACTGCTGTCAGTCATGCTGATGGTCCATGGAGCACCTCCGGTATTTCACACAATACCGCCAATAATGCCGCCAAACAGCGGACCCGGGCCAATTATGTAGGAAGAGCAAAGTGACTTGCCAGCCTTCACCATTTGGGTGTCAGGTTGGCAGGTAACTTGCTGATGGAGCCAACGCGGCCCACCTCCCCCTTCAGCCCAAACGGGGCAGGACTCCACCTGGGGGTGTGCGGCCGGTAAAGCGTGAAGAAAATGAACTCGACCACAGCAATCGAGAAACTCTACGACTGGTACATCGCCCAGTTCGAACTCATCGCCGGCGGTCTGCTGGCGATGGCGACTGGCGTCGTAGTAGCCGTCCTAGTGGGGCAGATGACCGGCGAGTGGGGGGCCATATGGCTCTCTGTCATCGTGTCTGTCCTAATGGCGATCTGGCTCTACTTCAACTACAAGCTGGCCAAGCTACGTCAAGACCTTAATAGGTCGGAGTGATATCCATTTGTTGATGGACTTCGTGACGTCGGTCAGCATCGTAGTTCTACCAATCCTGGCTACTGTTGGCGGGATCGCCTTCTACAAGGCGATGCGCCTCAGAAGCCAACTGAGGAAAAGCTAGTCAACCAGTCGGGCTTTTCCTTCCCCTGTTTTCTTCACGAAAGTCGGTTGCAGAGGCAATCCTGTAACGGCCGACTCAAAATAAGCCATTCAAATCACGAAACAGTCCTGACAGCAGAGCGGCAGGATGCCGCTCCACCGCCAGATCCTGACGCTGCTCAGAACAGCGTCCATTGCATACCTTTTCAGCTATGCAACTTTGTAAAAGGGGATCTGGATATATAAGCTGTGCACCCATTTAGTAGGTGCAGAGCTTCAAAAGTGTGGGGAGCACGGCTTCTGCGTAGCAGCTGCCACGTCTGTCACTGAGATGGAGGGCGACGCCAACTGGGTTGAAAGGAGGTGGTACTTTGGCGTCAGTACAACCACGTATGTCGGAACTCCACAAGGAGTTCAGAGCTGCCTACGACGACCGGGACTACATGCCGGGGACGTACCCGTTCCCTGTAGTGGAGGCGGACTCGGAGTGAGCGGCCTGGTCGAGGTCGCGAGCCCAATCGATAGGGGCCTGTCCGAGTATTACGACGAAGGCACCGGCCGATACGTTGGGGTAGGCATACCCAGCGAAGACTGATGGCCATGCTGGACATCATCTCAAAGGTTCTGACTCCCTACTCTGGGCTCAGCGAAGCCGTTGGCGTTCTCCGTGCAATAGAGGAGGACGGCATGGCTTACTGCGATTCGGCTGTCGAATGGGCCGAAAGCAAGCTCAGAGAGGCTGATGTCAGTGCCGAGATGTCATCAGCGGCACTAAGTTGGATGGCTAATCTCAACTAGCCATTCCCGCCTTTTGACCAAGTCACCGTCTCCAAACCAGCCAATCCTATGCCTCGAAAGAGGGAGACTCGGCTCGCTGGTGTGAGAGTAACCCCGCCCGAATGCTCCTGATAGCCCAGGAGACGGGGCGGGACGGGTCTGAGGAGCCCGGAATGAACACATCCTGAATGCAGCCCGATTAAGGGCATTGCCGGGTGTGGGACGAACTCCTCGCCACTACTGACCGTTAGCCCTCCAGTTAAACGATTCTAGGGGGCAGGTGCCTATGAAAGCCTGGTCTAGCACCCAGGCCGGAGGATATTATCGCCGCTGATAGTGTAACAGCTACCAGCGTGAGCTGAGCGCAGCTCGCAATAGAGGGTGTCACATGCAGCACGCATTGCAGCACCAGACGGCTCCTGTGAAAGGGGCAAACAGCGCGGCGCAAGCCGCATCCCCCGCTGGCAACAGCGGTATCCTTCCACCGAAGATATCCTATGAGTATCGGTGGCCCAGAGTGGTCAAGCAGATCACCTGGTACGACTCGGCCGACTACTATCAGGAGGACAGGGTCGGCACCTCCACAGCGCCAACCCCCCAGTTCGTCGGCGGCTACATGCTGCTGGTGAACGACAACCAGGAGGAGTGAGAATAGCCTTGTGCGAACTACTCACCAGGCAGGAGAGGTCGGACGCGTTCTCACTGGTCAGAGACGCCCTTGAGAGGGACGCCTCCGGCCCAGAATCCCGCTGCCTCGTCCTCAGACGCGGCACAAAGCAGGCTGACATAGCATACGCCCTCCAAGCCCGAGGGGTGCTATACCTCGACTTCGACCTTACGAACGAGGCGAGCATGTATTACAGGCTCACCAAGCTCGGCAGGAAGGAGGGGTACAGCCTCATCTGGTGCGACGGGCCAGACACGCCAGCACAGCCAGCCAACACAACCTACCGATGCGGCGTCAAGACGTGCGGCGCCAAGTTCCCCACCCTGAAGGAGCTCAAGGAGCACTACAGCAACGAGTCCTATGAGGACCTCGGCGGCTTCAACATCAGGGAGAAGGACCCGGCACACAACGCCTTCCGCACAGCCTTGTTCGGCGTCTGGACAGACTACCAGTACGGCCAGCATCCTCTGGCCAACGAGCACAACGACCACTTCGCCACGTGGCAGGGCCCATATAGCGCCTACAGGCGCTACAACAGGATCGGCCATCCGGTTTGCCAGTGGTGCGCCATGGGGATCCACCAACATGGAACCGCTGGAGCCAACGGGGTCGGCGGAGGCCATGACTGCAAAGTCCTCCTCATCGAGGGCGGGCAGTGCAACTGCTGGTGGGGGGCGAGAAGGAATTGAGCCGCACACCATACGACAACATGTACGGGTTCTCGGTCGACGGATACTACAACCAGATGACTGGGGAATACGTCTACATCGACCCAATGCGGCTCGCCCGCATAGACCCCCACAACGCGATAGAGACCCTGTGGGACTCCATACTCGACCAGCAATACAGCCTCGACATGGGTTCCCCTGAGTTCGCCGTGCTATCCAAGAAAGAGGTCGTGGTCCGCAGGGCCAGAGACCTCGCCAACACCACCCTTCAGCAATCGCCACACACAGCCGAGCGCGAGATCTTCGAGAAATACTTCGAGATCTACGTTCAATCCATCGGCTCAGACCCCAACGACGCGAAGACCTTCCTTCGCAAACTACATGCAACGAGGAAGAAGGAGGAGAAGAGATAGCATGCGCCTATTCACACACACAATATTCAGCTGGGGCGTAGGATCACTGCTGTTCTACCTCATAGGGTTGACCTACTATGCCCCGCTCGTGTGGGCATTGGGTCGCTACCTATGGGCGTTCATGCTGGTGGTCTCATGGCTTGGAAATCACATGATCGACAAGCTTGGCCACAAGATGACCCCCATGGGATATCCAAAGCGACTCCCGCGCACACACTCCATCTTCACAGCGCCAATATGGGGCGGCCTAGCGGCTCTCATGGTCACCTTCGCTATGGCCCACCTGCCTCTGATCGGCGTGCCATTCTACTGGCAAGACGCTGTTGCCATAGGCGTCTTTGTAGCATACTCACACCTATTCCTCGACTCCCTCACCATGGCAGGAGTCTACTTCACGACCAAGCGCATCGACCTCATGCATCTCAGCTGGGACTCGCCGGTCGGCAACGGGCTCGCCATACTGGCTGGCTTTGCAGCACTCTACGTGCTGTTCTTCCAGCCTTCTCTGTTGAACGCACTGGTTGCGTGACCAACATGGAAGCCATAGTGCCGATCGCAAAGGAGCTCGAAACACAGGCCGAAGGCCTCGAGCACAACACCGAGGTCCCAGTGACAGACGTGCAGCACGCCTACCGGAAGGCAGGCAGGGCATACAGGTTCGCCGACCTTCCATCCGACGCAAAGCGGATGGAAGAGAAGGCATCATCACTGAGTGCTCGATGAGCACTCTTCCCCATTTGGCCCCAAATGACTCACCTCCACGCGGTGGGGCTGGACCCCTGTATAGGGGAGAACCAAGAGCCATAATACTCAGCGTTCGCAAGCAACGTTGAGTGGTATACACCCTGCGCTCGATGCCGCGCTAGGCATTTTGCCTGTTCCATGAGAAGCAGGCATGGCGTGTTCGACGGTCATACGCAGTCAAAGGCCATCTAATGGATCAAACGCCGAGCACCAAGTGCGTTGGTGGGCCCTTGAAACACAGGACTCCCCGATGCATGGTCCTCTGGAGCGTCATCCACAGGCGTATTGCCTGCAGTTGCCCCCTGTAAGGAGACCGTCTCGCCAGATACAATCTCATCTTCGCCGACTTGGCAAGAAGGCGACAGTACAACACCCTTCCCGACCGTTGACGGAACAAGCGCCCCTCTCCACCCTGCCTCCTGACACATTGGAGGCGAGGAAGAGCCGTGAAAACAGGCGCCCAAACGGAAGGGAAGGGGCCATATTTCGTTCGATTGGCCTCGAGCGAGAGCTAGTCCTAGGCTAGTAGTAAACCCCCTTTGCCCGGCCATGCTGAAGCTCGACGTGTTCGACTGGATTGTGCTCTTCTTTCAGTGGTAACAACAGTAGAACGTCGAGCTACATCAGGGCAGTCCCACACAGAAGGGGGACCAGGATCGGGACTGGACGACATACAACCGAGAGCGCTGGCAGGCACCATTTTCGTGCTATGCCGTAGCTCCCTCACGTATTTGTTGCCGTGAGACCACCGAGGTTGTTTGGCAATCTGCTTCCCGATCTGGTAGAACCAGAGTACACCGAACGTAGGGCGACTGTGAACACGCGTCCAAAGTTACCTGCAAGATCCCCGTTGAAATTTAGACGACGGGTCCGACTTCAACAAAAAAGTGGAGCAACCTCCGACTATTCCGGAGGGGCCACATATTGCAGGGTTCACCTTCTGGACAAGCCGCTCGCAGCGCTCTACTTGCTTCCAGAGCTGCCAACAGGAAGAGGTCTGGAGAGGTCTCTCGGGTTCTTACTCCCGAGGTTCTCCAGAACCCCCACGACGTGATCTGACGAGCGAAAGCTCGGCCTCCCCGACTAGGAAAACCTAGCGGGAGCGAGGTAAGAGAGTGACTACAAGTTCACTTCCAAATACGGATGCCTCAGCTGAGGCATCGAACAGCTTCACCGTCACAAGCGGTGATTCCCCTCTCAGCCAGGCAAATGCCAGGCAGGGAGCAAACTATGTCCTGATACAGGACATATGCGACGCAGCAACCAAGCACTTCAACGCACTCGACGCCGGAGATGACATCTCCGTATCAGTAGCGGTGAAGGGCTGGGACTTCAAGAGGGAAGAGAATGCCATCATGGCCGTCGTCCAAAGCGGCCAGGTTGACATCGAATCGGCAATGGCTACACTTGATGCCCTGAGGAAGGCGGGTGTAGTATCTTCGGGCACTGACGGCGGGAAAGGAATGAGGGCTGAGGACGCCTTCCAGCGAGCCCTTGTGGATGCCGGTCTGCAGGGAGACTGCAGATACAACACCCGCATGCGCGACGGGAGCGGACTCTCGGCTTACGTCGACGTCCATGTCCTTGACCATGCATTCGCCATGGTCGTGACCGATGTCGCAAGCAACCACAGCGAGCCTGCGCTCGTCCCCCTCAAGGGGGGCACGGTCGTCTTCGAGCTGAAGTACGTCAGGCGCAACTGCGCCGGCGAGGAGCTCGAAGAGAGGCTCAGGGCGGCACAAGAGCAGACGGAATATGAAGGATATCTGGCCAACGCATCGACAGCCATCCTTGTCTTCGGCAATGACCTTGGATTCGCCTACAGGGCGCTCGACATCCAGTCGAACCGCCAGGCGATCGGCGCAAGGATCGAAAGGCAGGTCAGGGAGAGGCGCAGCCAGCGCAGGGCCCACTACCAGCAGAACTACTCGCCTTACGAAGAGGCACAAGCGATAGCCATCAAGAGAGACTTCGCCCAGAGGCGCCGCCAGGACAGACGCGGGTCCGGCTCGCTTTATACGTCACACGGAGGCTATCACAGATGAGCCTCCAGGCACAGGCAATCCCGGCCGAAGTCAGGCAAGCCCTTGGCGTAGGGCCCGAACCTATCCTCCAGAAGACCGACGGGCATCCATGGACGTGGACCCCCAAGGAGTACGCCCTGGAAACCTCTGACGCGAGGCGCTACCAGGAAGCGGAGATGAGGATGAGACGGGAAGACGCCAAGCGGGAAGCCGAATACCTCCGGAATCACCAGTGCAGTCCCAAGTTCTGGGACCCAACCACATGCACCCACTGCGACAGACCCATGCCACTGCCACCAACCAAGGCAGAGCGCCTGAAAGCAATTCAGGCGTCAAACCTCAAGGCAGGAGGCAAGAAGTCTGACTACTACAATGCCATACTCAGGAGAGACCAGAAATGACAGCCCTATCTCTAGTATCCAGTCCCGCTCGGCGGGTCGTTCAGCTCCCTCCCGAGATCGTCGCAGTCTTGAAGGAGATCAATGAGGTCTCCCTCAGGGCCACTGGCACACCCGCTTACATCAGCGGCGGGTTCGTCCGCGACTATCTCCTCGGGATCAGCGACTACCACGACATCGACGTCGGCGTCCCAGACGCTGAAGCGGTGTTCAACCTCGCGACCCTGAAGTTCATGCCCTCTGGAGAGAGCAAAGCAGACTTCGGCGTCCAGTCGGTCTTCGTTGCCATTGGCAGCGGAGCACCCGGCAGGGTCGACATCGTCCAGCTGCGCTTGGAAGCCTACAGAGACGACTCCAGGAAGCCCACAATCAAGCCGACCACCGACATCTCCGTAGACCTTTCCCGGCGTGACTTCACCTGCAACGCCATCGCATGGGTGATCGTCTCCTTTGGCCATGACAGCATCACGGTCGAAGAGATCGACCCCTACGACGGGTTCGGTGACATTCAGAGGAAGGTCCTCAAGATGGTCGGGAACCCACGCGACAGGATCTATGAAGACCCTCTCAGGATAATGAGAGGAGTCAGGTTCGCGACGAAGCTCGGCTTCGAGATAGATCAGCCAACGTGGGACGCAATGGTCGCAGAGTCATACCGCCTTGCCGATGGCCCTACTGCCCCGGTCTCACGCGAGAGGGTGGTAGATGAGCTGTCAAGGACGCTTGTCCTTCCCCAGAGGGGGAGAGCGGTGAGGCTCTACTTCAAGCCCAACACCGCGGGTACCTTCATCCTGGAGGCCGTAGCGCCCCCCTTCAAGGGTGTCAACAGCATCTTCCACGACAGCCGACCACCTCACCATGCCGAGTCCATCGGCGAGCACCTGGCTGAAACGGTCGAGCGTGCGGACCCCGATCTCATAGACGTGCTGGCAGCACTGTTCCATGACATCGGCAAGATCACGCAGCTCGTAATCAGGGAGGATGGCAGGCACACCTTCTACCACCATGAAGACGTCTCAGCAGAGATCGTGTCCTGGTGGTTCCCAGCCAACAAGTTCCCCAATGACGTCTCGAGGATCGTAAGGAACCTCGTAGCCTACCACATGCGACTCCACCTGGTCAGCAAGGAAAGCGACGAATCAAAGCGCAAGGCTATGGCCAAGATCTTCGTCACGTTCCATGGAGACCTGGACTTCCTCCGCCGACTCATCAGACTCGGTGAGGCGGACAGCGGCATGTCATATGACTACTTCAGGGGCCTCATCAACGAGTATTCCCATGTGAAGCTAGTCAGTGGCAACGAGCTGCTGGAAGTAGATCCAGAGCTCCTCACGACCAGAGAGAACCGCCAGGCCATTGGCAGGGCTCTATGGCACATACAAAAAAGGCAGCTGGCCGAGAACCTAACCTACCCCAAGCTGGACGGCGTCATCAAATCGAACATCAACGACTCCAAGGCATTCTTCGCCCGGCTCAAGACCAAGAAGGGCACCGAGAAGGCGGAAGTGGTGGCTGTACAGTGACCCATGAATTCGACTGCCTAGCAGCGGTCTATAGGAAGGCCTGTGATGGCAAGAGGTACGCCCCTATGGCGGAGTGGCTCGCAGACATATGCGTCGAGCAGGCTGACGCTAAGATGCCCCGAGACGCCTTCCAGGAGTTCGTCAGGGTCATGACCCAAAACTATCCAGAGCCTCAGCTCAAGCTGAAGTTCGACTTCCTCGGAATGTGGGCCCATGGACGCGCTCACAGGATGGATAACGGCCATCAGTTCTTCACACAAGCCACAAACGCCCTCATCACCATTGCCAACGACGTAGCATACCCAGGCAACTCCTGGCGCGTGGACTCGGCTACAGGAATCCCACCCAACAATGACTATCGGTGGGAGACTGTGCTGGTCGAGTTTCCAGACGCCAGGGAGAAGCTCGCAGTT
Source organism: Nitrososphaerota archaeon (assembly GCA_029785235.1). Next base: position 89,886 of record JAFMAA010000002.1, on the reverse strand, counting down.
TTTGTCAAGGAGGCAAGAGCCTGATGAACACAACCAAAGGAGAGCTGGTCCAGTTCAAGGCCTCAGACGGCCTGGTGCTAACCGGCTTCCTTTCACGCGCCAAAAAGCCAAACGGTACCGTCATCATCCACGTCCACGGCTTCGGAGGGAACTTCGCAAGCTGGAGCAGGCTATTCCAGGCCTACGGGAGAGCCCTCAAGCAGGGGTTCAGCCTCTTCTCCATCAACACAAGAGGCGCGGGCCTCAAGACTTGGTTCAGGTCAGACCGCAAGAGTTTCACGATCGGCAGCTCAAACGAGGTGTTCGAAGACTCTGTCAAGGATATCTCAGGGGCGATCGCAGCCGCGAAACGGCTCGGATATGCCCGAGTGATACTCTCAGGGCACTCAACCGGGTGTCAGAAGGTCACCTACTACCAGTCTCTCAAGCAGGACCAGTCGGTGAAGGACCTCATATTGTTGGCACCAGCAGATGACTACAACCTCCACAAGAAGGAATTTGGAGACAGATTCGAACCCACGGTTTCGCTGGCCAAGGCGATGGTGACCCTTGGAAAGGGTAACCAGACCATGCCGGAATGGACAGGTGTGTCGAACATGTCAGCGGCGAGGTTCACAAGCGTCGCCAGCAGCGGGATGGCAGAAGCCAGTCTGTTCGACTACGAGTCCGAGAAACTCCAGCTGTACTCGAAAGTCAGGTGCCCCGTTCTTGCTGTCTTCGGAAGGAGAGAGCAGTACAGGACCAAACCTGTCGGCAAGTACATCGAGAAGCTCAAGAGCGATGGATATCTCTGGTTCACAGGGAAAGTCATCAGCGGAGCTGACCACGGGTTCACCGGGAGGGCTCCAGCTCTCTCGAAGGTCATCGGAAAGTGGCTGGAAGGCAGGGAGGGTCACCAATCATGAGAGCAAATCCCAAAAAGGATCCGACCATCCAGGTCGACTTGACAGGCAAGGACTTCAGCAACATCGTGTATGGGCTGAAGTTGTACCTGAACGAGAAAACCATCAGAGCATTTCTCCCAGGCGCTACAGACGAATACATCAAGGAGAAGGCCGCTAAGTTCAAGGCGACCGCCGATGCGCTGATCGACCAGGTACACGAGTACCGGCGCTCTCACACCACTGTAGACGACGCGGGCGTAGTCCACCTCCACATCTACTATCCTCGAGGCGCGAGGCTCTTCACGTACACATGCCGTGACTGCGGCGGCTCTATGACGATAGAAGCCGACGATGGTCACCCAGCATGGCAGTACTGGAAAGAGAACCACAAGTGCAACAGACCAGAAGCATAGAGTGAGGCCTATCGGCCTCTTCCTCTTCTTTACTATCCTTTGGTTCACAGGCTGGAGCGATCCAGCTCTGGCAGGCACGGGCGACACAGCCCCGCTGCACTGCCCGTACGCTCTCCTCAGTGAGAGCAGGTGGGATGGTACACCCTCAGGGTGCAAATGAACCACCGCGGCGAAAGCCAGCCACACTCGTGGCGCCAGGCAGCAACTGGCGAAGAGCTCTGACGCTGCAAGACTAGGATCCGGAGCGATAATCCTCAACTCCACACGTAACTCACCGCCGTGCCCCATAGAGGCAACACGGCATCAGTGAACACGCTCTGGAGGCAGGGACGCTTTGAAGGTCCTACATTCTACGGATGTCAGAGGGTTGCAGTACACCGGCGCGAGTCGGTGTATGATAAAGGAGTGAACAACCAAAATGGAACAAATAGTTACACGGCCGTATGGCGAATACAAGCTCGGTCCCAACAGATTTGGGTACAGGTCCCAGTCAGAGATTGACCTGCTCGGATTCGTTGATGCCGTTGCCGATGGACTCGCCTCGGGGTCGAGGATATTCGCCGACCGCGAAGGAGCGTGAGACCAGTGCCAAACGAGGAATTCAGCGCCAAGTTCCTAGACGGGCTCGAAGTGGCCATCCGCCACTTCATCCCGGCTGACAAGAGGGACACTGAGATAGTCCGACAGCACCAGAGGGATACCTGGGTCTTCTACGCGGGCGAGGTAGAGATCGCCTACATCCAGGAGAGCTCGTCGGTCATGTGGCTCAGAGGGAAGCATTTCCTTGTCGGGAAAGACCTCGTAGTTACGAATGCAGGTACTTCCTACCCAACAAGGACGACAGATGCCATCCCGATGAGACTGACCCCAACCATGATGGGTCTGATGCTGGACACCGAGTTCCGCAAAGACCTGTTCGCGAGGGCGGAGTGAGGTCAATGAAAACCAAACTCAGCTTCAGAGATAGGCTGGTAGTCGGCTTCGGCCTCGTAGGCCTGGTTGTTGGCGGGCTTGCGAGTGGAAGCGGCATTGTCGCCGCCTGCTGCGGCTCTGTCCTCATGGGCGTGGTTCTCCTCGCCGACTGGGTTTCAAGGGTGGAGTGAGACAATGGCACAAGCAACCCTACTCACCAATGCGGTGACTGAAGTCATGGACCCATCCCTGGCGCCGACAACGCCAGAAGACGTAGTCAGTGAGTTCAGGCGGGCAAGCTGGCTCATGATGGAGCAGGAGACGCAGGGAGAGGACTGACTTGGACACAAATCCACGGTCCCAAACATCGCTCCCAGGGTTCGAGAGGACCCCGAAGACCAAGCGGGTCCGGCCTAGCCGGGCTCACCTGGAGTCTATGAGGCCAAGGGCGCGCCAGATAGTCGAGACATTAGTCTCGAACGTCAGCGGCCATGCGTTCGGAGACAGAACCGTCCAAAGCGTCTCCTTCTACATGCATGAAGCTGACTACAGCAACCCAGAGGTCTTTGGCCTCCTGGTCCAGGAAGCCAGGAAGCTCCCAAGAACCCCTGCCCAGCAACTGTTGATGCGCGTCATCAACGGCGCGCACAGCGGCCAGGTGCGCAAAAGGAGGAGAAAGACGTGGCACCAGTAGAGACAGCGCAGCTGCTCAACACGCTCTTCGGGGTGTGCGGTGACTCCAACGTCACCTGCACAGCTACAGGCACCGGCGACTTCGACCTGGCGATAACCGATGGCAAGGATACCATCCATGTGCCAGTGTCGCAAGCCTCGGCCTGCGGCCTCGCCAACTACCTCAAGAGTTCGCAGCTGAGGACCGCCTATCTCTGGCTGGCGCCCACTCTCGCCAAACTGGTCCCCCAACCAACGAACACACTCGTCAACACTGGCCTGGCGCCTGTTTTAACGGCACAGAAGAGGTTGGAGAGGGTGTCATAGGTGCGGGCATTCAGTCCAGAAACAGTCCACAGCACTACGGTGCGACGTCTCAATCTGGCCCTATGGAGGTCGGGAGAGTTGAGCATGAAGGCGACCAACGACTCCACCGGGATGATAACAGTCCATAAGCTCGATAGCGGCCGGTTGACGCTCATGGACTGTATCACCGAAGCCGACGCCATGAAGTTCGCAGATGACCTTGAGAGGTCGCTCAAGATCAAGCTCGCGTTCATGGCAGACACGACCACCGCCACGTAGCGTGATGACAGTAGCCATTTCTAACATCTGCCATCAACGATCACGGCCATCCAGAACTCATAGTTTCTGGATGGGCCGATCCGGCTCGAGCCATCTCCTTCGACTGCGGCGGACAAACCCGCCAAGGCGACAATCCGGGAGCCGGGAATCAAATAGCATGCAAAACCACTCATGCGTGGCGCACTGTTATTTGAACCGTGATGGCAAAGCGGCAGACCTTGGCCGCGCTTGTAGAAGCATAAACCCACAACGCGGGTAGAGCTGCCCTCAACAGCTTGGAGCCGCCGAGCAGTTGGTAGAAGGGCACGAGATCTCCGGAGCGAGACAAGAGAAGGCTCGGCAGGGAGCCTGGATGAACTCATAGGTATATGGGAAGCCCATTGGCCAACATGCACGCTATGACGGGACAAATCAACCCTGACAGGCCCCATCTCGAGGCCTGATAGCCCTAAGCATCGGGAGACCTGGGGTTGCGTGGGGAAGCCCCCATACGATGGATGAATATGCGGTTCCAGTGCGGACTGCATACGACTAATTCCTCGCAAGAGCCCAGCCTCTCATAGTCCGCTGGCGCTTCTCACCGCCGTGAGAACTCCTGCAGAGCACACTTCATCGTGCGATTTGCGGGCGAAAACGACCTTTGAACAAGGAACCACGACCCACGAAGCTGCCTCGATGTCATCGAGGCTGAGGGAGACTCGAGCGGCATTTGTTATGCTCAAAGCTCCAATCGACGTGGACCTATCGGGATTCCCGGAGTCGAAGGCCGTTAAAAGATGAAGAGGAGGTAAGAAAGGAAGTTGATTCTGTTAGCTAACTTCCTGATAGCGTTCTTCTTCACAGCGCTGCCACTCCTGGTATTGTTCCGGGATGGCAAAAAGAAGAGGACTGCGCTACTTCTCATCGAAGCAGCATGTGCCACTGCACTCGAACTCACGGCATTTGCTCTATTGCAAGTGCCATCGATCCAGCAGTACTTCGCCATCACTGCTATCGACGCCATAGTAGTAGTCATAACCGGGGTTTTGTACTTCCAGTCAGAACCATATTACTATTCTGGGCTCAAGACTAGTCATGCCAACGAGAAAGGGATCACCAAGGCAAGACTCGTCGTCATAATCTTTACAATACTATTAGCTGTGACAATCATCGTCCCAGGATTGACCTGGGGCCTCCAGGTAACGGCGGCCAACGGCTCCTACCTGCAGGGACAGGTCACAAACTATCCAGCTAGTGCACTGTTCGCCAATGAAACACTCCCTATCAACGCGGTACCTCTGGTGACCGTCTCCTATGCGGAGCAGATCGCCCAGAGCCACATGTCCAAGGACTTCGGAGGCTCAGCTCAGGTCGTCGATCACGAGCAGATAGTCTACGACGGGGCCCCGTACTGGATATTCACCATCGCCAGCACCAACACATACTCGCAGAACTACGAGAAGGGGTTCATCCTCGTCAACGCTGTCAACGGCACATACATAGAGATCCAACAGAAGACACTGGTAGGAGCAGGCCTGTGTGGGATCTGCTTCTCCAGCATCGGAATCCAGACATGGCTTCGCAACACCAACGTCGGTGTCGGTAACTGGTATCCACAACCCCTCGACAACGGCCAGGTGCTCTATGTAGACACGCTCGACCAGCCGAACATATGGGGCGCGACGACGTTCGCCGGGGGTATCGTGTACAACCCCGACGGGAGCGTCAACGCCACATACAGGACCATCGCTCAGGCACCATCGTACGTCAACCAGCCTTGGGACAGAGAACTGCTTGTCAGCCTCGCTTCTCAGTGGGCCGGAGCCAGGACGAACAGCGGTGAAGCCTATTGCGCCTGGGGGTGTTTCCTCGGGTCAGCATCGAGCGCCCGACTTCAGCTCGACAGTGACGGGAACTACTCCTACGAGCTGATCCCGTACCACAATGAGACAGCAGTGATGCTGTTCTTCTCCCCTGCCAACTCTGCAAGGTCCCTGGCCGGCGTAATGATAGCCAGCGGCATCCACATCAACTACTACAACCTCGCATCGCTCAACTACATCAGCCCGTCATACGCCCAGTCACAGGTCCACTCGACAATCTGCACGACCACCGTCTGCTCGCTCCACGCGATGCAGCCTATCCTGTACCCGGTGAACGGGCAGTTCGTCTACATAACTCCAGTGTATTACCAGGACCCCTCGACCGGCAACCTCGTGTTCAACGGGGTAGCAGTGACAGGGGCATCTCAGAGCGGATCAACCGTCTACGTGCACGGGACAGACCCAGTAGCGACGAGAAACGATGCGCTCTCTCAGTACTTCAACGGTGAAGTGACTACAACTACCACCATCACAACCACAGTCACAGGCACTGTCCAGGCCGTCTCCTCATACATCCAGGGGGGCACCTCGGTAGTGGCCATCAAGCTGAATGGTACATGGTACACGGCTTCACCACCGGTAGAGCCGACAACAGTCACCACCGGCGGTAACTCGACAGGCCTCAGTTTCAACGACTGGTATACGATCCAGAACGTCCAGGCAGGCCAGCAGGTGACGCTCACCGTCAGAGGCACGGCGATCATCGCCGTGAAATCAGCATAGGAGTGCAACAGCACTCCTCCCGTTTTTGACCAAGGCACCTGTTCCATACCAGCTTCACCCGAAAGGGGCGACTTGGCGCGCTGGTGTGAGAATGATATGAGTCGTCCTACCTGAGAGGCATGGAGAGATCAAGGTCTGCCTGCGTTAAATGGATCGAGCCCCTATAGGGCAACTTGACCACAAGAAACACGCAGGCCGGCCCCTCTTCAAGGCTTCCAGAGCGGCGCAACACGAAGGCTGAAACACTAGGAGGTGATATCAGCCAATGAGCGACAAACTAAGGGCAGTAAGCCAATCTGCGTACAAGCGCGGGAAGCAAGCCATGCTCGTGTACCTGACAGGGATAGCTGTAGCCATAATGGGAGCGGCTCTTCTCGTCGCGGGACCGTCTCCGGCAGCATGGGTCCTGACACTCGCTGGGGTCATGCTCATGCTAGTGGCCATGGCAATAGGCCCCATCAACGTGATCCGCTAGAAGCTGGGGGTAACAATTGTTGAATGTCTCGAGCGACTCAATATTCGAAGGGTTCCACAGACTTCAGAAGCAGAGTGCAGAGCTCATAGCCATAGAGGAACAAATCGAGGCGGCTGCCTCGATGGGCCTCCCAGAGCTAGAGCGGCAACTACTTGCAGGGCTCTTGAGAAAGGTGAAGGGGACAAAGTCGCTGGATGTTGACCTCCTCGTGACTGGATACGCCCCTCTCACAATCAAACTCAGGCCCAGCGCACTCGTAGACGACTGCTTCGTCGCCGTGATGCCGGTCTTCAGCTTCGTCTCAATGGCGAAGTACGGTGTCGTGAGCCGGATGAAGTACAACACGGAGACAAGAGGTTCACGCAAGCTCGACCTCTACCAGGCTACACTCCCTGCAGACAGCATCTCCAAGTCGCTCCTATTCGCAGCGGCACCAGAAGGCGAAGAGCCATACGTGACTCTGGCGACAATACCACAGAGGGCGATCAACCTTCTCAAGGGGCAGAGCACGAACTTCCCGTTCGGGAGCCTACTGGTGTCAGATGACAACATGCCACTGAAGGAGCCCTTCATATGAGCAAAATAGGATGTCAGATCCCCGAAGCGGGAGCAAGGTACCCCTCGTGCCAGAGAGGGTGGCATGTCTCATAGCGAAGACCTGTCTGGGTACCCCAAGAACAGAGGGACAGCTCTCACAGAAGGCGAGGCAAGACGGCTGAGCCAGATCGACACGACCAAGCCTATGTGCCTTGGCTGCTGCGGTCAAGAGTTCGACAGCGAGGGCTACTGCGTCAAGGGATGCAGATGGAACATCATCACCCCCGAGGACGCCGATTTCGAAATAGCAGGCGGCTGAGACCGCCAACCATTGGGTAGGGCACAACCGCCCTCTTTTCACCCAAAACCAGTTCTCAATTGGGACGTCACGGACGGCAAAATCCTGGTCCCCGACTTCTGCCCAACAACAGCAGAGGCCGAACTGGACAGAGCACGTGCTCTGGGCTGGGCCAACGCCCGGCTGGTAGCACACCTGAAAAGGGTGTCAACAGATTGGACCATATCCAAAAATCCGCCACTTCGGTGTCTTACGACACTGGAGCACGCGTCTCCCTCGCTGCCATTCTGGACGACATTTCTTCAGTCCAGATGATGCAGCAAGTTGAGGCGAACAGCATGCCGAGTGGGAGGTCACTTCGGCATCCTATGATGAAAACACCGTTTGAACAAGCGATCGAGGAACTCACCCAAACTGCAATCGAGTCCTCGATCCAAACCAGGAAGGCGCTTACTCCTCAGGAGGAGTATGCTGCCTGGATGGACCCCCTCTCACGAGACGAGGTAAGGTTCCTGGCACTGATCCACGGCACAAGAGGCGACTAGACTTGGAACCAGCAAGCACAGCAGTAGTGTCGAAGGGCGTCGCCGGCGCAGTAATCGGAATTGGCCTAGCCATAAAGGCTGGAGCAGTTCCGCTAGTCTCGTTCCTTGGGACGGCGACCGTGGAGATCACAGGACTGGCGATCGCACTCGGCAGCGTATCATACGCGGTCGAGAAGACTGTGAAGAAGCAGTCGTCAAGCAACCAGCTATCCGCTGCTTCACAGGGAGACGTGGTTGGGACCATCAACAGTATCAACGAAAAGAGGTCCGAGAGGATGTACCTCGGTCTCCGCAACGAGCTCTCCTCCATGATCTACAGTGAGCTCGGAGGCGTCCGCAAGGACGCCCAGGAATACCTGGACAACAGGATCAGCACCACTCTCGACAGCATAATGTCCGCATTCACAACAAAGATGGACGCCGCAGGCATAGCGCCGGCAGTCCACGTCAAGCAACCAGACCAGTCCATGGAAGACAACTCACAGCTCCACGCCATTCCCCACGCCTCCCTCGTGAGCCTGGTCACCGACTATCTCGATGCCAAGGCGCCGGGGACGCTGAGCCCAGCCTACTCGGCAGTAGTAGACGCAGCTGGACTAGCCGGCAACGTCGAGGTGCGGAAGCATGCACAGATGCACCTAGCAAGGACCAGCCCGAAGCCCAACCGGGTTCTACCATCACAGAAGGCTCCTCAGCAGGCCGCGGTAGAAGCGCCAGCCAAGCAGGTGCCGCAACCACAGCAGACCATGACCCCCACTCCAAACGAGGAAGTGGTCTTGGACCTGGGAATTCCGCAGCCAACTGCTGCAACTCAAGTATAGGAGAGGGTGATCCACATGAGAATACAGCTATCACCAGAACTAGCAGCAGAGTCAGCCAAGGCGGAGAAGTCCCGCGCCTTGTTCGAAGCTGAGCGTGCGCGGCAGACCATCGAGCGCGAAGCCGAAGCCGCCAGCACACCAATCCCTGTCGAGGTAGATGGTGAATATGACGTCACCGTCACCGGGACCAGCGACCGCGGCGACGGCATAGCGAAGATCGACGGATTCGTCGTGTTCGTCCCACATGCCGAGCAGGGCTGGCAGGGCAAGGTCAAGGTGTCCAAGCTCCTTCAGAGAGCTGCCGTAGCCAAGAAGGTGGTCGAGCCCATGCCCCTCCCCGAGAAGGGTGAGGAGTATGACATCACCATCACGGGCGTCGGCAGGGACGAAGAGTCAGGCGTCACCAAGATCAATGGTGTCGTCACCTTCGTCAAGGGCGCACCAAACGGCTGGCAGGGCAAGGTGAGGGTCACCGGCGTCGGCAAGAGCGGCCGAGTGGTCTTCGCCGAAAGGACCGACATGCCTGCATCACCCAGCCCAAGACGGCGCATCTCCGCAAGCCTCCTAGGAGAGGATGGCGCGAAGAAGAAGCGCGACGTCAGCAGGGAGAAGACCCGGGCATACAAGCTCAAGCGCGCCCAGGAGAGGCCAGCAAAGCTGCTCAACCAGGCGTTCGCCATTGACAACCAGTTCTGCGTCGTCTGCAACTTCCAGACGGTAGCCATGAAGGATGTCAACGGCAACATCGTCACCACCATGGAAGAGCTGGCCGCCGCCAGGGAACTAGGACCAGTGACGAGGGTGAAGCTCCCCCACGAGGGCGCTCACTCCCCAGTGCTCGGCATCGTGCCGCCTGCTCCAAAGCCAACCACCAAGACAAGGACGACGAGAGCATCCAAGCCCAAGGCACAGACCAAGAAGACAGAGACTCGCAAGCAGCCTACCTCCGGTTTCATCATCACTGAACCATCCTTCGCAATCCCCGGAGCCTACTTCGACACCAGGAACAACAAGGTCACCGACACTCTGCCGCGCTTCCTCCCATACGGCGACAACGCAGTCCTCACAACCATCGCGAACAGGCCCGGATCAAAGATCCCCGACCTCGTCGCCGCCACAGGCCTCTCAGTAGCAGAGGTGAAGGCCGAACTCGACGCTCTCAGCGACAAGCTAGACGTCACCCGCAAGGGAAGGCACTTCATCAGAGGCCAGAACGACGTCAGAGCGAAGAGGGTAGATGCCGCGCCAAAGGCGCCAGCCGCGCACACCACCGAGGCGCTGACAGAAGAGCTCATGAACGTCGCCACCCTCAAGGTTGGCAAGCACGTCCTCAGCAACGAGGCGTACAGCATGTTCATGGACTCGATAGTCTACCGGGACGCCCTTCCAACCTTCATCGCACAAGACGGCGACGCCCAGAAACGAACACTCGCAGAGCTCGGCTTCGTCCCATTCGCCGAGGGATGCAAATCTGACGAGCTGCTGCTGACACCAATAGTTGCAGGCAGCGAGAAAAACCCACTCTACTACTATCCTGTAGGCGGTAACCAGCACGACGGCTGCCTCATAAAAGGCACCAAGAACTGCTTCCACCTCAGGGTCATCACAACAGACGGCAAACTCCCACAGACCAAGGCCGCAATGATCGACGACTACGGCTTCTACAAGCAGGCCTACGTCCCGGTCCGCGAGAACGACACCGTCCACTTCATTGACGGTGAGTTCCGCAACGGAAAGCCCACAATCACATCATACAACGCATTCATATTCACCGACTTCAGAGACGGCCACCTCGTCGCCACCCGCAACACTCAGTGCAACCCAGCCGAAGCCATCAACAACCTCGTCAGACTGCAGGCAATCAAGGGGATGACAACCCCCTACACACCCCACAAGGGGCACTACTACGCCAACGTCTGGCAGCCGAGAACCAGGACCGAACAGGTCCAGGAAGCACCCATGGGAGGCCCACAAGCCTCCCCCGGCTCCGCCGGGCGGAACTGAGGAACCTTATAGGAAAAGCCAAAGAGCAACAAGAGACATGACAGAACAAATAACTGTGCAGTTAGCTCACCCGATGAAGGGCGAGGAGATACTGCAGGTCGCAAAGGCAACCGCAGCCAGCCTCGCCGCCAAGTACGTAGAAACCCTGAGAGGCAGAACCGTCCTCGCAGGGGGCGGTCAGATTAGGGAGGCATTCGCCTACATCAAGACAGGCTCAAGGGTAATTTCTGTACTGTCAGAGAGATACGATGGCAGTAGCGGCCAAGACCTTTCAGTCCATACCGACACATCATACGGGTCCATCGTCCTCAAGTACGAGGACTGGGGCTTTCATTGGCGACATGGAAAGCTCAAGAGCACCGATGTCGATGTGCTCGCCAAGGCTCTTATTGACAAGAGCCTAAATAGGATGTGACCAGACAATGGAAGCACCAAGCATAATGTCAACACAAACCAGACCAATAGACCTTGCATTCGGCAATAACAATGGGAGCAAAGTCTACACCCTTACGAACGACGACCCTGACACAATCTTCGTGTCAGACGTCTTTCCAACCGAGGGCCGGGAAGCCTTCTACGTTCCCATCCTCATCTCATGGGCTAGTCTGGTCATCACTTTCAATAGGATAGGTGAGCAAGGCGCGATAGCCGACCTCATTAGAATCCATGGTAGGCGATTAGCGAACCCCGATGCCAGGTGCGACTACACAGGTCTGCCAAAGCTGCTGAGCCGAGGCAGCACGTGAGAGCATGGCAACTACACTCATGCGCAACATGACCAGCGAATTTGGCCGACAGGTCGACGACACGGGGCTGGTTCTAATTCCTTGGAACGGTCTCGCAACGCTTCGCACAGAAGAAGGCGTAGAAGTGGGCTACTTCACCTACGACTACCCGGGGGAACACAGCGTCGATGTCGGCACACTCCCAAAAGGCATTGTCTACATCAGATACTCCACGATACATGAGAAATACCGTGGAAGAGGATACGCACTAGCAGCCCTTACCACACTCGAAGCAGACTTCGTCAGGGACGGTATCCACACAGTCTGGTCTCTCCCTCTCACTACAAGAATAGGCTTCGTCAAGAGATGCGGCTTCACCCGACACCACAAGACTCCTGCATACGCCTACGGCACCAATGTTGACACCCACATCTGGGCCAAGCAACTTGGACCCAACAACCAGTAGAGGAGACACCAATCTCCTCCTATTTTGTCTCGAACGCCATCACCTCCGGACCCCACTCATGGGTCCAGGTTCGAGACGTTGAATCGGCAACACCAGCGCCTCACCGGCGCTCTGCCGATCAGCCCAGGACGTAACCGTGCCCTACCTAACCAACTGTGTTAGGGTGGCCAACACGGCGTCAACACCTGGGGTCCACGGCACTCCAGCCCAGAGCGGCTAGGAAACCGGCTAACGATGGCCAATATGACGCAGATCGCCCATCCCGTCCACAGACCTCCCTGTGCAACCGTTTCACCCAACATCACCGCGAAACGGGATACTCGAGGTATAACCTCGACAGGATGGACGGTCTTCCTATCGTTTTTGATGTAACTCTGGCAGCCCTAGAGAGTTACATCAAAACAGTTTGCTGTCCAACTCTGCAAACGTCGTAGTCCTTTATATACTAACAGGGACTCGACGCTTGTCAATTCGACAAAAAACACACCCTGTAGTGTTAGGGTAATCTGTATTCCGCGGTTCAAAAACCCGGGTTTCTTGCTGTCGGTGCTTCTGCATCTCGACAGCCAACTATTTTGGTGATACAAATGGGTCCTCTCTCATTTCTAGCAAGTCGGAAGTCCGTTGAAAAGCCGTGCAAGTCGGCTAGGCCATACGAATGGGTATGGTTGATGGGGTAGTCAAGCCCCTCGAAATTGGCTAACCGCCATTCCCTCCGTGGGGATGGTTGCAGGCATGCGCCTGCTGGCCAATCCGGAATGTTTGTGTTTCTCCCAGGTTTAGCTTGGGAGAGGGGCCGCCCCCTTGCGGGGGCGGTTCCGTGTAGCTGGCCGGTGCCGGCGCGTAGTGGGGGACACTCGTCGACGCTTTGTCGGTGTGTTTCTTGGGTTCTTGCCTCGGTTCATGCGACCGTTTTCTTTCGTGTGCCGTTTGGTAGGTGGGCCCGACGCCATGGAGCTGGGTGGGATGTATCAGGTCTGTTCTGTTTTAAGGTTGAGAGGGGAAAGTGATCATGGTAAGTGAGCAAGAGAAAGGGTGGTGTGACTTTACTGTGAAGATCGTTCCTGGTAAGGGTCATCTTGATAGTATCTATTTTGGGAACCTTCTGATGGAGGCTCTGGGTCAGGCTAGGGATCTGGGCCTTGGGGTCGTTGGTTTTGAATTAGTCAGGGTTGGTGACTTTGAGTTCCTTGCGAAGATCCTGGCTAGGCGGGGGTACGTGGCTGAAATGGTTCTGAAGGGGACTCTGGAAGCTCTCCAGGACAGCGGCTACGGGTTCGAGAGCTTCAAGGTGAAGAGTAATGGGGAAGCGGACGGGGCAGAAGTGGAACAGAAGGCCGAGAAAGAGGCCAGCCGCGTAGACCCACGCGATCTCTGGGTTGATTTGGCCTAGGAGCTGATAAACGTCTATGGAGATAATGAAAACGACGACCCTGGAGAGATGGCGGATTCTCAGGGTGCTCGGGTATGACGTGGACAGAGACAACCACGTGACGAAAGAGGGAAAGCTCGTTTTGGACTACTACGGCAGTCCCGTTGATGTGAGGCACTGTGCGATATTCCCCGGGAAAGAGTATGGGACTGCGGTGGTCATCAACGACGATCTCCTGAACCTTACTGCATACCAGGTGTACGTCGAAGAGCCTGACGACGTGCCTCTCGAGGCAAAGCAGAGGCAATGAGAGTGCAGGGTGTTACAAACATGACAGGGCACAAAGAAGTAAGTGGAAACACTGCCGGAGATGTAGCGAAGTCGCTGGCTGACTTGGATATTGCCGAGTTCCACATCGAAACCCCATTCTGGGTTGGGTGGGCCGGAGCGAAAGCCCAGCTCGGCGTACCTAAGGAATGTATGCTGGATGACATAGCGTACGGCCGGTACGGGTCGAGGAATGGCCTATCCCGGACTGTCGTCGACATTGCCATCAAGCTTCAGTTGCTGCGAGAGAAAGCGCTCAAGCATGGGTATGGTTGTTCGAAGACTAGCTGCTCCTGCAGCAAAGAAACGCACGCGGCGTCAACCTATCTGAACCTCGACGCGCAACTGTCTAGAGTGAGGAAAGAGATAGCAAAGCTAGTGTTGGGCAACGAGAAGACGACCGACCCGAAGGCTCCAGACCCCTTGGCACTCGCCTGTAATGTCACCCGTATCCAGGTGAACGGAGACCGTATGACGATACGCAGCCCCTTGTTGGAGGGTTTCGACGAGTTGAAAGAATGGAGAGTTGGACCATAATGGCACAGACCGTTCAGGATCTGAAGCAATACAAGAAGCAGTTGGAAGAGGAGGTCAGGGATGGGGTTGGGTGCCTCAAGGTGACCGCGTACGTTCCCACGGTTGACAGTATACCAGTAAGTGTTGTATCACTGACTTTGACCATAAGCGGGAAGCTGCCGTGGGAAGCGAAGAAGATCGTCAGACTGCTGAAGGACAACGGCCTTGACTAGGGGTTGAAAGAGTTGCAATCCCAAGAAAAGCCTGTAAGCGCTGATGACGCAGGAACGATAATTCGGCACCTGTCGTATGTGGCCAAGTATGGCAATGAAATCAATGAGCTAGCACAGGGAGCCGAGGACCCAGCTTCGTTTCTCGAGGCCGTGAAGGGCTTCGTGGAAGACGCTGAGAGCCAGAAGTAGAAGGAGACAGATAGAAATGGGAAAGAGCGCCTTTTCGTACAGCCTGCTCCTCCTCATAGGAGGCATATTTCTCTTGGGAGCATCGTTTGTTTGTGGATACTTCTCATATCCTCCCTATGAGCTCGGGCTCGCAAACGCGTCAGGGGCCCTCTTCGTCATACTGTCACAAGCCGTTTCACGGATTGAGGCTCTGGAAGACAAGGTCGTCGCACTCGAGAGAGCGGTCAGAGAACCAGGCCATTCGAAGCCATAGAGTTGATGACGTTGGACGAGAAGATGGCAGAAGGCTTGACAAAGATAGACCTCCGCAGACTTAGAGTGAGAGCATGAGTGAAAATACAAAAGCGGTGACTGTTACTAAGAGCAATGATCCGGTGTCTGAGCTGTATGACTACGCAGCAGCCATCTCTCTGAACGGAAATGAGAATCTGGCAAACGGGTTGCGTGACATAGCGGGTCTCATAGTGAAGGAACGCGAGAGCCATAGATTTGCAGTCATGGTTATCGGGTCGCGGGCGAAAGACGACCTCAACTTCAACCACGCAAACGTCAACGCGGCGTTTGCCCGAGGGCAACTCTACGCAATTGGGCAAAGCCTCCTCCACATAGGGGAGTCCAGGGCCAAGCAGTATCTGGAATCCAATCACATCAAGGGCAATGTAGAGCTGGGCCTCGAGTTCATCCGGCAGGGCCTCGGCGACGATTTCCGGACACCCGAGAAGCTAAGGGCCGATGGCTATGATGATGACTACAGCCACGAGAAGTGCAAGTGGGACGGCACTGAGCTACTCAGGCATGTGAAGAGCTACCCACCCTACTATGACAGCACCTACGAGGAGAAGGTCTGTCCGGCGTGCAACGACGGGTTTGTTGCTAGCATCTAGAGAGGCGAATACCAATGTACACAGTTACCAGGCAGCTTCAGTGGCCCGAGGGGGCTTCAGTGGTGGAGGTATCGAAGGGCGGCATTGATTACGTCAACCCCGACGCGCTTGTCGGTAAATACCCAGGGGAGTTCGAGCAGTTCGAGAGCCCGCTGGAAGCCATCAAAACGGCCATAGCCATATGCGAGGCATGGAGGAAGGACGGCAGGAAGGAAGCGCAGGTAGCAATAGGGTCTACCGGCGGGATGACGCTGCCGTTCGAACCCACGACCTTCGAGGACATGCTGGCCCTGGGAGAGAAGCTGGAAGCGGAGTACAGGAAGGAAGAGTTGGAGAAGGCCGACCTGGCTTCCCTTGAAGACTTCTAGGTGTAGACCATTGAAAGTACTCGTCGACATCGGTGACGTAGAGCTCAAGGAAGTCGTGCGGCAGTATACGGAACATGTGCCGTCGGCTGTTGGCCAAGGATGGGAACGTGTAATCAAGAAGGAATCCCAGTGGGCCCTTGTTGCCCAGGACTCCCGGCTTGTAGCAAACATACTATTTCACGCCAGGCGGGGGGCCGGGTTCAAGAGTCGCGCCGGAAACAGGATCTATGTTGACTCGAAGGAGGCCGGCGAGAGGATCCTGAGTGCCTTGGCGCATATGAGAGAATAGGTGACAGAAAATGGCAGAATCTAACAGGCTAGTTGCTGGCGAGAAGGGCAACGACGCCAACGAAGTCGCAGGGGGGATAACGAAGCCCGAGGCACTGCCAGAGGGGTTCGCGAAGATGCAGACCACCAGGTATCTGGAGCTCGACAAGCAACTGCGCGAGCTTCTCAATGCCAGGGATGAAATGCTCAACACGCTCAAGAACATTGACGCCATCATCGCCACGCTTGACAAGCAACGGGCGGCGGAGATGAAATAGTTGAAGTGGCTCATGGTCAAGCACGAGACGTCTCTCTCTGATCCCCCGCAGGGGAAGGTCCGAGCGACTGTAGTTGATGGGCCTGACTTCAACGGCACCTATACTGACGAGATCTTGCTATTCATCGGACTTCACTACTCAGAGTACAGAGACATAATCCCTCTCACAGAAGAGGTTGTTTCGTGCGTTATCAGAGCCGCAGGGACCCCCAAGGTTTCTGGAGCTAAGAATAAGTGATTGCCTTGGCAACAACACAAGAAGTATCGTTCCTACAAATCGCCGCATGCCCGTCAAATAGGCTCGACGCAAAGCACCACATGCCAGTTCACCGAACGTGGGAGCACTTTTTCCCCAACGAGGTTGCAAAAACGACGGCGCCATCACGAGACGAGGTCGTGAAGGCGTTTCTATGTGGGCTACTCCCAGAATCGGAGTTCGTGAAAGCGACCAAGGTGAGGGACCAGCGAACCGTCATACCTCCAAGAGAGGTTGATGCAAGGTACCCGCAGCCCTGTAGTTTCGATTAGACCGTTAAAAGGTAAGACAAGGTGAACATGGGAATTGAAAGTAGACGTCGTTGCAGCCCGCCTCACCGAAATGGCAAACGTCCTCTCAGACCTGAATGCAGGAGTCAACACCGCCGTCGACCCCCAAGTCAGGTCTATGATAGAACAGAGCCGCGTCATGAACTTTAGCTGGCTTACGGCCATGCTCGAGCCACTGGTCGAAGAAACCAAGTACGCAACTCCTCAGTCATTGGACCTTCTGGCGGTAGGGCTTGGAGATCTCTTCGACAAGCTGGCTATGAGTTCGAAGGCACCCGAATTCCCAGAGATCCTGCACGAAATATCGGAAGAGGTGAGACTGTTTGGCAACAACCCTGAAGAGTTTGCCAAGAAGTTATCGACGCTGATCGATAATACAAAAGGGGTTGCTATGGTGTTGAGGGAATTCTCTGAGAGTTCTCAACAGGGCGGCTTCCTCAATGATTTCGCACGAAGCATTGCCGAAGGCACCGGGCTTGATGGACTTGCCAGGGCCGCCGGCATAGACATGGGCGAAGCAAGTGGGTTGCCGAATGTGAACCTGCCTAACAAGGGGGACGCATCGAGTTGAGCGACAGAAAGCCCCGGAAACACCTGGTGTATGATGACGATGGAATGGAAGGAGTGAGATAGAGATGAAAGCAATAAACGAAACCGACCTGCTCAACACCCTGAAGCCGCTCGGCGATGTCATCGCCAGCGCCGAAAAGGTGCTAAAGAAGGTAGAGAAGACGCAGCAACTGGTCGAAGTCGAACGGGGCCTGTTCAGGGACATCGACCTGTCCAACGGCATGACCGAGGTCATAGAGAAGCACCATAGGAAGAAGGTGAAGGCCAAGAATAATGCGGACGAAGACGATGAGGAAGATGCCAAGGCGTTCTTCTTCGACATGTTCCGCAGCGACCGCGACCCAATCAAGGTCGTGCGCGTGGCCAACCCCCTGGGGCCAATAATGCGGCTGGTGGAGACCCTGGAGCCTGAGTACCGGCAGCTCGTCGACAGCCTGCAGGTCATCAAGGAAGTGGGGCAGATAGGCGTAGTCAGGAATTCGATCGGAACCAACATGAATGTGCCGATCCCGAAGACGCTTGTTGATGCGAAAGCACTCATCGAGTCGGGCAATATAAACGCCATCAAGGGAGTCACCGACGCCACACTCAACACCGCTTTCAACAATGGAACCTTCGATGAGATGAACGCGGCAAGGGAGTTCAGTGTTACAGCCAACTCATACACAACGGTCTATCTGGATGCGCTGAAGACTGCCGCGAGCACGTGCGTTGGCATGTTGAACAATATTGACAGGATTGAGCATGCCGCGCACGGGGTCTGGATAGAGACCGAAGCGGCCTACAAGGCTCTATCACGAGAATACCTGCATCGCGAAGCCAACAGAGTGGTCCAAAACCCGATCATAACCAACGTGCTCAAGGTGGTCTACAATGACCTTCCTGGGCTCGATGAGATTGAGGATGGTGCCAACCTGAGGCAGATAACCCCCTACAGCGTACACCAGTCGGAGCGGCTCCTGAAGGCGCTCACTAGCAAGGAGGTCTACGGCTATCTGAAGAAGCCAGGAACCATATCATCAACCATCAAGAACCGTCTCACGGAGCTTTTCGGCGGGTACCACGAGCTCGTGGAGACCATGACCACGTTGATGCTGGCCCTCAGGAACCTAGACATGGGGAAGCGCGAGCAGAAGGACGTCGAGGCCTTTTCGAAGTACAGGGTATCGGCGGCTGTGCGTGACTTCACGGAGTCCCTCGAGTCGTTCGACAGCGTAGATTTCGGGTCCATCCGCGCCAAGGCCAAGGTCAAGACCAAGACAAAGGGAAAGACCCACGCTCAGATGGCGAAGTACGTGAAGATCGCCGGCATGCTGGACGCCATCGCTGCAAAGCCTGACACAGCGAAGAAATATGTCCTCCAGATCTACGGGATGCACAGGCGCGACCGCGAGAACGCCTTGAGACGCCCGGACGAGAAGGACGACGAGGAGGAGCCTACATTCTACGAGGCGCAGCAGTCGGCATGGGGTGCCATCGAGCTGGTCCCGTCCAAGAAACCCGCAATCAGGTTCAGCGACATCATAGGCGAGTCATACAAGGAGACAAAGGACCACATCGATGTGCTCCGAGAGTACACAAAGTACCCCAGGCTGTACCTGGCGACCAGTCCCAGCCGCACCCTCAAGAGCAACATACTCCTTGTGGGGCCTCCGGGCAGCGGTAAGACGGAGGTGTTCAGGGCGATGGCCAGCGACCCAAGGAGCGTGGTGGTGTCCGTCAGCGGCGCCAACGTGCTCAGCATGTGGTTCGGCCAGGCTGAGCAGAACGTGGTCAGGTTGGCGAAGGCGGCCCAGAAGCTCCACGACAAGACCGGCAAGATCGTCTATGTCGCCATCGACGAGATCGACTCTGTGCTCCAGGACCCGTCTGAGGGCAACAACCTCGGCGACGTCGTGAGGCGCATCAAGAACACATTCCAGGAGATCATGGACGGCGTAAGGTACTACAGGGGAGTCGTCTGGTGCGGCGCTACCAACCACCCAGAGCTTCTTGACCCCGCGGTCATGAGGAGGTTCTCCTTCGTCGACGCGCCCGGCAACCTGACCATGAAGGACAGGGCTACCATCCTGAAGTACTACACCGCCCTCGGCCTCCCGCTAGCCAAGAACATCACAGAGAAGGACTTCGAAGAGTACGCCAAGCTCATGGACGGCGCTGTCGGCGACACCGTGAGGAAGATCTCCGACGGAGTCCACGAGAAGATACTCTCCGAGTTCATCAAGACCAACCCCAAGGAAGCAAAAGAGCTCGAGAAGTGGTTGAAGAAGAAGGACTTCAACGTCTGGGAGCTCACAAAGCGCGACCGCCAGCACGTCAAGAAAGTCATCTCGCAGAAGATGACGGTGACCAAGGAGCTCCTGGAGAGCACTCTCAAGGAGAAGGTCAAGCAGCCCAACATCATCCGCGAGATCGAGGTCGCCAAGAAGACCTTCGACGCCTACAAGAACGCCATGGCTGGTTACGGGAAGAGCATCTCGCAATACCAGTAGGCACACCGGTTAACACCCTCGGCCGGCATTTCATTCGGCCGAGGGCGCAAGCCCCGGTTCACAAAGTTAGGTGTGTGACAACAAAATGGTACCTGACATAGATGACCAGACGGCGACGAACAGCGTAGATCTGCGTACCCAGAGCGGCACTTCCGAAGGCGGGGAAACCTGTTCCAAGTGCGGCAGCACAAACACCTCTTCTGAATTGTCCGCGGTGTCATACTTCGGAGACCAAGATGGTGTTGTGACTGTCACATGCCACGAATGCCATCGTACGACATACGTGAGATGACCGGCGAGCCGCCAGGCTTGCAAGCTTACAGTTATGAATCTAATGGAGTTGTCAAAAACTGCACGAACAAAGTGGAAGTACGGACCGGAAACAAGACGAGATACTGTCTGTCATCCAATTGCTTGTAAGACTCATGCGCAAAATCGACCACAAGGACACGATAGTCGTATGCAACCCCGGGTCGATGGAACGCAAGCCCTACAAGCAGCCGAAGAGCGGCCTGGGACCTCGTCGTGCCAACTATGGGGGTGACATGGTCGACCGGGCCGAGCCAGCTGCCGTTATCTGTATGGAAGGCAACCTCCAGACCTACAAGAAAGCTATGGCGAACGTCACAGGGATGCCGGAGTTCTCTAGTAGGGTGTTTCTCGGGCACACGATAATGTCCAAGGATACCGTAGAGCCGCTACTAAGCCGAGCATACAGTTGTATCCTGGGCATCGACAGTGACAGCTCGGAAAATCAGTACCAGAACAGAGAGCTCATCGAGAAGACGGTAGACTACTTGCAGGACGGCCGGCTCACTGCGGTGTTCATCTTCGCATACAACAACCTCGTAAATCTGGTCGACAAGTGGCGCAACGACGGACTTGTCGACTACATCACGATGTATCCCACTACCTCCAATGGGAAACGGGGGTATCTCCTCTGGATATGCAAAGCAGGTAACCTCGCTGTGCGCGAGACTTTGTACAAATACGCCAAAAACCACGAAGGCCACATGCCGAACAACGACGAATGCAGATGCGCGTTCTACTGCAATGGCGGAGACCAGCAACTGCGCAGACGGAAACCTGATCCAAATGACATAGAAACCGTATTCAAGAAACGACGCTTCAAGTGGACTGACTTGCCCAAGGCAGTCGCAGGGCAACAAGTGTGGTGTACCACTTCTGACATGGGGGGAATCATCAACGTTTCTGTGAAACTCGACCCGAATGGCAGGCTTGAACCATTAACGCAAGCGCGGGCCAATGCCATCAAGAAGTCTGTGACCAAGGGCATGCTATCTCCAGAAGACAGCCTTGCCAGAGAGTCGCTCCTTCTGCGCGGGTTGTCAGGCGTATTCCTCGACGAGGTAACCAGCGAACTCCGGTCCGCCGTATGGGATGCCGCCACCGGGAAGAACATACAAAACATTCTCGAGAAGCTGGAGGCCAGCGGCATCTCAAAGAACCCGGAGATGGTGCGCCTTCTCGACCAGTACATCGGGAAAGTGGTTGGCGCGAGCAGTCCATCAGGGCAATAGGCCAGCCGTGGGCAGGCTGCACTCGAAACTTCGTCGAGCCGGCCTGCCCGTTTTAAGGAAACGGATAGTAAAGGTGAAAGATTTTGCCAAAGGGAAAAGCAAAGAAGAATCTAGTCGAGAATGGTTTCCCACAAGCGTTCCTCGACGACATGGCGATAACCCTGAAGGCAGCGATATCAGGGAAGGACGCTGAAGCTCTCGGGCCCCTGCTCGAGAAGCTAGGTAATTCGGAGATCCACCGGTTCCCCAAGATGGCAGCGCTGTTGGACCAGTACGTTGGCGAACTAACTGGTGTTGACGTGGTTGCAATGAGAAACGCAGCTGCCGGTCTCCTTGAACAAGGAGATGGTGCCGGTGTTGAACAAAAGGTGAAATCGAACAATGATAGTAACTGATGTAGAGACGACAGGACTGGACCCCGTTAAGAATTCAATCGTGAGCATCGGCGCAGTCGACTTTGACCACCCAGAATGCCAGTTCTATGGGGAGTGCCGCATAAAGGAAGGATCAACGATAGAGGCAGAAGCTCTTCAGGTCAACGGGTTCACCATTGAGCAGGTAACGAAGACCTTGCCAATGTCGCACAACGACCTTATGGCACGGTTCAACGGGTGGTACAATTCAAGAACAGACAGGACCCTGGCAGGAGAGAACGTTCCGTCGTTCGACCTTCCGATGCTTGTCGAAGGCCTGAAGGCGGCAGGAATACAGACGAGACTTGGCCATAGAGCTGTCGACATGCATTCGGTATTCTTCGTCCATCTTCTGAAGCTAGGGGTGACGCCTCCGCTCAGAGACGGGCGGACTGCGCTTGGTGCCGACACAATCCTAATCTATGCAGGTCTGTTCACAGAACCTAAGCCTCACAATGCTCTCACCGGTGCCAAGATGGAGGCAGAGGCATTCAACAGGCTGATCTATGGTAAGCCCCTGTTCACGGAGTTCGTCAGCTTCCCGGTACCAAAGGTGATTCAAGCATCGGTTATGACTGTACCGCTTGTAAAGCGGGAAACCTATGAGTAATGGGCAAGGCCGGAGGGCGAGGCAGGCTTCTAGTCTGCCTCACCCCGGTCCTACGTGGTGACCTGCTTGCGCAGGCTCATGTTAACAGTTAAGGTGGAACGATTGGCAACAGCAGAAGTACGAAACAGAATCCGGAGCGGTCCGGACTATCATGTGGCGCTGAGGGACATAGAGGAGCCTGCCAGGGGAGAGAAAGGCTCAATTGCTGTCTTCAAGCTCGACTTCATGCCTCCCAAAGACATAGAGGAGTATCCAGACCTTCTGCAGGAGAGCAGTACAGGCAGGAGTCAGATGTTCCTCGGCTTCAGCATCGATGAGGCTCAGGGCTTCGTGAGATACCTTCACAAGAAAGGACTGTTCGAAAGCGACTGGTTCACCCGCCTTATGAAAGGCGAGAACGTGTAAGAATGGTGATGATTGAATGGCAAACAGATACGTGATGATTCCAAGGCCGCCGGTCCGTAACCCATTGCTACCGATTCCAAGACCTGGGCAAGACGTGCCAAGCGAGGCGGCAGCAACGTACCAACCGAGGTGGAGAGCATAGCATGAACGCGGGTTCTGGAGTGATGATTCTGATCGGGGCGCTCGTACTCATACTGGCGTTCTTCGTTGGCAGTTGGCTTTGGGGCATACTGTTCACCCCAATGGGAGATGTGCTCGTCTGGCAGTTCCTGATGATTGGCCTGGCGGCTCTGGTGTTCCTCGCAGCAGGGATAGGCGGCGTCGTCTTGATCCTACTAGGGCTGTTCAGCGATTGAGGCACGCCGCAAGTGGAACGACAGTGAATCATCACTCAAGAGAGAGGTCGACTCGCAGGACGCCCGTTAAATACTCAAACGGAGAATGATGGTAATGAACATCGGAGACCTACGTGACGGAATGCGCAAGGTCGATGCCGAAGGCGAGATCGTGGAGCTAATGGAGCCCAGGACGGTCAGTCTGAGAACTGGTGGCGAGGCACGAGTTGCCGATGCCCAGTTGAAGGACGAGACCGGCCAGATCAAGCTCTCTCTGTGGGACGCCCAGATTGACGCGGTCAAGAATGGGTCCAAGGTCAGAGTGGCCAACGGCTACACCAACAGCTTCCGAGGCGAGCTTCGGCTCAACGTCGGAAAGTATGGGAAGCTCAGCGTCCTCTAGGACAGCTGGGCCCCATACCCGCATTTTTCTGGTAAGGTAGAAACCGCCATGCCCAGTGTAGAGAGCACACGGAAACTGAAGTCCTACGACATGTGGAAGTCGATCGGCTCGGCATTCAAGGATGCTGGATTCGCAGAGGGCATGGTGATGGTCTATACAGAGTTAGACTTCGCCAGGGTCTTCGGTACAGAAACGATGTCCAAGGGCGCCTGGAGGAGTCTGTTGCAGTTCCTCATTGACCAGGGCATAGCGCAGAACGAGGTCATCCGCATCATGGACGCGGCTTATGAAACAGTGCGGAAGAGGAAATACGGGCAATAAGACTGTCGCCAACAGGGTCGGCCGTTTTAGGTATCGACCTGCCATAGAAGGTGCAGAGATATGGAGATCAAAGAGTCAACTGGTCGGGCCAGATGTAGGCGATGCGGGCAGCTCATAGAGAAGGGCGGGTACCAGGTCCTGGAAGAGGGCTTCGACAACTATGGCAGATTGCTGACAAG
Organism: Nitrososphaerota archaeon; assembly: GCA_029785235.1. The sequence continues at coordinate 65,716 of JAFMAA010000002.1, read as the reverse complement.
CCGGTTTCACTCTGCCTGCTATCTGAAGCTCTTGGAAGATCGTGCCGCTAGAGCGCTGGCCGAACTCAAACAGACGAAGAAGAGGCTGGTCCAGCTATACGCAAGAATGGGGAAGACACCATGGAGCAAGTAGAACGCATCGTCGACGAAGCCCAGGTCAGAGAGTTCATCAGACGCCTACCCGAGCTTTCTATCACGCCGCCGTCGGTCCACCTCCTGATGATGGCGGTCAGGTCGCGGCTGGCAAAACAGGTTACAGGAGTCAAACTCAAGGACCTGGTCATCGAGAAGAGCATAATGCGGCCAGCGGCTGACTGGCGGTCAAAGTACTTCAACACGGTGTACAACTTCGCGGTTCTAAAGCAGTATGGTAAGTACGATGCGCGAGACATCAGGATAGCTCCTGAGGTGTTCGCCATATTTGCCACACTCGCCCCGCGCCGGGTAACAGGCGCTGTGGCCGAGCTAATTCGGGAGAACGTAGTCTACGCCTTCCAGAACAATGCAGCTGGAATGTATGAGCTCAGCAAGCAGACTTCGCGTTTCTTCGGGCTCCTCCACCAGCACCCCATAGGCGGGCTGCACTTCGTATCGGTTGACGTCGACGACCCGAGCCAATTCACGAGAGCGAGAGACTTGACTTCAGTCTTGCCGAAATTCATGATCACAAAGACGTCCCGCGGCAATCACATAGTCCTCAACCTGTCCCGCGCCGAAGACGCCCAGGCCTTCTACGACCAGAGGGATAAGCGGGGAGTAATGTTCGGGCTGAAAGGGCTCCAGGGCGTCGAGGTCAAGAAAGACATGTCGGAACCGGTCCCAGGAACCAGATACGCGGCGGCTGGTAATCCAGACAACATAGTTACAATTCTGGAGTGAGAAGAGGCATGAAACCAGAAACCAAGAAACTCCTGATGCGGTACGGAGCAAGGTTAGGGCTGTATGTGGTACTAGTCTTGCCCATTGTATTATGGACATACAACTGGCCTGACAACCTCACCAACGATGTGGTGGAAGTGGCAATGTTCAGCGTGGCCATGACCGTGGCTAGGCTAGTCATTCGCATCCCTAGCTCTGCCGAAATCAGCCTCTCACAACTCGGACTCAAGGGGCGTGACCTGGCAGTGACCAGTAAGAACGCCTCAAGCGCTCTGAAAGCCGTCAAACAGGGCCGAATAGGTCTAGAAGACGGGTCAATGCCCGACGAGGATAGGGAGACCCTGATAGAACAAATAGCAGACGACGCTCTGACCGTGCTAGAGCGAGACATAGGCCTCATCCGTGTGCTAGGCCGTGACACAAGAGACCTCGTAGAGGACCTGGATATCCTCACAAGCGAGGTTACTTCCATGGAGGCCAGTGCCATTCGCTATTGGCTCTATGGCAAGGTGCGGAACCTTGCCCTGAGGGTGTCGTCAGAACTGTCTCACCTGCTTAGTGAGAGGATGGGCAACAGCCCGACTAGGACTATGTCGGGGGCGCTCATCAGCGAGATTGACGAAATGCGCTATCACGCGTAACGTCAATGCAGGAGTAAGTGAAACTAGTTGACATATGCATCGGTAGATGAAGACTCGGAGCAGACGCCCCGCGGCGAAATGAGCGACCTCATGGTCGATATGTTCTCAGAGGAACCACAGTTCTATCCTGACGGGAGCAGGCGGATTGGGATGCTACCAAGCAAGCCCAGCTTTCCACACATTCAGACAAGCCAGTGCGACACCCCCAATTGCCAGATCTGTCTCGATACGCCACGTAACACTCAGCGAAAAGTCGCCGAGTTCCGTAACGAGTTCGACCAGCAAGAGTGGAACGGCTACATCGACAACGCCGAGATGGCGATCGACGATGCCGCCGAGAAGTTCGGTTGGTAGTGGCTTCCAAAGGACGCGGTACTCTGGCATACGAGCACTAGAGCAAGCTGAGAGGCATTCGCCACAAAAGCCGACGCAGCAACAAACAGGGCGCCAATGCTGACCCTGCTGCTGCGATAGGGCGGCCCGAGCCAGAGTTTTCGTTCTGTAGGAGCGTCATCAAAATGCAAGAAGGGCAAAAAGATGTTCTGCAAGGCTGCTTGAATTGCAGCCTCGGCGACGACAGGTTCTGCAGCAATAGCTGCCAGATAGCCTACGAAGATGCAATGGAATACAGCGGCATGGTCGAATGGCCTGGGGTCATACTGAATTGACACTCGGTATGTCAATTCATATCCCGGCTCTGGTCGACATCGGCAAGACAGGGTCCCCGAAGAGCCCTACTCACATAGGGTGGGGCAACGGGACGGGCCTTTGCGGCGCTGTGTTTGCCGAATCAGAAGCCAGAACGGTGGATGCCGACACACTCCTCGACCAGGAACTGCTGTATCCGGTGAGTCTCCGGCAAAACCTTTGCCGCACCGACGTGAGGCTGCTCCGTGAGCGCGTAAGGAAGAGAGCGGAAGTGGAGCTGTGAAAACTTGCAAGGACTAGAAAAATCGACCATACAAAACGAGCGCGCAGCAACAGATATCGCCAAGCTCGGCCGACTCGAAGTGGCCCTGATGGAGACGCCTTGGTATCGGGTCAAGGCTAGGAAAGCCATTCAGGATCAGATCAACCATCTGGTCTGGACGGTGTTCCTATGGTCTGTCTCATACGAACGAACCGGCCAACCGGCTGGAAGCAAAGGACCCGCCACGGCAGCGCCACGGGGAACGGCCGATGCCGAACAAGGTAACTGAAGCGGTGTGCGTCTGCCGCAGCCCAGCAACGATTGACATCAGAGGGGCTGGCGTGTTTGTCGTAGTCTGCAACGTGTGCAGAACCGTTCCGTGCACGTGCACGCGGCAGACGACACTGCTTGACTGGATAGGGGAAGAGTGAATTGACAGAAGACAAAAGCGTAGAACTGGAAGGGCTGACCCACACCGTAGCAGAACAAGACACCACAGCGAGGACGATACCGCTGACAACCTCATGCGTGGCATGCAAGCGCTACGACAAGGGGTACAAGGATTGCGTATCATACTCATGGCTCTTTGGTGGAAAGACCAGAAACCAGGACTTCGTGGATAGGTTCGTGTTCCACAAGTCGGTGGCAGAGACCCCAGCTATGAAGGCTGGAACCGAAGCTCACAAGACACTGGCAGCAAGTCGCGGCGTCATAACAGACCTGAACAAGATCATGGCGTCGATCGTAAGCACGAAGAGGACCGCATGGAGCACTGGCCTCATATGCACTACAAGCCGAGGCTTCAGAGGAAGCCCTGACACCGTAGTATCACAACTGACGGAGACCAGCGACGGGTACCTGCTTGTCCACTACATCATAGAGGACAAGACATACCCAAAGAGCGACTTCAGCTATCTCCCCCAGGTGTGGGGGGAGGCCGAAACACTCACAGATCCCAACTTCCTGTACCACGTAAGCACAGAGACGCTGCATGACCGGCTGGAAGGACCGTCAGTGGTGTTCTATGAACTCCTCTCACAGCTCCTCCAGCTCGCGGAGACAGGCAAGGCGCTTCATCTCAAGGTGTACACCGTCCTCAACTTCTACGGAAACAAGGACGGCGTCCCCAAGGACAACTACGCCTGGCTGGTCAGGGGCGAACAGAAGCCCAATGACGCGTCGATAAGGGCGCCAGAGCTATGGAGCGAGGACTTCCGGGCGCTCGACTACGGCAAGTCTCTGATCCCGCTGCGGCAGAAGAACTCAAGGATCAAGGCGATGAAGAACGTCACATACAACAGTGCTGCCCGACAGCTGCGGTTCACGACCAAGCCGAGGGCAAGCATCAACATGGTTGCGACGTTCCCAACCAGCGGAGATGGGACGATGGGGCTGTACTCTCCGAAGACAGACGACGACCGGCGAGAGGAAGCGAAACGCATGCGCGCCATCAAGTACGCGATGGCAGACCTGGCAAACTATGCCAAGGTTACCGAAGAAAGGAGGCTGACGATCGTCGAGGGCCCTGAGCCCTTGGCGGTGAAGACTGGGCAGCAGCGACGCGCTGCTGCCAACAATTGACACACAACAGGTGAAATGAGAATTGGTGTATAAGGGACAGAGTGCGAAGACGAAGGACAACGGAGCGACTATCAGCATCAAGCAGGGCTGGAACCTCGACTGGCAAGGAAAGGCGCTGTTCGACACTGACAATCTGCTCGCAGGGCTGATTAGCGCACCCAAGAGCAAGTGGATCAAGGATAACTTCATCCCCAAGCTCCAGAATGCGCTCGACAACGGTGACAAGCTGACAATCGCCAGCGTTGACACAGAGGCGCTCGGAATGGGAGACCCGCGGTTCCCCCAGGACAAGGTGCTCCTCGTGGGCGGCGTCCAGAAGCTCGTGATCGAGGGCCATGACTTCTACATAGACAAGCCCAGGCAACCGATGGTCGACCTCAAGGAGGTCGACTCGGTTGATGTGGCGAAGAAGGTCCACGACCTGGTGAAGGGAGCCGACGTGATGGTCGCCCACTACGCGATCTATGACATAGGCGTTCTGAAGCTGTATGAGCCAGCCATCAAGGCAAGGTATGGCAGCTTCAACCCGCTCCCAGACGTCACCATCGACATCATGGCGCCGGTCAGGGCTTACGGCGTGTCCGCAAGCCAGGCTCACGTCATCAACCACTTCAACCTCGGCGCTCAGAAGTCGAGCGTCAACATCCACATCTGGCAAGACGCGGTCATAGGCTGGTTCAACGGCATGTCTCTGGCAGAGCGCAAGGCGGCTCTCCTGGAGATCCGCGACACCAGGAACAAGGGGTGCCTTGCAGAGAACATAGCAGAGCTGTCCTTCGAGAGCCGCGAGATGATCTGGATGAACAAGGCCGCGCTCAGGGAGACCTATCCGAACAAGAACGCCATCCAGAAGGTCCTGGGGAGCAAGTTTGGCAAGACGCAGGCCAAGCCGATAAAGCCCCTCGGGAGCAAGTAGGCAGAACGTCGGCGTTAGAACGGGGGCACATCATGCTGGCCCCCGTTTTAACCAACGGGAAGACTTAGTTTGGATAGGTGAAAACATGGCAGAAAAATCCCACGTCGTGGTGATTGTCTGGCAAGGGTGCATAGACAGCGTAAAGCTGTGCACGGTACTAGAGGATGCCAAGGCGTTCTTCAAGAGCAAGGTCGGCATAGACTACGACGAAGCATCAGCCCACATGGGGGACAGCCTGTACGAACAAGCCGAATGGCTGGGCTCAGACATATTCACGCTGGAGCCAGACCAGGCGGCAAGTGGAAACGCGCCCGGACGCTGTTGAGCATGCAGGGTATGGAAAAGAGACCGAAGCCAGGGGGGCGAAAGGCCCCTTCAGTTCCGTGGACTGTGGTAGATACCCTATCCTGTGGCTGCACCAACGAAAAGGCGCCCAACGGGTCCATGTACATGGTCTTCAGCGGATGTCGGGAAAGCCACGGAAGAGCGCTTCCCATTGGAGTTGTTGCTACATGAGCACAAACACCAAGATGGTCAGGCCACTCACGAGGAAGCTAAACGAGGCGCTTCGACGCCAAGATGTCAAGGGGGCCAAGAAGCTGGTAGCAGAACACCCATTCGAAGCTCTCTCAGCATCTCGGTTTGTGCGGCTGGAGTACCAGGACCTTGTGAAGAAGTGGGCCGCAGACGCAGTAGAAAAGGAGGCAGAGAAAGAGCGATGAAGATATTTGGAAAGACAGTCTATGAAGCCTGGTTCACCAAGGTCAATCCTCTAAGGAAGGAGAACGGGGACGAGTTGAGGCGCAAGCTGACCAAACATCAGGAACAAGCCCTGGTCCAGAACGGTATGGTGGTGCCGTCGAAGAGCGGGCGAGCCAAGGATGATGACGCAGGTCTACGGAGCATAGAGCTCAACCTCACTGGTGGTGTGACTGTAATCCTGGATAGTAAGCGAAATCCATATCGCATCATCACAGACAGTAGGGACGAGCAGATCATCACCGTCCCTGGCTTCAAGGCATTCGTTCTGCTAGACAGGGCACTATCACACAAGAGGCGGAGTGCAGGAACCCGACGTAGATACCCCCGGAAGGTAGACCAGAAATGAACTCATCGCTAGCAGACAAACTGGAGGCACTGACGAAGAAGAGAGCCATCCATCCGCAAGAAGCGGACGCTCTATACGGGTTCGCCAAGCGAGTTAGAAACGACCAGTTTCTACCGGGCTCGGCCAAGCTCCAGAAACTGCACGAGGAGACAACGCTATCCATCGCAGGGCACAACGAGTTCACTTCGTTGATAGTAGAGTACCAAGCCGCAGAGGAGAAGGAGAAGACACTGACGCCGGCACAACGAGAAGGCGTCAGAGTTCAATGGCTGAGGAGTGCTATAGTGGCCAAAGCTGATGCATTCGCTGCTAGGGTCCGTGGTTTCGCAACCAATGAAGATGAATTCGCGCATAGGCCAGTGTTCGGTGCAAGCGAGTTGACCAAGCTAGTCAACAACACCGAGGTACCACAGTCATACAAGACCAACCTTATCCTGGCCATAAAATCCCTCCAGAAGAAAGCAGATGCCTACGACGACGATATGGCAGCTGCACAGCACGTCTGGGCCAGTGGGTTCGGCGGGCTGGAGGGAAAGGCGCTAGAGAAGGAGATGAAGGAATTCTATGAGATGGTCACAGGGCTCAGGAACTGCAACTTGGACCCTGACTTCTAGGCAGGGTGGTATCTTGCAAAGCATATCATGGAAGAGCGCGCTAAGGCAGACTCTCCTGATGACCATAGACGGGGCAACACCCGTGTACACTGCCATGATGTTGGTCCTCGCTCTCTACACATACTTCTACAGCCACAACGTGTTCTGGAGCCAATTCGACGTGCTGGGTGCCTGCGCAGTATTCGTGGCCATGTGGACTTGGGTGTACTACCATTCCAGGAGATGTACGAAGACCCACAGACTCCTTACTGACGATGAGATACACGCACGCGAGTTGAGAGGTGAAAGAACATGGTGAGAACACTAGACGTCAGCAAGACCACGATCCTCATACTCAACGACCAGAACAAGGTCGAGCCGCTCCCTAGAATGCCATACACCTACACGAAGTACGTGGTAATGGGGGGCGCCAACGTCGACTACCATGCCACCAGCAAGCAATGGACTGTAGATGTCAAAGAAATTAGCCCCAAGAAGTTCACCATCACCATAGACGGCAAGGAGCAAGACGTCAGCAACGTTAACGCCGTCTGCGAGGCGATCAACACCCACAAGGACACTGGCGACATAGTCCCTCTCGTATCACTTTGGCGCAAGTGCTTCATACAGTCATTCCTGAACTTCAAATTCACGGGAGACCTCAGCGCCAACAACGGTGACACCCCTGGCCGTCAGAGGCTAGACCTAAACAGGGAAGGGGTATTCGTGGTCCCCAATACGGTATCCATGTGGGTCGACTCCTGGATGACGTACCACGATGGGGCAAGGGTCGCAAAGGTCATCTTCAAGAAAGACGCGAAGGACGGCCACAGCTACCAAGTCTTCATCAACAATGACAACACGGCCGTGTGCCTTACAGGCCGTGACGAGTGCAAGCAGCCGTGGCTGCACTTCCTCCCGCCGTCGTACGCCAGCAAGCCGATCCGCGAGTGCGAGTTCTGGCTGTTCGGCGTCAATACAGACGAGGAAGAAGCAGCCGTAGAGCAAGAGTTCCAGTGAGGCGTGTCCCACAACACGCCGAGGGCTCTTGCAGACGACAGTTCGCCTATGGATAAGAGGTGCCACAGTTGGAAAAAGAAGCTACACCCGAACCCAAGCTCGAGGAGTCTGTGGTCTGTGCCGTAGCCAAATTCACCGATCTGTACAACGCGACGTTTTCAGTGGGCTTCAAACCGCCCAGAGTGATCATGGGAACGAGGGAATACATGGCCGAAAGCCTTGCGAAGGTAAACGGGGCCAAGGTGTTTGGGACATGCACCGAGGTTGGCGGGGGGTATGACCCACAGCTAGACGCGCTGGTCTTCAATCCCTCTTCGCTTGTTAACACCATGACAATCAACCTTGTCAGCGGCCATGAGCTGGGGCATTTCATTCAGTACCATACAAATCCGTTTTTCGAGCGCATGGAAAGGTTCTGGGCGGCGCCTGCTGATGTAAGTGCGTTCGAGTGGGTGAAGACAGTCCCCAACCTTCCCGAACCTCCATACTTCAAAGACGGCAACTGCTACAACAACGCCGCGGCTTTCTTGTTCCTAGTATACGAGGAGGGAGGAGCACAATGGGCTCATGATCGCATTCTCGGTTTTGGCACTACCCATGTGAACAAGGACTACGATTTCTCGGCTAGAGTCTGGGCCACAGTAGACAGTATGTTAGGACGAGAGCGTACAAAAGACCTCTTCCTACAAGGCTCCCCCAATGATTTCGGGCTCGCTGTCAAGGACGTGTTTCTGGAAGGGCCAATTACTCGGAGACAAGGAATTCCGGGTGATCAACGCCAACCCCACGCTTACGCGCACCACTAATGGAAGCAAACTCAAGCCGAGGCCAAACACCACCGCCCGGATCAATAGGCAGGAGCCTGACCTTGTCGTGATATGCGGCAAACTGGCCGAGGACGCGGTTATTGTGGCGAAGCTCAAGCCCGGCATAATGACCCACACCATGAAACATCCGGCCTTCAGGCTCTTCTCAAGGCAAATGGAGCGTCAGGAGGCGCTGGAGATCGAGGCAATCCTCCAGGCAGCTGCCAGTCCGTTTTAAGCAGACTCAGCTATCAACAGAGGTGCCAGAAACTGACATGCAAGAAGTGCGGCAAAGAAACGGTTGAGGTGTGTATTGGATGTGGCAAGGTAATCTGTACTTGCTTGCCTCCGGTCGTGCCGGAAACGCGGCGGCCTGAACCATACTACGTCAAGATTCCTTCAGCGGGGAAGAAGACAATCCTGAGGAGATAATCATGATACTCTACTCTAACGAAGAACTGTCGACGATACGCGGTAAACTGGCTGCCGGGGCGCTGAAGTTCGAGCTCGGTGGTAAGAACCTGATATTCTCGAAGTCGAAGTCGCAGTTCCCCCCGGGTGAATCCAGGGAGTACCTGCTTCAGAGGAACAACAGGTCAAGGTTCCTGGGTCTGGCATTTGATGTGGCCACGGGCGAGTTCGTACCAGGCTATCACCACATCGACAACCCCCCACGGGCGCTTGACCTCAACGAGTATCTTGCGTCCCTTACCCAGGGGTACTTTGAGCACAAGTGGAACGGCACGATGCTAGGGCTGGTCCCTACATCATCAGGGATAGTGTACAGGACCCGCGGGACAATATCACCGATTGCATTTATCAACGAGATCAACTTGGCGCTCATCAAGAACGCCAAGACGGTCCTCGGAGTCCAAGAGCCGTCATTCGAGACATTCAAGAAGCGCTACCAGCCGATATTCGAAGAAGGCAGAGCAAACGGCTCCATCGACGAGATGGGCAACGTGGTCTTGTCGAAGTTCGCCCCGAGCATCATCGAGTCCGTGAAGCCTGCGTTCGAACCCAACGGGGTCGACGTAGCAGCCGTGTTCGGGGAGTTCGTGAGCAAGTACAACCCTATCTGCGTCGACCCTCTCCTTTCCAAGGGGATCTACCTCGACGCGGGGGACTACATGTACGTGGTCTTCGACGTCCTTGCGAGAACCAACCAAGGCCTCGAGTTCCTTCAATTCCCCTCTCTCGGCAAGATAGTGCCCCAGAGCGAGAAGGTCAAGCTCGTAGAAGGAAGGTCGTTCTCTCAAACCCCGTTCGCCGAGCTCATGAAGTTCGCCGGAGCCGAAGAGGGTGTCTTGGTGAAGACCCCGAGCTACTACGTCAAAGTGAAGCAGGAGGACGTGCTAGCGTTCGAGAGGATGCTGGGACGGGCTTCCACAATACTCGACTGGTCCGTGAAGCACGTCTTTGAGAAGGGGGTCGCATACTCTGATGACCAGCTCTTCGAAGAGAAGGTGCTCCTGAGGCCTGAAGAGTTCGACCAGATCAGTGACGCCGTATTCACCGAGATGGAGGACGCCGGGTTCGGCCTAGAACAGCTCGTCAAGGTCTACTCAACGAAGGGGATGACGGAAGACCAAGCGAAGAGGAGCATCCAGCGGCACGTGGCCAGGAAGGTAGATGAGAACCTCATGACCATCATCGTGCCGAGGATCTTCGCAAGAGGGACCCCCATCAACACTCTCTACCTCGAGATCCCCAAGTATGTCGACATGGGCGAGGTTCTTACATTCGATACACGCCGGCAGAAGATGATACCCGTCCCCGAGTATGCCAAGATGCTCTCTGGGATTTACGGGCGAACGATCGCAAGGAAGGGATAGAAAATGAGCAACACAGACGTGGTGATACAGGAAGTCCCGCACAGGGAGCAGAGATACCCCACAGTTGGCGACTGGATTCCGCCTACCAAGACCAGGCCAGCCAAGATCAGGGCCAGCAGGATGAAGGACAGGCGGTACACCTTCCTCGTCGCTCTCCATGAGTTCATCGAATACAGGCTGTGCAAAGAAGAGGGCATCACCGACGAAGTGGTGGTCGACTTTGATGTGCAGTTCGAAGAGGAGCGTAAAGCAGGCCTACACGGGAAGTACGAGGAGCCAGGCGACGACCCGAGAGCACCGTATCGTGCACAGCACAAGTTCGCCACAAGAGTAGAGAGGATGACCGCGAAGGAGCTCGGGATTAGCTGGAGGGCCTACGAGAGGACCGTGAACTCGCTGGGCATACGGAAGAAGAAGCACACGTCAAAAAGGAAAGCGATCAAGAAATGAGCCAAACCCTCACTGAGGCCCTCGCAGAGAAGATATTCACAGCTCTTGCCATAGCCGAGGCAGAAGCTGGAGAAGAACAGGAATTCGACGATGTCAGGGCCGCCCTGTATGGTAGCTTCCCAGGACTCAAGGAAAAACACGAAGCGAGAGCCGCTGCCAGAAGGGCATCAGCCGAACAGCAGCAGGCAGCGAGGAAGGAGATCGCCAGCGAGTGCCTAGAAGGGCTCGCCAACACTCTGCCGGTGCTGCCTCAGGTCATGAAGTTCTTCGCTGCCAACTATGCGAACGGTAACCTTAGCAGGCACTTCTCCGACGGCATCTGCCTTGCGGCTGACATATGGAGATATGCGACTCCAGAAGTGATAGGGCGACTAGCAGACGAAGTCAAGACGAAGACTTGGCTCGGGCTCGCAGACATACTAGAAGATGAATCCTTCACGGTGCCGCGAGACCAGAAGAGCCGTACAAGTGGAGCTGTATCATGATGCGCGCCAATCACTCTTTCAAATGCAAGGTAGTAGGTCTCGTGAAGTCACAATCAGCAACGTCCCAATATTCCATCTGGGACCCGGAGTTCCAGAAGCTGGTTCCATACTTTGTATGTGATAGGTGTGGAGCCAAAGTGCCCAACAGGTTCTACGTTGGCGGCAACATCGCACGGAGACTCGGCCACACCTGTGTGCAAGCTCGCTCTCAGAGCGAAGCAGACAGTTGCCCGACATGCTTGCAGTTCAAGAAGCTGGTCGATAAGGCTCAAGAATTGGGCAACGGATCTTGCGGCACTCGAGCCAGAAATGAGCTACTGAGGCTCAAAGAGTGTTCCGAGAAGGGAACCTGCGCCTATTGTGGCAAGTCGTTCCAAGAGACGCGGACCTCACCGACACAGACGTTCTGTGACAACGCATGCAGGGCTGCTTACGATGAAGAGACATTCGGGAGTGATGAAAGTGACCAATAGCGAACCAAAGCAGAAGTACTACGTCCCGGAAACCCCGAAGGTCGAAGCTCTTGACCTTGGCCAGGGCGATATCAACCTCGACGACACCCTCAAGAGCATCGTCAACGAGAATGGCCTCATCAAGACTGAGCTGGAAGCAGACGTTGTGCTCACTAGGATAGCCAAGGACATCTACAAGAACCGTCTCGCGGGGTTCCGCGAAACGTATGCCAATGCCATAACCGCATGCCAGGTAGCGGCAGAGATGTTCAAGTGCACGCCTAGCATCGAGGTGACGCTCGACAAGGATACACGCATGCTCCGCATAAAGGAGATTGACAGCATGGGAGTATCCCCTGAGGCGTTCAAGGACATCTACCGCTTCATCGGGAGGACCGGCAATGCCGACGGCAAGCGGCTCGGGCAGTTCGGCTTCGGGAGGATTGCGTGGGTGGCCCTGTCAGACAGGATGATTTTCGAGACGAAGTACAGAACCCAGGACGGTAGGGTGGGAGAATACGCTATGGAAAACAAGGAAGGGCTTGCCTTCTCCCCCATCAAGACCTCAGAGCTGGGCACGTTCGGTACGACTTTGACATTCTTCCTCTATGAGAATGTCGATCTCGACACGTTGGAGTCGTACATAAGGACCGCCGGAGAGCTGGCTCCAGTAGATACCACATTCAGGATGGTTTCTGGAGGGATAGAGACCTCCCAAAAGCTTTCCAAGACGCCAGAAGCCATCATCGACGATGTCATAAGTGGTGCTAACAACGCTACAAAATTGTCAACCGAGCTACTGACCTACAAGGATGCAGAAGTCGAGATCTATGCAAAGCTAGCCGTCGCCAAGTACTGGCAAAGTGAGTCCGATGAGTGGTCCCAGTATAACCATGCTGTACGCTGCACCCCCGAGTACAGACTCCTCGGGATGCCCATAGACTGTAACATCGGTGCAGGCCCATTCAGTTCACTGCTGGTCAACATTCTCGATGAGAGAAAGTACCGGCCGACAGCGGACAGGGACAGACTCAGGGAAGACGATGTGGTGGCTCTTCAAGAAAAGCTGAGTAAGCTATTCAGCCAGATGGTCAGCGCCAAGCTCTCGATGAGTACTCTCAACGAATACATGGCTCTCCCGAAAGAGTGGAAGCTAGTGCTCAACATTCAGTATGGCAGACTGCCACTCCCCAGCAGTCTTCAGATTGCAGACATTGTAACGACGATGGTCTCCATACGCGGCCTGAGCGACGCCAACAAGTTGAATCTGGGGCACATACTCAACACGATACCCAAGGAAAGACTCTTCTTCATACTCAACGGCTCGCCAGGGCATTACCTGCCAAAGGTGAGATCACACGTACCGGACGCAGTAGCAATCATCGTCCATTCAGAGACCATGGCCAAGGCACTGAAAGAGTATGGCGTGAGAGACCTGAAGGAGTTCGGGAAGGGCACGAGCATCGCTACTACTGGACCCGCTGACTTCGTGGTCTACACATGCGACAGAAACAAATGGCGCGAGAGAGTTCCCAAGAAGGACCTTCCACCGACCACCATAAAGATCCCAGGCCAGAAACTTCTGGAAGGGTACACCCGCAGAGTTGGGAGGTTCAGCACAGACTACATTGTCACCAGAGACATGAAGTACCTCGATGGCATAGGGATAACGCTTGGCGCATTCATGCGCAAAGTAGCCACCAAGGTCGTAGCAACCAGTGAAGGCAACATGTGCGCCAAGGACATACCAACAAGCATGGTCCCTGTCCTGTGCGTCTACGACCTCACCGACGCTGCACCGCTCATATTCAAGAGCAAAGAAGCATCAAAGCATGGCGCGGCAACGCACAACAAACCTCCAGTAATAGGGATACTTGGAGACGCAAACACGATCTTCGAAGTAATGTTCTATCTGGAAGAGAAGGGACGGACGTTCGAGCTAGACGTCGAAGGTACGGCGACAGCCAGAGCCCGTATGGGAGACGACTGGTTCCCTAGTGGGCACTTCTACGAACACAACCTGGCAGTACTCCACGTCTACCTCATGTGCAAAGACGAGGGCCTACGCAAACTGCTCCAGATAGCCATTGACGAATCCAGCAACTACAAAGAAATGGTCCCTCGCAGGGCCAAGGCGCTCGAAGTCATCGCACGTCTTGCCAAGAACTGACATGTCGTTATTAGTCCAGAGAGTGAAGCTAGACAATGAGCGTAGAAGAAAATCCATTCCTGATGCTGATCACAGACTACAAGAAGCCGAAGTCGCTGGCAGAGCTCGAAGCCCTAACATCGGCCTCGGGTCTGCCGCGCTACTTCAGCAAGATCCACATAACCCCTGACCGCCTTGTTGACGCGAAACACGTCAGCTACGTCTTCGCGACTGACGGCTGGGAAAAGTCCAACGTGGGCATAGCTAGCCTGCAAGCAGCCCTCCCCCCGTTCGTGAAGGTAAGCTCCAATGCCAAGGAAGTAGCTGTATCCGACCGTATCACAAGAGCCCTCGACCGGCCCGTATCATATGCAGCTGCCGAGAACCAACGGGCGTTCTTCCTCATGGAGTCGGCAAACCGCTCCCACTATCTCATTACCCTCGACTTCAACGCCAAAGCTTGGGCCACCAACTGCCCAGAGTACAACAAGCTGGACAAGAATGGAGACCGTGCATCCAGGTTCGACATATGCAAGCACTTGCTGTCAGCCATCCCATACTATCGGGCGGAGATAATGAGCCGCGCCAAGCTCCCGCTGTCCGAGAAGGCAGCTTGGATGGACACCTACGACAGGTGCTACAACAGAGGCGCTGTCTTCGAGGCTAACTGGATCTACTACTTCGTAAAGGAGGTAATACCCAAACTGGGCTTCAGAGCGGGGCATTACAACAACGACGCCGACGTAAGTGAAGCGATAGGATACCTCGAGGAGAAGGCTTAACCCATGTATCTTCAATGCAACAAGTGCAGCAAGCAGATAGAGAAGGACTGGATCGTATGCCCGGCCTGCGGAAACCCACTCGACGGTAAGAAGGAAGTCTCAGTAGTCGAGAACGCAATCAGGGTGTGGAAGAAGGACAACAAAATGAAGTACTCACGGTCGCCGGCGGAAGAAACCGTATATGGTATCTTCCAAGAGGGCAAACAGTACATCACCACATTACGCGACGAAGATTGCGAAGTCTGCGACTTCGGGGCAATGGCCGCCGTCATCATCGTGAGCGGCTCGGCCGGACCTGTCTCATGCTGCGCCAATTGTGGTCATGTGCAGAAGATGGACCCAACGAGAGCACGAGCCCGCGGGCTGAGATTTGACAAGAGGAAGAAGCATGCATGAGCACAATTTCGAAGTGAGTACCATGAAGAAGAAAACTATCATCATGTCCATAACGGTCGCGCCTCCTGAGTCGTTCAACAGGCGAGTGCTCACCCGCTTTGACGTAGGCTACAACGTTCTCTATGACAGCTTCCCCAAGCCTCCACACCAGCGCCTGGCGAAGGTACTCTCAATCCAGCACGTGCTGAAGAAGGGGTGGCTAAATCACCAGAAGTACGTCTGGGACCTCTACTATGTGACAATGCGCATAGGGGACGGGCAGCCCGGAGCCGGAAAGACCTTCACAGAGAAGCACATTCCTGCCGACAATGTAACCAACGTTTGGACTGAGGACCTCAGTCTAGTAAGCAAGCACCTCGCCGCCTTGGGCGTCCTGAACTACCAGAAGTGAAACAATGCCACGCTATCAAGAGTCGACGCACAGGGTCGAAGGAGAAGAATGCAAAGAATGCGGGAAGAAGACGGTCTACTCGACCCTGGTCAGTGATACGGAGTCACTGCGCGCCGTAGAGTCGTATGAGTGCAAAAGTTGTGGGGCTGAATGGTATTGAGCCAGCAAGAGACAGAAAAGAAGTACTACACGCCGCCAGTTTCAGAGCAGCCAGTTAAGCTCGGCCTCGACAAGGAGCAGACGCAGTACTCCAAGGACCTGACTGCACTGGGCGGGAGCGACGGCATCATCGAGATGAGGCTCGAGCAGTCTGTCATCATGGAGCGCCTCTCCAAGGACATCTACAAAGACTTCAAGTCGGGGTTCAGAGAGCTCTTTGCCAACGCGGTGTCAGCGTGCATACTCGCACAACAGCTCTTCCAGGCCAAGCCGAGGATAGAGATCGTCATCAACCCGAAGACGAGAGAGCTGACAATCCGTGAGTTCGACAGTATCGGGATGTCAACCGAGGTGTTCAAAGAAGTCTACACAGTTGTCGGCCGCTCTGGCAACTTCGACGGAACACGGCCGGGGCAGTTCGGGTTCGGAAGGCTCGCATGGGTCACCCTATCAGACCGGATGATCCTTGAAACGCACTACAGGACCAAGGACGGAAAGACAGGGAAGTACGCCGTCCAGGGGCAGAACGCCATATCCTTCGTTGTGCTCCCAAAACCCAACCTAAACACATTCGGAACAACGGTGAAGCTGATACTCTACAAGGAAATATCCATCGAAGGCCTAGTCAAGTACATCACGAACGCCTGCGAGATGTCGAAAATCGACACCTACCTGACGCTCACATCGAGTGTACGAGATCAGGAATCTCCTGAAGACGAAGATAACGACGAGGATTGGGATGACAACGGTAACCCCGCACAACAGCCGCCAACCATCAAGGCAGGCACAATCAAACTGAGCAAGACTTACCACGAGAAGGCAGATGCCTACTGCAAGTGGTTAACAAAACAATACGGCAGAAGAGGCGTTTCCATACTGAAGGAGTACACGCTCACAGGAGATGGCTGGGAGGTGTACGGGGCGTTCCTCACACAGAAAGAGACCAGTGGACTGACGGAACTGTTAACACCAAACAACAATGGCACCTACACTTACCTTGTCGGCCTTCCGATTGAAGCTGACATCCTCCTTCCGTTCACTGTATCATACGTGAATGTCGTCGACGAGAGGAAGTTCCAACCCACTGCTGACAGGGAAAGGCTGAAGGATAAGGCGGTCGAGGAACTCTCAAGTCAGATAGAGTCTGAAGTCACGAAGGCGTTCGCTCCCCTCAACGTCAGAAACCTGGTGGAATACCTGAAGCTGCCAGTGGGCGATAGGTTAATCATATGCCAGGACGACGAAGATTTCACTAGACATCTCGACCAGGCCACTGTCAATACAATAGCAACCCTAGTCGGATACGTCAAGTGGAAGAACGCCGAACAGTACAAGAAGAGGACATGGGATCGAGACTCGGTCTCCAAGATACTCGCCTCAGTCCCTTCTGTAGAAAGACTGTTCGTGGAAAGAGCGCGCTTCGTTGACAGGCACGACCATATCATCTTCACGTTATGCCCAGACGCAATCATAGTCAACTGCCGGGACAACGACAGGACTGCTGAACTCCTTGTAGGCGCAGGAGCCAGAATCGCCAAGGACTACATCAAAACGATACCAAAGTCCCAGAGACCCAAACCTTTCGTAGACAACACAGGCAAAGTGGCTTCACGCTACATAACGACATACACAGCGAGTAACTACTACAGGACAACCCCGGATGCCGAGTCAGTACAGACCCTCCCTTCAAACGCTATTCGGATCCCCAGAAGCGTGGGTCTAGACGCCTACAAGCGTGTGCTTGCAAGCGGAGTAGAGACAAAATACGTACTAGTTTCCGACAACAAAGACTTCGGGGACAAGGGCCTGAAGTTCGATGACTTCGTAGCGGCAATAGCAAAGACGAAGGTAGAAACCAACAACGGGGCCATGACAATTGCAGACCTCCCAAAGACGCCCAAGCTCACACTCACACAATATGACAACGAAAAGGTAGTCAGGCTCCTCAACAACAAAGGTGACATAGTAATCGGAACCGCTGACAGGCTCTTCGAGATAATGTTCTACCGCACCTACAAGGGCCTGCAGTACAAGCTAGATACTGATGCCAGCACGATATTCAACGCCAGCCTACCGCACAAGTTCGTGGATAACAGTTACACGAACGACTCCGAGGACGTGTTCAACCTCATCACAATCTACTTCGCAGTGAAGAACAAAGACCTCGCAATGCTACTCATGAACGCCTATGAAAACGACAGGGACTCTACCATGAAGACCCTGTTCACGCTGACAGAAATACTCGACGAGTCTGTCATGAAACAGATCAAGCCGTAGCGCTGTTCCAGCAGGATGAAGGGGTTCTGGCCCGGACCTCCCGACTTCTAAACGGGCAAAGTACTCGAAAAGGAGGTGATATGAAGAGTGAGAACAATAGTAGGACACCAGGGCGACGTGATCGTTGAGCGGGTCTCCGAAGTCCCGAAGAACGCCGTCAAGGCGACTTCAAAGACTCTGAGCCTGCACAGCGAGTCCGGAAACAACCACGTCCTCAACGCGTCGGCGGTTTTCAATGCCGACTCGGAAGAGAGCTACGTGATTGCCGACGAGCCAACCCAGATGACCCACCCTCAGCATCCGACGCTGAGTTTGGCACCAGGCATCTACTCGGTCAGGCACGTCCGCGACTACACGCCCCGGCGCAACATGCTCGACTAGAGCGCCAAAAACTGCAGCACCCGTAGACCGTAGGAGTAGCCGCGTCCCAGATTGTTGACCTAAGGGACGCCGCTACCATCGACGTCGTTAAATAATCAACAGAGGTTAAGAAACATGCCAAAGAGGACAATCGTAGGACATCAGGGGGACGTCATCGTGGAGAGGATTTCGGCTGTACCGAAGTCAGCAAGGAAGCTCGCCACCAAGAAGATCGAGATGCACAGCGAGTCTGGTGTCAACCACGTGCTGGACGTATCAGCTGCGTTCGCAGGTGACAACGAGACCAACTACGCGGTACTCGACGAGGCCAGCACAATGACGCACACCCAGCACCCGAAGCTGGACCTGGCACCCGGGATCTACGCGATCCGACACGTTAGGGACTACACCCCTCGACGTAACATGCTGGACTAGAAGTTCCAGCGAGAGAGGACGGACAGGCAACCGCCTGTCCGTTTCCTCCGTTTTTACGATTTACAATGGAAGTGAGTCATGTGGAAGGCACAATATCTATGACATACGAAGGGTACCTGCAGCTCACACATAACGATCTGAAGGTCATCCTCGAGTCGTTTTCTGGCGAACTTGGCAGGCTGCGCTTCACGGTGGCCAGGATGATACCACCCGACAAGTGGATGATTGTAGAAGGTGGGTCTGCCTGTACTGGCATCCTAAACACGATAGACCATAGAAACCAAGAAGCTATGCTCAGGCTGGTAATGGACACGGTCTATCCAAAGTGGAAGCAAGGCGTCGCCATCAAAAGGGCGGTATCCGACCTGTCATGGGTCGAACCGCATGACTGGAAGCAGTATCTGACGACGGCAGTTCGGAGATCCCGCCATGTGGTCAATCCAACGACGTTCTTGGAATTGATCGGCAGTGTGCCTCGCATAACCAACTGAGGGGGTTAATAGTGACAAGCGAAAATGAAATTCGCCAACAGAGGTTTATTCCTAGCGAACGCTTCTTGCCAGGAATATAAGTTTCCTATCTTCGTCCGATGTTTCGCGATTTCGTTCCTTGATTCTAATCTCTAGGAGCCGATTTGTTTCCTCTTCGGTAAGGACAATCTCTCCGTCTACTATTCTTCCCATTGTTATCAAAAAGCACACATCCAAACAAGTATTAAGCGCTCGCTATCATGGCGCGGAAGCCAAACCTTCGTGGAAGGCAGGCACGTGCTCCGCCTAAGGTCACGACCTTCGAGTGCATCCACGCGAAGCTGGCGCCAGGAAGTCGCCATGATGGAGACGCAGGAGCAGCTGAGGAAGGATTCCTCTTCTGCAAAAACTGCTTCGGCTACTGGAACCCGTTAATCGGTTGGACGAGAGAGCCAAGACGGGTCAAGAGCCTGATGAAAGACGACGGTGTCGTAAGGTCGGTGCGTTAAAGCAAACAAAGAGGATAAGAGAATAATGACAGAACAAGAAACTGAGAAGGAAGAGCCGTTCTACAGACAGCCTGGCCCAGAGATAACTCCCCTTGCAATGGAAAAGGGTGCCATAGCATCTGAACTCTCGGAGCTGGCCGACGGCAACGGGCTGATCCGCGTCCAGCTGGACGCCGAAGCGGTCCTACCAAGAATCGCCAATGGCATATACGCTAATTTCGAGAGCGGCTTCAGGGAAACCTATGCCAACGCTATCACGGCATGCCTCAATGCAAAGGAGTTGTACTGCGCTTCACCAAGAATAGAGATCACCTACGACATGACAAACAGGACCCTTGTGATAGCCGAGGCCGACAGCACCGGCATCACATACAGCATGTTCAGGGACGTATATGTCGTAGTGGGAAGGTCTGGAAACTTCGATCCTACAAAGCCGGGACAATTCGGCTTCGGGCGACTGGCCTGGACAACCCTTTCAGACAGGATGGTCCTGCAGACGAAGTACAGAACCAAGGATGGGCAGACGGGCTGCTTCTCTGTAGAGGGCAAGAACGGGATGGCCTTCTCCATACTCCCAACACCAGCCATGGAGACCTACGGGACGACAGTGAGCATGGCCATCTATGAGAAGATAGACCCACTAAAACTGGTCGCATACATCAAGCACGCCTGCAAACTATCGCCAATAGACACATTCCTCACCCTAGCAGACGGGGATAAGAAGGAACGCACCAAGCTCAACTACACCTACGCCTCGGTAATGATGGAAACAGACAGATTCCTAGACAGCTACGCCAGCCGATACTACAGCTCAGGTCAATATAGCTACAGCGAACTCATCAAATTCACCTTGCCAGGGTTCGACGTCTACGCTGTCAACATAACTCAAAGCACCGATAGTAACTCTCCTTCAATTCCGAGGATAGAGCGAGATGGCACGAAAGCCGTTCTCCTCAACCTCCCAGTTGCTACCAACCTGAAGCTTCCATTCAGCAGAGCGCTGATATGCATCACCGACGAACGCACATTCCCACCCACAGCAGACAGAGAGCGCCTCAAAGAAGATACAGAAGAACAGCTACAGGCCAAACTGTGGCCTACACTGACACAATACTTCTCGAAATACAGCGTCCATAACGTCAACGAATTCATCAAGCTGAGCAAAGTCGACAAGGCAGTCCTGTTGTTCCTCGCGAACACCAACTCCTGGACCGATGAAGCCGGTCAAACCCTCCTCGACAGAGAAACTAATGCGCTGCTTGGCGCCCTTAGATTCGGCGCACGCGTAAGGGGGGTACACGGACGGGCAAGGCGTGCCCAAATTATCGAGTTGGCGTCGATGCTCACCGAGTACAAAACGGACGAGCTGTTCATAGAAGATGAACCTTACACTTTCAGGCATCTGAAACTGCTGAGTCAGGTCTACCCTCGGGCCATAATCATAATGGCTGACCAAGACCCAAGGATCATGGAGATAATATCGCAACTGAACTTGAAGGGCGCAAAGAAGTTCATCACCGACAACAATCTGAAGATGCCCAAGCGGCCAAAGAGTGCCCGCGGGTACACGGTCCACCAGTCAAAGGCTAGATCAACCTACTCCTTCGTTGACGAGACTACAACGGTCGCAGACGCCAAGGATGTCGTCGTCACAGGCCTAATCAAGATAGGCAGGAAGGACTCGGTTACGAAATACTCGGAGCTACTCGAGTCATTCCCCACGAAGTACACAATCACTTCCGCAGTTGACATCAAAGGTGGAGAGACGCTTGACGAATTCACAGATAGGGTCGAGAAAACCCAGCAGGTCACCAACAAGGGCACACTGCTCGTGAAGGACCTCCTCACACATGATACCATATTTCTAGGCATGTTTGATGACCCTAGCATCGCCTCCACAATCTACCCCAACGACAAGAGAGTAGTGATACTCGACAAGGCCGACCGGCTATTCGAGATAGCCACGTACCTCACAAAGAACGGAAAAGCGTTCACCTTCTCAATAGACCCGAGCGAAGAATTCGAGACCATAACTGGCACACCCTTTTACCAGGTTCATGATGGGTACGGGAGCCGCGACCACCGCATAAACACGGCATGGTTGCTCCTGCGCATCTACGCCGCCGCGAAGGACAAGAAACTTGCACTGCTCCTCATGAAAGGAGTAGCGCGGTCGAAAGACGAAGACATGGCTGGAGACGTCGAGCTGGCGATAAATGCCGTCAGCTGACCCCCTCCAGGCAAGCTAGGAAGTGAAGGACATGCGACATTCGCAAGAACTACTGAAGAAATACGAACCGCTGATCAAGAAGATAGACGGAAGCAAGAGAAAGAAGCGCCTTGTCTCGGTTGTGCGCAAGTTCCAGCCAGACACGAAGCAGATGCAGGCAATAATCGGAGAACTTACACGCGATCCACTGATGGACCCATTCGCAGCCATAACCAATGTCAGAAAAGGAGTAGCGCACGACGAGGCAGTCACAGTACTCCACCACAAGGACAGCCGCGAAA
This sequence comes from Nitrososphaerota archaeon, assembly GCA_029785235.1. The sequence goes on along the minus strand of JAFMAA010000002.1, from coordinate 43,601 downwards.
TCAGAGCACTCAAGAACGCCGCTGAGGCAGCAAACACAACAGAAGAGGAAGTCCTCCGCGAAGCAATGCGTGAGTACCTCATTACCAGGTCATTCCTAAGCAGGGCCGTTGCGGAACAACTGGATACACTCGCATTCGTCGAAGCAGAATTGGGCACAACAACTGACTAAGGGTAGCAATCCTCACTTTTGATGTAAGTAGAATCAGCGCAGGAAGTTACATCAAAAATAGTGAGGGGCCCTTTTAAGTACAATTATCTCAATAAGGCATGCGCAGTTTCATCCACAGAACTTCCGATTTAGAAAACGCGGAATCACCCTCGCATGGCCGAGAGATAAACGGAACCCTCCCCTTATCTAGTTTGGGGGGTCTGTGTGCCTTCAGATGCAGAGCGCAAGATTCGAGGAGATGGAATTGAGCGAAGAAGAAAACAGTGGACATGTGTACGACTCTATGTCGCCTCATGGTGAGGTGCCCCCATCGATATCGGAAATGGGCCAGATCTTCGGTGGCCGCCCCATAACAAGGAAGCAATACGACTTCATAAAGGGCCAATACGCAATCACCAAGAATGCGCGGCCCCACAACGTAGTCAAGGCTGCCGTCAGCACTCTCCCGCTCAGCGACCAAGTGAAGCAGCGGATAATGGAGATGGTGGAGCCTCAGATCGAGAAATACAGGAAGCAGAGCGGCCTCACTCTCAACCAGGCTGTTGCCTATCTGGTGAAACAGGCGGCTTCTCAGGTCAGTATGATTACGACCAACGAGGAGCTCCAGGACCTTCTGTCGAAGTCTAACCTTCGTCTCTTCAAGGTGAAGAGGGTATCGTTCAGGATAATGACGAGCGACCCATCGAAGGTGCAGATATTGATAGACGGGCGCCAGTACAAGGGTAAGAAGAAGCTGGTGAAGCTTCACAACAACATCTACGACCTCAAACTGAAGCCAGATCTGGCAGACGTCGACAAGAACGGCGAGCTGAACATACGGCTCGTCGGAGCTACGGTGGCTGTCTCAAAGGGCCAGTTCAAGGCAATCGGGACCATGTTTGACAGCTCGCGGGTGAATGTGAGGGTCAGCAGCAAGCGGTGCTTTGGGCTCTTCAAGACAGAGAAGCGCGTCTCGGGCACCATCGACGACAAATCACGCATCCAGTATCGCGAGATGAAGATCGCGAACATCATGAAGAAGTTCAACCCGTCATCAAACAACTACCCAATGAGTAGGACTCTCTACGACCAGAGTGGCCACATGATAGACCTGCTCAGAGAGTACAAGGAGACGTACTACAGGATGATCCATGAGGACCACGGAAAGTCGCCCGAGACGATCGCCCTGAACGCACTGATGGAGTCGGATAAGAAGGTGTTCAAGAACATGAACCCAACAACGAAGCAGAACGCAGTGGAATTCTTCCGGATGGCGTGGATTGGACGGGCAAGCAAGGAGGATGTCAATTACGTTGGCATCAAGGGATTGCTTGTTCCGTCAGAATTCGACGGGACCAGGAGGAGGTGAAAGAACAATGGTAACTAAAACTAACGATGTATACAACGAAATACCGCTTTCGAAGTGCGAGCCACATCCTCTGACAGTGTTCAGGTTCAACTACTCTGGGTCTGACGTGGAAGAGCTATGCGCCTCCATTATGACCAAGGGACAGCTTGAGCCGGGATATGCGGTGCTAGATGAAGAGTCAGGGAAGTACCTGATCTACATCGGGCAGAAGAGGCTGGCCGCACTGAAGATGGCCGCGCAGAAGGACAAGAAGATCAAGAACTATAGGGCCATGGTCAGCAAGAACATCTCTGACAGCGACATATTCGCAAGGGCGTACGTAGAAAACGCCGTGCGGAGCGATCTCGACTGGATAGAGAAGATCAAGCTGTATCACACCCTCAGCAACCGCTTCGACAGGTCCACCAAGGATGAAATACTTCAGCAGATCAACCTGACTTCTTCCAAGGTCGACGCAGGAGCAAAGCTGTACGACGTCTTCACCGAGGACGTCATGAAGTCCATCTATGACACAGAGCGCAAGACAGGGTTCAGGCTCACCATGAAGCACCTTGACGAGATCGGCAAGGTCAGAACGCCAGAGAGCATGGTGGCGCTAGCCGACCACGTCTGCAAGACACAGATGCCAGCAACGACCCTCGCATCACTCATCGACAGCAACGCACTGCTCACCATCCTTCCACAACTAGGGGAGCCTTCACCAACCCCAGCACAATACGACACTCCCGAGGCGCCTTCGCGTGAGGATGCCAGGGAAGCTCCAAGTTCAATTCCAGATGTCCCTATGCCGAAGCCTGTCAACGGCGACTGGCTCACTGGCGATGGCTACATGGTCAAGTGCCAGAAGAAGGCGTGCGGGGCCGCTAATTTCTTCGAAGCGACGATCACCGCTAAGGTGAAATTCGCAGATCCTCTGTCGAGCCCTGTCAACACCGTGTCAAGCGAGACTGATGTGACCCCCGACTTCTTCGTCGAGGCATCACACAACTGTTGGAAGTGCGGCGAGCCGATGGTCGTGAAACTGGCTTCAGTAGGCGCTTCTGGCCTTACTGGCGCTACCTCACGGTCTGGCGAGCTCGAAGCATTGGCAGACACACCGGTGAAGGTGTCAGTCTTCTGTGACGTGGACAACAAGAAGTACACGGTCACGGCCAACGACAAGCGGTATGTCCTGGACAAGAGCGGGCAGTTGAAGCCGGAGGGACGTTAAGTCCCTCCCGGCGGTTCTTTTTTGAGAACCAATAGGTGATTGTAGTGGAAGACATGAAAATGTACAATGTGAATGAGGTCTACCTCAAGCTCAAGAACGATATCGATTCGTTCACAAAGCCAGGCATGCAGAAAAGGAAGACATTTTCCAAGTACTGTGAGTCAAGAGGCCTAAACAAGAACACAACAGCCGTATTCATTGAAACTATGTCACGGCTCGACAAGTCAATAATCCCGCAGGTAGCAGTGAGCCGAAGCGGCCAGGCCAAGAACTTCGTTGGAACACTCGCAAACATGCTTCACGTAGAACCATCAACAGCAACCAATCAATTCCACATACCGCTATCTTTTGCTATGTGGATAGCAAGACTAAACAAGACAGACCAAGTTGTCCTTGTTGACCGCTGGCGTAGCCAAGGGCTTGACATTGACTTTGCGAAACTGCGGGCCCTTGTCAGTACCGCCAAAACAGACGGGTTCGAACTAGCATACCAGCAGGTATTCACCACTTATGCTAGGCGGCTTGAGATCCAGCAAGTGGCGCTCATCCTTGCTTCTATGCGGAGCGAAAAGCTCGTGAAGGAGCTTCTGGACTGCGGGTATGAGCCTAGCAATGTCTCGGCGACTGTCAACAGCTTGGTGTATGCTGGCATCTTGAAGAGCGACAAAACCCACAAAACGTATGAGCTGTCTGGCAAGTTCTACGACATGCTGGAGAGGGCCTTCAAGCCGCTCCCTACCAATGCGCCGGCGATCTGGATTACGACCACGCTTGACTCGATTGGTGTTCTTAGAGTGAATGCCAACAAGACGCGGGTGAGGGCAATCGTGAAAGCGATGAAGGAGAAGGTCCAGCACTATGAGGAGGAAGTCGAGCGATCAGCTCCAATCCCGGTTGTAAAGAAGTGAGTGCACATGCAGCAGGTAAAACAGACAAAGGTACGGTTGGGCAAGCGGGTCCTGTTCAACAGCGAACAGATCGAGCTAGAGGGTCCATCTGAGGAGCTCCTTAAGCTGACGGTCGACATTTCGTCGATTCCTAACGCCAAGCACATGGAGTTCGTCACCGGTCTTACCAGGAAGCTGAAGTCCATCGACAGTCGCTACCGGAAGGGGGTGGCCAAGGGAGGTAAGAGGGTGTTCGTGGGGTACGGCAAGAACAGTAAGGCGGCGACGTTCTACTGGGTCCCGCTCTACATCCCGAATCTCCTCAAGCGCCTTAGGACTGTCAGGTACAACATTCTGCAGAACCACGGGGACATTCTCACAATAGGGAAGAAGCGGGTTCACATCGTCATGGTGAACAAGATCCCTGACCTTCAGGAGGAGATAGACGAGCTGAATACTCGCCTCATGAAGAAGATGGTGATCGACGGGATTGACAGGTACAGTACTAGCAAGCGGTGGGCTGAAGTAAGGGACTACCTTGCAAGCTACGGTATCAGCGTCACGACCCCGCCTAACTCCGTCTATCCTATGAGGGTGGAGCACAGCCAGATCTGGATCGAGCCATCAGTCTACGTCAAGTATGCGGAGGACCGCGTAAAGAGCATGCTGGGCAAGATATCAGACGAGGAGAAGGCGGGCCTTGACAACCTCAAGAAGCGCATGCAGGTGAAGGAAGCGGAGATGGTGAAAGCCATAGAGGACCGCTTCAAGAATGAGCTCAGCGTCTTTGTGCACCTCCTCGCCGAAGCAGCCGCCGGGAAGCCGAAGGCTGTCAATGCGAAGTACAAGAAGTTGAGACAGAAGCTGGTTGTGAGCGGTGCGGATTCTACGTCGCAGGTCTTCAACGTCCTTGACGACGTAGTAGATGCGCTCAAGTCAAAGAAGGCGGACAAGGCACAGGCAATCCAGCACGCATCCGAGGTAGTGGCACAATTCCTCCAGATAGCTCCAAGGGCTACAGCCGAAGAAAACCTCCGGCTTGCGGCATTGGCCCTGAAGGGAGACAAGGCGGCAGTGTTCCTGGAGCTTCTCTAGAGGCTCCAGGTGCCGTTTTATCCAAACAAGGGGGAAAACTAACATGGCCAAGAAACCGGATACAGACCAGTTTGGACGAAGGTTCGCCGTGCTCACTCTACAACCCAAGACTAATACTCTACGGGTCGTAGGCATCGAGTCTACGCATAAGAAAGCACTGGTTCTTGCGAGGAAGGACTCAGCACAGTCAAAGAGGGAAGTCGACTACGTCATTATTCCATACTACACATCAGAGGTAACGTGCCAGATACTCAAGGCAGGCAAGATGGTAAAGGACGGCGGGATCACCACCCAAGTGGCCACAGAGACGGGAACCCCAGCCGAGTTCGCCAAGAAGATAGAGGACGTTCTCAAGGACCCACCGAAGTTCCCTGGTCTCTCCCTTGCGGACATCGCCACGCCTTTGAACGAGCTTGTTACACCCACGGTCGTCCATAAGGAGTATCTGACGGCGAACCCGGGGTCGACCAAACTCTTCTCTGGGCTGAAGCACAAGCAGACCCGGAAGACCACGAAGTAAGCTGCCGCGAGCCCGGCCCGCATATCTGTGACGCGCACGTGCCGGGCGCCGGCGTTTTTAGCAAACAAGAGAGTGAAAGAGAGACATGCTTGAAATTCAATTCATGGACAAGCACGATGTTGTAATGATGTCAGTGAAGGTGCACTTCCGAAGCGCCAACGATGAGGCTTCGATAAAGACCCGCTTGGAAGTAGGTGCATCTGGCGTTCTGAAAGTCAAGGACTACCATGATATCTCATTGGGGGGTTCTGAAGTGTGGTGGTGCCGGCATGAGACGAGATACGACGATCCAAATTCCCAGTCGAAGTACAACAAGAAGCGCGAGCACACAGTGCGTGTGTTGATTCCATCTTCTGTCATACAGCTTCTAGAGGTAGACTCGTCGTGGTAGACGAAGCACTCACAAACCGTCTAGCACGGTTAGTGAAAGAGTGGTGCGACGCTACAACACCAGAGGGGCTGGCGAAACGCGTAGAGGAGTGGGGCAATTGAGCGTGCAAACTACCGTGCAGATTGGAAACCCTGAGTCTCCTAGGGTTGAGTGCGAGCGGCAGCTTCAGTTCCTTCGGAGAGGCAAGTCTGGCACTTTCATGCTCTACGCTTTCAGCGACTCTGGGCATGGATGGGTCAGAGTGAGGAAGGACGTCCTCGCCGAGCTCGACATCGCCAAGGTCATCTCAGGGTATTCCTACATGAGGAAACAGTTTGCATACCTGGAGGAAGACTCTGACGCGACGAAGCTCATCGACGCGCTTGCCAAGAGGGGCATAGGCGTGAAATTCCGGGAGCGGATCAGCGACAACCACAGTGCGATCAGGGCATACGAGCCATACAGGAGCCACTGACCATGCCCAAGAGCGAGGTAACAGGCCCCGACAACCCCGACTACGGCAAGTTTCCATCCGGGAAGAAAGCCTCTCGTTTCAGGAGCCTGGCGCAGAAGGCCCTGTCGGGCAACCTCACAGTCAATGAACTCATTGAGTGGGCCCGGCTATATGTAATGACCAAGGGCGAACTCCCTGATGGCGTTGTTATGAGGCGGGGAAGGCTGGTCTACGGGAACCACAAAGCAGGTTATCCCGACTCGATTCAAACAAGTTGGGACGATCGGCCGGGCGAAAGTGTACGAGGTAAGCACCAAATGAAGCAGCAAGAATTCTGTAGATATGCTGTCATCTCCCTTTGTCTCGACGAAGGGCGCGACATTTCGGGCCCTCGGTCCCTCTACGTGCGGGAAGATGCGTTCGCATCGCCCAAGCTAGCCCGAGAGTTCTTCCAACGGGTGTTCAACATGCCGAGCCGTGCAATGTTCAACGGCAAGGAGATAGGGGTCTTTCTGCTCCCAGACGGTACCAAAGCAAAGGACATCTCGCTGGGCATCAGGATGGCACGCGCACGTTTCAACGAAACAACTCTCGAAATCGAGGGGGAGTTCGACTAGGTGACTAACATGGCTGCGACAACAAGATATTACGAGACCACGGTCGCCGTGAAGCTCGTCACAGACGACGAGACGCGCCTTACAGACAAACAGGCCCTAAAGGCTGCGGCAGACTCCGTTAAGCATCGGTTCTCACCGAGCTTCGGGCTGCTTCAGACATCCGGTAGCATCAGCGCCTACATACGCCAGACAAGAGCACTGAAGAGCTACACCCCTGGCAACAAATCCAAGGCCAAACCATCGCTCACAGCCGAGGAGAAGCAGGCGCTGATCAAGGCCGGCGTTATGGCAAAGTCAGGCAGGCTCTACTCGACCCGCGAGCTACTTGAGATGTCCTACAAGGGCAAGGGGAGCAAGAGGATCAGACCTGGTCCAAATCCGCTTCCTGTAGAATGCACCTCGCCACCCAAGACGATCGACTACTGTGCCACCTGTGGAATCCTGTACATCAGGTGCACCAGTGGCTCAGAGGCCAAGTGGCCGAGCAAGTGGCTGGACCAGCCAGAAGGCCATTTCAGCGACGGCCACAAGGTAGTGCGGCTCTACAATGCCGACGTCGAAATCGTACAGGTACGCCCGAAGGTAAGGAGGAAGAAGTAGAATGCCAAAGAAGAAGCAAGAAGCACAAACAGTAACCGACGAGAACTTCAACAACGTCTCAAAGGCCCTGAAGAACATCACAGAACTGGTCTCTACGACTTACATGGGGTTGACCCAAAGAGATGCTATCAAGACCCTCCTCTGCGGCCTTCTGACCAAGGGGACTGTGTTGCTCTACGGGTCTCATGGGACCTATAAGACGAGCATGTCGAAGTTCCTAGGCAAGCTCTTCACAAAGCCTGTCTATCACATGAAATTCAGCGTCGAGAACGCCGAGCAACTGAAGTCGCGTCTCCACGTGATGGCCGAAGACCTGAAAGTCGACGAGGACATGCTTGCACGCAACCTGCTGGCCGGGATTGACATCCAATATGCGCAATACGGCGGCAAAATAGAGGTGTCGGCCAACATCGACGCCCTGAAGTACACCATGAAGGGCGACCCCATCAGAGTTCCGCTTGACATGTACATCAGGCAGGTCAACACTTTCTCTGAGCAGGAGGACGTCATAGGGTACGGCATTGACAACCCTCTGTTGTTGAAGGATACCCCGCCTCACATGGTGAAGCGCAACTACATGGCCAGCGCCGACTTCATAGTGCTTGACGAGGTCTTCAAGAATCCGAGGCTGATCAGCATACTCCACAACATGCTCAACGATAGGGAGTATGACTCGGTCGTCGGGACTGGCCACGTAGAGCCAGAAGCGATAGTGCTCCTTACCAACCCCCTCAACGACAACTATCAGACGAACGTTTCCATGATAGACTTCGCGTCGCTCGACAGATACATGTTCAGCGCATTCGTGTCATCCCCAACAACGGCAGAAATTCGCACAATGCAGACCAGGTTCGACTCTGACGAACCCGCCGTAGACCCCCTTCCCATAGAGGCGCTTCACGAGGCACGCCAGCTCTACAAGAGCGTCACCATCCCCACAGAGATACAGGTGTTCGTGGCTGGGCTGCTCTCCGCTATGTCGAAGTGCTACTTCAATGTAGAAGGGAAGGAGAAAGCCGATGGCGCCGACGTCTTTGCGGTAGAACACTTGTGCGAGCTCTGCAAGTTCGGAGGAGCCGCCGGCGAAGACAACTGGTCGATATGCTCAAAGGCCAACGTCACAAAGGTGCGCAGCTCCATAGCCGTCAACAACGCCATCAAGGCCAGTGCCTTCATAGAGGGGAGGCGGGTAGCAACAGCCAAAGACGTCATATTCGCCTTGAGGCACGCTCTCCCTCACCGCATCAAGTGGAGTGCAGACTTCAAAGCCGACATACTGAAGTCAACTGACGAGATCATCAAGAGGTACAACGAGCTTCTCATCAACTTCTCAGACCAGTTCAGCCGAATCGAGGAGTTCGTAAAGACACGCAACATAAAGGACGGCCTGAAGATACGCAACGACAACAAAGATGTCCCAGTCGTCCTTGCCTTCCTCGACGAGTTCTTGGAGAGGATGAAGGAAGTTGCCATCTCGGAAGACGATGGAGAACTTCTTGGCATGCTTGACAAGAAGGTGGACATAAGTGGCGCACTCAAAACACTCGGAAGTAAGGCAAGTAGTCAGTGAGATGCAGGAGCGGATCCGTCCAGCTCCTCCACCAGTGACACACAAAGTATCCAAGGTTGGCACGTTCGCGATCGATACCAAGCAAGAAGTGATGTACATCCCTGAATGGCATCATGAATCGGACATCTGGCCATACATCCATGAGTTCGTCGTGCATGAATACAACCACACCAGGATTTGCGGAATCCCTTACACCTACATCGAAGGAAAACGCCTCCAGGCAGCGATCATGGCGGGCCTCAAATCCCCCTATGGCAATGAAAAACTCCCAAGAGGCGTCCCTGCAGACCTTCTGAACATCATAGGAGACGCGGTCAACAACATCTTCATCCATGGTAAGACATTCGACGGCCACACGTTCGACATGAGAACCACACAGGAGTCATGGGTCAAGCGCTTTCCCCCCACCAAGCAGGATGACAGCGCCGGCACGGCTCATGTCGATGGGTATTACGTCCTCAACCTGGTGTTCCAGCACTTCTTCGGGGGCAACATACTCACCGACAATACCGTGCCAGCACGCAAAGAGTTCAAGAAGCTAGTCAGCGACATCAAGGGACTGGTTGTCCAAGCACGGACAAACCCGGCCACCAAAGACACCCAACTCGTCGTGGACGCGGCAAAGATGATATGGGAGCTCACCGACCACAACGAGAACGACAGCAAGGGCCCCTGCATGGTGCCGCGCAAGGCAGAAAAGGACGAACTCGACAAGCTGGCGGAAATAGCTGTCGAGTTCGGGCTGGACGCAGAAGACCTAATCGACCTCACCGAAGACCCCGATCTCACCACCTCAGAGGCAGCAAAGCTGCTCTCCAAGGCCCGACGAATAAAGTCGGCAGAGCTGATCTACAAGGCTCAGGTTGGCTTCAAAGACTTCATCGGGGGCGCCAGTCAGCCGATATACGCGCCATCAAGCAGGCACTTCAGACCCAGCGACAGGAACCTATCCATCGATAGCGTGGCGCTCTATCCCAACGACCCGAGACGCTGGAGGACGCCGGCCTCGTACATTCTCACCAGGGTCCCCACAAAATACGAGAAGGAGCTGGGGTTCAAGAAGGTGATCGGCATCGTCGACACATCTGGAAGTACCAGAGATCTCTTCAAGGGGAGAATGGTGCTTCTGCACGAGTTCGACGTGCTAGCGTCGCTCTGCGGGTTCGCCATCGACAACCGGCTGCCCATGGACGCATACGTCTTCAACAGCGTCGTGGTGCCGCTCCGCGGGAAGCCGCAGGAGCTGCTAGCGCAGGCGCTGGAGTTCACACCTGACGGCGGTACCTCACTCCGACTGCCCTTGGACCGCGTCCACAATGAGACGGACTGTCTGATCGTCATCATAACCGATGGAGAAGTAAGTGATCGTGACGTGGAGACGGTCGGCAAGCTCACTGCGCGCAACAAGGTCATAGGGATGGTGGTCGACAAGGATTACGGCACCAACACGATGGTGATGACGCCCGTGAAGAACTTCACCCTCTACACCGCTAACCCTGGCGGCGGGCAGGCGCTGATCTTCAACGAGCTGAAGAACGCACTGATGTAGAACTGCTGAACGGTGCATTGGCACCTTTTTGGCCGATGCGCCGTTTCCAGCAAGTTTACTGAATTCCGAGGCGAATACTAGATGGCTATCACAGTCCTACTGCACACAACATACTCCGAAAAGATAGGTTCGATAATGGCTCACGGGTTCAGGGTCTCCAAGCGCACAAAGCGTGGGACGGCATACGATGACGACGGCAAGACCATCGACGAGGAACGACTAGAGGCATACATGAAATCAGAGCATACTCTTGAGGCAGTACGAGAGGAGATGCGGCCTGATCTGCCAAGTCGCCTGTACTCGACGTTCTTCCAACCACCCGAGACAAATGAATGCTTCGAGAACAGTAGAGCAGCCAGCGTTAGCGAAGACGAAAGGGGGAAACCACGATATGACTTCGGCTGTGGGAGAGATGCGGCTCTGGTTGTCGACGCGAGACGCATCCAAGCCCAGGGCGCCATTGGAGACACGGCATTGTCTGATGCTGTGTTCGGTATCTATTGGCGGGAAGCAATTGGGCACCCCGCAGACGATCAAGAATACCCGATGGAGAGTGCAAGGAAGTTCTGGGAGAGCGCCAAGCTATTCGATGCTTCAGCAGACTACCCAGAGAACCTCGAGTGCCCCGAGATATGGTACCCCGGGACCATTCCGCCGACCGTCATAACGTGCCGGTATGACAGCAACCACCCTCTGCCATGAGACGGCTGCATGAGGGAACCGGCCTCGAAGTTCAGCGTTCCTCCATCTGATGGGGGTACCTCCTGTTAAAGCGGAGCAAGAAGTGATTACAATGATGAGTAAGAAACCGATACTACTTGTGTTCAGCGGACTCCCTGGAAGCGGGAAGAGCACGATAGCAAAGGAGACTGCCAGACAGCTCGGTAACACGCTACTGTCGGTCACTGATATGTTCAGGTTCATGATCGCCGAGCCAAAGTATACTTCAGGGGAGTCGAAGTTCGTGTATGACAGCGCAATTTCGTTCGCAGAGAAAGCGTTGAAATGGGGATACAACACAATCCTTGACGGGACCTTCCTCAGGGAAGAGTACCGTAAAGAAGCTATGAAGAGACTGAAGGACCTATACAGCGAGGCATTCGTCGTCTTTGTGAAATGTGATAAGGACATCGCATGGAAGCGCAACGTCGAGAGGAAGGACATCGTCCCTATCCAGAGCTTTCTCAGGATGACGACCGTCCTGGAAGCCCCCGAAGACGGGATCATCATCGACTCGGCGTCGCTCCCACCAGCTGATGCTGCAAGACTTGTAATCTGCAAGCTAACCGAGAAGCACGACGTCCCACTTGAAGTCGCGGCTAGCGCGCAAACAGGTGCATAACAATGGCAGTACCACGACTAGTCCGAAGGCTGTACTGGACCACCATATTTGTCGGCATCTTGGCGCCAGCAGTAGCAAGTCTCTTGCTGTTAGCGGCCACGGGCCTGATAGGATACAGAGGCTCAAGGAGGCTGCAGTCTGTGGCAGGTTGGTGGGTAAGGCGCATCCAGAACGTCGCTGATGCCATATCGGCGACCATCAAAGAGGAGTCTAGAAAGGGCCCAGGCGAACCTGAGCAAGCGGAAGATGAAGTGAGCGACTGCGAGTGCACAAATGTGTGTGATATGCAGTTTCGCCGGAGTCCTGTAGCATGCATTGGTCTTCCTGATGGGCCGCAAGAAGCGAAGAGCAAGACGGTGTCTCTACAATGACACGAATATCCAAGTTTGTAGATGCCACGAATAGATTCTACGACAAGCACTTCCTGGCACTTCACATCGCCCTGGCGCTCGTATTCGTGCCCCAGGTGATATCAGACCCAGACCCGATATTCAGGATTGGTGGTGTGCTCATAATACTGGGAATCATCTTCCGCATAATTTCATGGAAACGTTCGGTTAGATTGCAAACAGTCTGACAACAGCGGGTTCCTGGGGGCTCATCGAGCGACTACCGTCTGTTAAGAATCCGCCTGCATAACAAAGGTGAAGATATTGAAAGTCAACGGAAGCGTCAACTACCTATTCATTTACGACGTCGGTGACGAAATCGACCTCGAGAGCATCAAGAAGTCGCACTTGACGACTCCTGTGGACCTGAAGTGGTCGACCCTCAAACCCAAGTATGTCGCTGTGAAGCCGGCCCCTCTCCTCGTTCACTTCGGGAAGGAGCATGTCGTCTTCTATGACATCCCCATGAGCGACGGCAACGTCGCAGACGTCGATGTCGTCGTCAAGGCATACGCCGTAGGCGCCATATCGGTGAGCATGGTCGTCCCGTTCACAGGCAAAGACCTCGCTGACATCCCGAAGTATGACGAGACGAAGGTCAAGACAGCGGACGGGAACGAGACCACCTTCAAGGCGATGGCCAACGATGTAGTCAAGAGGGTGACGAGCAAGGTAGGGGAATACATCAGCGATCCTAGGAGCGAGACAGAACCAGAGGAGTACACGACGTTCTGCATAAGCGACTCCCAGATAGATGAGAGGTACATCGCCAACGACTCGGACCTGCGGCAAACGCTTGCCAAGATCATCAACGGCGACAAGACTACAACGGCGTTCTCAGACGACCAGGTCGCGAATGCGCTCAAACAGCATGTCTCATACTACGAGAACGACGCAGTATTCGTCGACTGGAGTTCGGCGGTCGTCATAGACCGCGGCGGCGACTTCGGAGACGTGCTGTTCGTGATCGAGCTCGCAAACCTCCAGCTGCTCGAGATGCGATATTACGACGCAGTCCTCGACAGGCTCGTAGACAAGGCGTCCAAGGAAGTAAAGAAACGCAGCGGTCTGAAGGCCCTGATACTCGGGTATGGAAACACGGCGCGTAAAATCGCCGCCCAGAAGCTTGAGGTCAACGCCATACTGGAAGCGACGAAGAACTACACGAAGTTCGTAGGCGACTGGTATCTGGCACGAGTATACAACAGCTTGGCTGAACGACTCCGGCTCAAAGACTGGGACGCCACTCTAGGGAGCAAACTGAAGATCCTCGAAGACTTCTATGAACTAGTCACAGGACAGGTCGAGGGCCGGCGCAACACAATCCTGGAGGTAGTCATCGTAGCCCTGATCGTTGGAGAGATAGCGATGAGCTACTACCAATGGAGCTACCTCCCACAGCACATCCCAGTCAGCGTACCGTGAGAGATGAAGCGCCTTGGTCGTGCCGGCGAAAGCCCCGCGACCAGTGTAACTGATGTAAGAAAGGTGAAACAAGAAATGAAGCACTGCCTGTTGTCCGTAGAGAAGGAAGCGACGACGATAAAGGTCCGGTTCAACTCCGAGTTCGAATCGAAACAGGCCGCTGATGCTGCAGGAAAGGTGAAGGCAAAGGCAAGCGTCCTTGCCATCGAGATGGAGATCCCCGATGAGGAGCTCAAGGAGTTCGAGGACGGGTTGCTTGATGACTTCTTGCCAGGCCTTCTGAAGAAGATCGGGGCAGATGTCAAAGAGCTGTCGGTGAAGCGCGGCGGCAATCTATTCTCAGAAAAGGGACCAGCTTGAGCAAGCAGCTACTACGTGAGGGAGATGCGGGCGACAAGAAGCCCACGGCCATCGGGAAGGGCATCACAGCAAGCCTGGGACCAGAGCCACCGCGTTACACGGGGATAGCTCTGGTCGCGAAGTCGCCAAAGGCAACCAGCGACATCACTGACAGGCACATTCTCGTCGTGAAGGAGACCTCTCCTGACTACATGTTCGCGATGGAGCGGGCTCTGGCCATAGTGACACAGGTCGGAGGCATCACGTCCCACGCGGCCATCACCGCACGCCAGCTCAGAAAGCCTGCAGTTGTGGGTGTCGAGAAGCTGATGAAGAATGTGACCAACGGCGAGAAGATCATCATCGACGTTTCGACTGGCATCGTCTACGCGTCGTAGGAAACCATTGAGGAGAGGCACTACACATGAACAATATCGTATTTTTTGACGACCGAAGCATCAGGCGAGACGCACGGACGCTTGGTGGCAAAGGCAAGAACCTGATGGTTCTCACCTCCCTCGGGCTTAATGTGCCCCCAGGCTTCGTGGTCCCGGCTCCAGTCTTCAGGACATTCGTAAAGCCAGTAGTCTCAAACATTCAAGCAGTGACCACTGGAACCGACTTCTCAAACCGGCGGTCAGTAACCGCTGCGAGCAGGCGGATCACGGGTTACCTGGCAAACATAGAGCTAGACAGAAAGGTCCGAGCAGACATCCTGTCGGCGGCAGCGAAGCTACAGGGCCACAGATTCGCCGTGAGGTCAAGCGCAACAGCCGAGGACAGCAAGTCAAACCCGTTTGCGGGCATTGCCGAGAGCATCCTCAACGTCGAGTCCCCTGACATACCTATCAGTCTGAAGCGAGTGTATGCCTCTCTCTTCTCAGAGAGGGCGCTCGTCTACCAGAATGGCAGGAGCATCCTAGGCGCCAGCATGGCCGTGGTCGTCCAGAAGATGGTGAGAGTGAAATCCGCCGGCGTGATGTTCACACGAAACCCGATATCCGGTGAGGAGAACACCGTCATCGAGAGCTCCTTCGGCCTTGGCGACATGGTAGTGAGGGGAAGGGTGACACCAGACCACTTCGAAGCGACCTACGCGGGCACCATTCTCAATAGGCACATCCCTCGCAAGCTAATAGAACTATCCAACGAAAACAAGGTTGTCAAGATACCGAAGAAGACCGGCGTCACCCAGTCGATATCTGACACCGAAGTGTCAGAGTTGGCCAGGGTCAGCTGGGTGATAAAGAAGAGCTACGGCATGGACATGGACATCGAGTGGGCCACGGATACCAGCGGTGTGCTCTATGTTCTCCAAGCAAGGCCCTTGGTGGTATAGATGAACTTCGTAGGAACAGAGAAGATCAAGCAGTTGGTATACGCGAGTAACACCGACAAATCACGGCTCAAGGAAATCAACGACGCACTTGAACTGCAACAAAATATCCTGAGCATGGCAAGCGGCGTCCAGGTCGTAAGCGAGGCGCTTCTCTTGGCTAACAAGGCCAAGGACAACACGGCCAAATCAAGGCTCAGTGAGATCGCGAGTCACACCCCATCAGACAGCGAGCTCTCCGAGGCCCTGAACATACAATTGAAACTACAGGCAAAGGTGGGAAAGGATACTCCTGATCCCAGCTACGTGATGTTGCCTTACGCACTCCGTATTGGCCTTGCAGAGATGGTGACACGACTCAAGGCATACGCCAACAACCTCAAACTGCTCACCCCCGCGATGAATTCGAATCTCGCCGAGTACTGCAACGCTCTCTCTACTGACTTCTTCCTTGACGACCTAAAGAGCATTGGAAGCAACGGAGGGATCATCAACAAGATCCACAAGGCGTTGGTGGCACTCAAGAAGAAAGAGCTTGAGACGGCTCTCGAAAGGCCGTCACAAAGAATCATCGTCGAGTCAAAGCTGCTTCAGGACAGCCGGATAAGTGAGTTCGTGAAGCAGTGGAAGACTATGCATGCCGAGGACATAATCGACAAGACCACTGGAAAGACGGCAAGCGGGGTCTTCATCACAAGCGGCACCAAGAAAGGGCACCTGCAGTTCCAAATTCAGGTCGGTGAGGCGAATGGCCACTCCATAGTCATAGAGGACGATGTTAACACGATATCCCTGCGCTACAACGACCACGAATCTGGAAGGGTTCTTCTGCTCCAAGACATTCTGCAGAGGGTAGGGTTCCAGGCCTCGAAACATGGTGAGTCATTGACCGCGACTGTCAATAGCACCCCCTCAACATACGCCACCCTTGCCAAGATCATACCTAACATGATAGACCTTGACTACGTCTCAGGATTCCAGGGAGCATCCTCCGGGGTCAGAGAAGTGGCTATCCAAGGCATACTCGCCGGGTACCCTGTAACGCTTCGCAGGACCACAGCTACGACGAATATCGATACGTACAAGCAAGCTTACGAACACCTCACCGGCAAGAAAGCCAAGAAGACGAAGGCTTCATCCTACGCAGCAGCACAAAATAACGCGTTGCCCGCGGGCGCGATTGACGGTCTCTACCCTCCAGGCACGGTGGTGTGGATCGAGTATGGTGAGGGCTACGAAGAAGAAACCCCGCTGAACCCGCAGGAGACACTCTACTACGACAAGGACTACCTATACATCAAGAGTCTGATTACCGGCAGCACCTACACGAAGACCCCATCGAAGGTGACTCACGTCATGCCCCCTGGGGGAGTACTCCCGAAAGGCGCTTCTGCGTTCAAGCTGAAGGACGGCAGCAGCGCGTACACGGTATCGCCAGCCAAGTCCAAGAACACCAAGAAGGCGACAGTGAAATCCTCTCCAACGGCGTCCAAAGCAGTAACTCCGATTTCGGCGACCCCTGGCGCAGTGGGTTCTATGGACGACATCGTGGAAGGTGAAGCATACATCATCTTGAGCGGAAACAATGCAGGCATGACGGTCAAGGTGGTGAAGAAGATCAACGACAACGCAGTACTAGTAGAGCTGCCAAGTGGCAAGAAGGCAGGCAAGTACTGGTTCAACCTGGGAAACAAGTGAGACAATGACAACCGATTTAGGACAGTTGGAACGCGAGGTGCTTTGGTTCCTGTGCGGGATGGGCGAAGCGACCCCAGACGAAATAAGGTCGCTCGTCAGCCAGCACGAGCCTTACAACATAATCACAGACGATTCAGCCCACAAGCGCAAGGGAGTCAGGTTCGACAAGGTGCTCAAGCGTCTCGAAAAGAGAAAGCTGATTGTGCGGGTGAAGTCGAATTCATACAGAGACTGGTACACCCCCTACAGGTATACACACACCGTTGAGACGCCCGTCAGAAAGGATCTACCAAAGCAAGAGAAGAACCAGAACCCAGACGAGCTCATCGCATCCATTGCTGTTGACTTAACCAGACCTGGAGAAGAGCAAGAGAGCAAGAAGCCAGTTGCTAAAGTGGCAGCAACAAAACCATCACCAAGCCCTGCCCATACCATTCTTCCAGACATTGGCGTAGGCGTTGACAAGAAAACGGAAACCAGGGGGAAAGCAACCCCCGCAGAAGGTGATTGATTTGGGGAACAAGAACTACGTATACAAGCTCACGCCTGAAGGAGTGAAGGCGATCTACGAGATAGCAAGCACAAAGTCAACGCAAATCTCGCCGACGCTCAAGCCAAGGTTCAAGCTCGTCGGGTTCGACCTCGATGACACGCTCATCGGGGGGAGCACTCAGCCTAAGGTTGACACCAAGCTCATGGCAACCGTTCTTACCATCCTGAAGCAGAACGGGGTCAAGACAGCCATATTCTCCGTGAATCCAGCATCAACCATCTATGAGAGGCTGAAGATTTATGGTCTTCTGCCCCTTGTAGACTACCCATTCTTCGACGGCAAAGGCGAAAAGATGAAACGGCTCATAGAGCGCCTGGGGATCACACAGCACGATGCCCTATTCGTAGGTCAGGACACCTATCTCGATTATGTGATGATGCGAGAACGCATGAAGAACCTCGAGATCATACTCCTAAAGGATGCGCTCACCTCCAACAACATACCAGAGAGCGACATTCACGTGGCTGTTGTCGACAGGACCTTGGACGCGATGCTTCGTCACATGTTCGTAATGTAGGTAAAAAGCGTCAGGATGACGCAGAGATACGAAGGTGTTGATGGCCGTTAAAAGATAAGCCAAAGGAGAAGGACTAACAAATGCCAGAAATAGGAGACATAGGTGTATCGCCGCACGGGCCGGGAATATATCACGGGAAGACGAGCGGGATGTGTCCCGTGTGCTTGACGCACGGGGTGTGCGGCTGTGGCTGGTGCCACTGCAAGGGGCTCACCCGGAAGAAGGCACCCGAGGGTAATCTCACGCTCAGAGAGCGAGAGAAGCTGAGGCAACTCGAGACGCAGACCTTGAGGGAGAATGACCAGAAGGCTAAGCAGGAAGAGGAACAGGAAATAAAGGTGAAAGCGAATTGAGCCAAGACGCAAAGGAAGGCAAGAAGGCTGGGTTGATGATGACGAAGTACCCTGTGCCTGTATGGAAAGCAAACGGAGATCTCGATAAGATCGTGTGGATCAAGGAGAACGAGATCAACTCGTACAAGGTGGTCTCGCAGCTCATCGGGTCGCTGAAGCGCGAGGCCGAGAGCATGAAGCAGAAAAAGAAGAAGGAAGGAGACAAGCAATCTGCGAAGGCAGAAATGCAGCTAGTCTCTGCTTCATCCAACATAACCTTTCAAATCCTCAGAAACGAGGAGAAGGGGTACAAGGTCCAGATCGCCGGCGCCGGCGACACGGGTGGGTTCGGTGAAGAGGGCTATGTCGTCGCTGTGTTCGGCTACGGCGAAGACGCGGCCTACAAGACGGCTCTCGTGTCAACTCCCAACGGCGTCTGGGAGAAGCGACTCGAGAACCTGAAGCTGATAGGCGCCCCATTGGTCGATCCGGAAGAGGCCTCCAAGCAAGATGAGGCCGTCGACAAGAAGGGTAGTGACTAGCCTGTCCGCCGCAGTGGACCGCGCCAGACTGTGTAGGTCCGCCCATCAGCTGGCCAGCTCAGGTTTAGGCTGGGCTGGTCCAGCGGATGCGATGGAACGACCTGAAAGAAACGTGAGAAAAGCAATGGAGGTATGGCCTTGACAAGAAAACACAATGCGAAATGGACGTTCATCTACAAGCCTACGGGGCAGAGCATCGAAGTGGAGGCGACGACCTCCAGTAGAGCAAAGAAGTGGGCTATCTCAGACGCCAAGGACAGGCTGAAGCTGGCAAGTTATCCTAGCCCGCGCCAGCTTATCCCGGTCGGCCAGCCACACGACTGGCTAGGATTCACAGAGCCGGCCAATCTCAGCAGGAAAGACCGCGAGAAGTTCTGGGACGAGCACTACCGGAGGAGTACATACGACTTCGTCTGTGCAAAGTGTGGAAAGGAGGCAACGAGGTACGGGGCCCCCGAATCACGCCACATGACATCGACAACATTCGTCTGCAACGTTTGCGCCAACGAAGCGCTCGAAAGGAAGAGACACGCATGAACTACCGGTCCTGTTCGCGTGTGCCGTTCACAGATCACGAGGGAGTCCCGGGAGTTGAGCACTAGTGGGAAATTGGAGTCACAACAACCTTAACGCGATGGCTTTCTTGGTCCTGGGCATGTATCTTGGGATATTCGGCCTAGCACTAGCATTCTCGACGAGCGGCCTCCTATGGCTCCAGCACCCAATCGGTATAGCACTAGCTATCCCAGGAGCGGCATGCATCGGTGTCTACTTTGACAAGCTTCATTCCATAGACCTTAGAACTAGAGCTCACGACTTGGAAAAGCCGGAACAAGAGCCGGTGGTTGAGAGGTAACAGACCATGCCAAAATCAAACATATCTGACGAGTCGTGGGTGGAACTCTGTTCCAAAATCGACGAGGCAGAAGTAATCTTGACGGTAGCTCGGCGCAAGATACGCTCAGAAAACGCGAAGTTCAACTTCAGGAACTTCTTGCGCGGCTTTGTAGACTACGTTGAAACTATCGCTCGTTTCGACGCGTCCAACGAGAAGCCTCTAGACCGTCTCAGCGACTATGACACCGTGAAGTCGATGGCCATAGGGACCATGTTTACCTATGGGCGCCACAAGCCTGAAACCCGTTCTGAGGGAGATTGGGTCTCGGCGACGACCGTACCGTACTGGAAGGTTACTATCCCTCCCAAGAAGTGATAGGCAATGACCGCAAGAAGTGAACTGGTCGTAGACGAAACCGTGCGAGACGTAGTGCACCGGCTTACCGGGAAGAATAGTGTTGGACAGGAAACTGAAGTCACTGCTGCCCAGCCTCGCGTAATGACACCCGGCGCATTGGCCCAGCCACGATGATCACTCTGTAAGAGGTTGACAAGAAATGGCACAGATAGAAGCGACGATCAGATACAGTATTCTGGCAGTGACGAAAGAGACGGAGTTTGACGCTCCCGACTCATGGAAGCTGTTCGACCGCAGAGAGGTCTTGGCGACGCTCCCTGACGGGTCCGAAGAGACTCTGTTCTATGAGAGGTGGCTCAGCGCGTCAAAGAAGGGGCTGGCGGCCTATCGTATGATAGGGACGGGAGGACGCTGCAGCCAGGGGCACACTCACGCTCTCGGAGAGGCCTACTACCTCGTTAAGGAGTATGCCGACCGCGTGGGGCCTGGTTGGGCGACCGGCTCTGTCGCAGTCAAGCAAGAGTTCGGGTCCGAGGAAAGCATGAGGACTGCGATGACCTGCATAATGGAAGGATGGAATCTGGTACCTCAGCCAGAAAACAGGGTCGAAGCGGTCTCACAGTTCCCGCAAGTCATCACGGTGTAGGGCGATGTTAGGCCCTGTTTTATTCATGGGGCCTCTAACAGCAAGGTGAACAAGATGAAACTAGTGATAGTAGAAAAAGAAAAACTGGCCACGACCATGGCCGCAGCCCTCGGGCATTTCACGACATCTACCATAAGGGCCGGGAGCTCGTCGGTACGAGTCTACAATGTAGGCAACTACGCCATCCTCCCCCTGTCAGGGCATATGACCAACTATACGACCTCGGAGAAGCTGTCAAAGTGGACTGACAGCAGCATCACAGAGATACTCAGCGACCCGAAGGCTCTTGTCAAGGAAATGAAGGCGCCTGCCTACGCACAAGCTATCAAGCAACTTGCCAGCAGCGCCTCAGAGGTGGTGATAGGCTGTGACGCGGACCCAGAAGGTGATAACATCGGTCTTGAAGCAGTCGAAGTACTCCGTTCAAACAAGATCACCAAGCCCATAAGCCGGCTCTGGCTGACCACTACCGTCCCTGCCGACATTAGGGCCGCGTTCTCGAACCTGCGCAAATTCGACGAGAACATGGCTCTCTCGGTCGAAGCACGACGGAAGCTCGACGCTCTCGTGGGGTTTCCGGGCACCAGGCTGCTTACCCTCGGCTACAAGCAGGAGTTCGGCAATGGCGTAGTGAGCTTTGGAAGAGTCCAGACAGCAACGCTCAGGATCCTCGTAGAGAGGGAGAACGCGATCAAAGGCTTCGCTGGAAAGAAGTACTGGGCGGTCGAAGCCAAGGTCCTCGGCACCATCTTCCGAAGCGCCGGCAAGCCGTTCGACGACAAGCATGATGCCCAAGCGGTATTCGACTCTGTAAAGGGAGCATCGGAATTCTTGTGCAAGGACGTCAAGTTGACCTCTTCGCAGATGCTCCCGCCGGTCCCTATGAACACCACAGCGCTTCTGAAGGCCGGCTCCGGCGTCCTTCGATACACCCCAAACGAGGTTCTCAATCTCGCCGAAGCACTCTATCTTGACGCCGCGATAACCTACCCCAGAGTCGACAACCAGGCATATTCACCCACCTTCGACCACACAGCTAACCTTCAGAAGCTGAAGGCGGGCAACATGGGCGCCCAGATAGACTACATCCTCTCCAAGAGAACCGTGATGGGGAAGCCAGTATTCTCGAATGGGCGTGCCAACCCAGACCACGAGCCGCTCACCCCAATCAGGGGCATGTCCTCCTACAAGGACGCGAAGGCTTTGGCAGTCTATGACCTGGTACTCAGGCACTACCTGAGCATGTTCTACCCTCCGGCGAAGTTCAGCGGCATAGACGTCAGCGGCCAGATCGCCAACCAGACCTTCGTGGCAGATGGAAAGCGCCTTGCCGAGAAGGGGTTCTACGAGGTCTTCTATTACCAGCCTCGGCTGAAGGCCATCGACGACTTCACAAGGGGCGCAGTATACCCTGTCGAATGGGTCAAGCTCGTCGAGAAGACAACGGACCCTCCATCGAGGTTCACCGAAAGCTCCCTCATAGCAGAGATGGAGCGAGCAGGAATAGGGACCAAGGCGACTAGGCCAAGCGTCATCGAGACCATCAAGAACAGGAACTATGTCACACGCAGCTCCGGAGGCACCCTAACCCCGTCCGAACGAGGCATGAAGCTGATCGGGCTCGTGGCGAAGGCGTGGCCCGAGTACACTTCAGCCGAGTTCACAGCACGCGTTGAGAAGGAGATGGAGAAGGTGGCCCAGGGCACGGCTTCATGGACCGACGTCGTCAATCAAGAACGGAACACGTTCTTGACAGCAGTAAACACGCTGAGGAGAGGGAAGAGTCCCCCATGACCCCTCAGCAGTGTCACTGTCGCAACGATAGGAAGTGGCAAATATGAATGAAACCAGCCTAGACGCGATAAAGAATCTCAAAGACGTTCAGCTGGACTACGACTATTTCCGGCGCAGTTTCAAGAGCAAGCGGTTGAAAGCAACTGGGGCCAAGGCCGAAGACAAATCGATGCCGGAACAGGGCAGCCAGGTTATCGAGCAGACTGTGGTCCACGACCCAGCAGCGTTCTTGGAGCTGATCGGAGGCGAAGCCAAGTGAGCAGAAAGACGCCCGGCGCCATATTGGTAGCGAACTCCACCGGCATCCCTCTCTATGTATCAGTCTGCGACTATGGAGACGAGATCAACGTCCACATCGCCTCGAAGGATGTCGACTCCAACCACGCGGATCCCACCGAGGTCCCAACTACAAGGAATGCAGTGTTCAGCAGCGTAGCCGTGAAGAGAGAGGTAAAAGTGAGCACACATGGCAAATAACCAGGCACAAGACCTGCGCGACCAGAAGTACGAATGCCGAGACTTCATAATAGAAGACAAGGAAGGGCCTCTCATTCTCCTGACATATGGGCCAGACCAGGCCAAGCAGCTCATCTCTGAGTTCCAGAATATCGATGGGAAGCGCCTGGCAGAAGAGAAGCTGGTCAGGGCGTTCATAGACCGCCTTTACCAAGGCGGATTTATCGTCGCCCATATATCAAAAACACAGGCTGGATTAGCTAGCAAAGGGAATTCAACGCCATGACAAACTACTCGCATGCGGTAGAGACGATGACGCTGTACGTCTTTTCGGGCGTGGGCATCGCCATGGTCGGAGCCATGTTCTACGCGTTCACGATCGGTGTCCTCTGGCTGCAACACGGCGTGGGGATGGCCCTGTTGCTACTAGGCGCCGGGCTAGTTGGAGCAGGACTCAACAAAGCGCACGAATTATCGATGGCGCAGGAGGTCAGGTTGGCTGGCACAAAGAAAGAGGGCACCAAAAACACGGCCCCCTCAAACTGGAGATGACGCCGGTGAGCTCTACGATGCCGCAGCCGGCGAACAAGATCGTAGCCGCGCCGCCGCCAAGGTTCAATTGCAGCGAGTGCGCCTACAAGACGATGTTCGAGAGTGGGGCCGCAAATCATTCAACCCAGACGGGGCACTTCATCACGGATGCCCCACCGGCCCTCGTGGTCTGAGGCGGGAAAGGAAGAAGAGAATTAGTGTAAAATGGTGAGAAGATGGAAAGTCCAATATTCGAAAACCTGTTTCTTGGAGACTACCTGGACGCCATGAAGTGGTCTGAGAACAGCCTGGGGAGGATCATATGCGTGATCACAGAGAAGCCCCCGCACCTCCTGCCGAACAGCGTATGGGTCCCTATCATGGACATCGACTGTGGCAGCCACACGATAGATGACATCAAGTGCAGGGCAAACGTCGCTGCCCTCGAAGCAGTCAGCAACACGATAGACATGATACTAGACTCCGGCGAGCGCGTGCTCGTCCACTGCGCGCTAGGGAGGGATAGGTCGCCTCTTGCCGTCGCATGGTACCTACATCAGAAGGCAAGGATATCCCTTGACAAGGCCTACGAGATCGTGAAGAGTTGCAGGCCGATGGTGTATCCTCACCCCAACTGGGTGTCGTCAATCGAGGTCGACGGCAAGACGCACTTGGTTGGCGACAAAGACTGTCACGAAGGATGGTGTGGCGGGTCATACAACTACCCGAGGCCGTGCGGCCGCCAGGGTTGCGAAGGCCTTGTCCATGCGGAGTTTGGCGACGAGGACTCCAACTGCAACTACTGGCTCCATACGAAGTGCGACAAGTGCGGAGAACCTGAGGCGAAGTAACAGTGCCATGGGACCCTTCGACCGAGCCAACTGAGCACTTCCAGGATGTCGGTATGCGTTGTTGGTGCAGCCGAAAGCTACTAGCCGGCAACACAAGATACGCCTGTGAAGGATGCGGCAAGAGTGATGCCGAGAACACAGGAGCAGATGAATGCGACTGCGACGAATTGATTTGAAGGAAGATGACAAGAAATGGAAGATTGGAAAGAAGCGCTAGTCAGAGACGAAATCAAGCGTGCGGCAAAGATGGATAAGCGGATCAAAAAGGAGGCGCTCGACAACTTCCCTCGTCTCTTGCCTGGGCACCCACGATCAGCCTAGGCAAAGAAAGGTTTCTGGGTCGGTATCCGTCTGTTAAATCGAAAGTCGGCGATCTAGGTCAGGGATCTTAACATGGGTCAATTGAAAGTAGGCATCGTAGGACCGGAAGAGTGGAAGCTGGGGAGCAAAGCAGTCCAGGCCTACAGTACCTGCGGCGCCATACTCTCCAACGCCAAGTCAGGAATCCTCGTAAAATCGATGGACAGTTATGGGCTGTTCGCTGCCGATTTCGAACATATCCCGACTCCAGAAGGGGTGACCCTCGTGTCAGGGCGCTGCCCCGTCTCCGTGTGCGACGCTTGCGGTAGACGGTCATTCCTGCCCAGCGACTTCCCGGTAGAGGGGACCGCCTACACAGAGTGTGAGTTCTGCGGCAAGAGGACGAAGAGGCGTGCCGGAGGGATTGACATCTACGCTGAGCAGAATGCCCTAACACACCGCCACTCCTACGCCACAGAGATCTTCCCGCCGGAAATCAACGAGTGGCCCGACAAACATGGAAAGGCTGGATACAGGACCAGGAACATCAGGGTGGCAAAGGCGTCTGACATCCTGTTTGTAGTGGTTACCAAAGCCAGTACACTGTGCAAGCACTGCGGGTTGAAAAGGCCACCCCATATCTCGAATGGCGGGTGCTGGACAGGGATCTACGCTACCGAAGTCCTGAAGAAACGGGTTGTCTGGGTCATCATCTGACCGGTGAAACAAGATATGAACGCTTACTTGTTACGTGAGTTCAGCTATGGAATGCCGTACAAGCCAGCCGGCAACGTTTGGCTTGTGTCACAGAAGGGCAGGGACGCACTTGGTAACCTTGCATACGAATCGTGGCGCTGGACAGAGGTGACACTCAGTGCGGCGCTTCTCGCCGCGGTCGAGAAAGCAGAAGCCACCTACCTCATCTTGTCGAACGGAAATGTAGACGACGAGGTCGCGAAGATGGTCAAGCCACGATTCAGGAAGGAGATAGCCCGTATCTTTGAGAAGTTCGATATCGAGAACCAGGGTTATGCGGAAGATGCTACGGTGCTGCCTAACGCTACCCGGGGTGTGCCAAACCCTAGCGTGCTTTTGACGCTCCTCTAAGGTGATCAAAATGCCAATGCAAGGAATGATGTTTAGGCCGAAGTACAAAAGAGGCGCAAGGTACGCCAGGCTCCTCGACTGTCGTGGATGCGGCAAGCATGTGATGGACATGGACTACAAAAGGGGGGTAATCTACGACTACGATACCGAGCGCCAGGAAAGCAACGAGAAGGGGACCGTTATGTTCATACGGTGCGATGACTGCGGGACGATAAACTGGGTGCACCAACCACGGTCTGGTATAGACATCGCTCTTGACAAGGGCGCAACGATGGTAACCGCGATCCCAGAGTGGGCAGAAGGGGACCCATCAAAGGGCGAGATGGATTGGACCAGAAAGAGCGTCGACTCTCGTACCATGCTCCCATACGGGTTCGCCGAGAAGGACATGACGGTTATCCAGGAAGCGCTCCAAGCCCTCTGGAACAACACGGAGACGAGGGAGCTAGTCAACGAGCACCTACTGAAGACTATCCCCGAAGAGCACTGGTCCAAACTGGCTGTTGACAATCAAGCCATCACCATGTTGGTAACCCTGTTTCAACTGCGACAGGAGCGGCCGAGTCGGCTCGACTATCTGCTCGACGAGCGCTGGTTCTTCGTTAACAAGGGCGAAGTCGAGGTCTTCGACAGGAAAGACAACTACTAGAGACGACCAGAAGTGAATTCCTTGAGAAAGCGACTCTGGATTGCTTGGTAAGACAAGGTGAGACAATGGACCCAGAAGTACTGCTTCGGCTGATAACGGATTACGACACGTCGACCGTCACCATCTCTGACAGCTTCGATACACTCATAGAACTACCAGGTAGGTGGTACAAAGCACCAAGTCCTAGAGAAGCCGCTCATTGGAAGAGGAACTTCACAACAAAGGGTTCCCAGGGTGTCATCGACTTGTACGTCGAGAAGGTGTATCCCACTGACCCTTCATCAATGTATGAAGTGATTATGTTCGACTCACAGCGCTTCACAAGACTCACAAAGCCATTAGACCTGTCTGCTGCCATGAGCGCTGCACTCTCATACATGAAGGCGCATATCATCTTCGTGGGTGATACAGTCTTACTGGATGGGAATGCGACCCAAAAGGACGCTTTCGGCAATATGCAGAAAGTTCCAAAGGAAGAGGTTGCAGGCAAGTACGCTAACGTCCTTGTGGTTGATGATAGCAGATCGATGGTGATAGTGCGCCTCGCAGATTCGACGACACCAGAAGGGGTCCTGCCAGGGTGGTCCAGGGACGATTACAACGTCAAAGTCAGCGACCTGACTCTTGTAGACACAAAGTGATAGTGATGAGCACCATATCGCCTGATGCTGACTCGTCAAAGAAGACCTCCTCTAGAAGGGATTTGTGTTGGCTCACTTCATAGTAACGAGGCTCATAGAGGGGCAGGAAGTACAAGGCAAGGAGTCTTACTTGGTCGAGATAGCCAGGCAGAGTCATGGAGACTCGACAGGCTTTCAGATCGTCTCAGCAGGAGGCGAAATTGCCATTGAGCAGGGCTCCGCTGACATACTGTCCAAGTCAGGATACACAGCCGCGGAGGTCAAGGCAATCAAAAAGGACTTACGAAGGCTGATCGACCGCTACGAGAAAGAGCGCCCGCGTGTACGTGATCCCAACACGTTGCTGAGCCTGATAACGAGCTACAGGCACTTGCGACCAAAGAAGGCCCTCGCTGACCCCCATTGCAACCAGTTCATAATACTGGACCACCAAGTATGGTACATAGACTTGGAGAAGGGGATTACAGAGTGTCGGGGCGTAGACGAACAGAATCTCAGCTCCTCTCAATCACCGTGGATAATGCTGGGCAATGCAAGGCGCTTCGATACAAGCCTTGACTCAGCTCTTCATACACTCGGTCTTCAGAAGACGGATGAGAAGGGGATCACAGGTCCCAACGGCAAACTCGCATATTCCGTAGAGGCAACGGCCAATGCCGACCGCATCGACCCGTTGACGCTGTTAGCCCTATAGCCCCATTTGGGGGACGTGACGAAAGAAGTGATAAACACATGTACGAATTAGATGAAGTAGACGTATTCAAGGAAGTAGAGGAACTGAAGCACTGCGACACGCTGGCTGAGCACAAGCAGTTCATGGAGAAGATGGTCAGCGGCGAGGACATCAGATGCGTCGGGTGTGGCGACTGGTTCAACGAGAACACGGCGCACAGGTGCCGTCCAAGGCTCACAATCGAAGATGGCAGCAGTTCGGCGGCGCCGAACCCCGAAGAGGAAGTGCTGGCCGGACAGGTAGAGCGCCAAATCGACGTGTTCGTCAATGGGATGCTGGCCGCGACCGTCAAAGAGACCGAAGCCGAGTCCTGGAAGCAGTCCTACAAGAAGGCCGTGCCCAAGGCGAAGATAACCGTCAAACTAGCCAAGACCCCGGCGTGACCTTCGGCCGTTAAAAGAAGACCGGCCGAAGTGAGTGTTGAAAATATCCGAGTGAAGCAATATGAAGATAGCATTCGAAGTCAACAAACTGGAACTGAAGGCGGTCAGAGCAACTTCCACCGTCGACGGACCGGTAGAGTGGGACCCTCCGAGCGCAAACGGAAGCCGTGTAGGCCATTATACGAAAGTGAAGCAATACAAAGTACGCTGGGCCTTGGTTACGGATCCTGACAAGGCCGCGCTCATCGCGGCATTGGTCCGTCTGGTTCTGCATCTAGAGAAGAAGCCAGAGACCAGCCGTGGCAGGGTCTACCTGGACAACGAAGACCAGGGGAAGCAAGTCCTCCGAGCACTAGTCGAGAGGTAGGAGAAACCATGAGAACCCTGTACAGAGGCTGCAGGCTCCGCAACCCAGAGTCGGTCAGGACAAGCGGCATGAGCTACTACTGGGAAACGCCAAAAGCCGCCGTGACAGACGTCATTCGTACCCTCGAACGTCTCCACAAGCTTGGTAAGTTCCAGACGAACCGCTGGATCCGTCAATATATCATCGAAGCCGCCGGGGAGGGAAGGATACAGCTCTGGGCAACGGAAGACAAAATGATGGCAGAGAGCTATGCCAGCGACACGCCAGAACTGATCATGCTTCTCCTCTCGAACGTAGGTTTCAACCGCGTCCAAAGGAGGAAGAAGCTCGACGCGCTCTATGGCAAGCCCTATGTGGTGACGTTTCTTGACGACAACGAGAAACGGCAGGCCCCGGACTTCATCCCCTGCGGCAAATTCGTACAACCAGAGCGGGTCTTGTCCGTCGAGCCCGTTGACATCTCCAAACCGGACATCTACCTAGCGAACATGGCGTCGGCTCCGAACCGCCAACCGGAGACTCGGATGGAACTGGAATGCGAAGTGACGGTCCCCAGACAAGTGATATAGAATGAGCAAACCAAGAGAGCGGACCATCGAAGGTGCCATAAAGAGCATAGTGACGTCGAAAGAGTCCTACACTGTACTCCCGAACGGCACGTGGACAGCAGGAGGGTGCGGGATCATTGCGGATGCCATGTGCCGCGTATGGGACTACTGTGATGCGCGGCTTTACGTAGTCCGAGACCTGAAAACCGGCGTCGCACATCATATAGTCACCCTCATAGGGAGGTACTACTACGACGGCAACGGCAAGTCGACGAAGAAAGGGCTACTGAAGCATTGGAAGTTCCACGAAAACCTTGGTCAGCCGGCGCTTGAAGCCCTGCAAACATGGCCTGACGGCATAGAACGAGACGAAACGGCGTCGGCGTTCATCGCACAGATGATCCACAATTACTACTCGCGGTGAGTTGAATGGCAACAGTAAGCGACTTTGACGTCACGACGCTGAAAGGCCGGCGGGTGAAGGTCATGAAAACCTACTCGCCGACGTGCTATGTTGGAATGGTAGGGACGATAACTGATGCCCATGCCGATGGGCGGCGCGCAGTCGTAACTGTGACAATAGACGTAAAACCTGGCCGGCGGGAGAGAACGAACTGGATCCGCCAAGGCGAAGAAAGCATCGACGAATTGAGAAACCTCGAGCTCCTGGACGCCCCAGTAGCGAAGGCACAAGCTCCATCGGTCGTGTGCAGCGACTCCATGACATTGCTGACTTTGATCTAGGTGAGAACATGAAGACGCCAAGAATCCCTGCGGCAGATCCGCTGTTTTCTAAAGACGATGTGAAGAAGTGCCTTACGAACAGGGTGGCCGCCATCAAGTTTGGCGTCTACTGCGCCTCCGAAGTGTTAGACCGGTATGAGCATGTGGAGCACGATAGCAAGGTACGGCATCTTGTTGGCACAATCAATGTATGGGTTGCCAGTCCCACGCAAGAAAACGCAGAGACCGTCGACCAAGAGCTCCGCAGTGACTCTCTCGTCAACCAAATCATCGCGATTGCCAAGAAGATGAGAGACGAGGAGAGCGAAGACCAGAAAGACGAATCCAGAGCATGGTTGGCATTGATAGCGACCTTACTGGTTGCGGAAGCAGTGACCATGCGAAGATACAGCGCAAACATCCTCAAAGCAGCAAGCACAGTCAGGAAGATTCTTGCAGAAGAACTCGTCGACCGGCAACTCGCCACGCTAAGGAAGATAGCGGCTGAGAAAGTCACGCGGCCGGAAGCCATCCCAAGGGGCGTGAACGACCCGGAAATACTGAGCCTATTAGTAAAGTAGCATTGATGTGATTCTCATGGACCCCAAACCCGTATCAAGGACAGAGCTGCAGGCAAAGAACGATGATTACTCTGCAGGAGAATACTCGGTAGACCTCTGTGTGTACGACAACGGAGCTATTTCCCTGTCACGAAACGCCGGAACTCACTTCATCTATCTTTACCCGGAGCAGGTCAAACAGGCCCTGAAAGAGATCAGAGAGAAGGCCCCCAAGCGTGAAATCGACCCGACAGTGCTCCTGTCATTATGAGCAGACGGACAAAGAGTGAGACATACAATGGTCAACAAAGGTCAGAGCCCGCGGGTGAAGGTCTATCTGATTTCAGAGGATGAAGTACGACTCGAAGGGACAGATGTAGGTACCTTCTTCCAGTTCAACTTCAGCGCCGGCCACGAAACCCTGGCAAGAATCAGATACCGCAAGGGCGGCGTGCTGGTGGAGAAGGAAAGGGAGAAGGCCCGTAAGAAAACAAAGCCGAAGCCCAGACGGCGGACAATTGATCCAACGGTGTTTCTGCCTCTGATAACGAGCAAGGACAAGAGAAACAAATGAAGACCGTGATAGACAACAGACTGGCGCCATATAGAAAGCTTCTGGAAGGCGCATGGGAGCTGCAAGACACCTATGGAAACGTGGCGCTCACGGAACCCATAATCCAACACGCCGCTGAGGCGCTCGACCAATTCGAAGACTGGGTTGTCTCAACCGCCCCTGAACCGGGCCGGCGCCAATCCCAGAACGCCACTATCGACCCAGAAGTTTTGTCGGGCCTATTGGAGTGACGGCCACATGCCAGAAAGATCTGGCGACGACCCCGTTTTAAGCTGACAGGAACACTAGGCGAATTACATTGAATGAAACAGCTCTGGAGAAAGAAAGGAAACTGTACGTGAGCATCGACTGCGAGTACACTGGGCCCATACCTCCAAAGTACTCGCTGCTCAGCATAGGGGCGTGCCTGGTCGACAACCCTGATGTTAGGTTCTATGTTGAGATCAAGCCTCTCGAAGGGGCAACTGCCACCGATTCAGCAAGAGACGTTCTCGGAGACCAGTTCCTGGTGAAGTGCGAGGAGCAAGGCTCGTCGCCGGAGGCAGCCATGCGAAGCTTTGCAGAGTGGCTTGAGAAGAACGTACAGGGCAAGCCCATCGGGGTGTTCTTCAACGCGCCAAGCGACTTCCTCTTCGTTTCATGGTACTTCCACACATACCTGGGGTACAATCCGTTGGGGATCAACGCGATAGACATGAAAGGGGTCTACATGGGGAAGTTTGGAAAGGCTTGGCGCCAGACCAACAAACGGGCCATCTACGATGCAGGATTCAAGACATCAGCGAAACACACGCACAACGCCCTCGATGACGCGATCGAGCAGGCAGAGCTGTTCCGTATGATACTAGACGTCAAGAAGGCTTAGGTGAAGTACATGTGTGATAGATTGATCGAGAAGCCTGACACGAAATGCCCCGACGCTCCCGAGTTCAAGACCAAGATTGGCCTCCTATGGGGGCATTATTGCGGCGAACACATGTTGGAATTCATGCGGTCAGACAACTACGCTCCCGGGGACGACATAATCTACCCAGAGGAGTACGAAGTAGAGGAGAATGAGTACCAATGACACCCCTTGCAGAAGAGCTAGAGGCGTGCTGGCATGGAGATGAAGGCGACGAGCTGGATCAAGCGGCAGAGGCCTATGCCAGAGTCAAGGCTCTCCTTCCAAGGGTCAAAGCGCTGGAGGCTGCATTGGCCAGAGGGCCGGAGCTGGCAACGCGGCTACGCTCGGCCAGAGACTGGTCGTACCACGGGCTGTTCGGTGAATGGGCGTACTTCAAGGCGAAGGCGATAGAAGAAGTCGCATCGGAACTTGAGGTTGGAACAGATAGGAGCGTTGAGAGTGCCTTGGGAGATGATAGAAATGAGGGTAAGTGAAGTGATTGAGGAGGTTCCCGTGTCTACTGACGAGGCAATGACTGCTATCAACGCCGTACTCGCAGGGAACCGGTACCCTGTAGTGGGGGAGTCGTATTGCGCGTCGGGACATGAAGTAGTGGTCTGGAACCTCGACTACAACACCATCGAGTTCTTCATCAACGGCAGAAGGTTCACCGGCAAGCTTCAGAGTTGACCTGAATTGGCTGCAAAAGACGCAAAATCAGTGCGGCTGCCAGAGTTCGATGACCCGCAGATAGAGAAGCGGTATAAAAGGCTCGAAAAGGTCGCCAACATAGGAGCGCTGGGCTTCTTCATAGGAGCGGCAGTGTCTCTATACCTGTTCTTCATCGTGGACCTCCCCTGGTATGCCATAGGGGTCATCCTCGGCACTTCCGTCATCAGCGAGAGCCTCATGCGTCAGGGAGTGAAGGCGGAAGGCCTTGTGCAGAGCTACGGCAGATATGAGTTCGAGAATGACGACGGCGTAGAAATCAAATTGGAGGAATGAGACCATGGCAAGATATCTGATAGCGCTGGAGAGGGTAAACGAAACCTACGACGAGGTCTGCGCGGCGGTCGCGAAGATGACCAAGGACTTGAAGAAGAGCCCCAACGTCAATGATGCCGTGAGCGAGCTGTAGGGTGAAACCATGGAAGAAAGGATCATGATCTCAGCGACGCTCAACGTGGGGAAGAGCGAAATGCCAGGGAGCCGGTGGCATATCGGCCCCGACCTAAACGGCCTGTGTGGCGAACCTCTCGGCGATATCTGGGACTGCGGTGTGATGGGCGAAGAGGTCCATGTCCCCGTGGTTAGGATAGGCGCTGACACGCTCGTCAACAACAGGCTCATGCTGCCCGGCCACATCTACGAGAACCTCTGTATCGGATGCCTCATGGTGCTGTGCGACAGGATATTCTATGACAAACAGTCCCCGCTGGTCTGCCCCGACCACGGCGACCATCTTCACACACGCGTCCCTGACGAAACCACAGGCCACAGGATGTTCTGCCCAAGCGGAGGCCACCTCGTGGAACCGGTGTACGGCGGTCTCACAGACGAGCACCTCGCACTGAGAGCAGCAGGGTTCAGGCCCGACACCATCGACGGCCATTATCTGGCATTCCCGAAGGACGGACGCCGCAGAAAGGAGGAGAAAGAGGATTGACAGACTCTACAGAAACCCTTACTATGACCATGTCGGGGGTAGACCGACGTATTCTGGACGAAGCAGCCAAACTGTTCAATCAGCTTGGAAACGTCGACTGTAGCATAGAGGCGTATTCGGAAAACGGAGCGCTCACCGTGGAGATGTCATACCACCACGGAGAATACGACGACTACATCGCAAGAGGTGGGAAGTTCGACGTCTTCCCTCTCGCCGACCAGTTCAGAGCGTTATTCGGAAACAGGTTCGTGAGGATCGGCAAGGTCTACCAGACGCTCGAACCGCTCCATCAGACCATAGACGCTGTCATCGTCGGACCCCAGGAGTGCATAACGTACGATATGGACCCTAGCGACAAGCATGACGTCGAGATAATCCGAGCTGGCTGCAAGCGGAAGCAGGGCAGATGGGGGGAGACGACATACAAGTATGAAGGCTCCTACCTGTTCTTCTACAACGAGAAATTCGAAGACGCCCGCGCTTCAGTCATACAGGGTAACAAGAGCATAGCAACCTACTTCAGAGGGACGGCCTGCCCCCAGGGAGAGCTAGCGAGCACATTCTGGAAGCACCCTGTGCCGCGTGACACTTGGTGGCTCCAGTTCATGGACTCCAAGACCATGTCGATGCTCAAGAAGTTCCAGTTCTGCTCTGAGCGGACATTCAGTTCCATGCGGCCAATTGTGCCTGGGAAGGCGGTCATCAAGTCCATCATGCCAAGAGGCGTAAACGTGGCTGATCCAACCTGCAAGAGCGGCACCTTCGACATCTTCAAGTTCGCTCTGGCAAACCCAAAGACGCGCCTTGACTACAACTGGAAAAACTCTGGACCATACGATGACCTCTGTGACGACTCGCACGTCATAATATCCAATGGCAAAGCGTCAGAATACCGCAAGGTACTCGTAAGAATCTAGAGGAAGAAACTATGCCAAACAATGCACCGTTTCTAGAAGCCGTCGACGACCCGGAAGTTGCCAAGTACCTCACATACGCTCTGCGGCACATAGAGAAAGTAGCAACAGAACTCGCCTCAGTTGAAGTGTATCTCGAGGCGCTGCGTGGATTCCCGGGCATTGTAGATATCATGGACGTCAATGACAGCTTGCAGGGCAGTGCAGCCGCCATTCAGTTCCGCCTCGGCCAGACGGTCTCAAACCCTGGCATATCTACGCTCTCAAAGGCGCAACTCGAAGAGTCGCGGAAGGTGTTCTCATGAAGAAAGAGATAGTAAGACCAACGGATATCAGAGAAGTAGGAATGGGGCACATCGGCGGCAAGCTCCTGCCCTTCATCAAGGTAGACCAGGGGGGCTACGGTCCCCAGGTCTTGATGTACCTCTCCGAAGACCTCTATGAGCAGCTCAGAGCCGAGATGAAGAGCCTCGACCGGCTGAAGGCAGAATACGCCAGCCTCTTCCCCCACGAGTTCGGCCTCCCCGGTGAGTTCAAACGAGGAGACCTACTCGAGGTAGTAAAGATGGCGCCGACCTACAAACAGGGCGCTCGTGAAGACATGATCAAGCCAGGCGACAGAGCAGCCTTCGTCGAATACGTAGGGGTGGTCCCTGAAGGGAAGCTGGACCCAGTCATAAGAGTCAGGGTCGACTTCGACTACGACAAGCCCGCTCTAGAGGTCACCTACCACCGCACGGCTGTTATGCGTACAGACGAGGGAGATGAAGTCAGATTGGTAGGAAGGGAGAAGGAAAAGTGAAGTGCTCTACTCGACAGAAGTGAGAAGCAATGGACAGCAGATCATTGGCAGACAAACTGAAGAAGGCCCGAGACCCGTTGGGCGGGAAGGAGGGTTACGGAGGCTTTTCCTACTACAAGAACGGCCTGGTGGATGAAGTCATCGCCGAACTCGATATGAATGCAAAGTCAGAGGTCAGTGAATAAGCATGAACCAAAGAGCAAGTGAAAACCGATGATAGTCAGAGCAGATCCAATGACGAAGACCGGCCTATTCATGGTGGGCCGGCAGTTCGCCGACGGGACCAAAGTCAAGGTACGGATAGAGCTCGAATTCGAAACCCCAGAACAAGCCAGAGACTTCGCCCGGGACATGTCTGCCGCTAAGAACGACCCATTGACCACGTGCAACATGATACTGCACCAGGCCAGGGCCGGCCAAGTCTATCGCCACCACGACGAGGAGAGGGAGCGGATACACAGAGATGGCCAGGACGAAGTCTCCCGCTATGCAGGGAGCTGGTAGGCCTTGTCTGGAATCACACAACTCTCCGGGCAGGCCCTCGACCTCTATGGCAACACCATCCCCATGGCGGCATGCCCCAACTGCTCCAGGGTATCTCAAAGATACGTGACAGGAGACTCCTTGTCGCCCAAGGAACAGTGGGGGTGTTCCAATTCCGAGTGCCCCGTCGCTAACTTCGACGCACGTGGGCGCGTCTTGTTCAGGAAAAGGAGGCAGGCGCCTTGAGAAGCACGGGGCTGTCCATTGAAGACAGAGAAACCAGGGCTCTTGTGCACGGCAAGGAGATCTACTTCGGCCTGACCCTCTCCAATCCTGGCGGATGGGCTGCTATGGCGGGGCACACGTGCAAGCGCTGCCACAAGGCACTCACAGGCCCTTTCAGGATGCTGTGGGCCCGGTTACCCGGGACCAAGTGGTCAGGCCGGGAGCTGTTCGACGTCTGCGCCAACGATTACGAGCGGCTCACCGGGTTCAGGATAGAACAGAAGCCGCCGACGCGGGTAGAACGGCACTTCATGAGAGAAGCCGACTCGATGCGCCGGATACGCGAAATGAACCGAGAGCGTCAGTAGGGCCTTGGGAGCGCGCAATGAACAGGACATGCAACCACTCGTGGAAGGTAAGAACACCGTTCCTTGCGACGTCTCTCTGCCCTTACTATGGTCTCAGGCACAGATGCAACCTAGACGAAGGGCACCAGGAGAGCCACCGGTGCAAGTGTAGAGCAAAAGACAGTAAATCCTAGCCAGCGATTATTTGAAAACGCTGGAGGGTGACATGCGGGCAATCAATTCGCTAAACTGCCCACATGGCTTTTTCCGGTACCTCCCAACAGGGGTGGCGCCGATGAATTGTCCGTGGCTTACTGGCCACGGAAGGTGATAGCGGGTCAACGTGATCAACCCAACCCAGGAGTGGCGCAAACCACAACCTGGCTGATGGGTGCTTCTGGCTCTTACGAGCCTGATGGTTGGCCTCCCGCTTCTTCGCGCATGTCACGCATGCGCGTCACCTATTTGTGCACCAAATCTAATCGGTGCATAGGCCGAAACGACTGGTCTCCGGATCAGCGGCCGCTGTTCTCAGGACAGCGGACGTCCCTATGAAACCATACGGCTAACCTCCATCGGGAGGGTGTCGTAGGGCGGAGGGGTCGTCGTTGACAGACAGTAGGTTCCACAATCCCCAACAATACCCTATTGTCAGCCAACCATCGGCGCCACAACGCCGATGCAGCCATTCGAGCGGCGCTCCTCGCGCCGTTAAAAGGTGGCGCGAGCCATCTCAATGTGATCTCCAACAGGAGCTGCCGCACCTGCGGCAAGTATACTCCACACCGCACGCTCTACGTGCGCTCTCGCGTAGGCAAGGCCCGCACCTGGCGGG
Source organism: Nitrososphaerota archaeon (assembly GCA_029785235.1). The sequence goes on along the minus strand of JAFMAA010000002.1, from coordinate 6,522 downwards.
AGGTAATGGCGGTCTGCATGAGCTGCCGTACGCCATACCACATAATGAGAGGCGTCTACAAGGCGGTGAAGTATACCGACGAAGAGAAGTTCAACGCAATCCTCAGGGAGGCAGCTGCCGGGCTCGACTTCGAGCTCCTCCACAAGCGCCTGGCGGAAACGGGACAGCAGTACACGGACAACGGCCTCATGGACGTCCTGAACTATCTTAAACAGCATGGTTTCATTAGTGAAGACGAAAAAGACTACACCGTCGAAATAGTCTCTGGTATATCGGCGAGGAGCGGCCTGAAGAACCTCGCCGACTGCAGCTCGTGCAGCCAGGCGAACTCTGTAGTCAGTCTGTACTCGTCATACAAGCACAAGCTCGTCGCTGTGGGGACGCTCTGCATAAGATGCAACCAAGTTGACCTCGGCGGGCTCCCTGATGAGACTCTGTGGCCATGACATCAAGCAGCTACAGGCGTATGAAGCGGAAGTCTCCGGAGCTGTGGAAGGCCAGGATCCTCAAGGCATCGCTTCACAGGTTCGGCGTCAATCTGACGATCGAGCAGATCCTTGACTGGATGATGCGGGCACCGGTATGTACCTACTGCGGGGAGAAGATCCCTGTAAGGAAGTATTCGGTAGACCACATAGTCCCGAGGAGCCGTGGCGGCCCGCCTGACGACCTGGCGAACCTTCAGTTGATCGACGAAGGCTGCAACCTGATGAAAGGCAACATGCTGGACAACGAATTCAGAGACCTGCTTGCGTACCTGAGCGACAAACCAGTGGTAGGAAAGATGATACGGCAGAGACTGAAGGCTTCTGGCTATCTGTTCAGTCATTAGCCGACGAAGTTATGAACCGAAGCGACTGGCTCCTACTCCGTGGGTGGGGCCAAGTAACCGGCAGGCCCACGGAACAAGAGAGATGCAACAGAAATGATGACAAAAGAGACACGGACGCAGTACCGAGAATCGGCCTACGAGGCGTTTCTGAATGACATGAAGTCACCGGACCAGAGAAGGCGTGCAGCGGCGCTGAGGATACAGGCGACTGTCTACAAGGTCACCACCGACACTGAAATGATGAAGAACGTCATCGCCGCCCTGGCAACGATAGACACGGCAGGGCCCATTCGCAACCTCGGTGAAGTCGAAAAGGCGTTCGGAGAATGGAACGCCAAGGACGCCTACACGATGTTCGCCCCCTACTTTGCCAAGTATCTCGCAAGGAAGATGATGGCAACCGCAGCATCACTGACCGTGTATGGCAACTAGGAAAGAACGACGAACACCAGCTCGGCAACAGACGATTATCGATGATTGCCGAGCCTACATTCGTTGAAAGGAGAGCAAGAAAATGAACAACCAACTGTTAGAACTCCCTGACGCGCACATGCGTTTCAGGATAGGGCGCATACCGACCGGCAAGGAGATTCCTCGCAAGCGCTACCTGACCCATGCCGAGGCAGACGCACTGTTCCAAAGCGAAGTAGTGGTCGAGGAGAAGCTCGACGGCAAGCAGGTAACGAAGGCGTTCACAACAGAAACAGGAGAAGCACTCATACTATGCGGTGAGAGCATGCGCGATGTCCACTCGATCCAATACGACAACCTCCCGGGGCTTTACATAGTCTGGGATGTATACGACCCTGGTACCAAGGCATTCGTAGGCTACGACGCCAAGGTCGCACTGGCTCGCAAGTATAACTTCCCCATCCCGCCACTGCTGTTCCGAGGGGTCACCACCCATAGCGATGTGCTCAAGATGCTCGACCGGAAAAGCAGCTTCGGGGCTGAAATACAGGAGGGCGTCGTCGTAAAGAGCGTCGACAGTCTCCGCCGGGGCAAGATCGTCAGGCATGAATTCGTCGCTGGGGTCGAACTGCAGGGGCACTGGACAAGAAGGAAGGGGCTCGTAAAGAAGAACCGAGTTGTGCACGGGTGACAGTATGGAGAGAACTTAGGAGACGATAGAAAATGGCAAAAGAAGAAAAGACGTTCTGGGCAATAGGGGAGAAATCAGTGCACCCCCACTTGCAAGACTGGATGAAAATCACGGCAGTGGCATCGACTAAGGAGATGGCAGAATCAAAGAGGAACATGCACTTCCAGGGTCAGATCGTGGCAAGGCTCACGAGCGGTGAAGCTGACAAGATCCTCAGCAGCGACGACAAGACTTGCCTGTACACCGAGTTTCCAAGCCCGGTGGTCACTTCAGTCGAATCAATAAGGCAACTTGTCATGAATAACACGCGGCGTAACATCCGCTCCCATGTCAAGAACTCGGCCGCATTCCTGGAGCTGCTGTAGATGACCTCCCATTTCGACAACCTGATGCACACCTGGAGCCTGATGGCAGAGAAGGGCCACAGGGCAACGACAGTAGGTTCGCTGGCGCTACGAACAAGGACCACCAAGCGGTCCTCTCCCTGATCACATGGCTCGCTGACAAGTGCGCCGAGCAGGCTGACTCAAGGGAGCCAAAGACACGGACTTTCGCGAAGTACCTGGCCAGAGAGAACGCTGACCGGAAAGAAATTAACGAGACCGTAGAATCCAGGAAGAACGACCCGCTGCCGATGCTCTCCCAAGATGACCTCAACATGAAGTTCGAATACCTCAACATTCGCCACGACGTCCTTGACCACAGGAACTGGCACCTGAGGGTGTTCGACCCACCATTGGCCATGGCCATCGCCTACCTCGAAGAGGCGTTCTTCGATGGGAATCCGATATATGGGTTGAACAAAGCAATACAAGATACTCACCACCTACCAGAGCTCGAGAAGCTCCTGCTAGACGCCGGGTTCACGAAAAAGGCGACAGGGAGGGGGAAGTATTCGTTTTCATACGAGATCCCGCCCTATGTCAAGCCGCGACGGGTGTTTTAACGAGGAAAGGAGTGTGTAACCACAATGGGATGGGGATACAAGTATGTGTTGATGCCGCAAGGCATAGACATCGAAGCGCTACGTAAGGCAGCGACAGCAGCAGGGTTCCAGGACATGACCGATTTGGCAGAAGCCAGTCGCAAGTGGGAGGACGCCCTGGACGAATACGTGAGAAGCGCCAAACAGGACGCGAAAGATCACAAATACACCGACGGCGAGCTCAGGGCGAAGTCCAAGGCCTTCCAGGTACGACTAGCGGCTGAGCCGGCGGACCCGGACCTCAAGAAGTACCGGAAGGCAGAACGGGAACAGGACCTGGGGCTCTACCAGGTCTGGTTCAGCAAAGCCGCCGGGCGGCAGCTCATGTTCTACACAGCGTTCGGCTACGACACCAGCAACGACTTCTTGACCGTGGCGCTCGGCCACCTCTGCATGCTCGGCTTCAAGGGGAAGGTCTGGGTGGTGGAGGGAGACAGCGTAACGGACACCGTGTCTTGCGCAGAGTACGACCTCGAAGATGGCAACATATTCACCATGAAACCACTCCGCAACACCAGCTCAGGGGAAGGCGAGTACAAGGACTTTCTTAGCAGCTACAAGGAGACAGGAGCAGACCTGAAGGCGATCCACGACGCGTTGATGGAAGTGGGGCCAGGCAAGGGTCTCCCGACAGTGATGCTTGGAAGATACCTGCCAGGTGAGACAGACAAGGACCGATGGAACGAGCTCATACAGCCGGTTATGAGCATGAACACCGGTACCGCCAAGAAGGTTTCAGGGAGGCAAACAAGTTGAGAGACATCATAAGCAGGGATGTGAGAGGAAAGAACTACTACGTCATGTACGGAGAATGCGGCGCCGATGGGTCGGTGTACGCTGACACGCCAGTGGCAGCGATGGTAAAGGTGGCCCGCGCTCTCAGTCACACCGTTGCATACATCGCGGCGCATTTCGAACCCATAGGACATGAGTCTAACACAACAATACAGGAACGTCTAGAACGCCTTCGCACGTCCTATTACTACGCCACGACCGAACCAGACGCTGGGACCGAAGAAGAAATCATCGCAGAGCTCGCCGCAGGCAAGCTGCGCTAGTGGGACCGCAATCATAGGTCCGCCTGTAAAGGAGAGAGAACCATGACAGGATCAGAGAAAGAAAAGATAGAGAAACAGATCGCCGAACTCAACAACAAAGCCGTGGAAGCGATGAACGCCCGCGACTTTGACACCGAAAAGCGGCTCGATGTTCAAATCGCCCAACTGTGGAAAGCACTGAAGAAGACCTTTCCACGTGCGAACAGGAAGTTGACCGAGGAGGACTGGAAGAAGATCGAGACAGAAGGTACCTATGCAGACCGGGGCGTGTGGGGCGGATTCTGGTCAATGCGCAAGTCAGACAAGGGGCCCCAACGGTACCATTTCACCAGCTCATGGACAAAGTCGCTCAAAGACACCATCAAGTCATGCATGGAGCCATCCCCAAACCCCCTCTGGTACCACCTGGTCTACCGATATGAAGACGTCCGCGGACATCCACCGCTACCGTACACCCTGTGGGCGGAGAACGAGAAGATCAAGCACTTCTACATCTGCGGGGTCGTCGACGGAACCGACGGCACGTTCTTCAGGTTCCCCAGGCTTATCGACCTCTACCACGCAAAGGACTACGCCCTCGAACTCCTAAGAAAGGAGGGACGCCTATGAAGGACGAACTAGACGAAAGCCCGCCGCCAGGCGCAAAACAGACCAGCCCCCATCACTATGAAGTCCTCGTAAAAAACGAATTGGTAGAAGTAGAAGACCTGGGCCCAGACACCATACCACGATACGCGGCAATGGACGAGAGTGGCAGGACGTTCTTCCACAACCAACTCAAGTTCATCATAACTCCTCCCACCCCCGGCGAAAAGTCAAGAAAACACCACACGGTCAACGACTCCAGCACCCTGCTCCAGCTCCTCGCACCGGATTCGACACCTGCCGTGTAATTGCACACATACAACGACATATAACGAACAGGTGAACGCATGACAAGTGACTATGACCCGCCGAAAAACGCACGGAAAGCAAAACCCGGATGGTACTATGCCAAAAGCAGGATAACCGGAGAGACCATGATAGTGCACGACATGGGTCCAACATTCGTCCCCAGGTATTGGGCCAACGGCGAAGGATACACCACAGCCCAACTCGACTTCGCAGTTCAAGTCTCTCCGCCCAAAACAGTGCAACACCCAGACAACCTCTTACAGCTGCTGTGACGTACCAAACAGGAGTCAGTGAAGAGAATTGCAAGGAAGACACTTCGCCCAGAGACACAACGTTCGCCGACCTGGTACCCGGGCTCGAGACCTTACCAGGGCTCTACCTATCACTGTATTGAGACCCCCGAAGTTGGAAGGTTCCAAACAGAGTATACCAGGTTCTACTCTACCTATCACCGCATGGAGACCCCTGCCACGGCCCCCAATGAGTGCGCGCCATCTGCAGGAAGCGCGTCAACCGCCCATACAGGGCGATCCTGGCACGCACTCCAGGGACCAACAGAACCTGGAGACAAGAGATCCACGTCTGCGCAGCTGACTATGGACCGAGAATGGGGCATGTGTTATACAATTGCACCCCCATCGAAACGCCTGCGATCGACAGCCGACGGAGATAATGGTGAGAAACATGGCCACACCATACTCAACTGACGAACAGGAATACGCCTGCACATATGCAATGGTCGAAGCATCCAACGCGGCGAGAATGTCCCATGGAGTACCATGGAACCTCTTCTCCCCGTGGCAGGCCCTGCCACTGCCCAGAAATCCCACTACGGGCCTCAAATCCAACCCCTGCCAATCTGCCCTAGCAATGCGGACAATGCCCTGTCTACTCCCCGTCCCACGCCCGACACTATGCACAATTTCATAGTATATACCACACCCAGGCTCGCGTAACATGCTCGTTGGCAGAACCACAACTCGCATGAAACGCTCGCCTGCGCTCGGGCTTGGAACCTCGCTCGCCAGCTCGCTCGGTGTCAAGCCCTCGCTGCCATGGGCTGCGCCCCCTGGACCCCCGGAAAAGGGAGCCTTCAAATCCAAATCCGACTCTCGCTCAACATCCACCTAACAACTCCACTGTCAACACCGACAATAGTCGAACACCCTCTTACACACATGCAGTAGTACCCTCCCTCACCCCCATTATCGGTGCTCTCCCTCCCCTATTGCACATATGCAATAGTCGATGACCATGCTTCTTCAGCACGTACGATCGTCGATCCCTAGCACGTGCAAAGAGAGGTGTCGGAGAACGGCGTCAGCCGGTCTCTGACTAAGACGACCTCACCCTCCTACTACACCCACAACACCACATACCCCCCAATACCATACACCAGCACCTAATACTACCCCATAGGAACTACCCAGAAGGACCACATACCCCCAGACACCACACCACTACCAAGAGACACCATAGTAAGGAACCACCATGGGACCACCATAGTACTACCAGGAACCACCACAGTACTACCAATGCGAGGGCAAAAGAGGGGGCCTGTCCGCAGGGGTTGGTTTGGGGTCTGTTGGGGGTTTGGAGGCGGTTTTTGGGGTTATCCGCAGTGGTGGGGGTGTTCTTGGGGTCTTCTGGG
>JAFMAA010000029.1 GCA_029785235.1 Nitrososphaerota archaeon | reverse complement strand
TTGACAACGCAGAGTTGAAGGATGCTCTGCACTCGAAGATCAAGCAGCTGGAAGAGGAACTCGCCAAGTGATTACTTCCGAAGGGGAAGCGGAGGCGCTCCATCGGAAGTACGGCAGCGATGAAGGAATCGTCCTGCACTGCAGGACTGTGACCAAGGTCGCGTTGGTCCTAGCTGAAGAGTTCAGGAGACGTGGGTATGCGATAGACGACAAAGCGGTGCGTGTCGCAGCCATGCTCCACGACATCGGGAGGTCGAGAATCCAGACTGTCAAGCATGGTGTAGAGGGGGCAGGGATTGCGGAGAGGGAAGGAGCGGGGAAGAAGGTCGCTGAGATAATCCAGAGGCATGTAGGAGCGGGGATTTCTCCCGAGGAGGCAAAGTCGCTCGGGTTGCCAGACCTAGACTATGTGCCCCGGACTCTGGAAGAGAGGGTCGTCTGCTTCGCAGATAAGATGGTCGACGGAGACAAGGTGAGACCCTTCGAGGAAGAGGTGCGCAGGTTCACGGCCAAGAAACACGACGTAGCACGCCTCCTGGGCCTCAAAGAGAGGCTCTGGGAAGAGCTCGGTGAGGACCCTGAAAAAGTCGTCTTCGACAACGTGAAATAGTTACGGCCCCGGCGACCTAACCATGGCATCCTGCATATGTAAGGTCTGCAGGCACAAGGACTATGAAAGCTGCTCAAACTGCACCTGCTGCAGATACAAGCGGGCGGCATGCATGCAGGTTTCTGGACGCTGATGACGGAAGCGTCAGGAGTCCCGGATGACTAGCCTGACGAGACCCCCGAAGCATATAAGAGCTAACTCATCGGAGCCCATCGAAGCGAGGTGGGGAAGCCAGACCCCCCGTGGGGGTAAGGATCATCCCGGCGGGCTCATAACCCGCAGAGCGGAGATCGGGCAGAAACCCGACCGTGCGTTCAAATCCTCCCCTCGCTACTTCTGCTACAGGATAGGTGAATCTATGAAGCGATAGCAGGTGTGGATCATGCCACCACACATAGTTTCGCATCTGACTGCGGACCACGGTTCGACCTATGGCGCCAGAGAACAGGGCGGGTTTTATAACGGACCATGGCTTCCTGCGAGATTAACTGGTGGAACTTGATTTGAGCGAGATAAGGGCAATACATGTGGTGCACGCTATGTGGTGCCCGCACTGCCATCCGACCACGGTGGAACCGATGAAGGCCAAGGCTGCGGAGCTGGGGGTGGACTTCTACGACTATGATATAGACAACCCTGAGCAAGTAAACAAGGCGGACGACCTAGTTAGGGACCACGGCGACTGGGCGGAAGACTATCTGATACCTCAGGTGTTCCTGGAGATGAGGGATGGGACGCTACGTCACGTCCTAAGCGGTTACTCTGAAGGAGTAGAACTCACCAAACGCGGGGTCGAGAATCTGCTGAAAAGCCCCTACTTTGGCGGTGATGCGTCTGCAAGATAGTATAACAGAGATAGCGCGCTCATTCCTGAAGACCACGGCGAAGTGCCAGCACTGTGGCGGCCAGGCGGCAATGGAGTACGTCGAAGGCGGGTCGATCGGGCTGCACGTCTGCCCGGGGAGATATGTCTCGAGGATAATCAGGTACGGAAGCGAGTTCGACACAGGCGGCTTCATGGCGTTCGTGCAGGGGGCCGTCCAGGGAGCGCAGGCAGTCGAGGCGGGGGATATCAGGGTGGCGAGTCGTTACGCCTGGGACCTGGGACTTGCCAGAGAGAGCAATGGCCTGATTCTCAAAGAGATGTACTGGACGCAGAACTACCGCAGGACGAAGAGCGAGGACCCCGACAGAGTGGGGATCTTTTTCTGCGCCAATGGGGACTCGTTCTTCATTCAGCCGCTAAAAAACGATGGAAGACTCTGCGGCAGATGCCGAACGTCATAGGAAAGACATAGCGCTGCGCCAGTCGTCTCCTCGCGCGACTGCACCATGTTCGGCATAAAAGAACTCTACTACTACTCGTCTTCCGTAGGAAGACGGTTCCTAGAGAAACTCGAATGACTATCCTGGGAAGTGACCAAGAACCGCTAGACCAATTTCTACAGCGTGAAAGACATACTGATTCGCATGTTAGACAATGAAGACCAGATAGAGAATTGGGTCGTCTGAGGAAAATCGCGAGAATACAAGAGAACGAAGGCCGGAGAGTACACCAGCATCCAGAAAGTCAAGGATCATCTTGATGGCGTAGAAGGACGAAAGAATGCCGAGCTGGCGCGGACGAAGACGAGCTCAGGAGGCACTGGCACTTCGCCTTTCTCTCTTCGGATGCGTCCTTCGGCCTTTCGGTCGAAGAGGTCCTGTTCCAGTCGTTCACCGAGCGGCTTTACCACGTAGGAGAGCCCATAGCCTTTGCTTTGGCAGGAGTGCAGGGAGAAGACGGGCATTCCTGAAACATTTGTGGGTGTCTAGGCAGGGATAGAAGACATGGGCGGATTCGTAGAAGACTTCAGGCGCGCACTCGCTGCTGCATAGCCGGTTCGAGCCATCCGCCGACCGGCTTCGCCTCCCCATAGACCTCGAGGCCGTATCTGATGAGAGGCTTGGTCAGGTGCCTGTTAGCCCTGGGAGACGAGATGTATGTCCCCACCTCCAGCCCACCCGTGGTGCATTTCACCTCCAGCTTCTCCAGGTTGAGGACTTTCGGGTGGCGGACTGTGGCCCTCCGCACCCCCCCGAATGCACGGACAATGTCACCTTTACTCAGCAGCTTGGCTGAACGTCTGAGGTCTCCTGTGGGTTCGTAGGCGGCGACCGACCGCCTTAGCCCCCTATCGATGATTGTGATGTAAACATGGCCGCCTTCGCCCACCTTCACCTGATCTACGGCCCCATCAACCCAGCCCGAAGAGTAGACTTTCCAGTCCAGCGTCCTCTGGATGTGTGCGTCGGTGTGCTGGTTGGACATGTACACCATGTACCCTTCCAGGGGTTCGTCATACCTCAGCATGCCAAAGCCCCTGATTACGCTGGACGGAGAGTCGCCTCGGATTCCAACGAACACTGGATCAGGCCCGTGGGGGGCGATCAGGACCTTCCTCTTCTGATAGTCGTAGCTGTTGAAGGTATGAGGGAAGAGCCTAGTGTCCATCTTTTTGACCGAAGAGCTGTCGATGAGACGCTTGGTGCCCCAATTCTCCCTACGCCTGTAGCCTATCAGTTCGTATGTATGGTCGGAGTGGCAGTCGAAGCCAAGAGACGCGGCAGCCCCGACGACCCCCATCCCGTTCCCAAGCTCGAGGGTCCTCCCCCCAAGCCCCTGGATGAGTTTTCGAGCCCTGTGAGGACTGACCACGGCGGCTAGTGCGTCCTGATAGAGGCTCCTGAAGCCCTCGGCTTTGGAAGGGTCGTCGAGGAAGACCATCCCTGAATTCGCCCCGCCGCCGACATCTGACAATTCCTTGACCTTCTCTGAGATGGACTCGAAGACCGTGTCCGGCCTGTCTCCCTCAAGCGTCAAACATACCGCCGCGTTCCCTCGTGTCTTGAACGGGATGTTTGGGTTAAGCCTGACCAGACGAGGGTACGCACACACTCTGATTTCCGGGCCCAAGTCAGAAGCAATCCGGTAGGCAAGGTATGTTGTGCAGTAGCCCCGTGAAGAATCGGTGTCGTCAATCCCCACGAGGAAACGCATGAGAAGAGATGCTGGTCCGAGGTGTTTTAAGCGTGGGATGACCTATGCGTCGACCACGATCATAGTGAGGGTGCTCCTCACCTTGTCGAGGCGCCTGATGTTCCAGGTGATGGTCTCCTTGACCTTCTCCATGGTGTCCGCTTCTACCCTTGCCACTATGTCATACACGCCATAGACGACATAGACTTCCTTGACGTTGGGAATCTCTCTCAGCTTCTTGAGAAGATCCTCTTCAGCGCCAAGGTCAGCGTTGACTAGCACGAACGCCTGTGGCATGACCACCCAATAGCCCCTGTTTCCAATGGATATTTACGACGAGTATTAATCCTTGCGCCCAGATTCTCCAAGTTCTAGCCGCAGCGACTGACCCGGAGATGGTTGCTTGACCAAGGCCGTGGTGGCGGAAGGTTTCCTGACAGCCAGTCTTCTGTTCGAACTGAGTCTGCCGCAGCTTGTGGTCGGCCAGCTTCACGAGGGCCTGGACAGGGTGCGCCTTTGGAGCCAGCATCGTCGGCTGCACCGACACCACCTTAAGTGAGTCCGAGCCGGCCCCGAACTGAAGCCGCATGCTAGGAGTGTTCGCCCTCGAGATGGGACAGGATGACCCAACTAAGTGCACCGCGCGGAAGATGGTAAACATGGACCTCGCCAAGGGTGTGAGCAGGAAGTTCCATGCCTCTGACAAGGTGGTAGTCCTAAATCCCTGGGCGCACCGGGTCCTCTCTTCTCCAGATAAGGGCGTGAAAGCGGTCCTCGTCGTCGACGCTTCCTGGAACCAGGCGCAGGAGGTGTTCTTCAGGAAGTTAGGAGGGAAGCATAGGAGGCTCCCCGTCCTTTTGGCGGCGAACCCCACCAACTACTCCAAAGCAGGAGTGCTCAGCTCGTTGGAGGCAGTCTCGGCCACGATGTACATACTCGGCGAAGTCGAAGAGGCTGAGAGATACCTCAGCATATACAAATGGGGCCCGACCTTCCTTACCCTCAACCAAGAACCGCTAGAGGCCTACCGCCGGGCGAGGACGGAAGGGAAGGTGCGGCAAGCTGAGAGAGAGTTTTTCCCTCACCTCTTCGCGTCGAACGCCCTCCAGCGCGAAGAGTGATGCACCCACCAAGTATAACAGCTCGCTAAGCACTCCCACCAGGAACTCGAGGGACACATAGTGGCCTTTCCGGGGCGCAATGGCACACTATCTCATAGATAGCGCTTGTTTCCTCTTGTCACCCTTTGCGTGAAGTCGGTTCTATGAAAGCGCTAGGTGTCTTCTGGCAATGAACGGCGTGAATAAGCAAACCAGAGATAGCCGCCCTTCCTGGCTACGCTGAGATACGTCACATTCTCGGCCGGACGCTCGGTGCAGAACTTGGCCATATCCAAGAGGGACTCTCCCAGCTGAGAAATGTGGCCACTGTTCCTGCTAAATCCCCTTTCGCCCTTCAGTAACGGTTAACTGAAGGCGGTTTGTAATGCGTGACCGACGCGAGCCGGTGGACGGGCCACGGGGATCTCCTGGGGAAGTTCCTCCCTCACTGCAGGACGCACGGCGCCAGGAGGCGCGACCGGAGACGGTCGGCTCCAGAACAGAAACGAGACCCGACCCACCACGAGCGGTGATGGGGCGACCTTGAGGTCGGTGGGATGCGGGATGAAACGGCTGACCCGCGCGGAGCAAGGCCAAACGTGGCCGATGAAGTGCCTGCGACAGGCCAAGGTAGGCCGCTGAGCGGAATCCCGTCTAGAACAGAAGGAGGACTACGGCCGGGAACGCGTCGAATTCCTCGGCGGAGGGGAGACCCCCGCCGGGGGCTGATTCTTCCCCATTCACCTTTTTGCGGCACACCAGCGAGATGACTGACTGGCGGGCGTGGAGTTGTATAGGTTGGCGTCCAGAAGAGTGATAAGCGGTATGGTCGATTGGAGCCGCGTGGAGAGAGTCAGGTCAGGCATCGAAGGCCTCGACGAGGTCTTGAGGGGCGGATTCGTACCAGGCAGTTGCATCGTCATTTCGGGCGGGCCCGGGAGCGGGAAATCCACGCTCTGTTCGCAGTTCCTCTTCAACGGATACAAGAGTCATGGTGAGGGTGGAATCTACGTCACTTGTACCGAGAGTCCGGAGGAAGTCAAGAACAACTTCAGGGACCATGGATGGGATGTTGATAGTGCCATCAAAAATGGAAAAATGAAAGTCGTTGATATGAGACCGGTGGTCGCCACGGAATCCGGGCTGATTACCCGCAACGAAGCGATTTTCCAAGGCGAAAATATACCATTCAGTGTTGTCGCAAAGACAACCCTCGACGAGATAAAGTGTGCCCACGCGAAGAGGGTGGTCATCGACTCGCTGACCACTATAGAAATGCAATACAAGGATCAGTTCGAGGTCAGACAGGGCCTGCTCGGGCTGATTCAGGGGCTCTCAGCCGAGGACTGCGTCAGTCTCTTGATTGTCGAGTCGATAGGGTCTCTCAGAGGAGTTCCTGTGGAGTGGGCGCTGTCCCACGGAGCAATTCAGCTGAACTATTCGAATGAAAACTCCGAAGCAGTGAGGTCGATACAGGTGGTGAAGATGAGGAGGACGGCCCATGACCAGACGGTCTATGGGATGGAGATCACGGACGAAGGAATCGTAGTACACACTGACGTTCGAGTCTGAAACTCAGTAGAGCCTGGCCATTCTGAACAGCACTTTTTTCCCAGCCCTGGCCCGGGTTAGGGCGCCGAGCCTCACGAGTTGGTTGAGATAGATGGTCTCGACACTCCTGTTCCTCTCTGTCTTCTTGCTTACTGTGGTGGCATCAGCTTCCCCCAGAGCCTGCATGGCTCGTAGAGTTCGAGCGAGCGAAGTGGGGAGATCGTCGAACCGATAACCAGACGCCTCGGCCATCGGCGAACCTGATAGTGCATCGGCACCTGACCTAAAGGACACTTCGAGGTCGCTCATACGCTTCTCGAGCATCATCAATCTCCGCACTATCTCTTCTTGGCCGCTCATGTTAGACAAGTCGTCCTTCCTCTGCGGGAACTGTTCAACAATTAAACCCTTCTGCAGATTGCACGTCCCTAACAGTTAAACCCAAGGGGCGTCATGAGTGCGTCGTGGATTTGGAGGGAGGGAGACCGACCGTCACCAGCAGTGCGAGCGCTCGGAAGGAAGACCAACGGTCCGCGAGGGTTCTTACTGGCCATCCAGTTCTCGACAGAATACTGAACGTCTACGAAGGAACGTCGATACTGATGCTGGACGAGACATATTCTGAGGCCAGGAATGTCATGCAACTCATCGCGGAACAGTACAATTCAGGACTAAAGTTCACGGAGATAACTGACAAGGCATCCCTAGTCAAGATGGAGCACGTTGAGGTGCTGACCGGAGAGTCGCTGGCTGACAAGGTGGTCAGAGTGAACGCGATACGAAGGAAGCATAGAGACGAGGTGATTATCCACTCCTATCTGCCTTCCCTGTTGATCAGCCAGTCTCAGGAAAACGTCCTGAAGTATGTGGATTCTTGGAAGAACGCAGCAAAAGAGTTTGGAACGGTCGAAATATACCTGATGCCGTCTAACTCTTTCAAGGACGCGGAACGGAAAATGATCGCCATCCTGGACTGCAGGATTGAGTTTGGCGTCTCCAGAAAGGAAGACCGACTGGTCAGGACTTTCGTGGTATCCGGATGCTGTAGGCCTGAGTTCAACCTCAGGGAATTCGAGTACCTGGTGGAAGATGGAAGACTACTCATCAAGTGGGATGGGCAATTCACCGATAGGCCATCTGTGGTATCCGAGGACCTCGTAGAAACCAGATTCGCGGAACTGAAGGAAAAGCCTGCAACGTTCATCCTCAGGAAGGGGTTCAACGCGTCCCGTGGGGGCATCTCAGTAGTGGACTACGCCCTATTCTCCCAGCTCGAAGGGAGGTCCCTTGAGGAGACAATCCAGCTCTACCCGGAGAGGGCAAAGGAGATGCTGCAGCAGTTCGCGCGCTGGGAACAGGCTGGGGTCGTCGAGTTCGACCGGGACTACGCGAGAAACAGCAAGCCAGTAGGAGACACGGAACCAGATGGATACTCTGCCCTCAACTTCTTTCGCCTGCTCTTGCCTGACAGGATGGTGGCGTGGAGTTACCAGTTGGGGACGCAATCGGTCCCTCTACAGTATTTCGCGGCCAACAGGGACGCCTTCGCGATAGTGATTGACATGCTGATGGAGCGCTCGGGAATCAAGAACAAGCAAGAGTACCTGAAGTCGATGTACGAGATTGAGAAGTCGGTGTTTGAGATGAGCGCAAGGAAGGCAGCCCTAGCAGAGGTTCCACGACATCACGAATCCACTGCGGCAGCGGCCGCCAAGAAGTACGTCCCAAAGGTGGTGCGGGTGGCTCTCCTCAGCGCGTTCATACTCAGATCTAACGTGAAGAAGATTACGCGTAGTGAATACCATGTCATTGTCAAAGACTGTTATCTTTGCAGAAATCATGAGTCCAAGGACCCCATGTGCGCTAGCATATCTGGCGCACTCGAAGGGATATCAGGTGTGGTATTCAAGCTCAAGGCGACCTGTGAAGAGGTCAGGTGCCGTGCGACGGGAGACAGCGATTGTGAGTTCAGGCTCAAGCTTTCCTGACTCTGAAAAGCGCATAAACTGATGTTTGCCTGGGGTCTCGAGTTGCACAAGTTCGCTCACCTGGCAGATGCTCATCTTGGAGCTCACAGGGAACCACGCCTCCAGAAGCTTGAGTTGCAGACCTTCGACTCGACTATGAAGAAGTGTGTTGAACTGGGCGTGGACTTCATCCTGGTTTCCGGGGATCTATTCCATGTGGGCATCCCAGACCTAGGAGTCGTAGACACCGCGCTCAGGAGCATGGTAGATGTACAGCGGCACCAGATTCCAATCTATGCCATCTATGGGAGCCACGACTACACTCCCAATGGCACTTCGATCATTGACATACTCAACACGGTGGGAGTGCTCACCAATGTGTTCAAGCCGACCTTCTACGGCGACAGTCTCAGGCTGGGAGTTACCGTCGACGAGAAGACAGGGGCGAAGATAGCAGGCATCTCGGCGCGGAAAATAGGCCTCGAGAGTAGATATTTCGAGGCGCTTGACAGAGGGGCGCTGGAGGCGGAGCAGGGGTTCAAGATATTCGCGTTCCATAGTGGACTGACTGAGCTGAAACCAGAGCACCTAAGCGCCATGGAGACGGTGGATTCCTCCATGCTCCCAAAGGGGTTCGACTATTATGCGGGCGGGCACATCCACGAGAGAGGCGAGTTCACACTGCCGGGGATGGGGAACATAGTCTTCCCCGGCCCGCTGTTCACAGGCTACGGGCACGACCTCGAAGCCACGGCAAAGGGGGAGATGCGCGGATTCTACGTGGTGGAGTTCGACGAACGCGTACGGACCAAGACGTTCATACCGATGAAATCGCTCGAGGGCATCTTCAGGGAATACGATCTGACGGGGCGCAACGCGCCAGACGCAGGGTCCATGATCAAGGCAGACTTCAGCGGCGTGGACGTATCTGGCAAGCTGGTGGTCATCAAAGCATTCGGTGAGATAGCAGGAGGAAGAGCGTCTGAGGTGGGACTGGCCGACCTGCGCGCCAGCCTTTCCGAACGGGGAGCCACCCACGTCTACCTCAACAGGAGCGGCCTGAAGTCTAAGGAGACTACAGGCGCTATCTTCTCCGGGGAAGAGCCCTCTTCCATCGAGAGGAAACTCTTCGAAGGCGAGGCGGGCAAAGTCCAAGTGGCTGAAGGGCACCTCCAGGGAGAGCGGGGCGCAGAAGTTGCCATCGAGTTGCTCAGGCTCTGGCGGCAGCCACCCAAGCTTGGAGAAACGAAGAAAGACTACACTGGGAGGATGGTGAGAGACGGGGTACAGGCACTGGAGAAGAAAGAAGCAAGTTGATAGTCAGAGAGCTCGAGCTCACGAACATCAGAAGCCATGCCCACTCTCTGATCAAATTCCCGCTTGGCAAGACCCTGTTGGAAGGAGACATAGGATCGGGCAAATCTAGCGTCTTGATGGGTATCGAGTTTGCTCTCTTCGGCCTGGGGTCTGACTCTGGCAGCTCGGTCCTGAGCCTGGGGAAGGACAGCGGCGAGGTCAGGATGGCCTTCGAGGTCGACGGGTCGGAGTATCAGATTACGAGGAGACTCCAGAGGAAGGCAGGGAAGGTCCAGCAGGTCGACGGGGAGTTGAAGTCCCCCAGCGAGACGCTCCTGCTATCGCCGAGCGAACTGAAAGAGAAGGTGCTCGAGACACTGGAATTCAACGAGGCTCCTGACCCCAAGGCCCAGAGTTGGATCTATCGCTACGCAGTCTACACCCCCCAGGAGGAGATGAAGAGCATCTTGGCGCTCGTTCCGGAACAGAGGCTCCAGATACTGAGGAGGGCGTTCAGGGTCGAAGACTACAAGATCGCCGCCACCAACGCGGACGAAACAGTAAGGAGCATCAGAGCAGAGGCACAGAAACAGGACGGCATAGCCACGGGTATGGTGGAACTCCGCTCGCAGGTACAGGGACTGCAGGCGGATGAGGAGAAGCACAGAATTGAGCTGACCAAGCTGGAGGACGCGGAGACGGCTCAAGAGGAACAAGTGCGCCTTCTAAAGGCGGAGAAGGAAGACCTGCAGAAGCGAGAGGTCAGCCTTCAGAATACCAAGGCTGAGACGGAGTACTACGAACGGCTCGGAGCGGACGCCGCGAAGGATGCGAACGAATTGGGCGACGAAATCACCGGACTGAGCGGAAGCCTTAGGGAGCTGGAAGCCGCTCTGGCCAGGGCCGATGTCGAGCGGCCTTCCTCAGTCAATACCCTCTCCGAACTGAAGAGGCGAGAGAAGACACTCGAGGCGAAGGCGAAGAAGCTCATCGAGCTCAAGGCTGCCACCGAAGCTAAGCTCTTAGACTACGAGTCAATAATGAAGAACGGCGTCTGCCCTGTCTGCGATCGGGCGGCTGAGGCCCACGACTTCGAAGGCAAGAGGGCGAGGAAGGATGCGGAGAAGAATCACCTGGCCGAGGAGCTAGCATCGCTCGATGGAGAGGCCGAAGCTCTGAAAGTGAAGATTGAGCAGGGGGAATCCTACAAGGAGGCGGTGAAGGAAGCGGCCCATCAGCGGATGGAAAGGTCGAAGTTGAAGGCTGAGATTGAGAAGAAGGAGCAGTCTAAACGCAAGTTCGAAAAGAGGGCTGCCTTCGCAAAAAACACCCTCCAGCGGCTTGGAAAACAGCTAGGGGAACTGAGTGGGCTCGCCAAGGAAAAGGAGACGACCGACAAGAAGCTGAC
>JAFMAA010000028.1 GCA_029785235.1 Nitrososphaerota archaeon | reverse complement strand
ACCTCGGTCGGACCGTACGTCGTAGCTGCTGGGATAGCGCTGGCACTCTTGGTGGTGGTACTGTGGTGGAACCACTTCTTGCCCAGGACACACCTAAAGCCTATTGAAGGGCACGAGTTCTCGATGAAAGGGTGGACGCCGCGCGACGCCTAGAGAATCAGATTAGACACCGCCTTCATTATCACCTCAAGGAGTCGGGCTTCAAGCTCAAGCGGGATGGCACTGTTAGTCCTCGGGATACTACCAAGGAAAGCTACCGAAATCTTCACGCTCTCCAAAGAAGGGAGAAGCTCGAACGTGAGCGCACATTCATAGAAGCCAACTGGCCAGACCTTCAGAGTCACTTTGCGGACGGCTCGGAGGTGGAGCCATCGGCCATACGGCCGCGGTTGGAAGTAATCTCAGCTGGGACATGGCAATCAAATCTCTTCCGACTCGCTTCACTGTCATGGAGCGTGCCTGTGTCACAAGGTTACGGAAGGCGCCTTCGGTTCCTCGTCTGGGATGATTCGAATCGAAGATTGATGGGACTGATGGCACTAGGAGATCCCGTTTTCAATCTTCGGGTTAGAGACGATTTCGTGGGGTGGTCTGTTCGCTATCGCCAGAGCCGTCTTGTCGACACGCTCGATGCCTATGTCTTGGGTGCGCTACCCCCGTACAACGCCCTACTAGGGGGGAAGACTATTGCGTGTCTGGTTCGAACCAAGGAGGTGAGAGACACCTTTCGTCACCGATACTCGAACTACAGAGGGATTATTTCCGGACGTAAAAAGAACCCCGCTCTCGTCATGGTAACCACGACATCGTCTCTCGGGAAATCCGCTGTATATGACCGACTGACGCTCGCTGGGGTGCCCTACTTCCGGTCGTTGGGGTTCACGAGGGGGTGGGGACACTTTCACATTCCAGATGATCTCTTTGGAATGATCAGGGAGTACCTTGCCCTCTCGGGCCACAAGTACTCGAAGGGTCATGAGTTTGGTGACGGGCCGAACTGGAAGTTGCGTGCTGTACGCCAGGCCCTGGTCATGCTGGGCATCAACGAGTCGGTTCTCAACCACGGAATCGGTCGAGAGGTCTTTGCCTGCACCCTCGCCGACAACGCCCTAGACGTCCTAAGCAAGCGGGATCGGCGGGAGCCCGTCTACAGGAGTCTACTCTCTGTGGAAGAAGTAGGTGCACTCGCGAGGAGTCGGTGGATGGTTCCTCGCTCTCTACGGAAGCCGGACTATCGAGGATGGACCAAGGAAGGGATCGCAGATTTGCTTACTGTAAGCACTATTGACGAGCTTAGATCAACCTCAAATTCCTGTCCTCAAGAGGGGAGTGCGAATGACGTTGGCAGAGTTTGACCTCGATACCCTTCGACAGAAAATTCTGAAGGCTTACAACTCAGACGATTCTATCTTCCAGAAGTTTCGTGATTACGCACGGCGACTCGCTGTCGGAATCAAGCCGCTCAGGAAGTACTCAGTAAACGCCGTGTCCTTCGTGGCCTCGGACGGAGGGGACAATCGCCTTACCTTCAATCCAGCCACCATAGAGTTGATTCGAGTTGCCGATTCGAGAGGAGTCGAGTGCGCCTTGGATGTCATTGCCAGCACATCAGGCCCTGATGAGTTGAACCGCCGAGGGATCGCAGGGGACCCTGAATCACTCAAGCCGATGGTGAAACTGTGCGACGACCTCGGCAAGAAGGTCTCAGAGTTGTCGTACTTGCTTGGGGGACTTGGACAAGCTGGCAAGAGTACTGGGGCCATTCGGTGTTACCGCGACATCGTTGAATGGGCAGTGCTCTACGACCTGATTTGTGACAGCGGCCTTCAATGGGGAGGCGACACGATCCTCGTGAGAGAGGGGCTGCTTCGCACCAAGTCCTTCAAGCGAAGCTTATTCCCCAAGATCGATACGAACATCAGAGACGGAGTCGCTAGACACAGGGCGAAGGGAGTCAATCTGAGCATCGTTGGTGTGGCAAAACAAAGCGCAGTACTGAGCCGGCTCGCCGTCGCTCTGGAACTCGAAGGGACTTTCCACAAGTCCTACCCCTGCTATGTCGAAGTCCCAAGCGACGTGGAAGCAGACTGCTACAACTACGATCTTACCTGGCTAGATACCTACGAGTCTCTCCAAGCTAAGGAGGGAGAGGAAACCGAGGGAATGGTAGCATCCGAGAATCCACAGAGGCTTTATCAGGCGATGGGGAGAATGTTCCTAGTTAAGTTTGGAGACCGCCCTTTGGATCCGGTTTGGCCTGTCGACATAGCTTCGTGGCAGACCGCAGATGCGGAACGGATTCTTGGGCAACTAACACTTGACGCCCAGCAAGGATTTCCGATTCCGGACTTCCCGATGTGTATCCAAAGAGCACATACCTTTGCCAGCCTCACGGGGCTCGAGGTCCGGATTCTCCAAGATGCCCTCATGCAAGGAATCTCATCGAAGCTTACTGACGAAGAAGCGGAACGTTTATTGAGGTTTGACTATCTAGGGAGGTCGCTCGCTGCGTTGAGGTACAAGGTGGGATAGCATGCTGTTCGGTCAGTCAGAGGTCATTGGGACCTTCAAGGGATTCACAGAGAAAGGGCTTGAATTCGCAGCCGAGATTGTGGCGCCTTATACAGCAGCGATGGTGGACAAACCCCAACTCGGTCAATTCTTGTTGATTGAACTGGGGTCCACGGAGGAGGCAGCTCTGGGGCGCATTTCTCGTTTTGTTCCAACCGGCCTGCTAGCCGGCCCAGAGGGTGAAGACTATGTCAATACGATGCAACAGCGGGGGCAGGAAGTCCCTGAAGACCTCAAGAAACAACGGCTGAAATACCGTGTGCACGTAAAGCTTCTAGGTGCCGTCCGGGTCCAGGGGGACAAGATCATCTTTGTCCCATCGCAGAGACGTCTTCCTCACCTGGGGGCGAAAGTGGCAGCTCCAAGCGCCAAGGTCCTTCAGGAACTGTGCAACCTCAGTGGCGGGAGCACAGAGCTTGGCGACTACGTCCTGGGAGAATTCGTGTTTTGCGGGAGAGGCAAGACCTTGCCCAATCCTGCCCTGCGAGCAACGGAACCAGCTCTCACGGTGAGGTTCAATATCGCAAATCTCTGTGGACGGAGGACGGTAGTCTTTGCGAGGTCGCGATACGGGAAATCCAATCTTATCAAGCTGCTGATATCCGAGCTTTACCGAACACCTCCCAAGACTAAGCATGGGAAGGACATCGGAACACTCATCTTCGATCCAGAAGGGGAGTACTTCTGGCCCGATAGGGTCGATCTTCGGCCCGGCCTCTGTGATGTTCCACAACTCCAAGACAAAGTCGTGGTGTTCACTAATCGTGTGGTGCCGTCTCCCTACTACGGGAGTTGGAAGGCAGGTAACATCAAGCTCGACATCAGGGATCTTCCACCAAGAGATGTAATCGACATCGCAGTCTCGCCGGAAAGGCAGGGGCAACAGAATATTCTCAAATTGAAGGGAATGAACCAAGAGGCCTGGTCTCAACTGGTAGATTTGATGGCCGCCCGTGAACTCCGTGTGGACATAGCTGAAGTTGGCCAGTTAATGGGATACTCGCCGGAGCAAGCTAACGCAAAGGAAGCGGAAATTGGAGCCGCGATCAGCAACATGTACACCTTGATCAGAACACTCCACGACCCAAACAGCAGGGTCTTGGATGGAACAATAGACGCCCTCTCTAAGGGTTCAGTCGTCATTATTGACATCAGTCTCGTAAGTTCGGCGGTTGGGAACATGCTCATGAGCTTGATTCTTCGAAGAATCTTCTCTCACAATCAGGAGCATTTCACATCGGGAAGTGCGGCCCTCCCTGCCATAGCAGTACTTGAGGAAGCTCAAAGTGTGCTGGGCAGAAGCCTAGATGGAGGTTCTCCCATTGTCGAGTGGGTGAAGGAGGGCGGCAAGTATGAGTTGGGGGCCGTTCTGATCACGCAACAACCAGGGGCCCTTGCGACCGACGTTATCAGCCAGGCCGACAACTGGTTCTCGTTCCATCTCCTATCGGAGATTGACGCCAATACTCTTGGCAAGCACAATTCCCACTTCTCAGACGATATCTTGTCTCACCTTATTGGCGAGCCGATTCCAGGGAACTGCTTCATGTGGAGTGCACCTCACCAGCCATTTGTCCTTCCGGTGAGAATCAGGTTGTTCGAAGAGGGATATAGAGAGAACATCAAGACGGACCCACAGGCCCCAGCCGTGGGCAAGACGCGTGCACAGACTATTAGGGAGGAGGTTGCAAGAACCTTTGAGGACACTGTAGGGAGGCTCAAGGAGGCGTTGAGGGCAAACAACGTCAAGTTCGTTCGTTTGCCTCCGATACAACCGGGAGGTAAAGACCTGGTGGGAGTATGGTCGAGTCAGCTCTTCCATCTCGTTAGGACCAGCAAAGGGCCTGAAGATCTTAGAAGCGAGAACGAGCTGAAGAGGCCCCTCATGGAACTCGTGCTCGGAGAGAGCAACCTTCACGTCCTGCCATTGAAGGGGAGAGAGTACTACGCCGCAGAGCTCGACGTTTGGGAGAAGGTGTTGGACAAGACGTTGGTTCTGTCAGAGGTCACGGACTGATCACTACTTGAGGGGCTAGCTGATCTTCAGAACTTTCAGGACCTCGTCCCCATAGTGGTTTATCACCTTGACGGCGATTCTCCCCGTCTTGGGCTTGTCAAAGGGCCGGCTGACGGTAGAGTAGATTGTTTTCCATGCATCTTCATTGATGTCGGCCCTCAAAGCCCGTTTCAGCTTGTCGTAGGGTTCGTCTCCGCCGCAGAAGTATGCATGACGCACAAAGAAGCTCTCTCCGTTGTAGTCCGTGTCGATGAACCAACAAGCAATGTCATCCGTGGAGTGGCTGCGAATGGCTCCGGTGGTAGGATCGTAGACGTCAACCCCCTTCACCTCGATAACAACCGTTCCGTTGTTCTTCTTCACCAGAAGGTCTGGCTCTCCAAAGACTGTGAACAGGTTGCCTGAGCCAGTCTTCTTTAGCAACTCGTCCCCCATCGCCAAATCGGGGTTCATGCGAGCCATCAGGACCGTGAGCTTGCCGTACTGTTTCGCTTCCTCGCTGACATAGGGGTCAAAGGCAAAGCCGCAAACCACCAACAAATCGAACCCCCTCCCCTCTACCGCTTCCTTCGCGGCTTCCTTCACAAGGTCGGGGCCAACGGTCCCATGCTCTGGGCCAATGCAGATTGCAACCCTCCGATTGGCGGATCCTTCTTGGCACTCACCCTCGGCGTTGATAGACGCTCCTGGGTAGATGTCGGCCCTCGTAAACTTCAGCCGCTCACCCTTGGTCGTGTTTTGAACACCCGCCACCCGAAGATTCTCCAGGACCACATCGACAAAGGACTTGGGAGATGCGCTCGTTGAAGCCTTGGATGGGGCATCAAAGTCAGTTCCCCCGATTCCGTCGATTGTGCGGTGGGGTGAGAGACTCTCGACGGTGAATGGTCCACTGACACGTATCCTTCGAGGGTCTTCGTAGGGACGGTCGTACCGCAGCTCGATTTCAGCTAACCCGCTAATGGCCGCGCGAATCTCCTTTCGAGACTTGCCTGCAGAAATCTCGTGATTGTTGGCGATGGACTTGAGCGTAACATGGGGGACTCGCTCGTAGACGAACCCCTTCCTGATATCGTTCGAAGTGCTCTGGACCCCAGTCGGTCGGCCAGTAATCTCGACCTCCTTGGAGACACCTTCCGGACTATCAGAGAGAAGGAAGTATGGATACTTGGCCGTCATCAAGCGAGCACGAGCGAGGGCAACAGCAACTCTGCTCGTGTCGATCGTAATCCATCTTCTACCATAGAGCTCGGCTGCGTAGGCTGTGGTCCCGCTCCCGCAGGTGGGGTCGAGGATGAGATCGCCTGGATCCGTTGTCATCAATAGGCAGCGGGCAACGACGAGTGGGTTGGTCTGTACAACATAGCGTTTCTTTTCGCCGAAGCCGCTCGTGGCAGTGTCCATCCACACAGCATCCAGAGGGGAAACCGGGAAATCGTCCAGGAAGCGCTTGAATCGAAGTGTCGACCCAATCGCCATCAGGCGACCTGCCTGAGCGAGACGCTTCATTCCCTCTGGAGTCGTCTTCCAATGTGAATTGGCTGGGACTGAATACGACGTCCCCTCCCAAATAAATGGGGCAGAAGACTCCTTGCTCTCTCCTTGAGATGTAATGTTGTCATGGACCAGGAGACGCCATCCTTGAGGAATGAGTGACGGGTCTCCCAGCTCCTCATCGGTCAGTTCACGAAGCACTTTGCCATCGGGCGACTCGACCCACTCAAACCTGCCAACATCTTTTTCGCTCGTCTTAGGAGCGTAGAGTTGTCGGTACTTGACTGCCTCCTTGTCCTTAGCATACCAGAGAATATAGTCGCAGACCGACGCGAGCAGTTGTGTTGATTGTCCTCCTGTGGTAGTGAAGGAGATGATGGCGCAGAAATTGTCTGCGCCGAAGACTTCATCAAGCAGCGACCTGACTAGATGGAGATTCGTGTCTCCAATCTGCAGGAACACGCTCCCTGATTCGGTGAGCAGCTCATGCGCAATCGACAAGCGATCTCTCAGGTAGGCAAGGTACGAGTGGATGCCTAGCTCCCACGTGTCTCGGAAGGCCTTGATCTGCTCGGGCTGTCGAGTGGCATCCTCAGGACGTCCGTCTCGCAACTCCTTCTTTCTTGTCGATACCTGCCAATTAGATCCGAACTTGATTCCGTAGGGTGGGTCGACGTAGATTGCCTGAACCCTTCCCTTCAGGTCCTCCTTCTCAACCAGAGAATTCATCACAAGGAGAGAATCCCCTAGAATCATCCGGTTTGTCCAATTCTGGTCGTGATGATAGAAGTCCACGAGTTTGTCGAATGCGATTCCGTTGAAGTCTGCGAATAGGGTGGTTTGGCGGGGCTTACCCTTCTGTGCTTCGAGTCTGATGTCATCCACCAAAGCCTGTGGTGAAACCTTCTCTTGAATGTATATGGGTACAGCCGGCACCGATAGGGGTGTCGAATCTTGCGCATCCTTCCCCTTCCACACGAGCTGGGGGTCCAGGGATGGGTCGCGAGGATAGAGCAGGGCTTTGGGCTTCGTCTCGTCTTCGCGAACAAAACCACGAAGCTCTCTTGTCGGAATGTTTCGACGCTTCGCTTCCTTGTGGACTATTGCTTCGATCGGCTTTGGTGGGGCTGCTGTTTTGGCCGGCTTACTCGCCATCTTCTGACCTCTTCTGTGGAACATCCGACTTGCCTGACAGATACGAGCGGATGATCTGCTTCGCATCATACGGGTTGTCGACCTCAAGGAAGTCCCAACTGCCGAACCGCCCTAACGCATTCACACCAGGGACCCAGAACTCCCGTGCAGTTGCGACCTTAGACTCCTTGTCCTTCCGTCTCTCTCCAGTTACCTCTAAGATGAGGTTGATGACCGACCCATCCTTTCGTTTCACCCTCGCAATGAAGTCCGGGATGTAGTTGCTTTCCTCTCCACGGAAGGTGTAAGGGATGCTGAACCCCATGTTCTGGTTCTTGACGTAGGAGGCGACCTCATTCATGTCCTCAAGAGCAAGCGCTAGGCGTTGTTCCCATGAATCAGTGTCTGCAACGACGTAGTTCAGGTGGCAGCGTGTGGGGTCGGTCTCGAATACGGCACGGCGAGTGTCGAAAGCAACGTTCTTGGTAGACCCAACTGAGTCGTAGGGTTGGAGTAGCGCGACAATCTGTCGGTCCTTGGGGGACGTCGACCCGATTGCGATGGACCGGTATATCTTCTCGGCAGCAGCATGAGAAAACTCGGCAATCAACAGCCACTGGGGAAACGCATCATCCTCGGTCGTCAGGCATTCCCTGACCCATTTTCGGGTGATGTTGAGGAGTTGCGGGAAGAGCCATGACTTCGGACTACCATTGTCATCGCGGAAGAACCGCTCCAAGGTTCTCCGAGCCACTACGTATTCCACCTGCTGAAGCCTCCTCTCTTTCAGTGTCCCGAGGTCATGCACACTGGATTCGCCGATTATGGGGTCCAGGCGAACCTTCGAGGGCAATTCAGATGTGGAAAGAACCATCCGACTTTCCTTGCTGAAAGCAACCTTGAGTTGTTCCAAAGGGAATTCATATCTGTAGCCTGACACCCGAGGGAACGTGATCTCGCACGCTACCCGTTCTGGCATCGCCCGAACGCGGGTCGGCGGGGTTTCTGGGCGAGGGTTCGGCGCAGAGCCAGATGTCGGGATGAATGAGAAAGGGACCCCATAGACTTCCGCGTATTCCGGACCCAACATGCCATCCGGTCCAGGCACGTAACTGCGTCTCCGCAGCGCCCTTCCGATAACCTGTTCGCAGAGCAGTTGGGTTCCAAATGCTCTCACTCCGAGGATGTGCGTGACAGTGTTCGCATCCCACCCCTCTGTGAGCATGGAAACACTGACCACGCACCTTACGTCTTCCCCGAGCTTGCCAGGTTTGCCAACGGTATTCATCACTTCCCGCAGGATATCAGCGTCTGTCAGGGACTCGGGATCTCTTCCGGGGAATCGCAGCCGGTATTCGTTCTTGAATTCCTCAATGGATGGTGCTACCAAAAGCTTGAATTCGGGAGCGAGGGGTTCGCCGCTTTCCAACTGAGCACTATCGATGAGAATTGTGTTGGGGCGAGCTTTCCATCGCCCAGATTCCTCGTTGTTGAACAACTCAAGCTTGCCGGGGACAATCACCTTCTTCCCGTTACCTAGTTCCTTCTCCCACCCAGCGACATGGTCGTAGACAAGTTTCGAAACGTTCGTGTTGTTGCAGACAACGATGAAGACGGGAGGCGCAGACCCGTTCCGCTTCTGCCCCTGATCACTTTCCCAGGCTCGATAGTACTTCTTGTAGTGGCCATAGAGGCTCTCGAGCGCTCCCTCAAGCTCCTTAGGCGGTCTTGGCTCACCACGAATGCGATCTTCCCCTTTGCCCTTCCTCGGCAAACCATCCCGAATCCGCAACCAGAGGTCACGATAGGTCGGCATGGGGCCTTTCATCTGGTCGTCGGAGACCGGCACTCTTGGGACCTTGACGATGCCAGATTCAATGGCATCTATTAAGGAGAAGTCGGAAACGACCCACGGAAACAACGTTCCTTCCGGATAGCCAGACCCCTTCAGGTAGAAGGGTGTGGCCGAGAGATCATATACGGACTTCACGGTGAGTTTGTGGTTGACCGCATCCAGACCCGAGCTCCACACACGTGCCTCTTCCTCACGCTCCAGGACTTCGCCCCGCTCATCTCGCGTAAGATGTTCTTCGTCAGGTTGCTGTTTTCGATGGTAGCAGTGGTGGGCTTCGTCATTGATTACGACAATGCCCTTCTTGCTCGCAAACTCCCTGCAGACCCGGTTGACCACCTGGTCTGACGTTTCCGTGAAGGATCCTTTGGAGCCCTGTGCCAACATGATCTTGGTCAATCGGGCCGCATCCACAGTGTCCCGAGGCATGAACGAATGGAAGTTCGTCACGATCACCTGGGCTCTCCTCAGTTGTTCCAACTGTTGAGGGGGGACGAGGTCCCAAGCCAAGTAGTAGTTCTCAGGATCGGTCGGGAGGAGCACCCGAAGTCGGTCACGTATGGTGATGCCTGGAGTAACCACGAGGAAGGTATCTGAAAACCTTGGATCCCGGAGATTCGCCTGGCGGTTGAGCGTGTGCCATGCAATCAACATGGCCATTACCACGGTCTTCCCACTCCCGGTGGCCATCTTCATGGCCATCCGGAAAAGGCCCGGGTTGGCTGCGTCAGACTCTTCCCTGAGCCTATTCTCGATCCAAGGAACACCTGACCGCTTGGCAACTTCCGTAATGTAGATGATTGTTTCAACTGCCTCAAGCTGACAGAAGAACAGTTGCTTGTCGCGACCTGGCCTTGTCCAGTACTCGAAAAGCCTCCGCGTAGTAGGGGTGACGTTCCAACGGTCGGAGCTACGGGTCATTCTCCACCTATGCACCGCGGCTCTTACGTCGTTGATCCAGGCATTCTCTCTGACGCGATCTTGGGTCCATCCTGTATCTAGCGTGGTCTGTGCTCCTCGGCCGCGTTTCCTTGGAGGGGCAATTGGAATGAAATAGGAACTCGGACGACGCTTGCTGACGACCTCATCAGTAATGCCATCGACTGAAAACTTCCAGTGCTTCTTTGGGAACTCGAAGGGAGAGTTCAAGACAGGGTTCTCGATGACCACTCGACGTCCAGGCACCAGCATCCCCCTTTGTTGTGAGTCGTCTCAGTCTATGAACGTTTCTTTCCCTGTCTTCTTGTGCACACCCCCTTGGGCCTCCGTGAAGAGGAAGACCCGGGCGACGGCGCGCTCCATGAACGGAATCGCGATGAGTGAAACAGATCCCCCATCTTTGCATCGAACTTTGCGACCCCATCTCTCATCCTGTCCTCGTCCATTCCGATGTAGTGCGCCGTCATATCGATGGACGTGTGCCCGTAGAAGTTCTTCAGCTCCACGAGGTTCATCCCTGCGTAGTATGCGATTCGACCGAACGTGCGCCGAAGGTCGTGGTGGGAGACCAGAGCCCAACCCCTGGCGTTCGTGGGGAATCCTGCAAGATGGGCTGACCTCTGGATGAGCTGGTCCGTGCCGCTATGGCATATTGACCGGCCTGGCTCCATACCTGGGAAGACGTGGTCCTCCGGAGCTCTTCCTTGGGCCAGAGGCTGAAGGACCGCTTTCGCAGATTCGGTCATGGGGATCGTTCGCCACTTCCCACCATTCCGGCCCTTTCCATGAACCATCATTCGGGAGCCCTCAAAATCGAGGTTCTTTACTCTGAGCCGCTGGACCTCGATGCGTCGCAGGGCGTTGAACCCTTCGCACGCCACCAACGCAGGTGCGAGGTAGTTGATGCCGGGCACGCGAGGGGGTCTGGCATGGGGGTTTACTGGCTGACTGGTTAGTCTCTGCGCCCCTCGAAAGAGAGCTACCAGTTGTTCCTCCGTCAACCAGCGTCGATGCGAGAGCTTTCCCGTAGGTAGACACCAGACACCTCTATGGTCCGCGATCGGGTTCCCAATCCACTTCAAAAATGGTCGCAAACAGTTGAAGAAGTTCGCCATCGTGGTCGGCTCCCAACCTATCTTCTCCTTCAGCGCGCGAATGTGCTCGACTCCGACCTTCCGTGGTGTCGGAGCAGGATCGAACCCGAGAGGGCGGAGTAGTACAGGCATCCGGCGTATGCACCACAGCATTCGCGCGAGCCATCCCTCCGTCACCTCGTCCTGCTGCCTCTTCCAATCGACAAACGCCTTTCCCCGCTCTTGCCAACAACGCTCGACTGACTTCATCTGCTTCCTTTCGGGGGCGTTCGGGGCCCTGATTGAGTCATACCCGAGCGAACGACAAGAGCTTCCTGAGTTGGCCATCGAACCGAAGACGCATGGAGTAGCCCTCAGGTGCAGGGCCGGAGGGTCGCCATGAAGCCGGGAGACAGGTTCATGCCCGAGTTGTCTTGTGGTGAGAGAGGTCTGTAAAAGGCATGGCGAAGCCCGGTCACCCTAGGAAGAGTTACCCCCCAGACTCGCGAGAGGAGCTGATTCTCTCGGCACGTCGCCTGTTCGGACGCCTTGGTGACGAGGAGGTGCGATACATCATGGTTCATCTTGCAAGAGAGAACGCGAGTATCGTGCCCCGGGTCCGGGAGCTACGGAGGAGCTACGCGGCTCTCGTTGTGGAACGGATGAAAGGTGTGGACGTCAACGAGGTTGCCCAAGACGTTCTCGCAGACCTCAACCAACTCGACCCGGAGTGGGCGGATGAACGCGCCGGGTCAGACCGCTATGGAGAGTACTACGACCCCAGTGAGAGCGCGGGGGACATGTTCCAGGAGGAGATGGAGGATTGCCCTGAGCATATGGTGGACCTCTGGAAGAAGGGTCTGCGGCAGGACGCGGCCGCGTACTGCCTTGGGGTGCTCAAGGGTGTGGCCCTGTTCTATGTGGAAGGGAAGAAGGAGCCTCGCAAGCATTTTG
>JAFMAA010000027.1 GCA_029785235.1 Nitrososphaerota archaeon | reverse complement strand
GCATGGCCCGCCTTGGCGTCCGTGGTTGCTCGGGCTACAGCTTTCCGAGGCGCCTTGCCGACGTCGTCTGACGATATGCAACGCTGCTACAAATGGATATATATATTGATGTGCAATATCGTCGCATATGGAAAGGTGGAGCCCCTGGTGGAGGGAGGAGGAGGACCCTACCGTCGAGGCCTGGGAGAGGAGCCCCGTGAGGTGGGTTCCAAAGGAGGTGGCCAAACTCTCCCTCGACCCGTTCTCCCTGAACTTCGTGTCCGGACCCCGCCAGGTCGGGAAGACTACCCTGGTGAAGCTCGCCGTCCGCGACCTGCTGCTGGCTGGGAAGGACAGGCGTTCGGTGCTCTATCTCTCGTGCGACGAGCTCTCCGACCACAAGGAGCTGGGTGAAGTGCTGGACGGCTACCTGAACGCAAGGAAGTCGTGGAGCCTGCGCCGGTCGTACATCTTCCTCGACGAAGTGACGTTCGTCAGCGAGTGGTGGAGGGCGCTGAAGGCCAGGATCGATTCGGGAGCGCTCCGGGGGGACGTGGTCACGGTCACCGGCTCGGCCAGCATCGACCCGCTGAGGCAGAAGGAGTACTTCCCGGGCAGGAGGGGGCGCGGCGTGGACCTGACCCTAATGCCCCTCGACTTCGCCTCCTACCTGGACGTCCTGTCCCCCGGCCTGAAGGAGAGGAAGTCCGCCGCCTCCCTGCTGGACGTGGGGGAGGCCATGGGAGCCAACCGGCTCCATGCGGGGGAGATGGGGAGGCTCTTCCTCCAGTACCTGGAAACAGGGGGCTTCCCTCTTTCGATGCGCGAGATGGCGGAATCGGGGAGGGTCACGGCCGCGGCCAAGTCGCTCCTGGACGGGATAAGAGGCGACTGGGTCAGGGCAGGGAGGAGCGAGGGGACGATGAAGGAGGTGGTCCGGTGCGTCGTCGAAGCGCGCGGGAACCCGGTCTCGTGGCTCGGCCTGGCCAGGGGGGCTTCGATCGGGTCTCCCCACACTTCGCGCGCCTACGTGGAGACGCTGCGCGACCTCCTCCTGCTGACGGTGCTGGAGTTCATCCGGCCGGACGGCCAGGTCGTGCCGAGGAAGAACAGGAAACTGCACTTCGTCGACCCCTTCGTCGCGAAGACACTAGCTCGATACGCCGGAGTCGATGCCGACGAGCCAGCGGTGGTGGAGGGGGTGGTCGCATCGCACATCGCAAGGCCCTGCTCGGCGTACTACTGGAAGAACGGGAGCGAGGTCGATGTCGTTTCGCTGGAAGGAAAGAAACAGGTCGGGGTCGAAGTAAAGTGGGGGTTCAAGGCCGCACGCACCCCCAGGCACCTGCACGACTGCTTCGTCCTCGACAAGGCCAAGGTCCCTGTCTTCCTCGGCTCGCTGGCCGTGACGCCGACGTAGTGCTCGGGCGTCGAGCCTGCGGGCAGGCGGGGCAGAGGCCACAGGACTTCGGTGGCGGAAGCCGTAGATGCCGAGCTTCCCCGGGTTCTTCCCTGCCATCATCACCATCCAGGCGGGAGTGCTCCGTCGGCAGCCTGTCCAAGTCGACTGAAATCCCTCAAGCTGACCTCTCCCAGCATCTGGCGGTCTTGAGGCAGCAGGGGCTCCTGGAGACGAGGAGAAAAGGGACTACTATCTTCTATTCGGTGAGCGACAGCCGTATCGTGGAGGCATGCGACCTCGTCCGGGAGTGCATCGGGGAGAGGCTGCGAAGGGCGCAGCTTGTCCTTGCCGCCTCTCGTTGACCCCTGCGGCGGGACATGGCGAATCCAGGCAGTTCGCTTAAAGCGAGTCATCTCAGGGCGTTAGCCCGTGGCCGTCGACATTGACGCCAACAACCTGTTCGTTCTGATCTCGGGCCTCCTTGTCTTCACCATGACCCCGGCGGTGGGACTCCTGGAGGTGGGTGAGCTGGGGGAGAAGTTCTCAAACACAAGCCTCCTGAAGACCATGCTCATCACCGGAATCGGCTTCGTCGTGATGGCCGTGGTGGGGTTCAATACCGCCTTCGCGCCTACGATCGGAAACGGGCTGATTGGGGATCCGTGGTACAGCCCCGGGTTCTTCCTCGGGGGGTTCTCAGGGAGCAGCTCAGGTCTCCTCTCGGGGACATGGTGGTCCATGGCTCCGCAGTATTTCGCGACGGGCCTGACCACGGGGACCTACTTCCTCTTTGAAACCGCATTCGCCACTGTGACCCTCGCCCTCGTCGGAGTAGTCGTGCTGCGGAAGGTCAAGCTCGAGGTCTTCGCCTTCTTCTCTGTGATCTACTTTCTGGTGATCTGGAACCTTCCAGCGGCCTGGATCTGGAACCCCACCGGTTGGCTCTACGCGATGGGGATGAGGGATTTCGCGGGCGGGCTGGTGGTCCACGGGGCGGCCGGGGCCGCGGGGCTCGCAATATTGGTCGCAGTCTGGCAGGAAGAAAGGAGGGCGGGGGTCAAAGAAAGCCCCCAGGCTTCCATTAACGTCAGCCCAATCTGGCTGACCCTCGCCATACTCCTCCTCTGGGTAGGGTGGTTCGGGTTCAATCCGGGGAGCGTCCTCGCCTTCAACAGCTCCGCAACGACCGTCGTCCTGACCACGTTTCTGGCTGCCTCGACCAGCTTCCTCTCCCTGATGCTAGTCGTCTGGTGGAGGACCAGAGCGAACCCAGGGCTCATCAACATGGCGAACGGAGTGCTCATGGGGCTGATAGTGATCACCCCCGTCGCGGGATTCGTCAGCCCGGGGAGCGCCATGATACTCGGGGCCCTCTGCGGTCCCATATTCTATGCCGCAGAAGTGTATTTCGCCAAACGCAAGTGGCTTGCCGACCCTGTGGGGCTGCTGCCGGGCCACTTGGTGGGCGGTCTGTTCGGGGTGCTCATGATAGCGTTCTTTACCCAGAGCGACTTCGCCGCGGCATCGGGGACTTCCCTCCCGAACGGGATATTGTTCGGAGGAGGCACCGCTGCCCTGCTGCAGCTCGGGATCGAAGCCTTCGGTATAGTTGCGGTGTTCGCCACCGTGTTTCTCCTCTCTTTCATAGTGATGAAAGCGGCCAGCGCGCTCTTCCGCGGGATTCTGGTCCACGAGACTCGAGGTTAGAGTATAACCACCCCGCGTTCAAACGGCCGATTGATCTGCTCCCGCCTCGCCCTGTGCAGCATTTCGGGGTTGCCCTCATAGCAGCGAGACAGGGCCTGCGAAAGCGTTCTTGCGGTGAACTCCCCCTCCCCGAAGGTCTCCGATATCCGTCTCAGCTGGGCGCGGAAGTCGAGAGCGACCGTTTACTGGTGTGTTGCACGATTTGACTCCGTAATCGAATGATTTTGGTTCGAGTGTGCCCCCGCGGGGCCTGCCCAGGACCTGCTCGACTGGAAAAATCCTTCCCGGGGCTCCCCATCTTCTTCTGCATCTCTTTGACCGTCATTGTCTCGCCGTCGACCGTGACCCTCGCTCCGCCCTTCTCTCCCCTCGACTTTGGCTTGTCCTTGCCGGCACCAGGCTCTGTGACGTCAGATTCTAACAGCGCTGTTGACTGGGGTGGCGTTCTTTGGCTCCACCTCGGCCAAGGTGGGCTCTCACCCGAAAAAGGAGCCCAAAATGAGCCCTCACCTCCGGCGACATACCGGCTAGACAAATCCCGCCTCGGCGGGGTGGATTTCCAGCACAAATCCACCCACCCAGCCTCCCACCTCGGCGGAACGACCGTCAAACCGGCTTCAGGACTGGTGGTGGTCGGAGCGTGGATTCGAGCAGATGAAATCTCCCCTCGGTCTGGTGGTGGCCGTTTCCGATTGGTGGTGGTGCGGTGGTGGGGACGGCTCTACCTCTGGAAGGTGAAGAAGGGTCACCTGAAGATACACTTCGCCGTGGACGTGAAGACTAGGCAGGAGGTGTCAATGGACGTGTCGTCGGAGAAGGTCGGGGACGGGAGGAGGCTGAAGAGGCTGGTGAGGAAGGCGGAGGAGAGCGTCAGGGTGAGGAAGGAGGGTCCTCGCCGACGGGGCCTACGACTCGAAGGCGAACTTCAACTTCCTCGCCAAGGAGGGGATCAGGCCAGTCATCAGGGTGGCCAAGACCTCGGTGCCGAGGTGCGACGGGAGCTATGCGAGGAAGAAGGCGGTCATAGAGCAGCAGGCGCTCAGGCCGAAGGCGTGGTCGAGGACACACAGGTTCGGGTACGGGTGGAGGGTCGAGGGGGCCTTCTCTGTCATCAAACGCATCTTCGGGGAGTACGTCACCGCCAGGAAGTTCGTGAACATGGCCAAGGAGGTGGCGATGAAGGCGTCCATCTACAACGGGTTCGTCGCGACGGCGTAGGCCGGTCTCACTGCCCCAGCAGAGGTCATCTCAGACACTACGTTCGTGCAACGGAGCACCATTTACGATATCTAATTGAATATCCTAGACCGCTTATAGCACCCCTGCTCCCTCGGAGGATTTGTAGACGATTCAGAGAGAAGGATGCCACTTCAAGTTCACATGGAAGAAGGCTTGGCTACCACCCGTCAGGAGAGCCCATGCGGCGGGGCATCCCCCGGTTGACCTCTCCCACCGGGCCGGCCCTTGCAGAACAAACGTCGTAGAGCGCGGACTCGGTCCGCGCCTGTCCGCATCCACGGAGGAGAGCGTTGGCATGCGAGGTTAAATACACATACATGCACATATAGTCGCATGGGCCACAAGACGATAACCGTCTCCGACGAGGCCTACGATGCCCTCGCGAAGTCTCGGCTGACGAACGAGTCTTTCACCAAGGTCATACTCCGCCTGACCACCGGGAAGGGGAGCGCTAGGATGCTCTTGCAGCACTTGAGCTCGTCGGGCCCAGACGAAGAGTTCGCCCTCCGGGTAGAAGCAACGATGAAGAGAACGAGGAGGGCGCGTCTCAGGCCCGCCGAAGCATAGCCAGGGTCGGACCTTGGTCTGCCTCGACACGTCTGTCCTGATCGCGCTGATAAGGAAAGACCGCGCCGCTGTTGGGGCCCTGGAGGCCGAGGCGGAAAAGGGAGGGGTGGTCTCCACGACGCCCGTGAACCTGTGCGAGCTGTACGCAGGCGCCGCCGGGGCGAGGGAACCGGAGAGGGAACTTTCGAGGGTGGATGAGCTCGTCGCCCGCCTGGTCGTGCTCGAGTTCGGGGCCGGAGCCGCAAGGAGGTATGGCGAACTCGCACGCGCAGAAGCGCTTCGGAAGGGACCCATTGGCGACTTTGACATGATCATAGCTTCGATAGCGCTGCAGCACAAGGAAAGGCTGGCGACGCGGAACGTCAAGCACTTCGGGAGGGTGCCGGGGCTTGAGGTAGAAGAGTGGTAGGCGATACTCGGCAGCGACCACTGGGTTTCCATCGCAGCAGCCCGGGGTGCCTCGCCGTTGTCCAGAGCATGTCCATTTAGGACATGACCTTGTTCGAAGCGTCGACTCCTTGTTCAGTCCTATCTGCCATGGCGCTGTTAGGCACATCGCCATTCGACAGATATTCCCTCCTCCAAAGGGGCCAAGAGGCGTTCGCACTCGCGGGGAACGGTTGCCCGCAAAGCCGTCTTCCACGACAGGCTATCGCCGGCGATGCGAGCCTGTTCCTGTCGTAGTCCACGGCGCACGTTTTGCATCGGCTTACCTTCCAAGTTGGGTGCTCTAGTCTTCCACCGCATACGGGACCGTAGCGACCGATGCCCTACGACCCCGGGCCCTGGCTCGGATGGGCCTGTGTCACGGGCTTTCAAACCCCTTGGAGCCGCATACGGGAGGAGTATCTTGACCTCGCCAGCAGGTACGCTGACACTACGACCGTCACGAACACGACCACCGCCACAACCTGCAGCGGGAATTCTGGGATTGCCCCGCCTCCGCCGCCGGACGACGAGCCCGTCAGAGAGGTTTGGGTCGAGGTGGTTTCGGCCGGAGCGGCACTGGTGGCCGTGCTTGCCACCGCAATGGAAGTCGTCGTGCTTGAAATGGCGTTCAGTTGGACGTTGAGTTGCAGCCCGGCGAATGCTGGAACCGCTACTTCGAATGACCGGGTAGAAAAGCCGTGGTCTGAAAATGTCACGTTGTATGATCCGGCGAACTCTGGGACGGAGAAACTTCCGTTGACCGTGGGCACCGGGGCCCCGTCGACTGTGACACTGGCTGTACTTGGAGCCACGCTCCCCTCGACCAGCCCCGTCGAGTTGAAGTCGAACATGGCATACTTCGAACTCAGTATCACGTAGTTCACGCCAGGAGGCGCCGTTATCTCGTACCCCGACAAGACGAGCCTGTTGGCGGACAGCGAATCGATGGAATCAACGAGTTGGAAGTTACGAAGGCTTGTCCTATCGAGTTCGGTTATCGCGCCAGATGCTGGGTTGTAGGCGAACAGTGCTGGGGTGTTGCTTGACAGGTTTTGGCCCGAGGCGAGAAAATCGACGCCGTTCCAGGAAATCGTGTAGAGTGCTACATCCGCTGGGAACAGATTTGAAACGTCAGTTATGCCGCTTGCCGGGCTGAAGACAGCCTCGAACCCGCCACCTGTCAGCCCGTCTATCCCGCCCAGGAATGCGACGCTGCCGCTGGAAGCTATGCTCTGGAAAGTCGGAAGGGCTAAGGGGCTATGGGCCAGCGACTGCACGCCTTCCGGTACCGTCTCCGAGTAATCCTGGAAAGTGCCTGAGGTGAGATTGAGCACGCCAATCCGGCTCGGATTCGTCACCAAGATCTCCTCGTTGAACCCGGCCAGATAGGCGCCATAGTACCCGTCGTAAGTCGGGGACCCTATGAAGCTGTTCGGGACGAGCTGGGTTAGATTGCTCAACTCGAACCCTTTCAAGAGCCCGATATAGTAGACTCCCTGGCCCGAGCCCATCACTACTGCGCTTCCGTTCGTCGTGGTGTCAAGGGCAGTGATGCTGCCGCGGTAGGCATCCTGAAGCCTGGGCGGAAGGATGCTTGTCAGGTTGGAGAGCGCTCCATCAGTCAGGTTGTAGAAGAACATCTCCGCGCCGACGCCGGTCAGTCCCCCGAGGAGAAAGCCGTCCTTGTAGGCAGTCGCGGAGTCCACGAGCACGTTCCATCCAGGCCCTCGTACGAACGCATCGGTGTTCAGATTGAGCAGACCAAATGACCCGCCCCCTGCCAGCAGCTCATAGTCACCATTGTGGGCCAGCGCCTCGGTCCAGAAAGGTCCATTCTGTATCAAGCCGGTGATGTTCGTGTAGCGGCTTTCCACCATTGGCGAGAACTGTATGCGGAGCGTGACCGGGAGGAAGCTTGCGTTGATCTCCCCCTCCTGCGGCGAAGGGACGAGCAAAGAGTAATCCGTCGACGAGTTGCCCACGACGTAGCTCTCGACCCCCTGGGGGATTTCAAGAGTCGAACTTCCTGCCAGTTTGAACCCGTTCT
The DNA here is from genome assembly GCA_029785235.1 of Nitrososphaerota archaeon. The sequence goes on along the minus strand of JAFMAA010000027.1, from coordinate 5,099 downwards.
GTCCGACTTCGACGTTGTAAGATTCTCCTCCCAGCCCGCTGGCTACGATGTTCAGGGTCGTCGTGTTGAGACCGAAGTTGACAAAATAGACAGAGCCGGCTGTCGCGTTGAGCACAGCGTAGGAGTCTACCCCGTTTCTTGATACAAGGATGTTGTTCGGCCCTTGTCTTAGAGGAAGACGGAAGTACCCCCCAACTGCGATCGTCTCATTCCCATCTACCACCAAGGTGGAATGGGTCGGGACGTAGCCCGTGAGCTGGGGGGCATTCTGCTGCGTTCCTGGGCTGAACAATTCCGGGTTATACCATACCCCTGCGCCATAGGTGGAGAGGAGCGCAGAACCGTTCTGCAAAAATGATATGCCGGTTATCACCCTGGTGGGCAAGTTGAGCGTCCGGTCCTGCCACGTTCGGCCCAGGTCTCCTGAGACGTAGAGACCATCGTCCGTAGTGTAGATCAAGTATGCAGCACCGGCGACCTTGTGGAAAAAGACCAGAGGTGCCGCAGCGAATATAGCCGAAGTGTGGAAACCAAGGTCTGTGAAATTAAGCCCGGCGTCTGTACTCAGCATGAGCCGCCCATAGTCTTGCGACGGCGGCCATAAAACGGCCGCAACTATCGAATCATTCAAGGGGTCGACCGCGAGAGCGTTGAAGACCAACGTGTTGATCCTAGTCCACGCACTCCCTCCGTCTGTCGAACGGAAGAGGCCGGGCGTGTTTGAATAGCCACCCCAAACCGAAGCGTAGAGGACGTTCTGGTCGACTGGGTCTGTTGTGACTGCTATGTCCCCCCGCGGCGAATTCGGCAGCAGATTCCACGATTTGCCCCAGTCGTTGCTCCAGTAAATCCCATTTGTGGTGGCCAGATAGATGCTCCTGTTTGCGAACGCGACCGACATCGCATTGTCAGCCAAGATATGAATCTGCGACCAGTTACCAGCTGGCATAAAGAAAGACGCGCCGCCGTCGTCGGACACCCTGAAGCCACCGAAGCCCTGCGCGACGATTACGACCGAGTCATTGTAGGGGTCCACCTCCGTCGACCCCTCCTCACTCAGGCCTTGGAGTGCGCTTACCCATGTCTTTCCGAAGTCGTTGGAAACCTCGGGCCCCCAGTCCTGCACCGTCGTGAATATCCTGCTCCCGGTCGAGGACACGCTGTAGATGAGACTCGCGGACCTGTTGTTGAGCGGAGTCCACGTATACCCGGCGTTGTAGGTTACAGCCAAGCCTTGGTCGCTGCCGAGGTACATGATGCTGCCATTAGCTGGGTCGATGGTCAACACCCTGTTGTCATGACCGACCATCCCGGCATACGGTCCCGACGAAACCAAAGGTGAGAACATCGCCCCAGAATCGTTTGACCTGTCCACGTACCCCGGACCGACGACGTACATGACGTCGCCGTTGAGCGGGTCGTAGGTAATGTATTGGGGAGCCTCTGAAATCCCTGCGGTGACCCCCGCCTTGGAAAATACGGCGACTTCAATGCCGACTGCGCTGTCGTTGACAGGGTTCCAGGTTACACCGTCGTCATCGGACTTGAATAGGCTCGGGAAGGACGTATACCCATGGTGAACCAACGCCCACATCTGCGACTGGTTCGACGGGTCGGTCAGGACCTGGCTTACCGTCTGATAGCCGGGGAAGCTGCCAACCACGACGTAACTCTTCCCTCCGTCAGCAGATCGAAGTATCTGTACCGACCCAGGTTGGTACAGACCGACGAAAATAGTGGACCCGGCGGCCTGCACATCGAGGGTGGTTACAAAACCTGAGAAGCGGCTTACCACTGTCCAGGTCGTTCCGAAGTCGTGCGACACAAGAACGGCATTATATGCCGCCGCGTAAAGAGCCCCGGAAACATAGGCAAGAAGGTTGCCTCCCACGGTATACGTTTCCTGCCATGTCGTTCCACCATTGACGGACTTGTAGATTCCACCTCCTATACTTTTGGTGACCCCTCCCGTCGCGACCACCAAGACATCGGGGTTGGTGGGGGAGACCACAATCGAGTTTACTTCAGTGGAACCCAACCCGACGTCCTCCGTCGCCCAATCCTTCCCCCCGTCGGTGGATCTGAAAACCCCTCCGTAGCCGTTCACGTCGGAAACTGCCCCCGGGCTGCTACTTGGTCCCCCCCTTCCGGACGCGGCGTAGATGATGCTCATATTGACAGGGCTGAAGCCTATCGCTGGGATTGTTCCCGATACGAATTGTTCTGAAGCATTGTATGTCGCTTCGGGGCTAACATTCGAGGGGCCAAGGCTTTCCCACCCTGAAGCCAGCAACACCGTGGATGCGCTCTGTATCTGGTCAATTGAAGAACCGATTTGAGATGAGTCTACGACAACCTGGGTGATTGTCTGAGCCTGGACCAGGGGCTGGAACTCCAGGTAAAACAGTGTCGTGTTGTAGTCGGGAGCGACGAAATCTCCAGAACCGTTGATCTGGACCACGTCAGTCGCAAGTTGTCTTTGCTCAAAGCTCACCGCTTGCGAAGCGACGTCGTCTGTCACCCCTTCGAACATTAGGACTGAACCGTCATAGGAATACACTTGGGAGAGGTTGCTGAAGGAAGACCCGTTGATCAGATAGACAGGTATGTACACGACAGTACGGAAACTGGTACTGACATTCCCCAATTTGATTTCAAACGGGGGCTTGTAAGCTAGTGCTGACGCGTCCGACGAGCGAGACCCGCCCTGTGCTGAAGGAGCCACCATGAATGGCGGGCCCGTTAGAAGGACAATTACAATCAAAGCGGCGAGTGCCTTGGCCAGCGTCTGAAAGCGCCTCAACTTGCTATTGACGCGAATAACGGAATCCCAAGCCTTTTAACGTTCAATCATGGAACCGAAACATCCGGCCGTGCTGGGCTCGTGCATCTCGCGCTCCATGGCACCACCCACCTCCTTCTGTGCTGGCTTATGCAGTAGCTCGACCGCGACCCCCTCGATGGGGCCTGGGCGGGTAGCCTGGCGGGACCCCGAGGACGATCGACTTCAGGCCGTTCTTCGCTAACGCGTCCCAGACAGTGTCGGCGTGCACGTGGGTCGAGTTCACGATGTAGCCGTCGCTGTATGCCCCCGGCTTGCGGTGGCGGAAGCCGTAGATGCCGAGCTTCCCCGGCTTCTTCCCGGTCATCATCACCATCCAGGCGGGGACGGTGATCGGCGGGTCGCAGGTCCTGAGGTCGCCATGGAGGCCCTGCTTGTAGAGGCGGCTGAAGTTCGTGAGCCTGTCCAGGAGCCTGTCGAAGAGGAACGAAGACGCCCAGAGTCCGACCAGATGCCTGCTATATCTCCCGCCAAGGCTTCACGGCCCCTCCACGCGGTGCCTGAGCCGAGACGGCGTTGGTGAGAGTGACACTAGAGCAGCCCTAGAAACCGCTCCCTGTCTAGACCAGCTTCGGCCAGGATCTCCATGAGAAGACCCTTTCCGACGGGGTCGTGCTTTGGGAGCGTGACTCTCCTCCCATCCGGTCCACGCAACAGGATATGACTGAGTGAATGCCTGGTTGGGACGAACCCGGCACTGCTCTGCGCTTTGAGAACTTTCCTCTAGGATACGCCGAGGATTCTGGAACGGGTCTACAACTAGAAGGTGACCTGGACAAGGCGGGCCTTCTTGGAACTGGCTCCGGCTTCCACGTCCTCCATGTAGAGCTGTATCGCGTCCTTGACCTTCTTCAGGGCGTCGTCTTCCGTCCTGCCCTCGCTCAGACAACCAGGGAGCTCGGCGACCAGCGCCACGTACCCCTCCCGGCCCTGTCGTTCCAGGAACACATGATACTTCCTTGGTTCCATTGCGCGATAAAGGGCCCCTCCGGTATCTATGCCCCGTGCCAGCGGCGGACGATGATGACAGGGGCGGAATGAAGCTGGCCATGAGATTTCATTCCACGAAGGGGCTATTGCTCTCCAGGATGACCTTCGCCACCTCGGGGCGCATGGACTCCCTGGGCGGAGCCTGGCCGGACTGGAACATCTTCCTCAGGGCAGTGCCGCTGAAGGTCAGGCGGTCCCCCTCGGTGTGCGGGCAGACGCTCTCCTTGGCTATCCCCTCGCACCTCTTGCGGTAGTAGAACTCCCTCATGGGGACCATCTCGATGCCGGGGCCGGCGCCAGCCATACGCCGGCTAGGGGCCCAACCGGACCGGCGACGAGTGGACTGGATGTGGGCAAAGGCATCCCTAGTGGGTCGATTCTCAGTCTTGCCCACAACTGATAAATACGGGCTGAGCCTCTCTGAGTCTCATGTCGGTGGTGGAGGTCGACGAAAGGGGGCGCTTCACCATCCCGAAGGAAATGAGGGTGGACGCAGACAGGGCCCTCATTATCCCGCTGGGGGAGTCGTACATGGTGGTCCCGATCCCGAAGGTGCCGCTCGAGTTCGACATCAAAGATTCCGGCGCCTCGGCCAAGGCGAAGGCGGAGAAGAGGTTGTCCGATGAAGCAAGAGCCCGGGAAAAGAGGCGGCAACGTGATAATCGAGTCTGACATCCTGGTCGCGCATTCAAAGAAGAGCGACTGGCTGAAAGGGGTGGCAGACCCCCTCTTCAAGAAGATGGAAGAGGGCAAGACGGCGATGAAGACCTCATCTGCAGCGCTCCTGGAGCTCTACTATGTCCTTGAGGACGCGGGCTATGGGAAGGAAGCGATACTGGCGAAGCAGGCCGAGCTGGCCTCCATCAGGGGCCTCACAATAATGCCCCTCACGTCAGAGGTGATCCTCGCCGCCCAGTCCGTGATGAGGACGTTCAGGGTGCCTGGCCTCTTCGACGCCATCTACGCCGCCACGGCCCTGAACCAAGACGACGAGCGGAAGATACTCTCAACAGACGAAGTATATGACAGGGTGGCGGGGATAACACGGGTGGACCCGCGCACCTACCGACCCTGAGGAGCGCCCGCGCCCCCTCCGCGGCGTGGCGACCCGCAGGGCCATCGTTTTGGGCACCCTCGTGGCCGATGTGAGGGGCGTTCCCTAGTCTGGAAGGCGATTATGTCATTCCAGCCCTTCTCGTTGAAAGGAACGCGCGGCCCCTTTGGGGGAGGAGGGTGACGTCGTCGAACCTCGTCTCCCGTTTTGCCA
>JAFMAA010000026.1 GCA_029785235.1 Nitrososphaerota archaeon | reverse complement strand
ACTTCCTGAACTACGCGCTGACCGGTCTCGCGCTCAAGCGCTTGCTGGGTCCAACCTAGGGCGGGCTTAGCCCCTCGATTCACGCAGGTAGAGGATGACAGGCTCTCCGAGTTTTGCCAGCACTTCACCCTTCCTCGAAAGCGTATACCTGACCTTCGGCGGCCTCGTCCCAATCACCTCCCTACGGATGAATCCGAGCTCCTCAAGGTCTTTCAGCTTCTTTGAGAGCACACGGGGGCTTATCCCACGGAGGAGCCTCCTCAGGTCCGCGAAGCCCGCCGTCTTCAGGGAGTAGGTGCTGGTCAGTATCTCGATAGACCACTTGCTGAACACCATCTTCGTCACACTAAGATTGTCCTTCACAGATCTAGCCTCACCCCTGTAGGAGAAGGCCCCAGTGGCGCTCACCTCCCTGACGAACGCTGTCGCGACCTCTCCGAAGTCCTGAAACTTCCTCTCAAGCGCTTCCGCGCTAAGAGACCCCGGATGGGGGTGGCTCCCTTCCCCTTCATATTCTCGCGCCAAGCGAGGTCCGGCGCGCTGTCTTTCTAATAAACGAAGGGAAGGCGTAGGCGCCAGCTCCAGCCCACGATGGGATGTCTGAACTTAGGGTTCGATAGGTGTCTCCTATCAGATGCCCCGTGCGGGTCAGCTATCGGAGGTCGTCGAGCTTGGTCGACGAACGCATGAGCGAAAGCAGCCTGTCGAAGAACGATTCGAGGGCATCTCTGAACCTCCCGGCCTCCCACTCCACGCTCGCGGTCGCGAAGAACGACTCAAGCCAATCGAACTCTCCCCTTGCTTTGGGCCCTAGTGAGGATACTAGCGACTCGTTCCTGTGGTGCATCTCGCTGGTCTTGTCGAACAGGCCACGTCTCTTGAGCGAAGCGACGGCGAAGGCGTTCCTGCATAGGAGCTCTGTGTCGGTCACCGGGTCCCCAGATGGCCTGTCAGACACCCATTCAGCGAAGAACTTCTTCGTCGTCGCCTTCTCCTTTTCCCCCATGACGGCGAAGACCACGTCATCCACCATCACGTTCTGAAGGTGATTGAAGGCATCTCTCAGGCACTCGGTCTCCTTGGTCCTCAGGCCGTCCCGCTCTTTCAGCCCCTCCAGGACCTCTTCCAAGACGTCGCTATCATGCGAGCTGGCCCCTCGTTCAGTGAAGTAGACATGGGCAAGCTCGTGCAGCACGAGACCCCCCAACATCTCAGAGTCGAGTGCCCACTCTGAGATCATAATCTTGTGGGTCCCTCCCTCCTTCCTGGCGTAACCCATTATCGCGAGGTTCGGCTCGACGTTGAGTGTGACCTTCGACTTCACGGTATACCCTTTCTGGCGCATCCTGTCGAGCGCCCAGTCGAGCGTGCTCTGTAGTTGTCTGTCGCTGCTTGCAAGGCGCATTGGTTCTTCGAGGAGACCCGCCACATGGATAAACATAGCGCGGGCGCGGACATCGACAGGTTAGTGGTAGATGGAGTTGCCCCCGGACTGGCTAGTTGGAAGGGTGGGGAGCGCCTTCGACTTCAGCTCGTCCAGGTCTACCTGAAAGCCAACCAGCTCGCTGAGCGCCTCGATCAACCTCGCGACGGACCTGGTATGAGGGCTCGGTTCGCCGTGGTCGGTCGACAGCTTGTACCCCCTGATCCCGTGGTCTTTCGCCATGGCCACCACCATCGAAGCGAAGAAAGGCGCCGGCTCTTCTGTCAGGATTTTCACGCCGCTCTTCCGCAGCCTGGCTACGCCGATGGCGTCGGTCGCGAAGCCGAGCGCCTGTGGGTCTGCCTCAGGGGGGAGGGGGGTCTCGGTCCACCTTGCCCCAATAGAGTAGAGCTCTTCGGTGCCCATCTCCTCCGCTTTCCCAAGGAGGAACTCGGTGAACTCGTACTGCTCGTCCATGGGGCTAGAGTCCCCGGCGAAGAGGATTGTGTCGCGTCTCCCCCTGTTCAGATACAAACCACATTCGGGGAGGGTCGATATCCCCTCGTCCCGAAGGAGCACCTCGGGGGGGAACGCGGAGGCCCTGACCGTCCCTATCCTCTCAAACTTCATCTTCTTCAGCATATAGTCTGCCAACTCGCGGGCCTGGGAATAGAGCGTGCGATACTGGGGCATCGACGTCGAGACCGCCACGACCATCGCCGGAGACCTCAATCTGGTCTGACGCGAACCTACGTAGTCTATCCACATGTATTGATGACTTCGTGGCCCGACTTCCTATTTAACCCTCGCAGCACCGTCGGCCAAACGCTAAGTTGACTTTAATACACGATAGGCAGAAACCTGCACAAAGGCTCATGAGTGCCTACTGGAAGACTCTCTCTCACAACGGGGTCAATTTCCCTGACCCATATGTCCCGGAGGGTATCACAGTCTCTGTAGATGGCAAAGAGGTGCTGCTCTCGCCTTTGGCCGAGGAGATGGCGTACAACTTCGCGAAGAAGAAGGACACCCCCTACGTCCAAGACCCTGTCTTCCGGTCCAACTTCATGTCTGATTTCATAAAGCCGCTCCCTGGCTGGTGCAACGGTGCCACTTTCGAGGGTGTAGACTTCTCCAAGCTCTATCGGAAGGTCGACGCTGAGAGGGAGGCCAAGGAGGGGATGTCCAAGGAGGAGAAGAAAGCGCTCGCCGCGGCGAGAAAGGAGAGGAGAGAGGCGTTGAAGGCAAAGTACGGCCGGGCAGTCTTAGACGGCAAGGAGGTCGACATAGCTAACTGGATGGTCGAGCCTCCAGGGCTCTTCATGGGCAGGGGTCAGCACCCCCTGAGAGGCAGGTGGAAGCCCAGGACACAGCCTTCCGACGTAGTGCTCAATCTTGGAGAGGAGTCGCCGGTCCCGCCCGGGGAATGGAAGGCGGTGGTGCACGACCACAACTCCATGTGGATGGCCAAGTGGATCGACAGACTGACCGGCAAGGAGAAGTACGTGTGGCTGCACGAGAGCTCCCCGCTGCAGCAGTCGAGGAGCAAGGCGAAGTATGATAACGCGCTGAAGGTAGGCACCCACCTCGAGAAGATCAGGGCCAGGATACTTCGGGGCCTGGGGTCGAAGGAAGAGAAAGTACGGCAGGTCGCGACAGTCTGCTATCTGATCGACACCCTTGGGATGAGGGTAGGGGACGAGAAGGACGAAGAAGAGGCTGACACTGTAGGCGCGAGCACCCTCAGGGTGGAACACGTGAACTTCAGGGGAAACATGACCGAGTTCAAGTTCTTGGGGAAGGACTCGGTCGCCTGGAACAAAACGGAGGCCCTCCCTCAGTCAGTCGTCGACAACCTCCACGCGTTCATGCACGGCAAGAAACCAGGCGACGAGATATTCCACGACGTTAGCTCGAGCATGGTCAACCAGTTCTTGTCCTCCACGGTCCCCGGGGTCACAGCGAAGATGTTCAGGACCTACCACGCGACCGCTAAGGCGAGGGAGTACCTTGGCTCGGAAGACATGAAAGATGCAGACGACCTGGACAAGCTCTACCATGCGAAGGAGGCGAACCTCCGGGCGGCGATGTTCTGCAACCACCAGAGGACCCCCCCGAAGACCTGGGAAGAGGCTCGCAGGAAGAAGGAGCAGAAGCTAAAGGACGCAATCGCCAAAAACGACGTCAAGCGCATCCCCCGGCTGAAGAGGGAACTCGACTTCTACGAGAGGACCAAAAACTACAACCTAAACACGTCGATGAAGAACTACATCGACCCGCGGGTCTACAAGGCCTGGTGTGACTATGTGGGGCTCGAATGGGCGAAGGTCTACAGCAAGTCCCTCCAGAATAAGTTCGCCTGGGCCCTCAAGACTTCCTCGAAGTGGGTTCCAACCGGTGCGGAGGCCAACCCTCTACCTCGAGCCTCGACGCCGGACGAGCACTCTCCATAGCTCGTCCTGAGGGGCGTCCTTCAGTTCCCGGGAGGAGCCGTCCCTCCCCAACACGAATCTCCTGGCGCTTGCAAAGGAACCTACACTGGTGACATCGCACACTCCTCGCAGCGCGTCTTCTACCTCCGCCTCGGCTCCGGGCGCCACGGAAAGCAGAAGCGAGCCGGAACCTATCAGCCGCAGGGGGTCGATGGACAGGACATCGCATATCTCTCTAGTCTCACGGGCGACCGGGACCGCGGCCTCTTCGAGCACGAAGCCGAGACCAGACGCCAGGGACATCTCGAAGGCCGCCCCCACGACACCTCCCTCGGTGCAGTCATGCATTGCGTGGACCTTCCCAGTCCCGAACGATGCGACCGCCTCCTTCGTTATGTCAACCTTCTCGATGAACCGTCTCGCCCTTCTGAGGGTGGAGGGGCGTAGGTCTCCCGCACGGAACCTGTACTCCCTTGCCAGCTCCGCGGTACCTTCCAGGCCTGCTGTCTTCGTCATCATCATCGTATCGCCATCTTGTGCGTCCCCTGAGGTGACAAACTTGTCCACAATACTGAACACCGTCGCCATGAGGATGGGGTGGTCTATGCCAGGCGCGACCTCGGTGTGCCCTCCTAGTATGGTAATCCCTGTCTTCAGGGCAGCCTCGTGAACCTGCCTGGCGACCTTCTTGAGGTCCGAATCAAATGACCCTCGCGGAAGCAGTATCACGACCTCCGCGAATTGCGGTTTGTTCCCGCTGGTGGCTACGTCGTTGGCGCTCACGTGCACCGCATAGGCGCCAATGTTCTCCGAAACGCCAGTTATCGGGTCAGCCGACGCCACCATGAACTTGTCTCCTACCTTGACAGCCGCGAAATCCAGCCCCGCCCTTGGCTGGGCGACCAGCTGGTCCGAGGCTGCCCCGGTTAGCTTCAGCACAGTGTCGTTCAAGACTTCGATTGGGATCTTCCCCAGCGGGAGCCTTTTCACCCCCTCCGGGGTGGAACCCCGGCCCTTTTCCTTTCCGGTGTCTCCCGGAGGGGTGGCGCTTTACCCTTCGTGCTGCCCATCGTGTTGCGGGGACAGGAGTGGTCGGCGGCCCGGAGGGGCTCTTCAGAGCGTCGAGAACAGGATGCCTATGACATAGAGCAAGACGCCTGCTGTCGCCCCCACGGCTGCCGATTCAAAGCCAGACCTCGGCCTGAAGTTACGAGGCACGAAAGCCCTAGAACCCAGGGCAAACAATGCGACGAGCGACAGCGTCACGGACGCCCCGAGCGCGTCAGCTCTGGGGAGAAGGATGAGGTACGGCGAAAGCGAGAGGATGGAAAGCAAGAAGAACGCCAATCCTGCGGCGAGTGCATGACCGTAAGGGTCAGTGCTGACGTCTTCGGCATTTACGCGCAGCTCTCTTCGCAGCATCTCTCTTAGCCAGAGCTCCTTGTCTTTCTTCAGCCTCCCCATTATGACTTCGACTTCGCGTTCGCCGTAGCCGTCCTTCTTCAGCAGGTCCGCCATCTCATGCATCTCTTCTTCAGGCTCTGTCTCGATCTCCATCTTCTCCCTCGCCAAGTCAATCTTGAGCGAGTCCATCTCGGTCCTCCTGGAGAGGTAGCTGCTGAAGAACATAGAAAGCGCGCCTGCGACGGCAAAGGCGACGCCCGTTACCGCTATGGTCCCGAACGCCAGGCCTGCTCCGTTGAGTGCAGAGGTAATCGCCACCCCCTCGATCGCTCCGTCGCTCCCACCCAAGACTATCCTGTCTAGGAGGTTGCGAGCTGGAATGTGGGGGTGCTTCTCTGCGGGGCTGGTGGGCAGTTCGACTCGTCTGAGTCGCTCGGCTGTTCTTATTTAGAAGTTGGCGCCGGTACCAAGGGTAGGCGCGGCCTGGCTCGCACTTGGATTTCGCCTGACGCAGGACCCTCATTGTCATGCATAGGCTCATTCTTAAAAGCCGGGGCGCGTAACGGCTGCCGTCATGACACTGGACGAAAAAATCCGGTACGGGATGATTGCCCTGACTGGCGCAAGCATTGTTTTTGCGTCGTTGGGCCTCAAGGTAGGGCCGCTCGAAGTAATCGGCGGCTTCGGTGTCAGCTAGGCGCTCCTAGCTGACCCCTGTCTTTATCTGGACCATCAGCTGTTCGAATTTCGACAACATGTTCTCTCCGTCGAGTTTCCACTGCTTCTTAGTAGGGTCATACAACTGATAAGCTATGGTGAAGCGGGCGGCCTCTGATTGGTCAATTGGGTAAATGCTGGTCCTATCTTTCAGCCCACGGGTGGCGTTCCCGATGAACTGAAGTGCTTCTACCACGTTGTCGACCGGGAATGCGAACTCCGCGAAGTAGTTGCCGCCGCCGGCTTCCCCCCAAATGAACGGCAGCCTGTTGAGCTCGCGTCTGAGTGTCATTGTCTCAAGTTCGCCGAGTTCTTTGACGAAGAGATCCACGGCGAAATACCTGTGTCTTCTGTGCAGAGCCTTCTCGAGGGTATAGTCATACCTCGTCCCCATCCAGTTGACCGTGTATCCTGATACCAGCTTCCTGGCGATGACGTGAGAGGAGTAATGCCAAGCGAGCTTTTTGTAGTTCACGTTCAGCTTGTCAGAGATCTCTTTGAGGGACTTGTTCGCGTCTATCTGTAACTCCTTCACTATCAGGAGGTCCACGCCGTCGAATCTGCCCCTCTCTGAAGGGACGCCGGCTGCAGCTCGGAAGTCTTCAGGGCCCCTCCCCTGCCAGTCGAAGTCCCACCTTCCAGTGTCGAAGTCGTAGTGCTCCGCCTTCATCGGGACGGTGCGGAACCAGTCGAACTCGTAGACTTCAAGACGAGTGAACATGCCCTTCTCCTCCAGTCCTCTGAAGAGGTCGCGGACTTCATGGACGTGCTCTTCAGGGATGCTGAAGTTGATCACGTACTCCCCGCCTACCAAGGTCTTCGCGAAGCCGACGACGTAACAGAGTTCGTGCATGGCCGTGAAGATAGCATGGGCATATCCTCTGTAGGGCTCTGCCACGTCCGCTATGGCCATAATCCGCCTCAGCCCAAGTTTTTCGTGGTCGACGGCCGCCTGGACCGCTATGCCGCGGTTGACGATCTTCTCCTTGTACCTGTAGCGTACGGACTCCTTGAATTGCCCCAGCTTCCTCGAGATCTCCGGGACATCGGGACCGAGAACAGAGAGGAGCTTCACCAGTTGCACTGTCCTCGTGTTTGTGCTATCAATCTCCTGTCCTATTGCCGTCATATCCTCTTCCAGGGTACCTGAAGACAGCGCTTCCCGAGTGGATTTAAACGGTGTAGATTCCAAATCCGTGGTCTTTATGTCTCGCTCCCCGGTGGGCCTATAGCCCTGTTCCATCGGGCGCTGCGCAAGGTAGCATGTATTAAGAAAATACACTAGAGGCTAGACCAAGCGATTATGCATTATCCGAAGACCATAGAGATATGGGAATATGCTCCAGGTCGTAGGTTGGCTGAGATAGTCATCAGGATCAGAAACGAGAGGGGAGCCCTCGCATGGTGCAGCCAGGCTGTCAGTGACTGCGGCGTAAACGTCCTTACAGGCTTTTTCACCGCGCCGGGGCGGTCGAATACAGCGACCCTGAGTTTCTTCGCTGACATCACTGACGCTGAAGAGGGGCTCTCGGGCCTGAAGAAGCCGCTGCAGTCCGTGGATTTCATTGAATCTGTTGACGCCATCGCAGCGGAGGACGGGTTCATGGTGGACAAACAGCATTTTCCCGTGCCGTGGGCCGGCAGGAAGGGAATAGTCATGAGAGCCGAGGCGCTGAACGAAATGCTGAACAGACTGTGGACCGTGTTCGGGACAGGATCGGCGACCATAATAGACCAGATGGCGGAGGCAATGGGACGGCACTCGGAAGAGGAGATTGCTGAAGACTTCGGGGCGAAGTTCGTGTTCGACCAACTCGACGAGCTAATCGGGATTTATTCTGCTCTAGGCTACGCCGACGTATCGATAGAACGAGGCAAGACTTCAGGCTTCCCTATAGTGGTGAACACGAAGGAACTTTTCGAATGCGAGTCGAACTCGAAGCAGAATTTACACAGGGGGAGCACGTTCTTCAGGGCGCACCTTCGGGGGCTCATGTCGGGGACTTTCGGCCGGACCTTCGAGGTGAACGAGGCCCAATGCCTGACTGAGGAGGACGAAGTCTGCTCGTTCAGGGTGGCGCTTTCGGAGTCGGTCGCCCCTCGCCTTCTGCGAAATGTTCCGAACGCCGACTCTGAATAACCCGTCAAACTTTAAACCGCCTGCAGAGCCCGCCTCTCCCCGTTGTCTCTGAAGGACAGACGCGGGGATTACGATTGGCCCCCCACCGTGATTGACCGCATCAGTCTGGTCACCGACAAAAAGAACTACGCCTCAGAGGACACTGTGAAAGTCAACGTTGCCTATAGGGTTGTCGGGGGGCTGAGGGAAGCTTTCCACCCAGACGTTTGGACGGTCGCCTGGGAAGACTTCGACAAGAGGATGCCCCTCACCATCAGGCTTGCCCTGGGTGCGAGGAGGGGGATCCGCCCGCGGAAGCTCGATGAGGTCAAGAAAGAAGTGCGGAGGGCGAGCTTCTATTGGAGCCGTGACCCGGACCTGCCTTATCGCATCTGGGCGATGATCATGCCCGAAGACGGCGGTCCCCCCAAGATACCCAGAAATGTGGAGGACGCAAGATCCAAGATGTTCGACTTTGAGAAGGAGTTCAGATTCCCCGCTTCGTCACTTGGGCCAGGGCACCACGGGCTCTTCGCCGAGGTATGGGTGCGATGGGGGAGGAGGAGCTTCATAGAGAAGGGTGCAGTCAAGTCGACGTCGAAGCCTGTGGTGGTAGAAATTGAGTGACAGAGAATGGCAAGCGGAGGTCGACTGGAACGGGGACAACGTCTTCCTAGGCTCTGACGCCGCTGGGCACACGGTAGTCTTCGACGCGATGCAAGATAAGCAGAAAGGCATCGGTCCGATGACCGCCCTCCTCGCCTCTCTCGGCGCCTGCACAGGGATGGACATAGTGGCAATCCTCAAGAAACGAAAACAGAAACTGGCCTCGTTAAGGATTCTAGTCTCGGGGGAGCGGCCTGAGCACGGTCTCCCAAAGCCTTGGACGTCTATACACATCAGGTACCTCCTGTCTGGCGCAGACCTTGAGAAGCGCTACGTGGAGGAAGCCATCAGAGACAGCACGGAGAAGTTCTGCAGCGTGGGTGCGACAATCCAGCCCACCGCGAAGATTACCCACTCGTATGAGATAGTCGCCTAGACCTTCAGGACTATCTTCCCGAAGTGCCTGCTCGACTCCATCCGGGACTGGGCGGCGCTCGCCTCGACGAGGGGGTACACCGAGTCCACCACAGTCTTCAGCCTCCCGGCCTTGAACAGGTCTACCACCTCCAACAGCTCTCCCATCCCCGCCATGAAGCTCCCGTAGATGGTCAGCTCCTTGTTGTAAACGAACCTGAGGTCAGTGGTCACCTCTGCCCCCGTGGTCGCACCGCATGTGACCAGTCTCCCCCCCTTCGCTAGCGCCTTCACGCTCCCCTGCCAGGTCGACCTCCCAACATGCTCGATCACCACGTCGACCCCTCTCTTGCCTGTAATCCGCCGGGTCTCGGTCAGGACGTCTTGGGAGTAGTGTTCTATCACCTCGTCGGCGCCGAGGGCGCGCGCCCTCTCCGCCTTCTCCTGGTCCCCCGCTGTGGCGATGACCTTCGCTCCAAAGAGCTTTGCCACCTCGACCGCCGCCGAGCCCACCCCTGAGTTGGCGCCGAGGATGAGGACGGTGTCTCGGGGGGTCACCCTTGCCTTTGTCACCAGCATATGGTATGCGGTCTCGAACACCAAAGGGAACGAAGCGGCCTCTTCGAAAGACATCTGTTCCGGCTTCCTGATCAGGTGAGTCCTCCTGACCTTCACCAGCTCGGCGTACCCTCCGTCCACGCCGTATCCGATTATGGTGTAGTCCCTGCACTGGTCGTCCTTTCCAGAAAGGCACCTGTCGCAGCGCCCGCACCCAATCCCCGGGTTGACTATGACCTCGTCTCCAGCCGCAAACTCCTTCTCTTCGGCAGGGACCCGTTCCACGACCCCTGCTATGTCGCTCCCGGAGATGTGTGGCAGTGGGATTATGACATTTGGCAGCCCATTCCTTGCCCAAATGTCCAGATGGTTCAGTGCGCACGCCTTCACCCTCACCAGCGCCTCGTCCGCGCTCGGGGACGGGTCGGGGGCGTCTTCATACTTCAGCACCTCGGGGCCGCCATGGCTGTGGAACCTGACTGCCTTCAACGCCCTGGCTACCTTTCGCACTTATTTCCGCTTTGCCAGAACACTTTCGGCGAGCCCTCTATCTTTCGTTCCATTGAACGCATAACTAAGGTTATAAGAGAAATTGGGGGAATCTCGCAACTCCCATGACGCTCCCGCGTTCGGTCTTCAGAGACGAAGCCATTCTCCTGCAGGAGTACCTCCCGCACCAGATACCTCACCGTGAAGCGCAGCTAAAGAAGCTCGAACTCTACTTTCAGGGGGTCGCGCAGAACGCCTCCAAGGCCAGCCAGACAGTCATGATAACCGGGCCCGTGGGCTGTCACAGAAAGGGGCAACTCGTTTTGATGTTCGACGGTTCAATGAAGCGCGTCGAAGATGTGGTTCAAGGAGACTTGTTGATGGGCCCAGATAGCACTCCTAGGCGTGTCCTAGAAACAATACGCGGTTTTGGGAAGATGGTCGAGGTGCGGCCCACACAGGGGAAGCCATTCGTGGTCTCAGAAAATCATATACTCACAGTGATACAAACCCGCCCGAAGAAGAGCTCGTGCAAGCAGTCCGAAGACCCCGAAGGGGTCATCAAAGACATCCCGATAAGCGAGTTGCTGGAGCTTCCGAAACGACTCGTCGGCCCTAAGGCGGTCTACAAGCTGGTTAGAACAGGGGTTGATTTCCCTAAGATCCCAGAAGGGCCGATTGACCCGCATCTTTTTGGCGTATACTTAGGAGATGGAGCAAGCACATATGGCAGCATCGGTGTTGCTTCTGATCAAAAGATAGCAGCCACCACAAGGGCACAGTCGGAAATGCATGCGCAATCAGTGCTACAGCATCCAGTGGGCAATGCACGGCAATACACGTTGGCCGTGGAACGAACAGGCGGGCAAACGCTGACGGATACGACCGCCAGAGGTTTGGTAGCACTAAGGCTCAACGTAACACCCGATTCGGAGTTCATTCCACTCCAGTACAAATTTGGCTCGAGAGAAACGCGTTTAGGGGTACTGGCTGGGTTGCTCGACATAGATGGCCGACTGGCGAGGGGGTATTTCGACTTCATCACAAAGTCGAAAACGCTTGCCGAGGACGTCGCGTTCGTGTCTAGAAGTCTTGGGTTCTATGCCTATGTCAGAGAGAAGCA
Source organism: Nitrososphaerota archaeon (assembly GCA_029785235.1). Next base: position 1,228 of record JAFMAA010000026.1, on the reverse strand, counting down.
TTCCCACGGTCGGCCTGGGCGCGAAGGACTGTACTACAGAGTTGGAATCTCGGGCGACCTCTCTAGAATCCCTACCAGAGTCCAGAGGAGACAGGCCGAGCAACGGAAACACAAGTCTGTCTTGAGGACCGGATTCACCCTCAAACCTCTAGGGGAGGAGGAGTACTTCGGTTTCAGAGTCGACTCAGACCAGCGGTATCTTCTGGATGATTTCACCATAACTCATAATTCAGGGAAAACCATGCTGGCGAAGAAGCTGCTGCTCGAGTCGCTCCCGAGGAAAGCCGCACTCCATGGGAACTTGGTCAAGGCCGTACACGTCAACTGCAGGATAGACAGAACCCTCCAGGCCATCATGGTGAAGGCGTTGAAGTCGTTGGGGCAGAACTACCCCACCAGAGGCTACAGCTTCGAGGAGCTCCTCGCCGCGCTGGTCGACGAGCTGAGGAACAACAGGATGCACCTAGTCATGGCCTTCGACGAAGTGGACTCGCTCGTGCTGTCTGATCCTGCATCGCTCTACACCATAACCAGGCTGAGGGAGATGTCACCAGGGGCCCAGGTCCTCTCATCGCTGCTCATATCGAAGACGACGGACTACCTCAAGAAGGTGGACCTGAGCACGTTGAGCTCCCTCCAATGGAACGAGATTGCCCTCGACAGCTACCCGTCGGAGCAGCTCGCTGACATCTTGAACTCGCGCAGCGAGGCCTTCAGCGACGGTTCCGTTGACGATGACATCATCCAGTTGGCTGCAGACATAGCAGGGACCTACGGGGATGCCAGATACGCGCTGGATCTGCTCTGGCGCGCGGGAAAGCTGGCTGACGACTCCGGGTCCCCCCGCGTGCTGCCTGAGTACGTGAGGTCTGCCAAGGCTTCGCTCCCGCCGCAGCTGAGAAAAGAGGAGCTATCTTACCTGACCACCCACCAGAAATTGTTGCTCATGGCCATCTCTTCGCTCCTGAAGAAGGAGGCCTCGACCTATGTCACCATAGGGGAAGTGGAGAAGAGCTATTCTGCCCTCTGCGAGGGGAGGAATGTGACTGCGTACCACCATACCCAGGTATGGAGCGACGTCAACGAGCTGTCGAGGAAAGGTATCATCGAGACGCAGCTCTCTGGAAAGGGGGTGAGAGGGAGGACGACCATGATTGGGCTGTCTCTGGTATCGGCCAAGGAGCTGATGGGAGAGCTCGAGAAGGGGATGCTCGCAGACGTTCGAACT
>JAFMAA010000025.1 GCA_029785235.1 Nitrososphaerota archaeon | reverse complement strand
CGGTTGAGCGAAAGAGACGTGGAGCGGATGAAATGGGAGCTGATGGAGACGATGGAGACCGAGGACGACCTGCTCGTGGTGGGCCTGTGCAAAGCGTGCGTCGGCAGGTTAAGGGTGAACGGCTCGCACGCTCCCTGGCCCAAGGAGGGTCCGAGCTACGAGATAGTTTGAAATTCAAGCACCGCTGAGTGGGTCGGGGCGGGAGCGGTAGAACGCACGGCGGGCGCAGGGGAGGCTAACGGGTGCTTGATTCTCGAGCTTCACGCCGCACTTGGCAGTGCAGGAGCCTCTGATGCCGCAAGGCGTTTAGCAGAGGGCGTTGCGGGTAGCGTCGAGGGCGATGGTGAGGGTGCAGGAGCCTCTGATGCCGCAAGGCGTTTAGCAGAATCAGAAGATGTATGCAGGGAACCTTCAACGTTTCGTGCAGGAGCCTCTGATGCCGCAAGGCGTTTAGCAGCAGTAGGGTCGCCCTGCGAGGCAGTTTGGACTTGGGTGCAGGAGCCTCTGATGCCGCAAGGCGTTTAGCAGCAAGCAGTTTCAGGCGGCGAAAGCTGCAAAGGAAAGTGCAGGAGCCTCTGATGCCGCAAGGCGTTTAGCAGCCGAAGGCGAAGGCGAGCGCTGAGATGAGGAGGATGTGCAGGAGCCTCTGATGCCGCAAGGCGTTTAGCAGCAGACCTCGCTGAGCGTGACTTACACCGCTACTGCGGTGCAGGAGCCTCTGATGCCGCAAGGCGTTTAGCAGTGGTGTGCCGCCGCCCTTTCCATCTTGGGGCTGGGGAGTGCAGGAGCCTCTGATGCCGCAAGGCGTTTAGCAGTTGTGTCCGTCGAGGCGTTGAGCGCTGTCGGGGCGTGCAGGAACCTCTGATGCCGGAAGGCGTTTAGCAGGTCAGGACACCGAGCGCCACTACCGCCGCGATGATGGTGCAGGAACCTCTGATGCCACAAGGCGTTTAGGAGTCTGGGGCGTCATCTGCCACCTTATGAGATTCTAAGCGCGCTGGCAGCCTTCGAGATATCTGTCCGCCAGCCTCATTCCGATTACGGCTCCATGCACGAACCGATACATGGGTGGCTGAATGAGCGTGGAGGTACGGGTACCTGGGCTACCTGAAGCCCGGCCTTGTGACGACGCTGCCCGGGTAATGATGTCGCAAGGCCGGCCGGTTTACCAGGATGTCCCTGTGTGGAGGACGAGAGGACGGTACAGGAGGGAGATGAAGCGAGTCTTCTCGGTCATCAAGAGGACTATGGGGGAAGAGGTGAGGTCGGTGAGGATCAGGGGACAGAACAACGAGATGAGGTTCAGGGTGATGGCCTACAACGCTGCACGATTAGCGAGCCTGGCCTATCTTTGGTCAGAGGGTTTCTACGGAGCCAATAAGGACGCGGGGTTAAATAACAGGTCCAAAATGTTGGAATGCTTCAGATTTGGTAGCTGCTCCCAGAAGCCGGTGGAGGGCACCATTGCTGGTCGTCGCTGTTCTTATCCTGTCCGCGCTCACGACAGTGGAACTTGTCCCTCCCTCCCATTCAACGAGCTCCACCACCACCTACCTCTTCTGTAACACGTCTTCACTGGGGATCGGTTCGAGCACGACCTGCACCGCATCCGTCACCGGCTCGTCTCCTTCAGGCTCCGTGGATTTCATCACGTCTGGCGCAGGTTCAGTTTCACCAGCGGCGCCTTCCTGTGTACTGACTTCTATCTCTGGGGGAGAGGGCTGCTATGTGACCATCTCCGGTCAAAGGCTGGGATCGGTCAATGTGACCGCCAAGTATCAAGGCGACCTCAACAACGCTCCCAGCGTCTCAAAGAACTTCACCCTGGACGTCGTTTACATCCCCCCGAACATGCAATGGAAAGGCACGGTTAGTATAAATACACTCTACACATTCAACGAGTGCACCACAGGCAATGGTGTAACTGCTTGTGCCGATGGGTACGCCAAAGAGACGTGGACTGGAACGTTCTCGGTGGAAGAGTCTTCAGCATGTGAGAATGCGGGCAGCAGCATCTGTGGCAATGCAACTGGAAGCGGGACGGAGTATGAATACGACGTATTGACGGGTGCTACTTGCGAAGGCTCCGCTGCAATACCGTCGCGATTAGGCGTCTTTTCAGAACCGGTCTCGCCTTTCGGCAATCCTCCCCCAGGGCTATATTTCGGGTTTGCTGTGGGTGGACCTCACTATACAGCGCTCATACCTCCATCGGCAGCTTTCACGGGTGCCATGATTCCCTGCACTGGGAGCGAAGGTACATCCAATGTCGGCATGTCAAACTTGGACGGTGCGCCTGTCCCTGGGGTCCCCGGTGCAACCCTCCAGGACGGGGTGCCAGAGGTACATACTTTCAGCAGGTCCTACAACTATTCCAGCCTCTACGGATCCTGCCCCGCCGACAGCTGTTCAGGAACCTTCGTCTTCACGACAACCACAGTCATCACCGTGGAACCCTACATGAACGTGTACTGCCATCCTGCGGACCAGGTGGCAGGGGGCGTGGTCGATTGCAGGGCATACGTCTTTGGAATCAATCCCACCGGGACCGTGAGCTGGGGGGCCCACGTCGTCGCCTCGAACACCACGGTCCCCTTCAACGACGCGACATGCGACCTCCTGCCAGTCACCTCCACTGCGAGCGCGTGCCAGATCTGGCTGAGGAGTGATGCATACGGAAGCGTCAAGGTGGCGGCGGCGTATTCCGGGGACGCCAACAACCCCGCGGTGGAGAGCCACACGTCTGTGAGTTTCGTACAGGGTCGTTCCGAAGTCGCCGTTACGTGTTCGCCGTCGGTCGTGAACGGGACGCTTCAGGCTGACTGCAAGGCCGTAGTAAGCGGCACGCCACCGACGCCGATCCCGACCGGCACAATCGTGTGGAACGAGACCAGCCCCACTGGCACCTTCTCTAACTCGACGTGCTCGCTGGTAGACGGCAGCTGTGGCGTGACTTTCAATCAAGGCAACTCGTCGATACCTGCGACCATCGTGTCCACTTACCTGGGGGACTCCATCCACCCGTCGGCGCAGGCGGCTACAAGCCTGACAATGGTTGAAGGCTCCGCGGCATACGCGGACCAGAACCTGACCACAGGGCTGAACGTAAAGCTGTCCAGCGTCACCGGAGTCGTGGCCAATGTCACAACTGCTTACCTCACCTCCCAGCCAGGAGGCACGGGAACTCCGCCGTTCGCTACCAACGAGTATTTCGACGTCGACGTAGGCGGTGTCACAGGCGGTTCCGCCACTGTCTGCTACTTCGGCGCCGAAGTGAACGCCACGACTTCGATGGCATACTACTACAACGGTGCCTGGGATGCGGCATCGAACGTGGTCGCCACGGCGGGGGTGAGCGTCTGCGGGACGATCCCGGTCGCTGCCCTCACGGGTACGCCGCTGGCCGTAGGAGGTCCGAACACCACTGCGGTCACCACGACCGCCTCTTCAAGCCAGAGTGTCGCTACCGCGTCCGCAGCGCAGAGCACGTCCACCACTTCGTCCAGCTCCGCCGCTCAAACATCCTCGACGCTCAGCTCGCAGTCCACGTCGAAGAATGGCGGGATTCCCGAGTTCCCGTTCCAATCTCTCTTGGTGCCCACTCTTACGGTCCTTGTGGTCGTCTCCTACCTGATCGTAAGAAGGGCAGGGGGCCCTGGGGCCAAAGACGCCAGGCGGTCGAACGCCGAAATAGCTCCTTCGAAGGGGGCGTGACGGTGTCCCTCTGGCGATGTCGTGTTCCTTTACCGAGGCGTGGTGGTCGATTATCGAGGCTGTTTACTTAGGTCGTTGAGAACAGATTTGTCCTTCTGGGAGTGAGATACCCAGTCCGATGAGGATTGACTGGTTCAAGTTGAGTTGTTTCTTTAGGCCCAGATACCTGAGGAGGTCTCTGGCGTTCACGAATAGGAAGTCCGAGTCATAGATGAGTCCGTAGGAACCGAGGCAACCCGTCAGATTGGGCCAGTTGTGTGAGTCCGGGCTAATCCAAGACCCTGCAACTCCCCTGAACGTGGGGAAGCTGGTCAGAAGGAAGAGCTGCTCCGGCTTGACGTGCCAGGTCAGGTGCTTGTCCGCCTTCTTGACCTGGTTGAAAGTGGCCCCCTCGAAAGACACACGACCGCCATGCGTTATTGACAGGATGTACACGACGTCTCCTAACTCGCACTGGGAAGTGGTCCCACGATACTGGAACTTCACCTGCGACCTGAAGCCGTGTATGTAGGCCGACTCGGGGACAATACGGAAGCCGGATCCCTGTGCCGGGGAGAGCGACCCGAAAGAATTGACGCCGGAGCTAACCGCTTCGACAATTTCAGGCTCGTCCTTCCCACTGGCGTAGCCGTTCCTGATGGCGCTGCGCATCCTCTCCGCGAACTCCTCCTCGAAGACGACGAAGGCGTCGCTCTCGACGGCCTCAGCGAATTTCTGGAAAACTGAGTATGGGTCGGAACTCAACTCAAGTGGGCGCCAGCCATGGCCAGTAGCACGTTCTCGACCGAAGGCCGGGCTATCCTTTCTCTACTTCCTGAACCCGGGACGGACCTTCTGGAGATCTTCCATCGCATCAGAGAGCATCATAGCCAGTTCTGACATCCATCCTGGCAGGGCGTCGGTAAGCGCTTTCAATTGGGTTTCTTCGAGATGGGCGATTGACTTCTGAGAGCCCGCCAGCTCCAAGGCCGCCTTCTTCAGCGAAGGAAGCCTCCTCCTGAATGGAGGTGGGAGCCGGCCCATTAGCCTCTTGATCTTGGCTACCCGAGGGGTCACCTCTTTCTCGATGTACGCCCTGGCCTCCCCGTCGTCAACATGTGGACCGTAGAGGGCGAGGAAGGTCGGGAACTCTCTTAGGTCGAGCTTGCCATCTTCGTATGAACGAGAGAGCATCATTACCAATTCGTAGACCGGCTTGTCGACTATCTTGAGGTCGTGCATGAGCGTCTCGTATTTCGAAAGGTTCCTGGCCTGAGAAGCCAGGTTCACGAGAGAAAGAAGGTCTGCCGAGAGGCTCACCATCCAGACAGCGTATTCGTCATAGAGATGATCTGCCATTCCGACGGGAACTGGCACCGGCGTCTCATCAATCAGTTTGACCAACCTGCTGCCTGAATCACTCAGTGCTTTCTGTGCCTTCGCAAGGGAATCGATGGCGTTTAGCGCTCGATGCACCTGCTCGGCGATTTCCTTCTTTCGTTGCTTCCTTCGTAGGTACAGTTTCAGTCTGTCTGTGAGCACCATCAGCGAACCAACCGCTTGTCCGGCCCCAAGGGGCAGGCTCAGAAGGTCGACCATCGTGGGGAGTCAGTAACTCCAGTTCTTAGGAGTTCTGAAGTCGTGAAATGACTACGGTTCAGGGTTTCTGCAGGATTCCGGTAACATCCAGCGTGAACGCCTGCACGCTCGCTGGCATCTGCCCGTACAGCTCTCCCATGACAGCCGTAGGGGGACCTTGCTCCCCCCGTCGGTCAGGAGCCTGATGCCGTAGTCCGCGTACCTGAAGACGACGCGCCCTGGGGAACCCTTGAAGATCTCCTTGGTTCGTTTCCTCGTTAACTCACATCATAGGGTCAAGATGGAGAGGATGAACGGAGAGGTCAGGGACAGGGAGAAGGTCATGCGGGGTCTTAAGAGGATGGACACCTCTATTCTGAAGGGTGTGCAGATTTACCACAATTTCATCAGGCCGCACGAGGGGCTGAAGGGCGAGACGGCCGCGACAAGGGCGGGAATCAAGGTCGAATGGGATAACAAATGGCTTACGCTCATCCAGAACGCGGCCAAGAAACCCTTAACCTCGAATTGACCCACACTGAGGCCGTGAGCTTCCAGCCGAACACAATCTACTGCGGGGATTGTAAGGAGGTTCTCAAGAGGTTCCCAGAGGCATCGGTTGACCTAATCTATCTCGACCCCCCGTTCTTCTCAAATCGCCACTTCGAGGTAATCTGGGAGGATGGCTACGAACAGAGGTCGTTTGAGGACAGATGGAAGGGCGGGATTCAGAACTACATCGCTTGGATGATGGAGCGTGTTACCGAGTGTTATCGCGTCCTTAAGCCAACGGGCTCGTTCTATTTCCATTGCGACTGGCACGCCTCGCATTACTTGAAGGTCGAACTCGACAAACTGTTCGGAGATTCCAACTTCAGGAATGAGATTGTCTGGAAGCGTTCGGACGCACACAGCGACGCGAAGCAGGGCGCGAAGGCTTATGGGAGGATTCACGATACGATTCTATTCTATACGAAGTCCGACGATTACACCTTCAACGTGAAGTTCAATCCGCTATCCGCCTCGACTTCGGACAAGTGGTATAGGCATGTCGAAGCTGAAACTGGGAGGCGATACAACATGGCAGACCTTACTGCGGCCAAGCCGGGGGGCGACACGAAATATGAATGGCATGGGGTCAAACCGCCTGCCGGACGATACTGGGCTTACTCGAAGGAGAAGATGGCAGAGTTGGAATCGAAGGAGCTGATTGTCTATTCAAAGAGCCGGAAACCCTACATGAAGAGATATCTCGACGAAAGCAAGGGCGTTCCGCTCCAAGATTGGTGGGACGACATCTCCATGCTCAGAGGCATCCAAAAGGGAGAGCGACTTGGATATCCCACCCAGAAGCCCGAAGCACTACTCAGACGCATCCTCGAAGTCTCAGCTAATCCTACTGACATCGTGTTAGACCCCTTCTGCGGTTGTGGGACAGCGATAGCGGTAGCTCACCAACTCGGAATGCGATGGGTCGGAATAGACGTATCCCCCACGGCTTGCAAGCTGATGGCGAAGAGGCTCAGGGGGTTAAGGGCGAAGGTTGCGGAGGTCGGGCTTCCACGAACCGTCGCACAACTGAAGGAGATTCCACCTTTTGAGTTCCAGAACTGGGTCAACGAGAAACTATACGCTCGGCCAAGTCCGAGGAAAAGCGGCGACATGGGAATCGATGGCTTCTACTTGGATGGGACGCCGATTCAGGTCAAGCAACAGGACGATGTGGGGAGGAATGTAATCGACAACTTCGAGACCGCGATAAAGAGGGACGGCAAGACGAAGGGCGTAATCGTCGCCTTCAGTTTCGGAAAAGGAGCCTATGAAGAGGTCGCGAGAGTCAAGAATGAGGAAGGCGTAGAAATCCTCCTCAAGACCGTCGATGACATCCTAAACGAGACGTAGAAGCCGACGGTTAACAGGGACAAAATCCTCCTTCGAATGCCGCCAAGTTACCAGAACCCCTCAATTCCCGAAACTGTTTTGTGGAGGTAAGCAGCATAAGGGTGCGGCTTGGATAGAGTTGAACTTGTTTCAAAGATACTCGACTCTTTCGACAGGATCTATTCAGATCCATCTACGGAAGAAAGCGCGGAAGCCTTGAAGGAGGCACTGGCTGGCTTCGTTCAAAAGAAAGAGACCCCTGACTCTTGGGGTTTTCATATCAAGACGAACAAGCTCGTCGACCTCCTCGTACCATTCATGCTGAACGACAAGCCATCGGTGAGCAGGGAGGAGGTCACCCGCCTGTTCTTCGCAATTCTGGACGCATCGCCCGAGGAAATCAAATCGCGAGTAGCCTCTCAAGTTCGGCAGGACAGGCTCCCTTCGTTGGTCATGGATGTGGCGAAGAAATTCAGCTTCAACGACTTCGCCCCAAGTGACGAAAGAGACAGGGCCATCAAACCTCCTCAGCGCGTCTTCGTGAGGTCGATTGACGGCTGGGATCTCGTCCTGTCCTTCTTCCCTGAGAGGATTTATCATCACTTGGTCTATGGCTACTACCCTGCCTATCGGTCATACCCACAAATCAATCAGAAGCTCATGCTCTCCTTGAGGCGCGTAGAAGAGGCGTCGCGCGACCCGAGGCGTCTTTCCCTCGACAGGTTCCTGAAGAGCCCAGAACTGGACGAGCTGGCAGGAAGGTACGGTATCTCTTACCACACCGGAGACAGCTTCGGCCGGTCATCCGAGCACAAAGCCCAAGGCGGGTACCAAGAGATGATGAAAAGCTTGGCCAAAGAGCTCGAGAGGACTCCGTACTCTGCAGAGAAGCTCATCCAGGCTGCCCGCTGTCCAGTCCACGTGATTTGGGGGAAGGGAGGGCTGTCGCTCCACTTGGCTGCAAACGACAACTACGTGACAGACACCTACAATGAAGATGGTGTGAACAGAAGAAACGTTGTGTTGGTGCTCGGTTTCGACCTGGAGCACGTACCAAGGGAAGACTGGTCCGAATTCAAGAAAGCAGTCCCGGCAGCAGTACGCTCTCTCCGTTACTTGGACTTTCCAACGAAAAGGGGAAATTCTGCCGGCTACTGACCCAAACTGCACTTGGCCATTCAACCTGGGAGTGCGACACGACAAGTTGGTGGTTGGTCGCTTCTCAGAAAGCAGACTTTCGACTGATACGACCAGACGTACCATTGTGGTTCCTCGGCGGATAGAATCCTCGACTCGGCGGCATCAACAAATCGATGGTGATTGACGGTTACGAAAGAAACGTCAACACAGGCCACGAGGTTGTAAGATCAACACATCAAAAGAAACATGCGTAATTGCCTCCAGCAAGAGCCTTCCATTCTCGTTAGGACCTTTACATCCTATGTGTCAATCCCAAGCGTAGCTTTTCTTGCAAAGAGGAAATGAATCTCTGGATGGTCCAGACCAAAGGAGAGGGTTTCCAACGTCTACGCGCCTTTGGTGGCCATGTATCGCAGGAAGTGCTGGTAGGTCGCGCGATTCCAATGCATTTCCCATCTTCATACGGCTGTTGACAGTTATGTCTTATTCCTGGGGTTGCTGCTATACACTCGGGTAATCCGAGTAATCGGGCTCTGGCTGAGTCAGGGAGAATGCTCCGCCAACGAGAACCACGTTGAGTGCCAACAAAGCAATGGCGTATTCCCACTCGACGAACGGAAGCAGTATGAGAGGGAGGACATACATGAGCAGCACCACAGCAAAGGCGATTCCACCCATAGAAAACACGTTGAACCGCATTCTGAAAGGGCCACCTGTGGACCCAATCAGATTCATGAATGCCACTGTAATACTGAGGAAACTCGTCACTTCGAGAGAGCCGATTAAGAACCCAAAATACCACGATCCGAGAATCGTCGTTGAGACATCGAAATATTGCTTGGCAGATATCACAAGAACCAGAGTCGTGAGGGTCAGCCCCCCGAGAAACCCCATCAAGAGAAGCGATTGCTGATGATGCTTGTCCCAGTGTTCTTCGTAGGCCTTGCGATAGCCCTTCAGATACGCGCCGATAATCTCATGAATAGTGTGGGCGCGTTTCTTTTCACGAGGTTCGTCCAAGCGCTCAACCTTCCATCAAGGGCTTTCTACATCCTCGCCTTGAGATGTTCGCTCACTTTGATTCTGACAGCTTCGGTAATGGTGTCAATCCTCCGCGCCCCAGTCTCTCAAGTCCTTCCATCATGTTTTGATCACTCTTGGCCCTGGCCATATCCCCGTTGCATGTTCATAGAGCTCCCTTCCTCTCTGTTGAATTGTCTCTTCGTTCCAGACATCGTAGCTCTGTAGCCGGAGGTTTATCGGGAGCAGAGAAGCCTTCAGGAGTGCGGGTTTCTTCGTTGTCCAAGGATCGTTCGAGACGGAGCTGTTGAAGCCCTGCGTCACAAGGGTAAGATTTCCAAAGGTCTGGATTAGAGATTCGCGTCTTCGCGTTGCGTCTGCTGTGGGATCGCCCTCCTTTCTTTCGTACAACTCCTGCCATGTCAAGCCCCTGGACCCATCCGGCAACGGCCAGTAGTCAATCCACTGCTGGGGCATTATATGCTCAACTGTGAGCGGGCTGGTGATTGTAATCTCCTCGGTCTTGCTTGAAGTATAGGTATCGTTCACGCGCTTCAGGACATAGACGGTCCTGATGGGCGCGTAGTTAGAGTTTGTCAGCCATGCTTTGAAGAACTTTTCGTCAGTCGGCCACTCTACAGATTCCCCGGATAGCCCTGAGAAGTAAGCTTGAACGCTGTCCGGAGTCGGGGTATTCTTTTGCACATCTCGAGCCAAACCGAAGAATACCCTGTTGAGGTTCTTGGTGGTTAAGCCGCACACCGCACGCCTGACGATATACGACTCGATGGTGACGTCGATTTCCTTCCAATCGTTCGCAGATAGGTCGGTGTCTAACATGAGGAGTAATGGAGGATAGGCTGTACTCATCTCGAACGAAGAGAGGAATGTAGCTAATTGGTGCAGCGGGTCATCCTTCTGTGGGTCCATCAGGCGCCGAAACGCGTCGCGCTGGCGGGCAAGAGTAGCTACTTCCTCGGTTACGGAAGAGAATGGCTTCTTTTGCCGAATCCAGTACTTGTACTCCACGTATAGGTGCCCTATTGGAATATCAGTCGCTTGCCGACCTGCCAAGAAGTGTTGTACGAACAGGTCTGACCGTGGACGAAACAGGCGTCCTTGGTTGACTTGTTTTCGCCAAAATTCATCGTCGAATCCGCTCCAGTATTTCTCGTAAAGGTCGTCCTGGGATAGACCATCACGTGCGGCTCTGAGAAAGATGAAGTTACGTAATAGGTCCGCGGGCAGAAGGGGTACTCCGCGCGCATTTAGGGTCTCGAATATGATTTGGGCGTCGTCTTCCTTGTCAAGGTCGATTACCACCACTTGGAGCGCTCCTTTCATCGCCAAGAAGCAGGCTCCAAGACGAGACGCGAGAGGCTTGTCCGCCGCGAGAGGCGGTTCAGGTTTCGAACCCAAAAAGAAATCAGAAATCTGGCGATAGAAGTAAACGTAAGCTTCGACCATGAGCGGACGCGGTTCTGGCTTCCTGGCATACTTCCGGTAGGTGATAGGATACCGAGATTCGACGGCCCCCTTCGAGCCCAGAGTGATGACATCCCTAAACTGAGGTCTGTCTAACTGGGTTGGCCACACCTTGAACTTCTCCAGCTCCGGGTCGGTAAGTGTGCCAGCATTCAAGATGTACGAGTTTGTCTCATCAGCGAGCTGGTTGTTATCCTGTTCCCTGCAGAAGTCTCGAAAGGCAGATAGAAGAATCTGGAAGGTAATCAACCGCTGCTGTCCGTCGATGACCTGGCGCTTCTCGACGTAGGTGACCGGCGTGCTCTTCTGGTCCAGGACCATCGCCCCCAAGAAATGAGGCGGTGCGTCAACCCTCTCTTCGAGAGACTCCGTGAACTTTCGGGAAACGTCTTCCCAAAGGGGTTCCCATTGCCCTTCACGGTTCCAGACATATTGACGTTGGAAGAGAGGAACCTCGAGACGGCGCTTTTCGGCGAAGATGTTAAGGAGAGGCACGGCATCAGCGTTCATCAGGAACCGACGCCCGAATTGGTTGATGAGCTCATGCGAACCTTCTTGTCTCGGCATTAGATAAGCTGTAGGCCAATCATCAGTTCCCCTTTCGTTATGCACTTCGTGTGCGACAACCACGCGGAGGTATTGTTCTTCATCATGTGTGAGTTAGGACTTGCGATGGCTGTATTTCGGTTACTGCGACATAGGCGTCCTCCCCATGCCGGGCTCCAGACATGGCTGAGGATTTAACCGGGCTCGAATTCAGACCTGTGCAGGGGAAAGAGAGAACCCCGAAACCGTCCGCCCCGCCGTCTATGGTAGTAGACTCTTCGGCAGTTGGGCCCCGCATCTTCTCAAGAGCGCGTTGACCAGGTCTCTCCAGTCGATGACTACGAGGTCGCGCAGGCGCCAGGAGACCAGGATGACGACGACCAGGAGACCTGGGAGGAAGACGTAGTAGACGCTAATCTCGAACGCGATGAGGAGGAGTGCCGACACGAGGGCGATAAGGCCCCAGGTGACGAAGCCGCTCGCCCCATGGTGGATCTCCAGCGCCCTCCTGAACGACTCCTCTGACGTCATGGCTCTCTCTGCTTTGTTCTGCTCTGGGAGGGTACCCGAGTACCTCGCCCGTAGGGCTTCCATCGGCTCCCGGGTGACCAGCCTGATCGACGTGTACGCGCCATACGCCGTGAGGAGGAAGAGGACGGTGGAGGCCGTGAGCAGGAACGCGACCGCCCAGGAGATGTCGGCCTGAGTGGAGCGCGGGAGGGGAGACCGCGGGACCTGGGCTACGGCAAGGGTGGCCAGGGCGGCGAAGCTCAGACCGCCCAAGGTACGAGGCTGCTCGCATGCAACTACGCAGCCATCGGCAAAGATGACGCCCAGGAGATAGCTGCCAAGGCCAGGGACTACTACCTCTCACACGGCCAGTACTTCCAGGTCTGCCGTCAGGACCTCGACATGCCGAGGAAGCCAGACTGTACTGTTTTTGACTCCCTCAACCAAAAGGCCATCGCGGTAGAGATAGAGAGCCCAAGCCACGTCGACACCCACTCAGACCAGCTGATGCGCCACTTCCAGGAGATCGAGCCCTTCAACGAGCTCCACGTCTGGGTGAAGAAAGAGAGTGAACCGAAGGTGCAGGACCTCGCCAGGCAGCTGCCTGCGGACCAGGCTGGCAAGGTCAGAATCTATGCGGTTTAGACGACGCCAGGAGTCATCCCAGGCTCGCTCTACCCGAATGCTCCTGACAGCCCAGGAGACGGGGCGGGAC
>JAFMAA010000024.1 GCA_029785235.1 Nitrososphaerota archaeon | reverse complement strand
GATATCGATGACCCGACGAGGACGGACCACGGACGATATGCTGGTCTGGTTCATGCCGGCCGACCAGTACTACGAGTATCGGCAAGCCGCACGGAACAAGCACGAGACCGGGAGCTTTTCGCCAGGAGAACGACCCCAGGTCTACGTGGTGAGGAACTGGCCGCGGCCAGGCAAGGGGAACGCATCTCCGGGCTCGCCCCGTGTCGATCTCCCACCGGGAATCAACCTGCTGGGAACAACTGAGACGGGGTGAACCACGTTGATGTATCCCCGGTATGGCGAAGCGCTGGAATGGCGGAGTTCGTGGAGGCTCTACCGGTTCCGCGACAAGGACTTTGGGGATGCCACCGGAATCCTGTTGGCGGTGGTCTACTTCTTCGTGGCCGGGCCCTTCAGCGGCTATCCCCAGGGCACCCCCTGGGTCCCACTTCCCTTTGCGTTCGGCGCCATGTTCCTCGGGATGGGACTGCTATGGTTCGCGCTGGGGAACTATGCCCTCGACGGTCCCGAGAAGTACGTGCGGGACACCCGCTTCACCCTGCCGGTCCTGCTGAGCATCGGCGCCTATATCCCGGTGGCGATCGTCGCCCTTTTGCTCGAGCCCTCCGGCTTCTGGATCCTCCTGGTCTTCCTCGGAGCCGGAGCCGGGGCGATGTGGAGCGCATCCCGGATGGACCATGCGAGCGGGGTCACGACCATCCACCTTCTTGGCGGGATGGCGGGCACGATGCTCTTCGGCATCTTCCTGTCGTCGTTCGTCGGTGTGGCGTTCGGTTTCCCTCCGGGAACGCTCTTCCTTCCCCCGTCGCTCATGCTCATCGCCGTCGCAATGTTCTTCTCCACGGTGTTCGCCGATTGGGCCGCGGGCGAGGGGGGCATCGTCGGATATTTCGGAGGGACGGATGCCCTGTTCTACGCCTTCGCGCTGACTTCCTTCTTCGTCACGCTGGGGGTCCTTGAAATGGTCGGGTGGGCTCCATGACCGGAGCGTCTTCCCTTCCGTTGGAAAGGTCCGACGACCCGGAAGAGGGTCAGCTCTCTGGGATCTTTTCGGCCCGCAGGCAATCGAAGCACCGGCCCCCGCGCCGGTCGTTTGACAACAACACAACGGCGGCACCACAGAGGTCGCATTCGGCGAGGCGCTCTTCGGGTCCGAGGGGAGCCCTCCGGTCTTGGAACTCGAACACGAAGGTCCCTCAAGCCATTCGATTATTTGAAGGCACCGGAATTTTGGAGGATTATTATGAATCCAAATAATCTATGGTAGAAATACTAAATACCTGAAAGGTATCCCTCAGGGGATGCCCCGCAAGCGCGGACGGCCCCCATCGCAGGTGGAGAAGGTCAAGCTCCAGCTCTACCTCGACAAGGACCTCTTCAACAAGATCGCCGCCCTCGCCGATGAGGGTTTCCGTTCCATCACCAATCAGGCCCGGATGATGCTCCTGATCGCCCTCAAGAAGATAGAGGAGGACAAGAAGAAGTGACATGAATCCCGAGAAACCTCTCCGTTGGAAGGAGCACTCCCTGTTCCCTTACACCTGCAAGGGGTGCGGGACCAAGCACCCGAAGGATGACGGGGTCTATCTGGACCAGTCTGGGACCCGGACGGTCACCTACGACAGCCCCCAGTGCGCCCAGCAAGGCATCCCGGCGGAGAAGGATCAGAAAATTCCGGTGACCCCTCGTCAGACCCAGTTGCCCCTTCCTCAACCCAGTGCGTTGAAGGTCGCTCCCCCGGGCGATGGGCCCGACCGACCGGACCAAGTGAGCCTGACCGTGAGCCATGGAGGAAGGTCCGTGGAAGTCGTGGTGAAGGTCCACGGTGAGCCTATCGCAAAGCCGACCGTGGACCGGTTGGTCACGGATGTGTCTCGAGTGGTGATGGAGGACCTTTCATGATGGATGAAGAAATTCCACCAGTCGAACATGTTAACAAGAACCCAGCTATAGTGATCGACCGCATGTCGGGGTAGTGTATGCAGTACTTCGTGTCCAAGAACCATGACAAGCTCAACCGTAGAGTCTTTAACCCAGAAACGAAGGTGAAACACATTTGCCTGAATCCCAAGTACAATGTTACTCTCGGGGGGAAAGTCAACTCCATTGATGTTCTGCTCGATAGTGGGGCCTTTCAGGACATCAAGAAGTCTGAACGACTTACCGTCCAAGGTGCGCTTGCACGCCAACTGTCGTACGAAAATCGAGTAGGATTCCTGTCGAAGTACATCGTGAGCTACGACCGAATTGTCGATGAATCCCCTACCGTCCATGGCGAAAGAAAGAAGCGTCGAGTTGGCACGTCAAGGGCCGAGAAATACGTCCAAGAGACTATCGATGCCGCGAAGTACCTTGCGGACCAGCGCGAAGAACTCGAACCCCGGCGCTTGGTGCTCAGCAATCAGGGCGTCTCTCCTGACCAGTATATTGGTGGACTCAAGGAGGTCTTGAAGTTCGCCGAGCCTCAAGATGTCATTGGGTTCGGGGGATTCTGCATCATTGGCCAGATCCCCAGGTTCACCAAGGACTACTATGAAGTTCTCGAAAGAGCACTCCCTCTACTGAAGACCAAAAAAATCCGAAGATTGCATGTCTTCGGAGTGGGGGTCTTCAAGGTCCTTATTCGAACTCACGTCTTATGCTGGAAGTACGGCATCTCTCCGAGCTACGACACGAGTTCGCTAGAACTCAACGCGGTCTATGGCCGCACCTTCCAAGCCGACCATGAAGGCATCGGACCTGAGGGTGTGCACCTCACTACCGTCTTCGGGAAGGAAGACAAGTATCGCCTGTACCATCCCCGTGATTGGGCACTGTTTAACATCGAGCAAGTGAACCACTTTTGGGAAGGCCTAAACAGGTTGTATCCCTTGCCCAATGATTCCATCGCTGGTTATGGCTGAGGGGTATCGCCCGACACGGGGTCTACGGGACCGCAATCTGTGCCTTGGCCAGTATCGGGCAGTAGCTCTTGAAATCACATGCCGTACAGGTCGCTTCGGGTGGCCGCCCATGATGTTGAAGATAGGGAGTGCCCCAGGCCTGCTGTATCGGTGCGCCGCGTACCTCTTGGTCAACTCCTCTCTCGATCTCCCAGACTGTCTGGTCAAAACTCTTCAAGCTCGCTTGAACTGAGGGATCATCTACGGTCACGACTCGGACTGACCTCTTGATTCGGTAGTCGAGAGAGAGGTTCGGTGGAGAGACCGACTTGCCTCTCGACTTCTTCGTCCACTTCTGCAACGCCTCTAGGTCTTCGCCCTGCGGCATTACATCGGTGGATCCAGCGTTGACCTCCTTTTGCAGATGTGCCACATCCTCAACAGATGGCTCCAACTCGTTTAGGAAGAGCAAGACACCCGCCGCGGTGGGCAGGGACTCGGGCTGCATTCTCCTGAGCCAGGCATAAGTCCTCAACTGCCAGGCATACTGCTGCCACTTGGGATCATTTTGGTCTGGGCGCCTCATCCCCTTGTAATCGACGATGACTTCGAAGGACTCACCCAATTTCGAGATATCCCCCAGCGCTTCCCGGAGCGACTTGACGACCAAGTTAGATGCCTGTGCCCGGTTCAAAGTCATGGAGCCTAAGACATCGACAACACCCTGGACCTCGTAGTAGTCTGCTCGGGGTTGCATATTCGGTGGGGTAAGGGCACGTATCCCACGCAACCTAACTTCAGCTTCATCGATGAGAGGAAAGAGTTCGGGGGCCCAGACATTTAACGCGGCCGCTGCACGTCTGCTCGCTATTCGCCGTTCCACTCCAGTCCTATCGAAGAGGTTAGAGGGAGGTACTAGACCCTTCGGACTCAGTCGATACTTGTCGACAGTTGTCTCGATGTCCCAAATCTCAGGCTTCCACTCACGGTAGGGGAACTCGTCGAGTCTCCCCGCCTTCCATCGAAGGTATGCTTCCTCCATCACCCCGTGGATGAATTCTCCGAACCAAAGTTGCACGGGGGTTGACGGCGGGAGGGAACCCCGGTTGTGGTATCGGTACTGGAGACCACACGTAAGATAGGATAGGAGGTCGCCTGTTAAGGAGTAGGTCGGAATCTTGTACGGTGGGTGCTTCACGCTCAACGTCATCGCTCGGTTACCTCAGATCATCTTGATGTTGCCAAGACCTGGCCAATGCCAGCTTCCTGTCCGATCCCAGCCCAAGGCCACATGTTCAACACAATCCCGTGGAGTCCTTAACGTGTCCAGGCCGACAAGAAGCAGTACATCTTGTGGTCGAGAATACGCCACAAAGTACTGGCGGATGAGGTCGTCAAAGCACCGATCACGCCCCTGTCGGGTAGGAACCCCCAGAGGGGAGAATCGTCTCAACTGGTCCTCAATACGAGAGGATGGCCCCTCATCCCTCGGATATCGCTTGAATGCATGGGTCCAATGTCGGCTCCTGAAGGAGCTTCCAACGTCGACTATCACCATAGGGAATTCCAACCCCTTGGACTGGTGGATGGAGAATACCCCCAGTCGATCCCGAGGGAGGGTCTCCAATAGGTCTTCATCTACCTCGATGAAGTCTAGTGCGAGCGGGACGAAGACATTCCAGTAGAGTTCCACCATAGACTTCTTCACGTCGTGCGGTGAGGCATTGGGGCCACTGAGCACGCTTGCATCGTACTCCCCCAAATTGGCCGCAGTCGTGATAGTCCGATTCACGGCTTCGAGGTACGCTAGACCCTCAAGATCGGACTGGAAGTAAGGGAACCACGTCACCAGATTATAGACCAGTTGAAGCAGTGGGGTATCCCGTGGCCATGTCGAACGAGTTTGTCGAGATGTTCGGGGACGCAACGGGGTCCTAGCCGCCCACGCAGAGACAAACTGTGATAGTGAGGTGGGCGCGTGAGGTGAGGGATTGCTTGCTAGGTAGTGATGGGCTTCGGTACGCCAGACAGTGAAAACGTTCAGGGCTTCATGCGGGAGGTTGGGTATGAAATTTGGACCGTTCTGGGAAGGGTCTATGCATTCCAGGATGAGACCAAGCAGTTGCCCAACTTCAGGTACTGATGCGATATCCCTCCCTCTTGGGTTGTATACCTTGATTGGCTGCGTGAGCCTCCCCAGGCGCTGTCGGAGCTCGAAGGGAAGCAATGATCCCGACTCTCCCGACTCCGCTGGTGAAGAGGAAAGCATGATGATATCGGCCGCAGATCCTGCTTGAGGATTCCGCTCCAGGACCAAGTTGGTTTTCTGAATCCGGAATCCGTGTCCATTGACGACAGAATCGATGAGGTGGGTGAGATCTTCAGCAAGTTCCTCCATGCTAGGCCGAAACATGCCCAAGATGGGGAACCTTCCCCCCCCTTGGCGTCGTCGGACTAACATCGGTTTGTTTGGAACTCTGACAGCGGAATACCCTGGGTCGACTCTCACGTAGTCGTTGGCCCAAGAGACAATGTCATCGGTCGAGCGGCGATTCTCAACAAGGTGTACAAGCACTGGCTGGATTCCTATGGCCTGATGGACACGGCTCAGATAAGAGTTGAAGAGTGAGGTTGTGGCCCCTCGAAAACGGTAGAGCGCTTGGTCGTCGTCACCAACTACCGTGATGCCGCCTCCCCTTGCTTTCGCCCCCTTCGCGAGTTCGAAGTAGATGAGTTCCTGAAGGAAGTTGGTGTCTTGGTACTCGTCAACTAGGACAATCCGGATTTCCTCTTGCAGTTTCTTCAGATGCCCTGACCGGAGTTCTTCCAGGAACCGTTGCTCGAGAAGGGCGAAATCGACCTGCCCGCTTGAAGCTAGGTGGGCTCTGTAAGCTTCAATTGCTTTGACAGCGATTGGAACCCCGGTGTGAATCCCCGAGGCAGCAAAGGCCGTAAGATCCGTCTGGTCGTATAGCGCCCGTTCGTGTAGCTCGCGGACGAATGCGGACAGCTTCTTCGGACTGAGACCACGAGACGTCCCAAGCACGCTGACTGCATAGTCCGTGAGTTCTTGGCACCGAAATCGGCCATGATCAAAGAGTCCGGCCCGGAGCATCAGGGCATCCCCGAGAAACTGATCGATGACAACAGGTGGGTAACTCCCCAAGGGTCGGTAGTCGGTCAGAATCTCCTGAGACAAGCTGTCGAGGGTCCCAGTTCGAATGCGATTGAAGTCTATTCTCGCGAGCTTGGTCTTCAGGTCATCTGGACCCCTAGCGAGTAGAGACCTACGGATTTGGTCCGCGCGCTGCAAGATCCTTGAGCGAACCTCCGCAGCTGCACGACGGGTGAACGTTGTGGCGAGAATCGAACCCGGGTCGACATCGTCAACCAAGATAAGCTTCAGTGCTCGCAAGGCGAGCGCAGTAGTCTTTCCTGTGCCCGGTCCTGCCACCACAAAGTGGTCCGCGCTCGCCGGGTCAAGGACCAGCGGCCCCAGAGGCCGGGGATCAATCCCACCGTCCGGTAGGTGCTGGAGTTCAGACTCGAATTCAGGTTGTGTAATCATCGCAACTATGAGCTCGAATTGAAATGGGCTTCGGACTTCTCCATTAGGCCGTTCCCGTGACTAGCGTTGATAGCTTGGCCATAGAATCGATTCCCTTGCCAATCGCACGTTCAAACTCCCGTTGCGGAACGAGGAGATACCTCCAGGTGCCATACTTGTCTCCGCTCAGCTTTGCGCACCACTGCTGCGCTGCCTGGCTTTTCAGTATGGTGTCCTCGTGCTTCTCCCCTTTGGTCTCCACCAGCCAGTTGGTCTTCTTTCCACGACTGCTGTCAGTCACGACCACGAAGTCAGGGAAGTACTGTCTGGGGCGGGTCATCTGGTAGTAAGTGATGGAGAAGCCCAGACGTTCATTCTTGATGAACCGCTCAACGTCTGAGGCACCATCAAGAAAGTCCGCAAACCGCTTTTCGAAGTCGTTGTGACATGCCACGAGAGAGAGGTGGCTCCGCTTTCCTTCCGCGATGACTCCACTCCATTGAAAGGGTCTCATTTCGGCCGATCTCAGAAAAGGGGGGTCTGCATGAATTGGAACGGGCTTAGCGTCAACCACACCTACCGAGCGAATCGTATTCTCGAGCAGATCGACAACTTGGAGACGCCAGTAGTGAATCCCCACATCACGTGGGTCGGCACTTCCGCGTACCTGGAGTTTCGCCTCTATGTAGCTTCGAGCAAAGTCGAGAAGTTCGTCGAAGGAAGGACCCATGCCAGTCGAGGACGCGACCCCAGGATTTGTCCGCTCGAAAAGCTCTTCCGCAACCATGAAAGCCGTTCGCATCAATGGGAAGTCCTTCCGGAACTCGTCCAACGTGAGCACATCCTCGGGTTTGCCTCCAACTACCGGCCGAACGCGAATGTCAGATGGGGTGTGCTTCGAGTCAACGACAAGGGTTGCCATGTCCCCTGTCTTCACCAGTTCGGACAATGGCCGGTTTATCCCGACAGCCCATGAACGCACATGAGGAATCTCAAGCGCAAAGGCGGTCTTCCGTGGGTCGGCTTGGATCCAGTTGGGTTTGTTTCCCCAGTCTCCTGCTGCAGCTCTCTTCCGGCGTTGAATCGGGAACCCGATGAAAGGAATGCCGAAGGCGTCCACCGTCTCTTCATATCCCGTTGGCCGTTCTACCAAGGGTTGATTCAACACATCATAGTTCGTCAAGCGAAGGCCACGCCCAATCACCTGTTCGGTCAGTAGGTCGGATCCGAAGGCCCGGATACCCAAGATGTGGGTCACGTTCTTCACGTCCCAACCCTCCGAGAGCATGTTTACACAGACGATGCACCGGACCTTCTCGCCGGGCATCCCCGAGCGTCCCACTGTGTTGACCATTTCGCGGAGGACAAGCTCCAGACCTTCATCCGCATCGAAAACATGAGAGTCGATTTGCAGGGTGACGAACGACTTGGGGTCGTCAGGATTGGTGTTGCGCAAGAGCGGGTATTCTCTTGTGATATGGTCGAAGACCCAAAATGCCTTCCTTGCGTCGCTCGTAACAATCAGCATCACTGGGCTCGGACCCTTCGAGGGACCTTTGCTCGCCTTCCACCAATTGTATTCCGCCTTCCAACTCGAGTAGATGCTCGCGATGGCGCCCTTGCAGGCCGAGATATACTCTCCCTGGGTCTTGGCGCCTTTGACCATATCCCAAATGTCGAGATACGCGCGCCCCCCACCCTTCTCCTCGGGAAGCCGAACGACCTTCACGAGTCCTGACTCAAAAGCATCGTATACCGAGAAGTCTGAAATGAGCCATTCGAAGAGCGTCCCTTCTGGTTTAGTCGATCCAGACCCATACCAGGGGGTTGCGGAAAGGTCAGCACAGAGGCATATCTTAGACACCTTGGATATCAACTCGATGATCTTGTTCCAGCGGATGTAGTCGGGTTCTTCGCCACGTCGAGTTCGTTTCTCCCCGTAGACATGGTGGGCTTCGTCATTGATGATTACCAGGTCTCTCCATCCCTTGATTGCACGACGGATAGGGCTTGTGGGGTCCCGCTGGGCGCGTCGAGTCGCCGCCCACTGGACTGACGCTGGGATGAACCTTCCGCCATCCCCCGCGTCATCCCTAGTCCAGTCGTCCCGTTCATCCATGAGACGAACTGATTGCCAATTCTTCACCAAGACATTGGGATGGAAGACTGATGAGTACTGAGGGGGGATCATCTCGTATTCCTTGTAGAGGTTGCTCTTTCCTGACGGGTCCAAGCCGTCCCCTCGAGGAGTCCCCCTCACGCGGTCGCGGACCGTGAGGTTGGGGACTATGACGAGGAAGTTCTCGGAAAGCGGAGAGCCACTGACACGCGCGTGATGCATCGATGACCATACGATCGCAAGGGCCATCACGACCGTCTTGCCTGTTCCGGTCGCCATCTTCATTGCGTATCTGAGCAAGGAGCCGGTTTCAGGCATCTTGTAGCCCGACTTGGCCTCGAAGAGGTATATCAAGGTCTCAATGGCTTCCCTCTGGCAGAAGAAGAATCGCTTGCCCTGCGGTTTCCTCTCATCCCTACGACAGAACCACCAGTACAACAGCTCTTTGGTTACTTCGGAAACTCCACCATACGGACGCCCAGCCCACTTCCCAGTCCCGTTCCGCCACTCTCTTACCTCCTCTCTCAAACCATTGACGAAATCGTTGAGTTCCCGGTTTGGGGTCTCGGATGATCCGTCGAGGGTTGTTTGATCCCCGAGGAGGTTTTCTAGGGTTCGAGTTCCCCCGACGTCTGAGGCAAACTTCAGCCTCATCGATGGTCGGCGACGGCCTTCCACAAGCTGTGTCCGTCCGCCCGGCATCAGTTCATAGAATCTCTCGGGCTCCTCGTAGGCGTCACAGATGACTACGCGGTCAACGAAGTACGCCATGCTCAGGACTTGGGGAGGTTCTTGACGACAGTAGATTCATTCCCATAGACGTCAACCACCTTGACAGCAATGCGACTGTACTTTCCTGGCGAGAATGGAGCCGACTCAATTTTCAGTTCGAACTCCTCGGAGTCGGGGCCATCGGACAGCACGCTTGAGAGGTTGGGCACACGCTTGAAGTCGAAGAACATCTGACAATCGACGAAACAGTCCCCGTCATAGTCTTCGTCAAGATACCAAGCCGCAACGTAACCGGAGTCTGCCTTCTTGTAATCTGTGATGCGCTTCTCCCTATCGAAGACACCCACCCCTTCAAGGGAGACCGTGAACTCCTTTGGCGACCTCCCGGACCTCTTCGGGTTTACCCGAACATCAGGCACGGACAGTGGGGAGAACAGCATGCCAGGCTGGGTAGATTTCAAACCTTCCATCAGCGTGTCAGGCCGGATGACAACGAGGTTAACCCTGACCTCCCCCTGAGCCTCCAGCTTCGACTTGATCTCTCCCACGTTTGCCTCGAAGGCCCATCCGAGGACGTGAACCTCCAAGAGTCCGCAGGCCAGTGCATCCTGGGCGGCGTCATTGAGTTGCTTTGCGGTCACCCGGCCGGAGATTGGGCCAACGGAAATGGCGAACTTCTCGTTCTGGGACTCAACTATGGCGTGAATCAATCCCTTAGAGGTCTGAAGCGCAGCATCCTTGCGGTATAGGCGACAAATCACGCTGATGTAGTTCTCTACGGTTCCACCTTCGGAGAAGGATCCCTTCCAGTCCTCGATGGAATATCGGCCCACAGAAAGACTCTCGAATGGGCCCGCAACCCTGATAGACGAGGGGTCCTCCAATGGGTGATCGACCATGGCGACTGTTTCGGGCTCTTTTTGCCCGGTAATTGTCCCCAATGAGGATAGAGTAACCGAAGTGCACTCGAAACCGCCTGATAAGTTGGGACCCTTGAGCTTCCAGAGTGGGAACACAGAGCTGAGAAGGCGCAGCCGCGACACGTTGCAAGCAACTCGACTGGTATCGCATGCCACCCATCTCCGGCCCCACTTTTCCGCCGCACAAGCGGTCGTACCTCCCCCTGACGTGGGGTCGAACACTAGGTCACCTGGATCGGAGGTCATCAGGATCGTACGTTCAACTGCCAAGGCAGGGGTCTGTACGACGTACCACCGTTGTGCTGAGAAGCCGCTCGTAATCGTGTCGTCCCAGATGTTTCTGAGCGGAACCACTGGGGCGTCCTCTTCGTACTTCTTGTAGTAGAGTCGTCGTCCAATTGCTATGATTCGGCCTGCCTTCGCTAGGCGGTCCAGTCCCTCCCGGTTGGTGGGCCAGAATCGGCCCGTTGGTGGAAGGTAGTCTACGTCCTTGAATCGATACTGGAATCGGCTGCCCTCGCTCCCACTCTGGGATGACAATGTCACGATCTCGAAACGCCTGCCAATCGGGAGTGGGGCATCTCCGCTAAGCTGCTCCTCTGTCAGGCTCACGATCTCACCCGACGGAGTCTCAAGCCGGGTGTACTGTTCAGCGACGTAGTTAGCGGAACGAGGAACATATAGCCGATTGAATTTCGTAACTTCGCGATTCTTGCCGTACCACAAAAGGACGTCGTATATCGAGTCGAAGAACTTGGAGCCCTTTGCCGAGGTCTTTCGAAAGACTATCTGCCCCAGGAAGTTTTCTGCCCCGAACACTTCGTCGAGCACCGCGCGGACGAGGTGACTGTTCTCGATTCCCATCTGCACGAAGATGCTTCCGGTTTCGGACAGGAGCTCCCGGCAGAGATAGAGGCGCTCCTGCAAGAACGATAGGTATGTATGAATTCCGAGGGTCCAGGTGTCGCGGAAGGCCTTAACGGTTACAACATCCTCTGATGAATCAGAGTCGTTATTCCGGGTAGTGTCGACCCGTTGCTGAAAGTTAGAGTCATAACGAATGCCATACGGGGGATCGAAATATATCGTTTGGACTCCCCCTCGGAGCCCCTCATATCTTATCATGGCTTCCATTAGAAGGAGCGAATCGCCAGAAACGAGCTTGTTTTTCCAGCCACCGTCATGGGTGTAGAACTCGACTCGGCGGTCGCGGTCGGACTCCCGCAAGCTCCTCTCCAACTCTGCGAAGTATGCGGATAGTCGTGTCTGACCCTTCTCTTTGAGATTGGCCTCCTTGGCCGTCTCCACGATCTGACGAATCTTGGACTCGGATATAATCTCGTTTCGCTGAAGAGGCAGGATTGGAATGGTTCGTCTGCTCCGCTTCCCTGACCAGAAGAGTACGGGATCCACAATTGGATCCATGTCGATCAAGAGTGGTCGGGATAGGTCAGAACGTGTCCCGACCTTGACTCCATTAGCCCACCCGTTCTCCATGACGAGGTCGACTGTCTCCTCTTCCGCGGAGAGGAGTGAAGTGTGGCCAGTCTCCGGGACTCGAGTCTCGTGCACCTCCGGATGGGTGTATCGTGTTACTTCACCTTGGTTCCTCTGCTTCGACTTTGACGCCTTCATTCCATACACCGTTGGCTCGTCACCGAGCTACCGTATGCCTGTGGCTACGAAAGCGGCTGACACCGACGGAGAAGCTCAAGAGAGAACGTGGATATTAATGTTTCAGGAAGGCAAGCGGTTATATCGGGATAAGGCACACCGGATAGTTGCCCATGCGTCTTCGTCAGAACCAAACCCTCGATACTCCAAGACGGGTTTGTCCCTCTCGCTGTCTGTGTTTCTCACGTGCCCACCCTCTGCATCAGCCCCGCTCGAAGAGCGCCTTGTCTCATTCGGGGTCTGCACACACCCGTAGGGACTGCCATGGTTGGAGTTCCCTCAATCATGGACCACACCTACCGCGATTTGCTCCTGTGACCATAAAGACCCGACTGCTCCCAAACCTTTTTCATGTCTAAACCAGATAGTGCCTCCTTCATTCGTTCGACCGCCCTCGGACTGTATCGCGCAAACACAGACTTCCCTATCTGAAAACTCTTGAAACAATCTGAGTCTTCCTTTATCTTCAAGAACCGCACCACTGCCAAGGTCCTCGGTGCGGTAAGGCCTATTTGCTCGGCAACTGCGTGCAAATTCATGTTGTAGTATGAGAGACTGTCTATCTTCTTTACCGCCACCACAGTTGCGCCCTGCTCCCCTTCCTTGACCAGATGCACGGGAATCCCATCCGCCTTTGTCAAGCGCAAACTTACCGGCTGTCCTCCCCCATCGGTTGTTAGTCGAAGCGTGGCAGCGCCAGGGAAGACCTTGGTCCAGGAAGCACTGCCGAGCTCGGCGAGCTTCGCCTTCAGTTCGGCATCTGAGGGATGGCGTGGATCCTGTCGGAGAGCCGCATCGATAAGAGCGATGGCAC
>JAFMAA010000023.1 GCA_029785235.1 Nitrososphaerota archaeon | reverse complement strand
TTGCAACAGTCCTCGTTGTCGGGCTGGCGGTCGTCCCGGCTTCGATTGCAGCGAGCGGGGTCCTGGTCTATCCTGGGAACAGCTTCTCCTTCTATCCGAACAGCAGCTTCGTGAGGATACCTTTCGCGGCGACCCACAGCACACCGCTCAGCGGCGCCTTCGAGTCCAGCGCCCCCGTGGATGTATACGTCCTGAATTCGAGCCAGTTCGTCTCGTTTGACCAGGGTGGGGGGTACTGCCCCGTCTCCTCAGCCGCGCCGCTCTTCGCAAACGCCACCCGAGGGTCAATAACGACGAATGTCGGGAGCGGCTCCTACAGCCTGGTCTTCTGCGCGCCATTTCAGTCCAACGGAGCGAGCATACAGGTGAGGGTGACGAGCCCGGTCAAGTTGTCCTCCTGAAACTAGGTAGCTCACGGCTGAATCATCCGTCTTCCCTCGACGGGCTATCCCGGGTACGCGCATCTCCTGAGTTTGGCCAAGGAGCTACCTGAGGGCCAAGTCAGGGACGAGATCTTCACTTCACTGTCTCTTTTCGTCGGGGTGGAGGCGAAGCTGGACCGGCAGTTGAGGAGCTTGGAGCCGCCTAGCTCCATCCAGAATGCACTAGCCTCTCCTAGAGGTTCATAGGCCGGAGTCGCATCAAGGCTTCTGAGACCGACAGGATCTTAGTCCTCTTGAACTCCTTCAATTCGAGAAGGTGCCTGTCGCCGGTCACAAGGATCTCTGCGCCTCCGTCGAACGCCATGTTGAGAAGGGCGTCGTCCGTCGGGTCCTCCCCGACCACCTTGAAGCTGGATGTCACGGTCGTCACATCGCCCGACTGCATGAGCGTGAGGATCACGTTGCTGATCTCCTCGTCGCTGGCCTTGAATTTTGGCCTGCGTAGAACGGTTCCGATCTCCTTCAGGATGAACTCGGACACCACGATCTGAAATCTGCCGTCGATCCCTATGTCCAACAACTGGCGCGGCTTGCCGCCGGAGGCCACGGCGCTGACTATGACGTTGGTGTCGAGGACGACCCGAAGCATCCTCTCGCCCTATCTGCTCCGGCGCTTCTCCTTTCTAACTGCCGCGATTTCGTCAAGGACCTCCTTCTCCGAGGTCTTCAGCTTCTTCGCGTCCATCGTCCTGAATATCTCGTCCCACTCCTGTCTCAGGTCGGGGAGCTCCAGCTTCTTCATTATGACCGTGTCCCCCCTCCCATAGACGAGGAACTTCGTCTTCGGCCTTATCCCGAGTTCCTTCCTGAGGGACTGAGGTATGACTACCTGTCCCTTCTCGCTCACAGTGGTGACCTCAGGTTCTTGTGCCATATCCTACCAGTAGGAAAGTGCAACATTCCTACTACTTAAGAATTCCCGCCATGGTCGTGCAACGTCCGTCTTCAGTTCGGAAGCTTCAACACGGCCTTCTCGTTGGGCACCGCGAGGCACGCCACGTTCGCCGCCCGCAGTGGTGCAGGTGCCTGCTCTATCACCAGACTCGAGTCTCCGACGTTGCTCTTGGCCTCCACGACTGCGATCTTGCCATCCTTCACGGCGACTATGTCCGCCACTCTTCCCCTCAACCTGACCTCCCTCGACCCCTTCCATCCCTTGAGCGCGAAGTGCTCGCCCACCTTGGGTACCATAGACGCTTCGGCGCTCAAAGCGAAACCCCCATTTCTATCCAGCGAGCGATCATTCTCTAAATAGAAATACCGCTTTTGATTATGGAATCTCGCCTTCGAGCACGCATAGGCGTGCCGCGGGTCGGATTTGAGCGTTAGTTTGCCGGTAAATTGAGAACAATCTTGTCGATTCGCGGTGTAAGCATAACTGTATCGTTCGACCAGAACTCTCGTTCGTTTTATCTTCCTTTGCTCGGCCGCGGGAAACTCGTTCAGGTATACGAGGGGGCCAATCTGGTCGGGACTCGCAAGAGAATGGACGTTGAGGTCGAATACAAGGATGCTTCAGGCAAAAACAAGACCGAGAATCTCGTCGCGGATTTCAGCTCAGCAACATCCTTGCCGTATATCAGTAGTCAAGCAGACGTAGTGGCATCCGTTATAGGACGAGTTGGGTCAAGAATCCGGGACTTGGAACAAGCATTTCGCGGGCGTTAGGCCGTATTCAGCCCGCAGGTTGAAAGATTCTGATGATATCTGGGGTTGTATCCGCTTCGCCCCCCCACGAGGAGATTACAGACGCCGAGACGGTCCGGCTTGGTGACCCCAATCAAATCCCGAGAGTTAATATCATCACGGGGTCCGACGCTCTACATGAGCGAAGAAATCGAAGACGGAGTAAACTTTGGATCGACTCTTGGGTCCCTCGTTAGGGATCTAATCCGACGGCAATTCTATGATTTCATTCGAGCGAAGGGAACAAAGCTACCTAGCCGTGAACTCGTCAAAGAGTGGGAAATCTTCCAAAACACATTCGATGAAGCGAGGATGAGGGGCGTCTTCTTAGAGATTCTGTACTACTTCCAACGCAGCAAGAGATTGAAAAGGCTGGAGAGAGAGGGAACTCTGTTCTCAGAGATTTTCCCTGTAACTGAAACCCCCAGAGGAAGCTACGATTTCGTCGAATTCCGAACCAAGGGTGTTTCACCGATTAATCGAGTGATACAGGTAAAATCAGCGAGACCCGCGGACATGTCTTCCATGCGGCAGAAGGCACAATTCGTGAGAGGCAACTTCGGGATGCAATTCGCCTTGGCAACTCCAAAGTCTAGGAAGAATCTACCTTTGAAATTCGACGACTGGAATGTGACCAATATCAAGCCTGATGGAGATGATTGACCCCCGGAGCTCGAATGTACGCAGTGCGGCGAGTCGAAAACTTCTCGACGCGACGTCGGATTAAAGCTGTAATCTGCCGGCAAATCGTTCGCGTCCACACGCAACACATTGTCCTTTCCTGGGAAAGAAGAGGCGCCGAGAGTGGTCGTCCCATCCGGCGATTCCTCTTAGCATTCCCTGGATTTATGCGGTCATCGTGGAGGCCCCAAATATGCTCCTTGTAATCTGCAGGGTCACCTCGTAGGACGCTCCCACGAATTCTGCATATTCAAGGAGGCGTGGGTGTTTTATGCCGTCGAGCAATAGAATCTCGGTGTTTCAAGACGGTTATTACGCCAAAGTGTATGGAACCGATAAGCCCACACTATTATCGCGACTATCTGACCCATCATTACAAGGTTCTCATTGGAAACTCCGAGATATCGCTGAGGAAGAACTGGGAAATCAGCCGGTACGGGCCGGAGCACTTTCAGCCTGAGGAGTGGACAATCTGGAGCTTCCCAGACAGGGGCAACTGGGCAACCCATACTGGCGACTACCCCGGGAACTGGAGCCCGTTCATCCCCCGAAACCTGCTGGACAAGTACACACGAACTGGTGAGACGGTTTGCGATCCGATGGCAGGAAGCGGGACAACACTCATAGAATGCAAGCTGATGGGAAGAAACGGTATTGGCGTTGACATCAACCCGAATGCCTGCCTGATTGCGATGAACCGACTGGATTTCGAATACTATTCACAATATCCCGTAGGTTGTCCGGCAGTTCGGGTCTTCTGGGGGGACGCGCGAAATCTTGATGCTATCGGAAACGGCGAGGTCGACTTTGTGGCGTTGCATCCTCCCTACGCGGGAATGATTCGCTACTCGAGGCCAGGAATCCCTGGCGACCTCTCCGAGTTGGGCATCGAGGATTTTGTCGTAGAGATGGGGAAGGTGGCGGGCGAGTGTTTCAGGATATTGAAGAGAGACAAGCATTGTGGTCTGTTGATTGGCGATACACGCATCCAAGGCCATTACGTGCCTCTCCACATTGGAGTACTTTCAGCCTTCCTTGCCGCTGGGTTCCTGCTCAAGGAGGACATAATCAAGATTCAACACCAGACGAGGTCCTCTCAGCAACGATGGATACAACGCAACTACGATTTCTACAAGATTGCCCATGAACACCTCTATGTCTTGAGGAAGCCGGCGAGGGGGGAAAATGTCGTGGATTACAAGTTCAGCTCGAAATGGTGGCAGGAAATTCTTATTCACTCTCTTAAATAAGAACGGGCCGGCCGCCTCGCGACGTTGGGAAAGGTAGCTGAATCCTGGTTTGAATCTTTCAATGTGGAGCAAGCGACCAATCTAGCTAATGACTTTCGAGTCATGTTGACCTTCGCGAAGAGCCACGAGACTTTGCACAGGATTCTCGAAGGCTACCTAAAGGAAGGAATCTTGTCTATTGACGATAGGAAGTCTTTCTATGAAGCCTGCAGAAGGTTAGCGGGAGTTCTCGATAAAGACGAAAGTTCGGTAGATCGTCTGAGGAATTCAATCCTTGCCTGGGGCCCCTCTAGCTCATTCTACAGCGATGTCGAATCTTCGCTTCGAAGAGAGCGCCTCTTCATCCCAAACCAGGATTTCCGTCTGCTGATGGGCACAGGTTTCAGCTTCGGCGAAACCCAGGATTTCGTAAGGAGACTGAATCTTGCCAGACGAGACTTTCCAATCAGCTCTGCTCCGGCCCTATTAGATGTGATTAATCCTCGTGCCTTCCACGAGCTAATTGGTAGCTACCTCGGAGAGGTCTCGCAGGAATTCGTCGTGGGCGGCAGCCCAAGGTCCTTCGAAAGAATCGGACGCATTCTCGAAGTCTTAGGCGGCGGCCTAATCATCGCGGCGAATATGGCAAGCGCAGGTTTTGCCTTGGGCGAGGCAGCTGCGTCGGTGGGAGGCGGATTGGTGGCGGTGGGGGACGGGCTAAGGAGAGGCTAAAGCGTTTTGGTTCCTTCGTGTTCGATTCATACCTGATCCCGCTCGGCGTGTCCGCACTTGATGCAAATCCTAGTCTGCGCCAGCATTTCTCCTTGGAACCCTCTGACAGGCTCACCAATCACGAAGTCGTGCTGAGTGCACAGAGGGGCAGCGATGACTACTTTGCCGCCAGCCTCCCTACTCCTCTCGGAAGGTGCTTGTGCAAGCGGTTTTGCTCCTTCCTGGGGTCGCCCTGGAACCGGGATTTCTACGTAGCTCCCCATTCGCGGCCTAACGGCATCGCAATATAGGTTGTAGAGATCAATGGGCTCTCCCATCCTGGGCGCTGGCTCGAAAGTCACAAGAGTCCTGCATCGTCCGCAGACAACATAAGCCGCCCGCCCCGCCTTGGCCGTGTATACCAAAACGTGGTTGTAGTCGCAAACCGGACAGAGAAACACCCAAGGCGACTGTCGCATCGCTCTATCTCGGGTTTGCGCCAGTATAAATCAGTCAAATCACGAGCGCGGCTCCAGTTTCTCGCAACCCGTATAACGCCTGGGCAAGGAGATGTGGGTTAGTTGTCAGTCATCGACACGGCGCGTAGCCCGTATGTCATTGAGGCGGAAGGCCTCATGGATAGGCTATCCGACATCAGGCTTGAGACCAAGCCTCACTTCAGGATTCTCCCAGCGGTGTTCGAAGAAGGGGTGCCAAGGACCTGGGAGATAGAGTCCAAGAACGAAGTTGGGTACATCCTAGAGGATACTTCGGCGAGCAACTCGGTCTACACCACTTCGATAGACTTCAAGGTTAGGGTTGGATTCGACGATTATGTCCAGGTGAATCTGAACATCGTCAAGGAGGCTGGGAGCGCCTCTCTCGAAACCGACTTCGCGCTCGAGAGTGAAGCTGGACAGGCGGACAAGCATCCGAACCGAGACGCGCTACTCCATATCCCTGTGACCATGGGGAAGGAGGCCAGAGAACTGGTAATCAGAGTAGTCAAGGACATCAAAGAATCCGCCAATGGCAGGCGCGTGATTTTCAAGATGGCGAACTTGACCACATCTGACCGGCTAAGAGATGACCAGGGCAGTTTCGAGTTCGGCCACCTGCTCGACTTCCAGGTCAAAGAAAGGGCCAACGGGGTACTGCAGACGCGGCTAGACGAAGTGAAGGGGTACGGGCTTCTACCAATTCTGGGAGAGGAAGGCGGAGACTCCGTCCGCTTCAGGGACTATCTAATCTCCGAGGTAAGGGTCCCCGCAGTCAGGAGCAGCGGGAAAGGCATCGACCAAATCGGAAGGTCGATTGAGACGGAAACAGGAGCTACTCTACACCCGGAGATGCTGGCGTACCTGAGGACTCAATTCGAGGGGAGGGGGTGGACACTATACGGTTTCCAGGAAAGGGCGATTAAGGAAATCATGCACCAACTCAGAGCTTCAAGAAGCCCTGTCGTGGTCACAGCCCGAACTGCAGCGGGGAAGACAGAAGCGTTCCTCTTCCCGG
This sequence comes from Nitrososphaerota archaeon, assembly GCA_029785235.1. Next base: position 6,484 of record JAFMAA010000023.1, on the reverse strand, counting down.
TTATCAACGAAATCCTGCGGATTAAAGACGAGAACAAACCTGGAGTCAAGGCGCTCTTCTTCTACCCAACAAAGGCTCTGGCCACCGACCAACTCCAAAGGATTCTGGAGGTGCTGTATTGGCTCAACAAAGGCAGGAAGGACCCAATAACGATCGGGGTGTATCATGGGGACATTGAGGAAAACATAGCTCTGGGCATACCAATGGCGCTTCGATGCGTGCTCCATGACGAGAGTCTCGAGAGTGGTTCGCTCCGGTCGGGCCAGGTCAGGCTCGTCTACGATAGGGGCAGGAGGTCCTTGGCCTGCAAGATGTGCGGCGAGGCGTACCCGTTCCTGCTTCTTGACAGGTACAGTGTCAACCTCTCCCTTCCTGACATACTAATCTGTACTCCAGACGTGGTAAACTGGATCTTGCTGAACGACCCGAAGCGCCACGCCTTGTTCGGCAAAGTGGGCTCAGTAAGGGCATGCGAATCCTGTGGCAGGATTGCAGAGGACTCCGAAAAAGTATGCAGCAAGTGCCAGTCTCCAACGAGGGCCGTCGACCTGAGGCCGGCTATTACTCCACAAATGGTCATTCTGGACGAACTCCACCTCTTCCAGAGCATCTTCGGAGGGAATGTGTCCCTTCTGCTAGGGCGCTTGGAAGCAGCAGTGAAACGCTACTCTACCAACAGCAGCATATCGCCAGAATCTATGCAATACGTCGCCACTTCAGCCACAATCAAGAACCCCAAGAGCTTCGGAAGGGAGTTCTTCGGGGAAGAGGTCGCAGCCGTCGAGGCGACCGAAGAGGAGTACGACTACTCGGGAGGCGTCTCAAAGGCGGTGGTCTTCGCTTCCCCGAGGGCATACAGGATGATAGATACGGCCGGCTACTCAATCATCGAAGCGCTCGAGTCCACCGAACTCAGGATGCTTACCTTCGTCAAGACCCTTCCCATGTGCGACATGGTGCTAAACAATGTGAGGTTTAGGGTGTCAGCAGAACCAGCAATGGCACCCCTGCTGGATCAGCTGGACGGTCACAATTCGAACCTAACCAAACAACAGAGAGCGGACATCGAGGAAAAGTTCAACGAGGGTCAAATCAGGGTCTTGGTGGCCACCTCGACGCTAGAGGTCGGAGTAGATTTCAAAGATTTGGACGGCCTTATCTTGTACGGCGCGCCCTTCAACTTCAACAACTACCTCCAACGGATGGGGCGGGCAGGAAGGAACAACGACGCGCTGATTCTTAACCTGCTGAACCCTGTGGACCCAATCGACCTGTTCTACTTCCGGAACTCCATCAGGATATCCCGCGACCCGACCAAGTTCATCGAGTATCCTCCCTTCCCAGAGGACAACCCCGTCATAATGAGCAAGCAGACAGTCGCTTCGGTTTATGATTCCGCAAACGTCCTCGGGCTCGATGTCGATTCGATTATCAAGCAATTCCAAGCTGGGAGCCCGGACGCCCGCGTAGTAGAATACCTCAAGGAGCTCTGGGGAGATGCGGGACCCTCGCTAGCTGCCAGCTTAATCAAGGCGGAAACAATCGGCCTCGTTCCCCCTGGGAGCCCTATCGCCGATGCGCTCCAAGACAAGCTTCACCTTTCTGACCTGAGGAAGGTGGAGGACTCCGTCGAGGTACTCTTCGACGGGGGAGGAGGTCAGGGTGCGCGGAATCCCAGGTATGACGCAGGTGGCCGCGGCAGGCCGAGCAAGGACTATCAGTATCGGCGAGCAGGGCTCAGTCGAAGCGACGTAGAGCTACTCAGACAAATCAAGGGAGAGCGCGATGCCTAGCAAACTCAACGAGGTCGAAGCCTCCAAAGCGTTGGAGACCTTCTTTCAGCCTGACCAGGAAGGCGTCTACGCTTCGGGGTATTACCAGTTCAAAGGCACTCTGTACCGCACGAAATACCTTGACTTCAAAAGCGCTCTCTCGGTTCGAGAAGACGAACTCAGGACCCTCCTGGAAAGCTACGAAGAAAAATACGCGGACGACCCGGACGCCCTCGAGGTGCTCGAGGCTCAGAAGCTTCGGGACTTACTAGGACTGGCCAAGGAAATCGACGACTACGATACTAAGATGTCCTTGATTGGCGAATCGTTTCCGGTTAGCCAGCTGAACAAGACTATAGTAGAATATGCCACCAACGTCTGCCTCTTCTGGTGCTCCTCATGCAGAAACATGTACTTCGAACGGGAGGTTCAGACCGATTGGTCCTTCAAGTACCCGAAATGCCCGAGCTGCCGGCGTCAGCTGCAGCAGACTCCTGTCTGGGTGATGAAGACGGACAACGACCGGAGGCCAACGCCTGTGACGCCGTTCACAGTGTGGATTCCCAACATGATGGATGAAGGGTGGAGCGCCTGGAAGGAGCACAGGCACATGCGCTGCCGGGAGTGCAACGGTGGGGTGCTAAGGAAGTACATCATCCTCGACAAGGCCAGAATCATGGCCAGCTCCAGAATCGAATGCGACAACTGCCACAAGCAGTACTCTCTGTTCAGCAGGAACTACTCCCTCACCGCGGCCACCGAAAACCTCACCAAACCGCTCGTTGCGCAGACATATTCTGGAGGTTCGATTGTTGTCAAACGACAGGACCTGACGGGCAAGGTGAGCGCCAGCAACGTCATCGACTTGGGCATGGTCGAAGAATTCTGCTTCTCTCCGGCGGTCAGGGTGAAAGAGGTTCTGCTCGGCTTCCGGTACGGCCTCCATGTGACTCGCACCTACAAGGCGAAGCGTTCGGGAATCGCGCTGACCACCGGCGGCATCTACATGCGGCTAAAGGACGCGTATTTCGCGCAGTCGCTCGAATTCATGAAGAAGGTCTACCGGGAGCATACCGAATACCCCAGCCGCCTGAACGCGATTGATTCGGCAGGCCGCGATTTTAGGCACATGGTACTGCACTCGGTCGGCCACTCGCTGATGGGGGCCCTGCCGCAAACTACAGGCATGTCGATTGACAGCTTCAGGTACCTATACGACTTCGCCAAGAACGCAGTGTTAGTATATGAGCGAGCTCCGGGCGGGCTGGGCGCTTGCTCAATCCTAGCTGCAGACGACGAAGAGTCCGGAGACCCCATACTGCTGGATTATCTGAGTCGCCTCAGGGAATCCCTGAGCGACTGCACCTGCGACGACCGATGCAAATACTGCCTGGCCCTCGCAGGCTGTGATGAGTTCAACAAGAACCTGAACCGATTCGCACTCGGGCCGCTCTTTGGGATTGATTCCGATGACATGACCTGGGGATTCTAAGTTGTCGACCCGAGGGCATTTGCCTCGCGTCCTCGAGGCCCTCGCGACCCTCGGATCGGCTGACATCAGGGCCATGAGGGACAAAACCGGCATGTCCGAACCGATGTTGCCTCATCTCCTTTGGCTACACTCGATGAATTTCGTAACGAGGAAGGAGGGGACGGGCAGGCTGCCGATACTCTCCGCCAAATGGTACATCACGAGGGCGGGACGGACTTATCTGAAGTATCTCAGGAGTGGTGAGCCACATAAGGATCCGGTTATTCCAAGGCTTGACATCGTCCTCGTCGCTCCAAGGGGAATCCGAGATTCGGTGGTCGGATCATCTGTCACGGACCTCCCGGAGGCGCTCGCAGACCTGATTGGAGGCGCCGAGCGGGAAGTGTTGGCGTGCTCGCCATTCATCGATGCGACTCTGGTCCCACTGGTTCGGCTCGCAAAGAAGGATGTGGCTTGGAAGGTTCTCACAGACTCTCCGTCGAATACTTTAGCCAGGCTGAAGGAGGAGCGCCCAGGCTTCGAGGCCAGGACCTTGAAAATGGTCCAGCGTGGAGTTCAAATGTATCAAGTCCATGCGAAGTTCATTTGTGTCGACAGGTCGAACGCGATAGTCACGTCCGCCAATCTCAACGAGAGAAGTCTGTATTACAACGTAGAGCTGGGCGTGTTCGTTCGGGAAAGAGAGGCGTCTGAACAGCTCGCTTCCATCTTCGAGACCATCTTCAGGCACGGGACGCCGATTTGACGAGTTCGAACCTGTCGGAATCGTAGTTCAAAATCAGAAACTCTCCCACAATCCTTCGTCCCTTTAATTTGCCGCTAAGGAACACCCGGCTCCGCAAGTTGATTATTCTGAACCCATCGTAAAGCTTGGTAATCTCCTCATCAGCTCCATTATTCATCATCAGGTAAGCGCCCCTCGAACTGAGCTTTCGGCACAGTCGGGCAAGCTCTCCTTGCCTTTCCGGTCCGAACCCGTCTTGATGATAGCTTGTGTATCTTCCCCAATACGGCGGATCCAGATAGACGAAATCGCCTCTCTTGACCGACGAGAGAGCCTTCGCGTAGTCGAATGGCTGTATGCTGGTGCTTTTCAGGGCCGCGCTAGCCGTCCTCAATGTAGGTTCATCGAGTATTCTAGGTCGCTCATAGCGACCCATAGGCACGTTGAATTCGCCTTCGTTGTTGACTCGGTAAATGCCGTTGTAACAAGTCTTATTCAGATATACGAATCTTGCAGCTTTCTTGACAGGAGTTAGGTCCGTTGGCTTTTGGGCCCGGACTTGTTCGTAGAAGCTCTTCCCCTCCTTGCCGTGTAGACCCTCATAGTCACGCAGAGTATCAATGAGTTCGTCGACTCTGTCACGCACAGTTCGATATGTGGTTATCAGGTCTCTAACTTTGTCAGAGAGCCACGCATGCTCAGGATTCAGATGGAAGAACATGGCGCCTCCGCCCAAGAATGGCTCGTGGTATCGTTGGCGGATGTCAGCTGGAGGCAGGAACTGTTCGATTTCCTCCAGAAGCCGGCTCTTCCCGCCCGCCCATTTCAGGAATGGCTTGGCTCTTGACAGATTGTACTGAACGAGCTGTTGTGACTGCAGCACGCACAACGTGAGATACGGACCATATTTATCTCAATCAATGATTCATCCCCCTCCGACGAGTCGTGGCGACAGACAGACGCATCCCACCGGCCAGTTCGTTGGCGGTGCATAACGTAATGACGGCAAACAGGGGCGTTGACACGGGCCCCGAAGTTCGCCTCCGCAGTTCCCTCCGGAAGCTGGGGGTAACTGGCTACCGGGTGAACCATCGCATAGGCAGAGTAAGGGCTGACCTGGCCTTCCCGTCGTACAAGCTAGCGACCTTCGTTCATGGTTGCTTCTGGCATCACTGTCCGACGTGCAACCTGCCCCTTCCCAAGAGCCATACTGCTTATTGGAAAGCGAAGTTCAAGAGGAACGCCGAGCGGGACAAGCTTAACAGGGTAGAGCTCAAGGCGGCCGGATGGTCAGTGGTTGTCATCTGGGAGCATGAGCTCGAAGAAGCCCCCGCCGATTGTGCTCGACGAATCAAGGCCGCTCTCGGCGTACTTCGACGCCCTGGTGCTGTCAGAAGGAGGCTACAAGGTCGAGTTCTCGAACCGGGGGAGAAAGCCCCATGATAACCCCGCACTCGCGAATCCTGACAAGAAGGACATAACCTGCATACTGTCCCCGCTCAATGGGTGCTCCAACAGGACCTCGAGAACGGACGGGCTCTGCCGTGACCACGCCCAGAGGGAGGGAGAGTCGAGGCCGAAGGTCGTCAGGAGGCACTGGGCGGATTGGATTGGGAGAATAATACCCCCAGGCATGGGCAGGGAGCAATGCCTCACCTGGGCCCCGGCGCACGTGACGACCATCGAGAAGCTCATCGAATGGATGGAAGCTGACAGGAAGGCCCGGGAGGCAGCGCTTGAAGGGTTCGTCACGGACCTTATGGGGTCTCTCAAAGGGAAGGTCCCGGACTCGACGACGATGCAGGGGGACCTCGAGGACCCGAAATCCCACGGCGCCATGGCGTCAGACATCGTAAGGCGGACGAGGAAGATGGTCAACGCGCACTTCCCAGCGGCGAAATACGCGGGAGAGGTCGCGGAGAAGCCATGGAAGTACAACAAGGTCAAGATGGAGAAAATCCCGGTACGCGTCCTCGGGGCCTTGCTCATGCTCGGGGTGGCCTCGGAGGAAGCGAACAGAGGAGACTTGTGGGCGTACACCAAGATGGGCAGACCTTCCGCGTCCAGCCGGGCCAGCGTCTACATGCCCATGGCCTACTACTACCTCCGGGTGCACCTCGGAGCCACCAGGAGCCAGGCTGGCCAGTCCATCAGGCACTAGACGCGGATTAGGGGCTGAACCGGCACCTTCGCGCCTGCCTCGACCAAGATTGCCCTTGCGACGGCGGCCGACAGCCTCGAGGGGACCGAGTTCCCGACCAGCTTGTACTTCGTGGTGGCCGTGTTCCCGGCGAAGGTGTAGTTGATTGGGTAGCACTGGAGCGAGGCGCATTCCCTGACGGTCGGCTTCCTGTACGCCTTCTTGCCATTGTGCTGGGTCTCTATCACCATCGTCTCCCTCGACGCGTTGAACTGGGTCGCCATCACGGTCCTGGCCGGCCTGTCGAGGTCGTCCGGGAACTTCATCTTCCCGTAGTACGGATGTTCCATCTTCTG
>JAFMAA010000022.1 GCA_029785235.1 Nitrososphaerota archaeon | reverse complement strand
GGAAGATCTGACTCCACTAAAGCGAAGTATCCAGCAGCTTGGGCTGCGCTCACGTCAATGCTCGTCACTTTTGCGTGCGGATGTGGTGCGACGAGGAATCCTGCGTACCACATGCTGCTTTGACCTATGTCGCTCGGTCCGATATCCGAGGTATACTTCCTCTGACCGGTGATCTTCGCATATATGTCCCGCCTGGTTACTGTCTGGTTCCCCACCAGATTGAATTTGGCGGTGGGACTCAGGTTGTTCAGTCCGCTGCTTTCAGTACTACTGCTGCTCATTACGCGCTACCTCCCTGAAGTTTCAGGGCCGCTGTTTGGATGCTGGCTATGATTCCATCATAGTTTCCGCACCTGCAGATGTTCCCGCTCATCGCAGTCTTGATATCGTCGAGAGACGGGTTCTGATTGTTCAGGAGAAGGGCGGTTGCCGACATTATCTGCCCTGGCTGGCAGCCGCTGCACTGACCCCCGTCCTCCTCAACCCAAGCTTGCTGTAACGCGTTGAGGACCGTCGCCTCAGGCGAGGAAGACATGGTGTACCCCTCGACAGTGATGATATTATGGCCAACTGCTCGAAAAGCGGGATAGGTGCATGACATGTGAGGAACGTCGTCAATCAGCACGGTGCAGCCGCCGCACTCCATCCTGTTGCATGGCCTCTTCGTCCCGATCAGACCGAGGCTGTCGCGGAGGATGTTGTTCAGCATGTCTCTCGGCTCCACCCCGACCTGGATGTCCTTTCCATTGATGTTCAACGTCACAATCTGGGAGGCAAATGGATCAGCGTTTGATGTCGCTGGGACGTTCGCAGTCGGTGTTTCAATCACCGTGGTGGTGTTCCCAGAGCTCAGGGCAATCCCACCCAAGCCGACTACCCCGGCAGAAATCGCACTCGCCTTCAGAAATTTTCTCCTGTTCATTTTTGTGTCCAATGGATTAGACCCGGTTTCTTCACTATGGGAGTTATCCCTTGCAGAATCCTCTCCGGCCATACCTAACCGGTTAGGAGGAAGCGCGTATAAACGATTCTATTCGAAGTTGAATTGTCCAACAGAACAGATGACTCGAGAAAAACTTCAGTGGAAACTCCGGGCCACCCGATGTTTGAGGCTTCGCGCCGGATTCGGGCTGCGTGCTACCTTAGAGGAAGAGTGTATGATTCGAGTGCCGCGCTTCTTGAAGGCCTGAACAGGACCCTCGATTAGGCACAATCCATTGAACCCGGGTGCCACTTGTCTATTGCGCCTGGTCACCTTCGCGGCAACGCCCGAAGAACGCGACCGTGTTAGTGGATTGGTTTAGCTCCTCAGGAACTTATCGCCGGGGATGCTGCAGCCACGGGCGCCTCTCCAGGTTTGGCCATGCTCAACGGGATGAACATGGCGAAGAACGCGAACACGTTGACGAGGTGGAACCAGGCGATGGAGTCGCTCAGGGTGGGGTTGCTGGTCGTCGCCAGGGCCGTGAACCCTATCAAAGCCTGGGCGAGGATGTCAACTCCTACTCCGATTGCGAGACCGAGAAGCATCTTGGGCCGGGGCGACATTTTGGCCACAAACACTGGGGGTGCGATGGCAAGGACCCCTACCACAGTCCCCTATATTACGTGCACTGAAGCGTCAAGGAACCTGAACGTGACAAGCCCTCCGAGCACTACCTTGACGCCGAGGGCGGCGCCGGTGACTCGAAACACAACGCTGGAGTTCAAAAAGCTGGAGCGATGCGTGCCACCATCGAACGATTTGAACCATTAGGCAGCTGATCTTGCTCTCCACTCTGTCGCAGACTTCCCCTGTCACCATGGTACGCAGTCGCTCATGCCAGAGACACCGATTCGATTGGAGCCCTCTCCGAGTCGCCGCCATATGTGTACATTTCGTGTTTTGTCGGGTGGTCACCAAACGAGACGTGTATCGCCGCCCAACGCAATTACTTCATACCTCGAGGTCTTCTCCACAGGCTCCCGTCTCGCGGGATGGCTGGTTCCGACAGCCAGAGACGCCCATGGATGGTGACAAGGCAGAGAATGCAGACCGGGCTAGCCAGGGAGAAAAGATGCCTCTCCGCGGTGGCGTCACACGCAAGAGTTCGTCTATCTGCATCGAGCGGCCGAGTGATTGGTGGAGAGCAGATACTCTGCTGGAAGAGACTGGCCTGCGTGAGAAGTGCCCTTGGCGATAAGACGCTCACTTTTGAGTGGTGAGTCCGGGCCTCCGAGCGAGCCTCCTTGGGTCAGTCCTTTCCAGTACCTTGGTCCTCAGCTGGTGCATCCCGTCACCGCGGACGGCAGATATCTTGACCGTGCTGTAGTCTTTGAAGAGCGGGTCGAACTCTATCTTGGACCTCGTCCTGATGTCCAGAAGGTCGATCTTGTTCAGGACCACGAGGAGCTTCGATGGCTCGACCTCTAGCTCGCTCAGCGTCTCCCTGCAGCTCCGCAGCTTGATTCCGATGCTCTCTGGCGATTCGCTGACATCAATCATCAGCAGGACGAGGTCTGCATGGCGGAGCTCGTCAAGAGTCGACCTGAATGACTCTACGAGATAGGTAGGCAGGCGCGAGATGAAGCCGACTGTGTCGGAGAGGAGGATCTTCCGTCTGAAGTTCTGGAAGGCGACCATGCGCGTGGTCGTCGACAGCGTCGTGAAGAGGTCGGGAGATGCGTCTTTCGACTCCGCAGCGAGCCTGTTGAAGAGGGTGGTCTTCCCACTGCTGGTGTAACCGGCTAGCGACACGAACGGCACCCCGAGCTTCCTCCTCTCAGAGGCATGGAGCCCCCTGACAGTCTTCGTCTTCTCGAGCTTATCCTTGATGAATGCCATCTGCCTCTTGAGCGCTCGGAACTTCACGTCTACCGCGTACTCTCCCATGCCAGAGAACCCTGCCTGCTCTCCCCTGACCGAGTGTCGGACGGCTTCCCTCGCCCTGGGAAGCTCGTAGCGCAGCTCTGCGAGCTGCACCTGGAGCTTGGCCTCGGTAGTGGCTGCTCGCTTGGCGAATATGTTGAGGATAAGCCTCTCCCTGTCGACAACGCTGGCGTGGGTGAGACGCGAGAGGTTGTTCGCCTGCGAGGACGTCATACTATCGTCGATTATTATTGTGTCCGACTCCGTGTCGGCGACCAGTCCCTCGAGCTCCTGGGCTTTGCCTGAGCCGACGCCGTACTCGGAGCGGCCTAGGTCCCTGTGCGTCACCACTTCCTTGACATCGTATCCGCCAGCCTTCGCGAGCTCGAGTATCTCTCTCCTGGCGAATTCGTCCGGGTAAGTGACCACCACGGCCTTGGTGCCAAATCCGCTCAATCCGATTTCGGGGGTGCCAGAACGGCTCGGTAAAACAGTTCTCCAAGGAGTGGTGCACGCGGCGCCTAGCCGCGGACCACCTTGGTGCCCATGTAGCGATCGCTGTACTTCTGCTGATATCCGTGGGAGATGGCCAACCCTACTATCACGTCAAGGAGCAGCAGGAGCCAGTAGATCTTGCTCAGGTTCCTGACAAAAGCTTCTGCGAAGGTGGGGTTGGAGCCGCGCCTGGAGACCGCCTTCAGCCTGAAGAGTCTCTTCCCGATGCTCGCGCCGGACGACGTTTCCATCACCGTATTATACAATACGAAGATGATCCCCCAGAGGAGGGCCACACCCCCGAACACGACGCCGAAGAAGACAGTACCGCCAGTGAGGAGGGCAGGGATGGCGATTATCGCTGTGGCGATGCCGAGAACCACATAGACGATGACGTAGTCGATAACTAGCGCAATCAGCCGTTCCACCCAATACTCCTGGGCATCGTGGTCCCTGGTGAGGGCGTCGATGCCGCTCACGTGGACGTCCCCCACCCCGGCCTGGACCGGAGCCCCGCATGATGGGCAGAAAGTGGCTCCATCCGGCAGCTCTTTCCCGCACTTGGCGCAGAACATGGCAACCGTCGCGGAGGACGATTGACTTTACCCCATTTATGGGTTGGCCCTTGAGTGGCTATATGGACAGCGCGAGGAAGCTGGCGGCCGCCAGGACTAGTACCGGCGACACGACCCAGAGGTAGATGGTCTCCGACAAGCCGCCTGTTCATTATGGTCACATTCCTGCTGAACGTGGCGCCCAGCATTCTTCCGATCAGGCATCGCGTTCTCGAAACATGGAACGTCAGCTAGGTTCCCACCTAGACCAGCAGGGAGCTCGAGATGAAGGCAGAGAAGACTACCTGGGGGCGGGGGGTGAGCATCCTTCCCCCACCGTCCCGCCAAATGCTTGCCTCCCTAGGACAACGACGCCGAGTATGGCCGCGACAGCGAACAGGACGAACACTTCAGTCTGCACCCCGAAGGCGGCGGTCGAGCCGAGACTCCCGAGGACGTCTCGATGTCGTTGGCGACAATGGCGTAGGAGGCAGCGAAAGCGCTTATCAAGCGCCTGCTCCGGCGGAGGGTGTCCACTCCAAGGATGTACAGACCTGAGGTGAGTCTTTGAGTCACGTCGTAGACCGTATGAGTGGGGACAGTGGCCCGAGTGGGAGGAACCAGAAGACAACCACCTCCGAGGCCTGGTATCCGTGCAGGGGAATGGTCGAGTCCAGTATCTCCCCGACGAAGGCGCCCACCATGACAATGCTGAATGGGATAGGAAGGTCGAGAAAGGCATGGCTGCGGCGAACACGAATGAAACCATCAGAGTGGCGGCAAGAGCCGCAAACGATGCAGAGAGAGCAAGGCTGACTAGACTCCCGACCATCTGTGTGCCCTCCAGCACAGACCGTAGGAATCGACCCGTCACTGCCAGAGCTACGATGACCCTGTGAGATTCGCACCGAACTTGGATTGCAGACCGTTGCGGCCGGCGTAGCCTTTGTCTTCTGACGCTGACCACCGCGGAGGTCACTTCGTGCATGATGATCTTCTTCGGCAGGGTTATCCCAGTCGAATCAGGCGGAGAATGATGTGACGTAATAGCCGAAAACGAGTTTTAGTTAGAATCACTCGCACATTGGAGACCGATAGTTGAGTCGAGGCGAACATCCGATGCCCTCTGTCAAGCAGTTGTCAGGTCGACTGCTGAAGGATGTGAACGGGTCCAAAATAATGGAACGGCGCAAAGTCTTAAGTCTCTCCTCAGGCAGCGGATGTGCTGTGCCGCGGTAGCTCAGCCTGATTCAGGCCTGAAGGCTAGGGAGACTTCACAGCTCAACAGCATCCGGCTGAAGACCGGAGTGTCGTCGGCTCAAATCCGACCCGCGGCACTTGATTTAAATAGGTTTACTGGTAAACCCATATATACTCGGCGGTGGGATTCGGAACCTGCCTTGTCCAAGCCAACCCGTGGGAAGACGGAGACGATCAAGCAGCGCGCGCTCTACGTCTACCTCCCCTCGCTGGAGATGGTGGAAGACTGGAAGCAAAGGGCGGAGAAGGAAAGGAAGTCTCTCTCGAACTGGATTATGCTGAGGGTCCTAGACTCCATCGGCTTCGAGGAGGGCTCGGCCCAGAGGGAGATGATGCAGAGGGAGCTGGACGAGACCAAGGAGCAGAAGGAGGACGCCCTGGAGGAGGACGAGAAGCTCAGGCAGGAGAACAGGTTGCTCAGGATGCTCGGCGACAACCTGGACAAGGAGCTCAAGAGGATCAGGACGCAGCCCTTCGTGGAGGTCGGGTTCGAAGGGAAGAGGAGGTTCGACAAGGCCCTGCTCGGCCTGCTGAGGAAGGGGCACGGGGTCGACAAGGACATGATCCTGAGCAGGCTGCGCATCGACGCCTCGGATTCCGAGGGGATCGACGGCGTGAGGAAGCAGCTCGAGGCGCTGCAGGCCTACGACCTGGTGGAGTACGACGGGAGATGGTGGAAATGGAAAGGGTAGAGACCGTCAGGAGCGCCCCGCCAGGGCTGCTGGACGGGTTCAGGCGCGACTGCGAGCTCAGGGGGCTCAGCCCGGAGACCGTCAACCATTACGGCTGGTGCATGAACCACTTCCTAGAGTTCCTCGACGAGCAGGGGACGACCTACGACCGTGTGGACCTGCGAACGCTGACGCTTTACCTCGAGCGGCTCCGGGAGAAGTCTGCGAGATACAAGACCGTGGAGAACGTCTACGCGGCGATATCCGCGTTCTACGAGTACCTGGTCTTCGGAGGGAAGATTGCGACGAACCTGGTCCTACCGTTTAGGAAGAGGTACCTCCGGAGGTACAAGGACGGGAGCGAGCAGATGGAAAGGAGATTGCTGACCGTGGAGGAGATGAGCAGGCTCGTGAGCTCGATAATGGACCCCAGGGACAGGGCAATCGCCCTGGTGTTCGCGAAGACTGGCATACGGAGGAGGGAACTCCTGAACCTCGACGTGGACTCCATAGACTGGAGGGACGACTCGATCAAGCTCAAGCCCACGCCGAAGAGGAGCAACAGGGTGGTATTCTTCGACGAGGAGTGCGAGGTCGCCCTCAAGAGGTGGCTGGCGTATAGGGAGAGGCTGAAGCCTCGGACTTCGGCGCTATTCGTAAGCTACCAGAGCCTGACGAGGCTCGACAGGAGCAGCCTGTACTCGGCGGTGACGAAGTATGCGGAGGCACTGGGGTTCCACAAGCCGGGCTCGCCCCGGCTCGAGGACCACTTCGGACCCCACTGCTTCCGACACTACTTCACGACCTTCCTCCTCAGGAACGGGATGCCGAGGGAGTACATCAAGGAGTTGAGGGGGGACAGCAGGAGGGAGGCCATCGACATCTACAACCACATCGACAGGGAGGAGCTCAGGAGGAGCTACCTGGCGTGCGTACCGAAGCTACGAGTTTAGGGTCCATCGCGCCTCCATTAGTCATGCCTCGTCCATGTACATCAATGAAAACCCTTCAAGTCGAAACGAATCTCAACGCCGGCAGTCAAACCAGTCCCTTCGTTCGTAAGAAATCAATCGTCGGAGGGGAAATGTCAACTTTGGGTATCCTCTTAGGGACCACCCATTCGACATTGAAAACGTCTGGCCCTTTTCTTAACTCTCCTCCGCGACATACCCCCTCGAAACAGAATAGGACTATGTGGAAACCTTCTCCCTCTTTCAATACCAAGTTCTTGAACCCTAGAAGTCCTTTCACCTGAATCTCCAATCCCGTCTCCTCGCGCGCCTCTCTTATTGCTGCCTGTTCTAGCTCTTCACCGGCCTCCAGATGGCCGCCTGGTAGAGCCCATTTCCCCTTATCGGGCGGATCTGCTCGCTTCACCATCAACACTTTCCCGGCGTTGTGAACGAGAGCAACAACCGAGACGTGAGGAGCCTTCAGAGTGTCCTCACTTGCACTTGGGAACAGAATCCATGGTCATCTAGGCATCTGCAATGACCGCCATATATTGCATCTACTTAAGTGAAGGAATGCATGACCCTCCGCGTTGGATTCGCGAAGAGGGTTCAACTGAATGGTTTTCGACCTTGCGTCACTTTTCCTTCCCGTAATAGCGCTCGTTGACACAATCCTGATTGGGCTCTCTCTGTGGGAGTTGAGATTCCGAAGAAAGGAAATCAAATCGCGGGAAGAGGAAATCAAGAAGCGAGATGAAATGGTAGATGCGGTCGGAGACGCGGTCGGTAAGGTGAGGGCCTCTGTAGGAGAGATTGGGAGGAAGAAGATTAACCTAGCACTCGCTGGTTCAATTCAGGAGGCCAAGGTTTCTGTACATCACGTGTCTTTGGGTTTCAGCGTGCCCGAAGAAGACCCAATGAAGGAGGATATGTTAGAAGCACTTCTGGAGGCAATCAAGACGAAGTCGAAGGACCCGAATGTTGAGATTCTATTCGTTGGTGCACCCTCAATCGAAAAACTGAGGGGCGCGTTTCTCAGGAAGAAGTATGGCGCTGCTGTTCGCCTAAGCGATGATGCTCGGAGGGACTTGAGGTTTCAGGTGGTTGACGAAAAGATTGCCGTTCTAGGTGTTGCTCCAAGCCCCTCTCATCCGAGTGAGATTGGTTACGAAATAATGAGTGATGAATTAGCCGAGATGTTTGAACGGAGATTCCAACAAATCTGGAATAGCCCCAAGACGGTTGACTATGATGCATTCGCGAAGGCTGCAATTGAGAGAGTCATAACAACTTCGGCCACTTCGAACACCTCGTTCGCATCCATTAATACTCTGTCGGGTGCTTTTGGTTTTCGAGGAGATGAAGGTGAGGACGAGATAAAGCGACTTATTGGCGAAATGGGCGACAAGGTTACGCTATACCAAGGTGAGTTCGTCTTGTTTCATGATGGATTCTTGCAGGTTGTTTCCGATTGCCAAGATAGATTGCGTTCTTCAGACCCGAGCGTCTTGGCGAAAGGCGTAGCTTCAGAGTTAGGATTGCCAGTGGATGAGTCTTGCGTGAAGAACGCCCTCGCAGAACTTAAAAGGACGAGAGGGCCGGACGGCAAAGGAGAAAAGCAATCAGGAGCGCAAAATTGAGCCATGATGGTCCTACGGTGTATATAGCTGCGTCAATGAGTATTGCGGACAAGATTAGCGAAGTCGAAGACGCGCTCAGAACTGCGGGAATTCGGTACTATTCTCCAAGGGAGTTAATTCCATCAAGCACACCAAAATCGAAAATGCCTGAAATAGTCTTGAAACGGTGTACGGAGCATATAATCCGCGCTGATGGTATGGTCGTACTGCTGGACTATTACGGTAAAGACACATCCTTCGAAATTGGATTTGCTCGCGGAATCGGAAAAAAGGTCATCGGTTACTGCACCGACTCACGAGCGGAAGCCTCGTTCGCCGAGGATTACATGTTGCGCAATTCGATTGTTTTGGTTGCACACAGCCTTGAAGAACTGACAACAGAGGTCCGAAGACTTTTCGTTCGCTTGAGTCGACATAACGAGCGAGCTGAAATCAAGAATCGCTCCCGCTAGCTCCCAATTACTTTTCACTCCTAGGCCACTACTTCGACCGGCTGGCTTCGCAAATCAACGAGGAATCGACTCGTGCATCTCCCGACAGACTCGGAACTCGCGGAGGGACCAGGGCAGTGAACAGGAAAATGGATGCCTCTGACAAGGTCTTGCAGCAAACGATGGCCGAGGTTGCGACAAGACAAGAGAAAGCCGAGTCATCGTTCGAATTGGCGCGAGACTATCCGGACTTGGTTCTTGAGAATCGTGGACGGCCGGTGCTCAGAATGCGCAAGCCCCTGGTACAATTCGCTGGAACATCTTGATATCAGAAGGTGTTGCTTGTCTAGATGAAGGAAGACAATCAGCCATCTCTTGATGGCAAACGTGAGTTGTAAAAGTATCTTTTTGACCACGTCGATGTAGCCTGTATAATCTCTTCAGAGTAATCCCTTGTCGTGAAGCTTGACGACTAGCCTATGAACTATCGGCGCCGTCCTCTCCTTTTCGACTTGGGCATATGTCAACCACTCCAATCTCTTGGCCTCGTATGACCTTTTTATTTGCCCCTGGTAAGATTTTACCAGCATGAAGTTGTGAGAGAATCTCCATCCAGAATGCGGATCGTCGTCTCCCATATTGAACAGGAATGCCGCATCTATGACTTGGATTCCCAGTTCCTCTTTCATTTCCCTGATTAGGGCCTGACGGCGCGTCTCTCCTGTCTCAATGCGCCCACTTGGGCACATGAGGAAACCGGCGTATGCATCTCTCTCCTGGCTGCGTTTTTCCATTAGCAAACGGTCTTCCTTTAGAAAGACCGCGACCACTGTTTGGATTCCGTCAACAGTCAAGCGAAGGTCCGACTTTGCGGAAATGGATGTTTAGGGGTTGCGGCGTCAATAAGGCAGGACTTCCGCAGGGTTTATCGGCCTTCGGGTTCCCCGGGATGGAGTGGCCAGACTCGAGGTCAGACTTGTCAACGATGCCGGTAGAGCAATCGGCTTCGGAGACAGGTGGAGAACCCACCGGGTCACGATTGGTCCAGAAGGTCCAGTCCTGGGTCAAAGACATGTGGGAATAACTATCGCCTGCATCGATGGGACGAGTAGGATTCTCACCGCACATAGGCGGCACAAAGTGTTTGACAGGGTGTGGACCCTTTCTGGCGACACCCACCCCCACAGAATCTTCGGGGGAACAAAGGTGGAAAGTCTTGGTCAGGCCGCAAAGAGATGCGCCGCCGATGATTTAGGCGTGACTATCACTGGCTGGACTGATAGGCTGGTGCTCTCCTACTCAGCGCGCGACCCGCGCGACTCCAGATACTGCGAGAATGAGTTGCTGCATGTCATGGTTAGCCGTTATGATGGGCCCTTCCACATGAACCCAAAGAATGTCTACAAACTGAGATGGGCTGAACTGGGAGAAGTGTCGAACGAATCGAAGAATGATTTGAGCAGGGACCCCATCAATCGCAAGTACGCACCGTGGGTCCACGCCATGTTCGCTCAACGTGGCGTAGAACTCGGAAAGGTGCTGTCGGGAGCCGCAGAATGGGATTCATCGCGCCTCCGCCAGGGATAATTCATGCTGCGTTGGGATACAATTCCGTACCTGGGAACACGAGCAAAACACCGTTTATTGTGCCCCTGCTCATTTCCGATACCCCTTGCGGCGGCTTGCTAGCCCCGGACTGCCATCCGTCTAGGAGGTGGCGGTAGAACGCAGACGATTTGGGCGTTCTTGGGCCAAGTACGTCCGACCTCGAAAACAGTTACCTATCTATTTGGCCAAGAACGCTGTTCTGATGGGGACAACTCCAAGAATGCCTCAGCGCAGGCACTGGCGGTAGCAGCGGCGAGCGGTTGAAGGAGCTCCCTTTCCCTTTTTCGATCTCTGCTGGCAGCGCTGTCAGAGATTCCCCGGATATCAACAGAATCGACTGAGGAGAACCGCCTCGCTGCGTGGGCGAATCCGGCCCCTTCCATTTCTATAGCCTTGACCTTGAACTCCTCCTGGATTGCGTCCCGAAGAGTTTCATTGTCAACGTTATGATCTGAAGACCATATCTTCCCAACAGAGACCTGTGGTGAATCCGTTTCGATGTATTTCTTTTCGGGCGATGCGGGGACTCCTGCCAAGTACTTTGCCACCAGTTTCTTCCACCATTGGGGATTCGATTCTTTCTTTGCAAGGAGATTGTTTGCCCTCTTCTCCATGACATCGGAGATTTGGTATCTGACAGGGCGGATGGCAAGCCTCTGACCGCCGTCGAGCTTCAAAACCGAATAGGAAGGGTCCAACTTCGGCTCACTGCCTTTGGCCGAAAGGAGCTTCTCGGACTCGAGGCCGATTATCTCGTCTGATATTACCACGTCACCAACTCTCGATTCTTTCACTCCCCCTGCAATTCCAACCAGCATCATGATTTTGAGGGAGGGGAATTGCCCGTGAACGAAACTCACGGCCTGGCCAATCTCCTTGTTTCCGTATGACTGAGGCGGGTAAACAATCTCGTGGTTGATTGGTCCTGCTCTGATTTGGCCATGAAAGTTTTCCTTGAAGAGTTTCAATTGTAGCATCCTCTGTAGGAGATACTTCATTTCCCTGGGCATGGCAGAAAGAATCGCCACGTCCGGTGGTGGAGGCCGCTTGCTGATTTGTTCTCTTTCAATCCACTCGGAAAATGGAGGGCACTTGCTCTCCCTTAGCCTCTCCAGAATTCCATTGATTCCCTCTGGAGTCTTGTCCTTAATCTCTCTGTGTTCCCAGACTCCTTCTTCTTGCAGACCTGCACCAAACTTGAAGAGTTGGTCGCGTTTCATACCTATTCTGTACTCAATCATCAAATCCCAACTATCGCGACCTTCCAAGCCGTGTGGGAACTTGGAGAGGACGAAGCTTATGCAGGGTAGAGTTTGATCTTCCACTACTGATAACTTAATGTCTCCTGGATACTTTGAGTGGATGTCAATGAATTCCTTCCAGTACTTCAGATCTATATCTCTCTCAGTCCTAGTCAAGTCGTGTATGTGGCGAAGCCCGCTTGCGGCAGCGTAGAGATTTGTTTTCTTCCCCTTCTGGCATCGTTCCCGGAGAGCATTGACGAAATTCCGTTTTTGTTCCACTTCGAGTTCTTCGGAGAACAACGGTGATGGGGTATAGAGAAGCATGGTGACATCGTCATATTCCAACAGATGCCTTGACACGTAATTTATCGCCTCTTCGTGAGTTAGTTCGGTCAACTATACGGGGGCTGACATCTGCATCTTATGAAGCTGAGGGCAGCCTTGAGCTCGACTCTGGTTTTTCAAACGTGTTTTGAGTCAGTCTCGGGTCGTCCTCGTCTCCTCGCCTCGACGATACTCTCCCACCCTCGTCGAACGCGCGGGGCTAGAGCCCTTTTCGCCTCGGCCCTGAACGCGATTTTTCAGCTATGCGTTCCAGAATGCTTTGCCTCATCCGGTTGTTCCTTTCCTCGTATTCTCTGCATTCTTCGAATCCTGGTCGGAAGAATGCGTTGTACCGCGCCAACAATCGAAGGATATCTACGAGTCCAGCGTACTTCTGCTTGAGCTCGTTGACCAAATTCTGGGCGCTTGACAGATTCCTTTCCAGTTCGGCGAGTTGAGGGGCCATATCGGCAATGATATTCGCTCTGCAAGGTTCCGTGGTCTGGTCGACCTCAATCAGGAGCAGATAGTCAGGCAGCCAGAGGCCCCCGAGGCGAGCATCGGGCGGGCGCTTTACCTCCTTCAGCCACCTCGGGTACTTCTTGCTCAGGACCCGGGCTATCGTGTCCCTTTTCTCCGTCACCTCGTGGACGAACTGCCGGTGCGATTCGATGCCGAACTCGTCGGAAACCAACCAGGCTGATTTCAACGCGTCCCAGAGATCGACGTATTTCGGCCTGACGACCTTGACGATCTTGAGATCGACGATGTTCTTCGACTGCGAGAAGACGGACTCGAATTCGTCTACGAGGTAATCGAGGGTGTAGCAGA
>JAFMAA010000021.1 GCA_029785235.1 Nitrososphaerota archaeon | reverse complement strand
AGGCTTCTACACAATAGGGCTTGCCACACTGGATGCACCGCTTTGCCTCGAGAACTGCGTCTTCGAGCGTATAGGAATGGATTACCTCCTTGAAATCTTGGGTCCGGGTCTTGGGATCCTCCACGGGAACTCGCACTCGAACTGTGTTCAACTTTACCGGGTGACTCTTGGGAGGTGGAGCGGAGGCGTTTGATGTACCCATAGCGGAGTCTGCGACCATGGTGCTCAGACAATGAATGGACCGCGTGGGGAAAAAGGCTTTGATGATTCCAAGAGAACTTCCCTAAGCGAGCGAGCCCCCAACCCCACATAGTTGGGATGCTCAACAGCGGAGACGCGCACTTGTCTTGAGACGCAACGTTATCTATCCTCGAACCCTGACTGGCTCTCGGTTCCGGCGTACGCCGGGTCGGATGCTGAGGTAGCCTAGCTCGGTCAAGGCGCCGGTCTCGAAAACCGGTGGGGGTTCACTCCGCGGGAGTTCAAATCTCCCCCTCAGCGCCTTCCCCGACTGTTCGTTTACTTTAGATATGGCCCCGACCACCTAGCCTACAGGATGGCGAAGAAGACCTGGGAAGGGTCACCGGAAAAGGGCCACGGACGGGTCCATGAGTTGCTTGCCAAAGACCCCAGAGTGCGGGAGTGGCACGAAGAGAAGTCGCTCAAGTCCCGCTTGAGCGCGGACACCTACGCGCGGATGCTCTGCCTCATCTCTGAGCGCGTGGGTATGACCCCCGAGGAGATCGTTATCAACGCCAAGAAGAGCCCGGACAAGCTCCGGGTTCGCTTTGCGGAGTGTGCCTCGGCCCTGAAGAAGGACGGTTGGCTCGACACTTCCATCGCCAAGGGGTTCCTGATGGTCAAGGCCTACCTCAAGTACCGACACGTCACCACCGATGTCTTTCCCCCTCTTTCCTCTACCACCGGGGAGACGATCCAGAGAGAGCGCGTCCCAACTCAAGAGGAGCTGGGTACGCTCCTCGACAAGCTCTCCCTACGGGGTCGGGTGGTTGCTCTCTTCATGGCCCACAGCGGGGTCCGTCCCCAAGTCATCGGCTCCTACCAAGGGGAGAGTGGGTTGCGCCTAAGAGACCTACCGGACCTCCAGCTTGGGGGGAAGTCTCTCTCTTTCACTGAGACCCCCTTCGTCGTCCGGGTTCCCGCCAACCTGAGCAAGACACGGACCACATACACGACCTTCGGGACCTCCCAACAAGCTACCGCCCTCCTTGCCTACCTGAGTGAGCGTAGGGACGCGGGGGAGAAGCTGGTCCCGGATTCTCCAGTGGTGGCAGCACAGCCTACCCGCGGAGCGGCGCGGATGAGACGGGAGAACGCAAGCTTCGATAACGGGTTCCTGTCCACTTCCGTTGTCGTGCGGGAAATCCACGAGGTCCTGAACTCCTCTCTCCCGGAGGGGGTCACTTGGAGGCCCTACGTCCTCCGGTCCTACTGCTCGACCCGCCTTATGATGGCGGAGGGAGCGGGGAAGATGACTCGCGATCTCCGGGAAGCTATCTTGGGTCACGACACCGGAGTGTCGGGGAGGTACAACGTGGGCAAGCCTTGGGGCCCGGAAGTTCTCAAGGAAGCCCGCGCCCAGTACAAGCGGGCCGAGCCCTACCTCCTCACCACACCTAAGTCAGAGGAGGGCAACGAGAACGCGACCCGTGTCATCCGGCTGCTCCTCGAAGCGCGGGGAGTCCCGACCGAGAAGCTGGACAAGCTCAACATAGGGTCCATGAGTGACGAAGAGATCGTAGCCCTCATCAAGACCATAGGGGCCTCCCCAGGGATGGAGAAGAAGACACAAAAGGCCGTCCCGGTAGAAGAGGTCCCAAAGCTACTAGAGCAGGGCTGGGAATACATAGCCCCCCTTAACGGGAGCATGGCGGTGCTGAAATCCCCTACTCTACACCAGTAAGCTATGCGCGCTCCCTCATGCAAGGTTTGCGACCATCAAGAGGTGCACTGGCCCACAAGTGTTCCATCATAGCCCACCTAATTCATGGAAGTCGGGTCACATTGGCTTTGAACTTCCGGGAGACGTAAAGCATGACGTCTCCCTTGGCTCTGACATTGAGTCCGTAATCCTTGAAATCCCGTTGCGCGCCCTTCAGTTCAGTGTAATCTCGAGCGGCAATGAGAACCTTATAGGCTCTCACCTTCGCACGAATCTCGATTCCATTGTCACCAGACCACGTAACGTCATACCCGGGATACTGTGCGTTCTCCGTTTGTCGTAGATTCGGCGAGCCAGCTACAACTTCATCCAAGGGTCCTATGACGCAAGGCGAATTTGAGGACGGGGGGGGTGGAAGCCCTCCACTCGACAACGAACTCAAGCCTCCGAGATTCGACCCTGCCGCTGAAGCTGCCTGAACACCAAATCGGAAACGCGAATATCCACATCCTTTCGTTCGGCGAATGTGAGCGGGTCCAACGTCCCCTCACTCTGAATCATCAAGTACGCCTCGTCTGCCAAAGTATCCAGTATGGAAGTGGTCACGCCACCGAGCCCGAATATCTCAAGCACATGCTGGGCCAACTCTCCTCTGGCCCTAACTTCAGCGAGATGAGACTCCACCTCCTTGCGAAGCGAATTCACCTGCATCTCAATCCGAGCGAGTTCGCCACCACTGAGGCATGACGCGGGCAACGTGCTGTGGATGGCGACCAACTTTGCGGCGGGACCAACGGTGGCATGACCAAAGAGTAACTTTTCGTCCGAGGGATAGGGCTCAGACTCCCAAGGATTCGCCATATGGGCAAGACCCTCCTTGGAGGGCGCGAATGGTACCTCCTCCCGAGGTGTGCAGGACATACTTTATCTATTGGCAGGAGTCATAAAGTCTTCGATTGCGGATAAGGTTGCCTGGAGGTCCTCAGAGGTCTGTGTGTCTACCGACACTGGGTTCGATCCATCCTTTTTCGGACGCTCGACAAACATTATTCGAATAGTTCGAAGTTTCGGTTCACCGTGAATGTCCTTGTCGTTAACCTCGTGAATGAATGTCAATGACGCGGCGCGAACCCCCGCGACCTTCTTGCTAAGTAGACCAAGGAACTTGGAATCCACAAAGCTAGAGACGTCCACACCGTCCACGGTCACTTCGACAGGTTTGGCGTTCAACGGAAGCATTCCAGACACCACCGTACCGACCCACTATGTACTTATATATTTTGCGACAGAGAGCTTTCCAACGATACCTCCTGTAAACACCAATTTTGGCCCTCCTGAGTTTTGGGCGCACTGCCAGGCATGCCACGAAAAACGCCCGGTAGCCGGACAGATGCTGAAGCGGTCCACTATCGCGAGTCGACCCTCGAGTCTCGTTCTGTCGTCCCGATCCTAATCCTGAGGGGCCACTTACGGTGGCGATTCAGGGCAACTTTTGGTTCTTTAGCACGAATTGGAAATCTGCCTCGGAGAGTTTAGTTATTCGGTCCCAACAGGCCTCTTGCTGCTGCCGAGCATCATCCTTGTTCTCGTCACCACCGTGGTAGCCAGGGGCAGGAAGTCCAGTGCCTTTCCGGACGACCAAAGAGTCAAGCGAGATCCCGAATCGGATCTCTGATACTTGCCCGACCACGTACACCACCCACCCGACATCCTTCCTGACGGAGTTCTGCTGAGCCCATCCCCCTCTCGGGAGGTGATATGACTTCATCAAGTCGCTATAGGGAATTGTTGACCTCTTTCGTGCTGTGGCTAATAGATCACGGAACACGTCATCCATCTTGAAAGAGAATGGCCCCCGTGATTGCGCCCAATCATCCCATTTCGCATATGCAGACTCCACATCGCCTTCGTTCGGGTTGGGTAAGAGACGCTGAGGCATGCGACTTCAGAGAATCATCTCTTATCTATGTTTTGCGGGGGGGGCCGCTCTTCGGCTATCAACCCCGACCCGCTACCAACGAGGAGGAGGGTCCCGGAGAGTCTTAGCTCCCGGCTCTACAATTGGATGTTGAGGCTCAGGTAACCCATAGTGCTTCCTTCGTTCTTCCTGCCAATTCTTTTCGGCACTCTTGTCTCGCGCCACCTGAACCGCATCGGAAGCCGCTTTGTTTGCAACGGTGTCATAATTGTCAACATAGGTCGCGCTTGCTGCATTGGCACATGCAGATACAGCCGCATATGGACTGGGACCCGTGCCGCGGAACCCAGAGAATCGGCCTGCATCAACTTCGAAGAGGTTGTGGGAAGTCAAAGCGGCCACAATTCGATGTCGTTCGCAGGGACAGGTGGTCCACGCCCGCGCATGACGAATGGCGCTTTCCATGAGCCTTCCCCAAAACCAATCTTCGACTGCGAGGACTCTTTCAGCACAATCTGCGGCCCACTGAACGTAACGAATGCGTTCGGTTTCGTTTTCAGCGGTCATTCTATATCCATCCGCGAATGCGTTTCCAGTGGTAGATACGTCCACCGGTTCATCAAGCTTACCTGAGACCAGCCACGCCTCTACATGTGGGCATTCGGTGCTTTCAGCACCGCCATGCTCCCGTTGAGGGGGGGGCGAAGCATGACCTAACCCTCGTCTTCCTCATCGTCGCTTCCAATTCGGTCGAGGACCCAACCGATTGCCTTGGCTATATCCTTCTGTCGTTTCCATTGCTCCTTTTCCCGCTCAAGCTCAAGCTTCAATCGCCGTCTTTCCTCTGCTTTCTGTTTGAGTAACTCAGATTGTGATGGGGATCGAACGTTCGGATACGCGGCGGGCATCTCTGAGGTTGGAGCCTCACTCTTGATTGGGGAAAGAGACTGCCGTGGAGCTACCGTTGGTTTCTTGGCGGACGAAGTTCTTGTGCGTCGTCTTGAAATGTATGGAAGCGACTTGGTAAGCGTCTCAAGGAGATGCCGTTGTTTACGCGCCTCCCACCAAGTTAGCGCGGCGAACCCAATGGCAATTGCTGCCAAGGGGGTTGAGATCGGGTCGACCACGTTGCCTCAACTTCTCGTTCAGGTCCACTCCGCGCAGAGCAATTCTGCCTGCTGAAGCACCGTCTGCGTCGCTGCCTCCTGCCCGCTTGGCGGGTATCCCCGCTCCTTGAGAATCCGCTTGACGTACAGCCGTAACTTTGCCCTTACGGTCTCCTTGACCGCCCAATCGATGGTGACGTTCTTCCGAACCATCTCGACAAGCTCCTTCGCGATCTCGCGGAGAGACGGCTCACCAAGAACGTTAACGGCGGTCCCGTCGGCTGCGATGAGGGCATCATAGAACGCTTCCTCTTCCTGAGTTAGTCCGAGAATGGCCCCTCGGTCTCTGGCGTCCTTCATGGACTTTGCGAGGTCGATGAGCGATGAAATGACCTGGGCGGCGTCGATGGAGCGGTTCTGGTACTTGCGGATGGTTGCTTCGAGCATCTCCGAGAATTGGCGGCCCATGACAAGATTCCGCTTGGACCAGGCTCTGGTCTCATCGTTGAGCAGCTTCCGAAGGACTTCGAGGGCTAGGTTACGATAGGGCAAACGCCTCACTTCGTCCAAGAACTCGTCCGAGAAGATCGAGAGTTCGGGCTTCTTCAGTCCCGCCGCAGAGAAGATGTCGACGACCTCGTCCGAGGTGACTGCCTTCGAGACGATCTGCCGAACCGCGCTATCCAGTTCCTCGGGAGTCTTGCGCCCTTCGACGGTTGCCTTCGCCAAGGCAGCGCGGACTGTCTGGAAGAAGCCCACGTCGTCTCGGATTGCAAGCGCGCGCTCATCAGGAACCGATAGAGCGAAGGCCTTCGATAAGTTGGTGACCGCCTTGAGGTAGCGTTTCTCCCCATCCTCCTGACCGAGGATGTGCTGCATCGCTCGCGGAATAGTCTTCAACCGCTCGCCGGGGTTTCCCGAGAAGTATGGCTTCGAATCAAACCCGTGGAACATGTCCCGGACAATCTCGTAGTGCTTCTGCATCAGGCGGACCGCCTCGTCGACAGGAACTCCTGCGCGGTCCTTGTCCTGAGCGGAGTAGTCGGCGAGCGCCCGCCTCAAGTCCTCCGCGATTCCGAGGTAGTCGACAATGAGCCCCCCTGGCTTGTCCTTGAAGACGCGGTTGACGCGAGCGATGGTCTGCATCAGCCCATGTCCGCGCATCGGCTTGTCGATATACATCGTGTGCAAAGAGGGTGCGTCGAAGCCCGTCAGCCACATGTCGCGGACGATGACGATCTTGAACGGATCTTTGGGGTCGCGGAAGCGCTTGGCAAGCTCCTCTCGCCTCGGCTTGTTCCGGATGTGCGTCTGCCACTCGGGCGGGTCGTGAGCGGAGCCCGTCATGACGACCTTCATCGAACCCTTCAGGTCGTCGGAGTCGACCCACGACGGACGGAGCTTCCCGATCTCGTTGAAGAGGTCGACGCAGATCCGGCGACTCATGCAGACGACCATAGCCTTCCCTTCGAGGGTTTCCAGACGCTTCTCGAAATGGCCGACAAGGTCCTTCGCCAGTAGTCGGAGGCGACGAGGGGTTCCGACCATCGCCTCGATCTGCGCCCACTTGCGTTTCAGGCCCTCCTTGGTCGTCTCCTCCTCGCCTTCCGTGACCTCCTCGAACTCGGGGTCGATGTGGGGCACCTCTTCCTTCTTGAGTTCGAGTTTGGCGAGCCTTCCCTCGTAGTAAATCGTGGCCGTGGCTCCGTCCTCGACGGCACGGTGGATGTCGTAAGTGTCGATGTAGTCGCCGAAGACGGCTCGCGTGTTCCTGTCCGCCTTCTCAATGGGGGTCCCTGTGAACCCGAGGAACGAGGCGTTGGGAAGCGCCTCCCTCATGTGTCGGGCGAACCCGTCAATGAAGTCGTATTGGCTGCGGTGGGCCTCGTCCGCGATAACAATGACGTTCCGCCGCTCCGTGAGCAGGGGATACTTCTCGCCCTTCTCGGGTAGGAACTTCTGGATCGTAGTGAACACAATCCCGCCCGACGCGACCTTGAGGAGGTCTTTCAGTTGCTCCCGGGTCTCGGCTTGAACGGGAGTCTGCCGCAGGAGCGAGTGACAGACCGAGAACTTTCCGAAGAGCTGCCCGTCGAGGTCGTTACGGTCCGTCAGGACGACCAGCGTAGGGTTCGCGAGGGCAGGATGCCGAGCGATCTTTGCGGCGTAGAATGTCATGGTGAGGCTCTTCCCCGAGCCCTGGGTGTGCCAAACGACACCCACGCGCTTGTTGCCCTTCTCCGAGGCAGCCTTGACCGTCGCCTCGACGGCACGGTTGACCGCGTGGAACTGGTGGTAGGCGGCGACCTTCTTCGAGATCGCCCCGCCGTCGTCCTCGAAGGCGATGAAGTTCCGAAGCAGGTCGAGGAGCCGCCCCTTGTCGAAGACTCCTCGAATCAACGTCTCAAGTTCGAGGCTACCCTTGGGGGCGACCTCTTTCCCATCGACGGTTCGCCAAGGCATGAACCGCTCGCGGTTCGATGTTAGACAGCCCAGGCGGGCCTCGGTCCCATCCGAGATGACGAGAAGTTCGTTCGAGTGGAAGAGCGAGGGAATCTCGGCCTCGTAGGTCTGGAGCTGCTGATAGGCGGCCCCAATGGTCGCCTCCTCGTCGGCAGGGTTCTTGAGTTCGAAGAGAGCCACAGGCAAGCCGTTGAGGAAGACGACCATGTCGGGCCTTCGGCTGTGCCCGTTCTCGATGACGGCGAACTGGTTCACGACCAGCCAATCGTTGTTCTCTGGGTGGTCGAAGTCGACGAGCCAAGCCTTGTCTCCCCTGATTCGTCCGTCCTTGCCGCGAGTCTCAACGTCGACCCCGTTCGCGAGGAACTCGTGGAAACGGCGATTTGACTGGATGAGACTTGGAGTGTCGGAGCGAAGGACCTTGCGGAGAGCATCCTCCCTCGCATCGGCGGTCAGCTGCGGATTGATTCGGTCGATGGCCGACTTCAACCGACTAACGAGGACTACGTCATTCCAGTTCTCGCGTTCCTTCTGCTTGCCGTCGGGTGCGATGTCGGGGCCGAACTTCGTCCCGTAGCCCAAGTCGCGGAAGTAACCGAGGGCGGCCTCCTCGACGACGCTCTCGTGGAAGGTGAGCAGGGGGCGTTGAATCATGGGTCGACCTTGACACGAATCTCTCCCGAGAGGAGCTTGGGGAGAAGGGCATCTCTCGCAATTGCAAGGGTCGACGATTCGTCATCGTTTGCTTTGAGTCCCTCGAACCACGGGGCCACAAGCCGGCCAAACCGACTGGCGATCTCTCCCGTGGGGATCGCGAAAACGAAGGAATCCACGCACTCGGCGGGAGCGCGTTGCCGCCCTGAAGTCCCCGTCATGTTTTGGATGAGGTGCATACGGAAGTCTTCGGTTCGAGCCAAGCAGTATACCCACTGTGGGGCGAGAGGTGCTCTTGCGCTCAGGATAAGAAACTCGGTTGAACCCCAGCCGATATTGGAACCATCCAAGAAGTCAACGTAGGCGGTCTTCCCATTCTCAAGGCAAGGCGTGATTCGGGCAACGAGCACATCCCCGTTCCGGAAGCGGCTGCCTGACGTAAACGCTCGTCGTACCCATCCAACCACACGGGCACTTGATGTCGGCAGCTGACTCATTTCTACATAGGGAGCAACCTCACCCTTCAAAAGGCGTCTTTCGGGATTAACCTCAACTACAGACGATATCGTCCCGACCTCCCACCCCTTTGGAATCTCCCCGATCTCCGACTCCTCGAACTCACTCGGCCAGAGGTCCCACATGTCGGCGGGCATCCCTGGCAGGCTCTCCCCCTTCTTCCAGCGACCTTCCATCTTCGCTCGGACGGGGCCGAAGTCGACGAACCAGAACTTGAACAGGGCGCGGCAGATTTCTTCGAGCGTCTGGTTCATTCGACGGTTGAGCTCGATCTTGTCGTCGAGGGAGCCGAGGACGCGGGCGATGGCGCGCTGCTCGGGGAGGGGCGGGATCGAGAAACGGAGTCCCGCAAGGGTTGAGCCCGAAAGTTCGCCGAATGTAGTCCCCGAGGAGAAGGCTTTGAGGCGCTCGGTGTCGAGCTTAAGAAGGTAATAAATAAACTCGGGTTCGAAACCTGGCTTGACGATGAGATTCCTGAATCCCTGATTCGTGGTAATGGGGTTCTTTGCAATAGCAACGTAGCCGATAGGAGCCCGAGTGGAAAGCAGTACGGTTCCACTTGGAAGTATTCGGAGCCCCGCCGCTTCCACCCCCTCCCGGGTGAGGTTGCGTTCTCCTCTCGCGATGTACCTCCCTTGAAAGTTTGAAAGGTCTTTCGGCGTAATCCACGGGATGTCCCCGCCGAAATAGGACGGATCCGAGGTAGGGGGGGTCGTACCTCCGATCACTTCCGCGAACTCACTTACTCTGAGCTCGCGCCAACCATCATGTGGAGCCAAGTCCGCTCAAGCTTGCGCGAATCCGCCTTTGCAGGGCGTTCGACTCCGCAAACTGTCCCTCCAGTGTCTTCGTCAACCTCGCGATCTTCTGGTCGAAGGGCTCGCCGTCGTCGGTCTCTGTGTCATCTGCCGCGCCGACATACCGTCCTGGCGTCAGGACGTACCCGTGCGACTCGACCTCCTTGAGTGTCGCCGACTTGCAGAACCCAGCTATGTCTGCGTACTCGCCTGCATCCTTCTCTCCACGCCACGCGTGGTAGGTCTTCGCGATATTGGCAATCTCCTCGTCTGACAACTCGCGGTGCCTGCGGTCGACCAGGTGGCCCATCTTGCGGGCGTCGATGAAGAGAATCTGTCCTCGCCGGTCTCGAAACTTCCCGTTCGACTTGTCCCGCGATAGGAACCACAGGCAGGCGGGAATCATCGAGCCGTAGAAGAGCTGGCCCGGAAGGGCAATCATGCAGTCGACGAGATCTGCTTGGACAATCGCCTTCCGAATCTCTCCCTCGCCGCTCGATTGTGAGGACATCGAGCCATTCGCCATGACGAACCCCGCGACCCCGCTCGGGGCCAGGTGGTGTATCATGTGCTGTATCCAAGCGTAGTTCGCATTTCGAACGGGAGGCACTCCGAACTTCCACCGAACGTCGTCGCGTAGCCCCTCCCCGCCCCATGTCGACATATTGAAAGGCGGGTTGGCGAGGATGAAGTCCGCCTTCAGGTCCTTATGCAGATCGTTACGGAACGTGTCTGCGTTGTGCGGTCCAAGGTTCGCCTCGATACCCCGAATGGCGAGGTTCATCTTGGCGAGCTTCCAGGTCGTCGGGTTCGACTCCTGCCCGTAGATGGAGATGTCCCCCAGTTTGCCTCCGTGCTCCTTGATGAACTCCTCGCTTTGGACGAACATCCCGCTTGAGCCGCAACAGGGGTCGTAGACTCGGCCCTTGAAGGGTTCAATCATTTCGACGAGGAGACGGACGACACATCGGGGTGTGTAGAACTCGCCTCCCTTCTTCCCCTCGGCGGAGGCGAACTGGCCGAGGAAGTACTCGTAGACCCTGCCAAGTACGTCCTTCGAACGGTTCTCCCTGTCGCCCAGCCCGATAGTTCCGACGAGGTCTATCAAACGACCAAGAACGACCTTGTCGAGCGTCGGACGGGCGTAGTCCTTTGGCAGAACCCCCTTCAGTGATGGGTTGTCCCGCTCGATAGCGTCCATCGCGTCGTCTACGATCTTCCCGATGGTCGGTTGCTTGGCGTTCGCCGAGAGATGGGACCAGCGCGCTTCCTTCGGAACCCAGAACACGCCCTCGGCTCGGTAAGCGTCCCGATCTTCGGCCTCGTCGGGGTGTTCCTTGAGGAGTTGGGAATGGTGCTCCTCGAACGCGTCCGAGATGTACTTCAGGAAGACGAGCCCGAGGACGACATGCTTGTACTCCGCCGCATCGACTTGCCCCCGCAGTTCGTCAGCGGCCTGCCACATCTTGGCTTCGAAGCCGAGATTGGCTCCCCCATTTGCATCAGGGGTCTTCCCTTTACCCTTTCGCTCAGCCATCCAGTCCCCCCTTCTACGGGATAGCCCAATGACTCTTAAACGTTCGAAGAGTGTCGCGTCAGGCTGGTCTCCCGCTGATTTTCACGCCGAGCCGTCTCCGTGAGATTTTGTAACATTATTTGAACTCCCGGGCTGTGTGCATCTCCCCCTCAGCGCCTCCAACATCAGTAGGCATCCCAAGTCGTTGCTTACTCTCTACCTGAGGTGTGAAGATGAGTCACAATCAGCAGAATCAGCGAAATCAGTAGTCCCGTAATCGCTATCACAAGGACCCAGCTGATTGCTTCTTGATAGACCGGGTCGTTGCCGATGCCTACGCCTCGTGCCGTCATGGTGAGGAAAATGGCCACAACGATCGCAGCGAAGACTGAAATGACCCGATTTAGAATCCTCAGCTTCCCGGGCGGCTCCAAGGAGTCGGGTGGGTAATTTCGTGGGTCAGAAGTTCGAGGAAGCTCTTCAGGATGATCTTTAAAATGTCGAAAAGAATCTAAATCATGGGAGTCGATCATCTGTTAGGATAATTATTGAGGAAGAGTATAATTCCATCCCTCCGCTTGGAGCAGAGGGAAGCATCATCTCCCACGTAAAAACCGTCCCCTTACCCCTGTTGAAGCGGCATAAGTGACTCGCCACTCGATTCAGCATGTTGGGCTCGATGAGTTTGTGAACAGTACGGTGTGCGCACTCTGGGGTACGAGCACCCCTCCCCACTTCGCGCGCGTTCGTCGTTCTGCACGCATTCAGATCCCTACATCCTGGGATCTGCACAGCGCGTCGTCAGATCCCACACTGTCCCGTCCGAGAATGCGAGGACTTCAGTTCAAGCCTCGTCGAGCGGGGCCTTGGATTTCAATCGCATGAGGTAGGTCATGATGTCCTCGCCCGGGGACTGAGGGGTGTCGAGTTCCTTGCCCACTCTCGCCGTGATGTCTGCAGCGACCCTAAGGAGTGCCGGTAGGTCCTGCTCTGGCAGGCGACGGAATGCCTCCACAAGGTCGGCGTCTATGGCGTCGAGGACTTTCGATATCGATGGCTTGAGATGCGTGGGAGGCATGGCCAGCATGCGTTCGAGGTAGGGAGCCGCCTCCTCTTCCTCCCGGCGGGCGATCGCACGGTGGGAAGCCTGTTCCAGAGCCGAGATCTCATCCTCGAGCAGCTGATTGACAGGGACGGCCTCGGGAGCGGGTTTGGTCCCAAGCGCCTCATCCACGACCTTCCCGATAGCCAAGTGCGATTCACCATCCTCCGCTACCATCGCGCTCAAGAGCTGGGCCTGACCCTGGGCGGCCGTCAGTTCCGAAAGCGGGGCCATCTCAAGCTCTTTCGTGATGGCGCTGCCCCGGGGTAAGGCGGCCACTCGCATGAAGGAAGGTCGGATCACCCGTTCGACATACGGTTGTGGAACTCCGAGCATGGGCAACCTCTCGATCTTGAGCTTGCCCTTCAGCAAGCCGTATAGGATGAGATTGCGTGCGGTGCCATCGAACCCTAGTACGGGGCTGGTAAGGTCCTCGCGCCGGCAGTCCGGGCAGAAGGAATGCTTGCTCCACACCTCTTCGTCATCAATGGTGGTGTAGACCTCCCGCTCCATCCTGGGCGAAGTACGGTACGGGATCCCGCAACGGTGACAGATCACCAGACGGTAATCACTGCCGAATTCTGAAGGGCATTGAGGGCACCGCCATGGGTAGTGGGCCGCATCGATACGAGTCCCGCATAGTGAGCAAGGTATCTGGGTAAATTTTGGCTCGCTCGGGAACTTGTAGATCGAGACCCCCAGCTTCCGGGCGCCTTCGATCACGGCCGAGGGTACCATCACCGCGAGAAGTACCCGATGTACGGTGTGGTCGGATACGGCTCCTTTGTGCTCGAAGAGCGTAATGAGGTTCGCCCGGGTCGCTGTGCGGGACGCGAGGATGAGCCATGTAGCGTCCTTGGTCTCATACGCAAGGCCCCGGTGGACCCATTCCCCTTCGATGTCGAGGGTCGTGGAGATGAT
>JAFMAA010000020.1 GCA_029785235.1 Nitrososphaerota archaeon | reverse complement strand
CTCAACGCCACGATCCTCAACACCATCCTGGACGTGAACGTGACGTCGCAGTCCAGCAACATCAACGTCAACCTGGCGGCTCAGTCCAGCAACATCAACGTCAACCTGGCCGCTTCAGGAATAACCCTCACTGTGTCAGTCTCGGGCACTCCGAACGTGAACATCGCCAGCCAGAGCTCGAACCTGAACGTCGCCATAGCTGCCAACAATGCAGGGAACCTCACGGTCAGCCTGGCCGCCATAGCCACCACTGCCAACCTGAACGTGAACCTGAATGCTTCGGCCATCACTCTCAACGTCAACATCACCAACGCCTCCATCACCATAACTGGCTCGGTGAGCATCTCGGGGGTCCCAGCGGTCACGATAAACGCCGGTTCGGCGGTCATCGGGTCCATCAGCGAGATTGTGAGTCCTGTGACAGCAAGAACGGTCTTGGGCTTCGGATACCAGGAGAGCGTCGCCTTCCTCAACTATTCCGGTTCGGGCTTCTTCATGTCGGGCTCGGCGGCAGATTCGAGTGCGAATCAGCTCCTTTCGAATGAGTCATGGACCCAGACAGTACTCGCGACGTCAAGCGGTGGAATTGGGTATGCTTCTATTGCCACGCTCCAAAAGGTTTCCTCTGCCCTTTCCGTCTGGGGTATGCAGGGCGCGGTGGTCACAAACTCCTCAGGCAGCCACAGCTTCCAGGCGCTGGGGGCGATCTACTCCGACAATGCGGGTTCGATGGGCAACCTGATAGCGCAGACGCAGCTGGCGGCTTTCTCCGTCGGAGACGTCGCTGCGGGCACCATCATCAACTTCGCCGTGTTCTTCGCCGCTCCTGTCTCTCTCTCTGCCAATACTTCATACTTCTTCGCATTCACGATACTGCAAACAAACGGGACTTCCGAGCTCTACCTGAATCTAATCTCGAGCGGCACAGGCTATTACTCCAACTCTTCTTTCGTCTATGGCTTTCCGTCCGCGTCAAGCTGGACCTCTTTTACTGGCTCCACTTCTGTCGTTCTCCTTTCCTCCGCAGGGACCACGGTATCGAACCCGGTCAACGTAACCCAGACCATCGAAGCAACCGAGACCCTGAACGGACAGCTGGTCTTCAAGGTGGGGGCCTCTGCGCCTAACCAGGCGTTCATCGGAATCTCCTCGTTCACATACACCATCCAAGACTCGACCACAGGAGAGTATCTCGTCAACGCACGCACGGTGAACACCGTCAACGCTGGCCAGGGCCTTGTTTCTGTCACCGATTCAGTGAGCTTGTCAAGCGTCACCCTGAACTCCGGCGACTCTTTCGTGGTAACCATCTCTTCAATCACCGTGTTCGGGGGGGCGGCTGACGGCTCTACAGGATACGCCTCGGTCTACTTCGATTCGTTGGATGGGATATCTTACTTGGTGCTTCCACTCAAATGAGATTATCGTTCTCATCGGTTCCATGGCAGGCGCCGACAAGACTTCCAACTCTATACCTGAGTGCGAGCGTGCCGCAGTCACTCCCAGCCGGTTCAAATGTCTACGGGGTTCCTTCGCCATCGTCGGGGACTTCCCAAACTTCCCAAACTCCGGCCCAATCACCGAAGATGGTCATCATTAATGCCACGGCTTTGAGCCTGCCATCTGCAGCGGTTATCAAATTCGACCCGCGCCCCGTCCCCGTCAGAGGGGTGCGGCAAGGGTAGCAGCTTGGCTCCAGTTCCCCAGAAGTGGATAACCTGGCAGTGCACCAACTGCGGCTGGTGGTATACCTACGCCTGGCGGCCGCCGACCCCCCCTAACCAAGGTCCGCCGTTCACAGGGACTTGCCCCAGGTGCGGACAGCAGGACCAGGTCCATCCATCGACCTCCTCCGTCTAAGTCGTGCAGCGCGCAAAAGGTCTGTCAGTTCTGGGGAGTCCGAGGGGACTTGGTAAGTAGTTTAACCTGATTCTTGCCTGTTTGTTATCCTACAAATTGGTTCTCTCTGGAATCAATCAGGAAGGCCAGTTTGTGCGGGTTATCCGACAAAATGCGTCGGATAAGTGTCGGATAAGGCTGTTTTTCGATTTGCACGTTAAACAGCACGTTAAACAATCCGACGGGTTCATTAAATACTGCACGTTAAACAAATCGTTAACATTGTTAACAGCGGACGGACTGGACACCCTGGGGTCCCATAGGTAACTCCTGACGTGCCAAACCAGGAGATTTCCCCTCTCCACGTCGGAGAAGTAGTAAACTGCACGTCCAAAATAGGCTAGACCCAGTAAGGCCCGAGCTTCCTCTTGACCTCCGGGAGAGACATGGCATACCCGACGTGGATGCAATCCGAAGAGTTGTCATGGTCGCAGACGAATTTCCTGTCTCTGATGTACACGTTAACCAGCTTGCCGTTGAGCTGGTTGTCCTGCACCGTCACGTGGTCTTGGTACACATTGAAGTGCTCGAGTCTCTCTCGTGGTTCCCGCATCCTGCTGACTTTGTCGATGGCCAAATTCAGAAGGTCGTCGGCGTCCTTTACACCCATCCTCTCAAGGGCTTCCTGGTGGTCAAGGAAGAGTCTTGTCAATTTGAGATGCGTCTTCTCCTTGACGGTGATACTCTTCCAGCCCTTCTCTGGCATAGCGAACTTCAGGTAATGACAGTCAATTAACCTTTGTAGATTGACGGTCTATTCTGACCGTCAAGCGTAAATACTTGACCGTCAGATACTACCGTCAATGCCAGAACAAGGCTGGAAGTCAGTTTCTGTCAAATCCGAATTGTTCGAAAGGCTAGAAGGGCTCAGAGGACAGCTCGGATTCCGTTCAATCGCTGAGACCATCGGTTGGTTGTACGCGAACAGGAAAATCGGAGAGCAGGAGGCGAAGCAGGAGTGACGGCCCAGCTCGTACAGGCTGCCATCCCTGCGAGGCGAACGCGCCTCAACCAGGAGGAGCAGGAGGCCCTCCACAAAGTCATCCTGAAGTGCATCGAGCAGGGTCAGACTTCGACGCGAGACATCGGCCGGGTCATCGGCAAGAGCCCTGACAGGACCGCGGACTACATTCGGAACATGGAGAAGCTCGGCCTGGTCCACAGGGAGAACGGACGGATCGTCAAGACGGAGAAACAGCGTTCCCAGGAGTCCTTCGAGCGTCTCGCCAAGGACGGGTTCCTGAAGATCCCCGTCGTCGCCGACTGGTACCACAAGATGGAGGGCAAAGTCAAGGACAGGGACACCAAGGTGGCGCAGCTCAAGGCCGTCTGCGACGCCCTGAAGATGCACCCCAACCAGTGGCTTGTCGACCTCACCACCAGCGACAACAAGTTCCACGACTTCGAGATCGCCTGGAAGGCAGAGCATGGCGACGTCACCCTCCGCCCCTACAGGATGGCCGTCAGGAACTTCATGCTGCGCGAGGGGGTCAGCATCCCCGACAGCGGCACTCAGTACCTGGGAGGCGAGAAGGAGAACTTCGGGGTCTACGGGGACATCTACCTCAGCGACAGACAGTGCAAGCAGGCGTACGACTACCTGAAGAGGTTCAGCGACTTCGACCTCGTCGCAGACAATCCCATTGGACGCCGACCTGCCTTGGCCTTCGGAGTCGGCAAGGAGATCTTCGCGAGGCCCGCGACCCTCCTCCAGCTCAGGAGCAACCAGGTCAGGTTCGCCCAGGACGACGAGGGGTACCCCTACGCCACCTTCGAGGTCTACGAGGGCAAGACGAAGAAGAAGTTCCCCAAGTTCGTGTTCGACCCTGAGGTCCTGGCCGACCTCCGCAAGGCGTGCAGCGAGACTCCAGGGTACCTCTTCGCGAACGCGCCTGAGCTAGACTCCAGGGTGATCAGACGCTTGGACAGCGCCTTCGCCCAGCTGGTCCGCGAAGCCTACGGCGCCATCGGTATCGACATCACGACCCCGAAGTTCGGGGCCCTGGTGAACTACTACAGGTTCAGGCCCATCTACGTCCTGAGGCACACGGGGGCCTGGCTCTGGCGCCGGAGAGGGACCCCGATGGAGAAGGAGATCGCGATGGGGTGGGACGATCCAGGGACCTTCACGAAGGTGTACGCCCACCTGAGCGCATCGGACCTCCTCCAGGTTGGGACCTGCTACGTCTGCAAGCCTCCGAAAGTGGTAGATTCCAACGCCGATCCTGTCTTCTGCACGCCGAGACATGCGCTGCAGTACCTGAACGAGCACAAGGAGGTGACGATCCCAGCATGAAGGCGCACATCAAGGCTGATGTGACAACGGAACCCACAGCACAGGAGGACGTCCAATTCATCCTCCGATACATCGAGCGGAGGGGCGGGGCCGTCACCGAGGAAGAGGTCGCCAAGGCGCTGGGCCTCGACACCGAGGTCGACCTGAACCCGTTCTTTCTGCTCAGGGACATGGAGGCGGTGCGAGAACGCTAGTCGACTACGAGTCCCGGCAGCGGTGGTGCGCCTCGTGCGGGAAGTCCGTGGTCCCGATGGACTACGACGGGCGACCTAACGTCTGCCCCGAGTGCCACCACGACACCAGGGGCAAGCCTCACAACCCGGGGAGGGACGGCCGGGAGTTCGCCAGGAGGGACGCAACCAGGATATGACGTCCAGGGCCGAGTCGCTCGAGAACTCCAGGAAGCGCCTGCAGCAGCTGCAGAGCTCCCTTGACGTCCTCAAGGAGGACTTCAGGCGCGGCGCCATCGGAGTCAGAGCCTACCGCAACAAGATGCTCCCCATCCAGGCGAAGATCCGCCAGGCTGAGGAAGAGCTGGGGGTCACAGCTTGAGAAATGTGACCTGCCCTAAGTGCGGGCACACATGGACAGTCTTCGGTCCAACGAAGACTCTCATCCTCCATTCCCTTTTCGAGAGACCAAGGACTTGGACCGAGCTCCTCACCCTCACTCAGGTCAGCGAGCCAGTCCTTAATCAACATCTTCACGACCTCCAGGCTAAGCACCTGATCATCAGGATCCGCCTCGACCAAGATTCGCGTTACCGCTACCATCTACTATCAGAGAGTGGTCGAATCATTTGACCCCCGAAGAGCACGCCGCCAGGTGCAAGCAGACCAAGGTCGCGAAGTCCTGGAGCTCCACTGGCCGATTGATGGGCAGGCCTCCGAACCAGTTCAGGGTCAAGCTGCACACCGTGATCCTGGTGTGCGGACATCGGGTGGTAACAAGCGAAAGAGTCACGGTGCCATGACCCTACTATCCCTTGCTTCGCTTCATTCTGCGCTGATGGGAGGCCAAGCCTGAGCATGGTATCCATCAACAAGGAGTGGGTCCTTATCATCGACATCCCCAAGAAGATCTACGAGTACCAAAAGCGAGGTTACACCCACTTCGAGGCGGACTTCACCGACGACACCCGCAGGGTAGAGCTCCGTTTCTGGCGCAGGCCGAAGGAGGCGCCGCAGCGGAAGCTGCAGCTGCCCTGTTCGGGCACTCGCAACGAAGAGTGCGACCATCCTCCCTTCAACAACTCCAGGGCCCTGGAGATGCACCAGCGGGCCCGGAAGCACGGGAGGTATTCCGAGTGACCAAGATGCGCGGGTTCAGGCCCGACGCCGAGCTCGACAGCTTCCTCGAAAAGCACAGCGATGACGGAGAGAAGCTTCCAATCAGGGACGCGATTGAGGAGTTCTACCGCCAGAAATTCAGCACCCCAGCTGAGCTCACCACGAGCGACGGGAGGTACAAGATCGCCGAGGACCCCGTCTACAAGCGGGCAGTCCTCTTCCAGCTCAAGGACATCGGAACTCGCCAGGCATGGGTCCCCTTCCACCCGGAGAAGCTCGAGGAGAAGGTCGCAAAGTCTAGCACCGACAGCTGGAAGCGGGACCTAGCCGAGAGGAAGGACGCCAGAGAGGAAGAATCACACAAGGCAGACATGGTGATCAAGAAGGTCCAGGTCCTGCGTCTTCAGAAGCGATACGCCCCCGAGACCATGCCGCAGAGATGCAGGGTCCAAGGCTGCTCAGCTGCAGGCGTCATCTTCGCCAACATGGACGTACTGAACGCACACCTCCGCGAGTTCCACCCCGAAAGGGTCGCAGACGCCAAGGGCGTCAGCCTGGAGAGAATCACGGCAGGCGAGTTCTACGGGCGCCAGCAGCTTCCGGACATCAAGTGGCAGGGGCAGCCAGAATGATCGAGGTTCCGAAGTCGTGCCCGGAATGCGGGTCAACGGAGATCCGCGAGGAGCCAGGAGGAGAAGGATGGACGTGCCTCGGTTGTGGTGACGTGGAGTTGGGGTACTGGTGACCATGTCTAGCACGGACGTACTCTGCAAGTGCGGCCGTCCCCTGTGGAACAACTCCAGCTTCTGCTACGGCTGCAAC
Organism: Nitrososphaerota archaeon; assembly: GCA_029785235.1. Next base: position 8,790 of record JAFMAA010000020.1, on the reverse strand, counting down.
AGATACCCCCAGAGCTGCGACTGCGAGGCCCTCCCCACTTGAACCAGATCATCCTCTCCACCACCCACGGCCTGACCGTCGTCTTCGACCATCCCACCAGGGTGACCCTCGGCAAGAGGATCACGATCAGCGGATTCACCACCGCCGCCTTCACCAAGGAGGGGAAGTCTTCGACCCTGGACCTCAGCCACGACGCTCCCGAGTTCTCCATCGCCCAGCGCCATGTGAAGGCCCTGAGGGTCGAGTACTAGTGACATGCACCTGCAGATGCCACGCCCTGGGTCCTCCCTCCGCCTGCGTCTTCTGCAGGTGGTGGCACAAGGAGTTCGAAGCGAAGAGGCCCATCCCAGCTTGACCTCCCCCTACGAAAGAGCGAACTGGTGCAAGCCTTGCAACAGGTGGTACCCAAAGGACAGCACCCGCTGTCCAGCATGCGGCAGAAAACTGAGGACGGGGCCCAGGACCCTTCGCAAGAGGTACATGACAAGGGTTTGCACGTATTTTGGAACAAATATTCCCATCCACCTACCCGCAGTCCATGCCAGAAGGACAGTCACTGAACATCGACATCATGGAGATCTACCGGGTGTCGTGCTCGAAGTGCAAGAAGAAGCTGGAGGCGATGGTCCGCAAGGAGGTTACGCGGATCAGCGCCGAAGAGACCGTGGCCAAGATCCTGGGGAAGAAGTGACCGTAGCTGTCGCAGCCCCAGGGTCCCCCCACGGGACCCCCTGCTGACGACTCTGCATCATCAAAGATCAGGGCCAAGGTCAAGGAGGTAGTCCTCCCCCAGCTGCAGCAGGCCAACAGGGACCCCAGCTCGAAGGACGTCTACCCTGACGAAGTGAAGAAGCTCGCGGCGGAGTTCAAGGTCGACTACAACACCGCGAAGAAGGCTTGGGACAAGGTCCTCCGCGACGCAGGCCAGAAGGCCCCTCCCGCCCAGGAGGTCACAAGGACGGTCGGGGACGTCACAGTCAAGTCCAGGGGGCAGCCGAAGGTCCTACCTCCGCCCGAGGCACCGAAGCAGGAGGCCCAGGACCAGGGCGCTCCCCCGGAGGAGAAGAAGAGGCTAGCAACCGAGGCCGCAGCGAAGCTCTTCGCAGGGATGCACAAGGGGACCGCCGAGTTCCTCTATAACCTGGCCGAGGCAGCCTGGGGGGTCAAGATCGCCAGGCCGGACGTCGGCAAGGACGGGAAGATCATCCCCATCAACGACGAAGCAAACCCCTACTACTCCGCGGGGTCCATGTGGGCTGACGTCATCGAAGCGTACGACATCGAGATGTCCAAGGTCATGGTCCTGATGATGGCGACCGTCAACACAGGCCAGGTGATCGCGTCCCCGGTGCTGATGGCCAGGGCCGAAGCTGGCAGGCTGAAGAAGGAGAAGGAGGAGGCGGAGAGGCAGGCCAAGGAGAAGGAGAAGCAGCCTACCACGGCGGGAGCGCCAGCGGCATGACGATGTGGATCGAGTTCTACACCGACGACTCACACCCCTGGACCCCATGGGTGCTGATGGTCAAAGACGGCCGGTTCACCTGTAGCATCAGATTTGAAGAGCTCAAGGGGGTGCTCAGTGGCGCAGGGTTCGCCATCGTCAAGAAGAGAGGCGAACAGGGTTGAACTGCACCTGCTGCGGCACCGCAGAGCTCGTCCTGTACCAGGGCCGCTACTACTGCAGAGGTTGCCTGAGCAACGTGGTCCGCGACCCTATCCAGCGCGAGAAGCTAGGTCTGCCGAAGATGGAGGCGAAGAAGCGTTGAAGCTCCCTGGATCCAACGACCTGATGTTCAAGGCCCTGAAGAGCATGGCAGGACCCCTCGGGGTCCCTGACGAGTTCTTCGACCTGATCCCAAAGCTCAAGGTGAAGGACGCCAGCTTCGACACGGACGAAGAGTCGTTGACCGTCTACGCCCAGGTCACCGTCCAGGACAAGGAGGCCCTGGACGCCCTGGTTAAGTTCGCGACCCTGGCCCTGGACAAGATCAAGGGACTGAACGAGGAGTAGCGCCCCTGCATGGAGTTCAGTTATGACCAGTACGACGACAACATCGTCCTTGTCGGGCTGCCGAAGTCGGGAAAGACCCATGCCCTGAAGCGCCTGATCATCCCCTCCCTCAGGGGCTCTGCCTGGATCTGGTACCCCGAGCAGCGCGACGACAGGCTGCCGGACTTCGTCAAATCCCAGGGGTGGCAGGTCGCAAGCAGCATCGACCAGTTGAAGCTCGGCAGGGCCCTGATCTACCCGAGGGACAGGTCCATCGAGGAGTTCGACCGCTTCTGCGAGCGGGCCGACGCCCTGAGCAACCTCACCCTGGTGGTCGACGAGGCTGAGTACTACGTCGGCAAGTACAAGATCAAGTCGCCCAGCTTCGCCAGGATAGTCAACGGGGGCAGGCCGCGAGGCGTCTGCTGGGTCGCCATCGCCAGGAGGCCGCAGCAGCTGCACAACGACATCCTGCACGCCGCCAACCACGTCTTCTGTTTCGCCTTCGACCTCCCGGGGGACCTGGAGTTCATGTCGCATTGGGTAGGCCCGGAGGTCTGGGGGTTCGTCTCTCCCGAGAAGCGCAAAACAGCCTTCAGGACCCTTCCGCAGCTCCCACAGCACGCCTTCGTCTACTACAACAAGGACACCAACTACCGGGCGGTGGGGGTGCTCCCGAAGTGATGTGCCCTAACTGCAAGCGACTCTACACAGACCCCGTGAAGTTCCACAGGCACCTGCTCGACGAGCTGCGCGTGGTGAAGGAGGAGTTCGACCAGCTGGCCAGAGTGAAAGGGCAAAAGCTGGCGATGTTGAATTCACTGTGGAGAATTGCAGAGAAGGGGGTGAGTCCGTGAGCGAAGAAGAAAAAGCCGAGCGCAAGAGAAAATTCGAAGCAGCTGTCGACGCGAGGATCAAGAAACACGAAGAGGAGAAGGCCAAGGCCGAGGCTGAGATGAAGGCAAAGGAAGAGGCTGAACGCAAGGCAGCTGAGGAGAAGAAGCGCAAGGAAGACGACGACTGGATAGGGGTGTTCGGGTTCTGACCAGGCACGAGAAGGCCAGGGCGAAGCGGACACCCCTCCGGTTCGCCTGCCACTACTGTCCCGTTTCGAAGCATTTCAAGACCGTCCAGGGACTTAACCGTCACATCGGCCAGCAGCATCCAGGGTATCCTTTGGTCCGCCCCCGCAAGTGGATTCCGATCTACTGAAACCTTAGACACCCGAAAGCCCTTCTCACTCACGTGACTTCAGGCCGCCCTCTTGCACTACTAGTATACCTGGCGGGGCCTCCTCCAATGGATCATCTCGTTAAGGAAGGACTGGCCTTCGCCCTCGCTGCATTGGCTGTCATCGTCGGCATGTACATCTTTTTCGTAGCCGGCCTCGACACTTCGGCGCAGTCGACGAAGGCGAAACTGGCGTCAGGGAGCTCAAGCTAGGAGCGAGTGGACGCCATGGGTTTCAGGCAGTTCGTAAAGCCAAGGTCGACCGAGCTCTCCGGGGCGCAGTCAGCCACCCTCGCCACCGCGCCCGTACAGGTCCCCACGATCCAGCCGACGAAGTCGAACGGCCTCAACATCGTAGGGATGAAGCTCAGCATAACGGCCACCGTGACGCAGAGCGCCGCGGCCAATTGGACCGTAGGCTCCCTGATCAAAGAACTGAGGTTCATGCGCGGGTCCAGCGTCCTCCTCGACATCAACGGAGAGGATCAGCTGGAGAAGGTCTTCCACATCTACACCGGCATGCCCATAGGAGCGACCTTCAACTCCGACTCTCCGACCTACTTCAGCAACCCGACCAACGCCGGAGCTGCCGGCCAGAGCACCGAGACTGAGACCGTGTACCTGCCCCTGCACTTCCTGGGATCAGGGCTCCCGCTGCAGGTGATCCTCAACGCCAACGCGTACACCGTCGTGAGCAATGCCACAGCAGGGTCTATCACGTTCCAGGTCACGTTCACGTACTCAGACCTGTCAATCGCAGACGACACGATGAAGATCGTCGTCGCCCCCACAGCCCTCAACGCGAGCACCGACATCAACATCTCCACCCAGTTCAGCGAGAACAAGCCTGTCGATGAGGTTTGGGTCGAGCTGACGGCTGACAGCAGCCTCAACTATCAGAGCTACAGCGTAGGGCAGACTGTCCTCTACGACCAGGTCGACCCGACGACACTGAGCGTAGAAGAGGCCCCTGTCCCGACGTTCAGCCACATCGCCGGCTTCCTCAAGCAGATGATCAAGAGGGGGACGGTCTTCCCGACCCAGGGAGCGACTCAGAACGCGCCGAAACTGATCAACAACTACTCGGCCAATCAGACGCCGACCTTCTACCTGGTACTGACGCCGGCTGGTCCCGGAGTCTCCGCCTCCGCAGCCTCCTCCGCTGGAGGGGGCGCGTAGGCCATGGCGAACCCAGGAAACCCTCTCTCGTATTGGGCGCTCCACACCACGCACGCGGTCGTGTCGGCGATCGGCGTAGGCGGACTCTGCATCTTCACCTACCTGAGCGAAGTGGTCGCCAAGACCCCTCTGCCAGGGAGTGACGTCGCAGCGGTGTGGGTAGTGGGCCTTCCCCTCTTCGGCTACTTCGTGAGCAAGATACAGACCCAGGCTGTCCAGGAGACCACGCAGCAGGCATCGAACGCGGCCCAGGCGTCTTCAGGAGGGGCATGAGCATCATGGAGAAGCGCATCCTCTACATCGTCCTGATCGTGGTGGCAGCGGCCATAGGCGTGGCCATCTACCTGGAGAAGGACGCGATTTCAGCCGCGGTCGGGGGGAGCTCCTCCGGCTCCTCGAGCGGCTCCGGCTCCTCGTCAGGGAGCTCCGGATCCAGCTCGAGCGGTTGCACCTACCCCGTTGACTCCACTTCGAGTTCCGCATGCATCCTGCAGGCGTTCAAGGACTCCTCGTATTGGGGCCAGCTTGACAGCGCGCAACAGGCCAGTGCCAGCAGCGACCCGTCGACCTGGTTGATCGGGCACCCATACCTGTACACGGTCTACCCAGAGTACTTCGTGCAGGCGTAGGGGGTTGACGTCATGTCTCTCCCTTCGTCCGCGGTAGACGCAGCGGCCGGCTACAGCCCCGCAGGCATCGTCAAGGTGATGATGCCCTACCTGGTACTCCTGATCATCGTGATCATCGTCCTGGTCGTGGTCTTCGGGGTCAAGCCTACCATCGGAGGGCTGCAAGTGTGACAGTGAACACGTACATAGTGACCGACGCTTCAGGGACGCCTCTGAGCGGGGTCCAGGTCGCACAGCAGAACAAAGCTGGATGGTGCGGCGCCAATCCCGTCAACGGATTCACCGATTCGTCCGGGAAGCTCAGCCTCGACAACGGATGCTACGCAGGAGCAACAGGAACCTGGACCGCCTCGGCCCCAGGCTACGAAACGCAGTCGGGGACCTTCAACGCCCCCTGGCCGGGGGGTGCGAAGGTGCCGGTCGCTATGAGCGCAGTCGCAGCGTCCCCCATCGCAGGGGTCTGTCCCCCTGGGTACGTCGATCAGAACGGCGAATGCGTCCAGGCCGCCTCTCCCAATTTCCTGGCCCTCCTGGGAAGCACCATCAAGGACAACTGGCTGCTGATCGTTGTCCTCCTGGTGGTGGTCGCCCTGGTGGCGGCCATGCTGTGGAAGCCGAAGTCGTTCGCCTCCGCGGTAGGAGCGGTCCAGGGAGGGGCCCCAGCTTGAAGTCCGAGCATGCCCTGATCCTGGGCCTCGTGCTCGGCGCCGTGGTCATGTGGGGTGTCCTCTATGTGATAGCGGTGCAGAAGAAGCAACAGCTGCAGACACAGGTCGCGGCCCTCCAGGCTGCCGAGCCGACCAACTCTGCCCTGCCGATGCTGCAGTCCTTGGTGAACCAGCCGACGTGTGCTTGCGGAGGGGTCCAGCCAGCTTGACGCTCTTCCACGGCGAGGAAGTGTCGGAGGTCAGGCACAGGTCAGTCCTGAACACCCTGACAGCTGGGACGTTCAGCTGGCGCAACCTCACGGGGTCGAAGGTCTACATTCAGAAGCTGGACCTCTCCCCGAGCGGGACCGTCAGCATATACGTCCAGGTCAACGGCCAGTACTGGACCCAGGTACAGCAGGGCACCCAGACAGGCATAGGTGACACCCCGGTGGCCCTGAGCCTCGTGGCGCCCTTTGTCTTCAACGCGATGAACGAGCTCGAGGAGATCGAGGTCGAGGCGAACTCCTCCATCACGGTGAGTATCTCCGCAGGGGCCGGCAGCGTGCAGATCGCCTTCATCATCGCGGAGGGGGTCAAGTGATCTCTCCGCTGCAGATAACGGACGTGGGTATATCCGTCCAGTACGAGATCGCCGGGGTCGCCGGGCTCCTCTCCATCCTGCTGGGCGTAGAGTTGCGGAACTTGGCCCTTCTGAATAGAATCAAGTCGTACCTGGAGAACAGATTCGGAGCGAAGCTGGATTGAGTGGAGACATGATCTTCTTCATGTCAGGGCACGCTCACGTCTACTACGGGGCTGTCCTTATCGTAGGGCTCTCGATCGCAGGCATGGAGCTGATGAAGAGCCGCGTCACCGTGCTTCCGCTGATCTTTCTGCTGATCGCCATCATCGCCGCGGGTATCTTCGTGGACGTCTGGGTGCACGGGTACAGGCACTAGGCGAGTGACTTGGACAAGGTTCAGACTCAGGAAGCCGTGATCGCGGTCCTCGGGATCATAGGGCTGTTCACCGTGGCCGTGTACCTCTACTACGAAACCAGGAAGAGCACCCCGGAGGCGGCCGCCGCAGCCCAGACTGAACAGCAGCTGGAGGCCGCAGGGGTGACTTCAGGCGCCGCGGCCACCGCGAAGCAATCTACCGTGAAGGCCTCAGCCCAGCCGACCATAGGCACCGTCAACAACATGGAATACCCGTACGGTCTTCCTGCCTCCGTCACGGTCCAGCTCGCAGACGGGTCGAAGAAGTCAGCTTCCTTGCAGGCGGTCAACTGGGCGATGCAGGATTTCGGAGTCAGCAACCCCGAAAGGCTGCAGGCGCTCTATTACGTAGGCGAAGAAGAGGAGAACGTCACGGCGGTCTACGCGCCGGATGGCAGGCAGTACCAATCCTTCAGCACGATCAAGGGGCTCCCGGACCAGACGGGGACCGACTTCCCGGTGGGCGTGCTCTTTGTGACCCCTGACAACTTCAGGTACGGCGTGGCGCCGTCGTCAGACATCTACGTCTACGCGCCGCCTTCTGCTGTGACGGCGACCTACTCCGCGTCAAAGGGGTACACCGTCTACGGGTACTTCTTCAACGGGAACCTACAGGGGACGACCACCAGTCTTCCGACGGTGACCTACGACTCGAAAGGGGTCGGGACCGTGCACCTGTCCAACGGGAACACCTGGTCTCCTGGAGTCCCAGGGACCATCACGGTGAAGGCTATCTAGGGGGTCGGCTCGATGGCTGTCAGCTACACCATCCCCAAGATCGTGACCCTGAATTCAACGGACGAATATGTGTTCGACCCTGACCCCTACGCAAGGTACAACGTGAAGCTGTACCTGTATGCCGAGACCCTCGACAACACGCTCACCTTCTACGACTCGCAGGGGAACGCCCAGGAGCCTATCGCGGTCACTTCCGGCCTGGAGATCATCGCCAAGAACGCCAACTACCGCAAGCTCACCCTCTCTGATTCGAACAACTACACGGTCTACATGGTGATTCAGAAGGACGTCTACAGCTCGGACTCCGACCTCTCCTGCATCCCGCCCAGCGTCGACCTTTCGATCTCCCCGCTGTCCATCAACGTCAACATCTCGGCCCAGACGATCTCCCAGCTCTCCGTGAACGTGGCTGCGTGGACAGCGGGAACCCTGGCTGTGAACATCTCGGCGCAGTCGGTAGGGAACCTCGCTGTGAACTTGGCTGCCATCACCACTTCGGCCAGTCTGAACATCGCAATCGCTTCGTCAGCCGTCACCCTCCAGGTTAACATCGCGTCGCAGACAGCCAACCTGAACGTGAACCTGGCCGCTCAGTCCCTGGCGAACCTTGCGGTCAACGTAGCAGCATGGAACGCCGGCCAGATTAATGTCGACATCGCCGCCCAGACCGTGGGGAACCTAGCTGTCAACATCGCAGCACAATCGGTCGGCAATCTGAACGTCAACCTGGCCGCGCAGAGCGCCAACGTCAACGTGGCCCTAGCTGCTTCTTCCGTCACCCTGGACATCAACCTGAGCAGCATCACGTCAGGGGTGACCCTGGACGTCTCGGTGCAGAACGCGAGCCTGACGGTCGTAGTAAGTGGCACCGCCCAGGTGAACATCGCCAGCACCACCGGGAACATCCCTGTGTCCATCGCAGCCTCGTCAGCCACTGTCACTGTCTCGGTCTCAGGGACCGCCGATGTGAACATCTCCTCCACTACTGGCAACATCCCCGTCTCCATCGCTGCGAGCTCTGCCACGGTGAGCGTAAACGTCGGGAATGTCCCTGCTGTCAACCCTAACTTCGAAACGACCCTCTCGTCTGCTCTGACCAGCGGGAACAACTACACGAGCTTGGCCGTAGCCGCGACGCCTGTCCCCCTCCTCTCGGGCCAGAGTCTGACCCTTGTCTCAGGCACCAACACCCAAGTAGTGACCGTCAGCCAGACGGTCCCTGCAGGGTCCACCTCCATCCCTGTCGATTCCTTCGCTGCTAACTTCGGCTATCCCATAGGAACGAGCCTGATTGGTTCTCTCAACGCCACGATCCTCAACACCATCCTGGACGTGAACGTGACGTCGCAGTCCAGCAACATCAACGTCAACCTGGC
>JAFMAA010000001.1 GCA_029785235.1 Nitrososphaerota archaeon | reverse complement strand
TAGGTATGCGGCCCCCTTGTAGAAGAACAGGTGGTTCCTTATCTTGAGCGCGAACCCGCTCTTATCTCTGCCAGTAATCTCTGCTGAGAACGGCCTAATCTCCCCGTTGTCACGGAGCTCGACCCCCCACTCTCCATATGATTCCGAAAGGACGCTGAACATCGCGTTCCCACGAGCGCCTATCGTCGCAACTTCCTTCCCTTCGACGAACACTCTCGCTAACCTCCCTTCTGTCGCCTTGACGACGAACTCCAACGTCGAGTCAGATTCGATTGTCCGTCCGGGCCTAAATGACTTTCGGATTCGTCGATTGCCAAATATAGGCGGTCCACGCATCACAACTAGCTGCAAAGGATATCTCTGACTTGGGCGGCTACGAGCCCTTCCTCAAACTCCTTGAAACTGCTCCTCTGCTCCGAATCCTCAAAACTGTTCCGACAGCAACCATCACACTCTTGAGGATAATCATATGCGTGACTGCGTTTAAGGACGAATCTGCGTGGAGGGCCGTCGTTTACTGCGATGATGGCGCGTGCCGCTAGCAAGAGCTCTTAAGCCATCGTTGTGTTGTGGAGTCCGTCGAAAAGGCCGACTGCGACGTTTTGCGGCAACGAAGACTAAAATCAACCCATCATGGACAAATGCATCTCTTGCCTCGCTCCATCCTGCAGCGGCTCTTCTTTGTTTCCGAGGAGGCACGGCACGGGCTCGGTTCGTGGCTAACGCTTAACTCCACGCCGCCAGACTCGAATGAATCATGGTAATCTTAATCTCGGACTTCGCCAAGGTCGAGATGATGGTAGGGAAGATCGTTTCAGTGGAGGAAATCCCGGGGGCCCGCAAGCCGGTCTACAAGCTGAAGCTTGAGTTCGGGGAGGAGGTGACGAAGCAGTGTGTGGCGGGGATCAAGGACGCCTACTCCGAAGAGGACCTATTGGGGAAGTCAGTGGTGGCAGTCGTGAACTTGGAACCCAAATCGGTGGCTGGAGTGGTATCAGAGTGCATGTTGCTCGCTGCCTTCAACGAGAGCGAGCTCTCCCTCCTTGTGCCTGAAAGACAGGTCAAGCTCGGTTCGAAGGTCAGCTGAACAGACTTCCGCAACCTTTTAACCTCCAAAAACACGCGACTTGAAACGAGCGGTGGTCGTCTAGCCTGGTCCAGGACAGTAGCCTGCCACGCTACTAACTCGGGAAGTCATGAAAGTGACTCGAGAATTCAAATCCCGGCCACCGCACTTACGCTCATCAACATAACGCGCGCCGCTACGTTTCGTCCGTCCGACAGGGCAGACACCGGCTAATGCACCATGCTGGGGTGCAACTTTGGCTGCGGCCTGGCGCTTAAGCACGAAGTGCACTTGCTTAGGTTCCACCTTGTCGCGTGGTGCGTCCAGCCTAGTTCCCCTGACAATGCCGGCGACTGCTGGCGTAATGCCTATACAACATACTTAGCGACGGTTGAGGGAGTCATGATCTCGATAGTCGGAAGTGGCAAGATAGGAGCCAATGTGGCGGTGCACCTCGCCATGAAGGGATACGACGACCTCACTCTGGTCGACGTGGTAAAAGGGCTCCCGCAGGGCGAGGCAATGGACATCACCCACATGCTTTCGGCCTACGGAGCTGAAACCAGGGTTGTCGGGAGCAACGATTACGGGGCTCTGAAGGGTTCAAAGTTGGTTATAGTGGCAGCCGGGTTCGGGCGAAAGCCTGGCCAGACTCGGCTTGACCTGATGAACTCCAATGCCGGGATAATCAAGGACGTCAGTGAGCAGGTGAAGAGGAACGCACCTGACGCGGTCTTGTTGATGGTAACAAACCCGCTCGACGTAATGACATACGTCGCCTACAGGGTCACGGGCTTCGATAGGCACAGGGTCCTTGGCATGAGCGGGACCCTCGACGGCTCTAGGCTCCGTCACTTCGTGGCTGAGGGGTTGGGTGTCGCGCGATCTTCTGTGACGCCGATGATCATCGGAGAACACGGCGACAGCATGGTCCCCATTCCGGAATACACGACTGTAGGTGGCGTCCCGGCCTCCAGACTGTTTAGCCCTGACAAATTCGAGGGGGTGGTCAAGAATACGCGGGAGGTAGCCGCGGAAGTCATCGCCAGGAAGGGGGCTACAATCCACGGTCCCGCGGCGGCTGTAACGGTCCTAGTCGATGCCATCGTCAACGACAAGAAGGCCGTCTTCAACGCGTCGACCTATCTGAACGGTGAGTACGGTTTCTCAGGCATCGTGATGGACGTCCCGATGGTCATCGGCAAAGGAGGGGTGGAAAGGATACTCGAAATAGCTCTCACAGACCTCGAGAGAAGCGCACTCAACACTAGCTACAGCACGCTGAAGGAGGCAATTTCAAAGCTACAAATCGAACTTCCTCCATTGCCTGACAGCAACCGCTGACTCGAACGCGACTCTGCTCTAGGCGAGGGATGCTATCTTACGAGAGGCGGGAGACGTACCGAGGTCGCGGCGTCCTGGTTCAAACGCCCCCTAAGGTAGTATGCTGAGGAGGTGCTGCAAAGACCTTCTTAGTAAGGGAGGGGGACGACCGATGTATCTAGGTGGCCCGTAGAGTGTTGCGCAAACTGCCTACTCTTGCCGCTTTCAAGGTGCCGATATGACGCCCTGTGTCAATAACGGTGGGCTGGCCTTAGCTGACTAAACGTATAAATTGCAAAGCAGACGAAAAAAACAGGTGGAAGGAAGCAGGAATTCATACCGTCAGAAGCTTGTGGAAGCGCTCGTAGTAATAATCGCGGCGTTTGTTCTCCTCTATTTCGTAGTATACTTCGCTCGCGACCTGCCTATCAACGGCTTGGTCCTAATCAAAGTGGTCGTCGCGATCGTTGCAGGGTATCTGGCGATTGGAATCGTCGCGAACGAAATCAGGCGAGGCGTTTCGAAGACTTCTGGGCGGGAGAGGGGGGCGACAGTGGCTATCGCATTCAGGTTCATCGGATACATTGGGCTGGCTTTCGTCGCGCTTGCGCTCGCGGGTGTCACCGGGACAGAACTACTTGCAGGAGGGACTGTCACAGGACTAGTCGCAGGGCTTGCAAGCCAGCAGACGCTTTCGAACATGTTCGCAGGCCTACTCATACTCACTTCAAGGCCATTTCTAGTTGGAAACAGGATAACCATCTCGACGTGGCAGTGGGGGTTCGACATACCCTCCTATCCGCCGAAGTTCTTCTCTGACAATCTGCTGATACCTGGATACACGGGGGTCGTGGAAGACATCAGGCTGAACTACACCACCCTCAGGCTCGATGAGGGGGTCCAGGTCAAGGTCCCAAACAGCATAGTCATCCAGGCGTCAGTGTTGGATCACGGCGTCAAAGAGAGGCTCGTAAGGGTACGGTACGACATCCTGAAGCCGGTCGACACAGCCGCGTTGGCGACTATGCTGCATGAGGTGGTAGCGAAAAACGCCTTCGTCACGAAACCGGATGCGGTGTCTGTTTACTTCGAAAACATAACTCCCACAGATGTGATAGTGCTGATTGAGGCGTTCTGCGCTGGAGCCTATGAAGCCCCTGCCAGGAGTTCCATTCTGCTGGACATCGAGAAGGCGACAGCAGAGCTGAGGGAAAGCCAGCGCTCAAAGAAACAGCCGACAGAGCAATGAAACAGCACCCGCGGTGATGTCTCAGCCGCCGACGGGTGTGCGCTCTGCCTGGCGAGGTATCGGACACCCTCCGCTGTATGCGCGAGCAAGGCTGCGTGACACCAGATACAGAGTCAGCAGCAATGCCGGGAGACTCGCTGCTATGAACTCAGGTTGGTAGTATGAAACCAGCGAGGCAAAGGCGACGGCCCCAGTCCCGCCTATCGACCCGGCCAGGAAGAGTCCCGCGCACGCGGGGCACCCTGTGAACAGCCCCACCATAGCCCCAATCCCTCCGAGCCCGTACTTCGACGCCCCTCCTGCGCCGGCGTCGCGAGCGAAGGCGGCGAAGGCGACGTTTAGCCCGACCAACGGCGCGACAGTAAACAGCAGGAGGACATCGAAGGGGACGATGTAAAGACCGACATGGTTCATGAGGTAAGCTGTGACGGTGGGGACCGAGAGAGGGGGGCCGCAACAGACTGAAACGAATGCCGAAGGGAAAGTTGCATTGTAAACCTGGGCGAAGTTCACTGTAGGCTGGTACACGACCATGCTGGTCACGAATGCATAGAGCACCCCGTACAGGATAGTGGACGCCAAAAAATAGCGCCTGTAGCGCTTTGTCGAGAGTAGGTAGGGGATGAAAAAGCTTGGCGTGACAGGGATGGATGAAACCCCCACAAGCCCTCTGGCCTGGTCACGGACGTAAAGTCCTAGCCCGATGCCAATGAGCAATAGTCCGGCTAGGAAAACCGCCGCGAAGGCGTATGACCCTAGGAGCATGCTTTTCACCTCTGTTGGGCTCATGACAGGGAGCCCGTCCACTACAAAGGCATAGACCGCCGCCACTCCCCCGACGGCCCCTGCGCCGCTGAGGACCAACGCTGCAACCTTTGTCTGTAGCGCCATGCCCAAGCCCGACTGGGTAGCCGCGAGCCCCCTCCATGGTATTAATCATTCTGCGACAGCGCAGGGCCAGGCCTTGTAAGATGGCTGTAAATACCGCATGCGGCGGTCTAATCTCTGAGATCGATGACTGAAGCAGGGATGAGGCTGGGTTCGTCGGCTCAGCAGGCTATCCTCATTTCCTTGACTGGAGCCCTCGCCCTAGGACTCGTCCTCTCCTATTTCGGCTACATTTGGGCAGCGCCTTCAGTGGATCCGGGGGAACTCGCGGGAGCCCTGGTATTCTGGGTGGCCGTCGTATCCATGCTGTTGGCATTCCCGCTTCGCGCCGCCTTCCAAGATTTCGTCAGGTCTCTTAGAACGGCCGTGGGTCCAGCCGTCTTCGTGACGTATCTCGCGTCACATCTCCTACTCTACGGATTCGTTTTGGAAGGGATAGTGACCGCCTTTCAAGGTCCCCAACTCCTCGGCATCTCCACGCCAGGTCTGCTCGTCTACACGGACACCTTTGTGCCACCATCGCTTTTCAGCGCGCTGCTAGATCTTTCCTACAACCCCGCCATAATATTCACCTATCCTCCCGAGTTCTCCGCCGCTCTCAGCTTCTACAGTATCTCTATGGCACTCATCATCGCCACCTTGGTCGTGGCCAATGTAGTAAGGACCAGAGAATTGGGGAAACTCTGTACTGTTTCCAAGAGAGCGAGGGCGTATGTCCTCGCGCCGATGGTGGGGATAATCCTCGGGTCTTCCTGCTGTTTGTCTGTCGCAGGGGTCGTCAGCCTCTTCCTCCTCCCAGCGGCCCTGGCAGACACGCTCGCTTCAAACCTCGTTGTGTATTATTTCACCTACTTCATCCTCCCTGTCTTCGCCGCGGTCGTGCTCTATCTCAACTACATCTCAGTGACGAAGTTCTCTTCGACTCTCAGGGCACCGACTGGTGAATCACCTCTTCAGTGAGGCTCGTTGACTTTGGTCAATAGACCTCTGAGACGGCATGGAATTCGACCAATCAGTCGTCTCTGGTCTCACCATGTTGGAACATTACGTCGGGGAGACCGGCAATCGCAGTACGGTTCATCTCCCCCGGGCCACTTTCTCGCCTCTGGCGGAGTACCCTGCGATGGTGTAAGCTACGACAGTGGCCGCAACCCTTGAGGATCGCCCTGTTGGGTCCAGCGACGGGGCAAGTTCCACCACATCAGCGCACTTCACTTTGTCGTTCCGAGAGATCTCGTACACAAGTCTGAACAGCTGTTCAGCGGAAACGCCTCCCGCGCTGGGTGCGCTGACCCCGGAGACGTACGCAAGGTCAACGGCGTCTAGGTCGACACTGAGATAGACCGCTTCCGCGTTCCTGGCCGCTATCTCGTACGCCTGTCGTGCTATGGCCTCGGGCCCCCTCTGGTAGACCTCCATTGCGGGGACCACCGTTATGCCGAGCTCTTCGGCCTTCTCGAAGTAGCTCTTCGAGTTTAGGAATCCGTGCATGCCGACCTCTACTACTCTCCGAGGGTCGAGGTCCTTCAACTCGCGCAGTGCGAGCCCATACGACGACCCGCTCGTTGGCTTCCCATCTATCTCCCCCCGTAGGTCAAAGTGCGAGTCGATGACTACTAGGCCTAGTGGCCCTAACCTCTTGGAGGCGGCGCGGAGACAAGGGAGGGACACGCTGTTGTCCCCCCCAATGACAATCAGGAGTGAATCCTGACGTATGTCATCCGACGCCTCCGCTTCTAACTGTCGATGGGCTGCGAGCGTGTCTGAATTGTCCAGTATGAGGTCTCCCAGGTCAAAGATTTTCGCCCCCTCGAGGCCCACGCCCAACTCAACATTATAGTTGGAGAAGGCAGACATCGCTTCGCGTATGGCTGCGGGCCCATCAGCGGCCCCCCTCCTCCCGAGAACAGCCCCGTCGAATGGGGCCCCAATGATGTTCACACAGCCCCTTTGCGCTTCAGTCGCTGTCTTGATAATCTGTGTCAACCGCGTGTCTTCGGGGTCGTTGTATCTTGGGACCGGATAGCGCGCGGGTGACTTCAACGGGGTGTAGGCGGGGGCCGCTTAAGTTAAGGATATGTGATGTATTTATTGACGCGGGCTAGGGGCAACCGTGTTGGCAGTCGTAGTCGACGGGCACTCCCTTACGCTACGTTCAGCGATGGACGTCGCGGAAGGCGGCGCACTCGTGAAAGTGAGCCCGGGCAGCTTGAAGAGACTTGAGAGGTTCCGCGCCCTCCTCGAGCAAAAGCTCGCCAGCGGCGAGGTGGTCTACGGCGTCAACACCGGTTTCGGGTCGCTCGCCAACGAAGTGGTGAGTAGCGAGAACCTCGAAGAACTGCAGCTCAATCTGATAAGGAGCCACGCATCAGGAGTCGGGTCGCCCCTCCCACTCGGCGTGGTGCGCGCAGCCATGCTGATTCGTCTCAATAGCCTCTTGAACGGGAACAGCGCAGTCAGGCGGGCGGTGGTCGAGCTCATAGTGGGCCTGCTGAACATGGGGGTTACCCCTTTCGTGCCTGAGTTCGGGTCGCTCGGGGCGTCAGGGGACCTGACCCCCTCGGCACACATGGCGCTCACCCTGGTGGGGGAAGGGAAGGCCTTTCACAACGGGAGGCTGACAGATTCGAGCAGCGCTCTCAACGCGTCTGGGTTGAAACCGATACCACTAAGGGCAAAGGAGGGCCTGTCACTCATCAACGGGACCGCTTTCACGACCGCCCTGGGGGGCGTGGCAGTCCACAAGGGACGCACGCTGCTCGGGGCGGCCAACTCGGCCCTAGCCATGACCGCGGAGGCGCTGGGGGGTTGTTCGCAAGCCTTCGACGAACGGTTGGTCGGCATCAAGCTCGACCCAGGCCAGAGGTCCGTGGCGGGGGAGTTGCGTACTCTTTTGAAGGGGAGTCGTAGGATGCGAGCGGAGCCGGTCCCCCAGGATCCTTATTCAATCAGGTGCGCGCCGCAGGTTCATGGCTCTCTGGTGGATGCGCTAGAATTTGCGGAGGAGATAGTGGTCAACGAGATGAACTCTGTCTCTGATAACCCTGTCCTCCTGGAGGACGGGGAGGTCTTGCACGGGGGGAACTTCCACGCACAACCCGTTGCCATGTCGCTCGACCTTCTTTCGCTCGCTCTTTCGTATCTGGGTGTGATATCCCTGGCGAGGATCCACTACCTGCTTTCAAAGACCCCGCCTGGGAAGAAGTACATGGCGGGCAAGCCTGGCCTGGAGTCTGGACTCATGCTACTGGAGTACACCGCGACCGCGTTGAATGCAGATAACGCCAAGAACATCTACCCTGAGTCTTCATACCCTTCGAACGTATCCGGCGGGATTGAAGATCACGCCAGCCACGGCGTGAACGCCGGGGTGAAGGCGCTCCAGGTAGCCACAAACGTCTCCCGAGTCCTGGCGGTAGAACTAATTTGTGCTTCTAATGTTCTAGGGTCTGACACCGGAGGTCTTTCCGAGCACACCAAGAAGGTATCTAGGTTCGTCAGATCCTTTTCTCCCCTCCTCCGAGGAGACAGGTCACAGGGCTCAGAGATTGAGACCCTTGCAGGAGAGATGATGGCTGGGAGGCTCCCCTAGCTTTCTTCGCCGTCACACGCCAACATGCCACGTTTGAACACCATCCGGACATACGACCCGCCGACGCGGTAAGGGATGAACCTGTAGTTTGACACTCCATGGATTACGAAGTCGGCCTGTGACCCTTCAGCGAGCACGCCTATGTCTTCTCTGGCTACCGCCTCAGCCGCGCGCTTGGTGAACCCCAACAACGCCTGGGCTGGGGTCATCTTCATCGCTGTGCATGCCAGGCTCATCACGAACTGAGGCGACTCCACCCAGGAATTCGGGCTCAGGTCTGTCCCCAGGGCCACTCTGCATCCTGCAGCGATTATACTTCGAGCATCGGCGTAAGGGATTGAAGAGTAGAGCGAAGTCCCTGGTAGGAGCACCGCGGTTACGCCTTGCTTTGCCATCGCCCGTATGCCCGAGGCGCTGCTCCTCCCCAAGTGGTCGGCTGACACACATTCGAGCTCGGCTGCCAACTCCGCCCCACTCGACTCAGCAAACTCGTCTGCGTGTATCTTCAGTTTGAACCCAAGGTTTTTTGACTCTCTCAGGTAGTTCGAGCACTCTGTCGCTGAAAACACACCCTCTTCACAGAAGCAGTCGGAGAAGACCGGCCTGTCCCTCCCCGCGGCTACCGAAGGGAGGATATCGCGAATTACATGTTCCGCGTACGACTTGGAGTCTTTGAACCTCGGAGGCTTCGCATGGAGTCCCAGGAATGTGGGTATCAGTTCCACTGGTGAACTCCTCTCCAGCCTCCGGATTGCGGCGAGCATTTTGGTTTCGCCCGCGAGGTCCAGACCATACCCTGTCTTCACCTCCGCCGTCGTCACCCCGTTCTTCATGACCTGGCCGAGGCGCGCTTCCGACTCCCGAGCCAGCGCTGCGATAGTTGAATCCTTGGTCTCCTTGACCGTCCGCAGTATCCCCCCTCCTCCTGCGAGGATGGAGATGTAGCTCTCCCCTGAGGCCTTCCTCGCGAGCTCGTCTTCTCTGCTCCCCGCGAAGACGAGGTGGGTGTGGGGGTCAACGAAGCCAGGAGTCACCAGGTTCCCCTGGGCATCGATTATCTTCCTGACCTTGCCCAGGGCCTTCTGCAGTAGCTGCCTTGTCGTCCCCGTCCAGACGACCCTACCTTTCGTGACCAAGAGCGCCCCGTCTTGCACTATGGCGAGCTCCTCCTCTGCGGTCTCCCCCCTCCCCGCGCAGGTGACGAGTTCACCCGCGTGGACCAAAGCTAGGTCGAACATGCAGTCGCGGCTTCCGCGTACGCCAGCTACTCGTGATAAGGGTTGTCGGCGCGGTCATGCCGAAGTCTTAAATCGCGTCCGGGCCCCGTAGCATCATGCAAAGGCACGAAGTCCGGGCGCCTAGGGGGACAACCTTGTCCTGCAAGGGCTGGCATCAGGAAGCCGCCCTCAGGATGTTGATGAACAACCTGGACCCCGAGGTCGCCAAGGATCCTGAGCACCTGATTGTCTACGGGGGGACAGGGAGGGCTGCAAGGTCGTGGAAAGCCTTCGATGCCATCGTGCGGTCTCTGAAGGGCCTCGAGAACGACGAGACGCTGCTGATTCAGTCCGGCAAGCCGGTGGGAATCTTCAGGACCTCTCCTGCGGCTCCGCGTGTGCTGATCTCCAACGCGATGCTGGTCCCAAAGTGGGCTGACTGGGGTTACTTCAGGGAACTGGAGGCTCGAGGGCTCACCATGTTCGGCCAGATGACAGCAGGGAGTTGGATGTACATCGGAACTCAAGGAATCCTCCAAGGGACCTACGAGACACTCGCTGCTGTAGCGAACAAACACTTCGGCGGGTCGCTCAGGGGTAAGGTCACGCTCACATCAGGACTGGGAGAGATGGGCGGGGCTCAACCCCTCGCAGTGACCATGAATGACGGGGTGGCCCTGATAGTGGAGGTGGACCGGAAGGCGATTCGGCGCAGGCTCGATAAGGAATACTGCGACGTCATGACGGATGACGTCAACGAAGCCCTCGGGTTGGTCCGTGGCGCAGCCAGCGAAGGGAAGCCGCTCTCGGTCGCGCTCCTGGGTAACTCAGCGGAGGTACTCCCTCAACTAATGAAGTTAGGATTCAAGCCTGATGTCATCACCGACCAGACGGCTGCCCATGACCCCCTTGCGGGCTACATACCCGAGGGCCTCGGGGTGGAGGAGGCTGAGTCGTTGAGGGCATCCGACCCTCAGGCGTACCTCGACCGCTCCATGAAGTCCATCGCCAAGCACGTCAGGACCATGCTCAAGTTCCAAGAATACGGCTCCATAGCGTTCGAATACGGGAACAACATCAGGAAGATGGCCAAAGACGCCGGGGTCGAAAATCCGTTCATGATACCTGGCTTTGTACCGGAGTACATCAGGCCACTCTTCTGTGAGGGGCGTGGCCCATTTCGATGGGCCGCACTGTCTGGCGCCCCAGAAGACATCTACGCAACCGACGAGGCGCTGATTAGGGAGTTCTCCGGCAACCAGTCGCTCGTAAGGTGGATTCAGAAGGCTCACGACAAGGTCCGCTTCCAAGGCCTACCAGCCCGCGTATGCTGGCTTGGTTATGGCGAGAGAGCGAGGTTTGGCAAGATAATCAACAGCATGGTGAGAGACGGTAAGATTTCAGCGCCCGTGATCATCGGGAGGGACCATCTGGACTCGGGTTCCGTAGCGTCCCCATACCGCGAGACCGAAGGGATGAAGGATGGTTCAGACGCAATCGCGGACTGGCCTATCCTGAACGCGCTGCTCAACTCGGTTTCAGGCTCGTCCTGGGTCTCTGTCCACCACGGCGGTGGTGTCGGGATCGGGTACTCAATACATGCGGGTCTTGCCGTCCTGTGTGATGGGACCTCTGAGGCAGACGCCAGGATAGATAGGGCGCTCACCAACGACCCCGGCACAGGAGTGGCGAGACACGCCGACGCAGGATACGAAGATGCGATAAGGACCGCGAAGTCCAAAGGGATTAAGGTACCGATGTTGGATTTGTAGTCGCGGCCCTCGCCCGGGTCCCGCTGTAGAAGTAGAAGATGACGTAGACGGCCGAGGCTGCTGCAAGTATCCCCGAGAGCCCATCCACCACGGTTGGTGACGTCGCGAAGGCGTTGCTAGATACCGAACTAACGATCATTCCGGCATATACGAGAACGATTGACCACGCGAAGCATCCAACCACAGTCATCACGACGAAGCGTACGAGCTTCATTTCGAAGAGCCCAGCTGGCAGAGATATGATGGTCCTGACGCCAGGTATGAACCTGGCTGCGAAGACAGTCCACTGGGCCGAGCGGTCAAACCAGGCTTCGGCCTTGTCGAGCAAGTCTCTGTGCAGCCTGAAAAGCCTAAGCAGGCCTATCACAAACGGCCTCCCCAACCAGACTGCGAGGAAGTAATCTACAAGAGCCCCTGCCAGGCTCGCCACGGTGCTTATGACCACGACCGCCCAGAAGTTCAGGACCCCTGTCTGCACGAAGTATCCGGCTATGGGAAGAACGACTTCACTCGGGACCGGGAGAGACGCACTTTCAAGTGCCATCAGGGCGAAGACGCTGGCATAGCCATACTTCGTCATAAAGCTCGTAAGCGTAGACTGAGTCAGGACGGACCCGGTAAGGAGGGAGAACCAAGCGCCGAAGGGGAGGTCGATAATGCCCAAGGCCTCAAGCGAACCGACGAAGAGGACGACAAGTGCGACCGCCAGTATGTAGCGGCTTCTCGGAAGGACCGCGTCTAGCCTTCTGCTCTCCGCGGACAACCCGGTCGCGTCTATTTCATTCTGTTTATAGAACTTTCAATGCCGGCGTGTAGTCAGTCATTCCCGCCCTTTGAAAGTTCGGCCACGAGCTCCTTCGCCCTGTCGAACCTGATCTTCCTTTCTTCGATCATCTTCTGCGCGACCAGGTCGATGAGGTCGCCTGAGGCTCCAGCCGAAATCGCCACGTTCCGCGAGTGCAACTTCATGTGTCCCCTCTGAATCCCTTCGCTGGCTAGGGCCCTGAGGGCGGCGAAGTTCTGGGCTAGTCCCACTGCGCCGATGACCTCGCCCAGCTCCGTCGCGGTCTTCACCCCTAGTATCTTGATGTTTGCCCGCGCGGTCGGGTGTGTCCTCGCAGCGCCTCCAACGAGTCCTACGGCCATGGGCATCTCAAGCTTGCCGACGAGGTCCCCGTCGGCGTTCTTCTCCCAGGTCGTAAGAGGCTTGTATTTCCCGCTCCTTGCAGCGTAGCTGTGCGCTCCGGCCTCAAGGGCCCTGATGTCCTGGCCGCAGGCTATCCCGACAGCGACGACTCCGTTCATGATCCCCTTGTTGTGGGTAGCGCACCTGTAGGGGTCAGCATCGGCGAAGGCGTACGCGAAGACCACACCGTCAACCACGTCCTCCCCTCCTATTGCCTCCTTGTCGAAAACCGCGGCGGCTCTGACCAGTCTTCTGTCGGCTAGGTTAGAGATTATCCTGAGGAAAACTCTGCCCTCCGTGATTTCTTCGACCATCGGGGCCACCGCTTCTGCCATGGTGTTGACCGCGTTGGCTCCCATGGCGTCTCCCGTGTTCACTATGAGCTCGGCGATGACCATAGGGCCCTTTATGCTGGATAGCACCTTGACGTTGAGATCCTTCGCCCCTCCACCCAGGGAGACAAGCATCGGATCCTGTTCGTTCGCCTTCCTCAGGATGTCAGCCTTCCTTGAAAGCAGAGTCGCCTTCGCGTCCTCCGGCTTCGGGACGTTTACCACTTGTATCTGACCGATCATAACCGGTCCCGTGTTCGTGACCTTGAATCCACCCTTCACCCTTGCCATCTTGGCGGCGTTGCTCGCCGCAGCAACAACGGACGGCTCCTCCAGTGCCATAGGGACGAGGTAGTCCTTCCCATTGATGCGAAAATTTGTCGCAATCCCGAGGGGATACGTGTATCCTCCTACCACGTTTTCTATCATGTGATCTGCGGTATCTGGCGGAAGAGACCCGGTGCCTGCCACTGTGCTGATTTCTTCCACAGTGAGACCCGTCGACTTCCTGAGCAGCTCTCTCCGCTCTTCCATTGAAAGCTTGTAGAATCCCTGGAGTTCCGAGCTTTCTGTCATCTATCTGCTCCGCCTCTCTCCCTGGCTATTTAATTGATAGAACGGTGGCTACACCCCTCTCGTCAATCGGCGAACGGCTCCTCTCGTTGAAGGTATTGAGGATGCTAAGCATAAAAGGCAGGTTCGAAGGCGGTCCAAACAGGGGCCGGTCGTCTAGCATGGTTAGGACGTCAGGCTGAAACCCGTCACGCTCTGACACTCGCTAGCAGGAGACGGCGAATCTGACGCGGAGCGCCAAGGTCGGCGGTTCAATTCCGCCCCGGCCCACCACCCTTAATACCATGGCTGACTCCGCTTGTCTCCAAGATTGAACAGGAACCTGCTCGTTTTCGGCCTGTTGCTCATCATCTCTGGACTCTTCGTCGGTTTCTATCTCATCTCTCTCTTTGGTTTGCTCATGCTCATACCAGCCTTCATGGCTTCCTCACGCCCTCCTCCACGGCCGGTCCCAGGGGGACCTCTGCAAACCTCGGACAGACTCTTTCCTCCTCCGCCTCCACAACCTATCTATGAACAGGCATCGCAGCACCTCCCACAGGCACAGATGCCGACTACGATGGTGATGGCGCCGCCACAATCGTCCCGGTCACAACAGTCAGACTCCTCCCCCGCCATATTTCCGACCGTACTTCTCCCGTCGCTTTCCCTCACGATGGGGACACCTCAGCCCCCCGCCAGTACTCCTGAGAGTACGAACAAAGGTGATGACGTGGTGGAGGTCGGTGCAATCCTAGCTCTGGTGCGTATCCTTCTCGGTTAGGGGACGTACAGGTTCATTTCTCTGCCGATTTTCCGCAGCCTGTCCACCCTGTGGGGAAGAGATGGGTGGGTCGAGAACATCTCAGCCAACGAGTTCCCCCGGAATGGGTTGACAATCCACAGCGATGCGGTCGCAGGCGAAGGAGCCTTGGAGGCACGAGTGGCGATAGGCTTCGTCTGAGCCTTCGCGCTGATTTTCTCAAGGGCTGTTACGAGCCCCGCGGGATTCCTCGTAAGTTTGGCACCGTACTCGTCGGCGCTGTACTCGTCATTCCTGCTGATGCCAAGCTTGACAAAGGTCGCTCCTAGAGGGACTAAGATGATTGCGAGGAGCGCGAGTGGCGACCCGCTGTTCCTATTCCTTCCTCCCCCGCCGAAAATCATCGAGAACATCGCAATCTGTCCTATGTACGATATCGCCCCGGCCATCGTAGCCGCCACACTTGACATTAGAACGTCTCTGTGTACCACGTGCCCTATCTCATGGCCGATCACGGCTTCAAGCTCATCTGGGGTGAGCGTCTGGAGGATGCTAGACGTAGCACAGACGGCCGCCTTGTTGGGTCCCCTCCCTGTTGCGAAAGCGTTGGGTTGGGGAGAGTCGACTATCCCCACCTTGGGCATCGGGATGTTGGCCTTCTGGGCGACGTTCTTGACCGCCCTGAACAGCGTCGGGTTCTCGTTCTCCTGTATAATCCTGGCTTTACTCATTCTGAGGACAAGCCTGTCGCTGTAGTAGTATGAAACGAAGTTGATTGCCGCGGCAAGCGCTAAGGCGACTCCTACGAAGACTAGCGGGTCTCCGAAGAAGTACCATCCAACGACATACCCGATTAGCATGAGCATTCCGGTGAGTATGAAGAAAAGTGCCGTTATCTTCGCATACAGAGAAGCTGACATTCGGTTTTCATAACGGGTCAGTAGCTGTAAAAGCCTTTTGGGGGGTCGTGTCTTCGATCCAATCGCGTGATGGTCCAAACCTCATAAAAGAATAAATCGTGCCGCGTGCATGTAAGATAAGACTATCCATGGAGGACGACGACAGAGGTGACTGGACTGACCGCAGGAGGCGCAGGTCCCCTTTTGGGCCGTGGGGGTTCCCGGACATAGATGAGATGATGAGGGAGATGGAAAGGATGTTCTCAGCGGAGTTCAAAGACCTCGAGAATGAGCTCCCAAAGAGCCTTGTGAGAGAGTCTAAGACTCCTGAAGGCGAGGTGAGAAGAGAAATCGGACCCATTGTCTATGGATATTCTGTAACAATCGGACCAGACGGGAAGCCTGTGGTGAGGGAGTTCGGCAATATAAAGCGCAAAGATGGCAAGGTATTGAAGGCCATCCAAGGGAAGCGTGAGCCACTCGTCGACATCATCAGCTCTGACAAGGAAGTCCGAGTGTTGGTAGAGTTGCCCGGGGTAAGAAAAGAGGATATCGCCCTGACAGTGAACGAGAAGTCTATGGTGATTTCGGTAGAGAGCGAAGGCAGGGGATATTACAAAGAATTAGATTTCCCAGCCGTGGTGGACTCAACGGGCGCTAGGTCTACCTACAACAATGGGATACTCGAAGTGACGATCCCTCTGAAGGCGAATCGACCTGGTGGGGTCAGGCTCCGCGTCGAATAGTACTACTGATAGGGTCCGTTCTCAAGTGAGCCTTCGCTGTACCGCGCCATCGCGTTCAGGGTGGCCTCACGGTAGTTCTGCTTCTCGGCCAGCGAACGCGCGATATCTCCCGTCGTGATAATCCCGGTTAGCGTGCCTCCTTGATCGACTACGACGAGCCTCCTGACCCGGTATCTGGCCATCAACTCTGCTGCTCCTGAAAGGGGGGCATCTGGTCCTATGGTGATTAGTGGCGTAGACATTATGTCGCGTACGAGAACGTTCTTCGCTTCTATCGACTCAGCCAGCACTTTGGATACCAAGTCTCGTTCTGTCACTATGCCGATGGCCGACCCGCCTTGCGTGATTACAGCACAACTCACTCCCTTCTTCGTCATCGCCTTGGCGCAGTCCTTGGCATTGACGTTCAGCTCGACCGTCATGACCCTCTGCGACATCACCTTTGAGACCGTGGGTTCTACCTGGGTCATATTTCGATGGCAATCAGAGGGATGATATAGGGATTGGGAGCAAGTGGACCGGGGGGGAATTGGACCCCCGACCTTGGGACCCTGAGGGTTCTCCCGCGTGCAAGGCGGGCGTTCGTACCGCTGAACTACCGGCCCACGCTCGACGACGCTTCTTCCGGGCGTTTTAAACTAGGAGGGGTCGTCCTCGCGGACTCTGCTACTTCAAGGTGACTCCCGTCATTGCACGCTTATAGAGCATATCAGACGCCCCGGCCGCTGGGCTGGTAGCTCAGTCCCTCACGGGGGGTAGCTTGGCTAGAGCACCCGACTGATAATCGGGAGGCCAAGGGTTCGAATCCCTTCCGGCCCATCTTTCGAACAGTTAGTTGACCTTGGCTTCTATCCGTTCCATCCGCGATTTGATTTCAGCTATGTCTTTGGCCTGATTGAGAAGAGGCACCATCTCTCTTCTCGTCTCTCGTAGCTCATCGGTGATGCCTTCGACCCCCTTCTCCATCCTGGCTATGCTCTCGCTCTGTTGGTGCAGCAAAAGAACGGTGAGATCCTGAGAGGTCAGCTTCTTTCTGGAGGCTATCCTCTCGACACCCTTTGCCACCAGATCCGAAATCAAACCCTCTACCACGCCTGCCGTGTTTGAATCACTTCCTTGACTTAAACTTAGCACCCTGTACAAAAGCCGCCCACAATTCGGGGTCTCTCAACTCAGAGGGGGTGGCTGAAAGTATAGCGCACCAGTCTGTGAAGATCAAGCGAAGAACTGGGCCACATGTTCGAGCCTGGTTCTTAGTCGTAGAAACTTGACGAGTCCCTTCCATCCTGTAAACAGCCCAGAATGAACTCCGATTAACAAAAAAGAGTCTAGTTCCAGCTAATTGTTGGACTTTCGTAAAATGACCAGAAACGCCACGACGTCATACAGAACATACGTGCACTAAATCACTCCTCCGACTCTGTAACCGCAGGCTGATTGACTTTCGAAGGGTTTTGTAACTGACGCATTCAGAGCCGTGATAGAACTCGAGGACATTCGAAGAGCTTGTATCAGAGGTCGAATAGCAATAATCCGAAGGCTGGGACTTCTACCTAAGGACGGCTAGTTGAAAATCCAACTTCGTGGAACTATCGATGAATCGTCGCCAGATTGCTGCCTGGAACACACTCCCTCATGAATCTCGGCGCAGGGGGAGGCTCGATTTCACGACATTGGCGCAGTTGTCTAGCACCTTAAGTCGGCCCCGTTGCAGATTCCAGGCTCTTCCACCACGAATTACAAACCTCGATTACGTGAGATTGGCCGCATGATTCGACAATCTGGACCATTACGGGCCACCTTTCCCGCACTTCCTCGTGCAAGCGGTCAAGACGGCGAGCTAGGTTCTTCGCGCCACCTTGGTCATGAGTGCTCACTGTGTATGTCGGATGAAAAGCGCGCTGTCGGTGGGAACTACCTGCCTCACGTTACACAAGCAGGTCGTCGTGTCTAAGGACAATGTGAGACCAAGAGGCTTCGAACCTAGGGCGGCTCGACCGTCATGAGTGACCAACGGTCCGAGCGGAGATTCCGTTGCGTAGAGCTGCGGCCCCCGGTGCGAACAATTTCCAGGGGCCTCCTTCTCTAGGATGTAACTTCAGGGTGGGAATTAATCATCTCCGTTACGTAAGTGAAAGATGATGGCGACCACCCAAGGACCCCCAGGCTAGTCCGTGAACATCTCGACTCCATCGAGGGCGCACTGAAAGAGGGAGTGTTTGACGACGACAAGAGGGCCAGGGCTGATGCGCTCAAAGCTTATGGGGAGAGCAAACCGTCCCCTTCATGAAACACAATCGTTCCATGAGCGTTGACCAGGGAGTCCGTACGGCTCATACGATATCATATCATTGCGCCTCCTTCCGCTTGTTGTGTTTGTGTCATCGTGTCATCCAAGTGTCGGGATTAAGGCCCCCCAGATTCCCCGTCCGCCCTCTGATGCCTCTCGCGCGGAAGGAGCTCTCCGGGCTCTGAACGAAAGTCTAGCCAATCCCTCCATGACAAGAGGTGCTCGATCCACACGATTACATGTGCGCCGTTACTTGAGGCGGCGAAGGATGCTGGTTTGGAATCGCGCGTGATGCTACCAGGGTCGCCGCTTCGTGATGTACTCGACCCATCGGTTGCTGCAGAGCCGGCACTCGTGTTCGACTCTGTAGGAATACACCCACACCGAAAATGGTTCTTTGATCTGGACCCCTCCTCCAGTTACCCAGCTCGCCTTCGACAGCTCAACCTTCTCGGTGGAAATCTTCTCGTTTCGCAGGACCCGTTTGCGAGACCTCACGTGGCACTTCGGGCACGTATGGTAGTACCATCCCATGGCACCATTACTAGAGACTGTGTCCCCTTCAACCTTCCGCCCTGGTGTCTTCCAGCCGTCCCCCCCGGAGCGGCTTGGCACTGAAGAAGCGCCAGCGGCCGTCCAAAAAGGGTGCGACCCGTGGAACTCACCGCCGACCTTGCCGCACTATGGCGTCTATATTCTACCCATTGAATTCATTCGAGAAGCAATTTAGCGAGGCTCGCTATCATCGGGTTGATGCAATCACAAAGAACTGGCGGTCCCAGTGACGTGACTCCCCAAGGGATCTTGGCTGACCAGAGCCTTTTCGCCTTGCTCGCCCTTGTCGGCTCGAGGCGGATGGACACGGGGGCCTTCCGGAGGCGTACTGGGCTCAACCCTACGGCTTTCGACCGGCTCCTCGGGCAGCTTGAGCGCGAGTACCTAGTCGATTTCGTATCGACCATAGGAACTCATCGCACGGAGGAAGAGGTCGTGTTGACAGAGCGAGACGAGGTCCTGCTCTTGAATATGCTGGAAAGAACTTGTGAGCTACCAGAGCTGCGCTGAGTCCTCACCAGGCCACTTCATATCACCTGGGGCTCCGCGACAGTGAGGTCAATAGCAATCTCAGCAATGTCTGACCCATATTCCGCGGTCCTCCGTATGCTCTCGAGCATAAGCTTCGCGGAGGCGACCTGCGTTCCACTCATCCTTGGCGCAAGCATCTCACCGCTAATCTTCTCTTCCATCTGCAAGACCTCCTTCGACTTGGCGATTGCCTCCTCTGCCAGCTTGCCATCGAGGCGGATCAGAGAGGTAATGGAGGTGTCAAACACTTTCTTGGAGAGCGCCGTTGTTTCCTGAATCTTCTTGACCACTTGCTCGGGGAGCGCGCGTAGGTTTTCCGCTTCGGCGGCTATTCCGGCAGCGTGGTCTGCTACCCTCTCGACATTCTTGACGGCCAGCCTATACCCCAGACAGTCTCTCGTTGATGTCAACCCTATCTCCTGAATCACTGACCTGTCCCTCACGGCTATGTTGAGCTGTCTGAGCAGGAAGTGGTAGAATCTATCGACCTCGTCATCGCGTTCTATGACCTCTTCCGAAGCATCTTTGCTCCCTCCCTGTAGGACACTGACCGCGTCCGTCAGCATACCACCCGCGATGATGGCCATCCTTTCGAGGCCCTTCTTCAGCGGAAGGTCAATGTAACCGGAAAGACATTGTGTTAGAATCCCCCTTGGTGACTCCTCGATTATCTCCACACCGACCAGCTTCCGCCTTATCCCTTCCCTGATGAAACCACGAAGTCCAGAGTCGGGCTTACCTAGGGCCACCATGATGGTATCATAACCGGCCAGGTAATACGAAATGAAGTGTCGCAGCAGGAAGTCCTTGTCGAACCCCTGCGCTGATTCCACGGTGGCCCCTGATTTGGACGCAGGGCGCAAGTCTCTCCTTGGAACAATAAGGAGCGAAGAATCAGACTGCACAAGCACGGCCACCGGGTCCTTCGCCCTCAATCCAACGTCGTTCACCCAACTCTTCGGAAGAGAGACCACAAAGCTGTCCCCCCCTGTCTTCTGTACCTTCCTGAAGTCATGCCTTCTAGGTTCGGCTTTCAAATCACATTGGTGGCAAGCGAATTGCTACTATATACTACTTGCCCTAATCACATGTGGCCATTGGGAAGAGATAACTCGTATCATACTGAGTCTGATGGACTCCGTATGGTGAAGCGGTCGTAACCGAGTCGGACAATCGCGGAGCACTGGCCAGCCGCGCCTGACCTCAGGTTCGGGGTATACTCTGAAATCACATACAGCCCTTCGGATACGGGCGAGATGTGCTCGACATCGTAGGTGCCCTTGAGACCTCTGAAAAAGCCGAGGGAGTGCGGTCACGCATCGGTAGCGGCGACCGGTTTTAGGATGCGCGTATTGATCAAACGCCCATCGAAGACTTCGGCTGGAAGACTGCAGAGCATGCAAGAAGATTCCATTCCTCGATGGCACGGTCGACTCGACCTAAAGTGAGGTCAAAGGGGGCGTTTCAGGAACGACCTGACTGAGGGGCGAGTTTTTCTCCCTGCCGATACTAGATTCTAGGAACGCGTCGACGGCCTTGCTGCCCTACGTTAGCAATCCTGGCTGGTGCTTGTCTATCGGCGCTAAACCTGCCGCTCGACTTACCAAAGTCATCTTCGTAGAACTATCACCTTCGTCACCTCCTTCCCTGCCATTATGGAGACCTTCTCGCCCATCGCGACTTTTATCCCCGCCCGTCTGTCTGTGACCCCGAAGAGCCGCGCGTCAGCCTCCCTGAACAGTGAAATCTCTATCTTACTCCCCCAGGGGACTGTGTATCTCAGGGGGTGAATTCCGACGCCGAGCCTTTCAGTGTAAGTCGGTGTGATGTGGCATATCCCCACTTCGTCCCTCCCTATATGAGCGAAGGCAGAAGGCTCGAGCACTTTCCCCTCGATTCTGTCGACATAGGAGTAATAGCCTGTGGCGCCAGCCCTCGTGGCGACCACGACGCCATCAGCTATCGCCGCCTCTTCGAACTCTGTCCCCTTGCCTGACACCCTCAGCTTATAGCGGAGGCAGCTCCCTTCAGCCCCCCTCTGAAGGTAAACATCAGTGAACACCTCCCCAAGCACCCTTGTCCCCTTGAGGACCCTCAACCGCCGATGCGCATCGATGTCGTAGTCATGGGCCTTGATGGCCGCCAACGCCTCGGGGAGCTCGTCGAGGACGGTCTGGGCGAGACGAGCTTTGGATCCGATTGCGCCTTTCGATCGCACGCCTACGAAGAGCAGCGGGATACTCTCCGTACGCCCGTACCTGCTGAATCGCCCATCGCCCCCCACGACGATTCCAAAGTCACCATCGGTCCTCACCACTTCTATCCCTGCTTTCAGGACTAGCCTCCTCAACTCTCCTGGCGCGACTTTGGGGGGCCCGCCGTCCAACAGGAGAACCGCCTTCACCTGTCGCTCGCCTCGCCGACGAACTCAAGCATGCTCCCTTCGCCCGCGTCTCTCTTCCCCGTCATGATGAACTTAGTCGCCTTGGTTCTTGCCTCATCTTGAAGGAGCGTTGACATTCCGAGCTTCTCAATCATCTTGAGCGAATTCTCCACGGCGAATCCCTTGAAGTGATTGTTGAAGTATCCGAACGTCTTCTTCACTCTGGACGTGACATTTTTCACCCTCGGGACCCAGGCGTCGAGCTCCTCGTCGGAGTACCTATAGTTATACCACGGCCTGTTCCCCCTTCCATGCCATCTGATGAAGGCGAAGTCAGCCGTCACCACCGTTTCTGGGGGAAGTAGGGGCTCATCCACGATTACGTTTGCTATATTTCGGTCCAGAAGATACGACCAGACATCCTCTCTAATCCACGAGGGGTGCCGGAACTCCACCGCGAACATGACGTCTTCAGGGACCCTATCGAAGAACCCCTTCAACTTCTCGAAGTCGTCCTGGAAGGTGCAGCTCGGAGGTAGCTGCACCAATATGGGCCCCAGCTTCCCCATTGCAATGAGTGGCCTCAACAGGCCAAGAAACCTGACCAGGTCCGCCTCGACCCCCTGAGACAGATTCAGTTTCTTGTCATGGGTGAGCTGCCTGGGGAGCTTCACGGAGAACACGAAGTTCTCGGGAGTATATCTCGCCCACCCGAGCACCATCCCCTTCGAGGGGAAGGCGTAGAATGTGGAATCGACTTCCA
This sequence comes from Nitrososphaerota archaeon, assembly GCA_029785235.1. The sequence continues at coordinate 290,066 of JAFMAA010000001.1, read as the reverse complement.
CCGTGTCGTAGAGCTTGGAATAATAGGAAAGTTTGTTGACTGAGGTGTTAGGATAGAACGCTCCATTCCATTCATTATATGACCAGCCGGAAGTCCCAACGAGAGTTTTGGTCAACCGGGCCGGCTGCGAGCCCCTTCTCGATTTAAATCTGGGGTTCGTCTCTAGATGAGGGGCATCCAGCCAGGCCGCGCCGACCAAGTGGCTACTGCGTCGTGCGCGTGTATCGACTCGAAGCACTTTCCACTTATGTAAAGGGCATTCGGGAACCTGCTGACGCACTCCCTGACGATGTCCTCTGCGAACTTCGGGTTCGCCTGCGCCTCCAGGATTTTCTTCGCTTCGTCCAGCCTCTTCATGTACTCCACGGGGGCGGCGGAGAAGCATTCTGTGATTCTCCCCACGACACCAATGGAGTCGAGGGGCCTCTCACTCTTCAGAACGACCGTCAGCTGGGCCCTCTGCATGTGCCCTATGCCAATCATCTTCTTTGAGCATGGGCACGCCGTCATCCCGTCCACCATGTATCTGTATGTGAGAGAGCCTCGCTGAGTGGCCCTCATAGTGACCTTCGCGAACTGGTCTTCAAAGGGGAGTTCGAAGCTTGCGGTGACGCTGGAACCCGGCTGCGTCTGGTTCACCTCTTTGCATATCCATCGGAGCCATTGTTCCATCCCCCTTGGCTTCCTGCTGCTAGCGGCCTTGACGAGCCGGCTCATGTGTACCCCCCTGTGCACGCCGGTCGAAGTCTGAATGGAAAGCTCGACTGGCATTGAGAAATTACCCAATCTACCGATTACCCTGAGGTTGGCAATGCCGGCAACAACCGGTAGCTGAGATAACTCCGCCTGCACGTCCGCCGTCGCATCAATGAGGTCCAGGGCGTCGGTCGCCCTATCCTGTTGTCGCAATGATTCTCGAATCTCCTGGCCACCCCTTAAGTAACTTTTCGTCCTCTCGGCGCGAGTGGATCTACGACACCTGCTTCATTGAATGACGCCCTCCTTGAGAGGCATCCTGCGCATTCCCAACAGTGCATCCTGTGATCTCGGTGGCAGCTCCATGTGAGTTCAAGGGGCACCCCCCTCGCGCTCGCCAGTTTTACCACAGTGGGTTTGGTCAGGCGCCGGAGAGGGCGAAGCAGTTTGAGGTTCAGTTCCCTCAGAATCGGGGACCCGATGCGGAATGCCTTCTCTAGTGAAGTGAAGAACTCAGGGCTCACGTCCGCGAAGACCGCTGTGTCATCCATATTGTGTCCTCCTATTATGGCCGACGCCCTGACCTCTTCAGCGTACGACGCAGCGAAAGAGTAGAACACGCCATTCCGGAGCGGGATGTAGGTAGGCGGGAGGCCCTCGAAGTTGGTTCCAGGGATGTCTGCCGCCTCCCTAAGGTCGGGGAGGTTCACGAACCGGTGCTCGGCTATATCCGCCCAGGACGCTACGGCCCTTGCAGACCGAAGTTCACTGGCCGCTACCCCGTGGTACATGAAGGTGAGCGCTCTCAGGTTGTACGCCTCCTTGGCCAGGACGAGTGCTGTGGCAGAGTCTATCCCACCCGAGAGGAGGACTACCGCTTCTTTCGTCTCGATTGCGCACCGTCCTGGTGGATCTTCGCCAGGATGTGACTTCCTTTGTTCAACCCCTCGTATACATAGACTCCGACTGATGTCACGTTCCTAGGCATCCTCGGGGCTATCCGCCCCAGCACCTCTCTCGCCAGATTCTCGACTGTCGCCTCACCATCGAGCAGCACCGTAGTGTCCTTCGGGGCTTTGATAGCGAACTCCCCATGAATCGTATTGAACTTCAGGGAAACACTCTCCCGGTCCATTGAGGTCACATATTTTCCATTGATGAACAACTTGTGGTCAAGCCCTTTGACTGCTTCCCTGACTATCTGCTTCGCGACACCGAAGTCAACCACCATGCCTTCTGCCGGCCGGCCGGTCATCTCTACCAGAACGCTTGATGTATGACCATGCATCACCGAGCACTTTTCAGTCTTGGGGAGGATATGCGCGTAATCGAAATTGAATGACGGATCGTCCAGGAATATGGTTTGCCCCCTGCTTTCTTCGCTCAGTCCAAGCACCCTTATGCCATGGTCAAAGCGGTCGCTTCTGAGCGATTCTCGCTTGATTATGACGCAACTCTTCTTTCTGCCGAGGACCCTCATGTCCTCCTCGTCGAGCTCGGGTTCGACGAAAACCCACGTTTTGTTCACATGGAAGTCTGCCCTTAGGTCTCTGTCGCCAGGAAGACGCGCATCCTCCTCGAATTCGATCCCCAGAGAACTGAGGAGGTCACCCACCAGCTGGTGGGTGCTCGTCCTTCTCTGAACGGACCCTGTCCCGTAACTCCTCGCATAGGCGCCTTCTTCGAGCTTCTTCAGCTTTGGCACCAACTTGGACAGGACCTGTTCGCTCAAGTTGCTGGGGGAGTAGGAACTGCTTGGTTTATACCATTTCCGTTCAAGGGGCCAGTGGGGCGGCCTTGATCCAGTGGTTAGGATAGTGGCTTCCCAAGCCACTCGCCCGGGTTCGAATCCCGGAGGCCGCACCATTACCCTTCGCCATGTTCCACTTAGTTCGCGGGCCGCCGTCACCCGCTAGTAGGTCCCTCAAGGCTTGCTCAATGATCACCATGATCCTTTGAAATGAGCGCTTAGCCCGAGCTCGATGGTCTGCGCTTAGTTCTCCAGATAACACATCACGATGTCGAACTGGAGGCTCGGGCATCAACGCGTAACGCGTTAATCCTCGATTCGCTTGAGCGCTTCCACTGCCTCGGTTATGTGCTGTTTCGGCCTCAGCTGGGATGCGAACATGTGTCTCACCACTCCTGTCTTGTCTATGATGAACGTGACGCGGCCGGGCATCAGGCCCATCGACTTCGCGCCGTACGCCTTCCTTACCCTTCCCCCTTCATCCGAGAGCAGAGGAAACTTGGCTCCACATTCTTCAGCGAATCCGCTGTGGCTCTCGGCGGAGTCAGAGCTTATCCCAATGACTTCCGCTCCCATGGCCGAGATGCCCCCGTAGCTTTCGCCAAACGCCTTCGTCTCCAGCGTACAACCAGTAGTGAAGTCCTTCGGATAGAAGTAGAGCACGACGTTCTTCAAACCAACGAAGTCGTGCAATGACACCATCCGCCCGTCCTGTGCTGGGAGCGTGAAGTCTGGGGCTTTTTCTCCGACTCTTGGACCGCTCAAACGTCTCTCAGGTCCCTTCTGTGATTTTCTTCAGCGAAATCGACCCGTTCCTGATATCTAGGTCGTAGACCTCGTTGACGTCTAGTCTGATGCCGAGCATGTCGTATTCAGATTCTGTCAGGGTCATAATTATCTTGGAGAACCCTATCTCCCTCATCTGGGGCATCAGACCCATGGACTGGAGCTGCGACACCATCCCCTGAACTACCCTCCCCTCGTCGCTGGTTGGGAACATCTCGGGTCTGCGCGTGTCCCTGACTTCCACCAGCTCTATCTGCTTCGCAGGAAGTCCAGTCAGAGGGTCAGTTACGCCGCTTATCCGGCTGACCTTTACCTTGCCCATTTAGCCCGTCTCTTCTTTCCGCTGGTATAAACTCAGCGTCTGGCGTTTGCGTCAGGTTTTCTGACTGAAAATGGGCTACTGGGTGGCGTCCGGCTCTGGCTGAGCTTGGGTTCCTTCCGTCCCTTCAGGCTGGGCTTCTTCTGAAGGCACCTGCTCCCCTCCCTCGGCAGGCTGGTTCGCCATTAGTGCCTCGACGTCTTCGGGCGAGAGTATCCTTGCCATCGAGAGGTTGACCAAGGAGTTGGCCGAAGCGACACCAGACAACCTCCCTATCCTTCCTCTCAGCTGACGCCACTTCAGCTTGGTGTTTCCGCTCTTGGAAGTGTAGATTATACCAAGCACATCCCTCGCGTTGATGAACGTGATGTCTCTTATTTTCTTAAGATCGACTTTGTCTACGGCCTCTACGTAAATCGATCCCTGGTCTCCTTGCTTCTCCGGAAAGACCTCGGGGTCCCTAAGGTACGACTCTGGGATGAAGCTCCTGCAAGTACTGCTGATAAGAAATCGCCTGAAACCCTCAAGATTGCAGGTGAGATCTAGCTCAACCACCAGGCTTCACCTAAACCCGCGGCGCCTTCCACAGGTTATAAATTGATTCCCAATGTGCAGAGACGGTGGTTTTGTCATATCATGTGGGTTCTCGCACTCAAGATCCTCGACATCTGTCGGTTCAGCAGGCTAATCCGGTCATCACCCACAAACCCTCCGGAGCAGGCTCAACATTAAAGTGTTCCAGGCGCCTCTCTCCGAGTGTGCGGTATCTCATCAGGATCAAAGAGCGTGACTCGCGCGTGAACCTCCTTGAGGCAGTCAAAACCCTCGCCGGTGAATTCGGGGCTGAGGCAAAGAACCCAAAGCGGACATCTTATGGCGCCCTAGAGCTTGACATTTTTGCTACAAGTAGCGTCAGTTTCGAACGTTTCGTAGCCTCCTTGGCTCCCCTTGGTGAGCCCGAGTTCACAAGGGACCTGAACGTCCCCATGCAATTCCGAATGGAAGCCGAGCTCTTCTCTGAGGCTAGGTCACTGTTCAACGCCGAACGGTACTGGGAGTGCCATGAGGTCCTCGAGGGGGCCTGGCGGGTAAAGGATGGGGATGAGAAGAGACAACTCCAGGGGATGATACTTGTCTGCGCGGCTTTCGTCCACCATCAGAAAGGGGAGGATTCGGTCGCTCTCGGTATCTTAGAGCGAGCTGTCCGGCTGTTGAATCTCCAGAATGCTCAATTTGGGGCATTCAGGGTGGACTTGCTGAAGGCGGAAGCTGAACAGATACTGACGACACGGAATTTCTTCTGCTTCACTGTCTAGCCGAACACTGGAAGGTTCATTGGGTTCGCCTGTTCGTTCAGCTGTTCCCTGGGCCTGAGTGCGATGAGGTCGAAGATTAGGGAAAGGATGGAAAGGACGACCAGTGTGGCCCAGGCTTCCCCGCCGTAATGCCCTGCCCAGTTGTAGAGGGTGACAACCGCCACCACCGCAGAGAGGGCCCCGCCTACCACGAACGCGCCCCTGAATTCGACTAAACACGCGAGTGCGTCGAGGATGAGGACGACCCCGATTAGAGGCGCGGTGGCCTGTATGACGGGCACCGGGCATCCACTGCTCGGGCACATGTACTTTGAACCAAACCCCCAGGCGACCACCACTGTCGACGCTCCTGTAAGGAGGTTAAAGATAGCCGAGGCTTTCGTCGCCAGAGCCAGTCTACTTCACCATTGTCAGTCGGTAATGGCCCGCCTCGATGTTCTTGTTGATGTTATCCTTCACCAAGTACAGCCTGTGGATGGGGTTGTCAGTCTTCGGTGAAAGGGAGTAATCATCTCCCACCACAAATTCGTAGACCTGCCCGTCTCTACACGCGTGGTTGAACTTCTTCCCAGGCTTGACCCCAATTGAGTTCATTCGTACATCCTTCAGCGTCGTGCAGGTCAACACCGCCCACTCCTCGTCCTCAGGGACCGACTCGAACCCCACGCTCGGCTTCAGCGGCTCTCCGTACCGCTTGTCGTCGCAGAAGAGCTTCTTGCAGCCCCTGCACTTCCAGACGTCTACAACTCCTTGCAGGTAGTTATCGCGGTTCACGTTCACCATGCCTACGAAGACTATCTCATGCTCATGCGGTGTATCCATGGCTCACGTGCCCTCCCTCTCTGTCCTTTTGTCCGTTGCGGCTTCGTACAGGGGGATTAACTCGAGTATCAATCTGTCCACCCTCAGCCTCCTTTCGTTCACCTCCCTCACCATCGCCTCCCTCCACGTCCTGAAGTGGTTAGCGATTCCAAGCCTCGGATGGACAGGGATGATCTCCTCGCCGTCTCCAGAGATGATTGCCATCCCCTTCTCCAATAGCGTGGCCGCCCCCCTCCTTTGGGACAAAGGGACCCGACCGTCTCGAAGAAGCCTGAGATACAGCAAAGCGTCGTCACGGGCCAGGCCAGCGTCCTTGCAGAGCCGCTGGATGATGTCCTCTTCGTCCCGTAGTCCATGCCTCTCGCTCAACGCTTGGTGGTCCCGGGTGAGCTCCACAGAAATTCGAAGTAATCCTTGGCGAAGCTGGCCAGTCCGTGGTGCGAAGCCCAGATGGCAAGGGGCAGTCCGCCCTGTTCCGCACCTCCGAGCAGGAGGACGACCTCTCGCGAGTCTGATACTAGTCCTCCACCGTACATGGTCTTCCTCGTTCTGAGCTCCGAGTGCCTCGCCAGCTTTTCAGCCGCCTCATCGGGAAGGTCAGGGGATGTGAGGAGCAGGCATTTCACTCCTTTCTCTTTCAGCGTCGCGAGCAGCGGCTCGATCCTATCCGTGAATGGGGCGAGCTGCGCTGGTAGGGCTATTAGCAACTCAGTCCTGCAGTTGAGGAGGAGGTTCTTTACTCTCGAGAGAATCTCGTTCGTCCCCCTCATTATCCAGATGTCTGGCTTTTCCTGCTCACCTCTGCTCACATAAATCCTCATCAGTTCTTCCAGAGCGACCTGCTCCATCTCCTTCCTCTCGGTCTCCTGACGCGACCTGAGTTCTTCCAGGGCCGTGTCTGGCGGCTTGGCCGTGTAAACTATCGGCCTGCTTTTCTGCTCCTCCACCCAGCCGCGGTGGTGCAGCGACTCTAGCGCGTCGTAAACTTTCGAATAGGGTATCCTTGCTTCCCTGCTTACGTCGCTGGCTGTCATGGTCCCCCCCTTCAGCAGGGCGACGTAGGCTTTCACTTCGCTCCCCGTGAGCCCGAGCCCCTCGATTGAGGCTGAGGCGCGCTCGCTCAGGGTCATCGTTCCCCTCCGCCTTGGATGTAGGAGGTTCTCAGTAGGGTTGCAGCGCCTTTGACACCTGCCCGGACGTGGCCGCTGGCGCTCTTTGAGTACACGCTTGGCCTGGCAACCGGCCCAGACTTTAACTTTTCACCTTCTGGAAAGTTAAAATGCTTATATCGCCACGGAGAGGGAGACTCCTCAGCGAACCTACTTTGGCTCAAATCGCTGACGTCAGTCTAGAACTGAAGAAGGAAGTTTCCAGGGGTAACTTCATCCGCCAGACGCAGTCCATCTGTCCCGACTGCAACAGGATACTGCCCGCGATTGTCTTTGAGCGGGACAGCAAGGTCTGGATGACGAAGACATGCCCCGAGCACGGTGAGACCGAAGAACTCTACTTCGGCTCCTACGAGATGTACAGCAAGTTCTCACGCTATTGGAAGGACGGGAAGGGGACACACGCAGCTAACGTCCCGCTCGACGTATGTTCATGTCCGGCAAACTGCGGCCTCTGCTCTAACCACCTGTCACACACAGGGCTCTCGAACATCATAGTGACGAACAGGTGCGACCTCACCTGTTGGTACTGCTTCTTCTATGTCAAGAAGGGGCTGGAGGGAGCCTACGTCTACGAGCCCACGCTCGATCAGATTAGGGAGATGGGACGCTCGCTGAAGGCGGAAAGACCAGTCGCAGGGAATTCCGTCCAGATAACTGGTGGGGAGCCGACCCTCCGCGAGGACTTGCCGACCATCATCAAGATATTGAAGGAGGAAGGAGTGGATCACATCCAGCTTAACACCAACGGCATAAACCTCGCCCTCAACCCTGGGCTGGCGAAGCGCCTGAAGGACGCCGGGGTCTCTAACCTTTACATGAGTTTCGACGGTGTCACGCCCAAGACAAATCCAAAGAACCACTGGGAGGCGCCTTACGCCATCGACGCGTGCAGGCGAGTGGGAGTGGGGGTCGTCCTTGTCCCCACGGTCATAAAGTCAATCAACGACCACGAACTCGGAGACATAATCCGCTTCGGCGCTAAGAACATCGATACCGTGCACGCGGTAAACTTCCAGCCGGTCTCGCTTACTGGGAGGTTGACCAAGACTGAGAGGGCTAAGTACCGAATCACGATTCCAGACTGTATCGAAAGGATAGAGGAGCAGACAAATGGCATGATATCGAAGGACGGATGGTTCCCAGTCCCGTCCTGCTCTCCGGTGACAGGTTTCATCGAGGCCTTCACCAAAAAGGAGCAATACGAACTCTCCATCCACTTCGCCTGTGGTGCGGGGACATACGTGTTCAACGATCCAGACAAGAAGAGGCTCGTCCCGCTGCCTGACTTCGTCGACATTCCAGGCCTGATCGAGTACCTCGACGAGAAGACGGAGGAGATTTACTCTGGGACAAACCGCTACATAGTAGCGGCGAAGGTGCTGACCAGGATTTCGTCCTTCGTAAATAAAGAGAAGCAGCCCAAGAGCCTGAGCTTCGCCAAACTGCTCACTGACGCACTAGTGAAGCACGACTACTCGTCTGTGGGCCAATTCCACCTGAAGAGTATGTTCATCGGCATGATGCACTTCCAGGACAAATACAACCAGGACGAGGAGAGGCTACAGCGCTGCGACATCCACTATCTGACCCCCGACCTGAGGATCATACCATTCTGTAGTTTCAACGTGATTCCCGAGTGGTACAGAGATCGCATTCAGCAGAAGTACGGGATGCCCATCGAGGCCTGGGAGGCTAAGACCGGCAGGAAGCTGGAGGACGGCCTCTACAGGGGAACTCTGAGGCGCGGCGGGCATGTGCAGGGTTGCGGGTGCGCCGCTGGCGAACACGGCGAACCGCTCCCGATTCAACCAATCACAGGGACCTAGACAGAGTTTCGGCCGACCGCTAGTCCAGTCAGCTTTAGACCAGATATCCTACTGCGGCAGGCGTAGAGGGTCGCGCTAGCGTGCCATCCTAATTCGGGACCTCTCTATCATTTATTTACCTGACGAGAAATCGCCTCTTGATTGTCAATCAAGGCGAACCTTCGCGCTAGACAGAGGCGAAGGCGTATAATGTGGATTTCAATTGCCGCAGTAATGGTCGCCCTGTTGGTTGTCGTCTACTTTATCGCGGCGGCGAGCAGCGACCCATACACGAAATATATCGGGGAACCCGTCTCTTCGACCATCATTCAGCAGATAACTGGGGTGAGCGACTCCACGCTCAACGCCATCGGTACCCCATCTGGCGTCTCGGCGCCTGTCACGATATCAGGTTCCGCTCTCACTTCAGGGGGGAAGCCCGAGGTCCTCTATATCGGTGGGGAATTCTGCCCCTTCTGCGCTATCGAGCGGTGGGCAATAATCGTGGCGCTGTCGCATTTCGGGAAGTTCACCGGGCTTGAGTATATGCTCTCGTCGAGCACAGACGTCAATCCCAACACACCTACCTTCACATTCGCCCACGCCAATTACACCAGTGGCTACATCTCATTCGTGGCCGTCGAGGAATATGGCCGCGCAGGTACGAGTGATGTGAGGCAGACCCTCACCTCTGCCCAGACCAGCCTCGTCGCCCAGTATGACACATGTTCGGCAACTGGTACTACGGGGGGGATACCGTTTATAGACATCGCCAACCAGTATGCAGTAAATTGCGGCGCCCAGTTCCAGCTTCCAGCGATTGCGGGGGGTAATTGGAGCCAAGTTGCTTCAGTGCTCAACGACCCCAGCAGCAGCTACGCTCAGCTCATAGACGGTGCGGCCAACTATCTGATTAGCGCGATTTGTAACGTCGACGGTGGCCAGCCAGGCTCGGTGTGCGGCCAAGGCTATGCGACTGCAACCTTATCATACTCTCAGACCAGTTCCCTTACCTCCACGTCGCTGTTCACCGTTCCAGTCAGGAACTCAAACCCACGATGGACCGTCTGACCAAGGCCTTCATAGTTGTAGCCGCTGTCGGAGTGGCTATAGCAATCCTCCATGGGTATGACGAGATAACGGCGTATTCTACACCGATATCTAGAGTCTGCAACATAAACAACTTCTTCTCGTGCGGTAGCGTCTTCGCCAGTGGAGACGTGACCTTCCCACCGGGGGAGTACGGCATCCCGCTCTACATCTATGGCCTGATCTGGTTCCCACTCATGGTAGCCCTGGGTGTCTGGTACGGCCGCAAAAGAGGCTCCCTCTATGGAGAAGTGATGGTCCCAGTGCTCATGGTGGGGAACATGTTTACTTTTTACCTGTGGTACCTAGAGCTCGGGGTGATACACGCAGTCTGCCCCGTCTGCATCTCCATGTATGTCCTGAATTACGTTATGACTGGCCTTGCGTTCTGGCGCCTCTTCGAGCCTACGTAGGAGTTCAGGTCCTGGGCTCGCGCAGGTAGAGGATGACCGGCTCCCCGAGCTTCGCGAGCATCTCCCCTCTCTTCGATAGAGTATACCTTACCTTCGGAGGCCTCTTCCCACTCACCTCTCTTTGAATGAATCCAAGCTCTTCGAGATCCTTCAGCTTCTTCGATAGCACTCGAGGGCTTATCCCGCTTAGCAACCTCCTCAAATCAGCAAACCTTGCAGCCTTGAGTGAGTAAGTGCTCGTCAGTATCTCAATGGACCACTTGCTGAACACTTTCTTAGTCACGCTCACGTTGTCCTTGACCGAGCTCGCGTCCCCTCTGTAAGTGAATGCGCCAGTAGCGCTCACTTCCCTGACGAACTCCGTCGCCGTCTCTGCGAAATCTTGGAAAAGCTTCTCGAGCGCTTCCGTGCTAATTGCCCTCTGAGGAGGGGTCGGCTTCGTGTCCTCCTCGATTTCGTGTGTCAACCAGGGTCAGATTCCCTTTCCCTCTAATAAACGAACGGAGGGATTGAGTCACTCTCGTGATACGCGAACCATGCTCTCCGAGTCCAATTAGTGGCCTTCCACTTGTTGCTCGGGAGCTATCGGAGGTCGTCTAGCCTGGAAGACACGCGCATGAGGGACAGCAACTTGTCAAAGTACGATCCCAAGGCGCCCTCGAATTCCTCAGCGCCCCAGTCCACGTTTGCGGTCGCAAGGAAAGACGCGAGCCACTCAAACTCCTCTTCTGACTTTGGGCCGAGCGCCGAGAGGAATGATCTGCTCCTGTGGTGCATCTCACTGGACTTGTCGAAAAGCCCCCGCCTCCTGAGTGAAGCTACTGCGAAGGCGTTTCTGCAAAGGAGGTCGGCGTCTGTCACTGGGTCGCCAGAAGGCCTTTCTGACACCCACTCGGCAAAAAACCTCTTCGCCATCTCCCTCTCCTTCTCTCCCATGACTGCGAAGACCACGTCATCCACCATCACGTTTTGCAGGTGGTTGTAAGCATCGATTAGACACTCTATTTCCTTCGTCCTCAGGCCCTCCCTCTCCTTCAGCTCTTCAAGGAGCCCCTCCAGGGCGTGGCTGTCGTGAGAACTAGCGCCCTTCTCGGTGAAGTAGATGTGGGCGAGCTCGTGCAGCACCAGCCCCCCAAGCATCTCAGAGTCGAGCGCCCACTCAGAAATGAGTATCTTGTGGGTCTCGCCGTCCTTCTTCGCGTATCCCATTATGGCTAAGTTTGGCTCGACATTGAGGGTGACCTTCGACTTGACTATGTACCCCTTCTGTCGCATCCTGTCGAGCGCCCAATCGAGCGTGCTCTGCAGCTGCCGGTCGGTGCTTGCGAGGCGCATTCGTTGGCGCATTCGAGGCACCACACGGATAAACATAGCGTGGACCTGACACCCCGAGGATGATGGACGAACAATCATTCCAACAGCCCAGCGAATAGAGCAGGCTATGGAGACCGGGGTGCTTGCGGGTGCGCTCGCGCTGGCATTGGCCATTGCCGGGAGAAGCAATCCGGGGAGATTTGCGCATGTCAGAATCATCGAGGTAACGTTGGTCAGTCGCTGGGTACCAGCGAAACCCCGCGGGCTCCAGCCTAGGGACGAGGATAACATCAGAGAGCGGCGTTCCGCCGACGAGGTCCTAGTGGTAGATGGAGCTGTTCTCCGACTGACTGAGCGTTACGGCGGGAACGGCCTTGGACCTTAGCTCGTCAAGGTCCACTTGGAATTCCGCCATCCTGCTGAGCACTTCGAGAATCCTTGCGACCGACTTGACATGAGGGTTCGGTTCCCCATGATCAACAGCGAGCTTGTACCCTCTTATCCCATAGTCCTTTGCCATGGCGACAACCATTGAAGCAAAGAAAGGCGCCGGCTCCTCTGACAGGATTTTCACGCCGCTATTTCGCAACTTGCCAACTCCGACCGCGTCGGTCGCAAAGCCCAAAGCCAGCGGGTCCGAGTCAGGTGGGAGGGGGTTCTCAGCCCACCGCGCACCAACCGAATACAGCTCCTTCACCCTAAAGTCGGCTGCCTTCGCTAGGATGAACTCAGCAAACTCATACTGTTCGTCCATTGGGCTCGAGTCCCCGGCAAAGAGGAGGATGTCACGCGTCCCCCTGCTCAGGTACAGGCCGCACTCCGGAAGGGTCGCTGTCCCATCATCCCGTAGAATCACCTCGGGGAGAAAAGCCGAAGCTCTGACGGTCGCGATTTTCTTGAACTTCATCTTACTCAGCATATAGTCAGCCAGCTCCCGAGCCTGGGAGTAGAGCCCACGGTACTGTGGTATTGAGGTCGAGACAGCGACAATCAAGGCCGGGCGCTTCAATGCGATGTGGTCCGACCCCTGATAATCTATCCACATGTTCGAGAGCCTACAGACCCATGGCTTCCTATTTAACCCTCGTAGCAGTATCGGCAGAAAGTTGGTATTGATTTTAATATATGATGGGGGGAAACCGGACAACCGTTCATGAGCGCCTACTGGAAGACGCTTTCTCACAGCGGGGTCAATTTTCCAGACCCTTACGTCCCCGAGAGTCTGACTATCTCGGTCGAGGGGAGAGAGGTGACCCTTTCGCCTCTGGCCGAAGAGATGGCGTACAACTTCGCGAAGAAGAAGGGGACGCCATACGCCGAGGATCCGGTCTTCCAGTCCAATTTCATGTCTGACTTCGTGAAAGAGCTCCCTGAGTGGTGCAGAGGGATAGGCCTCGAAGCGGTTGACTTCTCGAAGTTCCATCGGAAGGTCGACATGGAAAGGGCGGCCAAGGAGAGGATGTCCAAAGAGGAGAAGAAGGCACTGGCGGCGTCGAGGAAGGAGCGCAGGGAAGCCCTGAAGGCGAAATACGGTAAGGCAATCCTTGACGGGAAAGAGGTCGACATTGCGAACTGGATGGTCGAGCCACCAGGGCTCTTCATGGGGAGGGGAGCGCACCCCCTGCGTGGTAGGTGGAAGGCCAGAGTGCAACCTCAGGATGTCATCCTCAACCTCGGGGAGGATTCCCCAGTCCCACCGGGGCCGTGGAAGGACGTGGTTCGCGACCACAACTCTATGTGGATGGCGAAGTGGATCGACAAGCTCACTGGCAAGGAGAAGTACGTGTGGTTGCACGAAAGCTCTCCGCTGCAGCAGTCGAGGAGCAAGGCGAAGTATGACAACGCCAGGAAGGTGGGTGTCCACCTCGAGAAGGTCCAGACCCGGATAAAGAGGGACCTGGACTCGAAGGTCGAGAGGACAAGGCAGGTCGCAACGGTCTGCTATCTGATTGACACGTTGGGTATGAGGGTGGGGGACGAGAAGGACGTAGACGAAGCCGATACCGTAGGTGCCAGCACCCTGCGAGTGGAGCACGTGAACGTGAAAGGGAACATGGCGGAGTTCAAATTTCTCGGGAAAGACTCGGTAACATGGAACAAGTCCGAAGAGTTCCCCCCATCAGTGGTGAGAAACCTCAACGAGTTCATGGCCGGGAAGAGCCCTGGAGACATGATATTTCACGATGTGACATCAAGCATGGTCAACCAGTTCCTATCCTCAACGGTCCCTGGACTCACGGCGAAAGTGTTCAGGACTTACCACGCCACTGCGAGAGCGAAAGAGTATCTGGAATCTGAAGACATGCGGGGGGCTGACGATCTCGACAAGCTCTATCATGCGAAGGAGGCGAACCTCCAGGCGGCAATCTTCTGCAATCACCAGAGGACCCCTCCGAAGACTTGGGACGACGCGCACAGGAAGAAGCAACAGAAGCTCGAGGAAGCCATCGCCAGAAACGACTCCAAGCGTATCCCCAAGCTGAAGAGGGAACTCGAGTTCTATGAGAAGACCAAAAATTACAACTTAAACACCTCGATGAAGAACTACATCGACCCACGAGTCTACAAAGCCTGGTGCGATTACGTAGGCCTTGACTGGGCGAGGGTTTACAGCAAGTCTCTCCAAAAGAAGTTCGCCTGGGTCCACCAGTCCTCCGCGAAGTGGAGCCCTGACGGTGCGGAAGAAAAGCCGCTACCCCAGTCGCCGGCTCCGCGAGAGCACTCTCCATAGCTCGTCCTGAGGGGCTTCTTGCAGCGCCCGCGCTGTCCCGTCCTTTCCGACTACATGCCTCCCGCCCTTCAAGAATGACCCGACCCTGGTTACTTTACACACCCCCCGGAGCGCCTCTTCCACCTGGGCCTCCTCCCCTGGCGCCACCGCCAACAGCAGCGAGCCCGAGCCGATGAGCTTGAGAGGATCTATGGACAACGAGTCGCATATCTGCTTGGTCTCGGGGGCCACAGGGACTGCAGCCTCTTCAAGCACGAATCCGAGGCCAGAGGCCAATGACATCTCGAACGTAGCACCCATGACACCTCCCTCTGTGCAGTCGTGCATCGCGTGGACCACCCCGGTGCCAAAGGAAGTCACGGCCTCTTCCCTTATGTCCAACTTCTCGATGAATTTCCTCGCCCTCTTCAGAGTTGACGCGGGGACTTCGGGGAATTTGTGCTCTCGGGCCAGCTCCGCTGTCCCCTCCAGCCCGGCGGTCTTTGTCATCATAATCGTGTCTCCTTCCCTGGCGTCTCCCGATGTGACAAACCTGTCCACCAGGCTGAACATGGTCACCATCAAAATCGGGTGGTCTATCCCTGGCGTAACCTCGGTGTGCCCACCCAGTATGGTGACGCCGATCTTCATCGCGGCTTCATGAATCTGCCGGGCAACTTTGGCGAGTTCTGAATCTGAAGAGCCTCTCGGGAGCAGGATGACTACCTCCGCGAACTGCGGCATGTTGCCACTGGTGGCTACGTCGTTGGCGCTCACCATTACAGCGTAAGTGCCTACGTCCTCATAGGCTCCCGTTATTGGATCCGCCGACGTGATTAGGAACTTCCTTCCGACCTTGACCGCGGCGAAGTCGAGCCCCGCGCGGGCGGGGGCGACCACCTTGTCTGACTCCGCCCCGGTCAGCTTAAGCACCGTGTCGTTCAGGATGTTGATAGGGATCTTCCCCAAGTCGAGCCTCCTCACGTCATGGGGGGACGTGGCCTGACCAATTTCCTTTCCGGTGGCTCAGGCCCGCCACGTCACTGAAGGCAGCGGTCAGAACCAAAGGCCAAGTCGAGCCCCCGAACTGCTGCAACCAACTCCTCCTCCACGAATCAATCGGCCAAGGTTGAGTTCCACAGCCTTGTTGTTCCTGCATGCCTTTAGGCGCTTCTCGGTAATCTATAGATCTCCCTTCAAAGTGCGGAAAGGAGCGTCCCCACCACATATAGCAGGAGACCTGCTATCGCTCCCACGGTCGCCGACTCGAGGCCAGACTTCAGTCTAAAATTCTGTGGTATGAAGACCCTTGACCCCAGCGCAAACAGTGCGAGGAGGGAGAGCGACACAGATGCTCCGAGCGCGGCCTCCCTCGGGAGCGAGATAAGATATGGGGAAACCGAAAGGAGGGAGAGCAGGAAGAATGCCACGCCGGCAGCAATCGCGTGGCCATATGGGTCTACGTTGACCCCTTCTGCGTCCACTCGCAGTTCCCTCCGGAGCATCTCTCTGAGCCAAAGCTCCTTGTCCTCTGTCAGCCTCCCCATTATCACATCGACCTCCGGTTCCTTGTAGCCGTCTTTCTTGAGTAAGTCCTCCATCTCATGTTTCTCCTCATCCGGCTCTGTCTCGATCTCCATCTTCTCCCTTGCCATATCGACCTTAAGCGAGTCGACCTCCGACCTCCTTGCGAGATAGCTACTGAAGAACATCGAAATTGCGCCCGCGGCGGCGAACGCGAACCCCGCGACTGCGATGATCGCAAACGCCACGCCTGCCCCATTGAGGGCCGAGGTTATCGCCACGCCCTCTATCGCACCGTCGCTCCCTCCGAGTACAATCCTGTCTAGTATATTTCGGGCAGGGATGTGCGGGTGCTTCTCGGCCGGGGTTGTAGAAGTCAGCTCTTTTCGCAGCTATTCATCGACGGTTCTTATTTAGAAGTTGACGTCATCTCCTAGGGGGAGCGTGCTATGATTAATAATTGGATTTTGCCTGATACGCCAGGCTGCCCGTCATGCATAGGCTCATTCTTAAAAGCCTGGATAGGCCACGGTTGCCGACATGACTCTGGACGAGAAAATCCGCTACGGGATGCTCGCCCTCACTGGCGCAAGCATTGTCTTTGCGTCGTTGGGCCTGAAGGTCGGGCCGCTCGAGATAATCGGCGGCTTCGGTGTCAGCTAGGTCTCCTAGCTGACACCCGTTTTTATCTGGACCATCAAACCTTCGAACTTGGACAGCAGGTTCTCCGCATCGAGCATCCATCGTTTTGTAATCGGGTCGAACAACTGGTAGGCTATCGTGAAGCGGGCCGCTTCCGACTGGTCTATGGGGTAGATGCTCGTCCTTTCCCTGACCCCATGACTGACGCCGCCGATGTACTGTAGCGCCTCGATTACGTTATCCACAGGGAAGGCGAACTCCGCGAAGTAGTTGCCGCCTCCAGCTTCTCCCCAGAGGAATGGTAGCCGGTCGATTCCACGTCTGAGTGACATCGACTCTAGCCCGCTCACGTCCCTTGCGAACAGGTCCACGGCGAAATACCTGTGTTTGCGGTGCAACGCCTTCTCAAGTTTGTAGTCGTACCTCGTTCCCATCCAATTGACAGTGTATCCTGAAATCAGCCTCCGAGCGTTGACGTGCGTTGAATAGTGCCACGCAAGCTTCTTGTAATTGACCTTCAATTTGTCCGCCATCTCCCTGAGTGACTTGTTCGCGTCCACCTGGAGCTCTTTCACAATCAGCAGGTCGACATAGTCGAACTTGGTCTTCTCCGATGGGACTCCGGCGGCAGATTGGAAGTCGTCTGGGCCCCTCCCTTGCCAGTCGAAGTCCCACCTCCCGCTATCAAAGTCGTAATACTCAGGCTTCATGGGGACCGTGCGGAACCAATCGAAATCGAGAATTTCAAGGCGGGAGAACATCCCTGTTTCCTCCAGTTGTCCGAGTAGGGTGTGCATGGCAGAAACATGCTCAATGGGGACGCTGAAGTTGACCACGTGCTCCCCGCTCACCAGAGTCTTCGCGAACCCGACGACATAGCAAAGCTCATGCATGGCCGCGAAGACTGCCTGGGCATAGTTTCTATACGGCTCCGCTACATCGACTACAGCCATCATCCTCTTCAATCCGAGCTTCTCATGATCTACCGCCCCTTGGATTGCTATCCCGCGGTTGACGACCTTCTCCTTGTATCGATAGCGCACAGACTCCTTGAACTGCCCCAGCCTCCTAGATATCTCCGGGACATCGGGGCCCAGTTGCGACAGTAGCTTTACGAGTTGCACCGTCCGGTGATTGGTATTGTCGACTTCCTGTCTCCCTGTAGCCATATCCTCTACCAGAGTACCGTGGCGCTTCACAGTTCGTCCGAATTTAAGGGGTGTAGATTCCAAATCCATAGGCTTGATATCTCGCTTCTGTTCTTCCCTGCTTGCTCTCCGCATCCGTCCGGGCCCCGATGGTAGCCTTTATTAAGAATATACATGGGGGGTTAAGTTAATCTCCCATGCATTATCCAAAGGATGTAGAAATTTGGGAGCACGCTCCCGGCCGCAGGCTGGCCGAAGTAGTTGTGAGGGTCAAGAACGAGAAGGGTGCCTTAGCCAGATGCAGCCAGGCTGTAAGCGACTGTAACGTGAACGTCCTCACCGGGTTCTTCACGGCCCCTGGCCGTTCACGCACGGCCACCCTAAGTTTCTTCGCCGACATAACGGACGCCGAAGGAGGGCTTCCCGGCCTGAAGCGGACGCTGCAGTCAATCGATCAGATTCAATCTGTTGAGGCCATCACAGCCGAAGGTGGTTTCATGGTCGACAAACAGCACTTCCCCTTGCAATGGGCGGGCCGCAAGGCGATCTTGATGAGGGCGGACGCGCTCAACGAGATGCTGAACAGGCTTTGGGCTGTCTTCGGGACGGGGGCCGCGACCATAATCGACCAGATGGCTGAGGCCATGGGGCGGCACTCTGCCAAGGAAATCGTGGAAGACTTCGGGGCGAAGTTCGCCGTCGACCAGCTCAACGAGCTTATCGGGACCTACTCTGCCCTGGGATACACTGACGTATCGATTGAGCGAGGTAAGACCTCTGACTTCCCCATTGTGGTAAACGCAAGGGCACTATTCGAGTGCGAATCGAACGCGAAGCAGAACCTCCACAGGAGAAGCACTTTCTTCAGGGCTCACCTCCGAGGGTTCATGTCAGGGACGTTCGGTAAGACCTTCGATGTGAAGGAAGTCCAGTGCCTGACTGACGGGGACGATGTCTGCTCGTTCAGCGTGGCCCTCACCGAAGCAGTCGCCCCAAGACTTCCAGCGCGGCTCTCAGAGCGGGTTGCCTGAATACGCATCAAACTTTAAACTGCCTGTGGAGGGCGCCCGATTCCGTTGTCTCTGAAAGACAGACGGCAAGAGTATGAGTGGCCACCCACACAGATTGAGCGGATAAGCCTCGTCACTGACAAGAAGAGCTATGCTTCGGATGACACCGTGAAGGTCAACGTCGCTTACAGGATAGTTGGGGGGCTCAGGGAGGCCTTCCACCCCGACGTCTGGACGGTAGCCTGGGAGGACTTCGACAAGAGGCTGCCCCTCACGCTTAGCCTCACCCTGAACGCAAATGGGGGGATTCGTCCCTTGAAGCTCGAGGAAGTCAAGAAGGAGGTCAGAAGGGCGAGCTTCTACTGGAGCCGAGACCCGGACCTGCCATACCGAATCTGGGTGATGATCATGCCTGAAGACGGCGGGCCCCCTAAGATACCCAGGAACGTGGAAGACGCGAAGTCTAAGATGCTCGACGTGGAGAAAGAGTTCGCGTTTCCTGCTTCCTCACTCAGCCCTGGGCGCCATGAGCTTTTCGCCGGGGCGAAGGCGCGATGGACGCGGAGAAGTTTCATTGAGAAGGGGGAGGTTGAATCTAAGTCGAAACCGGTGATGATACACATTGAGTGAAGCGAGGTGGCAGGCGGAGGTCGATTGGAGCGGAGACAACGTCTTTCTTGGTTCCGACGCCTCCGGTCACACGGTCGTCTTCGACTCTGCACAAAGCACATCCAAAGGAATCAGCCCGATGACAGTCCTCCTCACCTCTCTGGGTGCCTGCACGGGGATGGACATAGTTGCTATCCTCAAGAAACGCAAACAGAATCTGTCTTCCCTTAGGATATTCGTTTCGGGGGAAAGGCCAGAGTACGGCCTCCCGAAGCCTTGGACTTCCATACACATCAAGTATGTCCTCTCGGGGGTCGGACTTGAGAGGGAGCTTGTCGAGGAGGCAATCAGGGAGAGCAACGAGAAGTTCTGTAGTGTGGGCGCTACAATACAGCCTACTGCTAAGATTTCACACTCATACGAGATCGTCTCCTAGACTCTCAGAACTATCTTTCCGAAGTGCCTACTCGACTCCATCATGGACTGCGCCTTTCTAGCCTCTGCCAGTGGATACAAAGTGTCAACCACTGCCTTAAGCCTCCCAGATCTGAACAGGTCCACCACTTCCAGCAGCTCGCCCATGCCAGCCATGAAGCTCCCGTAGATTGTGAGCTCCCTGTTGAACACGTATCTGAGGTCGGTGGTGACTTCACCTCCGGTCGTCGCCCCGCAAGTGACCAGCCTCCCTCCTTTCGCGAGCGCCTTCACGCTCCCCTGCCAGGTAGACCTTCCGACATGCTCGACCACTACGTCAACTCCCCTCTTTCCGGTGAGCCTCCTGACCTCTGCCAATACGTCCTGGGAGTAGTGGTCCACCACCTCGTCGGCGCCGAGGTTCCGCGCCTTCTCAGCCTTGCTTTTGTCGCCGGCTGTCGCGATTACCTTCGCGCCGAACAGCTTGGCCACCTGAATAGCCGCCGAGCCGACCCCGGAGTTCGCACCAAGTACGAGGACGGTGTCCCTTGGGGTGACCTTCGCCTTCGTGACCAACATGTGGTACGCTGTCTCGAAAACTAGAGGGAACGAAGCGGACTCTTCAAACGACATCTGCTCCGGCTTCCTGATTAGGTGGGTCCTGCGGACCTTCACCAGTTCAGCGTATCCGCCGTCGACCCCATATCCTATTATCGTGTAGTCCTTGCACTGATCGTCCTTTCCTGAGAGGCACCTGTCGCACCGCCCACATCCCATCCCGGGATTGACTATCACCTCATCCCCTGCGGCGAACGCCTTCTCTTCAGCAGGGACGCTCTCCACCACGCCTGCTATGTCGCTCCCCGAGATGTGCGGCAGTGGGATTGCCACATTAGGCAGCCCGTTCCTCGCCCAGATGTCCAGGTGGTTGAGGGCGCACGCTTTCACCCTCACCAGCGCTTCATCAGATGTCGGGACAGGGTCAGGCACTTCTTCGTATTTCAGCACCTCGGGCCCCCCATGCTCGTGGAACCTGACGGCCCTCAACGCCCTTGGCCTGCCTTCGGCTTATTTCCGCTTTGCCAAAACACTTTCGACAAACCCTCTATCTGTAATTCTATCGAACGCACGACTAAGGTTATAAGACAAATTGAGAGAATCCTTCGACTCTTATGACCCTCCCGCGCTCTGTTTTCAGGGATGAAGCCATCCTCCTCCAGGAGTACCTCCCGCATCAGATACCTCACCGTGAGGCACAGTTGAAGAAACTCGAGCTCTACTTCCAGGGTGTTGCGCAGAACGCCTCCAAGGCCAGCCAGGTCGTGATGATAACCGGACCAGTGGGGGCAGGCAAGACAATGCTGGCGAAAAAGCTGCTCTTGGAGTCGCTCCCTCGGAAGGCGGCGCTCCATGGGAACTTGGTCAAGGCTGTGCACGTCAACTGCCGGATAGACCGGACCCTCCAAGCCATCATGGTGAAGGCGCTGAAGTCGCTAGGGCAGAACTTTCCCACCCGAGGCTACAGTTTCGAGGAGCTCTTAGCAGCGCTGGTGGAGGAGTTGAGGAGCAACCGAATGCACCTCGTCATAGCCTTCGACGAGGTAGACTCGCTTGTGCTATCTGACCCAGCGTCGCTCTATACCATAACCAGGCTCAGGGAGATGGTGCCGGGGACCCAGGTCCTTTCGTCCCTGCTCATATCGAAGACGACTGATTACCTCAAGAAGGTCGACCTGAGCACGCTGAGCTCTCTCCAATGGAATGAGATCGCCCTCGACAGCTATCCGTCGGAGCAGCTCGCTGACATCCTGAATTCACGCAGCGAGGCGTTCAGTGACGGTTCACTCGACGACGACGTCGTCCAGCTGGCCGCAGACATAGCGGGGACCTATGGGGATGCTCGCTACGCGCTGGATTTGATCTGGCGCGCGGGGAAGCTGGCTGACGACTCAGGGTCCCCTCGCGTTCTTCCAGAACACGTGAGGTCTGCCAAGGCTTCGCTCCCGCCGCAGCTGAGGAAGGAGGAGCTCTCCTACCTGACCGCCCACCAGAAGCTGCTGCTCATGGCCATCTCTTCCCTCCTGAAGAAGGGCGGCTCGACCTACGTCACCATAGGGGAAGTGGAGAAGAGCTACTCGGCCCTCTGCGAGGGCATGAATGTGACCGCGTACCACCACACCCAGGTGTGGAGCGACGTCAACGAGATGTCGAGGAAGGGGATAATCGAGACGCAGCTCTCAGGAAAGGGGATGAGAGGTAGGACGACCATGATAGGGTTGTCTCTGGTCTCGGCCAAGGAGTTGATGGGAGAGCTCGAGAAGGGGATGCTCGCAGACGTTAGAGCTTGAAAAACTGCTGTCCTCTTACGGCAGGACCAAAGTGCTGACGATATTGCTAGAGACTGGGGAACTCAACATTTCGGAGATAACCAGGCGGTCGGGACTCTCCCACGGAGCGGCCTCCCGCCACCTTGAGTTCCTCGTCCGCTCAGGGATACTCACAGAGAAGCGCTTCAATAGAATCAGGATATTCAGGGTCGACACTACGAGCCCGTTAGCCGGCGCCCTCTCTAGGTTCTACGCGGACTGGAAGGACGTGGGGGGTTCAGCCGAATCGCTCCTGTTCAGCTAGCGCCTGGGCTGCCTCGCCGCTTCCTTCGCCAGGAAGACGTCGTAGTTCTCCTCGAGCTCTAGGCTCCTCACCAGCCCATGCCTGAAGCCCCTGTTGGCGCAGAGCAGGAGGACGAAAGGCATGTCTTGGACCAGGAATCCTCTCTGGCTCGTCCCTAACCGCTTGCCCGCGAGCAGGGCAATTTCCTTCAGCTTCTTCGAGTCATTCCACACCCGGAGCTGCAGAGGCCAAGGGACCGCGTCGAGCGTGTACCGCGGCCCTCCGTCACCCAGCGCATTCCAGAGCTCAGACGCAAGCATAGGGTCGAGGTACCTCAGGAGCCTCCAATCCTTCCCGCGCATAATCCTCCCCATGACCAAGTCGGTCCTTGAGAGGACATCAAGGGCCGCGGCCTTCCTCTCCTCGTGAACCCTGGACCTCGTCACCGCCGTGAAAAGGTCGCGTAGCTTCTCCCTTGGCTGACCGGGGTAAGCACGTAGGGCTCTCAGCGCAGCCTTCTCATCCGACGCATTGAAAAACGCGTCCACCGACTCCGCCGTAGTCATCTCTTCATCTTTCTGTGAAGGCATCCCCGACTGCAAGAAGTTGACCGCAGCCCTCAGGTCGCCGTTCGCAGCCTTCGCTATCTTGGCCATCTCGTCGTCTCCCATCCGCAGCCCCTCCTCTTTGTAGACGGTTTGTAGACGCTTCAGGACTTCGTGCTCGCCTGCCCTCCTGAACACAATTTTTGTGGTGGCTGTCCCCAGTTTCCTCACTTCGTCCGAGTCGGGATCGTTGGCCGCCATCAGCACCGGCGCCTCGCTTCTTCTGACCGCGTCCTTGATGAAGTCTATCGCCCCGTAGTCCGCCCTCCCAGCGAGTCCGTCCACTTCGTCGAGGAATATCACGGTCGGCCCGCCGAACAGGCTGGAGCTCGCAATGGCCTCGCCAACCTTCTTGGAAAGCTTGTCCTTCGTCCTAGAATCACTCGCGTTCAGCTCGACCAATTGGTACCCGAGCTTCTCCGCAACCAAGTGGACGCTAGTGGTCTTCCCCGTCCCCGGAGGGCCGACCAGCAACGCAGCCCTGTCTCCAGGCTTCCACTTCTTGAGCCAGAGGATGAGCTTAGCCCTGGCTTCCTCATTGCCGACCATCTCTTCTAGGCTCTTGGGCCGGTGCCTCTCGGTCCACACGTTCAGAGGGCGCCCCCGATGAAGACCAAGAGTCCGGCTGTCATCCCTGCCAGAGCTACGTTCTTCACGCGCAGGGCGTTGGACGGTTCATGTCGGTAGACTATCGCTGCGGCCAGGTAGACGAACGTCGCGTCGGGCACGGCCACCCCATAGGCGTACAAGGAGTTGGCGAGGCCGATAATGAGAGGCACCCAGCTCGTTACAACCGCCAGGAGGAAGAAGAGGGCCCCCACCTGGGACGCGAAAGCCAGACCTCGGCTCCGAGCAACAGAGCTGATGTTTCTCTTGGCGTCCCCTTCTACGTCAGCCATTGCCTTCACCACTTCCCTTCCCACCCCTGAGAAGAAGGCTGTGAGCGCCATCAATAGGAGAAATGAACCGATTTTGGCTCCCCCTATCGTCGCCCCGCCGTAGATGAACGGGATTGCCAGGGACGACGCCACTATCATGTTGCCGGGGAGGCCTGTCTTCTTCGCCCTGCTGTTGTACAACCACGAGAGGAAAGTGTAGGCGGCGGCCAAGGCCAATGCGAGGGGGTTGAGCGAAAGGGCCGAGCATACCATTCCCACTACGAGTGCGGCCCCGGCGAGTTGTTTCGCCTCTCGCGCCGATACCCTCCCGCTGGGTATGGGCCTCTCTGGCCTGTTGACTCTGTCCACATCGACATCGTAGATGTCGTTGACTATCATGGAGTAGGCGCAGATGAAGAATCCTGTCAGGAACCCGAGGGTGAGCTGAAGCGCCGGGACCGACGGCGGCCTGGAGACGAACGCGCCGACGATTACTGCGAAGCCTATCATGGCGCAGTTGACCGGCCTGACGAGCTTGAACGCTCCCCCCAGGTCCATGGGTTCAGAACCTGGCCCTGCTGACTTTGTAGTAGATTACCTCTCCCCGCCTTTCGATTACTGCTATGATGGCCTCCTTCCCCATCTTCGCCATCTCCTTCACTGATTGCTGGAGTTCCGACATCCCCTTCTCGATGCCCTCGTCGAGGGCGAAGACCACATACTTCGCGGGCTTCTTGGGATAGTCCCCTCGCTCGTACACCCGGAGGTCTGTCCCGAATCCGAAGCCTTCCCTCACGACATATCCTCTCCCCCTCAGGTCCCTGTAGATGATGAACTTGGTCCAGGAGTCACCAGCCCTCTTCTGAGAGAGCTCCGCGAACTTGTCGAAACTCACCTTCTTTCCTGATTCCATCAGCTCAAGCTTCCCGGCATACAGGAGGTAGAGTGCTTCATAGTCACGGAGTGACAGGCGGCGTCCTTCTCGCGTGCCATATCCGGACTCCTCAAGCTCCCCGAATCGCTCCTTGTCAACCACACTCGCCGTCCCACCCTCAAGGACAGCTCGGTACGGCTTGACCTCTTCTTCTTCCGCGGGGCTCCCTTCCTGCATCTGGTGCCGACGCCCCGCCGACTCTATTTGAAGATGATTGGGGTGCGTCCCCGGAAACCCTTTAGCGGCCCCCAAACAGGTTAGCCTTTGTGGCCAACTTCTTCACGCTCCGAACTGTGACCTGGGATAACGGACGGGTGAGGATGATAGACCAGACCGCCCTCCCGAACAGGCTCTCATATGTGACCTACACGACCCCCGAGGAGGTAGCGTCTGCCATCACGACCATGGTGGTACGGGGGGCGCCAGCTATCGGGGTGGCCGCCGCGATGGGACTGGCGCTTGCCGCGCGCAGGTCGAAGGCCACAGACATACCTGGGTTAGTCCGCGACCTTGAGAAGAGCGCGGCGGCGCTTCGTTCTACCAGACCCACAGCGGTGAATCTGTTTTGGGGGATTGACAGGGTTCTGGAAAAGGCAAGAGCTTCCCCCTCGGCAAAGCGCGCGCGCGAAGAGGTCGAATCAGAAGTGAAACGTATGGAGGACGAGGACGTGGCGACAAACAGGAAGCTCGGGGGAGTGGGCGCCGACCTCATTAGGGACGGGGACACCGTGCTCACTCAGTGCAACGCAGGGTCGCTGGCGACCGTCGGCTATGGGACCGCGCTGGGGGTGGTAAGGGCTGCCGTCGAGCAGGGAAAGCTGGTCAAGGTGCTGGTCCCTGAGACCAGGCCGGCCCTTCAGGGAGCGCGTCTTACCGCTTTTGAGCTCGCCCGAGACGGTATACCATGCACACTGATTTCTGACACCGCGGTAGGCTACATGATGAGCCAGGGGAGGGTAGACAGGGTCGTGGTGGGGGCGGACAGGATAACCAAGGACGGATACGTCTTCAATAAAATCGGGACATACCAGGAGGCAGTACTGGCCCGGAGGCATGGGGTACCATTCCACCCAGCCGCTCCGCGGTCCACCTTCGACTTGACGCGGACCCACGATCAGGTTACCATAGAAGAGAGGGGGGCCGTGGAGCTCGTGCAGATCCGTGGTCGGAGGATAGCCCCGAAGGGCGTCCCTGTGTCGAATCCTGCCTTCGATATGACCCCACCCGAACTGGTCACTTCGATGATCACGGAGAGGGGCCTCGTGGTGCCTCCTTTCGATGAGGCAATGCTGCTTCCATGACTTAATTAGCCGGCGATGGTCAGCCCACTTGGGCCCGTAGCCTAGCACGGATTTGGAACAAGCGGGCATTCCCCTAATTTACACGTGCGGAATTGTATCTACCCGTATCCCGGTCAGGAGGACTGGCCATGAACGAGCGGAGTCTCCTGGAAACCAGGGACGTGAAGCGGTGGTATGACAACCTTGCCGAGGGGAGTCCTAAGACCGCAGAAACCTATCTCTGGTGGCTTAGAGACTATTGCTCAAAGGTGGAGATGGTGCCCACCGAGTTAGTCTCGGAATTCAACCTTGACAAGAAGGCCGCCCAAGACCGCCTGGAGGACTATGTTCGCTCGCTCAAGGCGCGTATAAGCCCTTACGACAAGAAGCCGTTGAAACCGAAGACCGTCAATGGAGCCCTATGCGCCGTGAAGAGCTGGCTGAGGGTCAACGAATGCGAGGTCACGCGAGAAATCAAGATAGCGAACGTCAAGACGACACCGACGATAGAGGACGAGCACTTCCCGTCCACCGAGGAGCTAAACACGATACTCGACCACGCCAACCAGAGGACTAGGGCTGCCATCGTCATGATTGCCTATGCCGGAATCAGGCCGGAGGCGGTAAGTCGTCTCAGATTGAAGGACTTCCCCGAGCTAGAAATCCATGGCAAGATAGTTGCCCGAAGGACCCCCATGCGAATAAGCGTCAGGGCCGAGTTGTCGAAGAACAAGCGGCCGTATTTCACCTTCCTGATAAGGCGAGGCGTGGACGTTCTGACTGCCTATCTTCGAGAGAGGCAAGCCGGAGGCGAAGAACTGACTCAGGAGAGCCCCGTAATCGCGGTGTTCAGGAACCTCAGCATCAAGAACGAGTTCATGAGGACTAGCATGGCGAAGCCGAAAGGCGCGCCGATGGGAAGGAAGGCTGTGAGCGCGCTGATGAGGCGGGCGATTAGGTCAAGCGATACGTCAGTATCCAAGTTCAGACCCTATGTCCTGAGGAGCTACTACGACTGGGCGCTTCAAAACGCGGGCTTGAGCCACGTCTGGGAGCAGTTCTTCATGGGCCACTCAGGGCCGATAGAGGAAGAATACAGCGTAAGAAAGCGACTCACGGATGAGCAGGTTGAATTGATGCGGAAGGCGTTCTCTGAGAAGGTAGAAGCGAAACTAGTCGGCATCCAGAGGGGGGGACTCACCAGGGAAGAGGTTGAGAAGGAGGCAAGGGTGCAGTATTACTGGCTAGGAATCAACGACTCTCCTTTGAAGGAACGGTCATCTGAAGAGCTGGTCAAGACAGAGGAAGCGAGGCTTGGAAGGGGGCTAGACGCCGCCGAGAAGCTGGTCATTCTCGAACGAGAGTATAGGGAACTCAGGAAGGAGGAAGTCACCTTGATGGAGGCCGGGACAGAATCGCTCGCGCCGGAGAAGGTCGAGAGTCAGAAGATAATTGGGGAGGATGAGTTGAGTGAGAATCTTGCCCAGGGTTGGGCGTTCGTGGCGAGCCTACCTAGTGGGAAGGTCGTGGTCAAGAAGTAGGCTCTTCACGTCAGGCTTCTGACGCGGCGCAACGATTTGCTTCCTTAGGAACTTCCTTCCTTTCGCTGTCAATCTCCAGGGTCTATCCGAAGCCCCCGCGACCAACCCGATTTCGCTCAACGCTCTCAGTCTGTGATGGAGCTCGCTAGGGGAGGCGTCTAGAATCGCTATATCGCCACGAAGTTCCTTTGCTCGCTCCTTCATTTCGCTCTCTTCTATGCTCGGGGCGAGCAGCAAGAGCGAGAGAATGTCGCCGAACTGACGATATGCTCTCTCATTTAGCCCTTGTTCTTCCTCAATCTGCTCCATCTTCTGTCGAATCAGCCTTCTTATCAGCTCAGAGAACTTCCCATACTTCATTGATTCCAAGACTTGCCGAATTTCGTAGGTGTAGGGGTCGAGGGAAATGCTCACGGTGAGGGCGCCTTTCCCGCCGAGCCTCTTACGGCCGCGTAATTCCTGGTCCTTCTTGCCAGCAAGGATGGCCTCCTTCTCGTCCTTTCGCACCATTTTCTTACGTGCGGATTTCGATATATGGGTTACTCTAGCTTCTGCATATGAACCCGGCATGCGTTCAAAGGAGGTGATAGCAAAGATATGTCACAAACAAGCCAACCAGAAGAAGAGGAATCGTTGGCCGAGCAGCTCTGGCCTGAGACACCAGAAGAACGGGCAAGACGCCAGGCAGAGGAAAAGGCATACCTTCAGTGGTATAACCCAATCCTAGGCGAATGCCTCAGGCTGTGTAGAAAGGAGTCAGTGATACTGCAGTCCAGGTTCCGGCTCGGAAAGCGCATCATCTCCGCGAAGAAGCAGCTCAAGGGCCTGGTTGACCAGAACGGTTGGGCAGGGAAACTGGGCAGCTTCATGCAGCAACTAGCCGCCGACCTCCACCTAGGGGTGTCCACCCTCTACTACTGCGTAGCCTTCGCCAAGAAGTTCGAGACCTTCGAAGACTTCGGCCGAGAGTCGTTCGACATCAAGTGGGTGAGGCAGCGCCAAGACCTTGTCATGAACGAAGGGAGATTCCAACCGTTGGAAACTCCCGCCAAGGTCTTGGGGAAGGAGCTGACCTGGACGGAGGTCTGCCGCTTTGTCGTCCCAAGGAAGAAGGGCAAGTCAAGAAGAACTAAAGGAAACAAGACAGACCCCAACCTAGTCCCCACGCCGATTGAGCCGGCCTCCCCGCCCACAGTGACGTCGCCCGGAGTCTACGTCTCCTTGACAGAGAAGACCGAGCGCCTTCTCAAGGCTCTCGCTGCCAAAGCGGGGAAGAACCCGGCGCGCTATGTCGCAGACTTGCTCGAGGAGGTCATCCCCCTAATGAGCAAGGCGGCGTAATCGCTCACAGGAGGAGCCAATCGCGGCTCCTCTTCTCTTTTCTTGGAACTCCCATGACAACTGACGAAATCCTAAAGGCGCTCTAAGCGGAGCGGAAAGCGCGAACATTGGAGACATTTTCAGAGGCCATCGGGTCTGTTCTTGGGAACACTTCAAGGACGGGGAGTCCAGTTGACTAAAGACCACAAGACAGGCAGGCGCATTCTCGCCACTCTGTTGATAACAGCATGGATTGTCGTGATTGTCTATGCTGTATATTTCGTCAAGACACCCACCCATGAGAAATTCGTCAACTGCACTGGATGTGAGTATCTCATTCTCAATGGAAGCCAGTTGCCCATTGTCGTTGCTAACGTCACACTCCACTTCAACTACACTGGTAGCTTTAGCGCTAACAATCCAATGGCCGTCAGCGTAGCGGTAGGAGGACCCACGTTGCATACGAGCGGCCCGGGCCCAAACAACACCACCCTTCAAAGCGGCCTCAAGTCGGTATCTGATACCCAGTTCCGGCAATTCTATGTAGGGTTCGCTTTCCAAGAGGCAGACGGCTCTGAGTCGGCAGGCATAATTCCATTCACAGGCACCCTCACGGTAAACGGTGAGACCTACTACATAGGTAGCGCGAAAATAACATTCGATACCGAGGGCGGCGTATACACTTGGTTGGACGCTGCAGGAAGTCAAAGTGTTCCAGCCCCGATGGGGTATGAGGACAAACCTCTGTTCACAATAAGCTCCGCAAGTGATACATATGCTTGGCAGTATGGACAAGAAGCAACCCAGTTGAGTTGGATTATCATAGCCTTTAGCGTCCTTCTGCTTCAGCCTCTTGCGGAGGCTATTCTCGGTTGGAAAGAGAACTAACGAATGAAATGACGAACATTGGAATCCCTCCAACTGCAAGCTCAAGACCGAGAGTCGTCTCTCCGGTCGTAGGACAAAATCTCAGACGTTTGCGGAACAGGAATCTGGAGAACGCCAGAATAAGACCGATTCTCGTTCCTGCCTGCGGGAGGTTAGAGTGGCAGCCCCCCAGCAGCAGAGGGCTGGAGAAGCCTTCGAAACCTGAGAACGCAGAGAGTGAGGAATCCGAGTAGAATCCGAACACCCTCGGGACAAGCCTAAACGCTTGTAGGACAGCCTATCCAGACACAAACCATTCTGTGGCAGCCAAGATAGGCGTGTTTCGCGTTCCTTTTTACAAAACGATTAATAAAATCCACCACGATTATCATAACTTGAAGAAATTATGAAAATCATAGCGTCAGCTGAGATTGACGACACGACCCAGCTGGAGATGAGGAGAATCTCCAGCGTGACCGGCAAGAAGCTGCGCTTTCTCTACAAGGAGGCAATCGAGGAATACGCAAGGAACCATAGGGTGGTCGGGGGTTGAGCACCCAGGCCGAAGAGCCCGGCTTCATCAAAGTCGAAGACATAATCGACATCCCAAAGGTCTTTCAGCGTCCAAGAACCAAATATGACCCCGAAGATGAGAAGGCCCTCCTAGAGAATATCGAACAAGAAAGTCGAGACCGAAGCAAGCCTTCAGGGCTGAGAGCCCCGATTGGAGTATGTCCCGCCGAAAACATCACTCTGTTGCCTCAATACAAAGGGAAGTTCTTCCTTTTTGACGGCCATTACAGGCTAATGGCTGAACGGAAGAGGGGGCTCAAAGGGTTTGAGGTCGACAAGGACGTCTACATCGACCGGTCAATCAGGACTACTGAGAAGCTCTTGGAGAAGGCTGTCCGCGCAAACATTGGGCGCAAAGGGCTTGACTGGGATGCTCAGGCGCGTTATGCAGAAATGTTCGCCGACAATGGCTGGTCCCAAGAGCGCATCGGCGACCTCTTTGTTCTGGATAGAAGCACCATCTCCAAGTATCTCACCATTGTAAAGACCCTCAAAGATGTCAAGGATGACGAATTCTTCGGCAAGCTCGGTCACGACGTCGCTCTTGTGCTATGCTCGGTGTGGGGCATGAAACAATGGCTCAGACCTTACACGGAAGCAGACATGAAGAAACCTCAGAATGAAAAGGGCCAGGTGGAGGTAGATGTCGGAAGGGCATTGTTTGACCGATGGAAGGAAAGGGGAGCGTGTCCCTCCGCGAAAACAGTGCGCGAGACAGTCAGGCAGTTGCAGAGTGGTATCTTGCTGCCGCATGCACTCGGAAGCATGTCGTTCGACAATTCAGTGTTGGGGGCTGAGCAACGGGTAGACCGAGCGCTGAATAACCTCAACGAAAAGCAAACGAATCCTGGCTCTCCACCCCTGCCTATTAGGACGACAGCAGAGTTAAGGCAACTTTTGAAGGATGTAGAACGGAACGCTCCCAAACTCTTTTCGAACGAAAGATATGTCCTAGAAGTGCTCAGAGACAGCGTAGACTCATTTCAAAAGCGTCTCCTGAATGAAGGATGGAAGAGCCAAAGCGCAGAGCAGCTACTTGACACTGTGAACGGGTTCCTTTTCCAGTTGAGGAATTCTTTGGAAGGCCTCGTAACCCAGTCTAAGGAAAGGGAAAACAGGGAAAAGCTGTCAGAGAAACCTCCTCTGCCGAATGTGGGAGCAAATGGGGGTGCCGAGCCAACATTCAGGGGTATCAGGAAGTCATTTTCAAGTGGGAAGAAGACCGCGAACCCGGTCTCCTAGGCATCTCTCTTGGTATCACGACCATCGGATTTCCGAGTAATTCCTATACTCGGTCTTTCACCTAGTATCGGGGCGGCATAATCACGGTTCGCGATGTACGTGATTTAATCACGATTACGGATTCTCGGATGAGAATCTAGTAGATGTTCATAGTTTGATTACGAACCAAATTTATAAACAACATCTGATGAATTTCCGCTGGAATTTTCCCCGGCAAATTCGGTTCACTATTAAATTAAGTAACTCCGCTGGAGTTCCTCTTCTCCTACGGACACCTGTCTAGCCAAATTCGCCTTGAGAGCCATCTTGGGAGTTGCCAGACTCTGAAATGGCCTTGACATTTTGGCCAGCCGTTCCTTTCCAACCTAGCCGACGTGGCAATGAAGTTGAACCTCGACCGTCTCGATGTATAGGAAACCCCTATTGGAATCCTACTAGAGTTCTAATTTGATGAAGTAACGTGTTCACGATGAAACAGAGTTACACCAAAGTGCTCGAGGCTCTCCTGAATGGTGCCGCCAAGAGCAGCGTGGAACTCGCCCGAGAGACCCAGATGGAGCGGTTCGACGTGGTGGGCGCGATATCTATCTTGAGACGTAACGACGCGCTCGCCCAGGCGGGCAACGGGAAGTATCGCATCACGGACAGGGGCATCATGCTGCTTGGAACGCAGCCGAGCGTTCAGGTCTCCCCGAGGTCGTCGCAATGAACCTAGACGATTTGCGGGTGCTAGCCGCATTGAAGCAGGGAACCAAGCGGCTAGACGAGGTTTGTGAAGGCGTCGGGGTGCCTCCGACCATGGAGTTCGTCGACCGGATGTTCGTCCTGGTGCGGATGGGGTGGATAAGCGAGGACGACAGAGCCTATTCCCTCACCCCCGAAGGGGCAAGACAACTGGAAGCTCAGGGACATCGTGTCGAGGACGTACCGAAGCCGAGAACGTCGGGACTGGGGCGCCGTCCGGACGAAACATCTCAGACCTCTTCTTCCACCCCAGTTCCGATGTTTCACGCCCGCGTGGAGAGATACGGAAACCCCCGGGCCATCCCTTTCACCCATGAAGAGATGGCAGAGGAAGCAGCAAGACTGCAGAACCTGAAGGCGATGAGGAAAGAAGAAGAGCGGCGGTCGGCCGAGATGCCTCCCGTTGTGCCGTGGTGAGATGTCCAAGCTCGCCGGGCTCGGGGAACTCTTGGTGATTCTGGCGTTCCTCCTCGGGGTCGCCCCCTATGTCGCTTCCAAGGCTGCTCCCCAGGCTGTGTCCCGCTTGGGCTCCCTCTATGGCGCCTTGCACATCGGCCTCGCTTCCGAGCTCGAGTTGGCCGGGGTCGGCTTCGCCTTCATCGCCGTCGGGGTCGCCATCGATAGGGCGACCATCCCCAGGCCCAGGATGGCTCAGGGCCCTTGAGCGCCGACGGCTCCAGGGTCGAATGCCCCAGGTGCAAGTCCGAGGGGAGGGCGACCTCTTCCGGGAGGGTGCCCTATCTTGTGGGAGGAAAGTTCTGCGTGGTCTGCCGCTATCGGTACGAGGGGGTCGACATGAAGGCAAGGAGGTCTGAAGCTGCTAGGAAGGCAGCAGAGACCAAGGCCAGGACCCAGGAACGTGACTTTGATGTCTTTCGTCCGTAAATCGGGGTCATCCCGAAAGTCTTGGTCGTAAAATGGTAACTGTTACCAAGATTTACGGATGATTTAGCGAGTTAAAATTATGTCGAGCCATATTTTACGTGTCACTGACTAGTGTTCCTCACCGTGTCTCTTCACGACTCTGGTTCGCAAAACCATGGCGGATAGGGTCTAGACATTCTCTTGACCGCCACGGCCATTAATGACCGTTAATGATTGGATTAATTCCTGAGACGGTCTAACCGGAATCCGCTAGATTTCATCAGTCTTTGTGCTTCCGGTGCCGTGGACTGAAGAAGGACGGCCCGTCATAGCTCACAATTTCGCCAGAAGAATCAATGGTGCAGGCGTGCCTGTTTCCTGATTCGTCGACAAAGGTCATGCTTGTCCCGACTTCAGACTTGGCAAGCTTCTCAAGCACCAAACTCCTTTGCCCGGTAATCTCCCTCAGTCTGTATGACGTGAGTTGGACAAGGAAGCCGGTGTCTATTGCCGGGGGTTGTAGCTCAGGTGCCTTCTTTCTGCGTCTTCCGATATAGTCGTAGATGCTCCCGGCAAGCATCACGACGTCGGCTCCTTCGAGCGCGAGTTTGATGATAATCTCCGGAGAGCCTGGGTTGATGTCTACCTCGACGGGATTATGAATCCTCTCGACATCCCGAAAGACCTTGCCCAAGAGGAGACCTGAATTGTAGGAATCCCACCTAATGCGAATAGTTGGCTGTTCCTCACCCGCGGATGTAATCAGGTTCTATCCTCCTTGAAAGAAAACTCAATCATCGAAGAACCCGCCAAGAGAACGAAATCTCCAAAGGGTGCCGTCTCTGACTCGGTTCCTGATGAGCTTCATTGTGGAATGAAGACGAAAGTGAGGTGAAGGGTTCCATCAAAATCCGAGGTCGGGAGCGAAAGCGTCATCGTAGCGCTTGAGGCGTAACCAAACCCGCTGGTCTGGACTTCCGAGACCGAAAATCCTGGGTCTGAAGTTGTTGCAGTGAGGCTATAGGTGCACC
Source organism: Nitrososphaerota archaeon (assembly GCA_029785235.1). The sequence goes on along the minus strand of JAFMAA010000001.1, from coordinate 256,038 downwards.
CAAAACAATAGGCGTAGTTCGGGAAAGAGACGCTGATTGAAATCGAACCTCCTTGGGCAGCGAATATGCAAGGCGGCGCGGAAGAGAAGTATGCCTGCTGAAGGCAGGAGGGGCTGTTCACTGAAGCACCGAACTGAGCGATGGACGTCGAGTTATAGCACTGAAGGGGATTGGACGACCATTCGCTGCAGGTCGCCCCGGTGGATTGGAGCCCTGTAATCACGACAAGCGGGGTGGAAGTCTCGGGAGTAAAGGAGAGGACTACCTGGCCCCCCACTTGGGGGCTCCACGCGCTTGGCACCGTCGCCGAGACTGAGGAGTCAAGGAGTGCGATGGCCGCGCAGGGTTGCTGGGAGTATATCCCTATCACTATCGGTTGGCAATTCCCATTCGACGACACGCTAAGGACTTTGCCGAAGGTGTCCAGCATGCTCTGCCCGTTAGGAGAATAGGTCATCCTGACTTCGAAGTTCTCCCCGAAGTGAACCTGAGACAGCTGGCTCGAGGTGAGCGTGACCCACACCGGGTTTCCAATTGCGACGTTCGCCATCGTGTAATGGCCCCCGCTCGAGTCGACCGAAGAAACGCTCCCAGAGTCTTGGAAGCCTTCCACCGAATACGTTGTCGTGGTGGGATGAGGCGTCGTAGTCATTCCCCCATTGAGATTGGGGTTGGACACAGGCTGCCCCCCTGCGTGTGGCTGCTGTGGATTGTTCTTGAAGTAAGCTAGCATCCCACCGGCGATGACTGCTGTGACAAGAATTACTGTGACAGCGACTGCGAGTTCACTGCCTTTCAATGGGCACTAGCAGGCAGCGGAAATTCATGTTTTAGCTGATAAGCTTTGTAGATTCTAGATTCATGAATCGGGATGCTCCCGAGGGAAGAGCTTCGGCTCAGCTCCCTGTGGCCTGACGAGAAATCCCTCCTGACCAGGCCCAACCCAATTGTTGGCCCAGCTTGGCGACTGCATCTCCTGCCACGGTGCTCAATTCGGCCACTCTCTCTGCAGGAAGAAATGAATCCAGGAGCACCTTGACGTCTTTGTCTGTTTGGAGTTTCGTTTCTCGCAAAGCGATTTCTTGGGTGCCCCCTGTGTCCCATCGGCCCATATCCTTGTCGCGACGTATGGTAAAGGTGATTGTCGAAGTGAGTTTTACGTCGATTCCAACGAAGACTTGCTCTTCAACAGTCTTGTCTTCTATTCGAGTCTTCGCTTTCAACCCGAAAAGGCGCCTGAAGAGGCTTCTTGGGATGGTGACTACAACAGATTCAGTGTGTGTCTGCCTTCGGCCACTGACTGTCAAAGTGACTTCGCGCTTCTTCAGAATCTCATCAGGAGTCTCATGGAAGGGGTTTCGCTGGGTGGGGTTTGTGCTGTCGTAGGAGTGTGTCTGAGCGAACTCCAGCGAATCCAAGTGCATTCCATCTGTCAGCGCGTGACGGTTTCGTTTAGCGAATCCGGCACCACCAATCTCCTTTACTCGTGAGTCGTATTCGCGGAACACTTCCGAAAGTAGGCTGTCCATCTCGTCTTCCGTGATGGTCGTCTCTGACTCCTTCCCGTAGCATCCTGCAGGAGTAGATGATTTAGCCGTTCGCCATCCCCAGAATTCCGACAGGGCATCTCAAGGAATAGCGCAGAAACATGGTTAAATCGAACACATTGCTTGACTGCGGCGTGCCCTCTGACAGAGGGGTCGGATTCAAATGGGGCTTTATCATCGGCCTCATCTTGTTCGTCGGGTCGTTTGCGTTGGTGTCCTACGCGTCACCGTTTCCTAACACTAACATGGGCGAGATATTCTTCCAACCTGGCGTTGCTGGCTTCCTCGCGCTCCTTCTTGTTGTTGACGTTCTATACGGGTTGAAAACTAACAGAGAATGGAACGGCTTGATAGCTGGTGCAATCATAGCGATGTATCTGGTCTCGATTTATGGCACAATCGCAAGCATAGTCTGAGGGTTGTGCCGCGAATAGGTTCACACCTCCCCCTCCCTTGCAGAGGTCATTCTCGTTGCATCCGCCCTTATAGATTGGAAGACGGTTCCGGCGGACATGAGCAACAGCAAGCTCGTTACAATGAAGTATCTAGCCGACGTTGCGGGAGTGAACCCAGGCCTTGTTCGGAAATACGTGAAGGCGCTCAGTTCTCTCGTGGGCGATTGCGGTCTCTTCAGCGCTCAGGACTTCGACCTTAATGACTGACGAGGAGCCTCAAGAAGACGAGTGGGAGTATTACTTCATTCACGACAGCATTGGGGTCTCTCACTTCATGAGGAAGCGAATGGGAGAGCTGCCGATGATGAAGTGCACGAATTGTGATGACTGATTTGCATTCCAGTTATTAGGAGTCCTCGCCCCTAATCACGCGTTCCAGCTTGTCAATACTCTCCTTGTCAACCAGACCTTGGTGTTTCTCTATTAGGTAGCGAACAACCCCCACCGCATCCCAGGATTGGTAAATTTGCCGGTTTCGAATAGCAGCTTGCACAACCTGATTGATTTCAGCTTTTGTGAATGGCTCACCGCTTAGGAGGCGACCGGCCTTTAGCTTGGCGTCGAAGAAAGAACCGGAGTGAACAAAAGCCTCGATGAGGTTCGCCTTTGCAATTATTCCGCGCGCGACTAGAAGTCCAATAAGTTCATCCATTGACTCCCTATAGGCGTCCGACCTCCATTTCAGCGCTTGGAATTTGGCAATGAACCCGTATGGGTCAAGGTCAACCCTCACTGGGATAATCGTCTTGCCTAGAACTACTGCCATCCCCGTCTCTTGGTCTGTCCATTTCGAGTTTTTGAAGTCTTCAGTAAGAAGCGCGATGAAGGTATCACACTTCCGGAGGACTTCGATAATAGTAGATTGCCACTCTTCTGTTGGACTGATATCCTCGTGAGCTACGAAGGCGTTGACTTCGAACTCGGAAAGCTCTCTCTTGATGTCTCCAGCAAGTTCCTTTTGCTGATGTGCATGACTGATGAAGACTTTGAACGGAGATGCTCCGGAATTCATACGAACCCGACAAAACCCGAAGGCGCGGTCTCATAACTATTCCTTTAGCCGAGAAGTCAGCCGAAACCTCTAAATCAGCACCGTGGCCGATGGAAATGCACCCAATAATTGGAAGCGAAGACTTCCGACGCCGCGAGGATTCTAAGTGATGTCAGAGCTTATGTTCGTATTTCCGCCGCTCAAAGTCTGAGACCCGTAGCAAAGACAGTCATCGACACTTGGGAGAAGGCGGAGGTCTATTCAAAACTTGACGGGAAGACTCCTCAATCGAAAATCTCAGAGGTGTCTAAGGTTGCCCAGCAGACCATATCTGACTGGATGTCGTTGTTCGTGCAGTCGGGATTGGTAACCGAGCCCAACGAGTTCTACTCGTCTCACAGGGCACTGTTTTCGCTTCGGGAACTCGGAATCAACCAGGGCGCATTGAAACGTAAGAAGCCAGGGTCCGCTGGGCAACAGGAACTAGTAGGTCAGGAAACAGCCCAGCGCCAGGCAGCACCCGACCGAAATGAAGGGGCCACGTGAGGTGAGCGCGACCGATTCGGCAAACATTTCGAAGAAGCTCGACACTCTAATTCGCTTGCAGGCTCTTGCACTTGTCCGAGGGGAACCCACTGAGCAGGCCAAGATAGCGCTGTTGGACTCCCTCGGCTTCATCCCTGGAGAAATCGCGAAGATGTTGGGAAAGTCTCCAGAGAACATCGGTGTCGTGATATCGAGACTGAAGAAGAAGAGCAAGGTTCCTGCGGACGAACCCCAGCAGGGGAACCAAGAACTGAAGACTCTAGATGCCACCTGAGAGAGCATTTCACGCCTCGTATGGGCCAAACAGTTGCGACTCAAAAGATATATCGGATTGGCTCGAGCCCCAAGGGCGCCAAGTCGAACTGGGGAAACGGACTCCCCGACCAGCGCCTAGTCGACGCCTCCAAGACTAGTCCATTCCTCCGTTGTTCTCTCCTTGACAGCTCGAGCCGCATGCGGTGTCCTACTTGGGTGTCTTAAGGGTAGCGATACTCCTGGCCTGTGCCGAAGCCCGGAAGGAGGGGGAAAGCGGGCCCCCGCTAACGGATACTCGCCGTGGGCTGTGGCTCCTACCCCGCTAAGACCACTAGGGCCTGGCCCATCCTAGAAATCAATATCGATAATACACTTAATATTTATTAATAAGATGAATTTAGAGTGATACATATGAAAATGTGGGTAGCCACAAAGAGGGGACACTTCGGGCTTTGGTAATGCAATTCCATAATGCGATAGGGAATGGTAGTTACTGCAGGACGAGGTGCCTTCTCTACAAATATCCTCAGCCTGTCGATTTATATAACACACTTCAGAAGGCGATACATCAATTTGGAAACTGAAAGCAATCAGTTGGGGCTCATTGCAAAGAAGCTTGACATGCTTATCGCCATAACTCGGCTTGCATATCGGGAGAGCATTGACACGCTTGCCAAGCAAATCAGAAGTGACCCAATATCAGCAAGAATCCTAGAGTTTGCAAGTGAACCTATGGCTTACGGTTTGCTTTCGAAACAGGTCGCCGAAGCGACCGGGGCCGCAGAGATTACGGTAAAGCGGAAGATAGCAGACCTGAGAGACGCAGGGGTCTTGGCTGTGAGGAAGCAAGGGAGAGACGCAATCTATGAGAACGCAGGCCTATTGGAGTGAGGGAGTGCATCAGACGTGAGCAACGAGAAGTCAGATGAACTTCTGGAGCTAGTTCGGGAGCTCGTCAAGTGGTCCAAATTCGCAGGGAAACAGGAACTAAAGAAAATCCTGGTCGAGAACCTTCAGAGGGAATCCGATAGGCTTGTCTACGAACACTCCGATGGCGAAAGAAGTAGCAGAGACATAGAGAAAACGACAGGTGTAGGACGTGCTTCTGTTCAGCGGGATTGGGATAAGTGGTTCAAACTGGGCATCGTAGAAGAGTCCAAGAAATACCAAGGCCGGATGAAGCACATTTGTTCGCTTGAGGAATTGGGAATCGAACCTCCAAGCGTTCCGGCGCAAGTCAGCAGCTCTGAAACCACTTCGAATGAACCTCCTGAGGCGACTAGTCAGTGACGAGTGAAGAACCAGAGCAGACCCGGATTCTCAGGGAGATATTGAAATGGATTCGCTTCAGCTCAATGAAAGAAGTGAAGGCTGCACTCCAAGCGAACCTCGAAACACCACAGAAGAAACTCATCTATCATCTTAGCGACGGCTCAAGAGGGAGCGTCGACATAGCCAAGGCGGTCGGCGTTAGTGATTGGACTGTGAGGAATTACTGGAGGCTATGGTCAAAGGTCGGGCTCGTTGAACCCCTGAAGTCTGGCAGGGGAGATAGGTTCAGGCGGTCGTTCGACTTGGGGGATTTCGGGGTCGAAATTCCCAAGACGCGAGAGGTAACCGAACAGGACGTGAATAGCGACAATGTCCTCTTGGATACAAGCCCATCGGAGGGCATCACCAATGAGTGATGCTGATACCTTACGGGAACTCAGGAAAATCTCGAAAATACTTCTCCTCGTAAACGCTCAATTGGTTGAGAAGGAAATAGGGAGAATCGCATCAACCAATGACAGAAAGAAGATGTGGGTGCTGATTGACGGCAAACGGTCTTCAAAAGACATCGCGGATTTGGTCGGCGTCACGCCTAGGGGTGTCAATATTTTCCTGAGGGAAGCAAGATTAGCTGGGTTCATCGACTATGTCGAAGAGCATCCAATGAAAATCCTGGATTATGTCCCCGCCGCTTGGATTGCACTAGTTCCTAGTGAGGAGGAAGCCGGAAAGGGTGAGCAAGGTATTGTTGCTGGCGAGACCTTGGATATGGCACCCTCTAAACAGGAGAATGTATCCTAATGGATGAAAATCAGTTTGTGGTGATAAATGCGAAGCTCGACTCCATAATGAAGTTGCTCGCGCTAAACGCAGTTCAGGGCAAGCAGCTCAGGGAGCAGGTGGGGTTACTCTCCTCGGTGGGATTCCAACCGAAGCAAATTGCGGACATGCTCGGGAAGACCCCGAACCATATCAGTGTAATCCTGCATGACATTAGGAAGAAACAGCAAGTCGGAAGTGGGGCACCTGAACCAACAGCTGTTCCTGAAGGCGAGGTCACTTAATGGGCTCTGCGTCGATTGCAGTCGTTGGAGCGTGAAAACACGAGCGAAGATTCGCTGGCCGACATCAAGAATCTGGTCGACGATATCAAAGCGCTGTTGTTCCTCACCAATCAAGACAGACTTGAGGAGGTTAAGAAACGCCTGCTGAAACCTGGGACCGTCGAAACCCAAGTATACCAGTTATGCGAAGAGAGGAAAACAACCCAGGATATAGCTGCGGCAATCCAGAAAACTGTTGAATACGCGGGGGCAGTCATTAGCACGTTGAGGAGGAAGGGGCTCATTCGAACTATCGAAGTGGATGGCAAGAAGTTTCACGAGCAGAGGTTTTAGGTTTTGTCTCAAGGGAGCAACGACAGCAGTAACTCAAAGGTCACAGACGACATCAGGGATATCAGGGACAACATAGAACGAATCAAGGCCGATACTCACGCCATCAATCGCATCATGACGCTTTCAAGCAGCGACCTCATTAAGAAAGAACTGGTGGCAGTTGTGGGAGGTTCTACTTACAGGGCGGCCATTCTTCATCTCACGGCAGAGCCGGTAACAGCAACTACTCTTGCGGAGAATCTAGGAATCGACCAACGAAATCTGTCTCGGTTTCTTGAACCGCTGCGAGAAAAAGGATACATCTCCATGTCGAGAGCTGGAACGCAACGGCTTTACAAGAGAGTTGAGCTTGTTGACCTACTTGGATTTGAAACGATTCCTGAGATTGCACGGCTCATAAGCGAATGGGAGTCCCGGCGAAACAAACCACCCGAGAACCGCAGCGGTGAAACTCCGATATCGCAATAGGCCGAGGAATGTAGAATCGCAATGTCCCTGGTTGACGTTGGCTGGGTCTATACTCTGATTCAAAGTGCAGCGACATTCGTGGCCATTGTCGGCGCTTTCTTCACCACCAAGGTTCTTACCATCTCTTCTGAAGCGAGGTCAACCAGAAATAGAATCAAATCTGTAACCGATGAATTGCAGCTGGCTCAAAAGAACGCAGAGGGTCTGCAGGCTAAGATTGACGAATACTTGGCAAAATGGGCGGGTGAAGACGTAGAGGACTTTCTTGGAAGGAGGCTTGTTGATGTTCCAGCCGGGTCCCAACCACCATCGATGGACCAAATCAGAGATGACTATCAGAAGGAGGAGGGCAACCTGAACGCGTTTGAAGATGAAAGGCTCAAGTCTAGTTACGCAGGGTTTGTGGAGAGGTGGAGTCAGGAGGCGCGCTCAGCTGCAACTTCACCATTGGCAAGGGCGGCCGCTTCGGCTCTTGGATTCGCTCAAGTATCGAATCGTCCTTTCTTAAGGAAACCTGAAGTCGACGCCCTCAATGAACTTGTCGCAGAGCGCAAACCGCTATTGGCCAAAATCGAACTCGATACAATCAGAAAGAACGAACTGGAGAACCAGGTCAAGGCCCTCGCATATCCGCGATACACCGTCTTGGGCTTCTCAGTCTTGGTCTACTTTGGAGCTGTTGGGGTTGTCTTGCCACTGCTCGCCCTGACGGCATTGGATTCTCTGACTCCACTTGTCGTTGACACGTTCCTCCTCCTGTTCGTTTCAGGCTTTGCAGCGGTTGTCGTCTACCTCATGTTGGAAGTTGTATCGGCTACCAGAGCGAAAAGTGAAGCGCCTTCAACCTAGTGGGTCTCGATTTCTCATTCAGGTCGGCTCCTTGGCTGCCATGGACTGAAGACGTCTCGGCATTCCGTGGAATCTTTCCCCGTCTAGGACGTCACCGCCAGCGTTGTCACCGCCCTTGCCACCCATCTGCTTAAGGAAGAAAGAGACCCCGTCACGCTCGCTTATTCGCCTGATGTTCTGAGCCCATTCCGGTCTCATTGGTCTTGGATGGCTTCGGTCTGACTCGCCGCCAACGATGGCCCAATGGATGCCTTTCAAATCAAACTCTCCAAGGTCTTCAATCAAAGGCTCGAACGAGACGAACCTCACCTTGGCGTCTATCTGCCTCAACTGGTCCAGCCGCCAGAGCCGCCTTCTTTCACCTATCGAGCATCCTACCCACACGTTCCTGGGAGGCTTTCCCCAGTGGTCTCGATAGAACACCATGGCCCTTCCAATCCTCTTGGTCAGCAACTGGAATTCCCTTTCAGGATGCCTCTCGAAGAACCGGTGCCATTCCGCAATCAGCTCGAGCGGGTAGAACTCACCAAATGTGTCGGTCATATCGTTCACGAAAATCAGCTTCTTCTCAGGAGGCCAGGAGTCCAGCTCCTTCTCCCGCTTGGCTATGTCGAACAGCCTCACCTTGGTCGGGTCGATGCCCCAGGTCTTGCTCAGCCTGAACATGTAGCAATTCTGACAGGCGGAGTCTACCTTCCTACAACCCCAACCGAAGTTCAGGGTCGCATCAGTCCAGGCTATCGAGGTATCCTTCCCCGAGATTTTCCGCCTCGGATATGGTAATGGAAAGTTTTGGATTTAGGTTTGAGACGGTTCGACAGCGACTTTACGACCTATGAGATGGCGGAAGATGCCTAGCTCGAACGCGTCTGACGTGTCGTCAGGGGTGAAAGGTGTCCACAAATTTATTACCGAATTTCGCGCTCTGTGTATTCGTATCCGAATTGGAATTGAAAGGTTATAGAATCGGATTGGAGGCGGAGGCTCGGGCCCGTAGCCTAGACTCCGCTGAGGGGAAGCACATGGATAGGGATATCCATGGTTGCCCCAAACACGGATTAAGGCGTCAGCCTTCGGAGCTGAAGAGGGTGTGCCCTCAGTTACCATGGGTTCGAATCCCACCGGGCCCGCCATAGAACAGCGCAGAACGGACTCTGATTGAAAAACCATCTATCACACATCGTCGTTCGTCCCATCGGTTTTCCTACAACGGTGGCACGCAGTTCGCCACTGTCGTGGGTTCTCCCCTGATGGGACACGGGCTGAGGTCATATTCTCTGGCATGCTGGCCGAATGCAACATAGATTGGACATCCTTGGTCCCCTCTCACCTGAATGCCGCTTCTGGCACGGACAGTTTGCAACACACTAGGTCACGTGGGCTCTGCCTTGGAAAGTAGGTCTATCGATCTCTCGTACGCTCTGATGATATCTGTCCTGGTTATTATCCCGACCAGCCTCCCGGAGTCCTTGGAAATCACCGGAAGCCGCCCGATGCCCTGGTTGGTCATTGTTTCAAGGGCGACGAAGAGGGTGTCGTCCAAGTGAGCGACAAGGACGTTCTGGGTCATTACATCCCTCAGCGGCGTGGTGTCCATCTTCTCCCGAGGAATCCTCAGCAGGTCGCTTACTGTCACAATTCCGATCAGCTTCTCCCCGTCCACAATCGGAATCCCCCTGTACCCCTTCTCGACCACCACCTGATAGGCGGCGGCGACGGAGTCTCCGGGGGAGAGAGCGATGACGGATCGGTTCATGGCGTCTGAGACGAATATCTTTGTGAGCAGCGGCACGTTATACTCCCCCCTATGGGCGGGCGAATCGGAGCGCTTGGGGACCTGACTCTTGTATATGGTGTACTTCGGGGTGGTGACGAAGTAGGCCGCAACCACAGCAACCATCGAAGGGGCCAGGAGGTTGAGAGACCCTGTCATCTCGCTAACCATTAGCATCACCGCTATAGGGACACGTCCCACCCCGCCGAAGAGCGCCATCATCCCTACCACGACCAGCGGGGCTGGGATGGGGATCCACCCAGGGAGTAGGAAGTTGACCGCCATCCAGAACGCGGCGCCCACAAACCCCCCTATGACGAGGGAGGGAGCGAACACCCCCGCGCTCCCCCCAGACCCTACGGTGAACGCAGTGGCCACGATCTTGAGGAAGACCACCGCAACCAAGAACACGAAAAGAGGGATGGCGAGATTGGTGAAGTTCTCCTGCGCCAGTCCGCCGACACCGTTGCTGTTGATTAGTATCTGGACGAACCCATACCCTAGACCCACCACCTGTGGGAAGAATATGCCGATGACGCCCGCCACTGCTGCGCCCGCCATCGGCCTGAGATATTTCGTGAAAGGCAGGCGGGCGAACAAGCCCTTCACTGAGTAGAATGTCACCGTGTGGAGCCTCCCCACGAGTCCGCAGACGATGCCTAGGGCGGCGTAGATCAGCAGGTTCCTTGGCTCTGTGAAGGCGTATGTCAGCCCGCTACCGAAGACCGGGGTGAATCCCGTGTACGATGCGAAGATGATGTAGCCTATGGGGGACGCGATGAACGAAGGTATCAGAGCTTCAACCTCGAAGTCTCCGCCGCTGTAGAGTATCTCCCCAGAGAGTATCGCTCCGGCGAAGGGGGACTTGAAAATCGACCCAATTCCTGCCCCAATTCCCACCGCGACGGCGATGCGTCTGTCCTTGACCGGCAACTTCAGGAAGTCGCCGATGAAAGACCCGAACCCTGCGGCTATCTGGGCGGTCGGCCCTTCCCTTCCCCCGCTCCCCCCTGAGCCTATTGTGAACGCTGACGCCGCAGCTTTAACCAGAGGGATCCTCCTACGTATCTTTCCATCACGCCGATGGAACGCCGCGATCGCTTCGTCCGTGCCGTGACCCTCGGCTTCGGGGGCGAACCGGTAGACCAGGATGCCGGAGACGAGTCCTCCGATTACCGTCGCCACCGGGATGAGCAGGTAGTCTGGGTGGACAGAGATTGGGGCTGCCCCCTCGCCCGCGGGGTTGGGAGGGAAGAACCCAGTTATCCCTCCCAGCAGGGAGTTGTTCACGGCTTCGATTGCGATATAGAATCCGACAGCTCCAGCTCCTGCTATGACGCCGATGAGCAGGCCGACCACCACCCACTTCGCTAGGTAGCCCTGCTGGATGACGCGATTCACCCGCGACATCAAGGTTGAACCGCTCAACATCTGGGTGCCCGGTTTCGAGGGGACGCCTCAATAAGGATTTGAGGCCTCCGTATGCTCTCATGCTCGTCCGGAGATATCGGCGCCTTGGTCTCTGGTCTTTCTATTCTTCCTGGAACGGGACACCCACGGCGTTGGCCATGATTCTCCGCTCGGCGCTCCTCAGAATCTCGCTGAGCGTCGAGGGCTTGACCCCCACCATCTCGCTCAGGCCGGTGAGGCTGATCTTCCTCGGGAACTCGAAGTATCCCTGAGCCACGGCGGTCGACATTATCTCCTTCTGCCTGTCAGTGAGGGTGGCTCTTCTTTCGACAGGCGCTACGTCCTCGATCTTCGCCTCGACCCCTTCTTTCTCCAGCTTCGACAGCACCTGCCTGAAGTCGCTGGTCTTCCTGATTATGAACTTCCAAGAGGCTGGTTGAGCACCGGTGTTCAGGGGGCACTCAAGACAGACTATCGCTGCATCGTTCGAAGCCCGGCATATCGCTGGCCTGGAGAGAACGACCAACAGCGGGACGGAATCGCCCTCGCCCTCCCCTTCGATCGCCTGCCTGACTCCCTCCATCCTGCGGATTTCAGCCACTGCGGCGCGGACGCACTTGGACTCGCCTCTGAGCTCGAGGAGGAGCGACATCCCGGTCTTGTTGAAAGGCTTGCAGTCCACGATGCCGAGCTTGACGCCGTTTGCTTTCGCTATGTCCTGCAGCCCGTTTTCTGTCCTCACCTGCAGCGTTATCTGTCTCAGCATCGCCGAACAGATTAGGGCGTCAGGCACATATTTAATGCGGAAAGACGATTCTCAGAACTGGTAATCACACCCCATTCGAACAGCTCCCTAACGACTTAGGTAGAGCAGTCGGCTCCCTGTCGCCCATACTGCGCACCCTTGACCCCGGGGCTAGCAGCGGCTCCTCGAAACCTGCCCCGGAGCCCTACCCTGTCCATACTCCTCACTTTCGTCTGGTTCTCCTGACCCCAAACCAGTTACTCTCCAGCTCTCGTCGCGGCCTCGTACACAGAAAGGGTTTCGAAGAATACTCTGAGCGAGGCCAGCACCCTGAGCCTGAACCCCCGTCCTTCGCACGCCATCCTCGCTTCCTCCATGTCCATGTCGTCGTTGACTAAAAAGACCACTTTCCCATCTCTTCTCACTGTGCGGAGCGCTTCCGACAAGAACGCCAAGGGGACTTCCATCTGCTTTCCTCCCTCGACGGCTACGTCCCCAGTCTCATCCCCTTCGAGATAAGGGGGATTGAATGCCACCAGGTCGAAGGAGGCGTCGCGCATGCATGAAGCTCCCTCCGCCAGGACGTAGTCGGACTTCCCTTTCCAGTCTGCCATGGATGGTCTCACAACATCCGTCCCTACCACGACCCTGAACCTCTTTGCCAACTCAATGAGGTTCCCTCCATTCCCTGCGCCTATCTCCATGCAGCTCTCTCCCGAGTAGCCGGCCAGAGCCATCCTCAGGAGTGCGGAGTCCCCAGAAGCGAGATACGGTTCACCGGTCATTCGGTCAGGCCGTCGTCCTTGAAGGACTTGTATTCGCCGGGGGTGAGAACCTGGGTTATGTTCTGAGTCGTGTAGAAGTAAGCCGGCGTCCCGTCAGGCGACGTGGCGAGGCTGTTGTCCGGGTTCTGTAGCCTGTAAACTTTCACGACGGCAGGTTTTATCCCAAGAACCGTCCCGTCGTCCAAGGCGTAATAGCTGAACCTCTCCTGCAGCGGTTTGAACCCAACGAGCTTACCCTTCGGTTGCGGCGATGGTATCATGAGTTGCCTTCACCTGAGGGCGTTAAAAGTGTGCGTTGGCTACCAGTTTCTGGATCCCCGAACTGTACTGGGCTGCCTTCTTCGGTGCCTCTGCGATTTCCGCTGGGACTCCTAGCCGCACCGCCGCCCTCCTTAAAATCGCCTTCCTTACGCCCCCCATCAGCTTGTACGAAATCGGGATGGACGCTGCGTAGTCAGCGAGCTCCTCGAAGGGGATTCTGGGTTCGACCCACTTGGAACACGCTTTCACGTCTCTCGCTCTCCCCCTGCTTATGTATTCCTTCAGGTCGCCCTCCATCATCAACTTGGCAGCGTCAGGGCCACGTTCCCCTAGTGCATGTGTGTACTTCGCGTAGCCCCCGAAAAGCTCATCGGCGAGTTGACCTAGAAGGATCACGCGCGCCCCGGCCTCTCTCGCGCTTCTGGAGACGGCCGAATACAGGCACCAAAGGCTCCTGTCCATCAGCGTGCCGCCGGACGGGAAGTCGACACGTGTGAGCTCAGCTGCCACCAATTCGGGGGTGAGTCGTGTCGTCACAAGGTCCACGCCCAGGGAGTCAGCCGCTGCCTGGGCTCGGAGCGCGTCCCAGGTCCCCTCCGCGCTCCCAGTGCACGCGATTACCTGAGCTTCTGCCGCCGCGCACTTCGCTACGACTGAACTGTCCAGCCCTCCAGAAAACGCGACCGCCAACCTTTCCTCGCTTCCGACAGCTTTCGCCACAGCGGCCTGCACGCGGACCGCAAGCTCGTCGGCAGCTTGGTCGATGCCGTTCTGAGTCATCGTCTCTTCACCTGTTCCTTGATTCTCCGCGCAACCGAAGCACCTACCTTGTCGACCAGGGCTATCTTCTCCGCCGGCGCGTCCTTCAGGTCCTCGAGGGTCCTGAATCCTGCGGAGTACAGCGAGCGCGCCCTCACCCTCCCTACTCCATTGAGGGATGTGAGCTCGACCAGCTCTTCTCCGACGCCGCTCGCCACCCTCCTCCTCAGAAGCTCTGCCTGCTTCGCGACTTCTGGCATCCCGAACAGCTTGCACAGCTCCACCAGCGCATGCAGGAGCCAATCTGCGTTGTCGACCGCCCTATGCATGTCGCCCGGTTCAACCCCCAGCCTGCTGAGCAGTTGTTCCTCTTTCCACTCGTCTATCCATCCATGCAGGGCCATGACGCTCCGCATGTCCTGCAGGACCCTGTCATAGTCTGAAAACTCCCTCGGCACATGCCTTTCCAGCATCTCTGACCGGTGCTCTTCCATGAACGCCATGGCGTCTTCGTAGTCTTTGCTCCTAAGGGGGAACTTCGGCTCGAAGTCTGGCGATGAAGCGACAATGTGCAGGAGACCAGCGGTGTAGCCTTTCCCAGGTTCGGCGTGCCTCACTGCGTTCCTGAACAGGACAGCCGTGACCGGATCGATGTAGAGGATTGATACTCTGGTTCCGAAGGCAGTCGCGTAGAAGAGCCCGCCGTGAGACTCGAGCAGCCTTTCGGAGAGGAGGTAACCCATGGCCTTCTCCGTCAGCCTCGAGACTTCTGCCTGGCTGGTCTGCCTGGCCAACAGGGTCTCTCTGAACAAGGCGTCGAGGTCCGCTTTGGAGAGGCCTCTCCCAGTGGCTATCGTAGCCAGTGTGTGCGACCGCATCGCGGCCTCATCCGACAGTCGCGACTCGATTGGCTCCGGAGGCTGCTTCGTATAATGCTCCAGTAAGCTTGCGGCGGCTTGCGAGGGCGGCGGGACCATGACGGTCTCTCCGTGATCATCGTACTGGGGCCTCCCGGCCCTCCCCGCCATCTGCCTGTACTCCAGGATCGAAATCTCAGAGTTCCCCCCTTTCTCGGCGTCGTAGCGCGTCATATCGGCTATCACGACCCGGCGTGCGGGGAGGTTGACCCCAGCAGCGAGCGTCGGGGTCGCAGCGAGGAGCTTGATTGCCCTGGCCCGGTAGTAGTCTTCGACAATCCTCCTGTGCTCTGATTCAAGTCCCGCGTGGTGGAATGCGGCGCCCTTGGCCACAACTTCAGCGAGGAGCCGGCTCAAGCTCGTCTCCTCGCCTGACACCAGGATCCTCCTAGAAGCTTCGGAAGCGGCCTTCTTCTCGTCTAGCGTCAGGCGCCTCAGGGTCAACTCGGCCGACCTCATGGCCAGGCTCACCGCCCTCCTCCTAGTACTAGCGAAGACCAGCGCCTGGCCGCCCTCCTTCAAGGTGTCCATGGCGACGTCGATGGGCGAGCCGTAGGTCGACCTAGGAATCCGCACCTCGGCACCATCGGAGAACACCACTCTCCCGTAGTCATAGACTCCCTCCTTGAGGGGGACCGGCCTCCAGTCGAGCTCTACCGGGGCGGCGTGAAGCCACTCAGCGACCAACTTCGCATTGCTGATTGTGGCGGAGAGGGCTAAGAGTTGCGCTCCCAGCCTGAGGTGGATGACCTTCGTAAGTATCATCTCGAGGGTTGGCCCCCGCCTGTCGTTCCCTGCCAAATGCACTTCATCGGCTACGAACAGTCCCACAGAGTTTACCCACGACACCCTGTGTCTCATCACCGAGTCGAACCTTTCGTTGGTGAGGACTATGATGTCTGCTCTGCCCAGAGACTCTCCACTTGAATCGTAGTCTCCGGTCGAGATGGCGGTCCGTATCCCGAACTTGGTCAGCTCGGAGAATTCTGAATACTTCTCCGAGGCCAGCGCCCTCAGGGGAGCGAGGTACACCACCTTCTTCCTCTCCAGCTTCGTCCTGAGGTACGCAGACATCAGGGCGAGCAATGTCTTTCCAGATGCGGTGGGGGACGCCACAACCAGGCTCTTCCCCTCGAGCAGCCCTGCGCGTATCGCCTGTTCCTGGGGCGGATAGAATTCTGTGATGCCCTTGTCCTTAACGAACTGGATTAGCTCTTCTGGCGCCTTTGCTTCATCCACCCTCAGGTAAGCCCACCTACCTTTCAGCTGCCGAAGTCCAGTCCAATGCGCCCATGCACTGCGCCTGGTCTATGCCCGTGTCCTGGTTTAGCAACCTAGGAACCCAGCCTGCGGATGTAACCTGGCTTCGACTCGTACACCATGCCCTCTCGGAACATTGTCCTGATCATCTTCTCCGCGTCTTCGTCCGTGAACTTTGCTTTCACAAGTTCCTCCTTGAACAGCTTTCTTTCCACGGGCTTCTTCTCAGGGCCCTCTAGCCTCTTCAACACTTCAAGGGCCGACCTGAGGTTCTTGGTCTCGCCAGCCGGTTTGCCTAGCTGGATGCCGAAATCAGTCTTCTTCGTCGCCGCGTCAGTGAGTATGTCCTCCACCATCCTGTTCATCAGGGCTATGGCCGAGAGCGCATCTTCCTCGGTTACCTCGTCTCTGAGGAGTACCTTCGCCCTGGCGGTTGAAATCCTGATCAACGCTTCGAGCGTCCTCAGCGTGGGGGGGATGGAGTCCTCGGCACCGCTTGATTTCCTCAGTTCGAGATAGTATTCCTTTATCCTGTCCATGGCAGCCTTCGACAGGGTGGGTGAGATTCTCTTGGCGAAAGTCAGGTACTTTTTCAGGAGGCTGAACTCGATGGGAGGAGGCGCGGTGTATGAGCGTCGCGCGTGGACTGACAGTATGTGATTGGCCAGCTTCTCGTCGTCTGATGGCGTCGGCTGGTCCCTGAAGACGAATATGACGTCGAACCTCGTCAGTAGCGGGATGGGTAGCGTCCCTATGTTCTCGATGAGGTTCTGGAAAGGGTTGTAGCGCCCTAAAACGGGGTTGCAGGCGGCCAATATGGCCGTCCTCGCGTTGAGCGTCGCATAGATCCCACCCTTCGCGATGGTGACCGTCTGCTGTTCCATCATCTCGTGGAGGGCGGTCCTATCCTCCGGTTTCATCTTCTCGAACTCGTCTATGGCCGCGATGCCGAGGTCTGCCAAGACGACGACCCCCGCTTCGAGCATCAGCACGTTCTTCTCCCTTATCACGGCAGCCGAGAGGCCGGCTGCGGTGGTGCCTCTCCCCGACGCGTAGAGCCCTCGCGGCGCCACCTGGGAAGCGAATTTCAGCAACTCAGACTTGCCCGTGTTATGCGAGACTAGTCCGTTGGCAATGAACCTGTGCCCTGCAGGGACTTCGATGTCGTAGACATCTTCAGGGGGGCTAACGTGAATAGCTACTACTCTTTCTGTCATCTGTTTGTGAGCCTTGCCGATTCTCCTTGACGCTGCAGCGAGGGTCTCCAACCTTGTGGTCTTATTCCTAGAGACGAAGCCGATGTGCTGCCAGTATTTCACAGCGTCTTCGCCTCTGCTGATGACGAGTGCATTTCTACCGACTCTTGAGTAGATGCCCCACCTTAGGAGCAGGACTTGGACGTCGCGAAGGAGTTCTATGTTATCTCCTTTGAGGTAAATTCCACTACGCCCTTCCCCTTTCTGGCGTATCATTCCGCCCGCCTCGAAGAGCCACTTGAGGAACTGAGCGACCACCTTGTTGCCTGACAACAATATCAGTCGGGGTACCCTTCTCTCCCTCAGGAACGCTAGGTTAATGGCGATACACTCGCTGTCCACGCAGATGTCGGTCATGCGGACGCGCCGACCTGTCGTGGTCCTCCTAACTGCCTTCGGGGTCGTCGCAAACAGCCGTGTAATCACTTCCTTCAGCTTCGGGAGGACGTCGATTTCTGTCTCGGCCACAGAGGCTACTGCGCTGCTTTCATCCACGAAACCATTCCCTAGGAGATAACCAAGGTACCCTGCCAGGTCCTCGTCTACCACCGCAGGCAAACGCCCTTCGAACCGCGGACCTTTCTGGTGGTGGGCTAACTTGAAACCAGTCTGAATGTTTCTCGTGATTGTGCAAGGAAGTTCGGTTACAGCCGCGATTCTATCTCCGACTTTCAGCTCGTCCAAACGCCTCCAACGTCTCACCTGCTTCCCGCCGGAATCGTCCAAAACGAGAAGGGGATGGTTATGCGTCCCTTTGACGCTCTTTCCGCTCTCTGTCACGATTTCCAGGATGGGCTGATTGCGGTAGATGTGAAATCTGGTAGCGACCGCCCGCTCCCCCTGCCCCTCCCCTGTGAGTACCTCCAGATTCAGGGGTTGCAGGTGGGTGTCTCCGATCTCTCCTATCTTCGCTATCCCTCCGTCTCCGAGGACGATTCTCTCGTCCGCCACGAGACAGCCCGGGTCACCCACGAACAGGGCGTTGATGTCCCCCCTCAACTTCGTCCCGTCTGGGAGGAGGGTCGCGCTCCCTCCCGCGAGCAAGAGCAGGATTGCCTCCTTCTCCTGCTGGTGACCCAGAATGACCGGCGCGATGGAGTTGACGAGTCTCTCGTAGGCGTCGGGGGTCGCTGCAACCTTCCTGATCAACTCCTCATCCTCCTTGGAGACGAGCACCTGTTCCGGCTCCTTCCCTTTCACTTCGACGTGGTTGCAGTCGATTTGCGACCTGAACAACCGCGTCTTCACTTGGCCCAGGGTGTAGTCGGGGACCGCCCTCACCACCCCGGTGAGCACCACTCTGTCCCCCGGCCGGGCCGTGTTCACAATGTCTCCCTCCACGTTGACGTCGAAGAATTGCGGGAGCTGACCCGGCGGGAGCTCCTCCGGAAGTTCTTGGACTCTCAGCACCTGGAAATCTATGAATCTGCAACGCTTCCTATCGAGCTCGAAGCTCTTTGCCTCTCCGCAGAGCTCGCACTTCGGTGGGCGCTTGAGGATCAGGTCATCCTGCCCCTGGTATGTGAGGTGGCCGCTGGGGCAGACCCACGCAGCCTCCGTCATCATCGGCCTCAGCTCCGACGTCCTCACCACCATGCCCGAGACCGCGAGCATATGGTCAATGTAGGACGTATCCACCTTCCTGAGTGGGACCAAGTCCGGAAGGCCGCGCAGCCTGACTGTAAGCTCCCGCTTGACCCTGTCGGCGTAGAGCGCGTTTTCGCTCCTCATCGTCTCAAAAGCGGCTATCTTGAAAGACGCGAGGGAGGAGTCAGGCTCGAGGAGGACCCTGTTTGCCAAGTCGTTGTTGTACCGCAGGAGGTCGCCGAAGTCGACTACCAGTGACTTGCCCTCCGTCGCTACAAGTTGTGAAATCTTGCTCCTGTAGACCGCGTTCCCCTTTCTGTCCACAACCGATTTCAGGAAGTCCTCGAACTGCTCGGACAGTTTCCCGCTAGACAGGGTCGCCAATTAGTTAGGCCCTCCGAGCAGGCCCGACTTCCATTCCTTCGACAGTGATTGTGATATCGCAAAGAACTCCTTCTCCTCTGGGGTCAACTTGTCAGCCAGCATAGAGGCGGAGGTCGACGAACTGGACAACGACAGGAGCTTGCTCAGTCTAATACCAATTAGGTCGTAGCAGACCACCCGCAGACGCTCGACGTCTTCCCTCCTGGCCCTCCCTTCAGCTACAGCTGCGCTAAGTGCGCCGAGACGCCTCCTCATCCTGAGGTAGAAATCCTGGGCCAGCACTGAAAGCTGAAGCGGCCCCATCATCTTCTCCTTGCTGAGCGCGCTGAAGACCTCGTTCTCGAAAGGCACCTCTGATGGTTCGGCCATCCCCTGGGCGGTCAGCTCGTCCGCTACCCAGCGAGGAAGATCTGCGATGTCCCCCTCAGACAGCTTCTCGATGTGGAAATCGCCTACGTCTAGGCTCTCGATGGAAGACCGCATCTTCGCCCTCACCGTGCCGAGGAGGTATTCTCTCTCCCTGCGCTCGAGCATCTGCCTAAGGGTGATTTGCTCGTCGGACAAACCAGGCGCCAAGCGACCTGTCTCGATAATAAACATTGGGCGCCCCTATGACGTCCCACCAGACTCTTGGCAAGCGCATTAGATGTTCTCGCTTGCGGCCGCTGCCACGACGTTCCTCTGTGTGGCTCCTAGTGGTTCGATTAACCTCCCAAGCCCGCTGCAGCGGTCACCCACGGTAGCTCGCGCAGACTCAACAGTCCGGGGACTGGCCGCTTTTCTTTCAACGGATAAATAAGAACCTGATGCCATCCTTCTAGGAGTCTGGTCTGATGACAGCGATGGGGGTAACCTAGATGCCCCTGGCGGACATGATGTGGGTAGAGAAGTACAGGCCAACTAGCATGGCCGAGATGGTCGACCAGGACTCGGTGAAGCAGAAGCTGGAGGCTCTCCTCCAGAAGAAGGAACAGCTCCCGCACCTCCTCTTCGCAGGCCCGCCTGGCTCAGGGAAGACCACCACCGCCATGATAATCGCCAAGAGGGTACTCGGTGAGCCTTGGCGCGACTACACCTTGTCGCTCAACGCCAGCGATGAACGTGGGATTGACGTGGTCCGGGAGAGGGTGAAGACCTTCGCCAGGTTCGCAGACAGGAGGGAGGGAGTCCCATACAGGCTCGTCATCCTCGATGAAAGCGACGAGATGACCCCAGACGGACAGACGGCACTTCGCCGCATAATGGAAGAGAACTCGGAGCACACTCGCTTCATACTGATATGCAACTACTCTTCTGGCATAATTGAACCCCTGCAGAGTCGGTGCGCCATATTCAGGTTCCAAAGGTACCCAGAGGAGCCGGTGGTCAATCACCTGAAAGAGATTGCAAGGAAGGAGAAGCTGAAGCACTCGGGCGACTCGGCGTTCGCCGCGATCTACGAAGCCACCCAAGGCGACCTGCGGCAGGCGATCAATATGCTGCAGGCGGCGTCAGCGTCAGGCGAGGTAACTCTCGACTCTGTCAAGTCGGTGACAGGCGCCACAGTGAAGGGGCGCGTGGCAGACATAATCGAGGCCGCCCTCGATGGGGACTTCGAGTCCGCGAGGACGAAGATGATCGAGCTTACCAGGGTCTACGGAATTCCTGAGAGGGACTTTCTAAAGTTCGCAAATGAGGCGCTCGGGAAAATCAAGGTCCCGGACTTGGGCAAGGTCATATCCATCCTGGCCGAGTACGACTTCCGTCTCGTGCAAGGGTCGCAGCCGGAGCTCCAGCTCACAGCAATGCTCGCTCAGCTCTCCTCGCTGAAGGAGAAGTCAGCCTAGGTTGGACCTCGCTCTCCCTAGGGGTGTGGATGACATTGAGCCCGACAGGTACGCGCTCCATTCGAGGGTGAGGGCGGCCTTCGAAGAGGTGTCGAAACTCTACAACTTCCAACTCATGGAACCCGCTTCGCTGGAGCACCTCGGCGTCCTCAGGGCCAAGAGCGGCGCAGCGGTCGACAAGGAGATCTACTCCTTCAAGGACAAGGGAGGCAGGGATGTCGGGCTCCGTTTCGACATGACGGTGGGGATTGCCCGCTACGTCTGCTCACGCAAGGGCCTCAGGCTACCGGTGAAGCTCGCCGCAACAGGTGGGATTTGGCGTTATGACGAGCCACAGTACGGCAGGTACAGGTGGGCCCATCAATGGGACCTGGAGATATTCGGGCCGCCGTCAGTGGAAGCTGACGCCGAGGTGCTGGACGCCTCCTCGGCGATGTTCGACAGGCTTGGGCTTTCAGACGTCACGATAAAGGTCGGAGACAGGCGCGTGGTGGAGGGCTTCATACGAAGGCGGATAGGCATTACAGACGAAGCCCGCCTGACCGACCTCATGCGCGCCCTCGACAAAGTGGAGAAGAAGACCGCCGAGGAGTTGATTGAGGAATACGGGGCGAAGGGATTCGGCGCCGGGGAAGTGCGCGAACTACTCGACTTCGGCCGCCTGCGCGGCAAGCCCGACGAGGTACTGTCGAAGTTTGCGGAGCAGGAGCAGGCAGCGGCCGAGGACCTCAGGACCTTGGCTGACTTGCTCGACTCCAGAGGGGTGCGGAACGTGGAGTACAACATGAGCATAGTCAGGGGGATTGACTACTACACCGGAATAGTCTTCGAAGCCACCGACAACAGAAACCAGCGCCTCGGATCCCTATTCGGGGGTGGGAGGTACGATGCCCTTCCGCGTATGTTCGGCCGGCCAGACCTCTCGGCCACCGGGGTTGCGGGAGGGATAGAACGGATTGCTCTGTCCATCGCCGCGCAGGGCAGGTCACCAGCGGTGCTGGCCTACGTGGCAGTCGCGGGCGGGGGGTTCGAAGCCCAGGCGTCGAGGACCCGGAGAGCACTGATGAATTGGGGGATTCCATGCGAAATCTCTCTGCAGGGGCGACCGCTCTCCAAGCAACTTGAGGACGCCAGCAGAATGGGGGCTTCGTGGGTGATTATCATCGGGGAAAGGGAAGCCAGGTCGGGCTCTGTGACCCTGAGAGACATGAAGGGACACAGCGAGGAGACTGTGCCTCTGGACGACGCGGTGAAACGTATCTCCCGTGCCTGAAGGGCGGCGGTAATCTTTAATCCAAGGGCCTACGCTCGCCCGGTGAGGCATGGAACGAGCGATAGTCCTGGTCAACCTCAGCCCTGGGTCCGAAGAGCAAAGCATCGCCTCGCTGAGGGGGACTCCGGGGATAAAGTCGGTCTATCAGCTCTATGGGCTCTACGACCTGCTCATAATGGTGGAGGGGACAGATGATCAGGCTGTGAAGTCGATCATCGCGGAAAACCTCAGGTCGAAGCCGGGGGTCGTCTCCACTATAACGATGAAGGTTCTCCTATAGATCGCTAACCCTTAAACAGGTTGCGCACTCGCCGCCCCGAGTTGGCGCCCAGAGTCCTCGTGACTGGCTCGGCCGGTCAGATTGGCGCGGAACTTGTCCCTCGTCTACGGTCTATCTACGGCAAAGACCGAGTTGTGGCTGCGATCCACAGGTCCCTGGGGGGCCCGTCGCTCAGAGACGGACCGCTGATCACCCTCGACACCGGAGACCAGGCCGCTGTGTCCGCCGCCTTGAAGGATCACCGGATTGATACCGTGTATCACCTCGCAGCACTCTTGTCCGCGACGGGGGAGAAGAACCCGCAGCTAGCTTGGACAGTGAACATGGACGGGCTGAGGAGCGTCCTCGAAGCCTCCCGGACGAACGGCGTCACAAGGATGTTCTGGCCCAGCTCCATCGGTGCATTCGGACCCGACGCGCCGCGGAACAACGCCCCTCAGAACGCCCCCATGAACCCCACCACGATGTACGGCGTGACCAAAGTCGCCGGAGAGCTCCTCTGCAACTACTACCACGTGAAATACGGCCTAGACGTCAGGTGCCTACGCTACCCGGGCCTGATCAGCAACGTGACCCCGCCCGGCGGGGGGACAACAGACTACGCTGTGGAGATATTCTATGAAGCCATCAGGAGAGGGTCGTACACCTGTTTCCTTCGCGAGGACACGATACTCCCAATGATGTACATGCCAGACGCTCTGAAGGCCACCATCCAGCTGATGGAGGCGCCGGAGTCCAATGTGCCTCGTCACCTCGGCTACAACCTGGCTGCCTTCAGCTTTTCCGCAGGGGAGCTAGCTGCAGCCATCTCGAAGCAGATTCGCGGGTTCAGAGTGACTTACTCGCCTGATTCGCGCCAGAAGATAGCCGACTCTTGGCCTCAATCCATAGACGACACTGAGGCAAGACGCGACTGGGGCTGGAAGCCCGATTACGACCTTCAGGGGATGGTGACAGACATGCTCGCCAACCTTCAGTCGAGACTAAGGGCTGAGGGGAAAGGCGTTTAACCAGACTGACGGCCACGCCGGACAGCATGAGGGACCCTACAAACTTCCTCAGACAGGAGTATGACGACCTAGTCCGCCAGGAGCTAGACTGGAGGCTCCGTGTCCTCGGCGGCCCGAGCACCCCATGGTGCGTGGTCGACGGGAAGAAGGTACTGATGTTCTGTTCCAACAACTACCTGGGCCTCAGCAACCACCCGAAGCTGAAGGAAGCTGCAATCGAGGCAATTAGGACGCATGGCGCGGGCTCGGGCTCTGTCAGGCCAATCGCCGGGAACATGGACATTCACGTGGAGCTCGAGAGGCGCCTGGCAAGGTTCAAGGGAGCCGAGTCGTCGCTGGTGTACCAAACCGGATTCGCCGCAAACTCCGGGCTCATCCCACAGCTGGCGGGGAAGGGGGACCTGATCATAAGCGACGAGCTGAACCACGGGAGCATCATCGACGGCGTCAGGCTCTCTGCAGCCGAGCGCAAGGTGTACAAGCACGCAGACACAGAGGACCTCGCCCGCGTGCTGGCCGCGGTTGAGAAGTCGACCCCTCCCTACAGACGCATACTCATAATCACCGACGGAGTCTTCTCGATGGACGGGGACGTTGCCCCTCTCGACAAGATCGCGACCCTCGGCGCCGAGCACGGAGCTATGGTGTACGTGGACGACGCCCACGGCGAAGGCGTCCTGGGGAAGGGGGGGAGGGGGATAGTGTCCCACTTCGGTCTTTCGAGAGAGAAAGTGCATGTCGAGATGGGGACCTTCTCCAAGGCGTTCGGGGTCGTGGGAGGTCACGTCTCAGGGTCAAAGGACCTGATAAATTTCGCCTACAACAAGTCCCGCACTTGGCTCCTCAGCGGGTCTCACCCTCCGGCGGTGGCTGCCGCATGCCTGGCGGCGGTTGACGTCCTGGAGAATGAGCCCCAGCACGTCCAGAGGCTCTGGGACAACACCCGGTATTTCAAGAAGGCCATGAAAGACCTGGGGTTCGACATAGGCAACAGCGAGACCCCAATAACCCCCGTCTTGGTGGGGGAAAGTGGCAAAGCCAAGAAGCTCAGCGCCAGGCTCTTCGAAATCGGAGTCTTCGCCCTCCCGATAGTGTATCCGATGGTCGCCCAGGGGAAGGCGAGGATCAGGACCATTATGAACGCGGCCCTGACCAAAGAAGACCTCGATTTCGCCATAGGTGCCTTCGAGACCTCGGGGAAGGAGCTCGGCGTGGTGGGGGCCCGGGCCGCAGCCTAGTCTGCGCACAAGTTAAGAGGCCGGAGGGGGCGGCTGGGCACACGATTGACCTTCAGGTATCTCCCTGACGTCGCCCTTGCCGACATCGCCTTCGAGGCCGAAGGAGCCTCCCTCGACGAGCTCTTCGAGGCCTGTGCCGTCGCTGTCACAGACATCATGGTCGACCCGACTACCCTTCGTCCGACGCTGGGGCGGGAAATAACCCTGACTTCAGACGACGCCGACCGGCTCCTGTACGACTTCCTCACCGAGCTCATCATAGCCAAGGACGTCGACTCGCTCCTCTTCAGGGACTACAGCGTCAAGGTCTCTTCAGATGGCCGGTCGCTCAGGGCGACAGCTCGGGGTGAGCCGATAGACAGAGAACGCCACACCCTTAGGAATGACGTGAAGGCCGTGACTATGCACATGTTCGGCGTACGTCATGAACAGGGAAGGTGGAAGGCGACCGTGGTCCTGGACATCTGAGCCTTACAAACCCTTAAAGGCTCAACTCGCGACCAAAAGAAAAGGTAGGGGCACTGGGTGGCACAGACAGGCTCGTTTCGAAAGCTCTCCGACTATTCATGGGAGGTTCCGCAATCCTACAAGCGGGGGATGACGGTCCCGGCCAGAATCTATGCGACCCGGAAGCTCCTCGACGCGATGGATGCGGGCGTAATAGAGCAAGTGACCAACGTCGCGTGCCTCCCAGGGATTGTGCGGCAGGCCTACGCAATGGCCGACGCCCACTGGGGGTATGGGTTCCCGATAGGGGGTGTCGCGGCATTCGACGTCGAAAAGGGCGTGATCTCGCCTGGCGGGATTGGGTTCGACATCAATTGCGGGATGCGCCTGATACGCACGAACCTCTCGCTCTCAGAGGTCAAACCGAAGATAAAGGAGCTTGTGGATCTCATCTTCAAGCTTGTTCCAGCCGGAGTAGGCGTGAAGGGGTTCCTGAAAGTCAGCGAGCCACAGTTCGACGAGATCATGAAGTACGGAGTGAAGTGGTGCGCCGAGAACGGGCAGGCGTGGGAGGACGATCCCGCTCATGTCGAAGAGGGTGGGTACATCAAGGGGGCCGACCCATCAAAGGTGAGCCGCCAGGCCCGGAGCAGAGGGATAGACCAGCTCGGGACGCTCGGGTCAGGGAACCACTACCTTGAGGTCCAAGTGGTCGATCCTGCTAGGCACTTCGACCCCGACCTCGCCAGGCACTTCGGTGTGGTCCAGGACGACCAGGTGCTCGTGATGGTCCACTGCGGGAGCCGCGGGTTCGGCCACCAGATAGGGAGCGATTACCTCCGCGTCTTCGACGGGGCGATGAAGAAATATGGCATCCAAGTCAAGGACAGGGAGCTAGCCTGCGCCCCCTTCGCATCGAAGGAGGGGAAAGACTACTACGGAGCCATGGTCTGCGCAGCCAACATGGCCTTTACCAACAGGCAGATCATAGTCCAGCGCGTCAGGGAGGCCTTCTCCAAGGTCTTCCACAGAGACGCCGAGACAATGGACATGCACCTCATCTATGACGTGTGCCATAACGTGGCGAAGGTGGAGAAGCACACTTACGAAGGTACGACTGCTGACGTCCTGGTGCACAGGAAAGGTGCTACGCGCAGCTTCGGCCCGGGGCACCCAGACATCCCTACTCCTTACCGGGCGATCGGGCAGCCGGTAATAATAGGCGGGTCCATGGAGACCGGGTCGTACCTGCTCCTAGGGACGCAGAAGGCAATGGACGAGACTTTCGGTTCCACCGCCCACGGGTCTGGGAGGACGATGTCCCGGACGGCGGCGAAGCGCGAAGTGCGGGGCGCCGAGCTGCAGCAGAAAATGATGGACCGAGGGATCTATGTGAAAGCCGCCACTATGGATGGGCTCGCCGAGGAAGCCGGGATGGCCTACAAGGACATCTCTGAGGTGGTCGAGACCATGGACAGAGCCGGGATTTCAAAGAAGGTCGTCGCTCTCCGCCCTCTGGGCAACATCAAAGGGTGAGGTGGGATTGTTCCAGCTGCATCCTCCCAGCGGCGTCCTCGGGCTTATGATCTTCATTGTTGGCTTGGTGGTTCTCTGGGTAGCGGTCTCGTTCCCGGTGTACTTCGCAGGAAAGCTGGTTAAGGGCGGACGAGCCACTTTCGGCAACGCAATGGGTGCCACGCTGGGCGGGGTGGTCGTATACTACATCGTCTACTTCGTCGTAGCCTTCGCGCTGGGCGCGGTTCTGGGCCCCCCTGCGGGGGCGATAGCCTTGGTCTTGGGCTTCCTGGGATGGCTGGCGGTCTTCAGGAGCGCCTTCCGCACATCTTGGCTTGGAGCGGTTGGAATCGTCGTCTTGGCTTGGGTCATCTTGCTCATCCTAGACTTGATTATGGTGGCAGCATTTGGGGTCAGGTTCCCTGACTTCCTCCCATTCTGACCCCTATCCAATGTAACCTGGCCTCTGTTCCCGCGAGGACTGAGGGGCAGCTTCTCGCGACTGCTCAGCCATTGTCTGGAGCTGGCTTATCACCTTCTGTGTCTCGTCCGCCCTCTCTTTCAGCTTGGAGGTGTCCACCTGGAGACCGAGTATCCCCGCCAGCAGTTCTAGGATCGCTTTGGACGCCGAGGCGTCGACTACATATCCGGATGTCTCCCCGAGGAGGCACGCCCCCTCCAGCCCTCTGAGTGCCCCCATTCCAATCAGCAGCCCGTTCATTCCGCTAATCCCTCCGTCTTTCATCAGAGTGACACCGTTGGCAGATAGGTCGTCAGCCATCTTTCTGGACGTACCGGCTCCGTACACTTTCGGGGACTTCGAGAACGAGCCTGTGATGTACGCCGCGAGCGTGTAGATCTTCTTCACCCCGCACTTCTTGGCGAACTTCACGACCGCGTCGGACAGCTCATATTCGCCCTCAGACGTGGTCGGTTGAGCGTCTGCCGTAAATACCATCAGGCTTTTCCCCCCTCGCATAGACGCGAAGTACAGCTCCCCCTTGGGCGCGTCAGCCGTGCCGTCCGCCCTTACGTTCACTTGAGGAGGGAAGGCGGCGCTGGCGTACTCGGCCACCCTCTTTAACTTGAGTGATGTCACCAAATGATCTGCCGCGAGCTTCCCAACGTATCCGCTCCCGGGGAGCCCGCAGACGAGGACAGGCTCGCGACCTCCAGGAACCGCGAAGACCTTCTCCTTTACCGCGATGCCCTTCTTCACTCGTCATTCCTCCTTAGCTTCTCGCTCAAGTCGACAAGCTTCCCCTGATCCATCACCTTGATGGACGTCTTCATCCTGAATCTCAGTCCCATCTGTCTGAATATCGAAAGTAGCTCCCCGCCTGCGATCCTGTCCCGCAGCCGACCAGTGCGTATCATCCCGGCCAGCTCCCGGACCAGCCTGTCCGTCTCCGCGGGGTAGAACGAGTATGCGGCATCAAGGACCTCGGTCCCCCTGTCATAGAGCATCCCTTCGACGGTCTCTCTGTCCGTCTCCTCCTTCCTGACAGAAGGCTCCGCTGCCTTCAGCCTCTTCCTCAACTCCTCCATCTTCCGCTGCTCAAGCAGCTTCAGGTCAGCGTCTTCTTCCATTGTATTCAGCCCGCTGTCCTACATTGCAATAAAACGCTTGCTGACCGGGAGCGGTCAGCGTCTATGCCCCGTACATGAGACAGGGCTCGAGGCGAAGCTGATGCGCTTGTCCCATCGGGCGCATCGTCCATAGGTGGTTGCCTATTTCGCCTTGCCCGAGGGGCTCGGGACCGCTTTAGGGCGTTTCAAGGTTGAAACAGTACCACACTGCAGACCAAGAAACCAGGCATATGAGGCGATGGTGCATGTGGAGTAGGACTAGATGAGGAACCTGTTGGGTTTCTCCGAAGCACGATATGCACGCACGCCTACGCCATAGCGGCGCGCCTCGGGAAAAGACGCCATGGCGGACCACGTCGCCCCGTTCACCCGGCAGCACCGAAGATGAACGACTTCATCCACCAATCTGGAGAGCGACCTGCCCTGTCGCGCGTGCCGCCGAGACGGCCCCTCTTTCCTTCGACAGGACACCTCGAACCGAAGCTACCCCGCCACTGGGTCCACCGTCGCCGGGACCTGCCCCGACTACGGTTGCGTAATCTTGATGCTCTGGGTAGGGCAGCTGGTCTCGCACGCCATACAGAAGATGCAGTCCATTTCCCTCACGGGGTCGCACTTGTCACTCCTGTACTGGTTCCATTCGGGCGTCCCCTGCTCCACTACTTTGTCCTTGCCGGTCCCTGCCTGGCCAGGGTTGAGCAACCACTCGAAGACGAAAACGGGGCAGACGTCCATGCAGACGCCGTCGGCGACGCAAGACTCCCAGTCGATTGCCACCTGCGTCCCATGGATTCCGTTGGTGGTCGGATAGGGCTTGCCATCGGAGTCATTCCTCACCGCACCTGCTCCCCTTACCTTGTGCCCATTGTGTTCACCTGTCACAGGGAACTGGTCGGGCTTTGAGAGGAAGTTCGGGTCAATCGGCGCAGACTTGTAGCCTACATCGCGGGTCATGTCAGTCATGCGGTCGCCGTCGTCAGGTAGTTATAAGTGATGCGGAGGCTGAGACAAACGATCGCTCGCTCTCAAGCCCCCGCCTCGCTCATTCAGGAAGCTCTATCGAGGAAGGGCCGGACCCGGCCCGGACTAGTCCCCTGCAGTAATCGTGTCGAAGCCGCCGTCTGCCTTCAGCTTGTAGGCGGTTATCGGTTTTACAGTGAATATTCCCACCTCGAATACTCCAGGCGTCGACTTCACCTTCACCTCAAGTTCTCTCGGTTCTTCGATGGGCTCGAAGAGGGTGTCCAGGATCATGTTCCCGTTCTCCGTAAAGTACGGATATCCCTTGGGCATCAACCTCTCCTCGGGGACCCCCCCCAGCATCGAAAGCTTCAGCTTGGCGCTTTCTCTGGCCATCGGGAAGACCTCGACGGGGACCCTGACGCCGTTCTCGCAGAGCCTCTTCGCGAACTTGCCCTCCCCTGCGACTATGGCGACGGACTTCGCGCTCCCCATGATTATTTTCTCCCTTAACAACGCCCCGCCCCCTCCCTTGATCAGGTTGAGCCCTCCGTCTACCTGGTCTGCTCCATCAATCGCCAGATCTACCGAACCTTTGAAGGGGACAAGTTCGATGCCGCACCTCGTCGCCACCATCTCAATCTGAGTCGAAGTCGGGACCCCCATGATCGCCTTCGACCTCGCCATGACGAGGGCCGACAGTTCTTCGAGGAGCGCAGCAACCGTAGAGCCGCTCCCGAGGCCGAGGGTCGCGCCAGGTACGACGCTCTTGGCGAGCTCCCTAGCTACGCCTTTCAGGGCGTCCCTTGTCCTGTCCATCAGCTTTCCTGCTTCTTCTCGATGTCTATCTGTTCTAACTTTGTGAGGGCATCCATAACCTCATCCCTGATTTCCTTGACCCTCTTCTCAGACTCGCTCATCTCCGGCTTAGCTCTCCTCTCGACGACGCGCTCGAGGTCGGTGGCCTTCTCGATCTTAGGTGCGACCTCTTTCTTCATCGGTTGTGGGGCCGCAGGTCCCAGCCTCTGCTTAGCCACTTCCAGCCTTGACTCTATGTTGCGTATCTTGCTCTCGAAGAGGGTCACCAGTTCGCTCCGGAGCCCTTCGAGCTCTCCCACCTCCACGACGAGCTCGACGTCCTTTAGCTTCGCCTGGAGTTCTTTAATCTGGTCGCTGTAGCGCTTGGAAATCATCTCCCTCTCTTCACGGGTAATCCTCCCCTCGTTCTCCGCTTCGTACAGTTTCATCATCGCAGACGAAAGGAGGTCCCTCTCGACCATTACGGTCCTCATCTCTCTCCGGGAGCGCTCCAAGTCGGTGGAGGTCATGGTCAACTCCACAGACCTCCCCCCCATGTCGGCGCGCCTCACTACCTCTTTCTCCTGCTTGGGCCGCGTGTAAAACACGACGTAGGAAGCCAGCGCGCCAAGGCCAAGCCCGACAGCACCAGCGACGACGACCGTCAGAACATCGACCATGCGTGCCCTTCCTTCCCCTGCTTCGATGACTTCGGTATAAAAGCAGATTCGCTCGTGAAGTCTGTCTGGACGAGACCTACCGGAGGGTTTCGCGTCAGCTAGGCGGCGGGGATATCATGATTATGTTGTCCCCCCTCACGATAAGCGTCCCTAGAGAGGTCGACTGACCGTCCTCAGCCACCTCTTCTGCCTTCTCAAGCGCCAGATTCATGTGCTGGTCGAATCCCTGGAGGTTGCCTCGGATTACCTTCCCTCCCCTCAGTTTAATCAGGACTATTTTCCCGACGCTCTCGTCGAGGACTTTGACTGCCATGTCGACGGACAAAATATCCCCTTGAGCCTGCCGTCTGGATTCATTTATTTAAGTAGTCATGAACGCATCCGCAGTTGAAGAAGTGGGTCCTGTCCCGTCGGGACTCGGCAGAGATGATCGCTAAGGTGGAGGCTGCTTTGAGCCTCGCTCTCGATCTGTCGAGGTCTGCTCAGGCAGAGTGCGCCGAACCAGAGGACGGGGTCGTCTTCGTGAAGCTCAACGAGTACGAGTTCGTCCAGTCGGGGGGGACGTACTTCCCCTACCTAGGGTCGCAGCCTTCTCTTGCCCTCTTTCCGACCGTCGTGGTGGATGAGGGGGCCACCAGATTCCTCGTCAATGGGGCCGACGTGATGCGTCCCGGTATAAGGACGATGGACGATTGGGGGGTGGCAGGAAAGATGGTTGTCGTCAAGGAAGAGAAGAAGGGTCGAGCAATCGTGGTCGGACCCACGACCGTCTCTGGCGCGGAAGCCGCAGCCATGTCAAAAGGCGGGTGCGTGAAGAACCTCCACCATGTGGGAGACCGCTACTGGAACGCGCACAAGTCTATCTGATCCTGGAATACTTTCGCCCCTCCCTCTCCTTTTAAGCTGAGAACGAAATCTCCTATCTGAGAACTATTCTCTACAACAGTGTCTAACTAATTCACGGTTGCGATAAAATTGTTGTTCCCACCCTACCCTTAATAATGGCCATGGGTCACGGAGAAACACATCAATGTCCGGAGTGATGCAGGAGAGGAAGCTCGAAGGTAAGAGCAAAGAGATTCTCCTGAAGGCGCTGGCGCTCAAGAGCGTAGAGGATCTTCCTAAGATTCAGGATGACGTCTCCAACAAGACGATTGTGATACTCAAGGTGACTCCATTGGCCCAGAAGAGCCTCGAGGAGCTGAAGTCATCGGTCGAGCAACTCTACGAGTTCGCCACGTCTGTGGGTGGGGATATCGCAAGGCTTGGGGACGAGAGGGTCGTCATAACACCGCCGGGTGTGCGTATCTGGCGGGGCCTCCAATAGCACCTTCGTCTCCATCCCTCTCTATCCTGTGTTCACCAGTGACCGGCTCCTGGCCGGGAAGGAGCAAGGATCGCCCCGGAAGCTATAGATTGACGCGTCAGCACGTACCAGTCAGTAACTTGTCTGACGCACGTCAATGACGACTTCACCTAGGCGACCTATAGTCGCATGACCTGTGGCCCGCGCGCTTCAAGCCTGGGAGGAGCGGTGAGGTTAGACGTCAAGCTCTGAGGAAACCTATCCAGCCTAGCGCCCCTGCCGGGGCGCGGACTAGATCAGTAGACCCTGATGGCTTCCTGCACCGCAGGATGAATGGCCGGGACCCGATATATCCTCTGAATGGCGTAAGCAAGGTTCTCTGTCTTCCGCTTTTCGCCGTGGTTCACAAGGACCAGCTGGAGCTTAGGCCGCACCTTTCCCACGAAGCGGATAATCTGGTTGTAGTCGCTATGGCCGCTGAACCCGTCGGCCTTTTCTACCTTGGCCCTGACGTCCACGATCTTGATCTTCCCGTCCTGACCCATCAGGCTGGCTTGGCTCCCGCCGTCGAGCACCCGCCTCCCCATGGATCCCTGGACCTGGTATGAAACGAACAGGATCTTGTTCTTCTCCACCGGGGCGAGGTGCTCGAAATAGTCTAGGACTGGACCTCCCTCGAGCATCCCAGACGTCGCCATGATGACGGCGGGGCCCTCACGGTATGCCTCCTCCCTGTCAGTAGGGTGTTCCACTTCGGTGAAGTACTCTGACTTGAATGGGTTCACGCCCTCTTCAAGTATCTTGGTCCTGAGCTCCCGCGAGAGGTAATCGGCATATGAGACGTGGATGGCCGTTGCCTCGGAAATCATCCCCTCCATGAACACAGGTGCCTCCACAAGGATCCTGTTCTTCATGTATTGGTCCAACACGATGAGAATCTCTTGGGCCCTCCCGACCGCGGGGATTGGTATGAGCACTTTCCCCCCTTGCGTAAGGGTTTCGTTGATGGCGTTGACGAACTTCATCTCGACCTCCTCCCTGACAGGCATGATGTCCTCCTTCGCTCCGTAGGTGCTTTCTGTGATGAGCGTCTCGACCCTCGGATAGTTCCAAGTGGCGGAGTCGAACAGTGCAGTCCTCCCGTACTTGTAGTCCCCCGTGTACACGATGTTGTGGGCGCCCTCCCCTACGTGAAGGTGAACGGTAGCCGACCCCAGGATGTGCCCGGCGTTGTTGAACACCAGCTTGATGTCCGGTGATATATCGGTCACCATACCGTAGGGGAGGGTGATTGTGTGCTGGATCTCATCTCTGATATCCTTCTGGTCGTATATCAGCCTCCCACCTTCTATCTGGGCTATCTTCACGAAGTCGTTCTGCAGCATTGACATAAGCGGGAGGGTCGGCTCGGTGCAGTACACGGGCCCGTCGTAGCCGTACTTGTACATGGCAGGAACAAAACCCTGATGGTCCAGGTGCGCGTGGCTGACTACGATGGCGTCTATCTCGTTGGGAGAAATATCGGCCCAGTCGAGGCGGGGGTATGCGTCCCAAGGGTTCCTTGACCCAGGATGAATACCGCAGTCAAGCAGCACCTTGCTCTCTGCAGTCTCGACGAGCACACAGGACCTCCCCACTTGCTGGAACGCGCCGAGGGTCTTGATGGTGACATGCTCTTCGGCTGCGATTCTAGGCCTGAATATCGCCTCCCCCAGCTCCCTGTAGAACTTTTCTCTGACCTCGGTCCCTGCCTTCAGGGCGTAGTAGACGTTCTGGATCGCCGTGGACTTTATGTGGGGCGCCTTGCGAACCCGAATCTTCCACCCGGTCTGCTCCATAGCGTTGCCGAGGTCGAAGCCAGCCTCCTGGGAGAGCAGCTTGGGGTTCTCCGCCTCTACTGTTATCTCGCCCAGGGCGTCATCGAAGAAGTAGTTGGACGCACCAGCCTCGGGGGGAATGCTCCTCTCGAGGACCTGTCTTGCGTCGCTCTCCTGCTTCCTTATTGACTTCTCCGTCCTCGTGACTACCCTCTTCTTCAGGGAGTTGACGACCTCCGATATGACGTAGCTGTTCTTGTGGAGGTAGGCGGGGTTCTTGGTGTAGAGGGCAATCCTCGGGCCCTCGTACTCTATCCTGGTGATCTGTGCTTCCGCTGGGATGTTGTTCAGTATGGCGCTCATCAGGCTTACGCCGTTGGCTTTCTGTTCCAAGTCTAACTGCTAGATGTAAACTGGGATAGGAGCTTGTCTTTCTCCCCTTCAGTCAGTTCGCGGAACCCTTCCTTGTCGATGATGGCCACGTCGAAGTGGTCTCCCGTAGCGACGTTCCTCCTTGTCGCTGCTATGATTGCCTTTGCGGCAAGCGGGTAAGCCTTCGCTACCGCTGTCCCTTCTTCGAACTCAGCTTCGAGCACCCCGTAGGCGACCGGGGACCCGC
The DNA here is from genome assembly GCA_029785235.1 of Nitrososphaerota archaeon. The sequence continues at coordinate 221,761 of JAFMAA010000001.1, read as the reverse complement.
TCCCTGTGGCTATCATCTTCTCTTGGTTGAGAGACCCGAATATGTCTACGTTGAACAAGGAGCCGCCGGTCGAGTCGACCCCTCCAACCAGGACGTCCGCTATCAGAGGATACAGCCGCGAAGAGAAGAGCATGTTCGAAACCACTTGAGCCGCTGCCCTCACGGGCATGGGCCTCCCCTTCTCCATCCTGTACATGGTCGAGTAGTATTTCGCCGTGTCTGTCACGTTCTGTGCGTCAGCCACCCCCCCTGAGATGGTCATGGCTATGTTGTCGTCAATCTTAATGAGCTTCTTGCCTCTTCTGTGGGCGATAAAGCCCCCTGCCGTGACGCGCGTATCGGTCGCCAAGACGACACCGTCGGAACAGACAAGACCCACGGTGGTGGTGCCGTGGTACATGGCCGAACTCAACGTCTTTCCTCCAATCTGGTTAAATTCTCTCGACATTCTGTCCACAAACCTCTCAGGATGGACGAGAGTCGCGCCTTCGCGTTACTTATTTAATCTTTCCAGACAATCCGCCATGGGTTACACCCTCGACCGAGCGCAGTGGGCTTAAATCACCACGCAGAGCGTCACCAACATGGACCCAGGCTACCATCTGATGGAGCTGCCCACCAAGGTCCTCATAGGAGAGGGGGTCATCGAGAAGCTGGGAGAGTTCGTCGAGGACAAGGGCCCAAGGAAGACCGTTATTTCATCAGGTTCGCAGGTCACTTCCAAGGTGCGCGCTACTGTTGACAGGTCATTGGGCGGAGAACCCACCTGGGTCGAAGTTAGTGCGGCCGACACCCAGAACGTCGAGAAGGTGAAGCGCGCCGCCAAGGGTGCAGGGAGGATTGTGGGGGTGGGAGGCGGCAAGAGCGTGGACGTGGGGAAGCTAGCCGCCTTCACGCTGGGACTCCCGTTCTACTCGGTCCCCACTAGCGCCTCCCATGACGGCATCTCGAGTCCTTTCGCTTCTCTCAAGGGGCTCGACAGACCATACTCGATCATGGCTAAGCCACCGGTTGGCATCCTGGCGGACATAACAGTGATCAGCTCGGCTCCGAAGCGGCTGCTGGCGTCTGGGTGCGGTGATTTGGTGTCGAAGCTGACCGCGGTCAAGGACTGGCAGCTAGCCCACAGGGTGACCGGTGAGTACTACGGAGGGTACTCCGCGAGCCTGGCTCTGATGAGCGCCGATGTCGTCCTGGCAGAGCCCAGACACCTCGGGGGGTTTGGGAAGGACAGCGTCCGCGACCTGGTCGAGGCCCTCATCAGCACCGGCGTCGCCGCGGGGATTGCGGGCAGCTCCCGCCCCTGCTCCGGGTCGGAGCATCTGTTCAGCCATTACCTTGACGTATTGGCGCCCGGTCGCGGGCTCCATGGAGAAAAGTGCGGGATTGGGACCATAATGATGGCGAAGCTCCATCGGCTCGACTGGCGAAAGGTGAGGACAGCTCTCGCGGACGTCGGGGCTCCGGTGGAGGCGTCGGCCATCGGCATCGGAGACTCGCAGGTCGTCCAGTCCCTGGTGAGGGCGAGCAGCATCAGGCCTGACAGATACACCATACTTTCAAAGAGGAAGTTGGACTCCAAGAGTGCTGCTGCCCTGGCGAAGTCCACCGGCGTAGTTTAAGCGGTCTTCGCCGGGGGCCCTGCCTTCTTCACGCGTGGCTTTGGTTCGGGGGCGGGGGAGGCTGCCTCTTCCACCTTCGGCTCCTCATTCTTCTTCTCCTCAGGCTTCAGCTGGGCCTTCTCGTTCTTGAAGTTCTCCACGAACGCGAGGGAGGCGACCGAGGGGATGAACTTGAAGACGTCGTTTGCAATCCCTCTCTTGATTATTTGGAGGCCTTCCACGAGGAAAAGCTCCTCTGGAATCGTCACCGTCAGGTTTCCACCTTCGTTCACGAAGGTCGCCTTGCTCCCCTCTCCGGCCAGCCTCCTGTCAACCAGCGCCCTGATCTTGTCGTCGTCGGTTTCGACCTTCCTGAGGACCTCGAAGTCGTAGATTATCGACTTCCCCGCCAACCTGTGGTTGAAGTCTACCTGTGCCCTCCCTGACCCGATGAACCTCACTATGCCGATCCTGTTGTCCACTTCTACGCTGTCGCCCACTTTCAGTTCGTGCTCCCTCTCTCCGAACTTCCGGAGTGGGATCATCCGAAGCTGAGTCGGGTCCCTATTCCCAAACGCCTTCTCTGGAGTAAGCTCAATCTCCTTCTTATCGCCTTCCGAAAGCTTCGCCACCTCTGCGTCCAGGCCTGAAATGAGCCATCCTTCGCCTACTGCCACGAGCCTGGGCTCGTACTTCCTCGACTCCTCGTATATATTGAGCCGCTTAGCCTCGGACTCGACCGTTGACTCGATGCCTTCCCCTGTGTCCTTCACCCGCGCGGTATAGTTGGCGAATATCAGGGTCCCCTTCTCAAACGCCATGGAGTTCCACCGGCCCAAGGGTTGGGTTTAAAGCGTTTCAGTTCCCGAATGCGGGGAGGGTCTCCCCTATCGCCCGTAGTGTTGCGTCCACATAGACCTCGTTGACCTGGCCCATGCATCCGACCCTGAAGACCCTGCCAGCGAACGGGCCGAACCCTCCGGCGATTACAACCCCCTTGTCATGAGACAGCGCCTTCCTGAACCTGGAGTCGTCTACCCCCTGCGGATAATATGAAGCGACGACGGTCCTGGACCTCACCGACTTCTCAGCTACCGGCTGGAGGCCCAACCTCGCCAAGCCGTCATAGATCCTAGCTGACATCCTCTCGTGCCTCTCGACCCTCTTCTCCAGGCCCTCTTCTAGGAGTTCTTTCAGCGCCTCGTCTAGGGCATAGAAGAGCGGGAGCGCCGGGGTGAACGGCGTCTCTCCTCTGGTGCCATACTCCAGATACCTGGGCAGTTCGAAGTATCTCGTCTTGGGAGGGGAGCCTTTCAGGTACTCCACGACCCGATCGCTCACCGAGAGCAAGGCCAGACCTGGCGGGGCGGCTATGCACTTCTGGCTCCCTGTGATGCACATGTCGACCCCCCAGCGGTCCACGGGGATGGCATATCCTCCCAGGCTGGAAATAGCGTCGATCACTGCGAAGGCGCCATGGTCCCTGGCGAGTTTGGTTGCTTCTTCGGCGTAGGGGGCAGCAACGCCAGTGCTCGTCTCGTTGTGAACCAGGAACAAAGCCTTGAACCTCCCCTGCTGGTCCATCGCGGACTTCAACTGGTCCAGAGTCGGAACCTTGCCGAAGTCAGAGGTGACCCGGACCGGCTTCCCGCCGGCCAGCTCAACCGTCTCCGCGAGCCTCATGCTGAACTCGCCGAAGACAGGGACGACGGCGACGTCCCCTGGCCTAATCAGATTCCAGACAGCTGCTTCGACGCCTCCCGTGCCGGACGACGACAGGACCACCACCTCGCCCTGTGTCTGGAAGAGTTTTCGCGTGTTCCCTAGGACGCTCTTATACAGCTCCCTGAATGCATCCCCTCTGTGGTTGATTATAGGGTTCAGCATCGCACGCATGACCCTCTCTGAAACGTTGGTGGGTCCGGGGAGCATTATCAGCTTCTGCTTATCCATCCCTACCACCCGTAAGGTCCTTACGGATAAGGGCTCTCACCCGCTCCACACCATCGAATTTCTTCACCAACTTCGCGACCTGGACCGGCACCAGGACCTTCCAGTCCTTCCGTTCAAGAATCCTATCCCTAACGTTCGTGGCCGAATACTTCACCCTGTCGATGTAGGGGACGGCCCTCACCTGGATGCCTTCTTCTTTGAAGAGCAGAAAGGTGAGCGCGTCGTTGGTGAATACCACGTCGAACTTGGGGACCATGGATCCGACCGCGGACACCCATAGCGAGTGAGAGTCGGCGTCAGCTATGGGTATCGCCATCCATCTCGCTGGGTCGATCCCGTTCCCGTCCAAGGCTGCCTTGATCATAGCAATCCTCTCCCCCGCGGTGAACGGATTGTTCCTTTCATGGCTACGCTGCGCGGAACCCACCACCACGTATAGGTAATCGACCTCGCGGAGTGCATACTTCACAGCTTCTAGGTGGCCGAGATGGAACGGCTGGAACCGGCCGACGAGCAGACCGACCCGCATCAGCGTTCGGTTTGAGCGCCCCGACGGGCTGTATATAAGAAGACCAGCGCCACAGCTAAACCCGTCTTGGATTGAGACGGCGCCGTGGAATATCTCGAGGTGGACGGCTCGCAGGGAGAGGGAGGAGGGCAGATCCTCCGCACTGCGGTGGCGTTTTCAGCGATCAAGCGGACTCCGGTCCGCGTGGTCAAGATTAGGGCCGGGAGGGAGGTTCCGGGGCTGAAGAGGCAACACCTCTCAACGCTCAGGGTGCTCGCGGAGGTCTTCGGAGGAGAACTGAGGGGGGCGGCCGAAGGCTCTCAAGAGGTGACTTTCGTCCCCGGGGCTCCCCGCGTCGATGTCACGTCTGCAGACATGGGCACCGCCGCCAGTATAACATTGGTCCTTCAAGCAGTAATCCCTGCGGTCGCCTTGAGCGGGTCGCGGCTGAGGCTGCGGCTTATCGGCGGGACCGACGTCCCTTGGAGCCCCACACTCGACTACTTGAGCCGGGTGGCTGCTGTGGGATACAGGGCCATCGGGATAGCGCTCGAGGTCGAGGCATCGAGGCGCGGCTACTATCCGCGGGGCGGGGGGGTCGTCACAGCCTCCATCGCTCCCTGCGACGGGGTTACGCCCCTCAACCTCGCTGCTAGGCAGCAGGTGAAGTCCGTCAAGGTGGTAAGCCGCTGCGGGGGCCTCTCAAAGTCAGTTGCGCAGCGTCAGGCCGAATCGGCGGGAGCGGTACTTCGGACCGCGGGCCTTCGGGTGGAGTCCGAGGTGAGCGCGGGTGAGTCTGACTCTCCTGGCACGTCGGTCCTTGTCTTCCACGTTGGCGCCGACGCAATCCTTGGCTCAGACGCCATTGGAGCGAGGGGGAAGCCAGCTGAGGCTGTAGGGAGGGGGGCGGCGGACGCGTTCCTCGCAACCGAACGCACAGGCGGGTGCATCGATGCGAACCTGGCTGACATGCTGCTCCCGTTGCTCTCCATGGCGAGGGGGGAGTCAAGGGTGAAGATTCCTACCATGACCTCACACCTCGAATCGGGCCTCAAGCTCGCCGAGCTGTTCACTGGGTGCGGTTGGAAGGCGGAGCCTTCAGGGAGCGGGGTACTCGCTACTGTAACCCCAGGAGACCCCTAATGTTATGCCTGAGGGCACAATGTCTAAAAGGACGGGCGCAAGCGCCCCGCCAGAATCTCTATGTCTTACGAGCAGTTCATGCCAGGGGCGACGGCGGTCGGCATCGCCTACAAGGACGGAGTCGTCTTGGGCGCGGAGCGGCGGATAACTCTCGGGAACTTCGTAAGAAGCAAGTCCGGGAAGAAGGTATTCAAGGTGACGGATAGCGTTGGCGCGGTGTGCGCAGGGATGGTTGCCGACATGCAGAACCTCGTGAAGGAGGTGTCCGTCTACTCCAAGCTGAAGGAGCTCGAGTCGAAGAGGTCCATCAAGCCCAATTCGGTCGCTAAGCTCATGTCGACTCTGATGTTCCAGAACAGGTACGCTCCCCTGCTGACGCAGGTGATTCTGGGGGGGCTCGGCGACAAGCCCCTGATTTACGTCCTCGACCCCCTAGGGAGCGTGATTTCTGACCAGTACGCGACGGTGGGGACCGGTGAGGAAACTGCAATCGGAGTCGTCGAAGCGGGTTACGACCCCAACATGACGCAGAAGCAGGCCAGAGACCTGGCGATATCGGCCATCAAGGCGGCAGTTGCCAGGGACGCGATGAGCGGCAACGGGATTGACATCCTGACTATCGACAAGTCTGGGATTAAAGAAGAGGGCCTGGACCTCTAAAGACGGCGGTTCGCGTTGTGGACATACAAAGGTGTCGGAGTTCACTGGCTCGGTCACGACGGCTTCGTCCTTACAGGTTCGAAGACGGTAATCCTCGACCCATTCAAGGCAAAGGGACCGTACAAGGCTGACGTCCTCCTTATCTCGCACGAGCACTTTGACCATCTGAGCGAAGACGACATCAAAAGGTTCGCCTCCCCCGCAACGACCATCGTAGCCCCAAAGATATGCGAGGAATCTCTGAAGGCCCACGGGCAAGAGAAGGTCTTCGTGAAGCCTGGAGCGAAGGTCGAAGTGAAGGGGGTCAAGATAGAAGCCATTCCGGCGTACAACCTCAACAAGTTCAGAGAGCCGGGCAAGGTGTTCCACCCAAAGGATGACGGCCGGGTAGGGTACATCGTCACCCTCGATGGGGTAAGGTTCTACCAGGCGGGCGACAGCGACGCCACACCCGAGTTGAAGTCAGTCGACGTAGACGTCGCCTTCCTTCCGGTCTCTGGCACCTATGTCATGACCGCGGAGGAGGCGGCTGAGGCGGCTAGGGGAATGAAGGCGGAAGTCGTGGTCCCTATGCACTACCAGTCTATCGTGGGGACAAAGGCAGACGCCGAGAGGTTCAAGCAACTCCTCGGCGGCTCTAAGACAGTGCAGATACTCGAGCAGGAATAAGCTACTCAGGTATGCTATCGGAGCGGATCTTCCCGCCCTCGAGCTTTACGAAGAGATACCGGTTGTCCGCAAAGACGAGGGTCAGCTCATTCTCTTTCTCCTCCACGGTGAGCAGAGCCTTGCCCACTATGCCGTCGAACTTTGCCATTGTTGCGCCTCAGGCCCGGTCGATTCGTATTTCTGTGTTGCCACATTCTCACTCTGAGTACTTCGCTAGGTCTTCCGCCCCCTGGGAGGGCGCACCCACGGGAGAGCCGGTCGACTCTCTAATCAGCTCTCTTATCACCTGGTCGATACTCGCGCTCCTCTTCTTGGCCTTCAGCCGCTTCAGCGCTAGGTGAGTGTCGTCGTGGACTTTGACACTTCTGCCCATCTGCGCCGCCGTTTTCCTTGGCGCTATTTACGTCGACTGGAACCCTTCCTTTCACGGCGACAAGAAAGTGCCATGACGTGTAATGCCGAAGGAGCACCCATACCGCGCATCCACGCGGCTCCTCGCATGTAGCGGCGGCGGTGTCAGCCGTCGCTGATTCCAGGGAGCCAGAGCCCTCTGGCTGCATGCCACTGCTCCCAAACCCGGAAAGAGTGGAATGGCTCCCCTCCTCGTCCTCGGTCGCCTTCGACCTTGCTCTTTTTATCTTGCGCTCCCAGCAAACTCCTGCCCCAACACTCTGAGCTCAGTAGACCTCCCGTCTCTTTTCGCCACACAATTGAACTGATGTCTCGCCCAGGTCGGCCGACGCGGTGCCTCAGGGAACCGTCCGAAGGACTTTGCCACGCTCACTCGAATGGTTTTGACTCAGTATCGTCGCGAGTTCATCATCTGCCCGGGAGCTTACTCCGGACTATGACTGGGACGGCGTTCACCTCATCGTCAGGCAATCGATTCGGGGCCGGAATTTAGCCTTTATTTGAGCGGCGCGGGTCGGGATAACGTTGGGTTTCCTGGACGGCTTAAAGGTGGTAGACGCCACGCGGCTCCTCCCCGGAGGGTTCTGCACCATGGTCCTCTCCGACATGGGGGCCGATGTGATCAAGGTCGAGCAGCCTGGCCTGGGCGACTACATGCGCGCCACCCCGCCCATGAAAGACGGGAGGAGCCCCTTGCACGCGACTGTCAACAGGAACAAAAAAAGCATCGGGATCGACCTGAAGTCCGCTGAGGGGAAGGCAGTGATGCGTCGGCTCCTCCGCACGGCAGACGTCTTTGTGGAGGGCTTCCGGCCCGGCGCCATGGCTCGGCTAGGGTTTTCGTTCTCCCATGTGAAGAGGGTGAACCCCAAAATCATCTACTGCTCGATATCGGCGTACGGTCAGGAAAGCAGGCTGAGCTCTATGCCAGGGCACGACATAAACTTCCAGGCGATGGCAGGGACGCTCGCGTACTCCACCAGAGCTGAGGTCCCTCTTCTCCAGCTCGGGGACTTGGCCTCAGGGATGTACGCGGCACTGGGGATTCTCGGGGCCCTCGCCGGAAGGAGGAGGCCCGCCTTCGTGGACGTGCCTATCGTGGCCTCGCTTATTTCTTGGATGGTGTTGCCAGCGTCTGTCTACCTGGCGACGGGCCGAACGCCCGGCGAGGGGAACAGCCTCATCTTCGGCTCGACGCCCTACTACAATGTCTATCAGACCTCTGACGGCAAGTACATGGCCGTAGCCGCCATAGAACCGGCCTTCTGGCGGAATTTGGTGGAGTCGCTTGGACTCCCGGAGCTCGAACCGATGAGGTTCGGCGCAGCCGAGGAGAGGGACTACGTCGTCTCTGAGCTGCGGCGGGTCTTCGCCACGAAAACGAGAGACGAATGGGCGAGGCTCCTCATGCATAGGGACACGTGTGTGACGCCTGTCCTGACCGTCGAAGAGGCTCTCGCCAGCGACTGGGCCAAGTCCCTCGGGATGCTCGCGGGGATCGGCGGAGAAGACGTCCTAAACGGTCCGGTCAGGACCGTCCCCGCTATGAGGAGCAAACCCTTCACAGCGGCCCCCGACCTGGGGGAAGACACTTACTCCATCATGAAGTCCCTTGGCTACTCTCAGGCGGTCACGCGGCGACTGAAGTCGAAGGGAGCAGTCCAGTAGGGCTCAAGCCCTCTGCAGCAGGACGGCGAATCCCTGCCCGCCCCCCACGCATAGAGTCGCCATCCCATACTCCTTTCCGCTCTGGACGAGCTCTCTCGCCAGCGTCCCAACGAGCCTGGCACCTGAAGCTCCGAGGGGATGTCCTATGGCTATGGCCCCACCGTGGACATTGATCCTGCCCGGGTCAAGCTTCAGCTCCCGGATTGCGTACAGCACGACAGCGGCAAAAGCTTCGTTGATCTCCCATAGGTCTACCTCCTCCGCCTTGACCTTCGCCTTCGCCAGCGCCTTCTGTGAAGCAGGCACTGGCCCCTTACCCATGACGCTGGGGTCGACTCCAGCCCACCCCATTGACACTATCCTGGCCAGCGGCTTGAGCCCATGCTCCTTCAGCTTCGCCTCAGAGGCGAGCGCGACCATGGACGCGCCCGCGTTGAGGGGGGACGAGTTCCCGGCGGTGACCAGTCCGCCAGGCTTGAACGAAGGCTGGAGGGCAGCCAGCTGCTCCAGCGTCGTGTCCCTCCTTATGCTCTGGTCCACGTCGATCACCCGCTCCTCCCCTCCCACCTCCACCTTCATGTCTAGCAGCTCGCCTCTGAACCAGCCTTCGTCCAATGCGGTCGTCGCCTTCGCGTGCGACCCTACCGAGAACCTGTCCATCTCCTCCCTGGTGAATCCTTCCTCCTCCGCTAGCTTTTCCGCCGTGAGCCCCATTGAGTACCCCGTGCTCATCTGGTACTTCATGTATTCCGGTCTCGTGAGTAGCCGGGTGTTCGGCGCTAGGGCGGGGTTGTTGGACATCGGGACATGGGTGAGGTGCTCCATCCCGCCAGCGAGGACGGTGTCTGAGTTCCCTGTCATGATCTCCATCGCTCCTTCTGCCACAGCGTTCATGGACGATGCGCAGGCCCTGTCCATCGCCATGGCCGGTACCGTGACCGGGAGTCCCGCCAGTAGGACAGGGTGCCTTCCCCCATAGAGCCAGTTCTCGCCGGTCTGGAATGCGCACCCAGTCACAACGTCCCCGACCTCTTCAGGTCTGAATGAGGTCCTCTCCATCACCCTTCGTATGAGGAGGCTCAGTGCCTGGTCCATCCTGATGGAGTTGTAGACATCTCTCTCAGGTTGAGACGGTCTCGACCTGGAGAATGGGATTCTCAGGTAGTCCGCCACATACGCGTCTTTGAGCTCGGCCATTCGCTCCTCACTTCCCCTTGAACTCCGGCTTCCTCTTTCCAAGGAACGCCGATATCCCCTCCTTCAAGTCCTCTGTCCCGAAGAGAACCCCCGCCGCCATCTCCTCCATCTCCAGCCCCACGTCCGAAGGCACCTCAGCCCCCTTGTTGAGCAGCTTCTTTGCCAGCATGACCGCGATTGGAGCCTCGGATGACGCGAGCCCTCTCGCGTACTCCACCGCCTTCCCATCGATGTCTCCGCTCTGGACGACCTGGTTCACTAGGCCCATCTCATACGCTCGCCTCCCGTTGACGCTCTCGCATGCGAGTATCATCGACGAAGCGCGCGACAGTCCAACCAACCGCGAGAGCCTCTGCGTCCCGGACCACGCCGGCACCAGGCCGCGGGTCAGTTCGGGGAAGCGCAGCTCGACGTCTTCCGTGGCCAGCCTGATGTCGCAAGACAGGGCAAGCTCTAGCCCTCCACCGAGGACGTACCCCTTCAGGACCGCTATCGTAAGCTTGGGAACCTCGCTCAGGCGCCTCATGGTCCGCTCTCCCTTCCTCGCGAACTCCATCATTCCCGCTGCGTTCGAGACGAACTTCGTCATCTCGAACCCCGCCGAGAAGACAGGTCCCTCGCCGGTCACCACCACAGCCCTCACCCCAGGGTCGTTCCACAGTTCCGTCACTATACCGTCCAGCCCTTCTAAGACCTCGCCGTTGATCAGGTTCAGCCTGGGCCTTGCGATGACGACCCTGGCGACTCCACCCTCTAGCCTCTCCAGGCGAATAGCCTTCTCAGTTCCAGCCGAGGTCCCGCCACTTGCCGGCGCCGCCGAGGTCCTTTGCCCAGGTGCGGCGGTCAGCCTCCCCTCGATGGCGTCGCGGAGCTTCCCCTCGGCTATCGAGCGCGCGGGGGCGAATATTGAGCATCCGTACTTCGTCGACAGCTCTATGAGTTTCGCCTTGACCTCTGCGTTGCTAAGGTCCTTCGCGACTGAAATCGGCCCGAAGGGCCTGTTCATTCCCAGGACGACCCCCTTCTCTATGTCTTCGGGTCTCGCCACCCCCTCCTCTAGGAGCTTCACTGACTCGTTGATCTCGAGGGCGAAGATGTCCATGATCGAAACCTTGTCGGTCCCCGCGACCTTCGGAATCTCTGCCTTCCCACTCGACCAGTCGTAGAACCCCCTACCGGTCTTCTTCCCAAGACGCCCCTCCTTCGCCATCTTCGAGAAGGTCTCTCCCTTGCCATATTCTGGTGAGAGGGCGGAGGCGAAGTAAGCGAGCGAGTCTGCCCCTACGTCCACTCCTACGAAGTCGAGCAGCTCGTAGGGCCCCATGGGGAGACCCTGCCCCCTCGCGAACGTGTCAACCTCAGCGGGGCTGGCGACCCCCTTGTCGAGGAGGAGGCAGAAGAAGAGCGTGTCGGCTGCGTTTATCCTGTTGACTATGAACCCGGGAGAGTCCTTCAGGACCCTGACCGGGGTTCTGCCCAGCTTCGAGCAGGCGTCTATGACCTCCTGGACGGCGGCCGGGTCGGTCTTCGCCCCAGGGATCACCTCGACCAGCTTCATCAACATGGGCGGGTTGAAGAAGTGCATTCCTACGGTCTTCTCCGGCCTGTCGGTCGCCTCAGCCAGGTCAGAGATCATTATGTTCGACGTGTTCGATGCGAAGATGGCTCCCGGAGGGGCGGACGCCGAGGCCTCACCGAGGACCCCCTTCTTCAGCTCTATAGACTCGGGGACCGCCTCCACTACAAGATCGGCCGCCGAGACTGCCTTCCCCAAGTCGCTGGAGTATGCTATCCTGGATTTCGCCTCCGCGGCCTGCCCTTCTGTTATCCTCCCTTTCTCGACCAGCTTCTCCAGGCTCGCGGCGATTCTTTCCTGTGCCCTCTCCAATGCTTGCGGGAACTTGTCCATCAGCGTCACGCTGTAGCCATTGACCGCGAAGAGCTCTGCGATTCCGTGGCCCATGTCTCCAGCCCCGATCACCGTCACTTTTTCGATGGCCATGCTCAGGTACTTTGTTTGCGACTACTGGCTTAAGGCTCTTTCCACTGGAAAGCAAGGTTACTAAAAGTAATCGCGTATATATGACCGGGGCCGTACTCCTATCTAATGAGCACCCTATCGCCCAGCCCGTCCGATTACGCGATTACGATTTCAGAGGAACAGGAGGCCTTCCGCCAGGCCGTCAGGGGGTTCGCCGAGAAGGAACTCGCGCCTGCCACCCAGCGGATTGACAGAGAGAACCAGATGGACATGGGGCTCGTCAAGAAGGCCGCCGCGCTCGGTCTCTTCGGTATCCCCTTCCCCGAGGAGTACGGGGGCGGGGGCGGGGACGACCTCTCACTGGTCTTGGCCACCGAGGAGATCGCCAGGTTCTCCGCGGCCTTCTCAGCTGTCGTCGGCGCCACCTACCTTGTCTCTACCCCAATCTTCCTGTTCGGGACCGAGGAGCAAAAGAAGAGGTACCTCGTCCCCATTGCGAAGGGCGAGAAGATAGCCGCCCACGCGATGACGGAGCCAGGCACAGGCTCTGACGTGGCCGCCATCTCGACCAGTGCCAGGAAGGAGGCGGACAAATACGTGATCAACGGGAAGAAGATGTTCATCACTAACGGAGACAAAGCAGAGACTTTCCTGATCTTTGCCAGGACTAGCCCCATGGAGAGCGGCAAGAGGCACCACGGCATCACCGCGTTCATCGCAGAGAAGGGTATGAAGGGGCTCAACGTCGGCCAGCGCACCGACGTCATCGGTTTAAGGGGGGACCAGCCGGTCGAGCTTGTTTTCGAAGACCTGGAGGTCCCCGAGGCTAATGTGGTCGGCGAAGTCGGAAGGGGGGTGAGGATTGCTTTGACCTGCTACGACCACGGGCGGGTCGGGGTCGCGGCCCAGGGGACGGGCCTGGCCCAGGCGGCCCTCGAGGCGGCGCTGAACTACTCGACCCAAAGGCAGACCTTCGACAACTACCTCCTGAGCTACCAGCAGGTCCAGTTCAAGATAGCCGAGATGACGGCTGCAGTTCACACCGCCCGGCTCCTCACCTATTGGGCGGCCACGCTGACGAAGAAGGGGAAGGACTTCATCAAGGCGTCGTCCATAGCAAAGATCACGGCCACGGAGGCCGCCGAGAGGAACGCCCACATGGCGATGCTTATCATGGGGGCGTACGGGGTCTCGACCGACAGCCAGGTGGAGAGGATGCTCAGGGACTCTCAGATAATCAAGACCTATGAGGGGACGAACGACATCCAGAGACTCACCATAATGAAAGAAGTGGCAAAAGAGATGGGCGTGCTGGGTTGAGGGCCGGCAAAGGGGAGAAAGTCCTCCCGGCCGACGCCAGGGCGCACCGGCGATGACCAGGGTCGCGGTTGTGGGCGTCGGCCACAGCCGCTTCGGGAGGCGGACCGACGTCAACATAGGCGAGCTCGCATTCGAGTCCATCAAGCAGGCCGTCGAAGACGCGGGGGTCGACCGGAAGGACATCGGCAACGTCGTGGTAGGGAGCGCCGGGGGTTGGTATGAGGAATCTCTCCCAGCGGTCGTGGTTGGCGAGTACGCGGGCCTGACGGGGGCGGGGACAATGAGGGTTGAGGCTGCCTGCGCCAGCGGGAGCGCGGCCGTGAAGGCAGCCTATAACAGCATAGTCAGCGGCGAGACGGACGTCGCCATGGCCGTCGGGGTGGAGAAGATGACGGAAGTCGATACGCCGACGTCCATCGAGCTCATCGGGAGGGCCGGCTCCTACACCTGGGAGTTCGAGAACTATGGGATGACATTCCCTGCCTATTACGCGCTCTACGCCGTAGCTCACATGAACAAGTTCGGGACCACTCAGGAGGACCTGTCGAGGGTATCCGTGAAGGCGCACCGCTACGGTGCCATGAACCCCCTGGCGCAGTTCCAGAAGGAAATCACGCTCGAAAAGGCGCTGGGCTCCCAGATGGTGGCCTGGCCACTGAAGCTCTACGACGCCTGTCCTCTGTCTGACGGGTCGGCTGCTGTGGTCCTCGCCTCCGAGGAGGTGGCCAGGAAGCTGACGGACACCCCGGTCTGGATAAAGGGCGTGGGCTACTCGTCCGACACCGCGAACTTAAGCAGGAGGGATGGATACGTAGGGCTCCGCGCGGCCGTCAACGCATCGACGATGGCATACGCGATGGCGAAGGTCTCGCCAGAGGAAATGGACGTCGCCACCGCCCACGACTGTTTCACAATAGCTGAGCTGATGGCTTACGAAGACCTGGGTTTCTGCAAGAAGGGGGAGGGGGCGAAGATGATCAGAGAAGGTCAGACCGAGCTCGGCGGCAAGATTCCGGTCAACTTGGACGGGGGCCTGAAGGCAAAGGGGCACCCAATCGGAGCGACGGGCGTATCCATGGCGGTCGAGATAACAAAGCAGCTAAGGGGGGAGGCGGGGAGGCGCCAGGCCCCCATCCGGAGAGGGCTGGGGCTTACCCATAACATAGGCGGGACCGGACACTACGCCTACGTGACAGTCTATTCGAGGGACTGAGAGATGTCAGAGGCCCCGGCGCTACACTCGAGGAGGCCCCTCACCTTGAGGTTCAACATCCCCATCTCCAGGACACGCGAGTTCTGGGATTCGCTCAGGGGAGGGAAGTTCGTCACGACGAAGTGCACGAGCTGTGGGAAGGTGACCTTCCCGCCGCAGTCAGACTGTCCCGAGTGCATGGGGAGCGGGTTCGACTGGGTCGACCTCGGTCGGGACGCCACCCTGGTGACCTTCACCCAGGCCATGGTTACCCCTGCGAGCTTCTCGGCGGAGGGCTCATACACGATAGCCATAGCGGAGCTCGGAGGGGGGATCAGAGTGCTCGCCTGGTTGGAGGGGGTCAGGGCAGAAGATGCCTCTCCCGGGATGAAACTGAGGGTGGAGGCGAGGGTCAGCGCGGACGGGAGCCCATACTACGTCTTCGTCAAAGCCTAGAACTCTTTCGGGACGTCCTTCATGACGTCCGCCACCCTGGCGAGCCTGTCCCTGTACATGATTATCTTTGGGAGCGATCCTTTGAACCTCAGCTGGCCCTTCAGGACGGCCGACTGGATGTCTGTCTCTCCTTTCGCCACCTTGCACCAGGCATCGTACGTGCCGTCAAAAGAGAACTCGGCGGAAGCGCCCTGTTCAGCTTTCTGGAACGAAGTCACGCCGTTCTCGACGGTCATCAGGAAGTTCTGGCCTGTGTCTGTAACGTTGAAGGCCACACTCGTCTTGAATCCCTTCGTCGTCTCCGCCCACCTTGGGTCGGCAGCAAGCGAAGACTGCACTTGAGAGACATATTCATCGCTCATGAACTTGGCCATCGGTGACCGCCTCACGGGCTCGCCTTTTGAGGTTACCTACGGCGCCTGATGTGAGGACCGGGACGAGCCTCCTCCCCCCGGGCACGCTTACCCCACCCGCCTCCCTCATGCGCCGCGCGACCTCGAACGTAGTCTTGACTATTACCGCCCGCGGGTTCCCGTCTACCAATATGACCTTCAGGTCGCCGAACTCGCCCCACAGGGATTTCGCTCCAAGCTCTGCCTCCGAGAGGGCTCCATCGGCCATCAGCAGCAGATACCTCTTGGGCGTATCAGCTCCGCCCCAGTTCCATGGCGTAGAGCTCAAACGCCCCTCCTTTCAGCCCGTAGAGCCTCGGCTTAACCTTCACCCTGACGGCGTCCTTCGTCCCCAACTCGGGGGAACCGGAGATAAGACTCTGTTTATCCAGACGGAGATATAGCGCCGAGTGCTCGTCGATGTGCGCCCGAAGATCCATGACCGCCCCCCTCCGGACATCGAGGGGGAGCGAAGCAATGACATGCCTGAACGCCGACGCGGCCGCTTCCCCGGTCATGTGCGCTCTGGCCTTTATGATCTGGTTCCCAAAATGCCCCTCAAGGACATCCCGCTCGAAACTAGGGGTCATGCCCAGGAGACTCTTTACCGCTTCCTCAACCTTACGCTCGTCCTCCGTCGCATGTATCAGGTATGTGACTTCGACGGAAGTTATGGGGGGCTTCAACTTCCTCCCCGGAGCGGCCGGCTCGTATAAGTTCGAAGGGCCCCGCGGGGGGTTTCCGGTCCCTCCAAGCGGGCGTCCGTGCGCGCTTAAGCTACGAATGGCGTGCCTGTCCATCCTTGCCACGCCTCGCGTCATGGGTATGGTGCGCTCTCGTTCGTTCCAGCGGCCTTCTCCCTCTTCCGCTGCGATGCCGCGCAGAGCCGGCTGCCGCGTGGCCGCGTTAAGCAGGCGTCTAGGCCCAGGCTGTCTAAGCCTCCGGCAGTAGGGCGCGTCGCACGCGGGAGACTCCTCCGACCCGCCCGGCCCCCTTTCTGAGGGGTGGGAGTCAATGTTAACTACGCCCAGCCCAGCGCTCTAGGCGTGCCGAGCAAGCTGACCGTGGAGGACGTCCTGTCAGACGAACTGAAGAGAGAGATGAACCTAGACACCAACACCTTCGCGGTCTTGGACGACTGGGACTCCGTCATGAACAGCGTCTATCAGATACCCATAGAGTACGCGGGCTACACTAAGAAAGTGAGTGACATGAAGCTGCTCAGAGAGATGATAGACACCCTGGCCTCGGCCGAGTTCGACCATGTAAAGAGGAGCGAAAGCAGGAAGAAGCAGCTGGCGCAGTTCACCAAGACCCTGAGCATGTACTACAACGTGGTGTTCACGAAGGGTGGGAAGAAGACGGGCTACGGGGCCCTGATCCACTTCCCAAAGCTGAAGTCGAATCCGGACCGCAGCGGGGGGATCGTCCTCGCAGCCAAAATCGTGTTCGAAGGAGGGAGACACGTGACCACGTTCGAGAGAGGGAAGTTCGAGGACTTCTTGGTCGAGGTAAAGCCATACGTCAACCTGCTGGGCGACCTCTACCGCCAGACCCGCAAGATGTAGTCAGAAATGAATCGACTAATCCTTGGCGTGGAGAGCACCGCCCACACTTTCTCTGCGTCTGTGGTCTCCACCGACGGTAAGATACTCTCCAACGTGAAGTCGGTCTACAAAGCCCCCGAAGGGAGCGGGATTCATCCCTTCGAGGCTTCACAGAGCCATCTGACCGCCGCGCCGTCTGTGCTGGAGGGTGCCATCCGCTCCTCGGGCGCGGAAGTGAGCGAAATCTCCGCAGTAGCCTACGCAATGGGCCCAGGCCTGGGTCCGTGCCTCCGCGTGGGCGCCGTGACCGCCAGGACCCTGGCCGTCTCACTGGGTGTCCCCCTCGTCCCGGTCAACCACGCGGTGGGTCATATAGAGCTTGGGTGCCTCCTGACGGGCGCCAGGGACCCAGTGGTCCTCTTGGTCTCGGGGGGGCACACCATGATCATCGCGTTCTCAGGAGGGAGGTGGCGGATCCTAGGCGAGTCCCTCGATCTCACCCTCGGGCAGCTCTTGGACCAGTTCGGCCGCCACCACGGCCTTGCCTCTCCATGCGGCCGCGCAATCGAAGACGCGGCGTCGAGGTCATCCACTTACCTCAGGCTCCCCTATTCGGTGAAGGGGAATGATGTCTCCTTCTCGGGGCTCCTGACGGCGTCGAAGACGTTGTTGGACCGCGGAGCATCTTTCGAGGAAGTCTCCTATTCCCTGCAAGAGACCTCGTTTTCGATGGTTGCAGAGGTCACGGAGAGGGCGTTGGCCTTCACGGGGAAGGAGGAGGTAATGATAGTAGGGGGAGTGGCTGCGAACAGGCGCCTTTCGCAGATGATGTCGGCCATGGCCGATCGGCACTCGGCCAGGGTCCTGGCGGTCCCGCTCGAATACAGCGGCGACTGTGGGGCGCAGATCGCTTGGACGGGGGCCCTGGCCCACGGGTGCGGCTTGGAAGTCCCAGTCCCCGAATCGTCGGTCAGGCAGTCATGGAGGCTCGATACGGTTGACATCCCCTGGCGAAACTGATTCCTCCTCAGGCCGTCTGCTCTATAGGGGGGCCGAGGCGGACGTCGTGCTGGGCGACTGGCAGGGTCTCCCCGCCGTGTTCAAGGTCAGGAAGCCGCTCGCCTACAGGCTGGCAGTGCTCGACGAGGAGATAAGGCGACAGAGGACTCTGCACGAGGCGGGGATGATGCGTTATGTGAAGCGGGCTGGGGTCGCCGCTCCCTTCCTCTACCATCTTGACCTCGCTGCCTCCACCCTTGTCATGGAGTATGTCGAAGGTGAAAGGCTCAGGGACCTGGTAGGCTCGACTGATGAGAAGGGGGCGAAGGAACTGTTCTTCGCATTCGGTGAGGGGGTCGCTCGCCTGCACGAGGCGGGGATGATGCATGGGGATCTCACAACCGCCAACGTCGTGTCCAGAGGGGGAAAACTTGTCTTCTTGGACTTCGGACTGGCCCTCCGCACAGAGAGGGTGGAGGACCACGCCGTCGACCTCCGCCTGATCAAAGAGACGCTCGTAGGTGCCCATCCTGGCATATCTGACGTCGCCCTTGGCGCGTTATTCCGTGGATATGAGGCGAGTGCAGGGGGCCCCAGGTTCAGGAAGGTCCACCGACAGCTGCGGAACATTGAACGTCGGGGGAGGTATGCCAGGGTCGCATAAGACGGGGAACCGCCGGGCAACCTTTATCAGCCCAACCCAGAGGACTCGCCTCGACCCCTGAATCATGGCCCGGATCCACTCTCACAGGCACGGCAAGTCCCATCAGACCAGGCCCCCGAGCAAGAGCAATCCGAACTGGGTGACGACCACCTCTGACGAGGCCAAGGTAGCAGCCCTCAAGCTGGCGAAGGAAGGGACGACCCCCAGCAAGATAGGACAGGCGCTCAGAGACGACTATGGGGTCCCGCTGATAAAATCCCTGACGGGCAAGTCACTGGGGAAGGTCCTCGCTGAAGGTAAGGCCGCTCCTAAGACCCCGCAGGACCTGCAGGACCTGATCGAGAGGGCCCATCGGGTTCAGAAGCACCTAAAGGAGCACAGCAGCGACAGGAAGAACGTGCACTCGCTCGAACTCGTTGAAGCCAAGATCTATCGTCTCTCGAAGTACTACAAGGCGAAGGGAATCCTCCCGAGCGACTTCAAGTACACCGCCGTAGTCGCACAGCTGGCCTAGTCCGGAGGAGGGGCCCATGGCCGATTTCGAAGGCCTCTTCGCGCGCTACAGGGCAATCGCCCCGAGCCTCCTGAAGATGTCCACCGAGGGGAAGAGGATCCTCGTGGTCAGCCATATCGACGCCGACGGCCTCTGCAGCGGGACGGCCGTTTTCGCAGCGCTCGAACGGAAAGGCGCCAACGTCACCCTTCGCACTGTGCCGGACCTGGACGCAAAAACGATTGGGACCCTGAAGGAGCAGGGTTACGAGTTCATCATCTTCACTGACTTGGGGTCTGCCCTGGTCAAGGAGCTCGAGGCGGCCTTCGGTGACAGGTTCCTCGTCGTCGACCACCACCAGATTTCAGAGGATGACATCATCAGCCCCCGCGTGGTCAACGCCTGGGCCTACGGGTTCGACGGGGGGAAAGAGGCGTGCTCTTCGGCGATGGCCTACTTTCTAGCCTCAGCAATCGACCCGGCCAACGCCGACATCTCGCCCCTCGCCGTGGTAGGGGCGGTCGCAGACCGCCAGGACTCAGGCCCAGGGAGGTCGCTCACCGGCCTCAACAGGGCGGCCCTCGGTGACGCTCAGGGGCGCGGCCTGATATCCACGGCCACTGACCTCTTGTTCACGGGGCGCGAGACCAGGCCGATCCACGAGGCCATAGCGCTCACCTCCACGCCGTTTCTGAAAGGGCTGACAGGAGCGAGAGACGTTGTCCTCGCTGTGCTGCACCAGTCGGGGCTCTCTCTGAAGGACGGCGGGACCTGGCGCACTATATCTTCACTCTCCCAGGACGAGAAGAAGAGGCTCGTCGAGACCCTCGCTGGGGTCGTGGGCTCGCAGGAAGGGGCAAGCGAAGCGTTGTCCGAGATATTCGGAGAAGTGTACACCCTGCGGTTCGAGGACGCCTTCACGCCGTTGAGGGACGCGAGGGAGTTCGGCACACTGCTCAACTCGTGCGGCCGGATGGGCGCCTCAGGGACAGGGATTTCCATCTGCCTAGGGGACAGGTCCCAAGCCCTGAAGGACGCCATGAAGATCCTCTCCGAGTACAGGGGCGGGATTAACAGGGCCCTAACCGGGCTCACCTCCGAGGCGTCCAGGGTGGAACGACACGGAAGCCTCGTCTTCGTGAACGGGGAGGGGCTTGTAGACGAGAAGCTGCTGGGGCCGGTGATTTCGATACTCACTTCCGCACCAGAGTACAAGGACAAGGTGGTAGTGGGACGGACGACAGCCGGAGACTCGGACATCAAGATCTCCTCGAGGGTGGGGGACGCGTTCGCTGGGCCGGTGAATCTGGGCAGCATAATGAAGGAGGCCGCGGAGGCCGTGGGCGGGGTAGGGGGAGGACACGAAATGGCCGCGGGGGCCAAAATACCTTCATCCAGGGCCGACTCATTCTCGAGGGCCGTCCTGGCGAGCGTGATCAGTTGAAGGCAAGGGTAGAGATGTTGGCCGGCTGCACGGACGGGCATACCTTGGAGAGCCTGGCGTCTGTTCTCGCCCCTGACAACGAGGGCGCCCCCAGGGGGATGAGGCTCACCTCGGCCTCGAGGGGGAGGACTCTGAGCATCATCATCGAGTCCGACTCCGCCTCCAGTTCAATCTCGACCGCTCTGGCAATCCTGAAGGACATGAGGCTGTTCGACGAGGTATGGCTTTTATCGCGCCAGCGAGGTCCTCCGGTCGGAGCAGAAACCGCCAGATGATTGACATCAAGTTAGTGAGGGACTCTCCTGACGCCATCGTCGACAGCCTGAGGCGCAGAGGGGCGGAAGGCGTGATACCCCTCGTCAGGGAGGCGGCCGAGGCCGATGCCGAATGGAGGAGGCTAAAGACAGAGGTGGACAGGCTCAGGCACAGGCAGAACGAGCTGACAGGGGAAGTGGCGGCCCTCAAGAAGAAGGGGGCCGCGATTGACGACAAGCTCGCTGAAGTCAAAGGTATCCCGCAGGCCATCAAAGACCTCGATGCAAAGGCCGACGAACGAAGCGCCAGAGTGACCAAGATACTCATGAGCCTCCCGAATATCCTCCACTCCACCGTCCCCTTTGGGACGGACGAGACCCAGAGCGTCACCGTGCGGACCTGGGGTGACCAGCCTGACCTCGGGTTCAGGCCCAGGGACCATATCGACATCTTGTCCGGCCTCGGCATGGTCGACATGGAAAGGGGGGCCAAAGTCGCCGGGGCCCGATTCTTCTTTCTGAAGGGGGACGCTGTCAAACTCGAACAGTCCCTCATGCAGTATGCCCTGGACTTCCTCCGCGGCAGGGGGTTCACGGCGGTCGAACCTCCGTTAATGATGAACCGCGCTTCATACGAAGGGGTGGTCAATCTCGAGGACTTCGGCCCAGTGATCTACAAGATTGAGGGGGAAGACCTGCACATGATAGCCACGTCCGAGCACCCATTGGTGTCTATGCACAGCGACGAGATCCTCGACGCGTCTGAGCTTCCACTCAAATACTCAGGATTCAGCCCCTGCTTCAGGGTCGAAGCAGGCGCCCATGGGAAGGACACGAAAGGCATATTCAGGGTCCACCAGTTCTACAAGGTCGAGCAGGTGGTCTTCTCAAAACCTCAGGAGAGCTGGAGGATTCACGAAGAGCTGATAGCGAACGCGGAGGAGATCTACAGGCGCCTCGGGATCCCGCATCGCGTGGTCGCGCTCTGCAGCGGCGACACGGGGTTCATGTCTGCGAAGACCTACGACCTCGAAGCCTGGCTCCCGGGCCAGGGAAAATACAGGGAGATGGCCTCTGCCAGTAACATCACCGACTTCCAGTCCAGGCGGCTTGGAATCCGCTACCGGGGTAAACAGAGCGACCCTACTGCCCTGGTCCACACCCTGAACTCGAGCGCCGTGGTCACGAGGACTCTGGTGGCTATAGTCGAGAACTTCCAGCAGAAGGACGGCACCGTGAAGATACCAGAGACGCTTGCCCCCTACATGGGGGGGATAGATCGCCTTCAGAGACGCTGAGATTATAAGCGAGATACGAAAGGGGCGCCTCTGTTTGCCAAAGAAAGCGGTGAAGGTCCGGGACAAATGGAAGTTGAAATCCTGGGTCACGGTGACCGCCTCTCCATCCTTCGGGAACGCCCCCATAGCTCGGGTCCCGCTCACCGACGTGGAGAAGCCGGCCGGCAGGGTCATAGAGACCACTCTCTATGACATATTGAAGCAGGATCCCCAGCACTACGCCTTCAAGCTCTTCTTCCAGATTGACAGGGTGGAGGGGCAGACCGCCTTCACGGTGTTCAAGGGCCATGAGTACTCAAGGGAGTTCCTCAGGAGCCTGATACGCAGAGGCTCTTCAATGTCTGATTTGATCAGGGACTACACCACCAAGGACGGCTATCTGGTCAGGGTCTACTGCACTGCCCTCTCACAGGGGAAGATGAACAGCTCGAAGAAGCACGACCTCAGGCTAGTCATGGATAGGGTGATAGGCGAGAAGGCCGCGAGCATGAGCTACGAAGGCTTCGTCCAGGAGTTGGTCCTTCAGAAGGTCGCCTCTGACGTCTACAACGAGGCAAAGAAGGTGACCCACCTGAGACACGTTGGTGTGCGGAAGAGCAAGCTGATCTCCAAGCCCGAACCCCGGAGAGCTGAGCCATTAGCCCCGCTTGCCGCTTGAGACAATCTTAAGCACGTCCCTGTTCTTCAGGACGTAGTCAGCTGACAGTCTCTTCCCTGTCCTGGCGTCCACCGCATAGAGGAACCCCTCGGCGAGGTCGCTGTGCACGGTTCTGGCCAGGTCTATGGCCGTGGACCCTCCTCTCATCACGAAGGCGTCCGGAAGCACCCTTCCGGCCTTGTCGGTCAGCTTGGTCTCGTCCTCCACGGGGAACACCACGATGGCGTTCAGCAGCCCGAAGAACGCCTTGTTGACAGCCTCCTGGACCCCCGTCCCCCCGTAGACTCTCATTACCCTCTCTTCCACCATCCTGAGGGCGGCCGCCTGAGCCCCAGTGAGCCTTCCCGGGTCCGATATTGCGAATGTTCTGTCCCCCGGGGTGTAGGTGACGAGGTTCCGTTCGGCTGCCCTGCGGAGGAGGAGCTCCGCTTCCGAGGCGCACGGGACGACCACCCTCCCAGTCTCCCTCAGCTTCTCGATGTTCCTGGGAGAAGTTGGTAGGTCAGCCTTGTTGGCAGCGACCAGGGACGGCTTCGTCAACTTCCTGATCTCTACGACGAGTTGCATGATCTGGTCGTCTGACCACGTACTAGGTTTCTCTGTGCGAAGATGGAGCCTGAGGACGGCGTCCTCGACATCCGTAAGCGTGACCGACAGCCCTGAGAGCCTTTCGGCCAGGTGGTCGACCACCTTCCCCCCGGTCTGCTCAAGGGACCTGGCAGCCTTCTCCCAGTCCCTCTTCAGTATATCGAACATCCAGAGGTCGAATTCGTGTTCGACCATCCCGATGTCCTCGACGGGGTCGTGCGTCCCGGGGGGGATCTTCCTTCCCTCGAGATCTGTCGAGCCGGAGGCGTCGACTACATGGATCAGCGCGTCAGCCTGCCTCAGGTCGTCGAGGAACTGGTTCCCGAGCCCCTTCCCCTTGGACGCGCCCTCCACTAGGCCGGCGACGTCGACCACCTTCACAGGGACCAGCCTGCTCCCGTGCACGCAGCTCGAGTTCCTCGGACTGTCGACCACCCCCATCTCATGGCACACGCATTGGGTGACCAGGTGCGCAACGCCCACGTTGGGCTTGACGGTGGTGAAGGGGTAGTCTGCTATCTGGACGTCTTTCAGGGTGGCTGCCGCGAAAAAGGTCGACTTTCCAACATTAGGTTTGCCGACGACTCCCACTAGCATGCCCCCCGCCGCGAGTTCCGACCGTTATAACGTCTAAGGGCCGGGTCCGTCCTTGTGGCCAGGGTCCTGGTCGTGGGGGGTGGCTCCTCCGGGACGGCGGCCGCCCATGAGTGCTCAACGCGAGGAATGGGCGTGACAGTCGTAGACCGCCTCCCCGTCCCTGACCCTCCATGGAGGGCGTGGCCGGACCTCTTGGCTCCACCGGGGGCCCGAGGCTCCACATCTCCCATCACACTCCAACCTCGAATGCAGTTTGATTCCATCTTCGAAACCGAGGTGGTCGCTGTGCGGGGTGGAGAGGCGGTCACCGCAGGTCGGGCGCCCCTCCGCGCCGACTCGATCGTCCTCGCGACAGGCTCCCGCTTTGAACCTTCAGATGTCCAGGGCGTCCGGCGGCCGGGCTCCTTTGTGCTCGACTCTGCCGGGTCGTATGAGGAGCTCGGGGCCGCCGCCTGCTCCGCCGACAGGGTGCTAGTTTGCGGCGAGGGCGCCAGAGGGCTGCAGGTCGCAGAGCGGATTGCAGCCCGGGGGACTAGGGCCTCTTTGCTTGTGTCGTGCTGGCAGCCAGGCGAACCAAGCCCGCCTGTCCTTGAGGTCATCTCATGCGCCGCCTTCGAGAGAGGGATTAATGTGGCTCCGGGCAGGGCCGAAAGGGTGACCGGCATCGCCCGCGTAGAGGCCGTCCTCGCGGGTGGGGAGGTCGTCCCATGTGACGCCTTCGCCTTCATCCCCCGCCGAGTCCCGAGGGCCCTCCCGATCGCCGCACGCTCAGGCCGGAGCGGCGGCACCCTGGTGGACACTCTCCTGAGGACCAGCATGCCGGGTGTCTTCGCGGCGGGGGGGTGTGCGGAGTTGGAGGGGAGCCTCCCTTCCGGGTCCACTTTAGGGACTGAACCCGGCATGTCGGGGAGGGTGGCGGGAGCCAACGCGGCTGGCGCGAGCATCAGGATTGGTCCGACCCGCTCTTGGTCTTCCTGTGTCTTAGGGCTAAGATGGTCCAATGCAGGTCCCGGGGCGTCTGCCTGCCGCGCGGTAGGCATGGATGTACGGGAGGTGGGAAGGCGATGGGACGCCCGCTCAGCGTGCACCTTGGTATACGAGAGAAAGACCGGGAGGGTGGTGGGGACGGAGGTGGTCGAGCCAATCGACTCGCCCTCGGCCGGGCTCGCCATATCGGCCGCCGCTTCAGCAAACCTGAGGTCTCTTGCCTATGGTGGCTTAGGTTCAAGCGATATATCACTCGTCTCAGAGACCGCTAGGCTGGGGCTGATGTCATGGTCAGGGTGCTAGTCTGTGACCACGTTGAAATCGAACGGCTCTCTCTAGGGTCCACCTTCGAGGTGGACTACAAGCCCACCCTGAGCAAGGAGGACCTACTCTCCGTCGTCGCAGACTACGAGGTACTCATCGTCAGGAGCAGGACCAAGGTTGACCGGGAGGTCCTCGAAAAGGCGAAACACCTCAAGCTCGTCGCCCGCCCCGGGACAGGCCTGGACAACATCGACGTGGGATACGCCAAGGAAAAGGGCGTCGCCGTGGTGAACAGTCCGGAGTCCTTGGTGGAGGCCGTCGCCGAGCAGG
Organism: Nitrososphaerota archaeon; assembly: GCA_029785235.1. The sequence continues at coordinate 196,487 of JAFMAA010000001.1, read as the reverse complement.
TGATCATGGTCATGCTCGCACTCAGCAGGAAACTGGTCCAGGCGGACGTCGGCACCAGGTCCGGCAAGTGGGAGAAGAATGCGCTGATCGGGAGGGAACTGAAGGGGAAATCTCTCGGTGTGGTCGGGTTCGGAAGGATAGGGAGGCGCATAGCTGAGCTCGGGAAGACTTTGGGGATGACCATACTCGCTTACGACGTCATCACCATTCCTCAGGAGGTCCTGGGGGGACTGGGTGCTAAGGTGGTGTCTCTGGACGAACTCTTCTCCTCGGCTGACTACATAACGCTGCACGTTCCAATGACCCCTGACACGGCTCACATGGTGGATGGGGTGCGCATCGCAAAGATGAAACAAGGGTCGGTGCTAGTCAACACCTCGAGGGGCGGCGTGGTCGACGAAGACGCGCTCGCCTCGGCGCTCAGGGATGGGCGGATAGGTGGGGCGGCCCTGGACGTCTTCGAGAGGGAGCCACCCACTGGAGCCATACTCTCCGCGCCGAACGCCATCCTTACGCCCCATATAGGTGGACAGACGGAGGAAGCTCAGATTAACGCCATCGAAGTAATCGGTGAGAAGGTCAGGGCTTTCTTCACGCCGCACTGACTCCCCTCCGGGAACGTTTATTTGCCGACATGGAACGAGGCGCCCAAATGCCGATGTACCGCCAGATTTCTAGGACCTGGCAGCAGATCTTCCATGAGAGAGGAGGGGACATGAAGGCCAGGGCCGTCGAGCTCAGGAGGCAGCCCGCGACGGTCCGGGTCGACCGCCCTTGGAGGCTTGACAGAGCCCGGGCCCTGGGATACAAAGCGAAGGAAGGGGTCATAGTTGTGAGGATGCGTGTCTCGCGAGGCGGCATGCGGAAGCAACGCCCGACCTCAGGGAGAAGGCCCAAGCACATGGGTGTCCTTAAGATAAAGTCGGCCGTGTCTTCTCAGCAGGTTGCTGAGAGGAGGGTTCAGGAGAGGCACCCTAACATGAAGGTCCTCGGCTCCTACCCGGTATGGGAGGACGGGATGCACGCCTGGTACGAATGCATACTGATAGACCCGCTCCACCCTGCCATCAGACGGGATTACGATTACAGGCGGGCGCTTGGGATAGTACGCTAGGCTTACCTCTTCATCTCGCTGCTGTGGCCGGGGAATATCTTGGAGTTGGGGTCGATGTAGGCCTTGGCTACGTTGACGGCTAGTGCCGCCTGGGCGTAGCCTGTCGCGATCAGGTTCAGCTTCACTCCGTCGTGGGGACCTGCGATGTCGCCCGCGACATACACCCCTGGTATGTTGGTCTCCATCTTCCCGTTCGCCCTGATCTCCCTGCCGTCGATTTGCAGCCCCCAGTCCTTTATCGGGCCAAGGTCTGCCCTGAACCCTATGTTGACAAGTATCGCATCGACGTCCAAGACAGTTTCTGCCTTCGACCTGTTGTCGAAGATTACAGCCTGGGTCACCTTAGACCCGTCTCCCTTCACCCCGCCGACCTCGTAGAACAGCCTGATGTCCACGTTGGACTTCATCAGCTCGGAGACGCTCCCCTCGTGAGCCCTGAACACGTCCCTCCGGTGGACCAAGGTAATCTTCTTGGCTGTATCCTTCATGTTTAGGGCCCAATCCACTGCAGAGTCTCCACCACCGACTATCAACAAGTTCTTGTCCTTGAACGCGTTCTTGTCCTTCACGAAGTAGAACACCCCCTTCCCTTCGTACTCCGCCGCCCCCGGCGCCTCAAGCCTGTTGGGTGAGAACGCTCCAACCCCCGCGGCGATCAGGATCGCTTTCGAATAATGCTTGGTCCCCTTGTCCGTGCCGAGCTCGAAGACGCCGTCGTTCCTGCGGAGCGACGTGACCCTCTCCCCCAAGACGACCGTCGCCTGATACTGGAACGCCTGTTCGACGAGGCACTTGACCAGGTCTTTCGCCAGTATCTTGGTGTACCCCGGGACGTCGAAGATGTACTTCTCCGGGTAGAGTACGGCGACCTGGCCTCCAGGCTCCTCCAGGGCATCGACCACCTTCGTCTTCATCTGCCTGAGTCCGGCGTAGAACGTCGCGAACAAGCCGCTAGGCCCGGCGCCTACAATCGTTATGTCGTAGACGTCGGCAGACATGGCGTTCAGGCTGGGCACCCTGGGCTCTATGTATAAGCGTTAGCGGCTATGCCAGCCCCGAGGCGCCCGGGTCGACCGGTTTGAGGATCTCGCGGAGGAGGACGGTGGCGTACTGACCCCTGGCGAGGGTGAACCTCAGAGACGCTACGTCTCCATCCACTTCGAACGACGTTTCTCTAACCGCCAGTCGGGGGGGCCTGAACCCGCCCTCGGACGAGACCTCCTGCATTTCCTTCACGTAGAAGGAGTCAGGTTTGACCTCCTCTGACGAGAGTACATCCTTCACACATCCGTCGAACCTGGAGCCGTAGTCTCTGTATGCGTAGCCCACGAGCTGGACCAACGGGACCGCGTTACCTGTCGGCGCTTCTTTTACACCCCTGATGCCGTAGACTACCAGCCCGTCGGGACCCCGCTCGCCCCAGTTGTCTCCCTCGACATACCTCGAGATGTCGTCCCCCCTCTTCAGCGCCGCGCTTAACGTCATGTTGAAAATGAACGACTGATACGCTTGGACATACAACCGCCTGAGCCGTATCGGGACGGCCCTCAGCGCCCTGACCCACTCGCCGGGGTGCGCGACGAGCGACCTCGCGACCCTCTTCTCGACGTCCTTCCCAGGATGCAAGAGGCCCAGCAGCTCTCTATACCTCCCTGCCGTTGCCGCCTCGCTGGCCTCAATGCTTCCCCCCGCCAGCAGCAGCCCGACCGCACGCTCGAACTCGCCCTTGACAATAGCTCTCCCGATTTCATGGGTCCCTCTCCCCGACGTGCCGAATCTCTGAAGCCCGAAGAAGTTCGGGACCTTCCCCGCCCCCGCCAGGCCGAAAGCCTCCGATGTCCGAGAACCCACCTCAGGACAGCACCCCCTCAGCACGATGTCGAACCTATTTGCCAGGACTGAGGCGCGTGAAAGGGGCTTATCGATGTACCCTGCCAGTGTCGCTGTGAACCTCTGGCCATCAACCCTCTCCGGACGCATCGACCTCAGGCTAGTCGGGGTTGCGTACTGGACCGCCACCGCTTTGTTGTCCTTCATCCCGGCGTAGCTCACCCTGCTCCTTAGAGCGGCTCCGAGCTCACTCGCCATGTGCATGGTATCGACGGACGCCTTCTCCACCCTGTAGAGCGGGTACCGCCCGGCCGACCAGCCGTCTGTCATCCCTGAGGTGTCGATCACCTCTTCGACCCGGAAGTCTTCCGGAGTGCTCTTGGCCCTCCCCGAGCACCTCGGGCCTTCGGTCGCGTAGCAGAGGATTCCCGCTCTCTTCTCCGCCTCGGCAGCGTCGATCAAAGGAGCTTGAGCTTCCCCGTGATTGCATCGACGTCGCCCTCGGGGGCTGGGCCCACGGCCATGCAGGTGACCGTCCCAGGCTCGACCTGGGTTAGTCCCCGGTCCTCTACCAGGGCCGCAGGGAGCCCTGCGCTCTTCGCCCTCCGAAAGAGCTCCCGCAGGTCCCCTTCCGACTCTGCCTTCAGGACTATCTTCGCCTGCCCTTCATCCTTCCACCCGGAGTACCACCCTGGCTTCTTCTGCTGGGCCGCCTCGGCGGCGGAGAGTGAAGCATGCGCGACCTGGGCTGCGATCTTCCCCTTGCCCATCCCGAGGTCCGACCGGACGACGATGGCCTGTTTCATGCAGGTGGCTTGTCAACGGTTATTACGAGTCCGATTAAGCCTTTGCAAAGTCCTGGTCGATGTCCCGAACCTGCGACGTGGTTGTGGCCGGAGGGAGCATTGCCGGCCTGACGTTCGCCTCTGAGGCCGCGAAGAGGGGCCTGAGCGTCATCGTGGCCGAGGAGCACCCAGAGATAGGAGAGCCAGAGAAGTGTGATGGGCTGGTGAGCCTGCGCGGGCTCAGGAAGTACGGCTACCTTCCTGAGGGAGGGGTAGTACAGGACCAGATCAGCGCTGCCATCCTGCACTCCCCATCGGGGAAGCGCCTCACGGTCAACGCAGCCGCTCTAGATGTGGTGGTGCTCGACAGGAGCGCCTACGACATTCAGGTGGGAGCGGCTGCGTTGGCCGCGGGGGCGGAGGTCATGACTGGGTCTAGGGTGGGCGATGTGCGGGAGTTAGGGGACGCAGTCAGAGTGAGCGTGGGGAATGAAGACGTCCAGGCGAAGCTCCTGGTGGACGCCACCGGACCCGCGTCGAGCCCCAGGCGTGGGATACTCCCGGCAGCCAAGTACGAGGTAGAGGGTGACTGGATAAGACAGCACGTAGTCGAGGTATTCCTCGACGCCAAGAAGTACCCCGGGTACTTCGCCTGGGTCATTCCATTCGGCAAGCGCAGGGCCAAGGTCGGCGCTGCAGGATATGGTGTCAGTCCCTTCAGGGCGCTCGACAGTTTCCTTGAGGGGAGGAGCAGCACGGTGCTCAGAAAAGTCTCGGCGCCCATCTATGTAGGGGGCCCGGCTCAGAGCTTCGTCCGCGGGAGGCGCGTCTACGTCGGGGAGTCAGCTGGACAGGTCAAACCGACGACCGCGGGGGGGATAATGACGTCCATCGCAGGGGCGGTGGCCGCTGCAAAGTGGGTCTCATCGAGCATACTCGAGGGCAGGCCCTCGCTGGTCGAACACTACCAGAAGGAGTGGGAGAGTGATTTCTTGAATGAGATGAGGGTGATGCTGAGATTGAGGGGGGTCTTCGAGAAGTTGTCCAACCACGACTTGGAGGCCGTCCTCTCTGTGCTCGCATCCCCCCGCCTTGTCAAGAAGCTATCCCAGACGGACTTCGACTTCCACGCCTCGGCCCTCATAGGCTCCCTGGGGATGCCCGGACTCCTCAAGATTGCGAGCGTTGGCGTGTCGGCTGAGGTGCGGTCTCTGCTGTTGGAGCGATGAAACGGATTCCTCGCTCAGCAACGTATATCTGTCGGGCCGGAAGGGGTCGTTAGGAAATGTCGCAGGGCACGGTGACGCTCCCGTTATGCAATTCGTGCAACAGGCCCATCAAACCCGCCGAAAGGGCGGTTCACTTCAGCTGTCCAAACTGCCACGAGGCGGTGATATGGAGGTCCGAAAAGTGCAGGAAGTTCTCAAGGCGGTACAAGTGCCTGAACTGCGGCTTCGAAGGGCCATAGGGAAACACGTTGGGTTCTTACGTCATCAGGCTAAAGCTCCTCCCGTTAGACACCACGACCGAGCACAAGAAAATCGTCGACTCTGTGACAGGCTTGCTCCCAAAGACGGCCCAGATTAGGTCGCAAAGGATAGAGCCAATAGCGTTCGGCCTGTCGGCGGTCCTCCTTGACGTTGTCGTCCCAGAGGAGGAAGGCGCAGTCGACAGGATTGAAGAAGCGGTTTCCAAGTCCCCGCTCGTCAGCCAGTGCGAAGTGACTGGGGTGAGCCGTATGTCCAGCAGGCTCCCTCCCCAGTAGGCGGCTGCGTCCCATGGACCGGTCCGGCTGATACCTTTTATACCTCGAGGGTGCCCCTAAAGGTGCCGTTTTCCTGCATGATGTGAGCCCTATGAGATTCCCTCTTAGATATACAGCCTATGAATGGATAAAGGCGAAGAAGAGCGCGACAGATGACGACCTGCTGGAGGCCATGAACAAGAACGGGAACAGGTGTTCTCCAGACGAGCTGGACAAGGCACTGATGCAGCTCGAAATCCTGGGCCTGATAACCATAAGATGGGTCTCCAAGGACAAGCGACGCGTGGAGTTCCAGGAGAAGCCGACCGAAGACCTGCGGTTGCCTCGCATCAGAGAGTGACCGAACCGATAAATCGCACCGGTAGGGGGTTCCAACGCCCATGGGCGTAGACTTCGGAGACTCTATCCCGAGGGAGAAGATTCAACTCGAAGATATAGCAGGCTGGAGGCTCGCCGTCGACGGGTACAACACCCTGTATCAGTTCCTCGCGATCATCCGAGGAGCTGACGGAGGGCACCTGAAGGACGCTCAGGGGAGGGTCACATCTCACATATCCGGACTCTTCTACAGGAACGTCAACCTGATCGAGCTCGGCATGAAGCTGGTCTACGTGTTCGATGGGCGGCCCCCCGAACTCAAGATGGAGGAGATCAGGCGGCGTGCAGAGCAGCGCCGTGAAGCGAAAGATCAGTACCTCAGGGCCCTTCAGGCAGGGGAGATGGCGCAGGCAAGGAAGTACGCCGGGGCTTCCACCGTGCTGAAGCGGGAGATGGTCTCAGATGCGAAGGAGCTTCTTGATGCCATGGGAATCCCCTGGGTTGACGCCCCGTCCGAAGGCGAAGCTCAGGCCTCTGTAATGGCGATGGAGGGGACGGTGAACGCCGTTGCGTCTCAGGATCATGACTCACTCGTCTTCGGCGCGCCCGTGTTGGTCAGGAACGTAACCATATCGGGCAAGAGGCGGCTCCCCAGCAAAGGCATCGTGGTCAATGTGGTGCCCGAAAGAATCAACTTGGCGGCGGTGCTCGCGGCGACCGGCCTCTCAAGAGAGCAACTCGTCGACTACGCCATCCTCCTCGGGACTGACTTCAACCCTGACGGATTTGAGGGAGTTGGCCCGGCCACCGCCCTGAAGTACCTGAAGAAGTACGGCAGGCTCGAAGAGATCAAGGAGCTCGAGGCCCCCCTCCAGGGCGTCAACTTCACTGAGATCAGGGCGCTCTACCTCGACGCCCCCGCTGTCAAGGGCGTGCGTCCCGAGTGGGGTCCCTTGGACAAGAATAGGCTGGTCTCTTTCCTAGTAAGGGAGCATTCTTTCTCGCGGGACAGGGTCGAGGCCGCCATAGCCCGGATGCAGTCCAAGCCAGCCTCAGCTGAGACGGAGACCCTTGAGAAATGGTTCGGGTGAGCACCCGTGTCACGCGCAGTAGTCTCTTCAGGCTGCAGACGTCCCTGGCCGGCCGCGACACCTCAAGTCACGCCTCTCAGCGGCGAGATGGCTGAGCGTCTTCGCCCGGCGGGGGCCCCAGTGCAACGGTCATCATCCGCCGCGAAGTTAGCCGCTACTCTATGTTTATCAACGTCGGGCGAAGACTCTAACCCTTCTTGGCCAAGCTGAAGGGGAGGAGCCCGGCGGAGTCGGAGATGACAACAGCCAGGCTCATGATGCCGACCGACGCCAACGTGCTCGGGAACGTCTTCGGCGGGGCCATAATGAAGTACATGGACGAGATAGCTGCCATCGTCGCCTGGCGCCACGCTGGGAAGAACGTTGTCACAGCCTCTATCGACCGGATGAACTTCTACGCCCCGGTCTACGTAGGTGATCTCCTGATACTCAAGGCTGCCGTTAACTTCGTAGGCACCACGTCTATGGAGATTGGGGTCAGGATAGAGGCCGTGGACCCATCTACCCGCAAGGGGTCGCACACAGGGTCATGCTACCTGACTTATGTCGCGCTGGACGAGAAGGGGAAGCCTGTCCCCATCCCTCCGATAGTCCCGACATCTCCGGTGGAGAAGAGGCGGTTCAAGGAAGCGCTCGCGAGACGGAAGCTCCGCGAAGCAGCCCAGGCCGTCATGCAAGGCGACTGAGCGGAGGGGCGTCTTTTGATTCCAGGCTCAACAAAACTAGAGCACCCTGCACTTAGGGGATGAACGGCGAACGCCCCGTGTTGCGAGAGTTCTCCGACGTTTTCGGCTTCGGTAAGATGCGGAGCGGAAACGCCGCTGTTTACCTGCTCAGGGAGCAGTTCGAGAAGTTCCACACCGACCAGCACAAAATCGAGGCATGCGAATCTATCGCCTCCTGCTTCCTTCAGCTCGAGCAGTACAAGGACGCAGCCGGCTGGTATGAGGCCGCTGGTCGGCTGATCCTCTCTGAACCAGGCGTTGCGTCCGCGATAAGGGCCATAAGCGCACTGAGCGACTACGAAAGGGCCCTTGACTGCTACCGGAGGAGCGACGACGAAGAGCGCCTGAGAGAGTGCTCTGAGACGATTCACGAGCTGAAGCGCGTCTGTGCTTCAGCCTGAGCCCTTATGCGCTTCATCCTCTGCCTTCGCCTTCAGCCTGTTGACAGTCTTCACGTAGCACTCTTCACAGACTGGCTCCTCCTTCGGCCCCACCTTGAATGTGTGGAGGACCACTTCGAGTTCCGTGTCGCAGAAGAAGCATTTCGGTTTCAGGATCCGCCCCTCCTGGCCGCATAGACCCTCCTCCTGACCAGTTCCCCTCGCCCCTTATAGTGCCACACTTCGGCGTCCCCGTTCGCGCTTTTCCCCCATTCAGCCAGCTCCTCGAGCTCCTCCTTGGTGGCCCTTGCCCTTCCGCTCTTGACCTGCACCAGCAGGACCCTACCGTCCTTAGCGGCGAAGACGTCGACAGCTCCATGCGAAGCGGCGCTCCTAGAGACCATCCAGCCTTCTTTCTTCAGCGCAGACATAGCCCGATACTCGCGGGACCTGCCCTTCACATAGTTGCTATTCAATCGGATTCAGCTCCGAGGGTTGCATTTGGACTGCTTTCGAACCATCGGCTGGAGTTGACTGGTATTTGGAGAAATCGGGCTGGATGGGGATGACGAAGGAGCGCTGTCTGGACCGCCTCCGGCCATTGGCGCGTCCCGCCTTCCAACTCTCGCGCCCTCCCTCCCAAATTGATTGGAACCCGCTGGCTGACCCTTTCAGGGGCATTGTCGAAAGCAAAAGCCGCCTCCGGGGCGAGGGAGGCCTTGATTCGCGGGCCGATCCTCCGGGCCGTAGCGCATGGTAAAACAAGCCAAGGCACACTGGAGGTGATGGATAAAGGGCGACGAAGTCCGCGATGCGCAGGTGGGGGGGTTTGACGAAACAGTGCACCATAGGAATGAGCTGGCACTGTTGCAGATTTAAGACACGAATGTTTCCACCCTTCACCCAGATTGGAGGAGGTCAAGCGGTCCCTTAAGGCGATGGAGGCCCGGTTCTCGGAGCAACTCGAGCGTCGCGACCAGATTATAAAAGGGAGCAGAGACGTCATCTCTGCGTCTTCGAGGGCGATCATAGCCGTCCACCTGGGAAAGTTGAAGGACGGCGAGAAGGAGCTCTCCAAAGCAAAATCCCTCTTGCACGGGCTGAAGCAAAGCTCGGACAGCTCCGTTTCGAGATACCTCACATCTCCGGAGACCGAGGTAGTGGAGGCCTCGGTCGTCGTATCGCTTGCGAGAGGTGAGCCGCTCCCCTCCATGGAGGACCTCGGTTCCTCCCCTGAGGCTTACCTCCTCGGCCTCCTCGATGCGGTCGGGGAGCTCAAGAGGATGGTGCTCGACGCCATACTTCAGAGAGACCTCAGTAGCGCCAAGAAGTACTTCGGGGTGATGGAGGACCTATATGCCGCCTGCTCTCCCCTCGCCGTCTACGACCACGTAGCGAACGGGGCGCGGAGAAAGATCGACGTCGCGCGGATGCTCGTCGAGGACACAAGGGGCTTGCTCGCCGAAGAGATAGGACGAGGTGCGGTCAGCCGGTCCATGGCGAGGCTGGAGAAGAAGCTCGGCGGCTCAGGCTAGAAGTCCGTCAGCAGCCTGCTCGTCTTGATGTCTGGATAAGGAGAGTCTAAGCGCACCACCTTCAGCTTCATCCCTCTCCTGGCAGCCTCCATCCTGATTTCGTCTTCCATGTGGTACTGGTCGTAGCCCAGTGCAACCACATCCGGGCTCACCTTCTCGAGGGTGACATAGATGTCCCCTTCGACCCCAAGGATAGCCGCATCCACGTGCCTCAGCGCTAAGAGGAGCTTCGCGCGGTCCCTCTCCCCAATCAGCGGTTCCCGGTTTTTTCTCTTCCTGATGGTGCTGTCCCGGGCGACTGAGACCACGAGCACATCCCCAAGCCGCCGCGCCTTCTCTATGGTGTAGAGGTGGCCATAGTGAATCACTTCGAAGCCGCCTCCGATGAATACGACCTTGATAGACTTCCTCCCGCGGGGGGTCAACTCTGCCCCCCTAGGGCCAAACTTCACCATCCCCCGCGCCTCCAGCTTCTCGAGTTCCTCTCCCGCCTCCTCCGGGCTGAGACCGAGCCTTTCGGCGAGCTCGTCGGCCCCGACCTTCCTCCCGCTGATTCCCATCGAATATACCGCAGCGAGGACCTTGGTTCTGTTCATCAGTCACCAGTCTATCTTTGCAACACCGGCGAACGAAAGGGAGTCCAAAAGCCCTTCGGCGTACCCGATGCTGAGCATCGCCATCTCGTCCTCCCCGTTCGCCAGGAAGGTCTCCGCGTCCTTCATGTACAGCTCGGCGTTCTCCACCACAGGCTCGTACTGCGCCGCGAGCCTCGGCTTCAGGCTCTCGAGCGCCTTCCTCGTCTTCGCCGCGTATCTGGGAACAAGTGTCTGCGCCGTCCTGAGCACGCCGTCCGAGTTACTTCTTACTTCATGGTCCGCCAGGCGGAATATGGCCGCGACTGCCTCGACCTCGGAGAAGTGCAGCTTCCCAGGGACTATGACGCTATGGGGTGGCTCACCGTACGCCTTCTTTGAAAGCTCGCGAAGGCTCCCAGCAGTGGTGTCGCAGCCCTCACGGCCCAGCCTCGAGAGGACCATGGCGAACGTGTCCTCGTTCACCGCACCGCGCTTGAAGTTCCCCTCTGCAAGCAGGAGGCCCGCTATCGCGTCCCCAGGAGCAACCCCCTCTCCGCTCTGGACGTCGTACTCGAGGAGGATCAGGGTGTGGGCACCTTCAAGCAGGTTGGAGTGGAGGATGTGGTACGCCTGCGTCAGCTTCCTCACTGACTCTCTGGTCACAGTGACCGTCCTTGAGAATTTGTAGGAGTGGAGTCCCGACGCACTGGCAGCCGCGGATGAGATGGTAGCCGAGTGTACTATGCGCGTCTCTATCCCCCTCCTGATCGCCCTCGCCCTCAGCTCGTTGTGGGTGGTAGCGATCATGGGGTCCCCGAGGACAGCCAGAACCACTCTCTTGCCCTCGGCCTCGGTGAGAATCGCGTTGCCGTCTTCTACGAAGCCTCGGTCCACCACGGACAGGGGCCTCCCCGTGGCCCGCTCGAGTTCCTTAATCAGCCGCGGCTCATGTGGGGTTGTGTAATACTCCAAATACACGGTGTCGGCCGACTTCATCTCAGCCGCCCCTTCTAGGGTTACTCCCATTGAGTTGAGGCCTAGTCCGACGAAGCTGAGACGGCCCATGACTGGTGTTCTGCTTTGCGGGGCTATATCAACTGAAGTCAAGCCCCAGACGAGCTCTCCGCTCGGTGGTCTCAATCTTACCTCCAGGATAAGCCATGTTCAACGCGTTTCAGTGTTGGTCGACCCTGAGAATGCTTTTAATTGCTCACGGATTGGCAGGCGCCCGGTGGGCCTGTGGCTCAGCCAGGTTAGAGCGGCTGGCTCTTAGCTAGCTCATGGGAGTCACCAGCATGCCGTGGGAGACGCTCTAAGCGTCCACGAATTCGAATCCCACCAGGCCCGCCACCTCGGCGTGAGTGAATAGTAGATTCCACGCCAGTTTGGGTCTCATGTGCTCGAACAGCCTCTACCGCGCTCCTGAGACTAAGATGCGCATCCGGGGTGGGAGGCCATTCGAATCACCCAGAGGCACGCACTGAGCTACGTCTTGAGAGAGGGCCTGAACCCGCGGAACGACCCTACAAACCAACTATCGGATTGCACTCCAGGACTCGACTTCTCACGCTGAATCGAACCGTTCCATGATGGCGGGCTGGGATTGTCCGTTGCGATCCTTCGGCTCCTCTCTTCGCTCAGCGGCGACCCATCTCAACCGTGTCCAAGGCTAGGTCTAGACGCGAATTGCCTCGCCTGTCTACCCCTCGGAACTCATCGCTCCTTTCTTCTCCCACTTCCGTCCCGGTAACTCTTTCCTAATGTTGGCGCTACGACGGGCTCGTAAAATCCGGATGGTTCAAGCTCCTTCTGGATGATGGCTCTCGGCCCCCTCTGTGACCTGACCGAAGAACCAAACCCTTGTCGAAACTGGCTTCTCCGAATCATTTCGGCTTGAACTGACTTCACACGAACCATTCACCATTCGGCCCTATCGGCTAGGGCATTTGGTTAAGCGTATCCTGCGAGTCTATAGGGATGGAGCGAACCGCAGGTCGAAGATCTAGGCTAGATTTTGGTCGCAGCCAGCTGGTTGACCTTCATCGGCCCGACAGCAAGCACGCACATATTTCAAATATGAGAATCGTCTTGTCTTCTTATTAGTCAAAGCCCGCGCGCCTGAAATCGTGATTGGGCTGTCGCTCAAGACAGAGAGGATTGCAAAATTCCCGTTCCCCAAGTTGGACGCGGAGGCGCGGAAAGGGACCTTCGAAGAGGTCCAGCTCCCTTACACGATGGAGCAGGCGATGGAAGAGGCCAGCAGGTGCGTCACCTGCGGGAACCCTGTGTGCATCGACGCATGCCCGCTTCAGACGGACATCAGGGGGATGTGCGAAGCCGTCTCCAGGGGGGACCTGGCGACCGCCTACCACAGGATACGCGAGACCAACCCGCTACTTGGGACCACGGCCCGGTGCTGCCCTCAACTTGACAGCCTCTGCGAGGCGGCCTGTGTCATAGGCACGAGGGGCGAGCCTGTTGCCTCGGGGATGATTCAGCGCTTCGTGGCAGACTGGGAGAGAACCGTAGCAAGGCAGCCGGATCCGATGAAGAGGGAGCCGACTGGCAAAAGGGTCGCTGTCGTCGGAGGGGGACCAGCGGGACTCGCCGCTGCCGAGCTCCTCCTACGTTACGGCCATGAAGTCACGATCTATGACGAGCTCCCCATCCTAGGCGGGACGGCAAGGTACGGAATTCCTGACTACCACCTCCCCAAAGACGTCCTGAAGTACGAAGCGGAGAGGATTCTGGCCATGGGGGTCCAAGCGAAGATCGGGTTGAAGGTGGGGGCTGACATCAGCTTGGACGACCTCAGGTCTGAGTATGACGCTGTCCTCATAGCGACGGGGGCCAAGGATGTCTCGAAGTCCGAGACGCCAGGTTCTGACCTGTTGGGGGTGTACGACGGATACGGGTTCTTGGAAGACGTCTTCGTCGGAGGGGTGCGCAGGTACATCGCGAATCCCACATGCCAACTCGGCAAGAAAATCCTAGTGATTGGTGGAGGGAACACCGCTCTGGACTGCGCAAGGACCGCGTTGAGGCTCTCCGGTGGAGAGGTGACCATGGTATACAGGAGGACGGAAGCGGAGATGCCCGTGGACAAGATATTGGCTGAGGAGGGGAAGGAGGAGGGAGTCCGTATGATGTTCCTGATGGCGCCGAAGGCATATGTGGGGACGGGAGGAAAGCTGACGAAGGTCTCTATGACCGTGATGAAACTGGGGGATGTCGACTCCTCGGGGAGACGTTCCCCGGTCCTGACGGGAGAGTCGGTGGACATCGAGTGCGACTCGGTAATCGTTGCCATAGGACGCGGCCCCAACAGCTACCTGCAGAGGATGGCTGGAATCAAGTCGGGACCAAAGGGGGGGATTATCACCGACGACCGTTCCATGACGTCTATCCCGGGCGTTTTCGCCGCGGGGGACGTGGTTACGGGAGAGAGCCTAGTAGTCAAGGCGATGGGGAAGGGGAGGGAGGCAGCTCAGAGGCTCCATGAGTACCTGATGGGGACCGAGTCGAAACACACATCCCTCTACGATTATTACTTCACTAGAAGGACGACCGGGATCTACTACAGGGACATGTTAGACGGCAAGGAGGAAAGGCTTCCCCCCGTCTAGGCGCGTCAGGTCGTCGCGATGTGGCTCATTGGGTCCCCCGGCAAACCCCTCTCGCACTAAGGCGCACGTAGCCACAAGTTTCGTCAAATGCCGAATTGGCCCCAAAATTCGCGCATTTACTATAGGTCTTATATTCTAATCCTAGAAAATCTCTGACGCGCGTGAAGTCTAAAGACGCGGTCGCTGGTGTCCTCATCGCAATCCCTTTCATCGTCTACTTCGCCATTCCTACGTACAACGTGGTGAACCCCGCGTGGGCGGGCGTCCCCTTCTTCTGGTGGTACCAGACCGTGTGGCTCGGTCTGAGCGCAGTCTTCTTCTTCATTGCGGCGCTCCTTCTGGGGAGGAAGAGCTAGCATGATGGCAATAGATGGGGTAATCGCATTCCTTGCGCTTTTCGTGGTGTTCGTCGCGCTCGGGTTCTTCGGATCACGTTGGAGGAAGGGTGACCTCAACAATCTCACTGAATGGGCCCTGGGCGGAAAACGGCTTGGGACCTACCTGGTATGGTTCTTGGTCGGCGCCGACCTTTACACAGCCTATACTTTCATCGCGATCCCATCTGGTGTCTACGCCAAGGGGGCGATTTACAACTTCGCTGTTCCGTATGTGGCGCTCACTTTCGGCTTAGCCATACTGTTCATGCCCAGGCTGTGGCGCATAGCTCACGAGAAGGGGTACGTCACCGGCGCTGACTTCGCGAAGGGGACGTTCAACAGCACCACATTGGCGATGCTGATAGCCATAGTGGGGATAACCGCGGAGCTACCGTACATCGCCCTCCAGATAGTGGGGATGCAGGCTGTCTTGTCCACCATGCTGGCGGGGGTGTCTGACGTAGCAACTGTGTCCGAAGTCTCCCTCATAATCGCCTTCATAGTCCTGGCGGCGTTCACTTACACAAGCGGGCTGAGGGGAGCAACACTGACGGCAGTGATGAAGGACATAATCATCTTTGGTGGCATAATAGCCGTGATAATTGTGGTCGCCGTGGCAGGAGGTTTCTCGTCAGGCTTCACTGCCAAGCCGGTATACTCGACCCTGGCTCCTACACTCGAGAACGCATACTGGAGCATATTCATCGTGAGCGCCCTGGGGCTCTACCTGTACCCGCACGCCATCAACGGGGTCCTCAGCGGGCAGGACGCAGAGAAAGTGAGGAAGAGCACGGCACTGCTACCAATCTATGGCATCGGACTGGGACTGCTGGCGATGTACGGCGTGCTAATCTACGGCAACTCACCGGCCCTGGACTTCGTGAAGTCTCACGGTGGGAGCGGTCTGCTTGTAGTCCCCTCTTTGATTCAGAGTGTGCTACCGGCGTGGGCGGCTGGCATCGCGTTCCTGGGGATATTCATCGGGGGGCTGGTCCCTGCCGCTATAATGGCCATATCGCAGGCGAACCTGCTCACTAGGAACATCGTTAAGGAGTTCAGGCCGAACTTGTCAGCAGAGGCTGAGACGCAGATAGCAAAATGGGCCTCTGTCGCCTTCAAGTTCATCGCATTGGCGTTCGTCTTCGTCGTCAACTCCACCTACGCGGTGCAACTCCAGCTGTTCGGGACCATCCTGATCGTGCAGACACTTCCAGCGATGTTCGGGGGGCTGATTACCAGCAGGCTGAACAAGAACGGCCTAATCGTGGGTCTTGTAGCTGGTGAAGCGGCTGGCATCTACCTGATGGCCGATGCCAACAAATTCGGTACCTGGTCGACTTCGTTCTTCAGCACACCGCCGTTCGGTGCCTTCTACGTAGGCGCCACCGCGCTGGCGTTGAACATGGTCATCGTGCTATTGTGGACCATGGTATCTAGGCCAAAAGCCAGGGTAACCCAGAGCGCATAGCCTAAATCCTGGCCTCCATGCGTCACCTATGATGAAAGCCGCCCGCTATCACTCGCCAGGCGGTCCCGATGTCCTCACCTACGAGAGCGTTGAAACCCCTAAGCTCGACCGGGGGGAAGTCCTGCTGAAGGTCGCGGGATGCTCGGTGAACCGGCTCGACGTCTGGGCGAGGAGCGGCAGATATCAGACGCGACTCCCACACGCGCCTGGAACAGACATCGCTGGCGAGGTGGTTTCCTGCGGTCCGGGGACGAAGGTGGCGCCTGGACTGAAAGCCGTCGTCTACCCGGTGATTTCCGACGGCACGTGCGCTTATTGTAGGAGGGGGGACCGGAACCTCTGCGTAGCGAGGGGGTTCGTAGGAATAGCCACCGAGGGAGGCTACGCTGAGCAAGTGGTGGTCCCGGAGGCGAACCTGATCCCAGCCGACGGAATCGACCCCGAAGCCGCTGCCGCCATCCCAGTAGACTTTGGGACCGCGTGGAGGGGGCTTAGTTCGTTGGCGAGGGCCGGCAAGGATGACACAGTTCTGGTCTGGGGCGCCGCAGGTGGACTTGGCCACGCGGCCGTCCAAATCGCGAAGTTAGTCGGAGCCAAGGTCATAGCCGTGGTCGGGAACGACGAAAAGGCGGACTTCGTGAGGTCTTTGGGCGCCGACCTAGTCATAAACCACAGGTCCCAGAACGTCGTCGAGGAGACGCGCTCCTTCA
The DNA here is from genome assembly GCA_029785235.1 of Nitrososphaerota archaeon. Next base: position 180,188 of record JAFMAA010000001.1, on the reverse strand, counting down.
CCGACGGGATAGGCGCGTCCGTTGTCTTCGACCACGTCGGCGGCGACACTTGGGGTGTGAGCTTAGCCTCCCTGGCCAGGGGCGGGAGGATGCTCACTTTGGGGCTCACCTCCGGGGCGAAGTTCGAAGTGGAAGTGCGCCACATCTACACAGACGAGCTCAAGATAATGGGGGTCTACGGCCAGTTCGTGGCCGACATTAAAGAGGTCCTGCGTCTCACTAGGGAAGGGAAGCTAATGCCGAAAATACACGAAGTGATTCCCCTGGAGTCCGCCAGGAGGGCGCACGAGCTCATCGAGTCTCGCGAGGTCCGGGGGAAGATTGTCTTGGTACCGTGATGCAAATCATCTGCCCCTTCCGTTCGGTTTATAGCTCCAAACCCGAAGCCTGGCCTGTCATGTATACGAGCATGGTCATAGACGACGAAAGCCACGCGATGGACGTGATGAAGGGGATGGAAGAGGCGTGGGAGCGCAAGGATGAATCATATTTCATCGAGGTCCTCAGAAGCGAGCCTAGCCTGGTCCTGCGAGTCCACGCGGTCTGCATACTCGCCGAGATTGGAGGGGAGAAGGCTGTCCCTGCTCTGGCGGACGTCCTCCTACACGACCCCGACCCGCTTGTAAGGCACGAAGCGGCATTCTCTTTGGGCCAGATCGGATTCTCGGAGGGGAACGGGGCGCTGGCCGAGGCGGTCATCAACGACAGGGATCCCATAGTGAGGCACGAATCAGCCGCGGCCCTTGGTTCAGTCGGGAGCCCTGACTCCGAGGCCGTCCTCATGAAGGCCGAGTCCGACCCTGACGAAATGGTGCGGAATTCTGCGAAGGCTTCGCTCTTCAACATCAGGTTCCTGAAACAGTATTCCTCAGCCGGCCAGACAGCCAGAGACAGGGCGCCACGCCCATGACTTCTAACCCTTAAGTCGTGGATAGCGCGCCATCGAGTCCCATGATGCTCAAGGGGAAAAGGGCTCTCGTCACCGGTTCTTCGCAGGGGATAGGCGCCGAGATAGCCCGGCTCTTCGCCAGAGAAGGCGCGACAGTAGCGGTCAACCACCGAGGGGGTCGGTCCCATAGGGATGCGGTCCTCGATTCCATAGAACATGCAGGGGGGAATGCTCTTGTTGTCCACGCCGACGTGTCCGACAAGCGCAGCGTCGACGCCATGTTCTCCAAACTCAGGAGGGAGTTCGGTGGGCTGGACATCTTGGTCAACGCCGCAGGCCTGGCTGACCGGAGGCTCTGGAACATAGGGTTGGATGAGACCACCCTGGACATGTGGGAACGTGTCTTTGCAGTGGATACCTTCGGCACCTTCCTCTGTGTGCAAGGAGCGGCTCGGCTGATGAAGCGCGGAGGTTCCGTAGTCAACATCGCTTCTATCCCTGCGCTCGTGGGAGACACCGAGGGGCTAGTCTACGCCTCCGCCAAGGGGGCGGTCGTCTCCATGACCAGGATGCTGGCTAAGATGCTCGCCCCGAAGATACGAGTCAACTGTATGGCCTTCGGTTCAATAGAGACGACGTGGGTGGACTGGCTCGACAAAGCGCAGAAGCGCTCCTACCTCAGTGCGATCCCTATGGGCAGGTTCGGGAAGCCGTCCGAGGCGGCCAGCCTTGCCCTTTTCTTGGCTAGCGGCCAATCCAGTTTCATCACCGGCCAGGTCGTGGCCCTAGACGGGGGCGAGTCAGCCCGCTAGTTTCCGGCTGCCCTGTAGAGCCCGCCCGCCTTCTCCAGCTTTTCAAGCGCAAGGTCGACGCTGTCTGACTCTCCGACCACTCCATTCGAGATCGCTCTCTCCCAAAGGGAGATGAACGCAGCCAGGCCTTCCTTCGCCTCATCACCCTTCCCCTCCTTGGTCCTGTCCAGCCGAGTCAGATATTCCCTGACGCTGACGCTTTCGCTCAAAGAATTCTAGCTTCCCCTCCGACGCCAGAGAGGTAGGCCCTGTACCCTAGCTTTTTCATCGCACTTAGGACAATACCTTGGTCCCTTTCAGAGGTATTGATGAAGACCGACGGTCCCGTCTGCATGGAGTAGTACGCCCTGACCCCACCTCCCCTCAGCTCTCTCACCTTCCTGATGATCCTGATGGAATCCTCCGTCATTATTATGAGTCCACTGTCTCCGGTCATGGTCAGGCTGTGCAGTTCAAGCGTGTCCCGCTCCGCCAGCCGCCCAACGGCGTCGAGGTCGTTCGCGAGGATTGCTTGCTCCATCTCATCGCACCTCTTCTGGGCTGACTCGACCCTAGCTTGGAAGAAGGGAGACGTGAGAACTTCCCTGTGAGCGTCCTCGGTCCGCACCCTCGACGGGAGAGGAACGATCACCATCCGCAGGTCCATTACCTTGGCGTCCGCGAACCTCTTTGCGTAGGTGTCTTCATCCTCCTTCCCCGCGTAGAGCCTCGAGAAACCCCCCACCAAAGACCTGGAGGCTGAGGCCGCGAAGAGGCGGGCGGTCCTGGAGAGCTTGGTGAGGTCGGGCACGCCTCCGACGAGGAGACTGTGGCTAAGAAGCGTCAACGCTGCGCCTGCCGATGAAGAGTATCCTATCCCTTTAGCCTTCCCAGACGGGACGTTCCTGCTATCTATCCTGAAGTCGGTGACCTTCCTAGAATGGTCTAACTTGGAGACCACGCCCTGGAGCCGCGAGTTGGCTGAATCGTTCTGCTTCCCCTCGATGAACACGCCTCCTCTTTCCGAATCTGTGATTGATGCTTCCGTCTTCATGCACGTCGTGTTGACAGAGATGCTGTCGTGGTAGGGGAGCCTCAACCCCCAGTCCTTCAAGCCGTGGTATTTCACCAAGGCCTGCATGGTGTACGCCTCCGCCCTAAACCCGGGCGTCGTCACTCCACCTCTATCTCGAGTCTCCCAGTGACCGATGGGCTCCTCAGCAGCCTGACCATCTGACGTGGGATGTCCCTCGCGGCCGCGCTCGCCCCAAGGGCCAGCGTCCTGTCACTGGCGAAGTCGCTCCTCCTGACAACTATGTCGTGCGGGTGCGACAGCTCAAGCCGGGGGTCCCCCCTTGCCTCGGTCTGGAACGTGAGCTCTCCGACGCTTATCCTGATTCTCACCTTCGCACCGCTCCTCCGGAGCCCTTCCTTGACCGCCTCGCCGATTCCAGAGCATCCCTTGTCCGCCCCGACCCCGATGATGCAGTCGCCGTTCTCAGTAAGGTGCTCCTCTGTCGTGACTTCAAACGTGGTCGGGTGGGTCGACTTCACCAGCGGGTGGCCTCGGAACTTCACTTCCTCTTTGGCGCCCCATATTCCGCGCGCAGGCGCCGCCTCCTCGTTGATGGTCATTCCTGCTCCCCCGGTCTGCGACAACGCCTTTATAGTTTCGAGGAGCCGCCGGCCGACAACACAATTGACCACGGAGTACGAGCAGCTCCTCGCCAACATGCTGGAGGAGAAGAAGGGGAAGCTCGCGGAGCTGACGGGGAAGAAGGGGACCGAGAAAGAGTCCGCATCTCTTATGACTGACATCAAGTTTCTGGAAGTGGAACTCCAGCGGTACCAGCAAGGGATGGCCCTGTTCAGGTCGAAGAACCTCCCCCGGGTGGGGAGGTGGGGAACGCCTGAGGCGGAAGAGCGCAGGGAAGAAGACGCGCAGCGAGCTTGACGCTCGTCCTATCAGAGAAAGACGTCGAGGACCTCATCGACATGGACGCAGTGGTGGTCGCTGTCGAGGAAGCCTTCAGGAGGAAGGGGATGGGCGAAGCGGAGAACTACATGCGGACCAGGACGCGAAGCGCTTCGTCCGTGTTGAACGTAATGCACGCCAACATGTCATACCTTGGCCGCGCTGGGCTGAAGGCATACCTCTCCTCAAAGTCAGCGACTAAATTCGTGGTGGTCCTCTTCGACGCCGGCTCTACTCCCCTGGCGGTAATGGGGGCTGACATGCTCGGGCGATTCAGGACGGGGGCCGCTTCCGCAGTGGCTACGAAGTATCTCTACCGCAAGGCTTCCGGGACGGTGGCCCTCTTCGGCTCGGGCAAGCAGGCGCTGACACAGGCCCTCGCCCTGAGGCCAGTCATGTCCGTGGACGAGGTGCACCTATGGAGCCCCAACGTCGCGCACCGTGAGGCCTTCGCACGGGTGCTGGAAGAGAGAGGGTTCCAGGTGACGGCATTCGACTCCCCTGCGGCCGCACTAAAGGGGGCGGAGGTGGTTACGACGATTACCTCGTCTCGCGAACCTTTCCTAGACGGCGAGATGCTGAAAGGCGTCGCTCACGCCAACGTCTGCGGCAGCAACATCCCCACCCATGCGGAAATATCAGCGGGAGCAGTGGCGTCTTTTCGGACCGTTACCGTGGACGACCTGGCCCAGGCCAAGTCAGAATACGGCGACCTGATCATCGCCGCACAGGCTGGAAAGTTCTCCTGGGACCCGGTAAAGGAGCTGGGCGAAGTGGTCGCGGGATGGCGAGTCCCAGAAGGACAGACCTTGTTCAAGTCCGGAGGCGCAGCCATCGAAGACGTCGCGGTGGCCAGCGCACTCTATGATGCTGCGAGAGCCCGCTCCGGGTTCCCAGATGTAGACCTAGTCTGATTCCGGCTCCTACATCGGAGGCATGCCGCCCATTCCGCCCATACCGCCTCCTGGCGGGGACGGTGGTGCCTTCATCTTGCTCGCGGCTATCACGTCGTCGATTCTGAGGATCATGGACGCTGCCTCTGTCGCGGCGCGGAGTATCTGTAACTTTACTGCCAACGGCTCCCAGACAGACCTCGAGTACATGTCTGCGACCTTCCCGTTGAGCGCGTCTACACCGTACCACTTCCCCTCCTTCCCGTGCTTAGCTCTGAGGTCGACCTGGGTGTCTATGGGGTCCATACCCGCGTTCTCTGCAAGGGTCAGTGGGATGCTCTCCATGGCGTCGGCGAACTTCAGGGCAGCGAGCTGTTCTCTCCCTGACAGCTTCTGCGCCCAGCTTCGCAGCTGTATCGAGACCTCCTCCTCAGGGGCTCCTCCCCCTGCCACCACCGCCGGGAGTTCCACGACATCCTTCGTCACCATCAGAGCGTCGTGAAGGGCCCTCTCAGCCTCGTCGACAACCCTCTGGGTCCCTCCTCTCACCAAGATGCTCACCGCCTTCGGGTTCTTTGCCCCCTCCACGAAGACCCACTTGTCATCCTCGAGCTTCCTCTCTTCTACCAGCTTCGCATATCCCAAGTCCTTCACGTTGAGGTCGTCAAGGTTGGTGACAATCCTGGCGCCCGTCGCCTTCGCCAGCTTGGTCATGTCACTCTCCTTTACGCGCCTGACCGTCAGTATCCCATCCTTCGCGAGGAAGTGTTGGGCGAGGTCGTCGATTCCCTTCTGGCAGATGAGAACGTTGGCTCCCGCGGAATGGACCTTGTCAACCATCCCCTTTAGGATGCTCGTCTCTTCATCCATGAACTGTTGCATCTGCTGGGGGTCGTTGATCCTTATCTCCGCCGAGAATTCTGTCTTCTCAATCTCGAGGGCCGAGTTTACCAGGGCGATTTTCGCCTCATCGATTCTCTTCGGCATCCCTGAATGGACGACCTCTTTGTCTAGGATGATCCCCTTGACCATCGCCGTGTCGGTCAGCGCCCCGCCGGGCTTCTTCTCGACCTTCACGTTGTCGATGTCCACCTTGAACCCTCCCTCCTTCTTCTCAGCGACCTGCAGCACGGCGTCTACCACTATGCCGGCCAGGTGCGGTGAGTCCTCGCTCACCAGCTTCGTCATCATGCTGGTGTTCGCGATCTTAAGCAGGTCTGCCTTGCTCTCAGGGTTGACCTTCTCCGCTATGTCCTCGAGAATCTCCTGAGCCTTCTCGGCCGCTCTTCCATAGCCGTCCACAACGACCACGGGGTGCACGTCCTTGCTGATCAGGTCCTCTGCCTTCTCCAGAAGCGCCCCCGCTACCACGACGGCCGATGTCGTCCCATCGCCTACCTCGTTGTCTGTCGCCTTGCTTATCTCCACCATCATCTTCGCGGCTGGATGTTGGACGTCGAGCTCCTTCAACATGGTCGCGCCATCATTGGTAATCGTCACGTCTCCCATGGAGTCTACTAGCATCTTGTCCATCCCGCGCGGCCCCAACGAAGTCCGAACGACTTCGGCGATGAGCTTCGCGGCGGCGACGTTGTTCCTCTGAGCCTCCCTCCCTCTGGACTCTCCGGAACCTTCCTTCAGAATTATGACAGGCTGTCCAGACGCTGACATAATTTTCGGTATACAACCGACGGTTTATAAGAATTGTTCTGGCTCAAGGGCGAGAGGGCCCTGAAGGAGAAGGAATTCTTAAGTGGGACACTTCGGACGGTGGCGAAAGTTTTGTCGTCGCCCCCGACCCTTTCGAAGAAGCTCGCAGCCGAGGCCGTGGGTACCTTCGTCTTCGTGCTGGTCGGCGCTGGCTCGGCCGTCGGGGCTGCCAGCCTCGTGGGCCCGAACTCGGCTTCTGCGTTACTCGTGGCCGCTTTGGCCAACGGATTGGGACTAGGCGTTGGCATTTCGGCAACCATGGGTATCTCAGGCGGGGCGCTGAACCCCGCGGTGACGTTGGGGCTTTGGGTCGGGAAGAAGTTGAGATCCAGGGACGTCGTTCCGTACATAATCGCGGAGCTCGTGGGGGCGACAGCGGCCGGCCTGGCGCTCGAGGCATCGTTCCCGTCGGTCCTCGGAGATAGCGTGAAGTGGGGCTCGCCCACGCTAAGCAGCGCCGTCACCGTGGGTCAGGGGATTGGAATTGAGGCGCTTCTCACCTTCGTCCTGGTCATCGCCGTTTACGGGACGGCGGTCGACTCCAGGGCTCCCCGCATCGGAGGGCTCGGTATCGGGCTGGTTGTCGTGGCTGACGTCCTCGTAGCGGGGAATCTCACCGGGGCGGCGATGAATCCTGCTAGGGCGTTCGGCCCCATGATAGCATCAGGGTTCTATCCTGCCTATTGGTACATCTATCTCATCGGCCCAGTGGTTGGCGGCATAGTGGCCGGGCTAGTCTACAGATACCTGATAGAAAGCAAGGCATAATGGGTCGCGCATAAATAACTCAGGGAGAGGAAAAGCACGTTGAAGTCGGCAGCGGTAAGGCTCGGCAGGGAGCAGGCGAAGGAGGTGCTCGCTACCCTCGACTCTGTCCTCGGCTCGGCTCGGGGGAAGACAGCGAGAGAGTCCGTCGTGAAGTTCCTGAATGCCTCCGTGCCCACATACTCGTGGGTGGGGATCTACGTTGTGGATGGCCCCGACTTGGTCCTTGATGCCTGGGCCGGGCCGGCTGCGACCGAGCACACCCGAATTCCGATTGGGAAGGGAGTGTGCGGATTCGCGGCCAAGGCGGGGAGGACGGAAATCGTATCCGACGTCGGCAAGGACCCGAGGTACCTCCAGTGCTTCGTTTCGACTAGGTCGGAGATAGTAGTCCCGGTTCTGAATCAGGGGCGCGTGGTGGGGGAGATAGACATTGACAGCGACCAACTGGATGCCTTCTCGTCGGTAGACAAGGAGTTCCTAGAGGCTGTGGCCAAGAAGGCCAGCGCCATCTGGTAGCTCGGTTTAGATAACATACGTTATAATGCTTAAATACGAAGTGACGGTCGGCGGCTCCGTCTATGAAGTTGGAGATAATTGACCTTCATGCCTCAGTGGAAGGGAAGGAGATTCTCAAGGGGGTAAACATCACCATTGGTCAAGGGGAGACCCACGCCCTGATGGGACCCAACGGCTCCGGGAAGAGCACGCTCGCCTACACAGTCATGGGTCACCCCAAGTATCAGGTTACATCGGGGGAGATACTCATCGATGGGGAGAGCATAGTAGGTCTCACACCTGACAAGAGGGTGAAGAAGGGCCTCTTCCTCGCGTTCCAATATCCGGTCAGCGTCCAAGGAGTAAGCATGTTCTCCTTCCTCCGCGCCGCGTACAACAACTCCCGCCCCCCAGGCTCCGAACCCCCCACCATCTTCGAGTTCAAGGAAGCGGTGGCGGAGAAGCTGAAGTTGCTTAGCATGGACGACGCGTTCCTGAACCGCTATCTCAACGAAGGCTTCTCAGGGGGGGAAAAGAAGAGGGCAGAAATCCTCCAGATGGCTCTCATGCAGCCGAAGTTCGCTGTCTTGGACGAGACCGACTCGGGCCTAGATATAGACGCCCTCAGGATAGTGGCTGAGGGGATCAACAAGGTGTCCGGCCCGCAGACTGGTTCCCTCCTCATAACTCATTATCAGAGGATACTAAAGTACGTGAAGCCCCAGTTCGTCCACGTGATGTTCGGAGGCAGGATAATCGAGTCGGGCGGGGAAGAACTCTCCAGGCTCCTAGAGGAGAAGGGCTACACCTGGATTAAGGGATACAATCAAGAGGAGCAGGTAACTCCTCAGGCCCGGTAAGCCTTTAAGGGAGTAAATAACATATGTTATACAGGGTCTTTGTGATATGACCTCAGCGACCGACATCGTCTCAGACGACTACAAACAAAAGTACGGGTTCAGTGATTCGGTCGAAGAGTACGCCGTAAAGGGAATCAAGGGTTTGAGCGAGAAGGTGGTGCAGGAGATCGTCAGGCTGCACGACGAGCCTGCCTGGATGGAGCAGATCAGGATGAAGGCCCTGAAGCACTTCCTCGACCGGGAGCCTCCTTCCTGGGCGCCGGAACTGAAAGACATCGACTATCAGAGCTTCTACTACTACGCCAACCCGACCAAGAAATCTGCCGATTCATGGGACCAGCTCCCGGAGTACATCAGGAAGACTTACGACAAGCTAGGGATAACAGACGCTGAGAAGAAGTTTCTCGCGGGAGTGGGCGCAATCTATGAAAGCGAGTCAGTCTATCACAGCATCCAAGGTGAGCTGGCTAAGCAGGGGGTTGTCTTCACTGACACCGTTGCCGCCCTCAAAGAATTCCCTGAAATCATGAAGAAGTACTTCGGGACCGTGGTTCCATTCCAGGACAACTACATCGCCGCCCTCCAGACGGCCGTCTGGAGCGCGGGCTCATTCGTATACGTCCCAGAGGGAGTGAGGGTGAGCTTGCCGCTGCAAGCCTACTTCAGGATCAACGAGAAGAACATGGGGCAGTTCGAGAGGACGCTCATAGTGGCTGAGCCCTATAGCGAAGTGAGCTACATAGAAGGTTGCTCAGCGCCTGTATATTCGTCGCAGTCCCTGCACTCAGCTATTGTCGAGATAGTCGCCAGGAAGGGGTCGCTGGTGAAGTACACTACCCTGCAGAACTGGTCCAGGGACGTCCTTAATCTCGTCACCAAGAGGGCACACGCCCATGAGGACGCCACCGTCTCCTGGGTGGACTTCAATGGCGGGGCTAAGTTGACCCGGAAGTATCCGTCTGTCTATCTCATAGGGCCCCGAGCCAAGGCCGACATCATCTCGGTAGCCTACGCCGGGCCGGGCCAGGTCCAGGACACCGGGGCCAAGGCGATCCACCTTGCCAAGGACACTACTTCCAAGATAATCTCCCGGTCGGTGTCCAAGGGAGGGGGCCACACGGCCTACCGCGGCCTTCTGCACATAGCGAAGGGGGCAAAGAATGTGAAGTCCACCGTGCGGTGTGACGCGCTTCTGGTGGACCCAATCAGCACCACCGCAACCTACCCCTATATGGAAATCCAGGAGGACGACGCCACGGTCACCCACGAGGCCAGTGTCGGCAAGGTGGGGGAGGAACAGCTGTTCTATCTGATGGCCAGAGGGATATCTGAGGGAGACGCTCTCAGCATGGTGGTAAACGGGTTCATGGAGCCCTTCGCCAAGGAGCTCCCTATGACGTACGCGGTGGAGTTCAACCGTCTCATGTCACTCGAGATGACGAACGCGGTCGGCTAGGACGGCCCAGGTCGAATCGTCTCATGTCTCAAGCATCTGTGTCCTCGTTCAACGAGGACCTAGTGAGGTCGACCTCGGAATCATTAGGCGAGCCTTCATGGCTCAGGGACGCGAGGCTGGACTCGTTCGGGCACTTCACCCGCCTCCCACCCGAGAAGAACCCCCTCTACACCAAGTACGCAGGGTTGTTCGGCCTCTCTTTGGAGAAATTCGGGGTCACTCAGGCGCGCTCTGACATCGACTTCAGGAGCTTCTTCGGAGGGTTCCTCACAGGTAAGGAATCCAACATCCTACTCCAGGGGAATGAGACGCAGGTCCACCGCGAGCTTAGCGAGGATCTCGTTTCGTTAGGAGTGAATCTGATGTCATTTCACGACGCCCTGCGTGAGGAAGAAACCAAGGTCAGGAAGTTAATCGAGGCGAGGGTGGTGAGGTCAGAGAGCGACAAGTTCGCAGCGTTCGTGAACGCCTTCTTCAACTGTGGGACATTCGTCCGGGTCCCTCGCGGGGTGGCTCTCGACAAGCCGCTCCGGAGAATGCTCTTGCTCGATTCGCCGCGCACTTCAGTGATCGAGCAGAACTTCGTCATCGCGGAGGAGGGTGCAAGGCTGGTGTACCTGGAGGAGCAGTACTCCAAGGGGGCTTCTTCTCCTGCCTTCGTCGCGGCGACCACAGAAATCCTCGCAAGGCCCAACTCGCACGTCGACTTCTCCTCCATCCAGCTCCTCGACGACCAAACCACTCACCTATCGAACAAAGGGGTCGATGTCTCAGCCGACGCCAGGGCGACTATGAGTTCTCTCTCGCTAGGAGCATCGACGTCTAGGTCCAGGACCAACTTCTTCCTCAACGGGCGAGGTTCATTCGCCGAAGGTTTTGAAATCTTCTTCACTGACGGGAAACAGCGATACGACTACGAGACCAATCTCGTCCACAACTCGCCCGACTCCACTGGTTCCACACAGGCCAGAGGTGTCCTGAAGGGGGACTCGCAGACGATATTCAAGGGGATGATCAAGATTGTAAACGCAGCCAAGAACTCCCGGTCCTATCTGGCCCACCACGCGATGATCCTCGAACGGACCGCGAAGTCAGATGGCGTCCCAAGCCTGGAGATAGACAATAACGAAGTCAAAGCGACCCACTCAGCCTCGGTGGCCCAGATCGACGAGGAGCAGCTCTTCTACCTGATGGCTCGCGGCTTGTCTCCAGATGAAGCCAAGAAGATGGTCGTATTGGGTTTCTTCGAGCCTGTCCTCTCAAGGGTCCCGATCGAGCAGACCAGAGAGGGGGCAAGGTTCATGATAGAGGGTAAGTGGCATGGGGAGAAACGGCGGCTGGTGGACAGGGAGGCGCTCCTCGCGGCGACGGGGGAGGTCACCCCTGAAGTCAAAGAGTCGGAGGACATCTTCGAACGCCACTACAAGTACAGGTAAGCCGGTTGGGGGACTACCTGCCCGCAATGCGTAGTGTGGATCTCCCTGAGGGTTCGATGTCGGCTGTGGACGTCAATGGAACCCACATACTCCTTGCAAAGATCGGGGGGGAGGTCTTCGCCGTCTCCGGGACCTGTACTCACGAGGACGCGGACCTCGGCCAGGGTTTCATCCTTGAAGGCCGGGTGGTCTGCCCCCTCCACCTGTCACAGTTCGACCTGAGGACAGGGGAGGCTGTGACCCCCCCAGCCACCGACTCGCTGAAACGCTATCGAACCAGGGTCGATCGGGATACCATCTACGTCGAGGTTTAGGGAGTTCTTTTAAGCAGGGTTACCTGTTTCGTCATATCGGAGTCCCTGCAGGGCTTGTTGGAGTCAGAAGCGGTCGACGTGGAGAGGTTGAGGGCAGACTTCCCCATCCTCAGCAGGAGGGTACACGGGAAAAGGCTGGTCTACTTGGACAACGCCGCCACTACCCAGAAGCCGCAAGTTGTAATCGATTCGCTCGTCAGGTTCTACACCAGCTACAACTCCAACGTCCACAGGTCGGTCCACACCCTTGGGGAGGAGGCCACCGCCGCCTACGAGGGGTCCAGGAAGAAGACGGCCGAGTTCGTCGGCGTCCAGGCCCGGGACCTAGTCTTCGTAAGGGGGACAACCGAAGCCACGAACCTGGTGAAATTCGCTTGGGGGGAGAAGAACGTGAAGAAGGGGGATTTGATACTCGCCACCACGATGGAGCACCACAGTAACATAGTTCCTTGGCAGCAGCTGGCGAAGCGCAACGGCGCGACCCTGAAGTACGTCGGCCTCAACCCAGACGGGACCCTAGACCTTGGGAGCTACGAGACCCTCCTCAAAGATGCGCCAAGGCTCGTGACTCTGACCCACTGTTCCAATGTGCTTGGGACCATAAACGACGTCGCAAAGCTCTGCTCTATGGCGAAGAACGCTGGCGCCACCACCCTCGTGGACGGGGCCCAGTCGGTCCCTCACATGCCAGTGGACGTCAGGGCGGTGGGCTCTGATTTCTATGCCTTCTCCGGACACAAGATGCTAGGACCCACCGGCATCGGGGCGTTGGTCGCAAGGAAGGACCTGCTCGAGGAGATGGACCCGTTCCAGACCGGTGGCGAGATGATAAGGGAGGTCTTTGACGAGCGCTCGACCTGGAACGACGTCCCATACAAGTTCGAAGCTGGGACTGTGAACATCGCTGACGCCATAGGCCTGGGCGAAGCAGTAGTCTATCTTCGGTCCATCGGGATGGGACGGGTCAGAGACCACGAAATGAAGCTCCTCGACTATGCCATCAAGGAGCTCACCGCCGTGAAAGGGTTCAAGCTCTACGGGCCAGAGAACGTCCGCGTCAGGGCTGGTGTCGTCTCATTCAACTATGCTGACGTCCACCCCCACGACCTCGCTACAATCCTTGACGAGGAGGGCATCGCCATCAGGTCCGGGCATCACTGCGCGCAGCCCCTGATGCGCTGGCTCGACGTCGCCGCCACCAGCAGGGCGAGCTTCCACGTCTACAACTCCTACGACGACATAGACGCGCTTAAGGCAGGCATCCTAAAGGCGGGAGGGATATTCAAGATATGAGCAGCGCCGACTTCTACAGGGAAATCATCCTGGATTACTATAGGAACCCGAGGAACTTCGGCAGGATGGAGAAGTTCGATATCGACGCGCGGGACACAAACCCCTTGTGCGGGGACGAGATTGATATGCAAATCAGGGTGGGGGAGGGCCAAAAGATAGAGGAGATCAAGTTCACAGGAAAGGGGTGCGCCATCAGTCAGGCATCAGCCTCGATGCTCACTGAGTTGGCGAAGGGGAAGGAACTAAAATGGGTCCGCTCGCTGACCAAGGAGGACATCTTCAAGATGCTCGGCAATCCTGACCTCGGCCCATCCAGAGTGAAGTGTGCGCTGCTCGGGATGAAGGTGCTGAAGGTCGGTGTGTACGGCTACCTTGGGGGACATTATGAGGACACTGACATGCCTAACTCCCCCTAGTCTGGGTCGTCGGTCTGACTGGTATCCTCCATACGTCAATGGGCGTTCGGGGAAGGGCTTTTACACACTCACTTTTGCCCTATGTGCTGGAGACTGCAGATGGCGGTGAACTGGAGGTCCCTTTTCCCATACGAAATCTTTGAGCCGAACTGGAGGTTCTGGTCATTCGTCGGTCTCCTGGTGGTGGGTTTTTGGGCTCTCGTCTCCTTCCCTGTGGCTGAATACTCAGGGTATATCGATCCATTCTACAGCCCGACGATCCTAATCGTCCCTCTCCCTGGCCTTTTCAGGCTCACCTGCTACGCCTACAGGAAAGACTATCACCGACACCTCTTCAAGCACCCGCTAGGCTGCTCCAACGCGGACCGAGGTGACTCCAACATGAGGCATTACACAGGAGAGAAGAATGGCCTGTTCCAGTTTGAAAACTTCCACAGATATTTCCTCTACGCAGGCATCGCCATTCTCCCGTTCTTCTACTATGATTTCTATCATTCCCTTGTCTACAGCGGCGCCTTCGAGTTGAGGGTGGGGAGCTTGGTCCTCTTGGCGAACGCGCTTTTGCTTACTGCCTGGACCGGTTCGTGTCACGCATTCAGGCATCTAACCGGGGGGAACATCGACTGCTACAGTTGCGTCGCCGCAGGGGGAGCGAGGAAGGCCTTTTACGAGAGACAGAGCTGGCTCAATAGGTACCACGAGGCGCTCGCTTGGGTGAGCCTCCTCACGATTTTCTTCGCCGACCTCTATATCCGCGGCCTGGCAGCGGGTCTTCCGCTCGACTTTACCTTGGTGAGGCTGTAGAGATGGTTTCGCGGATGCCTAAGAGGGCCCGGTACCCGGTTTTTGTGACAGGGCTCGCCTTGATGCTCTTCGGGGGCCTTGCAGCCTACATCGGGGGCACGGGGGCTCTGGCGACCGGGGGGGCAGTCGGAGTAGGCTACCTCCTGATGGTACTCGCAGTAGCCATCCGCTGAGCCCTTGACGGTCGCTTACTGGTTTCACGACAGGTCAGTGCGGCAGGGAGGCCTCAGCGGTGATGATGACGGTGCAATCGTCTTAATTGAACAAGGCCCCGGTTCACATGGCTGACGTTAATCACTTCGAAGAAGTTGGCCCGGGTCAGCAGGGCCGAACATACGCGACTTTCCGAGCACCCCACGGTCTGCGACAAGAACTTGAACGCGTTTCTCAGCCAAAAAGAGTAGGGAGAGGGGGCGAAAGAAACGACGGAGACAGCACTGAGGTAACGGACCTGCGAAAGCTCAGCAGCAGTCGGGGGTCGGCTGCTGACTTGTGATGGCGAGTGCCATCTAGATGGATGAGTCGATGGTCAGGGCAAAGAGTGCTTGGATGGAAAGTACGGCGTGAAGCGATTGTTCGCCGAGGGATAGTACTTGATAGGAGCAACCTTAGGACGGTCGCAAAGCGGATCCAACAGACGCACAAAAAACCAATGTGTCAACACCATTGACCAATCGGAGCTGTCCTGGCGCAACAGCCAAAGCACTCCTCCTCACAGCCTTCCTCTTAGGCCCGCGGAGCAAGTCGACCGGCCGGCCCCTGCCAGAGACGAGCAGATTTCGGGTTCGACTGTCTAAACCAGTCAGACAAGGCTAAGGGAATCAACTTATTATCGCCAAGATAACGGGTCAAGGTACTTAGTGTACCCGATTTGTGGGCTCCTAGAAAAGAGGTTGACAGGGTCGACGTCAACGACAGGAGCTACGACGAAAGGGTCACCGATGTCCTGATAATCGGGGCCGGAGGGGCCGGGTTAAGGGCGGCCATAGAATCACACGACAGAGGCGCAAAGACTCTTGTTGTCTGCAAGTCACTCCTCGGAAAGGCTCACACCGTAATGGCAGAAGGAGGTATAGCGGCAGCCCTCGGTAACGTAGACCCCGCGGACTCATGGGAGGTCCACTTCTCCGACACCATCGTTGAGGGGCAGCACCTCTCGAATTGGAGGATGGTTGAGATATTTGCTAAAGAGGCAATAGAGAGGGTCTACGAACTTGAGAAATACGGGGCTGTCTTCGACCGAACCCCCGCTGGAAAGATAAGTCAAAGACCCTTTGGTGCCCATACCTACAGGCGCCTTTGCAACATTGGGGACCGGACGGGCCTCGAACTAATCCGCACGCTCCAAGACCAACTCATAGCTAGGAGCGTTCCCTTCATGGACGAGGTCATGATCACCTGCCTATTCAGGGACCCGAAGACGGGGAGGGCAGCAGGAGCGATGGGGATTGACGTAAAGACAGGGAAGCTTCTCCTGTTCAGAGCCAAGGCAGTCATATTGGCTACGGGGGGTTCTGGGAGGGTCTATCAGGTGACGTCCAACTCATATGAGAGCACCGGGGACGGCATAGGGATGGCTTACAGGGCTGGGGCCGAGCTGATGGACATGGAGATGATTCAATTCCACCCTACTGGAATGATCTATCCGCCTGGGGTGCGGGGGATGCTCGTCACGGAGGCTGTCAGGGGGGAGGGCGGGATTCTCACTAATTCTGTTGGGGAGAGGTTCATGTCCAGGTATGACCCAAAGAGGATGGAGCTCTCCGCAAGGGACGTGGTGGCCAGGTCGATATATACGGAAATTATGGCTGGGAGAGGAAGCAAGGGTGGGGGGGTCTATCTCGACATCACCCAGCGGGGTGCGGAGTACATCAAGAGGAAACTCCCCAGCATGTATGACCAGTTCATGGCATTCGCTGACATAGACATAACGAAAGACAAGATGGAAGTGGCGCCCACCGTCCACTACCAGATGGGAGGTGTCAGGGTCAACCCTGAGACTGCTGAGAGTAGCGTAGCAGGGCTCTATGCTGCAGGCGAGGTGGCGAGCGGGCTTCACGGGGCAAATAGGCTGGGGGGAAACTCACTTTCGGACATACTTGTCTTCGGGAAGAGGGCAGGGGAATCCGCTGCAAAGAGTGTCGCCGCAATGGACCTTCCATCGGTCGACGGAGAAAGTATCGAGAAGGAGATATCAAGGGTGCTGTCTCCCTTTTCAACCACAGGGAATGCCAACCCGTTCCATATCAAGGAGGAGATCGCGTCCAACATGTGGAAGCACGTAGGCATTGTCAGAAACGCGGCGGACCTCGAGGCAGGCTTAATCGAGTTGGAGAAGCTCAGAGATGAGGCGAAGGGTTTGAAAGCGGTGGGGGAGCGCGCATATAATCAGTCTTGGACAGACTCGCTCCAAGTCCTGGACATGCTGCTAGTCTGTGAAGCGATAATCGGGTCAGCTCTGGAAAGGAAGGAGAGCCGTGGTGCCCATACAAGGTCCGACTTTCCATCTAAGGACCCAAAGTGGTTGGTGAACATAGTCACCTCTCAGATAGATGGCAAGATGGTTCGTCGTACAGAGCCTGTTCCCACCCCACCTGAGGCGCTCCTTAGTCTTATCAAGGAGGATGACTGAGGCGATGAGCGAAACCGGCGAGCGACGTGACCGGAAGAAGACGGTCAAATTGAGGATTCTTAGGGGGGTCGGCGGCCAGACTTCCCCCCCTCACTACGACGTCTATGAGGTTCCTCGAGAGGATGGGATGGTGGTCCTGAACGCTGTCCACTATATACAATCGAATCTTGACCCTTCTCTTTCGGTCAGGTGGAACTGCAAGGCAGGGCGGTGCGGCTCCTGCTCGGCCGAGATAAACGGTAGGCCACAACTGATGTGCAAGACAAGGGTAGACTCCATCGACGGTGAGATTACGATTGAACCCATGCAGGCATTCCCTAGATTGAAGGACCTGGTCACTGATGTCACCGCCAATTGGAAAGTTGCGGCACAGATTCCACCGTTCACCCCCAAGGCCAACGCTGGAGACATCTTCACCTTCTACCAAGCGGACGTAGACAGGTCGAGGGAATTCAGGCGCTGCATCGAGTGTTTCTTGTGTATGGACGTCTGTCATGTGATAAGGGAGCATGAGGCGGACTACATAGGTCCCAGATGGGTTGTGAAAGCCGCGTCCCTCGACATGCACCCCATGGACGGGCTGAACAGGTCAAAGTTCATGAAGGAGACCGGAGGGCTCGGTTATTGCAACATAACGAAGTGCTGCCAAGAGATATGCCCCGAGCACATCGTTATAACTGACGACGCGATTATACCAGAGAAGGAGCGAGTTGTGGACAGGCATTACGACCCCCTCCTCTGGGTATACAGGCATCTCAAACGGAATGCTGAAGCCGAGGGAATGTAACAAGGGGCGGGTAGAACCGCGGCCGCAACGCGACCCCATGACAAAACCCCTTTCCTTCATTTGTACACAATGTTAGGGGTGCCCGTGTATGGAAGCTGACTCGCCCCACAGGAAGAGAGGGTGACAGAGGGAATGGAAACGAGGGCAGCAGATGGCAAACGCTTGTTTTCTGCCCAAAGGGCGTTTCATGATGGACATCTTTATAACCGCATCAACAATCGGCCGGGTCTACGAGAGGGATAAAGTGCCTCACCACGGTTACAGTTTCCAGGGTTTCGACCCGGCGGTACACGTCAGGGCTAGCGGGAGAGAAGTAAACATATCGCCCAAGGCGGCGAGAGAAGTCGCCTTGACAATCAAAGGAATGTTGCTCACGAGGGCCATAGACCTCCTCGAGCAGGTCGAGAGCAAAGAGATGCCAATAGCTTTCAGGCGCCACAAGTTGAAGGTGGGTCATAGGAGCGAACTTCAAGGATTCCCGACCGGGTCCTACCCTGTCAGGACTGCGAAGGCGTACCTCGGCGTCCTCCACAACCTCCAGGGGAACACCGAATTCAAGGGGCTCGACCCTGAACGTGTGAAGATAATCCATGCTGCTGGCTACGCCGGGAGGACCGTGAAAGACTACTATCCTCGCGCCTTCGGCAGGAGTTCTCCCAATTTCCATCAGCTGGTTCATATCGAGGTCGTGGGCAAGGAAGTCTAGCGATGTCGGTCCAGCAGCGAACCACTGTGAAGTCGATTCTGACGTCTAGCATGTCGTACGCTGACTTGGACGAGTTCTTCGAGAAGGAACTGAGAGACGCCGGCTACGGGGGGCTTGAGATACAGAAGTCTCCCGTCGGGACGACGCTCAAGGTCTACGTGGCCCGGCCGGGGCTCGCCATCGGGAGGCGAGGGACGGGGATCAAGGATCTGACCGACAAGGTCGTCGCCAAGTTCGGGCTCCCAAACGCCCAGATCGCCGTGACTGAAGTGGAGGGGCCAGAACTCAACGCGAGAATCATGGCCGCCAGGATTGCACAGATAGTGGCGCGCGGGACCGCCTTCCGCAGGGCCGCTCAGTGGACTGTAAACAACATCATGAACGCCGGCGCCGCGGGGGTCGAGATTTCTGTCGCCGGGAAGCTCCGCAGCGACAGGTCTCATGGAGAGAAGTACAGGGCGGGGGTCGTCCCGAAGAGCGGCGACACGGCCGATAGGTCGGTGGACCAGGCCACCACCGACGTCCTGATGAAGCTGGGCCTCTATGGGATTAAGGTGAAGATAGCGCTTAAGGACGCGCTCCCGCCTGACTTCCAGTTGAAGGAAGACATCAAAGAGGAGAGCAAAGGAGAGAACATAGGAGATGCCACAACTCAAACCGAAGGAGCTGCGGAATCAGGGCGCTGACAAGCTTAGGCAGACGCTCTTCGACCTAAGGTCGGAGCTCTCCAAGCTGTCAGGCGAGGCCCAGCGAGGGATAGTCAAAAAGGACGTGGGGAACATCAGGCGGATAAGGAAGGACATCGCGCGGGTGATCACGGTCATGCACGAAAAGGGGGTAGCCGAGTGAACCTGATAGGAGGGACGCTGAAGGTGCTGGCGTCCTCCGACCCGTCCAAGGTCGGAAGGTCTGGAAAGGTCCTCTTGGAGACTGCCAACACGCTGATCATCGCGTCCAGAGGGGACTCCATCGTCGTAGAGAAGAATGGGGCGGCATTCCTCCTCGGCACGGGGAGGATGGTGTCGGGGACAGAAATCGCTGGGAGACTCGAGGACAGGCTGGGGAGGGGGTTCCGTTGAGCTCTGCGGGTCTCGAAGTGGCGCCTCCTAAAAGGAAGTGCCAGGACGACCGGTGTCCCTTCCACGGTCACGTCAAGATCAGGGGGAGGCTGCTCGCAGGCAAAGCCGTCTCCACCGCGGGGAGGAGCTTCGCCGTGGTCGAGATGGAGTACCTCCACATGGTGCCGAAGTTCAACAGGGGTGAGAGGCGAAGGAGCCGCGTCAGCGCACACGTCCCTCCTTGCATTGAAGTCAGGGACGGTGACGCCGTGACTCTAGGTGAATGCAGGCCGCTCTCGAAGACAATCGCGTTCGTCGTTGTCGAGTCTAGGAGGAGTACGTAGTGTCCACGAAGTCGCGTGCCGTCTCGGCCAAAGGGGTCGAGGAGTTCAAGAACTACATCACTAGGGCTATCCCGCTTTATGCGGTCATCACCTGCGCCGACAACACAGGAGCCAAGACACTGCGCGTGGTCCAGGTCACGAAGGCGAAGGGGAGGCTCAGCAGGGTCCCCGCGGCGTCGGTGGGAGACTCGGTGGTCTGCGTGGTGAAAAAAGGGCCTCCTGAACTGAAGAAGACCGTCTTCGGGGCGGTCATCGTGAGGCAGAAGTATCCAGTAAGGAGGGTGAGCGGCCAGCGAGTCGTCTTCGAGGACAACGCGGCCGTGATAATCACACCGGAGGGAGACCTGAAGGGGACCGACATCAAGGGTCCTGTCGCCAGCGAGGCCGCAGAAAAGTGGCCGAGGATTGCGAACCTCGCATCGATCATAGTATAGGTGGTTTTGGTTGAAGTTCGGGTCCCAGCTGTCGGCAGAGCTCAGGGGAAAGCACGGCAAGCGCAGCGTGAGGCCGCGGGTAGGCGATTCAGTTAGGATAGTAAGGGGGGAGTTCAAGGGGATCGAAGGAAAGATCACGAAAGTAGATTCATTCGCCGGGGTGGTGAACGTCGAAGGGGTAACGCACGAGAAGCTCAAGGGCGGGACCGCCCCGGTCCCGATACACTCTTCCAACGTCGTAGTGACCGGTCTGACTCTCGAGGATAAGCGAAGGAAGCATAAGCTGGAGGTGACTGAATAGTGGGAAAGAAGGGAGGGATGAATAAGATGAAGCGCCTGGCCGCCCCGAGGACCTGGGACATCTCCCGCAAGTCCGACAGATTCGTCTTCAAGCCTCTCCCGGGACCTCACTCTATCTCAGCGTCCTATCCCCTGGGGGTCGTGATACGCGACCTTGCATCCATGGCCACCCTCTCGCGCGAGTTGAAGTACATGACAAAGACCGGCAAGGTGATGGTCGACGGGCGGGAAAGGCACACCCCGCGCTTCCCGGTTGGGCTGTTCAATGTGGTCAGCGTCCCCGCAGAAGGTGTAGACTACCGGCTCGTCCCTACCCGGAAGGGCCTCAGGCTCGCCAAGGTGGCACCCGACGAGGCGACGAAGAAACTCTGCAGCATCAACACTAAGACGAAGGTCAAGGGAGGCCACATCCAGTACGGCCTGCACGACGGCAGGTCGGTCCTGGACGACGACTTGGACCTCGCCCCCGGCGATGCTGTCCTGCTCGAGGTTCCATCCCAGAAGGTGCTGGGGAACGTCAAGCTGGCGAAGGGCTCTCTAGGCCTCGTGCTGAGCGGAGACAGAGCCGGGCAGCTTGGTAAGATATCTGACGTGAAGAAAGGGACCATCTCGCGCGAGAAGATGGTGAAGATCAGCCTCCCCAGCGGCGAAGCAGAAGTTCCATCCCGCCTGGTGTTCCCAGTGGGGACGTCTTCCCCCTTGATTACTGTAGGAGTGGGCCCATCATGAGCCAATCGCTAGTCCAGACGCACCCTATGCGCGTAATCAGGGTAGGCAAGGTCGTAGTGAACATAGGCCTCGGCAAGTCTGGGGAGGCCATCGAGAGGGGGAAGAAGGTATTGGAGCAGGTCACGGGCCAGACCCCCACGCAGACCAGAGCCAAGAACTCCGTGAGGGACTTCGGCATTCACAAGGGGGAGCCCATCGGCGTTGTAGTCACAGTTAGAGGGGAAGAGACGAAGGCCCTGATCGAGAAGCTGCTCGCGGCCAAAGAGAGGAAGCTCCAGGGGTCGTCCTTCGACCAGAGGGGGTCGGTCTCCTTCGGCATCCGGGAGCACATCGAGATACCAGGCATCAGGTACGACCCGGCGATAGGGATACTCGGGATGAACGTGTCTATCCTTCTCGAGAGGCCAGGGTACTGCGTGGCGAGGCGCAGCCGCAAGACGTCCCGCGTCGGAAAGTCCCAACAGGTCACTAGGGAGGAGGCGCTGCAGTACTTCAGGGACAATTTCGGAGTGAGTGTTCAATGAAAGTGCGACATCCGAAAGAGAGGAAGTACGGCAAGTCGACCCACTACTGTAAGAGGTGTGGCCAGTACGGGGCAGTGATTAGATCCTACGACTTGGTCCTCTGCAGGCAGTGTTTCAGAGAGGTCGCCGAGAAGCTGGGCTTCAGGAAGTACGACTAGGGTAGAGAACATGCCAGCGACCAACATCCTAGCAAACCTCTTCGCGAGCCTGCAAAACGCGGAGATGAGGAACAAGAAGGAGTGCATTGTGATTCCAGCCTCAGCTTTGGCCAGCGAGGTCCTCCGGGTTCTCCAGAAGCGCCGATACATCGGGGAGTTCGAGTTCATCGACGACGGGGTCGGGGGCAAGCTTAGGGTTCAGCTGCTGGGTAGGATAAACAAGTGCGGGGTCATCTCCCCCCGGTTCCCAGTCAGATCGTTGAAGCTCGTCGACTGGGAGCACAGGTACCTTCCTGCAGTAGGGGTCGGGACGCTCATCGTCTCCACCTCGCAGGGTGTCATGCCGCACGTCGAAGCCCAGGAGAAGAAGATAGGCGGGAGGTTGATTGGATATGTCTACTGACACGACGCAGGAGACCGCTATCGCTCTCCCAGAGGGCGTGTCGGTCAAGTTGGAAGGGAGGACATTGTCCATCAAGGGAAAGCTCGGGGAGGCCAAGAAGCGCTTCGACAAGGTCAACGTCAACCTCTCGGTCCAAGGGAACAAGGTGACGCTCTCCCCATTCTCCGCTAAGAAGAAGGACAACGTGATAATCAATACCGTGGCCAGCATAGTGAACAACATGGTCACCGGCGTGACCAAGGGGTTCACCTACAAGCTTAAGGTGGTCTACGCTCACTTCCCGATCACCGTGAAGGTAAAGGGGGACCAGGTGCTGGTCGAGAACTTCGTGGGGGAGCGTTCTCCACGGATATCGCAGATAGTCGGAGGGTGCAAGGTCTCTGTGGAGGGGGACGACGTGATTGTGAAGGGGGTCTCCCTCGAGGACGTAGGCCAGACCGCGGCCAACGTGGAGCTAGCGACAAAGATCAGGCGGAAGGATCAGAGGGTCTTCCTCGACGGCGTATACATATACCATAAGGAGGAGGGCCAGTAAGACAAATGTCGAAGGCGAAGCAGACAGAGGAGAACAGGCTGAAGAGCCTAGTGGCCAAGAGGAAGGAGGCGTCTGATTCCAGGCCCGCCTTCGTCAGGCAGGAGAGTTGGCGTTACGTCAGGATACACCCCGAGTGGAGGAAGCCCAAGGGGGTCGACAGTAAGATGAGACGCCAGGACAAGGGATGGCCTCCCCTCGTTAGGGTAGGCTACCGAGGCCCTGCCGCGGCCAGGGGCCTGCACCCTAGCGGCCACTACGAGGTTCTAGTACACAGGCCTGTTGATCTTGCTCATCTGGTGCCGGGGAGGGACGTAGCGAGGATAGGCGGAACAGTTGGCGCAAAGAAGAGGGCGGCGATCATAGAGAGGGCGACCGAGCTTGGGATACGGGTCGTGAATCCGACGGGGTTGAGGATAATTGAATCTAAAGAGTAAGCGCCGGCTCGCGGCCTCGGTCTTAGGGGTCGGGGTGGACCGAATCATATTCGACGACGAGTACAGCGACCTGATCCAGGACGCCATCACGAGGAGCACCATCCGCGGGTTGGTGGGGTTCGGGGCGATTACCGTGTCACCAGAGAAAGGCGTCTCCAGGGGGAGGTTCAGGGCAAGGTCAAAGAGGCTCAAGCGTGGGCGAGGCGCAGGCTCTACTGAAGGAAAGGCCACCGCAAGGAATCCCCGAAAGGACCAGTGGATATCGAAGGTACGCGCCTTGAGGTGGCGCCTGAAGGTCGCCAAAGATAGGAAGGAGATCAGCGATGACGCCTACAAGAGCCTCTACAAGCAGGTGAAAGGAGGCCAGGTGAGGGGCGTGAAGCACCTTCTCGATCTGATGAAGGAGGCGAAGAAGTGACGCAGGGCCACGTGCAGACCCTCCGAAGGAGGCGCCAGGGTGTCACCGACTACAGGGCCAGGAAGCGGGCGATAATTTCACAGAGGCCCCTTCTGGTGGTGAGGGTTTCAAACAAGAACGTCAGCACCCAGTTCGTAAAACCCACCGTGAATGGAGACGTGGTCTTGTCGTCTTCTCACTCCAGAGAGCTGTCTAAGCTGGGCTGGCACGGCTCGGCGAAGTCGACGCCCGCCTGCTACCTCCTAGGGAGGCTAGCTGGGAAAAAGGCCGTCGCCGCAGGGGTGAAGGAAGCAGTTGTCTACAACGGCCTGGTCCCGTTCATCAGGGGGTCGAGGGTGGCAGCCCTGCTGAAGGGAGTGGTCGATTCCGGACTTGCAGTCCCTGTGGGCGAAAAGGCCTTCCCAGACGAGGAAAGGCTCTCCGGCAAGCCCATCGCAGAGTACGCGGCGAAACTCGCCGCCGAGGACAAGGACGCATACGGTAAGGCGTTCTCTGCTATGCTCAGGGCTGGTTTCAAGCCAGAAAACTACGCAGAGGAGTTCGAAAAGGTCAAGGCCTTGATATCGGAGGCGGGCAAGTAATGCCGTACCCGAGGCGCGACCGCCAGGAAGAGGAGCAGGTCTGGATCCCCAGGACGAAGCTAGGAATGCTTGTCACCGAGGGCAAGATTACCACGCTGGATGAGATCTTCAAGAACGGCCAGAGGGTCCGCGAAGCGGAGATAGTGAAGAAGCTCCTCCCTGACCTTAGGAACGAAGTAGTAGGCGTGAGCGTAGTGCAAAAGCAGACAGACGCAGGGGAGCTTACCCGGTTCTTGGCGGTGGTCGCCGTAGGTAACGGCGCCGGTTGGTTCGGGGTCGGCAAGGGCAAGGCGATGCAGACAAGGGAAGCCATCGAGAAGGCCACCACGGCCGCCCTGCTGAACATCATCCCGGTCAAGCTCGGCTGCGGTTCATGGGAGTGCAGAGACGGGCGGCCGCACTCGGTCCCATACAGGATCAGGGGGAAGGCCGGGAGCGTCACTGTTGAGATAATGCCTGCCCCGAGGGCCCTGGGGCTCGTAGCCGGCCCCGCGCTCAAGAGCCTCCTCCAGCTCGCCGGGGTTAAGGACGCCTGGGTCAGGACCTTCGGCTCGACGAACACAATGTCTTCGCTCGCGAACGCCGTCTACGACGCATTCAGGGAGTCGCACGGGCTGAACGTATAGGGGGAATAGAGATGGGTCTAATCTTGGTCGTCAACCTTCACGGGCAGATCAACAGCTCCGTCCCTGTCAGGAAGGCCCTGAACGAGCTATGGGTCGCGAAGAAGTTCTCGGCCTCGGTGGTCCCCGACGACCCCGCAACCGTGGGGATGCTCAGGCTCTGCAAGGACTACGTCTCTTGGACCCCGCTCGAGGAGGATCTTCTTGCAGACCTCTTATCGAAGAGAGGGATGATGAGCACCACGAAGCCACTGGACCTTTCCGCGCTGAAGAGGATGGGATTCAAGGACCACAAGGAGCTCGCTTCCAAGATGTTGGAAGGCGAGGAGAGGCTCTCCTCGGTCCCAGGGGTCCTCCCCTACTTCAGACTGGCGCCCCCGAGGGGTGGCTTCAAACGCTCCCTGCGGAGGCAGTTCACGGAGAAAGGAGAACTAGGGAGCAATCCGAAGCTGGAAGGCATCGTGAGGAGGATGATCTGACTTGCCGACAAGGGCCAGGAAGGGGAGGAGGTACAGGGGGATGCGGACGCACGGTTACGGCCAGATAGGGCAGCACCGACACTCCGGGAAACAGGGTGGGCACGGCAACGCTGGTCTGCACAAGCACAAGTGGAGCTGGCTCGTCATCAACGACCCTGACCACTTCGGCCGGGACCCGTTCAGGCCGCCGGGATATGTTCGGCCTTCCAGGTGGGTGAACGTCGGCCAGCTAGACGACCTCGCGAAGGGGGAGAAGTCCCTCGACCTGACCGCGCTCGGTGTCGAGAAGCTCCTGGGCTCTGGAGGGGTAGGAAGGGCATACGAGGTGAAGGTCGCGGCTTTCACCAAGAAAGCTCAGGCTAAAATAGAGGCCGCGGGCGGAAAGATTCTGGCTAAGGAGTAACCCCCGTCCAAATGGCTTCGATGCGAGACTTCATCAAGAGCGTAGGCACGGTTCTCCCAGAGATACCTAAGCCTGAGAGGAAGCCGTCGCTCAACGAGCGTTTCATCTGGACCGGGATCGCGCTCATAGCCTATCTTGTAATGGCCACCACCCCGCTCTTCGGGATAACGGGAACAGCGGCCCAGAGCAACCCCAGCACCTTCCTCAGGGTCGTATTCGCCTCCGCCCAGGGGACGCTCATGCAGCTCGGCATCGGGCCGATCGTCACCTCGGGGCTCATCCTGCAGCTCCTCGTGGGCAGCGACATAATCAAGCTCGACATGAGCGACGCATCAGACAGGGCCATCTTCGGCTCCGCCACCAAGCTCCTCACCCTGATTGTGATTGTCGGAGAGTCAACAGCCTACATCTATGGCGGAGCGCTCGGGACTCTCACCGCCGACCAGTCAATCGTTATCTTCATACAGCTGGTCATAGCCAGCATCCTTGTCCTGCTGCTGGATGAAATGATTCAGAAGGGGTGGGGGATCGGGAGCGGGGTCAGTTTGTTCATCCTGGCGGGAGTCGCCCAGCAGGTGATGTGGTACACCTTCTCCCCAATCCCATTCCAGGTCGCCACAGGCGTAACCCAGATTTTCGGGTTCATCCCAGGTGCCATCAGCCAGTTCTTCGCTGGAGACATCGGTTCCATCTTGATCAGGGAGAACTTCTACCCGAGCGTGATGACGTTCTCGCTGACCGTGGTGATGATACTCGTGTTGATCTACATCGAAGGAATCAGGGTCGAGCTTCCCATCACGTCGATAAAGTACAGGGGCTTCCAGGGAGTGTATCCGATCAAGCTCCTCTACGTGTCAAACATACCTGTAATCCTCGTGTCCGCGCTGGGGGCCAACGTCACCTTCTTCGCCGAGCTCCTCGAACGGTACAGCGCGAGTAACCCTCCGTGGTGGTTACACTACCTCGCCGTCTTCCCTACGAGCAACTCCACAACCGCCTTCAACGCCCAACCGACAGGGGGGCTTGTCTATTACCTCACCGCACCGGTCAGCTTCGGGCAGACCCTCAGCGACCCCATCCACACCGTAGTCTTCCTCCTATTCCTTGTCGGCATGTCGGTGGTCTTCGCCAGGCTGTGGGTTGAGATAGGGGGGCTCAACTCCAGGGCGGTCGCCAAGAACCTGATGGACGCCGACGTCCAGGTCCCTGGTTTCAGGCGTTCCGGGCTCTCGATAGAGCAGATGCTCAACAGGTACATCCCAACCCTTACCATCATAGGTGGGATCCTGATAGGGCTCATAGCCGGCGTAGCCGACGTAGTCGGGGTGTTCGGGACGGGCATAGGGATGCTCCTGATGGTTGACATCATCCTTCAGTACTACCAGATGCTGCTGAAGGAGCAGGTGGAGGAAGTGTCTCCGGCTCTGGCCGGACTCATCGGAGCTAGCTAGCCGTGGGCCTGCGCGCTGTGATAGTGGGGATCCCGGGGGTGGGGAAGACCACGGTCTTGGAGAAGGTCGTAGGGAGCTACCGGGGGGCGAGACTGGCGAACTTCGGCACCATCATGTTGGAGGTAGGCAGGGCAGAGAAGCTCGTCGAGTACAGGGACGAGTTGAGGAAGCTCCCACTCGACAAGCAGAGGCGCCTTCAGAAGGCTGCCGCCAGCAAGATTTCCCTCATGAGAGACAGGCTCGTGGTGGTGGACACACACCTGTTCATCAGGACCCACGATGGGTTCTGGCCCGGCCTCCCATTCGACGTTGTGAGAGCGCTGAAGCCAACTCACCTCATACTCCTGGAGGCGTCGCCCGCCGAGATAGCGAAGCGTAGGGCCACTGACACCACACGGTACCGGGACCCAGCCACGGAGGCTTCGCTCAGCGAGGAGCTCGCTCTCGCGAGGAGTTTCATCACCGCCTGCTCGACCATCACGGGGGCCCCTATCACAATAGTCTGGAACGGCGAAGGGATGCAGGCGGAGGTCGCCCAAGGGATCGCAAGGATGCTAGAGAAGGCCTCTCCATGAAGTCTGGCTCTAAGAAGAAGACGCAGGGGGGGTCTTCCATCGGGGGCTCGAGGCTCATCACTTACGCCCTCGTGGGCGTGATGGTGGTCTTGGTGGGCTACTATGTCGTCCTTCCAGCCGTAACCCCCAAGTCTACGGCCACCGTCACGACGAGCGCAAGCTCAGGGAAGGTCTCATTCAACACCTCCTCTGACATCTCGGGGGCATCAATCTTGGTGACCGCCAGCAACCTCGCCCCGCGGCAGAACCTGACAGCCACCTTCGGATCCAACGCCCTGCAGCTCATCAACTCGTCGACAGGTGCGACCTACTGCACGACCAACGACAAGGGTGCCGTCTCCGGGTGCATGTTCTGGGTCCCCAAGGCGTCGTCGGGGTCCTACCGGGTCACCTTGACCGCTAGCAACACCAGCGCCATAGCCAACTTCACCATCCCACGGTACGTCCCTCCTGTGTCCACCATGCTGGTCACGACTACCTCAGTCGCACTGGGCCTGGTCACCCAGCTCGTGACCAAAAGGGTCGTCGACCTGAACGCGGAGCGGAGGATGAGGGCCGAGGTCAACGCCTTCCAGAAGGAGAAACGCGAAGCGACCCTGGCGAAGGATAAAGAGAAGTTGGACAAGCTCAAGAAACGAGAGCTCGCGGTCCAGCAGGAGCAGTTGAGGGTTCAGAGGGCCAGGCTCAAGGTGACCGCCGTCACATTCGTCCCGCTGCTTGTAGTGTACTACCTCATGGCCAGCTTCCTCGGCGGGTACGGGGTCATCGTCGCCTTCACCCCCATACCGATACCCATCATAGCCGCGGCGACGCAGCACGTGGGGGTGTACAACGTCAGCCTAGTGTGGTGGTATTTCCTCAGTTCATTCGCCTTCTCCACGATGCTCGGCCGCCTCCTGCACACAACCCCGTAGGGATTACCATTGAAGGCGATAATAATCTCCGGGATGCCCGCAGTAGGGAAGACTTCGGTGTCCCGCCAGGTGGCAGAATCGCTAGGGATTCCCATGGTCGGCGGTGGCGACGTCTTGAAAGAGATGGCGGTGGAAGAGGGATATACCCCCGGCGGCGAAGACTGGTGGGACAAGGGGGACGGGATGAAGTTCCTGCAAGAGCGAAAGCGGTCGTCCGACTTCGATAAGGAGGTGGACGCCAGGCTGCTCAAGAAGGCGAAGCGGGGGGACGTCGTAATCACAAGCTATCCAGTCCCCTGGCTCACCAGGGATGGCATCAAGGTCTGGCTTTCGGGGACCGTAGAGAGCAGGGCGGTGAGGATGTCCAAGAGGGATGGGATCGCAGTGTCGGAGTGCAAGGAGATACTCTCTGTGAGGGATCGCGAGAACTACAAGCTCTACAAGAAGATCTACGGGATAGAGTTCGGCGAGGACCTCAAGCCCTTCGACTTGGTGGTCGAGACCGACTCCATCGACGAGTCCAAAGTGGCCGATATAGTGATACGATACGTGAAGAACCGAAGGGACTGAAGTGCTGGCTCAGAAGATGCTGGTCCTCGACGAGGAAGGCTCCGACCCTGAGCACGGGGCCGAACCAGGTTCCAGGCCCGTCCAGTCCCTGTTCGAGTACGGCCTAATCCCCTTGGACAAGCCCAGAGGGCCTACCAGCCACGAGGTGGTCGCCTGGACCAGGAAACTGCTCGGGTTAGAGAAGGCGGGGCACAGCGGGACACTCGACCCCCCTGTCTCCGGGCTCCTCCCCATCGGGCTTGGGCAGTCCACGAGGGCTCTCAGCCTCCTCCTGCTCTATCCGAAGGAGTACCGCGGCGTGATGAGGGTTCATTCCTCGGTCCCCAAGAGAGAGATCGAAAAGGTGATGGCAGAGTTCACCGGCGAGATATTCCAGAGGCCTCCCCAGCGCTCTTCCGTGTCCAGGCAGACCAGGACGCGTACCATCTACGAGTTCGAAACCGAGGAGTCGGTGGGGAACCTCCAGCTCTTCAGGGTCGTCTGCCAGTCTGGGACGTACATACGGAAGCTGATCTATGATGCCGGCGAAGTCCTCGGCGTGGGGGCCACCATGGTCGAGCTCAGGCGCACCAAGGTTGGGCCCCTGACCGAGGAGAGGGGTTTCGTCACGCTCCACCAACTCAGCGACGCTGTGTACCGCCTTAAAGCCGGGGACGAGGGACCCATCAGGAGGATGGTCCTCCCGATAGAGGAGGCGCTAGGCCCCATCGGCAGGATCGTGGTACGAGATTCGGCGGTCGACGCCATTTGCCACGGGGCGCGGCTCGGCATCCCGGGCGTGCTTGCGCTCTCGCCCGGAATCAAGAGGGACGACCCGGTCGTCGTGATGAGCGCAAAGGGGGAACTTGTCGCCATAGGGAAGGCCCTCCTCTCGGCTGAGGAGATCAGGCCGCTGAAGCGCGGGCTCGCCGCGTCCACCGACCGAGTGGTGATGAAGGCCGGCACCTACCCGCGCATGTGGAAGAGCCACCGAGCAAAGGCGGAGCCGAAGGCCGCTCCTCCGAGTTAGGTTTTAAGCGCCCTGATTCCGGCGTGCGAACGCCGGGATCGCCTAATCTGGTAGGGCGCAGGAACGCAGTTGCGCAAGCCTGGAATGAAAATCCAGCCAGCCTGTTTCCTGAAAAGGAATTCAGGGTTCAAATCCCTGTCCCGGCGTATCATCATCAAGGCCTGGTTGGTCCGCAGTGCGGTACCAATACGACCCACAGCGGGGCGTGCTCTGGACCGACGCACCGGACCCCGTCAAGCGACGGCCAATAGCCTCTGGCATCTTTCTCCAAAAACACTATAAACTGTGAAATCAAGCCGCCATCAAGTGAAGGCATCCGGCCCTGGCCCCCGAGTTGGCCTCACTTTCGACGACGTCCTCCTCGTCCCAAAGTTCTCCGATGTAGAGTCCCGCAAAGACGCCGACACTCGTACCCGTTTCTCCAGGCGGATCCCACTCAGCGTCCCGATAGTCAGTGCCAACATGGACACGGTGACGGAGTCTTCCATGGCGATAGCGCTGGCACGCCTGGGCGGGATCGGCGTGGTTCACAGATTCCTAACCGTCGAAGAACAGGTGTCCGAGGTGCTGAAGGTGAAGAGATCGGAGGGGGTGGTAATAGATGACCCCATCACGATGAGCCCGGACCGGACAGTCCGCCAAGCCCAGGCCATCATCAGCGACAGAGACATCGGTGGGATAGTGATAGTCGACAGCTCAAGGAAGGTCCTCGGGCTCCTCACAAGGCGCGACATAACTTTGGAGGACGACCTCGACAGGAGGGTGAAGGAGGTGATGACCCCGAAGTCGAAACTCATCACGGCCCGCAAGGGGGTGAGCATGGAGGATGCGAAGAAGATCCTCCACGACAACAAGATTGAGAAGCTCCCTCTGCTCGATGGCAAGGGGACCCTCGCCGGGCTGATTACCTCGAAGGACATAGTGAAGCGCAGGCAGTTCCCCTCCGCGACGAAGGATTCCAAAGGGCGCCTGAGGGTCGCGGCGGCCGTGGGGGTAAAAGGGGATCACATGGAACGCTCGCGAAAGCTCTTCGACGCCGGTGCGGACGCCCTGGTCGTCGATATCGCCCACGGGCACTCTGCCTACGCCATGGAGACTCTGAAGGAGATCAAGCGGGAGCTGGGAGATGTAGAGGTCGTCGCGGGGAACGTTGCCACGGCGAAGGGCGCGCTAGACCTAATCCGGGCGGGGGCTGATGCGGTCAAGGTGGGCGTCGGCTCGGGGAGCATCTGCGTGACACGCGTGGTGACTGGCTCTGGCGTCCCTCAGCTCACCGCGATCATGGACTGCGCAGACGGGGCCGCTGACAGTGGTGTCCCCATCATTGGTGACGGGGGGATAAGGAACCCTGGGGACGTCACCAAGGCGCTCGCTGCGGGAGCGTCGTCGGTCATGATCGGGAGCCTGTTCGCTGGAACCGAAGAGAGCCCCGGACCCACAGTCCTCAAGGAAGGGGTCAGATACAAGCTCACGAGGGGGATGGCCTCCCTGGCGGCGACAGTAGGCAGGCGAGTGCGCGAGACCGGCGGGTCCGGGCCAAGGGAGGACGAGCTGATTGAAGAGGTTATAGAAGAAAGCGTCCCCGAGGGGGTGGAAGGGCTCATACCTTACAAGGGGAGGGTGGACGAGGTGGTGAAGCAGCTGGTAGGAGGGCTCAGGTCAGGCATGAGCTACTCGGGCGCCCGTACGCTCTCCGAGCTGAGGAAGAAGGCCGAGTTCATGAGAATCACCTCTGCCGGGTACAAGGAGAGCCTCCCGCACGATATCCAGAAGGTGATGTGACGCGCCAAACCTCTCAGTAGTAGGCCTCCAGTGGGGGGACGAAGGGAAGGGGAAGATCGTCGACTATCTCGCCACAGGCTACGACGCCGTGGCCAGGTTCAACGGCGGGAGCAACGCCGGCCACACTGTGGTCATAGGGAACAACAAGCACACATTCCATCTCGTCCCCTCGGGGGCGCTGAAGGGGAAGCAGCTCCTCATCGGCGCCGCGGTCGCGACCGACCCCGTCGTGCTGGCCGAGGAGCTGGCCCTTCTACCTGAGGCGCCGAAGAAGAGGCTCATCGTGGACTCCAGATGCACCCTGGTCACCCCCGTCGACAGGGCGCTGGACGCCAAGATAGAGGAAGCCAGGGGAGCCGCCGCGCTAGGGACCACGAGGCGGGGGATAGGACCGTCCTACGCGCTGCGGGCGCTGAGGCTGAACCCCAGGGCGGGGGACCTCCTCGCCGGCTTTGACTTCGGCCCCCTCGCCTCATTCTACCGGGAACTATCACTGGACCCGGCACCTCTGACCGCCTGGGGGGTCGAATCCGGCAGGCTCCTCGCGGGACTGACCGGAGACGCCGCTGGCAGGGTCGTCGAAATAGCCGAGTCGGGGGGGAGCGTGCTCTTCGAAGGGTCCCAGGGGACTCTCCTTGACCTACTGCACGGCACCTACCCATATGTCACCTCCACGCACACGACAGCGAGCTACATCCCCTCCGCCTTCGGGATATCCCCGGGCCTGGCTGGCAAACCCCTTGGGGTGATGAAGTGCTATACCACGAGGGTGGGGGGCGGCCCATTCCCGTCTGAGATCTCAGGGGAGCAGTCGACGAGGCTGCGCACGCTGGGGAACGAGTACGGCGCCACGACTGGGAGGCCAAGGAGGGTCGGGTGGCTCGACCTGGTGTCGTTGCGGTACGCTATCAAACTCAACGGCGTAGATGAGGTGGCTGTCACGAAGCTTGACGTCCTCTCGAAGATGGACGAGGTGAAGGTCTGCGCGGCGTACGACCTGAACGGGAGCGAGACCACAGACTTCCAGAAGGCTATGGGAGCCCTGGACGAGGCCCGACCTGTCCTCGAAGCTCCGTTCTCCATGCGCGGAGCCGGCTTTGAGGGCGGACTCCCTCCGGAGGGGAGGCGACTCGTCAGCTTCATCGAAGAGCGCTTGGGCGTGAAGGTGCGCGTCGTCTCATATGGGGAAGAAAGGTCGAAGACCATTGAGCTTTGACGCCATCTCTCCAATAGATGGGAGATACCGCAGAGAGGCTGAACCCCTTGACCGCTACTTCTCGGACCGGGCGCTGATGAGCGCCAGGGTCAGGGTGGAGGCGGAGTACCTTGGGCTGCTGGTGAAGTTGGGTGTAGCCCCCAAGGCAAAGGTCCCGGCGGTGGACACCGACATGGCAGCCCTCGAGGAGCTCGAAGGGCGGCTGGGCCACGACGTGAAGGCCGTTGAAGTATACTTCAGGGAGCGGCTGCTAAAATCAGGTCCCCGGGCCCTCGCCCCCTTCGTGCACCTCGGCCTGACGAGCGAGGATACCAACAGCCTATCCTTCGCCATCCTCCTAAAGTCCGCCGTGGGCGAAGTACTGGTCCCGGCCTACTCTTCGCTCGCCCGTTCCATAGCGGGGCTCGCCGCCAAGGAAGCGTCCTCGGCGATGGTCGCAAGGACCCACGGTAGGCCGGCCGTGCCTACGACATTTGGGAAAGAGATGGCGGTATTCGCTTACAGGCTCGCGGAGCGCGTCTCCCGTCTTAACGGGCTGACGCCAATGGCAAAGTTCTCTGGAGCGGTGGGGACCTACGCATCCTTTGGCCTCCTCGCCGACGTCGACTGGCCTGCAGTGCTCTCGAATTTCGTTGAAGGCTTCGGAGTCGAGCCCGCCCCCTACTCGACCCAGGTGGCCCCCGGGGAGAGGCTGTCTGACATCCTTCACACTGTAATCAACGTCAATCAGCTCGTCGCGTCACTGGCCAGGGACCTTTGGCTCTACCAGGCGCTGGACTACCTGCGATTCGTGCGCCCTGGCAAAGTGAGCTCTTCTACGATGCCCCAGAAGGAGAACCCCGTTGACCTCGAGAACGCCGAGGGTCAGGCCGACGTGTCGACGTCCCTCCTCGTCATGCTCGCCTACAGGCTCCAGCACACCAGGCTCCAGCGGGACCTGTCAGACTCGGTCGTCCGCAGGATGGTGGGGCAAGGGCTCGCTCACTCGCTGATCGCGTGCAAGAGGTTGCGAGGCTCGCTGTCCTCGATGAAAGTGGAACGCCATACCATGCTCGACGACCTGAGAAGGCACCCCGAGATACTCGCCGAAAGGGAGCAGATCACGAGGCGGCTCGGGGGGGACGCCGAGGGGTACGAGAAGGTGAGAGACTCCATCGGCGGCGGCAGATACACAACCGCGTCAGACCCGCTCCTGTACCTGGGGAGGTCAGTGGACCTAGCCATGAGTTGCACAGGGGTCGTTGACAGGCTCCTGGACGCCAAGGCTCCTAAACCGAGCCCGGATGCGACCTCGGCTAGTTCTTGAAAACCCAGGACAGATCAGGGGGGTGGCTCCTCCCTGTGACCCTCTCGTTCAGCGCGTGCGCCACGATGGGGAGGGCCAGCGTGATGTCGGCGTACAGTGTCGCCTTCTTCCCGCCCGATTTGATTTTCCCCCAGCTGATTGCCTCCTCGAGGGTGCACCCCGACAGCCCTCCCCACTGCGGGCTGTCCGCCGTTATCTGAATCGCATATTCGTGCGGCGTCTCCTCCTCCCCTCCCTTGGCCAGAGATTTGATTATGGTGGAGAGCTGGATCGTGTCTTTGGGGACGCCTCCTCCCAGGTAGACCACCCCCGTCTTCTTGGACCTCTCTGCGATCTGGGCTAGCTCCTCCATGTCTTTTGTCTGGTCCAGCCTGATCATCTTCTTCTTCTCGCGCATCAGCAGGCTCAAGGCCACTCCGTACCCGCTGTCTATCAGTCCCGGCGAGTACACCGGGACCTTCGCCCTCTGCGCCGCCGCAACGATGCTGTCTATCCCCTTCTTGTTCAGGTAGGCCCCGAATTGATGAAGGAACTCCCTTGTCGAGTAGACCTTCTCCGCGTCGAGGGTGTTGGCGAAGTCGTAGATGGTCCTCTCCAGCTTCCTGTATTGCATTTCGTCCGCGTAGACGTCGTAGAACCTGTCGATCTTCATCTTGAGGAGTGCCTCGTCGTCGGCAAGCCATGTCCCTTGGTAGTAGTGGTACCCCAGCGCTTCGAGGATGTCCTCAGAGATGTTGGCCCCGGTGCTCACGACCACGTCGACGTATCTGTTCTCCACTAGCCATCGTATGATCTTCCATTGCCCGGTGGTGCTGAGTGAGCCGGTCAGCCCAAGGAACACGGTGAGGTCCCTCTCTTTGGCCATCTCTGTCCAGATATTCACAACCTCGCCGAGCTTCTTCCCCTGGAAGCCCGTCTGCGACATCTCGTTTAGCAGCGCCGAGATGCTCTTCTTGCCAACGCCGATGGTGGCCACCGGTTTCGAAAGCACTTCCTTCCTTGATACCACGGCTGAGCGTCTGGATCGTCCACTTAATTATTTTATGAGCGCGATCCGAGTCCAGTGCGGCGTCGTCACTTCACGGTGACGGATTTCGCGAGGTTCCTCGGGTAGTCAGGGTCGTTGCTCCTAGCCACTGACATGCGGTAGGCAAGCAACTGCAGCGGGATCGCCTCAACGACCGGGGTGAACTTCGGCTGCACCTTCGGGACCCTCACGAAGTGCTTGTAGACTTCGTCCTCCACGTCTGAGATACCTATGATGTCTGCCCCCCTCGCCCTGAGCTCTTCTGCACTCGACAGTGACTCGGCGTGATTCGGCCCGCTCGGGTTTATGACCACCACGGGGGTCCCCTTCTCGATGAGCGCCAGGGTCCCGTGCTTCAGCTCGCTCGCGGGCATCCCCTCGGCATGGATGTAGGAGAGTTCCTTCAGCTTCAGCGCGCCCTCAAGGGCGACAGGGCTCTCATACCCGCGTGCGACGAAGTAGAAGTCGGGCCTGTCCGCGTACGCTCTGACCAGCTCTTGGATGGGTCCGTCGCACTTCAAGGCTTCCGCGACCGCCCTCGACAGCTCCTCGGCCGAACCGGGCCGTTTCTTCCCGAGCACAGCGTCCACCACGAGGTTGACCACGACCACCTGAGCGGTGAAGCTCTTCGTGGCAGCCACCCCAACCTCCGGGCCGCAGTTGAGCAAGAGCACCTCGTCGCTCTCGCGCGCCAGCGACGAGCCTGCCGCGTTCACTATCGAGTAGACGCTTGTCCCGTGCCTCTTCGCCTCTTTCACAGCCTCCATCACGTCCGCTGTCTCCCCGCTCTGCGAAATCGCGATGAGCACCGAACCCTTCCCCAAGAACTCCGCGTGCTCCTTCAGTTCGCCAGCCACCACCACGTCAGCCCTGACCTTCGCCTCCTTGTTCAGCCTGAACTTCATCAAGAGCCCTGCATGGTAGGAAGTCCCCGACGCGGTGATGTACAGCGACTTCGTCCTTCTTATCGCACGGGCGAACCTCTCCAACTTCTCGGCGTCCTGCAGGGACGCTGAGACGACAGTCCTCGGCTGCTCGTTGATTTCCTTCAGGGTGTAGTGGGCGTAGTCGCTCTTCGTGACGTCGGAGAGTTCCCATGCTACCTGGTCTGGCTCCCTCCTGACCCTCTTTCCGTCGCGCCCGACTATCTTGACGCCGTCCTTTGTGATTTCGACTACTTCGTAGTTGTCGAGGAAGATGGTCCTGTCGGTGTGACCTATGAACGCTAGGACATCGCTGGCCAGGAACATCATCCTTTCCCCCACCCCGACGATCAGCGGCGCGTCTTTCCGAGCCCCGGTCATCACGTCCGGCCGGTCCTGAAACATCACCGCCACAGCATACTGGCCCTTGAGCTTCTTGACCCCGGCAGAGGTCGCTTTGAGCGGGTCCCTCGTCCGCTCGTACTCGTCTTCGATGAGGTGCGCCACCACCTCGGTGTCGGTCTCGCTCCTGAACCTGTGCCCATTCGCGATCAGTCCCTTCTTCAGGGAGACGTAATTCTCGATGATCCCGTTGTGCACGACCACGACCCGCTCCCTGCAAGAAGCGTGCGGGTGGGCGTTCTTGTCGGTCACGCCTCCGTGGGTCGCCCAGCGGCTGTTGTGCGTGAAGATTCCGTTTGCCAGGAAGTTTTCTGTGCCCTCCACCTCAAGGTCGTAGACCTGGGTCGTGTCAGATGCGACGGGGACAACGGACGTTATCTTCTCGAAGTACACCTGGGAGTCGGTGAAGCGATGCAGAACGGACTCAAGGGGCCGATCCTCGCTTCGCGTCTGAGGATGTTCGACGAGTCTGTTGACAGTTCCCAGGGTCGGGTACTCCCCTCGCTCCAAGTATAGGTTCTCCCCTCCGGCTGCGATGTCTCGCGGCTCTCTCTTGGGGTGGGACACTGACATCTCCCCTGCCGACCGACGGGACTTGGTCTCACCTTCGAGAGTGAACATCTCTCGGAGCTTCGGACTTGACGAGCTCGAAATCTGGCGAATGAAACCGCTGATGTCCTCGTGTCCGCTGATTGACAAAATACGGCAGGGGCTCCGTCTTGGATTCTTCTCCTTCGTGACGAAGACCGACGAGTGGACCCCGAAGCGCACAAGCAGCGCTTGCAGCATCCGGGACGCGGGCTCTGCTGTAATACGCATGGCGATCTGGCGACTGAGCGTGTCGACGAAGCCTTCCGCGTCAAAGACCCCACGGATGAACGCAGCGACCTCGTCATTCGGGAGCCTCCCGAGCCTAGTCAGGAACGCGGCAGACCCGAAGTCGAAGTTGAGATGGAGCCACCTGCTAAGTGCTACGCTGTTGACCGTGAGTTCGTAAGTGTCCGCCCGTCCCACCTTCATGATCCGCCCCTCTAGGCCGAAGATTCTCAGGAACAGCCGCTGGTAGTGCTGCAGGAGGCCGAGGTCTTCTTCGCGGACTCTGACCCCCTTAGGGTGGACGTGCCCGGCTCCGAACAGGTACCCCACCACCTCCAGGAGCGCGGGCGAAGTCATGGAGGGGAACCTGACATAGTTTGAATGACTGTGCGAAACCGGGACAAGCCCGCCAGCCACTCGCAGCTTGAAGACGTCTTCGACCCTCTTCGCGACGTCTTCTCTGAGGCTGCGGTCTCCTCTCACGACGTGGCCTAGGTATGATGAGGAAACTCCGCACCTTCGGGCCGCTTCTGCGACATTCACATGCCTTTGTTCCACAAGGCACTTGACCGCCTCAGTCCATTCTCTGCTCGGTCTGACGAATCTCTTCGAGTTGACTTCGTCCAGCTTCCGCGACCTGCCCTTTATGGCGAGCGCCTTCGGAAGAATGAGCAAATCGCCCTCGAGGAGCTGAGACGCGGGGGTTTGTACGAGGTCTCCGTTTCTTGCCACGATCATCTTGTGAGTGTCTGTGCAGACGACTTCGGTCGAGTCGGTGCTTATCTTCAAGAGATACAGGGGCGCGGGGTGAGATGACCTGACCGCTCTTCTCGACACAATCTTGAGTGTCTGAGTGTCGAGGGACGCAACCTCTTCCTCGTCTTCCATGTCCGCTATTCTCTTGATCCGCCCGTCCGCCAGTTGGACATGTGTATCCGGGTGGAGACAGTGCGCCATGCCTATGTTCCCAAGCATCCCTGAGAAGTCTTTCTTCTCGGCAAGTTCCGCTATCCTTCCGACCCCCTTCCTTATTTCGAGCCGTCTCCCGTTTGTGGTGGCCATCCCCGCTGAATCGTAGCCGCGATATTCGACCCGTTTGAGTCCGTCGAGAAGTATCCCTGCCACCGGCCTTTCAGCGACGCAGCCGACTATCCCGCACATTCGGACGAGTTCCGTCCCCTGTCTCTTTAAACCCCGCAAAACATTCTGCCATACCCTGCACCGCCCCGCTTGTATGGTCCGACCGCGACGCCAACCCGGCGCCGCGTGACCATGCAAAACCGTTTATGTGTGGTTGTCTGACCCTGCGCCGTGCCCAAGGAGAAGTTACTTTTCGACCCAAGGTCCGAGTCAGGGCTCGCCAAGAGGGTCCTGACCGCCGACGGGCCAGATGAGTTCAGACCCGCGTCGGGGAAGCTGGGGCAGAAGATCCTGGCGCTACTCTCGTCCGGGCCGAAGTACCCCGCAGAGATGGCGAGGTCGCTGGGAGCACACCACCAGACGGTGTACTACAACGTGGGGAGGCTGGAGAAGGCAGGGCTGATTTCGCGCGTCCGCAGCGAGCGCGTCAGGGGGGGCGAAGCCAACCTGTTCGTCCTCGCCTCCGACGGCTATGCGGTGGAGTTCCCTGTCAAAGGCGAGCCCTTCCCCACCCTGAAATCGTCCGGGCGATCGAAGGCCCTCGGCCGCTTCTTCAAAGAGTTCGTCAAAGACGGGGAGTTCGACGGCTGGGTCGTGGTAGGTTCTCCGCTACCGCACGGCGCGGCGGGCACCCAGGCCAGGGACGGGCACTACGCCGTCCAGCTTGGGTTCGCCCTGGGGCAGTTCGTAAACCTCCCAGAGAAGTTCCCGGTGAAGCTTGACACCGACCTTAAGGCGGAGAAGCTGGTCTCCTCCAACCTCGTTGTAGTCGGCGGGCCGAGGAACAACTCGGTGGCCGAAGAACTCAACCCTCATCTTCCCTTCAAGTTCAGCCAGGGGGGGTTCTGGGGCGCGATAGTCGACGACGAAAGGAACTCCCACGCATCAGAGCTTGACTGCCTCGTCGAAAAGATACCGAATCCCTGGGACAGGTCGAGGACGTGCGTCGTAATCGCTGGGCTCACGGGAGCCGGGACGAAGTCAGGCATAATCGGGGTCTGTAACGACGCGGACACCCTGTTCTCGAAGTACGAGTCGGGTCCCTTCGCGGCACTGCTGCGCGGAGTGGACAGGGACGGTGACGGGAAGGTCGACTCCGCAGAAGTGCTGAAGCTGCTCTGAAGATTAGGCCCTTCTTCCTCTGCGCCCGCCCTTCTTCCTCGTCGTATCGTGGGGGATGGGCGTCGCATCTTCGATGCGTCCTATCTTGAACCCCGCCCTTGCTATGGCGCGGATTGCGGCTTGGGCTCCGGGCCCTGGGGTCCTTGGACCTGTCCCGCCTACCGCCCTCACCTTGATGTGGACAGCCGTGATCCCCTTGCCCTTGGCGACCTCTGACGCCGCAGACGCGCTCCTCATGGCGGCGTATGGGGACGACTCGAACCTGTCGGCCTTCACGTGCCTCCCGCCTGAGGAGAACGCTATAGTCTCGGCCCCGGTCAGGTCAGTGATGTGCACTATGGTGTTGTTGTACGACGAATAGATGTGGCATACCCCCCACCGGTCAGCGAGCACTTCTTCTTCAGACATCTATCTCACTGCGCCTGGGCCGGCTGCTCCGCCGGCACCGTCAGCTCGCCATCTGCGGGGGCCACAGCCTTCGCGGCGTCTCCAGTCAAAGCCACCGTCCCCTCTTCAATCCCGCCGACTTCGTATCCTGGGATTGTGATTATCCTCCCCCCAACCGCGATGTGCCCGTGGACTATCAGCTGCCTCGAATGCAG
Organism: Nitrososphaerota archaeon; assembly: GCA_029785235.1. The sequence continues at coordinate 139,685 of JAFMAA010000001.1, read as the reverse complement.
GGGAGAAAGCGCCATCCCTTTCTTGAAGACCATCGTCTGCAGCCTCCTGGCGAGCATGTCTTCCACCGTAAGGCTGAGTATATCGTCAAGGGTGGCCCCCTCCCCGACGAGGCCCTTCCTCCTCAGGCTGTCCAGGAGCTTCTTCTCCTCCCGCTGCCTTACAACCTGAGTGGCAGCGAGCAGTGTCCTTGCCTGCTTTCTGACTCCGCTAAGTTGGGTCTGCGCCTTCCAGAGCTCCCTCTTGTTCCTGAGTCCGAACGTCCCTAAGAGGTAGAGCTCTTGGGCGAGCTGGTCAGCCCTCCAGGGGCTCCTCGGCCTGTTGTATTGCTTCCGCGACTTCTTAGGGTCTCCCATCGCCTACTCCTCCTTCTTAGTCGAGGCTTCCTTCGCCGCAGCCACCAGCGTCGCCTTCCTGACACCCACCGTCCTTCCTTTCCTCCCCGTGGTCCTTGTCCTCTGGCCCCTGACCTTCAATCCGAGACTGTGTCTTATCCCCTTCCAGCTCTGGATGTTCCTCTCGTCCTCGATGTCACCCTTCTGTATGAAGTCGAGGTCGGCGCCCAGAAGCTGCTTCGCTTCCCCTGTCTCAGGGTCGTTCCTGCGATTGTAATACCACTCCGGCAGAGCTGCCTTCGTCGTGCTTTGGATGGCCTGCTCGATCTGGTCTACTTGTGCCTCCGTAAGCGTCCCCAGGCGTACCCTGGGGTCCAAACTCAGCTTCGTCGTAATCACGTTGGCGAAGTTGAAGCCTACTCCCTTCAGGTCAGCCAGGGCCACAATCAGCTTCTTACCCCCTGCGAGGTCCCGTCCGGAAATCCTGACCAGATGCCTGAACTCGGAGGCTTCGGACATTTTTCCGAACCTGCCCTTCGTCCTTACGATATAAGTTTTCGACGGCAGGCCGCTAACTCACGAAAACGCGTAAAGGCTGACGCACGCGAACCAGCCAGCCGTGCTTCCTACGGGTCCCCCGAAAGGGGCCCCCGACTCGGGCGCCTCCGCGCGCAGAAGCGCCTTTGCCGCCTTGAAGCACCACCGTCCCGCTAACTTTTTAACCGGAACAAATTCCCGACCTCGAAACGCGACGTCTCATGGGACCAAGTTTCGAGCCAGTAGGTGGAGCGGTTGGTTGAAGTAAAGGTGATTGAGGACAGCGGAAGTGCCGTGTCGGTCCAGCTCGAAGGGATAGACCGGTCCTATGCTAACGCAATAAGGCGTTTCTGCATCTCTGAAGTCCCATCCATGGCAATCGACGACGTGGTGATTCTCGAGAACTCGTCAGTTCTCTACGACGAGATACTCGCCCACAGGCTGGGCATGGTCCCGATCAAGACCGACCTAGACAAGTACAATCTGCCAGACGAGTGTGACTGTGGCAACCCGTTGGGGTGCCACAAGTGCAGGGTGCTGTTCGTGCTCGACGCCAAGGGGAAGGACAAGGTCTCCACCGTGACCTCGGGAGACTTGGTGTCGGAGGACAGGGAAGTGAGGCCCGTCAGTGAGTCCATACCTCTTGTAAAGTTAGCCGCTGGCCAGTCGGTCAAACTAGAAGCCTATGCCAGGCTAGGGCGTGGGAAGGAGCACGCGAAGTGGCAACCGTGCACTGTCGCCACCCTTACGGACGGCAAGAAGGATGGCGCCTTCGTCCTTACCGTCGAGTCTGCCGGGGGCCTTCCGGCGAGGCAGATCGTGTTGAAAGCTATACAGCTCATCGAGAAGAAGCTGAACGAAATCCAGGTCGCGGTGGCCGGTTCCCAATGACAGACCTGAATCCCATACTCAGGAGCACCGCTGTGATGCTGGAGCGGGCCTCGAAGAAACAGAAGGCCCCAGTCTGGCGTGATGCCTCAGTCTTGCTGTCCGCCCCCGCAAGGACCAGGGTCGAAGTCAACCTCGGGAGGATATCCAAGGTCGCCGGCGGGGCGCAAGCGGTGTTCGTCCCTGGGAAGGTCCTCGGCACCGGCGCGGCCCCGAAGAAGCTCATCGTCGGCGCATTCTCGTTCTCCGCCTCAGCCAGGTCTAAGATAGAGGCGACCGGCGGGGTCGCGCTTTCCGTGGAGGATTTCCTGAAAAGGTACCCGAAGGGGAGCGGAGTCAGGCTTGTCCGGTGAAGAATCGGTGTACGTAGACGCTACCGACCAAATCGCGGGGAGGCTTTCTTCCAAAGTAGCGAAGCTCCTCTTGTCCGGGAAGCGAGTGACCGTGGTGAACGCCGAGAAGTCTCTAGTCTCCGGATCGAGGACATCCGTGGTGAACCAGTGGAAGGAAAGGCTGGAGCTGGCGAGCAAGGTCAACCCCATCTACGGCCCCATCCACCCGAGGAGGCCGGACAACATACTTCGCAGGATGGTCAGAGGGATGGTCCCTAGGAAGAAACCAAAGGGGGCACTGGCGATGAAGAGGCTGAGGGTGTATATCGGGGTCCCGGAGGGGGTCAAAGCGGCAAAGCTGACGAAGTTCGATGATACCGCCGCTTCGCGCCCCATCCCGGTCTATGTGACCATGGCAGACCTCTCGAAGAGCCTGGGGTGGAATGACTAGATGCCGACCCAAACCAAGGTTCAGGTCAAGAAGCCACCAAAGCTCTACTCCGGCGCGAGGAAGACAGCTAGAGCCACCGCTGCGATATCACAGGGAGCCGGGCGTATCAGGATAAACGGGACGCCAGTCGAGCTATGGGAGCCCGAACCGGCAAGGCTCCACCTGCTCGCCCCCGTCCAAGTGGTCGGGGACCTCAGGGACAGGTTCGACCTCGACGTCAGCGTGTCTGGAGGAGGGTTCATGGGACAGGCAGACGCCGCAGCCATGGCTATCGCCAGAGCCTACGTCGATCAGGTCAGGGGGAGCGAAATCAGAGAGAGGTTGAATGCATACAATAAATACCTGCTTTCGGGCGACCCGAGACAAGCTGAACCCAAGAAATTCGGAGGGCCAGGCGCGCGCAGGAAGCGCCAGAAGTCTTACAGGTGATTCGACATGATGATCCCTATCCGTTGCTTCACCTGCGGCTCCCTCATCGGAGACAAGTTCGCCCCCTTCCAGGCCAGGGTAAAGGCAGGCGAGGACCCGGGCAAGGTACTGGACGACCTCGGCTTGAAGAGATACTGCTGCAGGCGCATGCTCATCTCCTCCGTGGACGTCATCGACCAGGTCCTTCCCTTCTACAGCAGGAAGTCAGAGCTGTAGCTCTGGAGCTTGGCCATGTCTGAGTTCGATGACGACGCAGGTTCGGCAGACAAACTTGTGGCGCCCGGCTTCTCTGAAAAGGCACTCCTCGCCACAGGCATCCGCATAGGGACTCCGGTCAGGACGAAGACCATGGAGCAGTTCACAGCCCGGCCGAGGCCAGATGGCCTCCACATGATAGACTATCCAAGGACCCTTCAGAGGATAGACATCGCCGGCAAGTTCATCGCCGCCACTGGCCCGAAGAACACGGTCGTGTACACCAGCAGGGAGCACGGCGCCATGGCGGTCGAGAAGTTCTGCGAGCTCACGGGGGCAATGCCCCGAATCGGCAGGTTCATGCCAGGCACGTTCACCAACCCGCTTTACCCTGGCCATCTAGACGCGGAACTAGTGGTGGTGGCGGACCCGATGTCGGACGCGCAGGCCATGGTCGAGGCGGCAAAGCTCGGGGTCCCCGTTATAGCGGTCTGCGACACCGACAACGTCACCGACGACATCGACTTGGTCATCCCGGGGAACAACAGGGGCCGGAAGTCCATCGCTGCTATATTCTGGCTACTAGCCAGGGCGACCCTCGTACACTCAGGGGTGATTGCCGAGGACCAGCCCTTGAAGTACGGAATAGAGGACTTTGAGACGAAGGTAGAGGAAGAGCAGCGCCCCGAGGCCCTCGAGGAAAGGATATCCGAGAGGCGCGAATAGGCCCCGCGTAATGCAAGTCAGGAAGCCAGCGGTCTCAGGCCAGTTCTATCCCTCAGACCCCGCCGAGCTGTCAAGGCTCATCGACGAATGCTACGTTCACAGGCTCGGCCCTGGACGGCTCCCTCCGGCCCCCCCGACCGAAGCAGACATCGTGGCTGTTGTCTCCCCCCACGCCGGTTACATCTACTCCGGCCCTGTGGCCGCCCATTCCTATTACCACGTGTCCTCACTCCGCCGGCCAGACCTTGCCGTGGTAGTGGCGCCCAACCACTACGGAGTGGGGAGCGGGGTCGCGACTTTCGACGAGGGTGGGTGGGACACCCCGCTGGGCCGCATGCCTGTCGACGGGCATGCGGCAGCCGAACTCGTGGAGCTGGCGGGCATAGTCTCTGTTGACCCAGGTGCCCATAGGCTCGAGCACTCCCTAGAAGTGCAACTCCCTTTCCTGCAGAGGATCTACGGAGACACGCTCCCGCTATTGCCGATCTCGCTCCTCTTCCAGGACATTGGCACGGCAGAGACCATCGCCTCCGCCCTCACCAAGCTCCTGAAGGGGAAGAGGGCCGTCCTAGTCGCCTCCTCCGACCTCACGCACTATGAAGCTCAGGCGGCAGCGAAGGAGAAAGACATGGCGCTCCTCCGAGAGGTGCTGAAGATGGACGTCGACGGCTTCTACTCCACGCTCGAAGGGCTCAACGTCACCGCCTGCGGCTACGGCGCCATAGCCACCGTGATGCTGACGGCCAAGGCCATGGGGCTCACACGAACCGAGCTCTTGAAGTACGCTACGAGCGGTGACACCAGCGGCGACAACGTTCAAGTCGTGGGCTACGGCGCCCTCAGATTCGTAAGCAATTGAGAGCCGTAGCAGAGGCTCCAGCGAAGGTAATAGTCACGGGCGAACACCTCGTCGTCCATGGGGCTTGGGCGCTGGCCGCCGCTCTGCCGAGGAGGGTAAGGGTCGAGGTCGCGGCTTCGAGCTCCCTCAAGATCGCGTCTCAGGGGTTCGGGGCAGGAGCCCCAGAGTTGGAGCCCTTAGGTCAGGTCGCCGCGGCGATCGCCGAAGAGTTTTCACTGCGCCAGCCGGTGAGCATCTCCGTATCTTCCTCCGTCCCTCGGGGGGCCGGTCTCGGCTCCTCAGCAGCCACAATGGTCGCCCTCTCCGCAGCGCTGTCCCGGTTCCACTCTCTTGGCCTGAAGGCGGAAGACGTCGTCCGCTTTTCTATGGTGGGGGAGAAGGGGGTCCACGGGCGCCCGTCGGGAATCGACCCCACCGTCTGCGCCTTGGGAGGCGTCATACTGTTCAGACCCGGGACAAGGCCCAGGAGGGTCTCTCTCAAAGGGAGCCGTTCCTTGGTGGTGTCCTACTCCGGGGTCAGCAGGGCGACCAGGGAGCAGATAGGGCGGGTATCGGAAGCGAAGTCCAAGTACCCGAGCTATATCGGCCTCCTTGCCAGCTCGGTGAGCGACCTGAGCGTCGGAGCGGCAGAGATGCTCGCGCGCAAAGACAACAAGAGGCTCGGGGAGACGCTCACCATTAACCACGCGATCTTGGGGTCGCTCGGGGTCTCCACCCCCACGCTCGACGAGATGGTCGACCTAATGGCGTCTATGGGTGCCTATGGCGCGAAGCTCACCGGGGGAGGGGGAGGGGGGAGCGTGGTCGCGGTGGCTCCCAAGGCAAAGGAAAAAAACCTAGTTTCGGGGCTGGCAGCGCGAGGGTTTGAAACGTTCATCGCCAAGATACCCGCCGAGGGAGTGAGAAGCTGGCTAGAGCGGTAGTGGCGAAGCTGGGGGGCTCAGTGATCACTGACAAGTCGAAGCCCTTCTCCTATCGCCCAGACGTCGTCTCCGCGCTCTCCGAAGAGATAGCCTCGTCGGACCAGAAGGTCGTCGTGGTTCACGGGGGAGGGTCGTTCGGCCACGTCGTGGCAAAGCAACATGGGATAGGGACAGACGCGGGGGAGGCCCCCGCGGTGGGGGTCGCCCAGACCAGGGGGGCCATGTACGAACTGAACAGGATGGTCTGCAAGACGATGCTCGAGTTCAAGCTCTGCCCGTACCCATTCTCGCCGTACGACGCTATAAGCCGGGCCGGGGGGGCATCGGTGTCTTCCTGGCTGAAGGGCCTCCTCAAGGAAGGGCTTACCCCTGTCACGTTCGGGGACGTCGGGCTGGCGCCGTCTGGGTTCAGGGTGATATCCGGGGACGTGATAGTCCAAGAGCTTGCGAAGACCCTTGAGCCAGAGCGTGTCGTGTTCGCCCTCGACGTGGACGGCGTCTACGAGGAGAATACCAGAGTCATCATCCCGGAGCTGACTGCCGCGAAGGTGAGGAGGATGAAAGTGCATGAGGGGGACGACGCCACCGGTGGGATGAGGTTGAAGCTTGACATGGCTGCGAAGATCGCCGCCGGAGGGACCAGCGCATACTTCGTCTCCGGCTACCGGAGGAATGAGTTCTCAAAGGCCCTCAGGGGCCTGGACTTCTACGGGACCGTGGTCCGCTCCTAGGCGGTAGGCAGGCATCGGTCAGGCATGACGACCCTCCAGGAAGAGATGAAGCGTGTGAAAGCGAAGGTCGACAGCCTTATCCTGGACCAGATTCTGCCAAAGTCGAGCCCGATAAGGGAGGTCGACCTCCTCTACAGGATGATGAGGGACTACCCTTCTAGGCCCGCCAAGGGGATGAGGCCCTTCCTCTGCGTCGCCTCATGCAGGGCAGCCGGGGGGCCTGAAGACGACGCTATCCTCACGGCGGCGTGTATCGAGCTCTTCCAGCACTGGATTCTCGTGCACGACGACATCGAAGACGGCTCCGAGCTGAGGCGCGGAGAGCCTGCGCTGCACAAGAAGTACGGCGAGCCCCTTGCCCTTAACGCAGGTGATGCCCTCCACGCCCGCACCTGGGGGGCGCTCCTGAAGAACAGGGAAAAGCTGGGCCCGGACAAGACCTTCGCGGTGTTGGAGGAATTCTCTCGCATGGTCGACGAGACGACCGAGGGGCAGCACATGGAGCTGGGGTGGGTGGTGAGCAAGCGATGGGATCTGGGAGAAAGGGACTACTTCGACATGTGCGCTCGGAAGACCTCCTGGTACACCGTGGCCAGCCCGTGCCGGATGGGGGCGCTGGTGGCCGGGGCGAGCCCGGGCGTCCTCACCGGCCTGAAGGAGTTCGGGACTAGCCTGGGGATTGCCTTCCAAATCCAGGACGACGCCCTCAATCTGATTGGAGACCAGAAGAAGTATGGAAAGGCGAAGTCTGATGACATCCTCGAAGGCAAGAGGACGCTGATACTCCTCCACCTCCTCTCAGTGGCCCCGCAGAGCGAAAGGGACAAGGTGATCGCTATAATGAACAAGGGGAGGGAGCAGAAGTCTGAAGGAGACGTGTCTTATGTCCTCTCTCTCATAGAGAAGTATGACGCGGTCGGCTTCGCCAGGAAGAGGGCCGCAGAGCTCCTGAAGCTGGCCCTTGGGACGCTCAGGGGCATCGAGTGGAAGGGAGACAGGGAAGCCGCGTCCCTCCTCGCATCGTTCGCAAGGTTCGCGGTAGAAAGGGAATGGTAGCAGAATCGCTGGGGGACGAGGAACTCGCCGCCGTCGAGAAGGCCGCCCTGTTGAACGCGGCCAAGCACGGAGGGAAGGCCGAGGTGGGGGCAATAGTAGGGAGGGTCCTCGCGGAGCGCCCTGAGCTCAGGACCAACGCTGGAATTGTCGCGAGAGAGGCCTCGGCCGCCGCGAAGAGGGTCAACGCGCTCAGCGCGGCGGAGCAGGCGAGGCTCGTCGCGGAGAGATACCCTGAGGCAGCCGCGCCGGCAGAGAAGCAGGGGCGGGTGGGGCTTCCGGCGCTCCCCAACGCGGTGAAGGGCGAGACCGCCTTCCGACTCCCCCCCGAGCCTTCCGGCTACATGACCGTGGGGCACGCCATGGCCTTCACCATCAACTACCTCTACAAGGAGCAGTATGACGGAGAGCTCTGGCTGAGGTTCGAGGACACCAACCCGAGGAAGGTCCTCCCGCAGTATTACGAAAGCTTCCGTCGGGGGATCGCCTGGCTTTCGATAAAATACGACCACGAGAAGAACGTCTCAGACGACATGGACCTGATCTATGAGGCAGGGAGGAAGCTTCTCGAGCAGGGGATGGCTTACGCCTGCTCCTGTGATGAGGCGAAGGTGAAGAAGCTCCGGTTCGAAGGGACCCCCTGCGAGCACAGGGAGCGCCCTGTCGAAGCGAACCTGAAAATCTGGGACGAGCTCCTCGCAAAAAAGCACGCGGATGGCTCCTACGTGGTGCGGTTCAAGGGGGACATGACGAGCCTGAACTACTCCCTGAGGGACACCAACCTCTTCAGGGTCATATCGCACCCGCACCCTCTCACAGGAGACAGATACAATCTGTGGCCGACCTACGACCTGGCCAACGCCGTGGAAGACGAGATATGCGGCATAACTCACGTCCTTAGGAGCTCAGAGTTCCGTAACGAGCTCCAGCAGCTCATCCGCGACTCGCTAGGCTTCAGACGCATCGAGGTCATCCAGTTCTCAAGGTTCAACTTCAAGGGGACGCCAGTCTCCAAGAGGCTGCTCCGGCCTCTCGTCGAAAAGAAGGTAGTGTCCGGCTGGGACGATCCTAGGATGCCAACCGTCGATGGCCTACGGAGGCGCGGCATCGTCCCCCAGGCCATCAGGGACTTCACAATCCAGGTCGGGTACACGAAGACGGAACACGAATACGACTGGAGCATACTCCTATCGCTCAACAGGAAGATCCTTGACCCTGTATCCAAGCGGGTCTTCTTCGTCCCTGAGCCTGCGAGGCTTCAGGTCGCAGGCGCGCCGAGGAAGGAGCTGACCCTCCCCTTCCACCCGCAGCGGGACCTGGGGTCGCGGGCCATCGAAGCTGGAGGGGAGTTCCACGTGCCGTCGGCCGACATCAGGGGGTTGAGAAAAGGGACGGTCTTCAGGCTCATGGACCTGTACAACGTCAGGCTGACGAACGACTGGCCCTCACCCGAAGCCGAGTACGCCGGGGACGAGCTCATCCCCGATTTGAAGAAGCTCCAATGGGTCACTGGTTCGCACATCGATGCGCAAGTCACCGTCCCCGGAGAGCTCTTCCTGGCGGGGGATGTCTACAACAGGGAAAGCCTCAAGGAGGTGGCGGGATACGCCGAAGAGTCTGCATCTATGCTCTCCGTTGGAGACATTGTGCAATTCCCCAGGTTCGGGTTCTGCAGGCTCGACGCGCCAGGGCGTTTCATCCTCGCTGGATGAGCCTGTGAAACGCATTCCACGGCCAACCGTTTATATGCCGGCCGAAACTGGCCCGCCTGGGAGACTGTGAGATGACCCCAGACAAGAGGCCCTACTACATCAAGTTCGAGACGCCTAAGGAAGTATCTGAGGCAGCCTATGAGGTGCTGAGGCAAGCGTCCCGGACCGGCAAGGTCCGCAAGGGGACCAACGAATCAACGAAGGCCATCGAGAGGGGACTAGCGAAGTTGGTTGTGATTGCCGAGGATGTCACACCGCCTGAGGTGGTCGCCCACCTCCCTATCCTCTGTGATGAGAGGAAGATACCCTACGTCTTCGTGCCTTCGAAGGACCAGATAGGCCCGGCCATCGGCATAGATGTCTCCACAGCGGCCGCGGCGATTCTCGAGGCCGGCGAAGGCTCACAGATCCTGGAACAGGTCACCCAAGAGCTTTCGAGGCTGAAGAAGGCCGCATGAGCAGCAAGAGAGAAGTAGAGACACTCACCCCAGCCGAGGTCGTCCAGATAGTCGGGAGGACGGGGGTCGCAGGGGAGATAACCCAGGTCAGGGTGAAGATACTCGAGGGGAAGGAGAAAGGACGCATCCTTACGAGGAACGTGAAGGGTCCGATCCGACTGTCTGACGTGCTCGTCCTCAGAGAGACGGAAAGAGAGGCAAGGAAGCTCAAGTAGGCCTGCGCCTGTCGATCCTGGACTCGATCCGCGTCCTTCTGACTAGGCGTTCTTCTGTCGTATCTGTTTCTAATCTCTGAACGCAGATTCGGCACCGTGAAGCAAGGCCCAGCGGAGCCCCGGAGCTTCCCTGCCGGCGCGGCGACGCAGTCCCATCCACAGGAAGCGGGTCAACAATCCCGGGATCGACCTGCGCTGTCGCCACACGCCTCCAATCTACTCCAGAAAGCGGGTTCGCCCAATGCGGCCCTGAAGCGCCCGCTCAGGTTCGACCTAGGCCCGGATGGCCTTCTCGAAGTCTGACAGGCTGTGGGGCCTGGAGTAAGACCCCCCGGTGAGGGTTGCGATGTCCCGGAGCTCCTTCGAAGCCTCGTTTGAGAGCTCTATAACGTCCACCTCAAACGGCGAGGCTTTCAGGGAGCCCGCTATGGACTTGACTGGTTCCCCGTCGTTCCCCCCGTCGCTTACGAGCTTTATGACCTTCTCCTTCCTCATGGAGTCAGCCATGTTCTCTATGGCGTACTTGACCGCGTCGACCAGGGGGCTCCCGCCCTTGCATTGCATCTGATCCAGCCTATACAGCTCGAGCGAGGCCGGTGCCGGGTTCAGGGGGACGACCACCTCTATCTGAGTGGACCCTGGGGTCCCAAGCAGCCTGTAGAACGACACCCCCAACCTCGTCGGCCAGGGGAAGTAAGAGACCGGCCATCGCTCGGCGACGAAGTTGAGCAACCCTGTCTTGACCATATTCATCTTGGCCATCCCAGAGGAGTGGAGCTTCCCCCGCATGCTCCTCGAGCCGTCTATCACGAAGAGGAGGTCAGTCGCCTTGGATTCGTCGTAGCTCAAGCTCGTCTCTCCTTGATCTTGACAAACGTATAAAAAAGATGAGAGGGGAGGTGCACCGTTGGCGTTCAGGGCCGCGAATCAAGCGCCGCTGGCACCTAACCCTGTCATCATGGCTTGCATGGGCCACGCTGGGGTGGGCATCGGAGCGGAGGCGTACCGGTGGGTCCTGATAGACGTGGGGGCGGACCCGACCGCCCCGACCCTGAAGGGAGAGAAGCAGCAGCTGGAGGTCCTGCGACGGTACGGGAGCACTATCCTCAGATTCGGAGCGTCTCTCCGCAGAGGGGAGACCCCCTTGGTGCCGAGAGCGCTGCTCGTGGACCTTGACCCGCGCTCCGCCAACCTGATTCTACAGTCCTACCCTCAGCTCTTCTCCATGAAAGACAAGCACGCCGTGTACGGCCTGGGCGGGGCAGCCAGGAACTGGGCCGAAGGGAGGAGCAGGTTCAGGAATGAGATCGTAGGGAAGCAGGACATCGCGTCGAGGATACAAGCGATATCCCCCGAGCCGGTGAGGGGGTTCATCATCCCGTTCAGCATGGGCGGAGGGACCGGTGGCTCGTTCTCTTCGGAGTTCATGTCATACGTGAAAGGGAGCGACACCCTCGGCCAGGCAACGATTGCGACTTTCGGCATCCTCCCCGAGTTCGGATGGGACCCTGTCATCTACGGCCCTGCCCATATCAGCATAGTGCTCAACCTCGCATATCAGATAAAGTACTCCGATGCCCCAATCCTGATGGACAACAAGGAGCTTAGGTTCCAGGCCGATAGGCTCAAGGCGCAACTCGACGCGAGGTCTTCTATAGTAGACGAGCTCCCGAAGCAGATACGCGTAGGCTGGCACGACTACAGGGACAAGAACCTCTTGGCCGCCCATGTCATAGCCGAATTCATGGACTCGTTCATCCGAGAGACGGAGTGGGACATGTCGAACTACAGGACCTGGCTGGCGGCGAGCAAGCCCAAGTTCGTGGTGCCATGGTTAATGCCTCTCGTCCCAAAGGGAGGCTCGGACATAAAATCCATCGAGGAAGCCATCGACGAAGGGAACGACGGGCTCCTCTTCGACCTCGAAGGGGAAGGGGAAGCGGAAAAGGGGAAGACAGATTCTGCTTGCGTACTGATCAAGTGCGCCGGGAGCGTGGGGGCCGAGGAAAGGGAGTTCTTCAAGAAGAAACTCAACGAGAAGTACGGAATCCATGACAAGCGTGTGATATTCATCAAAATCCCCACCATGCCAGGAGAGCCCGCCTCTGCCCTCATACTACTCAACGTCAAGGGGATAGGAAGGAAGCTCCTCCCGCTTGCCACAGAAGCAGAGGACGCTTGGGACTCCTACAAGGACGAGTACCAGAGCAGGAACCTTACTCACGAGGAGTTCAAGAAAGCGATAATCGAAGTCTCAAGCCATCTGGGTTAGATGGATGAACCTCACAGAACTGGAAGTAGCAGCCGGGAGGCTCTTGGAAGAGCAGAAGAGGCTCAGGACCATCGACAGCGAGCTGGAGGTGCTGTCACAGGAGATCAAGCAGGACCCGAAAAGGAACGAGAAGGATCAGGCGTTCTATGCTCTGATAGGTCTCGACTGGTCTGACCCCGGGCACCAGGACAGGGCCGCTACCCTCAAGAGGGAGCGTGAGGACGTCTTGAAGTCGATCAGGGAAGTCCAGGGCCAGATGCTGACAGGGCTTGTAGCGGGCCGGCTGATAGTCCCGCTAGACCCCACGCCCGCCGCTGGAGGGGGCGCCTTCACATTCAGGTTCAGGTCAGGCGCGACCTTCCCGAAGTCTGTCGAAGGCATTTCAGCGATGCTCGGCATCCGCGCTCCGCTCAAGATGGGGGACGTGACCATCTTCGAAGACAAGGTGGTCGTGGGCGAGTCAGACGAATACTTCGCGAAGAAGAAGGTAGTGGACGCCTTCGAGGACCTGAGGAAGGCGGTCACGCGGAAACTCTCGTAGACGAAGGCCGACAATGCCTCTCCCAGCATCCAGGGCTTACATGTGGCAGGAGAGATGTCAACAGTAAAGCGGATCGCGGGCTTCTTCGACAGGGTCAAGGCCCCCCTGAGCAAGATATCCGGCCCCCCATCCCCCAAAGACGAAGAGTTGATACTGGCGGTCATCCAGCGCATCGAGGTCGACGGTGAGGACGCCACCGTCCCTGCGACCTTCGAGGACCCTGACGCGCTTTACAGAAGGTTGATGCTGCGCCTTGACTGGCAACTCAAGAACTCAGGCTTGACCCCTGATGAAATCCTCAGAACGTACCCGCGCGAAGCGAAATCCATCCTCATCTTCAAGTCGTACGAGAAGACGAAGAAGAAGAAGGAGTCGGCAGCGATCAGGGACAGGCTGATCGAGAAGGGGTTCAAGGCAGTCCAGCCGGGCATATGGGTGCTCCCCCCGACCAGGACCCCGCCAGACCTCGACTCCCAGGACGCCCTCAGGCTTTGGTTCAGGCAGAACATCGTGAAGCAGGTGCCCAAGAACGTCGACTACGTCTTCCCGTTCATCGCCTCAGTCGACCTGAAGAAGATCGTCTCGGAGAGGAGGGGGATCAGGAAGATGCCTGCGGCGAGGACGCTCTTCGGAACCCTTTCCCTCGAGGAGGTGGCCCCGCCTGCCCATCTCTACGCAGCCATGAAGGCGAAGGGGAGGTCAGTGAAGGAGATTATCTTGTCGGGGGACATCCCTCTCCTGTCCCGCGCCTTCGCTGAAAAGAAGGAGCTCGAGGCGATCCAGACCAACGAGTTGGAGATAGGTGCGAGGCTGCGCCATGCCACAGGCTCTTCAGCGGTCACGCTGGAGGACCTCGCCAACCTGGGCCCAGAGTCTGTGGCCAAGGCCGTAGAGGGTTTCGTCCCCCATCCGAAGGACTTCGGTCAGAGGCTCATCGTCGAAGCCCAATATTGGATGAGGCACCTCGGCGGGACCGTACCGACCTGAGTTCCTCTCGCCCCCGCCGATCGGCTGGCCCCTTCGAGGGCCGGCGCCGTCTTTATATCCAGAGTTTCAAAGGCCACCGAAAGGTCGAGGTGCGGTAGCCTGAAATGTACGTCCCAAAGAAATGCGTCTTCTGTAGTAAAGAGGTCAGGCTCGGCTCTGGCATCCTCTATGTGAAGAACGACGGTTCAACGAAGTCCTATTGCTCCTCCAAGTGTAAGACCAACGACCTGAAGCTTGGGCGCGACCCGCGTAAGCTCAAGTGGGCGAGGAGGCCCTCAAAGAGATGAGCGCGAGCGAGGACACGCTTGTCGTAGTCAAGCCTGACGGCGTGAGGCGGGGCCTGGTCGGGGAGATACTCCGGAGGTTCGAGTCGAAAGGGTTCGTGATAAAGAAGCTGCATATGCTCACAATGTCCAGGAGCCAGGCGGAGGAGTTCTACAGCGTCCACAGCGCGAAGCCGTTCTTCGGAGAGCTCGTCTCATTCATCACTTCTGGCCCAGTCGTCGGAGCGGTCCTCTCCGGGAGGGACGCGGTAGCCACTGTCAGGCGCATGGTCGGCGCGACCAAGAGCTGGGAGGCGGCGGCAGGGACCATAAGAGGGGACTTTGGGCTCGGGCTCACGGACAACTGTATCCACGCCTCCGACTCCGCCGAGAGCTTCACAAAGGAGAGCGCCGCTTTCTTCGGTCAGACGCGCGGGTGAACGCATCTTAAGGAGCTGGATGAAACATGCCAGAGCAAGGCCTTATGCGGCAACCTGTTGTCGTCATACTGGGGCACGTCGATAGCGGAAAGTGCGTCAGCGGAGAAACGCTGCTACAGTCAGCGGACGGTACTATCGTCGAAGCGAAGGAGGCTTTCGAGACATACAAGAGCGGCGAGCCGATCGGCATGCCAGACGGGGTTGCCTATCATGCGCTCGGGCTGAAGCTCATCTCTATGGGTCCTGACGGAAAGACCAGACCTCACGAGGTCTCCCACGTCTGGAAGCTGCGCGCAGACGTGCTCATCCGAGTGGACACCAAGGCGGGATATTCGGTCGAGACCACGCCCGAACACAGATTCCTCGTCGTGACCGAGGGAGGTGTCGTCTCCTATGCAGAAGCTCGGCAGCTCAAACTGGGGGACCGCCTCCTGATTCCGAACCGCACCACAGTAGATCAAACCACGCCAGAGTCCGTGAAGTCTGCGATCCTGGAGCGCATCCCAGACGACTTCCTTGTTCGGCCTACGCCGGAGCTGGCCGAGGAGATCCGACAGGCCGCGAGCAGAGGGCACGGGGGGCAGAGCCTGGTAACCTCCGTTAGGGGCCTTCGGCGTCAGATGAGCAGAGGTTACTTCAGGGCGAGCGCATACAGGGCGCTCATCTCGAAACTGGGCCTTGCGCTTGAGGGGGGGTATGAGCAGATAGCGGGGGTGAAGTTTTCACCGAGCGGACCGCGCGGGGGTCGTCCTTCACCATGGATATCGCTCCCAAAGAGTGACGAGGAATTCGACTCCCTCGCATACCTGGTCGGGCTCCTATACGGAGACGGCATCACAGAGACAGCCCTGTCCAACGGAGCTTCTTTGGTGCCTATCCAAGAATTCAAGAGGTGCCTTGGTTCCGCATTCCGGGTCACAACCACGACTGCGAAGCGCCCCACCTCGCTCGCCGTCTCCCATCGCGGCGGGCTTTCCTTGTCAAGGTTCTTGAGCGAAGTCTTCGCCTGTCCGACGACCAAGAAGCACTCGCTCGCGGTCCCGCCGATGATAGCCGCGATGCCCGACCGGTTCGTCGCAGCCTTCCTACGGGGCTTCTTCGATGCGAAGGGTTTCGTCACGGATGGCGGGGACATAGGCGTCAGGTGTGACGGCGACGCCTTGGCGAAGCAGCTCCCGATGCTTCTCCAGAGGTTCGGCTGCTTGGCATATCGTGGGAACGGTTCTCAATCCAACGAGATTCTGATAAGCGGTAAGATCTCCGTCTCTGCATTCAACCAACGCATAGGATTCAGGGACCCTGGAAAAGCAGAGGCCGCGCGGCGAAGGGAGGGGTTCGCTGAAAGGAGCAGGATCTTCGAGACCGCCTCTGTCTCAGGCGATTCACCGATGTCGGTTACGGTCCCATCGGAGGCCGTTTTGAGTGACCGCTTGCTTACCCGCATCGAGTCATATGGGCGCTCAGGTAAATCGGTCCTGGCCAGGTCTAGGCTGGCTCCCCCAACCTATCCGAACGCTGGCCACGAACAAGCGCTGGCCGACTGCTCGGCGGTAGAAGTGACTCGGCTTGAGCGGTCCGAAGGCGAGTTTGACGTCTACGACTTCACCGTCGACGAGACGCACAACTTCCTGGCGAACTGCCTAATCATCCATAACACCTCAATCGCCGACTGCCTGAGGGGGACAGGGGTCCAGGCCAGGGAGGTGGGCGGGATAACCCAGGAGATAGGCGCGAGCTTCTTCCCCATGGAGACGCTGCAGGCGATCTGCGGCCCGCTTCTGGACAGGGCGGGTGGGGAGCTGCAGGTCCCCGGTCTCCTCATGATCGACACCCCAGGGCACGCCGTCTTCTCTAACCTGAGGCTCAGAGGCGGCTCTGCGGCTGACATCGCGATCTTGGTCGTCGACGTGCTGAAGGGACTGGAGAACCAGACGCTTGAAAGCATCGACATCCTGAAGCGGAGGCGGGTCCCCTTCCTCGTCGCCCTCAATAAGATAGACATGATCAACGGATGGAGGAAAGGGAGCAAGGGCCCCCTGCTCCAGGTCATCAAGGACCAACCCCCGTCATGGGGGGACGAGCTGGAGGAGCGTCTCTACAACGTCGTCGGTGGGCTGAGCCGCCTTGGATTCCAGGCGGACGCCTACTACAGGGTCAAAGACTTCCGCCAGCAGGTGTCCATCGTTCCTGTCTCGGCCAGGGCCCCGGTGGGGATGCCAGAGATGCTAGCGATGCTTATCGGCCTTGCGCAGCAGTTCCTGAAGGGGAAGCTCAGCGTCGCTGGCACCGCCCCAGGGCGCGGGATTATCCTCGAACTGCAGGAGGAGGTGGGCATCGGCCAGACGGCCAACGTCATCCTCACCGAGGGGAACCTGCGCGTGGGAGACTCCATCGCCCTTGTCCGCAGGGACGGCGCGTTCAAGTCCAAGGTGAAGGCCCTGTTCATGCCGAGGCCGCTGGACGAAATGCGCGACCCACGGGACAAGTTCACGCCTGTGGACGCGGTCTCCGCCGCTGCGGGGGTGAAGCTCGTCTCCCCCGACCTCGGAGGGGTGGTGGCTGGGACCTCGGTGGCGTCATTCTCCACCGAGCTACAGTTCCAGAACCTCAAGGCAGAGATGGAAAAGGAGCTTTCCAACATAGTGGTCAAGACCGACAACATGGGGGTCATAGTGAAGGCCGGGAGCATCGGCGGCTTGGAAGCCCTCTTGATGATGCTAGAGGAGAGGGGCGTCCCGGTGAGGGAGGCCGACATAGGGGACATTTCGAAGAGCGACATCGTCAACGCCCAGGTCGTTGGGGACCATGATCCTTACCTCGGCGCAATCCTCGGCTTCGACTCGAAGGTCCTTCCAGAGGCCAAGGAGTACGCTGGTTCGAGCCCGATATTCGTCTCCTCGATAATCTACGAGGTCATAGACAGCTACGCCAACTGGGCGGCGGCGAAGAGAGACGCGGACGAGAAGGCCGCCCTCTCGAGCCTGACGAGGCCGTGCAAGCTTAAGGTCCTCCCGGGGGCCTTCTTCAGGCGCAACGACCCCGCCGTGTTCGGGGTCGACGTCGTCGCCGGTCGCCTCCGACCGAAGGTGAAGCTGATGTCGTCTGTAGGTGCAGAGCTGGGCGTGGTCGGACAGGTGCAGGACAACGGCAAGGCGGTGCCCGAGGCGAAGGAGGGTGAGCAGGTCGCGATCTCTGTCCATGGACCTACCCTAGGGAGGCAAGTGAGGGAGAACGACATACTATACACGATGCCCCGCAGCCACGAGGCGAAGCTGCTCCGGACCAAGCTCCTAGGCTCACTGACGGAAGACGAGAAGCAGGTGCTGGACGAGATAGTCGCGATAAAATCTGCCGCGGACCCTATGTACGGGTTTTAGACTTAATTACCAGGGGTAGTCGGAGCAGACTTCGATGGTCACCTTCAAGCTGGTGCTCTCGGACCCCAAGACAGGGAAGTCAGAAGCGCAGGAGGTAAAGGACGCCAGCGCACAGCTCCTGATAGGGAGGAAGATAGGAGACGTCTTGGACGGAGCTACCATAGGACTCACAGGGAGCATAAAGATCACGGGGGGGAGCGACAAGGCGGGATTTCCCCTGCGCGCCGACACCCTGGGAGGGGGGAAGAACTATGTCCTCCTCACCCGCGGGGTAGGGTACAGGACCAATGAGGACGGTATCAAGAAGCGCAAGCTGGTCAGGGGCGGGACCATCACTGAGGAGACATTCCAAGTGAACGCCAAGCGCGTCGACGGGGCGCCGAAGACCAACTAGATTCTTAAGGTCAGAACGATTTTGACCTGAAAGTCGCTGATTCTCGGCCTGAAAAGTAGAAATATCGCGCGTCCTGCGAGATACTGAGGATAACGATTTGGCCAAACTTGACGACTTGGACATGAAGATACTCTCTTCGCTCCACACGGACGCTTCGGTATCTGTCCCCAAGCTCGGCAAGGAACTCGGGGTCAACCTCTCGGTGATGTACAGCAGGATAAAGCGCCTGCAGAAAAGGGGGGTGATAGAGCGGTTCACTATACAGGTCAACGAGGACAGGCTGGGTATGCGTGCCGGAGCTTTGGCGGGGCTCAATATCGATCCCAAGTTGAGGGAGGCAATCCTGAAGGAGGTCGAGAAGACTGAGGGGGTCAGGCTTATCAGGGAAGTGACCGGGCGCTTCGACTTGATACTCAACCTCAGAGGACAGTCCCTCGACGAGCTGCACCGGGCCGTCTATGATGTGATAGGGAAGATACCCGGCGTCATGCACACTGAGGTGTTCATGGAGGTCTCCAGGCGTGACCCTCCTGTGAGCTTCAGGCTGATCGAGTGACGCCTAAGGTTCATATGCACGGAGACGAGGTCACGAATCGGTTGGACCCGCTCATACTCCTCGACCAGGCAGTGGCTCAGGAGAAGGTGCCGAGGGCGCTGGTCAAGAAGGTGCGGCTGAGGATGCGACTCCTTCAGGGAGCCGTGGAGCGGGTCGAGAAGGCCAGCGGGCTCAGATATCCTCCCTATTACATCGAGCCGACCCTCCCCGTCTCGAAGTCTGGGAGCGAGTACGGCCAGATGGGGGTGCTGTTCGCCAGGGTGATACCCACAGCCGCCAACGGGAGCGTCCTAATCCTCGTCCAATTCACCGCCGCCCTGGTCGCCTTCGGGACCAAGGGAACCTTGGACGCGGTCGCAGCCCACGAGTTCACGCACTACGTCGACCTCGTACGAAAGTTCAGCACCACCGATGTCACCAGCGACGAGGCCGCCACCACGCTCTATGAAGCGGCCTTCGCTGACGCAGAGCGCGTCACCCCTCCCAGGCTGATCTTCTCAGACAAGGCCCTCGTCTCTCTGATAAGCAGGAAGTTCAAGAACGAGCTCTCTGACGAAGCCCTCAACAAGAAGGTGGGGGCGGGGTGGATCGCTAAGAACCTCCCCATCCGCCTGGTGGGGCCCGAGGAGAACAGGGTCAGCCTCCCCATGGACGCGGTGGCAGCCACGAGGTTCGACCCAGCGGTCTTGGCGAAGGTCACCGAGCTCAGAGAGAAGGCTCGCCCTTGAGGCTGACAGAGGAAGAGCGCTCCAAGGTGGAGCGACTCGCGGCCGCGCTCGTGGAGCCATCGAGGACTTCGGGGGTGGCAGCCTACGGCTCGAAGGTCGCGGGGTACGCCAGGCCCGACTCTGACTACGATTTGATCATCGTGTCGAAGCGCTTCCGAGAAGGAGTGCGCTACAGATATGTGGACGACCCGGTCGCGGCCTCTGCCCTCATCGTCGACGAGGACATGTTGGTCCAGGACGCTCGGTCGTCTTACCTGGGCGAGTTCGTCGTAGGGCGGCTGCTCAACATCTACGAGCCCCTCTCGAACCCGGAGCTCTTCAGGGCCGTGGAGCACGAGTACAAGAAGAGGGTGATAGTCGAAGCCCTCCTCGACCTCTCTTCGGATTATGGGGAGTTCGGCAGCCGCCTGGTCGTCCCATACGACTACTTCCTCTTCGAGAAGCTCCACAGGCGCGCGGCCATCTACCCTCCGGCGCTCTACAGCTACGTCCACACCTACACCTCTCGCCTGGGTGACCAGAACCGGGCTGCGTCAGTGGACGGGTTTCGCTCGGCAGCCGAGTCCCTCCAGCCGAGGGGGTTCCTCGTTGCCGAGCGCGACGGCGTGAGGCTCGTCCCCGAGCGGCTTAAGGGGGACGCGTTCACGAGGGTGCAGTCACTCTTCTCAGTCACAGCGAGGGGGGTCGCGCAGTATGCGGTCCACGGCTACGCCGGGAGGGTCGGGCCTTCGGTCTTCAGCAGAGAGGCGCTGTCGAAGCTCAGGCGGATGAGGGAGGCACCCCCGAAGTTCGCGCCTCTGGATGTACCACGCTCGCTGCTGAAGCTGGACGAAGGGGCCGTGATACCTGACGCCTCCTTCCTCGTCAAGGAGTTGGCCCGCCTGCTCGGTTTCGACACCTACTCAACGACAGAGAAGGACATCGGTGAACCTTACTCTACCACCAGGGTCCTCACGTTCAGGAGCGGCCACGCGGAGAGGTCGGTCGTTGTGAAGAACTACACTGACGTGAGGTCACTGAAGTGGGCGCTCCTCGGGATCTGGGCTTCTACCGCGAACAAGTTCAGCGCGGGTCCGCTCATCAGGATGGACCGAGAGTACGGTGCCACCCTGGCCCTAAGAGCGAAGGGCGTCCTCGTCCCCAGGATCCTGGCCGTCGCGCCGGCCGAAAGGGTCCTGGTGAAGGATTTCGTCCCCGGGCCCACACTCGCTTCAGAGATCAACACCTTCCTGAAGGGTGACGACGTCCCTCTCTCCGCGGTGGGGTCATACGGGTCTCTGATGGCCCGGGTCCACGGCTGGGGGATGGCGCTGGGGGACGCCAAGCCGAGCAACGTGATCGTCTCCAGGGAAGGGCTCTACCTCACCGACTTGGAGCAAGCCTACAAGGGCGGGGACCAGGCTTGGGACGTGGCGGAGTTCCTTTACTACACGGCGAAGCTGTCCAACAAAGAGGGCGCCATGAAAAAGGTCGCCGTCTCCTTCCTTGACTCCTACGTCGGCGAGGGGGACAGGTCGTGCGTGGCGAAGGCGAAGGGTTCGAAGTACTTCGGGCCGTTCAGACCCTTCCTCACCCCGGGGATGGCTAAGATGCTCAGAGAGCTGATGTCTGTCTACGCCTAACCCTTCTGCGTGTATGTGGTATACCCACAGTGGCCGCAGGTGAGCCTGTCGCCGTGCTGGGCCATGAAGTAACCTTTTCCACACCGCGGGCACTCCTTCCTGAGCCTGGTCAGCGAGCCATCTCCGACCTTGTAGAGCTTGTGCACCTGTATCCTCCTCTTCGGGGCCTTTGGCTTCTCCTTCTTCTCCGGCTTCTCCTCCGCCGGAGCCGCTGCTTCGGCGGGGGGAGGCGCTGGAGCTGGGGGAGGGGTCTGCTGCTTTGACATCTCTACTTCTTAGCCCCTGCTGCCGCTGGAGCGGCGGCCTTCTTCCTCTCCTGCTTCAGCTTCTCGCGCTCCTCCTTGGAGAGGGCTCTCTCGCCCAGATGGCGGAGGTGTATTCGCTTCTTGGACTCAGGGGAGCCGTAGACGTAGAACTTGCCTAGCACCTTGGTCGTACCTGACTGGCCGTCCATCCTGATGAGGGCCACGTTCTCGGATGGGACCCCCATCTCCTGGGCCACGGCCGCGATTGCCTCTTTCCTCGTTATCTTCCCCGCCCTGTCCTCCAAGGCCAACTCCACGTATGCCCTGTCAAGGACCTTGGACTGGGACTTCTTCTCCACCTGCAAACCGGAGCACCCGAATTTAGCGAGGATATTAAGTTGAGGCCTCTACAGCCTCTCGATGCCCATCTCTGAGAGTATCGCCCTGTTCCTCGCCTTCGTCATCCCGTTGACTTTGACTGCGACTACCCCCGCACCAGGCTGCCCGTAGAACACGATCGCAGAGACCGGGGCCATGGCTATTGCGAGCATGGCCATGAGGTCCTCCTCGCCGTCTACCAGCACGCGGACCGGCTTTCTCCCGGTGAAAGCCTCCCTCATCCCGTCTATGGCGTCCTGGGTCAGTGTCCCGGCCGGGTTGCTCACCTTCACAAGCCTGGCGTAGGGGACTTCGGGGGGATCTCTCCTGGACCGCCGCTCCACGCCGTCGACCACATGCACAGCGGGGGTCATCCCGATGGAGTGCAGGGTCTCTGTGACCCTGTCTCCGACCGTCACGACCATCGACGCCTCCCTGGCCAGCTTAACGAACCTCTCTCCCGCTGCCTCCCTGGAGTCGAACACTTCCCCAAGGGGCTCCGCCAGCTTCGGCCTCAGAGCCTCAGGGAGCCTGAACACCCCGGTCAATTGGCTAGCTTACCTTGAGGGCGTAGCGACCTGGCTTCACGATGCCTAAGGTCTTGGCGACCTGGGACTTCTCGGCGTTGATTATTATGATGAGCCCGGACCACTCATTGCTCAGCTCCGTCGACCCATCGTTGGGGCAAGCCTTCTCGGAGGTCAGCATCCTGCACTTGCGGCAGGCCAGCTCTTTCATCGCGCTTACTTCTCCGCCCGTCCCTCAACCTTGCGAGCCTTGACCGCCTTCGCCACATCTTCATCGATCCACTCGAGGGCTCCCATGAAAGGCTGTCTACAGGTCACCCCTATCTTCCCCATGGATATGCCGTGCCCTAGGCTCACGGCAGTGATCCTGACCCTCACCTTGCTCCCAACACGGAGCGTCCTCTTGCTCTGTGAGGCTGTGATGATCCCGGATTTCACGTCGCTGGTCAGATAATCGTCCATTATCTGGCTGAGATGAAGGAGAGCGTCGGCGGGGCCCACCCTCACGAAGGCGCCGAAGTCGGTCACTTCGACTATCTCGCCTTCGACTATCTCCTGCTTCATGGGGTAGAAGGAGAGGACCTCGAACCTCACCCGATGGTACGTCGCGCCGTCTCCAGCTATGATCTTCCCGACCTTATCAACATCCACTTTGGTGACGAGGACCAGGTAACCGTGGTCGGGGTTGATCGTACTCTCATACTTCAGTTTCAGCAGGTCCATTGCCACATTCTCCAGTGGGGAGCCGAACCGGTCGGGGGGGACCCTCACCACATCTTCAAGGTTCACGAGCTCGAACATGAATTACTCAGAAACTTGGGCACCCCTTCGGCTCAGCGATTTTAATCTTTGGTGGGGACGAGGGGCGTATGAGACGTTCTTACTCCAGCGAAGGGGGGAGGGCCCTCTTGTGCGCTGTCCTCCTGTGCATCTCAAGGGCCTTCTCGACAGCGCTAACCGGGAGCCCCGCCTCGGCGGCGGCTTCTTCGACCCCAGATTTCAAGTCGAACAGGCGGTGGAGGGCTATGTCCAGCTTGTCATAGTCCGCGGGGAGCTCGTCAGTCGCTTTGTGGCCAGGCCATAGCTGGGGGGACGCGGGCTTCTCGACCACGCCACTGGGAAGACCCAAGTAGGCCCCCAAAAGGCGGACCTGCGTCTTGTAGAGGTGGGCTATGGGGAGGAAGTCGGCGAGCCCGTCGCCGCCCTTGGTGAAGAACCCTAGCGTCTCCTCGCTCTTGTCCCCGGTCCCTGCCACCAGGAGCTGGAGGGTGTTGGCGAAGTAGTATGCTATGGTCATCCTGACCCTCGCCTGGACGTTCGCACTTGCTACCCTGGTCCCTTCGAGCCTTGACGACTCTAGGACCGTTTTTACTGTCTTGGTGATCTGAATCGTCTCAGTCCGTATCCCCCATGCGCTCGCCAGCCCCCTGGCGTCCTCAGCGTCCTCAGGAGGGGTGTGCTCGGACGGGAGGAGGAGCCCCACGACCTTATCCTTCCCCAGCGCCCTGACACAGAGCGCCCCTACGACGCTGCTGTCGATCCCTCCGCTCAGGGACACCTCGACACCTTCTGCCCCCGCTCCTCCGACTGTGCTCCTGATGAAGGCGACGATTCTGTCTGTCTCTCGTGCCGCGTCTATCCGGAGCCCTCCCGAGGTCATACGCCCCGCGCCCTTAGCCCCCGCTTTAACCGCTTCCCGAGACCAGCCTGCCTCAGACGAGCCGTATCCTGCCAGAGCTGAGGGTG
Organism: Nitrososphaerota archaeon; assembly: GCA_029785235.1. The sequence goes on along the minus strand of JAFMAA010000001.1, from coordinate 115,767 downwards.
ACCGCTCTTATTCGTGCAGCCTTCAGGGTGGTGAGAAGTCCGGAGTCCATCGTTGCTACATACGCCCCAGACGTCCTGGCCGCGGAGACTATCTCGTCGTCGACACTGGCCCCGCCGCAGGATTCGGGGGCGAATCTCGACGCCAGGTCGAGGGCCACCCTGGCGGTCCGGGACCTTCCTCCTCCCCCTAACGCGAGCTTCTGAAGCTCGGCCTTCACGCAATCCAGGAGGATAGGCTGGACGGTCCCGAGAGCCTCGACTATGTCCTCGAACCATGTGGTGGGCTTCTCCACCACAGTCATGAGGAAGCTGCTGTCGAAGACTACTTTCTGCAACGTCCTACTTTTTCCTGACGCATACCATATGGAGACTTCAATATATGGTATCTATCGTTTTGTATGGCGGTGGTTGAGACTTTACGAGCAAGAGCACGTCAACATCCCTGCATCTCCCCGAAAGAAGTATGGCGTCCATAAAGGTGACAAGCTCGCATCCTGGAGACTGGACGCCGCCTCACCCTCATCCACGTTCCTCCATTGACAAGGACTTACTGCAGTGGGGGACATCAGCGGGACAACATAATCCAGGTTTCGCGAGTCGGAGGCGGAGCACCGCAGGGAGGGCTCTGGGATGGCGCGCTCTGCCTTTGACGCCGGCACGCTGTCGCTCATCTATGCCAAGGACGGACGACTTCATCGTGGAAGGAAACGAGTCTGGCGAAGCTGGAGGCCTGATCTCTCCCGTCTCATCAGCCGAATTCAACTACAAGACATGCAGATCGTCAGGGAAGTTCCCTCCTAACGTCCCAGCAACTCGCCGAACGCTTGACGGTGATGGAGAGGAACGTGTGTCAATCCATGGCAGCTGGGATGCAGAAATGTTGGAACGGCAGGCTTTCGCTCGCCGACTCTTTCGTCCTGCCGATCGCGAAAAGACAGGGATGACCCTCACTACATACGGCGCGTTTGCAGAGCGTGACGTGGGTTTGAGACGCTTTCAGCCGTAGAACTGGAGCGGATTCCCTTCCAGTCGTGCAGGTGGGACTTCTTACTTCAGGACGCCCGACCCGATGAGTCGCCATCTCTCGGCTATCCTCCTGCTGATGGCCGCGCGCATGCCGCTTTCGATCGCCACGGGCTTCTTGAGGTCCAGCTCAGCCACCTCGCCTCTCACCGAGGTGGCGACCGCCAGGGTAGATGCCGTGCCAAGGTTGAGCCTGACGGTCTCCGAGAGCTTTAGCTTCTCGACCTTCACTTGCTCCGTTGCGCCTACGGCCGTCTCGAGCAGTGTCACATCGAGCGTGACGTGCTCGAGGGTCTCCGGGAGGGTCCCTGGCTTGCCTATGACGCTCCCCACCATCTGGTCCCCTTTGACGAACGTGGGATCGAGATGTGTCCCTACGGCGATCAACCCACCGGGCCCGACCCGGTCTGACGGGCCAGCGCTTGTCTGGAGGCTAGACACCTTGGTTATCACAGGGACGAACTTCCCGCTCCTTTCGTCCACCATCCCGGGTCTGAGCTCTATCTCTTCACCCACCCTGAGCTCCCCCCGGGTCAGGCTCCCTCCCAGTACCCCCCCTGAGAGCCCTTGTACGGCCGCGCCTGGCTTGTTCACGTCGAAGCTCCTCAGTATGTACATGAGAGGGCTGGCGCCCGCGTCTCTCTTCGGCGTGGGGACCACGCTTTCGAGGGATTCGATGAGGGCGTCGATGTTCAGCTTTTGCTGGGCCGATATGGGTATTATTGGCGCGCTTTCAGCGACAGTCCCTTTGGTGAACTTCTGAATCTGGGAGTAGTTCTTCTCTGCCTCCGCGTCTGTGACGAGGTCGACCTTGTTCTGCGCTATCACTATCTTCTTCATCCCGAGCATCTGGAGAGCCTGGAGGTGCTCCCGAGTCTGGGGCTTCGGGACAGGCTCGTTGGCAGCCACTACCAAAAGGGCTCCGTCCATAAGGAACGCCCCGGCGAGCATGTTGGTCATGAGGCTCTCGTGCCCCGGGCAGTCTACGAAGCTGATCGCCCGCAGGAACACCGTCTTCCTCCCGCACACCGGGCAGACGGGGCTAGTCGAGTAGGAAGCTGCGCCGTGGTCCTGGGTGCATTTGTAGACCGCGGCGTCGGCGTAGCCGACTTTGATTGTGATTCCGCGCCTGAGCTCTTCGCTGTGGGCGCTGGCCCACACGCCGGTGAGTGCCTGGGTAAGGGTCGTGTTGTGACAGACGATGGACGTGGTTCCTCCGATGAAGTTCATGGGCCCCGGAACGCTGAGGTCGAACACCATCCCATCGTATGTCTCGCGATCAATCCTGTCGATCCTGTCAAACTCCATCGGGGTTGTCGCCAGTCGCCGCAGCTGTACCAACCAAGATTCAATCGACTTTATGTTCTTGCGGGTCTTTTCTTCGACGTGGACTGCGAGAGACTCCAGTTCAGTTGCCGTTCCTTTCTTCAGGATTCTCATCAGTTTTCTGCGACTGAAACCGAGCTCGTTTGCGATCGTTCCCTGCGGGAATCCAGCGAGGGACATGTGCGCGAGAATGCCTGAGGGTGACGAACGTAGCCTGGAGAGTGATCCTTGTAGCCTTTGCACCTGCGAGTCAATCTCGCGGATGACGAGAAGGAGCCTTGTTCGGGAGAGGCGCCCGCTCGTCCCTGCCATCTCGTATGCCTTGTACCATTCCGAGCTCCCCATGAATGGGGGTGCTGTTCCCCCAAACCCCTCTCGCACGAGCCCAGATATTCGGAGATGCTCCTTGAAGGTGTCAAAGTCGATTGGAATTGAGAAATCTGTTTCCTTTGATTCCTTCTTGATTCTCTCGAGGTATCGCGTCAGCTTCTCTTGGATTCTCAAGTCCTCGAAACCAATCTCGCGTGCGAAGGTCCCAAGGTCGCTCCTGCCGGAGATGGAAAGTTTGAAGTATTCCTTCATGCCTCTCTTAAGTTTCCGGGTTCGGACACCGAGTCGAGGGACAATTCCAAAGGAATGGAGAAGGTATGCAAGTATCACGATGTTCTTCTCGTTGGCTTGGGTGACTATGATCTGGCCGGAATGCTTATCGAATTCACCGTCCAGAGTCAGAAACCACCTTAGGAACGCCTTCTTCTGGGCCTTGGGGAGCTTGCAGACCCACGGTTGTATGTGGCGCACCGACTCGTTTCCCGGAACGAAACCGAACTTCTTCCGCAGGTACCAGACGAATGGAAAATTGTTGATTCTATAGCTACCGTCCTTGTAAGCTCTGATTTCGACTCCAAGTTTCCGCCTTGTGATTTCTCGCCACTCCAGAAGCATTTCCATCTGGACTGTCTGCGTTACGCCAACGGAGTTAGCGCGGCTGGTCCCCCCGGACCAGACAAAGGCGAACCACTTGGCTAGGTCGACGTCCATGGTTAATGAAGTGAGTTTGCGCGTTGGGTACCTCCCGCGCTTCATCCCAATCAGGAATTGCCCTGGCGTCAGCCGTTGCATCCCGCTTCTTTCGAGGGCTGTAAGCAGTCTCACCCTCGAATCAATGCGAATTGGTTTGCCCCGGAGAAGCTTCCGGTAGCTGTTCTCGCTAACTTTCGCACGCCTGCACAGCTTGCTGACCGGCAGCCCAGCGACGATTCGAATCTGGTCAATCTGCCTTTCGTCCAAACCATGCAAGTTGGAGAACTCGTTGGATGCCACGCGCAACTGTTCGTACTCCTCCCACGTGACCAAGTCAAACATCTGCCGCATTTCATTCACAGGCTCGTAGAATGCCGCGTCCTCAGGGAGCGGAACGGTCCTCAGAATGGAAACGTGGTCTCCCTGAGCAAGGGCTTCTGATGGAATCCAAAGGATTGTACCGCCTCGGTTGACTAGGAGAGGGTGTGAGGGTGTGACTGAAATTTTTCTGCCCGTCGACGTCTCGATGTTCACCATTACTCCTCGATAGTGTTCCTTGTAGAACCTCGCTTTGCCGATGACGGGCTGAAATTTTTCATCCATGGATATTACAGAGTTATCCTCGAACGAGTAGTATTCTCCCTCGTCAATTCTTGCAATGAGCTTGCCTTGTTGCGACATCAAATTGTCAATCTCTTGACCTGTCATTGGCTGGCCATTCACTAAAGCGTAATCAAAATAACCGACGCACTTCCCATGGTCGACGTGCCCGGAGGTGCCGATGTTCACCTCGGGTTGCTTCGGGAGCGGGGTCTGCAGCTGCGATGCCTCCGAGGCCTTCTGTTCAGACACAAAGTCAGCTGCCTCTCGGGCCTTTTTAAACTACCAAGGAGGTCCGTGCTTCGGCCTGAGCTTCTGCCTCCCCGCAACGTTTCTGGGTGACTTTCGTCCATGGAGCTTCCAGCATCCCACGCATTCATCATTCCGCGCTATGGGTCACTGAAGTGCTCCAGAGCCAGGCGTCAACCCTTGTACGCTCTTAACCCGACGCTCGTCGGCTCAGTGACGGGACCAAAGCGGTTCCCCCCTGCGGGTCGGTGAGGTTCGACCCATGACTGGCATGGATCGTGTTCTCAGTCCTGTTGACGTCACAGGTCAACTCATATTCAGGATTGATAGCCTTCCATTTGTCCATCCCAGACGCCGAATCAAGCGAAGCGCGACGGTTGGCCCAACGCCTGGCACTTTCGATGGCCTCCCGTCAAGGACGCACACGCGAATCTCCGGACCGCTGTCTGGAATTTGTCTGGCCCGGCCAGCTCTTTTCTGGCAGGGAACACTACCCTCGCTCAAATCTCTTTTTAGACGCACGCGTATCAGGCACTTCATGACCCGTTCTCGGCCATTGGAGGAGGTCAGCCTTTGAGCAGGGGAAGAGGGAAAACAAGGGTCATCTACTTCACGCAGTTCTTCTATCCGCTGACGTATGGAGGGGGGGAATACCTCATCTACATGTTGGCAAGGGAGATGGTAAGGCGCGGGCATGAGGTGCACGTCATCACCCAGAGGGTTCACGGGGCACCATCATCGGAAGGGGTGGATGGGATTAGTGTGCACAGAGTTGGACTCAAAATGCCCTACGGCGGCGCGCTTCCTTCTGGCCTCCTCTCAAACCTGAGTTTCTTCGTATCTTCACTTATAGCTGGGGTCAGGCTGATGGCTGGGTATCGAACGCTGGGTCGCACGCTCGTCCACTCTAACACGTATGTCCCATCGCTCAGCGGAGCCGCATGTGCCCGTATATTCAGGTCACCCCACGTGATAACCTTCCATGACGTCTATAGGAGGTCCTCCGCCGCGTTTTGGGAGGCCTGGAAGCGAGAGTCAGGCTCCCGCTTCCCTTCGTTTTCGGCTGTCGTCGCCAGGTTTCTAGAGGCCACGGTCCTCAACTTGAAGCCGTCCGTCTTCCACGCCGTCAGCGAATCGACAAGAGACGATCTGATTGGATGCGGAGTCGAACCAAGGTGCTTGGCTGTTGTTCCTAACGGCATAGACGAGCTGGACTACCCCGCCGCCCCGCCCCCTCCTCCTGGTCGCCCTGAGGTGGTCTTCGTGGGCAGGCTGGTCTTCTACAAGAACCTGGAAACAATCCTGGCGGCCATGGCGAAGCTTTCCCACGAGGTTCCCGAAGTCCGACTCTACGTGGTGGGGGACGGGCCCCACCGCCGGGCGCTCGAGGGATTGGCGGCTTCGCTCCACGTCAACGTCATATTTGCGGGTTGGGTTCGGCAGGAGGATAAGCTGAGGCTGATTTCAAGATCCCTGTTCATGGTCTTTCCGAGCCTGATGGAGGGCTTTGGGATCTCCATGATAGAGGGGTTTGCCTCTGCGCGGTCGGTCCTCGCCTCAGATGTCAGGCCCATGTCAGACATCATCACCGACGGGAGGGAAGGCTTTCTCGTCTCGCCCTTTGACGCGGGGGCGTGGGCGGCCAAGATGGCGAGCCTCTTCAGGGACCCGCTGAAGGCGGCAGAAATGGGGAGGGACGCCTACACCACATATCGATCAACATACACAATGGGCGCAGTTGCGAACAGAATGGAGGCGCTTTACGAAAGCATGCTGACTTGACCACCCTATGGTTAGAGATGCTTCGCTGGTTGGCGGGGGTGTTGCCGGGCCCTTCGTGGCCTCGCAGGACTTGTTGGACAACGTGGCACAGCGAGGCCCGGCCGACTCCTTTCCATGGCAGGGCGATTCTCCGCCGGTCCCCTCCGGACTTCCAGTTCAACGCGCCTCCAATCCTGTCATTTGCCCCTCTTCCCTTTCGTGCAGTCGGGGTGTCAAGGCGCGCTCATCAAGCGGGATGACGACAAGGTTTCCATGAACATATGGCTCCCAGCGCTGTGCAAAGTGGGCCCGCCTCCAGTCGGGTGCCTCTGCCTCACGGTGCACCTTAACTAGGAACCTACGGAGTGAGGGGCGAGTTGGGAGACAGCGTTTGAAGCTCGACTTTCCGAAGAGCTGGGCGCACTACGCCGGAGTAACTGTCGGCTTAGCGTCCGCGATGCGGTCGTACCGATTCTCCGTGCAGGACCTCAGGAAGCTCCAGGACGAGAAGTTGAGGCGTCTGGTCAGGCACGTGAACCTCTTTGTGCCTTATTACAAGTCTGCCTTCAAGCGCTCGGGGCTTGTTCCCGAAGACATCAAAGGAGTAGCAGACTTGAAGAAGCTGCCGTTCCTGACTAAGGAAGACATACGCCGAGACGTCAACGGCGATCTCCGGTCGAGGGGAGCCCTGCCAGAGTTCGCGAAGGTCACTAGCGGCACTACTGGTGCCTCCGTCGGCATCGCCTATTCGAGAGAGTTCATCACTGTGAGGGACTGTCTCTACCTGAGAAGGCTCATGAACTTCGGCCTTAAGCCATGGGATAAGGTCGTAACAGTATGGGATCCTCCGCGAGGATGGCGGACCAGGATTGACAAGGACGGGTCAGTGCGGAGTACCACGCAGCTGGCTGAAGTGCCATTTGCGACGTTCCTTGGTAGGCCCATACCGCAGGTCAAGGTGCTCCGAAGCATCCCTTCTGACGTGGAGATGGAAGCCGCGAGGCTTGCGGCTCTCAATCCAAGTTTCATCTTTTGCAGGCCGAGCCACTTGAGGAGAATAGGGGTGGCGATGCGCTCAGGCGGACAGGAGATAGCCGCCAAGGGCCTGATTTGCACCAACGAAATCCTGACTGACTCTTGCGCCAAGGAATTGGAGGTGGGATTCAAAGCTAAGACGCTCCGCATGTATGGATCCACTGAGGCTGGAAGCATAGGGGCGGACTGCAGATTCAAGACGGGGATACACCTTAACGAAGACTACACAATCTTCGAGGTCATCAGAGACGGGGAACAAGTGGCGCCAGGTGAGTCTGGGGAGTTGGTGGTGACTCAGCTTCACAATCCTTCGATGCCGCTGATCAGATACCCTGTTGGGGACCTGGTCGAACTCGCGGAGGAAGGTACCTGCCCCTGCGGGTCAAACCTCAGGCGCCTGAGGTCGGTACACGGGAAAGCTGTCGACTGCCTGCTCGGATACGATGGAGCGCGTGTTTCGCCTCTTCAGGTGGCTGATGCCATCGAGTCAGGGTTCGGCCTTCGTGACTTCCAAATTATCCAGACCGAACCGACAAGGTTCAGGCTGAGGGTCTCGCCTGGGTCCGCGTTACCAAAGGATGCCTTGGAGGGTATAGTGGAGTATCTCGCTTCAGTCGTGGGGGCTCACGTCTATTTGACAGTAGAGGCGCGTCCGGAGGGGGAACTTTGGTCCAAGGCTAGGCCTCTTGTCATACTGACCAATCACGCCTAGACCTCCGCCCTACGCCCCCCGTAGGTCCCTCCGCGTGGCAGTTGGGGGGCGAAGGTTGAAATCACGCCTTACCAACCGTCCCAGCTATTGCACATCGCCGCGCCATACGGCATCGGCCGGACGACGGCCGTCGTATCTGTCATTCTGATTCTGGTCGTCGCTGCAGGGGGGTTGTACGTCTACGCGGGGTCGAGCGTTGCCCCCGACAAAGTGACCCTCCTCCTCGATTTCACTCCCACATACAACCACTTCCCTTACTATTACGGCCTAGATCACGGGATCTACAAGTCTAACGGGATTGACCTTACGATACAACCTGGGACAGGAGCGTCAGCCTCCATATCGGCGCTAGCGGCGGGAAAAGTCGACTTCGCGCTGGCAGACGTCCCCGGACTCGTGCTCGCCGAGTTGTCTTCGAACATAACCAACGTCAGGGTAGTGGCGGCCGTGTATCAGAAGACGTTCTACAGCATCTACTACAACAAAGCTACCATCAGCTCCCTCGCGGACCTAGAAGGACAGGCCGGGGGTGCGAACAGCCCCTCCACGAGCGTCCAGACTGACATGTTCTACGTCCTCGCGAAGCTCAACGGCATCAACTCGAGCTCCCTGAAGTTGAGTTACGGGAGCCAGTCTGTGATAACTCCCCTCTTCGTTTCCGGAAAGCTGCAATACATCCTGAAGCCCTTGGATTCCTATGGAGATGTTCAGGCAGCAGCATCCGCGAATGGAATTCAGGTGGGTCTATTCCCGTTCGAAGCTTACGGGATAGACGCATACGGGTCAGCTCTGCTGACCACCACCCAGGTGATTTCTAAAGACCCGTCACTAGTCCAGAGGATGGTCCTGGCAACCATGCAGAGCGTCGTAGCCGCCTCGAAAGATCCCGCTGGAGCGGCGGCCTCGTTGGTGAAGTACGAGCCCCAGCTCAACGAGACTTCTGCCATCGAAGGCATCAATCTCCTCCTCTCCTGCTGCATGGTGGGAGCCAACACCACTTCGAACCCGCTTACCTATGGCTGGCTCAGTCCTGCCAGGATGCAGTCGACTCTAAACCTCGTCTTGGAAGGGACAGGCTCACAAAGCTCCCTGAACGTTTCTTCGCTCTACACGGACCAGTTCGTTCGTGCGCCCTGACGCGATGTTCTTTTAGATTGAAATCCGAAGTTCGGCCATGAGTCAGAGCCTCAGGCGTGCGATTAGCTCCCTCCTGCCGCCTCTCGCAGCCATCGCGCTGGTCCTGTTGGCACTTCAACTGATTATCCCTCTACTGCACATCCCGAGCTACATACTGCCTGTTCCAACTTCCGTCTTTGCTCAGTTCACCACAGGGAGAATCCCGTGGGTTGAGCACACCGTGGCGACCCTCGAGGAAGTGCTCGCCGGCTTCTTGCTCGCGGTGGTGGGAGGAATAGCCCTCGCAGTTGGAATGGTGCTTTCACGGCCGCTGCGCGCGGTCATAGAGCCTCTCGTAGTAGCTGCTCAGGTGATGCCGAAGGTCGCTTTCGCGCCTATCCTCTTTCTCTGGCTTGGGTTGAACATCATGCCACGGATACTGACGGTCTTCCTGGTCTGTTTCTTCCCCATCGTGGTGGATGCCGTAGCTGGCTTCGAATCTTCGGAACGGGAGATGCTCGACCTCGTCACATCCTTCGACTCGAGCAAGCTCGTCCTGCTGAGGAAGGTCCAGTTCCCTAGCGCGTTGCCCAGCATCTTCGCAGGGCTCAGAGTCGCCGCCGGGCTCGCCCTCGTCGGGGCCGTGGTGGCCGAGTTCATCTCGTCAAGCTCAGGGCTGGGCTTCTTGATCCTCTCTTCCCAGGTCAGCCTGAACACCCCGCTCATGTTCGCGGCAGCGGCGGAGCTCGTCCTGATGGGGTTCTTGTTCTATGGCTCTGTTGCGCTTCTAGAGCGGCTCTTGGTACCGTGGAGGGAGCCCCAGCACGCTTGACGGTCCCCGCCCCCTGGTTTCAGTGAGGTCTGTCTCGAAGACCTACACGACCAGCAAAAAGGGGGTCGTCAGGGCGATAGATTCAGTCTCATTCGACGTCAAGGCAGGAGAGTTCGTGTCCATCGTGGGGCACTCAGGGTGTGGCAAGACCACCCTGCTGAGGATCATCACAGGCCTGACCGAACCGACCACTGGGAGCGTGACAATCTCCGGCAAGGCCGTCGCGTTGCCCATGCGAGGGGTGGGACATGTCTATCAAAAGCCTGCGTTGATGCCCTGGAGAAGCGCCATCGAGAACGTCCTCCTTCCCATTGAACTGCTCCATGGTGATAAGGAATCCGCCCGGAAGAAAGCCTCGGCCCTTCTGGCCAGCGTAGGGCTGAAGGGCTTCGAGTCGTTGTATCCTCGAGAACTCTCGGTCGGGATGCAACATCGGGTAAGCCTGGCCCGTGCGCTGATTCACGACCCACAGATACTCGTAATGGACGAGCCGTTCGGGTCGCTTGACGAACTCACGAGGGAAGAGATGGCCACCGAGCTGTTGAAGATCACGGAGAGCCTGAATAAGACCGTGTTCTTCGTCACCCATAGCGTTTCAGAGGCGGTCATGCTTGGGGATCGGGTGCTGGTGCTGTCTCCAAGACCTTCAAAGCTCGTCAGCGATGTGGCTATCAACGTCCCCCGGCCGAGAACCGAGAAGGTGAGAACGCAATCGTCCTTCATCGCCTACTGCGAGGAGATACGTAGCCGTCTCGGTTCTAACCTCGAAGGTCAACGTCCGGTTCAGTAGGATCTCCATTGTGTGCGCAGATTGAGCCACGCCTAGCAGGGCGATCGTCGCATCTGAAGCCGAGGGCTTTCCCCGACGTGATGCCCTCTCCAGCGTCGAGGGTATCTCATGGTGGTCATGGAGCAGGGCGTTAACCGATTGATTTAATGGGGCAGGTCAACCCCTTCATCTCCTTTGTTAGTGGAAGACGCGAAGACCTACATCGAAGCGTTCAGAAACTCGAGAATCTCCAGAGAAGAGCTGAGGGAGCTCCAGTACAAGAAGCTGAGGCGAGTAATCGCCTTGGCTTACCAAAATGTACCTTTCTACAGGCGTAGGTTCGCTCGCGCCTCGACCCTTGAGGGCTTCGGCTTCAGGTCCCTCGAAGACCTCAGGACGCTACCAATCCTCGAAAGGAGCGATGTGGAACGCAATGGAGAGGCGATGATATCGCAGAACCTCATCAACACTTTAGGATCTTACTCGTCGACCACCGGCACCAGCGGGGCCAGGATTAGGCTTGCTTTCTCTCGGGAGTACCATGCAGTGACTACAGCGATGACGGTGAGGCACCTGCTCCACTATGGAGCGAGGCCGTGGCATCGAATAGTATCAATCTGGCCCCCGACCTCCTATTGGCGCCCTGGACAAGACAGGGATGGGCGGCTGAAGCGAGATACGTTCTCACTCTCCTTCCCGCTCGGAGTGCTTGGGCGGCCCCTTCCCTTTCTGAAGCCGTTGTTGAGTTCAAATTGGGATGTCGAGCGGGACGCCGAAGTCCTGAGGAGCATGAACCCAGATTTCGTGATATGCAGGCCGTCAAACCTCAGGCGGATTGGGCGATTTCTAAAGGCCAGAGGCGAAAGCATCCATCCCAGAGGGCTCGTCCTAACGAACGAAGTATTCACCCAAACCTGCGCCAGAGAGTTAGAAGGGCTATATGGTTCAGAGATCTTCTGGGGGTATGGCGCAGCCGAAGTCGGTCCGATGGGTGCAGTCTGCACGGCTCACAGGGGACTCCACTTCAATGAGGACTTCATCTTCCCCGAAGTCCTCAAGGACGACGAGCCAGTCGGACCAGGCGAAACGGGCGAGCTCGTGGTAACCTCGCTCCATAACCCCCTGATGCCGTTCATCAGGTACCGGCTGGGAGATGTCGTGGAAATGGCAGACGGAGAAGCTTGCCCTTGTGGCTCGAACCTGATGAGGATCAGGAAGGTGCTGGGGCGGAAGGCAGACTGGCTTATGAACAGTCGCCGGGAGCAGGTTTCGCCCTTGACGGTTGCTGACTGGGCTGAATCCAGTCTTGGGCTGGCAGACTATCAGCTGATACAGCTCGATGTAGGCAGGTTCCTGCTCAAGACTTCCCCCGACGAAGCGCCGAGCCCTTCTGCGCTCCAGCGCCTGAAGCAATACCTAGAATCGACAATGGAGACCGACGTGGTGGTCGAGACTTCCTATAGGACTCCGGACGAGTTTTGGTCCAAGTCCAGACCCGTGTTGAGCAGGGTGACCCTGTCGCGATGAGTCCCCAGTGATCGCCGACAGGCGGACGCTCTCAGCGTGGCCATCCTTGGCGTCAGTGCATATCGGCGGTCCTCGTTTCGTGCACTACCAGTCCTGCCACGATGGAGACTGCGGTGATCCCGAATATAGTGATTGCCACATAATTGGCGGCGCCAACTGCGCCCCCAAAAGCGGCGATGTAAAGTGGTATGACGAGGGTCGTCAGCGACCCCGTCACCAGAACCGGGATGTTGTAGGCGAGCCCGACCCCTGAGAACCTATGGCTTGTCGGAAAGGACTCCGCGAAGAGGGCGGGCGCGCTCGCATAGCCAAACGATGAGCTGATCCCGAGGAGGGCGAATCCTAGCACTACCGGCCCCACTGAAGATGTGTGAAGGAGAGGATAGAACAGTAGGATGGGAATAAGACATGCTACCCCTCCTGCGATGAGGGTGGCCTTTCTCCCAAATCTGTCCGCGAGGAGCGTGGCCGCAGGAGTTACGACAAGCTCAGGCGTCCTCCCCAACACCAAGAGTTCGGCAGCGAAGGTGACGCCGACCCCCACCTTCGTCAGATAGTTCAGAGAGAAGGACTGGAGCATCACGAGGATGATGGACAGGAACCCAGTGGTGGACACCCCCAGGGCAAGTATGGTCCCCCAGTCCTTCTTCGCTGCGGAGATGACAGGCGCCTTCACCAGTGCGTTCCTGGCCTTCGCCTCCAAGTACAAAATGTCCCTCGTAAATCTGTACCTTACGACGACGCCCACAAGGAGCGCCGCCGCCCCCCCTATGAAGAGGAGCCTCCACCCGGACCCGAGAAACTCTGCCCGAGGCAGTACAGCCGAGACAGCGTAGAACATACTGAAGGAGAGCAGGGCACCAGCGGTGCGCGACACAGAAAGGAACCCGGTCCAGAACGACCTCCTATTGGTGTCAGCGGCAGCTTCGGCCACCCAAGTCGCGGACCCAGACAGCTCTCCTCCGAATCCGATTCCCTGAAGGACGCGCATGGCCACCACGAGCAGCGGCGCGAGCGCCCCAATAGCCTCATAGCTGGGGACCAGTCCGAGCCCGAGGGACCCTATACCCATCAGGGAGAGGGTCAGGACAAGCGACGGCTTCCTTCCTCGCCGGTCCCCCAGGTGGCCGAACAATGCGGCGCCAACTGGTTGGAAGAGCAAGGCGGAGCCGTAGGTCCCGAAGGAGAGAGCGAAGCCTGCCGCGGAGCTAGACGAGGGGAAGAAAACGAATGGCCAGACAAGCGCTGCGCAGGCACCCGCGAGCGCGAAGTCATAATACTCGGCGACGGTTCCAATGGTGGCGAGGAGCGTGACGCTCTTGACGTGCGAGCCTGGCTCGGGGTCGGTCGCACGCACTCAGGACGCAGTCAGCCTTGCTGATAATAATTTTGCGCCGCTCGCCGGGCCAGCCTGACTGTCCCACGGCTCCCATCTTACAGCGTCGTGATCAAACCCGCCCTTGAACTTTCGATTCTTGGTCCAATGGGACCTCGTAGAGTCCGTTTTCATCGACGCCCAGAAGAGGAGCGGTACCACTCATGCTTCAGGCCCACCTTGGCGATACGCGGTCGGCCCTGGCCGAGACCGGGCAGGTCTTCCAGGGGCCCGGTTACCGCTCGGCCAGCGATGACGCGTCTTCCTCGCGAAAAGGTTGGCGTAAGTCCGGGTCGCTCGGTGTGAGTGGAGGACCATGCGCCCCTGATGTGACCCTAAGCAGGCGTCGTGCGCCCGGCTTGATACAGGGGGCTCCGCACCACTGATATCATGATCCAGATTATCAGCGCTGTAATGGCCAATATGAGCCCGACCAGGATGGCTCCCATCGAAATTAGCGTTGTGCCGATTATCACCTTGTGGACGTCTTCGTAGATACGTAGAGCGTTCGATCCTAGATACAACCCGTACAACATGAACGCGAACCCTGGGATACCATAGACGATCAGCGGATGGAGTATCGATACGTGCTTGATGGTCGCAAAGACGACTTCAACCCCGTGATAGACAGGGTTCCTGCTTGCCCCTTTCTCGTATGACACGTTGATGGGGACCTCGACAATCCTTAAGCTTGCCCGGCTTGCTTTAAGAAGGATCTCGGTGCTCGCGCCCATGCCGAGCTCAGTAGGTAAGACCGATGAGATTGCGTCGAGGGCGTACGCCCTGAACCCCGACTGTGCGTCTGACACCTTGAGGTCTCCCACACTGTTGGAGAGGCCTGTGATCGCCTTTATCCCCACGGTCCTATACCTCGGCATCTTGCGGTCACCGGCCAGAAACCGCGAGCCTATCACTATGTCTGCCTCTCCTTTGAGCAAAGGCTCTATCACTATGGGGATCTCGTCGGGGTCGTGCTGCCCGTCTCCGTCGAGCGTCACCACGACGCCCGCTCCTATTTCCTTGGCCCTTGTCAAAAGGGTCGAAAGTGCGGCTCCGTAGCCAAGGTTGTGCGAGGTTCTGATTACTTCGGCTCCCAGAGACTCAGCGATCCTCCCGGTCATGTCGGTGGACCCGTCGTCACAGACTACCACTCGGTTCGAGTGCTCCTTGGCCTTTACGATGACCTTCGCTATCGTGCCCTCCTCATTGTGAGCTGGTATGAGCACTGTGACGTCCATGAAGGGGCGCTCTCCTCTGCCCATATATCTCCCTTGGCCGGGAACTGCAGACAAGCGTCACAAGAGGTCCGCTACCAAGGCGGTTGAGTTCCGTCCCCGCTCCTAATCTTGTGCTCGCATTGGAGGTTACACCGAAGGGCGGCGTACGCGGCAACTGGATGCAAAACGAAGAGCGTTGAATCGTCCAGCAGTATCCCCGACACCGCATTGGGAGGGTAGCTCTACCCCAGATACCTCGCCCAGATACCAGATGGAAGTCGCGTTCCCAAGCGCCTGTCTGCGACAGCCGAAGAAGCATATGTTGTTCTGCCATCGAAACTGAGTCAATTCCTAAGGCAGCAGACAACGCGACCTGGTCCAACTGACCTGCGGGCGCGTCCAGAATGCCGCGACTACATACGGCTCAGTGCTCGGCAGAGAACCGCCGGAGGGCATCTGCCTTCTGAGCTATGCCGCTCACGGTGATTCTTCGCCCCTTCGAACCTCTACAGCCGCGCAAAAGACCCAGCATGTCGGGTGACCCCGAAGGACCACCCTCTTCGATAACGTTTTTCTGGCGTTCGGGAAGGGTATCTGGAAAGCTGCTTACCATGTTCCAAAGGGGACGTCTCGCGAGGCCGAATTCCATTTGAAAGGTGCATCACGCCGCCGAAGGATCGGGACGATTCTCTTCATGGTGCCTATTGTCATAGTAGGAGCCGCCGTGTTCTACGCATTGGTCACCTCTGTGGGTCCGGGCACCGGGACCCTCGTGGTGAACGCGTACCTGGAGAACGGGAGCGGTGGGACGTCCGAAATCCGAGTCCAGGCCACTGTGGATGGAAACAGCGTCCTTACTCCCTACAACGCTACTATGACCCAAGGCCCGTATACTGTCACCTTCCCCCAGGTCAAATGGTACGTCACCCCCCCTGAGCACAGCCTGGTGCTCGAGTCAGGTAAGACAGCCTACGCCGTAGGGATTTACACGCCGATCAAAGTCGTCATAGGGGTCTCGCAGCAAGGATTCAATGATACCGAGGCCGCAGCCCTCCATTCGGTCACCCCGGTGGAGTGGGTCAACACCGGGACAACAAGCGTGACGCTGAGCGTAGGGGGGGTCGGGGACTTCGCGCTTGCTCCTGGGCAGGGGTTCACTTGGGTCTTCCAGACCGCCGGCACATCCACCTTTTCTATAATTGGTACGCAGATTTCAGGGAAGATCACCATCTCGTAGACAGGACTCGGGCCAAGGAGCACCGACGAAGAGAATGTCTTGGCAAAGAGGTCATTCGATGTCGCTTGCCTCTTCCGCATCAATCATCCATGCTCCCAAACAAGCGCTCCCCAGATGCCCCGGGGGCTTGCGGCGTACGTGCGGAGGCACCGCCCCATCGTGCGGGGTTCAGGACACTTGGAACACCCGGACGTTAGGATTGTAATAGACCAAAGTCACGCCAGCGGTAGGTTTGTACGTGAACCATGGGAGATACGGGGCTGAGTCGTTGGCCGGCTGCAAGACCTGGCTGAAGAACACATCGTGCTTGGTGACGATGATGTAGGAGAGGCCGTTGGACCTGGCATAGGAGATAGCCTGGGTCTCGTTCCCCATGTACTCATAGGTGCAGTTATGCCCTATCTGAAGCGCCGAGTACAAGAAAGTCGGGTCTGTGACCGAAAGAAAAGACGAGGAAGGGGGTGTGTTCTCCTCGAGCCAGGTCATGGTCGCGTTGACCTGTGACTGTACCGTCGCTTGTTTGCCAGACTCTAGCGCGAGGCTCTGCGTGAACGATGACGCCCATCCAGTAGCAACTATCGGGGTCAGGAAGAGGAGTACGAACATCACGGCGGCGAACTTGTAGGGGTCGCCTTTCCTCAATCTCGCCTGTTTGCGAGCCCTTGTGCTCGGTATCATCGAGTTCAGCCCGTACCCGGCTAGTATCGTCAAGGGCATTATCGCTTCGAGCTCGAACCTCCAAGCAGCGTAGTCCTGTGGGGAGGCGATCAGCAAAGCGAAGAACCAGATGGCGAAGGGGAGAATGGCGTAATCCTTGCGCTTGTACCCTCTGTACAACGAGAAGGCCAACAACGTAATGGCGGCCAGAAACCCGATGTCATTCCTCACGTCAAATGCAAGGTAGGCTATAGACGGCAGAAAGCTGAGCGCTTTCGAAAGATAGGTGGTCAGCGGCTGCGGGGCGCCGCTGGTGTAAGAGATGACCAGCGCCAAGTCGAGCTGCCTTCTGAACGCCAGGGCGCCAAGAGCTCCGGGGATAAGGAATGCGATGGTTGCGACAGCCGTCCCTTTGAATTGCGGGCTCCTCATCATCGCAAGGGCCAACGACAGGATCGCGAATGTACCGAAGACAGAGAGAACCGAATAGTGCGAAAAGTATGCGGCTAGGACGACTGGCGCCGAAAGCAGCCAGAGCGAACGGCTGCGGGGGTTCTTGGCGAGGTCGATGAACGTGACCAAGAGGACGAGCTCGAGCAGAGTCCCGACGAAGTTCGGATAAAGGCCATCCACGAACACCATCTGCGTCCAGATGCTCCCTGACAGGGAGTAGATCGCCGTGACCAACAACCCGCTTCGCTTGTCGCCAGTGAGACTGAGCGTCGTCGCATACACCAAGGTGGGGGACAGGGTTGCCAGGATGGACATCGAGACCTGGGCTGTCTGAATCCCCGTAGAGCCGACGGCTAGGAACGCAGCGGCGGTCTGGTAGTATCCCGCGCCGTAAAGCACTAACCTGGGGATGGAGGTCAGGGTGCCACTGATCAGCTCGCGAGGGGAGCCCACCAAGGCTATGAAGTCGGGGTTGTAGTCCCGAGGAAAGATCGGATAGGACACGAAATAGAGCCAAGCGATGGCGCCGATCACCGCCACGCATCCAAGGACGCCTATCGACTCCTTGTCGACCCTAGGCAACCCTGCGACCCTCCGCCTTCGCACGACCGCCACCAGGTACATGACGGCTCCGAGGGCGACGAGGAAATAGAGAGAGTAGACGTCCAGCCCCACGAGGGCGATTCCACCAAATCTGAAACCGGTGGTCTCTATGACCAAGACCGCCGTGTCGACAGCTAGCCCGTAGCCGAGTGAATGCCCGATCCGGTGGATGAGGTCGTCCCCTCCCTTCCATCTTCCGGCGAGTTCCCCAATGCCGTACCCAGGAACAAGAACCGAGGCCAAGTAGAGGATGTAGCCCGCGTAGAATGGCGAAGCCGTCTAGCTCACCTTGAGGCTGGCCCGCCGAGGGGGTTCAGGGCGCCCTCTCTCAAGTAGCGACGTCCTGCCCGCGGCACCGATTCCCTTCCCGCCTGCAATCCGGGTGAATTCACCTTCGCTCCTGAGCAGATTCGCGGCCAGCAATATGCCTGCCATCCTGATGTTGGATGTGTTTTAACCTGATTGGGTGCTGGCTCTAGTGCCCATCTTCCGGGGATCGGTCAAAGGCAAGCCGGGGACCCCATGTTCCGCATAAAACGGCGAACCTGGCGAACCGCAGCAGCCAGGCGGTCGGCCGGCAGCGGCCAATACCGGCGTTCCTCTCTTCTGGCCGCTCGATTCGTTCGGTTCTGCCTCCTATTCCTCGAAAGAGCGTAGGGCGGCGCTTTTCTCCTATAGTCTGCGCGAAAGTAGACCATTTGTCCACTACGGTTATATATAGAATCCTGGCCGCAACCCTGAAAATAAATGTATACGCCTACGAATGCGTATCAAAGAAAATTTAGCTCAGGACTTCTACTCTCACTCCTAGCGTTTTCGGCTCTACTCATCCTGGTGCCCTTGGTGACGCCGGTGAGCGCCGCGAACGCCTCTCCCCCAACTGTCACACTTAGTCAGAACGTAGTGTCTGGCTCTGCCTCGGAGGCGATAACGGTGTCGAACCCGAGCAGCAACGCCTACGCTCTCACGGCCTTGACGATCACAGCGCCGTCGGGATGGACATTCTCGACAGCTAACTACGAAACTTCAGACTATGGCTGCCACTCGACCTCGTCTAGCGTGTCTTGCACGCTTGCGCTCTCGCCGGGGGCATCCGTCACCACATTTGACTTCTTCAGCATCGCGACAGCCCCCGCTCCGTCTACCGCCAACGCGATAACCGGGACGGTGACGACGACGGTTCAGGACGGCTCTTCGGCCGCGTACTACGCAGGACCGACCCAGAAGCTGTACTCCGTCGGCGCTTCAGCGGCTCTCGCAATCTCATACGGTGCCACCGACTCTTGCGTGACCGGGACCTACACAGCAGGTACGCCCGCATGCAACCCAACGGTGACCCTCACCACAACGAACAACCTCGGCAACGCTGGCGTGCCGATTGAGTGGGCGGTGACGTCCACCTACGGCACAGTCTCTCCCACAACGGGGGTGACTGCAGCTAGCGCGAACGGAGGTGTCGCAAGCACGACATTCCAGCCGACTGACACGGTAGCCGATGGCCCCTCAGCCATAAAGGCGTCAGCCGGGACCAGCACCGCAATCACGCCAGCCCCGAGCAGTATAGCTACAGGACCTGGTGCGCCCTCAGAGGTAACATTCCTCATAAGCGGCGAATCCAGCAACTACCTCAGCACCCAAGGGACTACCACAAACACCTCGCCAACGACCCACACTACCTTCACCGGTGCTGAACTCGCAGCCGCGAGCGGCACCTATTCGATCGCCGACAAGTTCGGCAACTCGATTGCTTTCAACACAGCCAACCTCGTCGTCAGCTCGGTCTCCTTGACCGCCCTCTCGGCAAGCGGCGTCTTCGACACCACCAACCTCCCCTCAACCGTCAGCTGCACAACGAACGCCGCGTGCATCGCCACGCCATACGGCACCGGCAGCGCGGTCAGCGGGGACCTCCCGTACAACTACTTCCAGTCCGGCGTCTATGGTTCTGTCGGTCAGTTCAGCGCCACCATAAGCGGAACTTATGGGGCGGGAGCTACCGCCTTTACAATAGCCGGTAACAGCGGGACAGCGACTACAGGGACCTTCTCAGCGACGTCGCCCACCCCGGCCGTCAGCAACGCCGCTCCAACGGCGGGCTCTTCAATCAGCGTCTACGCCACGCTCCCTACAGTCCAGCAGGGTGTTCCAGTGAACATCGCCCTGGACTTGCCAGGAACCGGCGCAGTGACGCTGGGTGACGGTGCCTACGTGGGTACCTTCTCCAACGGACTCCAATACATCACCCTAGACACCAACAGCTCAGGGATGGTCCAAACCTCCTTCAAGGTCGACACGCTGGAAGGCGCCGAAGTCACGTTCACGATGAACGCGACCGCGCCCACCTACGCCGCGCCGACCCACGACCTAGCCAACGTAACCGGGACAGTACCGCAGGCAACAACAGCAGCAGGCCCCGCGGCCTCGTTCAAGGTTAACGCCTACTACTACGCGTCAGGGAACCCGCCGGTCTTCAGCGGCCCAGCGACCAACACCGTCTCCTCAGGGACGCTCTACCTCGACGTAACCCTGGTAGATGCCTACGGGAACGATGTGACGCTCGCCGCGAATGCCAACACGCTCCAGGTGAACCTGGCGGCGTCTACGGGTCTCCTCTCAGCGACAAACGTCTACATCACTGCAGGCCACTCCACCACAGGGTCGTCCTTCGGTGCGGTAATCTACACCGCTCCGTCGACACTAGGGACCGCCAAGATCACCGCTACTGGCGTGGTCGCAGGGCAGGCAGTCTCCGGTGAAACGACCATCGGCGTGGTCAGCGCGAATCCAACAATAGGTGTCAGCTCACCGCTTCCAATGTCCGGCGTGATCTATGCAAATAGCACGCCTGTCGTATTCCACGGCAGCGCGAACGCCTCGATCGGTTATCCGACCACCGGCGTGGCAGCAGCGACCATCGCGTCGGTCTGCTACACTGCAGGGACTCTGTCGAGTTGCTCGTCAGAGACGGCGAACCAGGTCACTTGGGCAATCGCGGTCAACATTGGCGCGGGTCTGCACACCATATCGTTCAACGCCACCGACAGCAATGGGAACACCGCACAGACAGGGACTTACTCGGTGCTCGTCGACACGAGCGCTCCGAGCGTCAACTTCGTGACGGTCCCCAACGCTAACATCTCCTCGCCAGCGACGGTAACCGCCACGATCACCGACAGTCTGGGTGACCTCAACTCATCCAGCGTCAGCGCAGTGGCGACCAACATCCAGACCTCAGCCACGCAGACCCTGTCGGTCAGCGTGTCCGGCACCAATAACGTCGGGCACAGCGTGACGTACGGTGTCACCATCTCCGGTCTCACGACCGGGAACTGGAGCATCGCACTGAGCGCGGCAGACCTAGCGGGCAACGTGAACAGCAGCCAAACGCTGACCGTCCACGTGACCGTCCCGTTCGCACAGTCCTTCGTGGTCTCAGGCACCCCACAATCAGCGACGATAGGTTCGTTCTCAGGCATCAGCGCGTCGTACACCAACCTGAACCCGACCGCTCAGAGCGTCGTGGTCTTCGCCGTCTATAAGAACGGCGCCGGCCAGACGGTGGGCATCGGGACAGGGAGCCTCACAGTCGGGGCAGGTGTGACGCAGTCGGTGTTCATCGCGGAGCCGGTAGGCCTCGCGAGCGGCACCTACTCTGTGAGCATCTTCGTCTTCACCACGGGTAACCTGCCCGTATCAGTATCTACATCAATCTCCGTCACCGTCTAATCGGGTGGCCACCATGAAGACACTCCCAGCAATCGCCGCAGTCTCGATCGCGCTGGTCCTTGCGCTTTCGCCTATGATCGCCACCGCTGCTGGTAGCATAACGTTCACCAGCCCAGCGGCCGGCGCCTCATACAGCGGCTCGCAGGCCTACACGATCTCCGGCACCATAAGCCCCGCACCGACCCAACCCGACCAGGTGGGTCTCACCGTAAAGAACCCATCAGGCCAGACAGTCGACATTGCGAGCGTGACCGTCTCAAGCGGCTCGTTCACCTATTCGACGGCTGTCGGCGGAACGTCGGCCTGGATCAGCGGGACTTACACAATCACGGCCCTCGATTCATACGGAGCGACGGGTACAACCACCTTCACATACACTGCACCGGCGTCATCATCGTTCAACGAGACCGCAGCGCTCCTGCAGGTCAACGCCACCCTGAACAAGGTGCTGGCGAACCAGCAGACGATAATGAACGACCTTGCCGCCATCACATCGACGTTGGGCACCGTCTCCTCTGCGGTGGGGACAATCTCCTCTACTGTGGGGACAATCAGCACCAACGTTGGCACCATCCTCAGCAACATCAACGGCCTTACCTCCACGGTGGGGAGCATCCAGACAACGGTCAACAGCATCCAGTCTTCGTTGCCCTCGGGCAGCGCCATCTCGGCTACCCAGACGTATGTCTTGGTAGTCGCCGTACTCGCAGCGATAACCCTAGTCCTAGAGCTAGCAATTTTAGTCAGGAAGATCTCGTAAGAGACTCTCCTGACCCTTTCTTTATTTTAGCAACCCTAGCGTAAGCTCTGGTGCAAGTCCTGGTGGGACGCAGCCCTTCCAAGCTAGGTCGCCTCGCCTTCGTCCGCTTGGCCGTCAAGCTGAGCACTTTCACATTGTTAGGATTATATACTGAAACTGCAACGCGACTCTTGGATTGAGGTCGCACCTGCCCGGTTTGTTCCTGCTGGCTGTCTGCTTGCTCCTGGTCTCAATGGCGCCTCTCAGCAGCGCGGCGGCCCCAGACTACCTCACCAACGCGATTTCACAGTCAGGGATGAAGCAGGTCACAATCGGCAGCTACCAGGGGGTGATGGTGAACTACACCAGCACCTACGCCACGTCCTTCACCTCGTTCGTCTACCTTGGCTTGACCAACCATGCCGGCCAGGTCGTCTATTGGAACGTAGCCTCTTGTTCATTCTCGGCAGGCCAGGAGGTGCAGTGTTTCGTGGCCGTGTCCCCCACGGTGCCGTCGGGGGCATACACCGCCACTGTCTTCACGACCACCGCTACGGACGTCCCTGTCTCTCTCGTCGGCTCCCTCAACGTGACGTTGTAGCCTCACGCGCCGCAAAACGCCAGGGAAGCATTTATCGAGCGGTCTCCCCGAGGGATGTCCGCTCGACGATGAGGGCGATCATTCTCAGCGGCGGCCTGGGGATGCGACTGCGACCCCTGACAGACGACAAGCCTAAGGCCCTGATACCTGTCAACGGCAAGCCGATCGCCGAGTACCAAATCCAGTGGCTGGTCAAGGAGGGAGGCGTCGACGCTGTGACCTTCGCCTGCGGCTACAAGTGGGAGAGGCTGAGGGAGCACTTCGGGGCGAGCTTCGAAGGGGTCGCCGTGGACTACTCCGTGGAGGCCGAGCCACTCGGGACAGGCGGCGGGATCAAGAAAGCTATAGCGAAGTACCCGTCCGAAGAGACCTTCGTGGTCACCAACGGGGACATCGTCACCGACCTCCCGTTGAAGAGGATGATCGACGACTACGGCGGGGCCGGCGGGGTTTCAGCCTCCATGCTCGTGGTCCCTTACCGGTCAAGATTCGGCGTGGTGAAGATAGACAAGCTCAAGATGATCAGAGGGTTCGACGAGAAGCCGGCCTTCCCTGACGTATGGATCAACGGCGGGGTCTATGTCCTCAACGGGCCAAGGATCGCGAAGAACCTGCCTGACAAGGGGGACATAGAGAGGGAGACCTTCCCCAAACTAGTCACCTACGGGGCGCTACTCTCCTACCCATATTATGGTGAGTGGACGTTCGTCGACTCGCTGAAGGACCTGAAGGAGCTCGAAGAAGCCATGACCGCCCCCGCCCCAAGGCCAGACTGATTCATCCGAGCTCAGGGCAGGCCCGGCCAGCCCTGCGAGTCGGGGGCTTCGGCCAGGGGTCCCTAGTGCCTGACACATTCTCGCGCCTGGCGATCGTCCCGACGACACCGAACGGACGACGTGCTACGGCAGGCGGATAGGGGGTGATTGGGTAAAGATTTTAGCGCCCGGCCGGGGTGCGCCTGCCATGGCTGACTTCGCGAAAGCCGTCGAAGCCTCGAAGGTCCCGCCTGATTCGATGCTGACCGTAGAGGTCGGGGGGGAGTCTATCCTCATCGCCAACGTCGACGGGAAGTACTATGGGATTGGGGCCTACTGCACGCATGAAGAGTGGGACCTCTCTGAGGGGACCCTGGTGGACACGGAGGTCACCTGCGCCGGGCATGGGACGGTTTGGGACCTCAAGACGGGGAAGGGGATATTCGACGAGCCCCTCCCTGACGAGCCCCTTTACGACGTAAGGGAGGAGGGAGGTTATCTGTATGTCAAGAAGCGCTGACCGCCGGGCCGCCCCGTCCCTGGCGCGGCGGCTACTTGCTAAAGGGAAGGGGCATGACTCCAGCGCATCTGCCGGTCCACCCCGTGTGTTCTGGGTTTCCAGTCGTCCTAATCTAAAAGACAGCAGCCACGTCCTCTTCGTACTTCCGCCCTCGTGTTGAACGGATTCAGCCCCTCGGACTTCTATGGACGTTCGAGGCCGGGGTCAGACCAGGCACCCCAATCACTGCATGGGCACCGCGACTGCAGGGAGGGTGCGCACATCTTAAAGCCGAGCTGGAGCCAGCCGAACTGTTGCCTCCATCAGACAGTGAAATCAGCGAGGAGGTACTGGAAGAAGGGTCCTACCACCTGAAGGGGCTCGGCCTCACGGAAGCGCAGATTGCGGCGCACTTCGAGATACCCGCAGAAGCGGTTCCGGCTCTTATCAGCTCCTATGAGTCTAAGCTCAAGTCTGGGAAGGTCGGGTCCAGCGAGTTCGACAGAGTCTTCTGGGCGGACGTGAAGAAGGAGGCAGAAGGGGACGTCAAGCTCACCTTCCTTTCAGATAAGGGGTTCCACCACGCCTGGAAGTCAGAGCTAAGGAAGCTGGACGGGCCCGCGCTCATGGCCATATACGAGGCCAGCAAGGACTTCGTCGGGGCAGACCCCAACCAGAAGTTCCTCGACTACCCGCCCCCTAAGGGGTACGACCCGCTCGCCATGGACAGGGAGCTGAGGAGGGCCGTCGAGGTCGTCGGCGAGCTGCTCGCGGAGAAGTGGGAGGAGGCGTCGGATGAGCAGAGACCTCCCAAGCTTTAACTAGGTGCCTGGCCGAGTAATTTCCGAAAAAAGGTTGCCGCTGGACTCGGTCGACGGGGAACGACTGGCCTCGGTCCTCCGCCAGTTCCAGGGGCGTAGGGTTCTTGTAGTGGGCGACCTTCTCGTAAGCCGTTTCGTCGAAATCGCGGCGCGCAAGCTCGCTCGAGAGGCTCCGGTGCCAGCGGGTGACTTCGTGGGGCAGACGCTCCTGCCCGGGGGCGCTGCCAACCTCTCAAGGGAGCTGGTCTCCCTGGGTGCGTCGGTAAAGCTGGTGGGACTGGTCGGGTCAGACGAGTACGGGACCTGGCTGAAGTCAGAGTTCACGAAGTACGGGCTTTCCTTCAGTGGGGTGATCACCGACTCTTCCAGGCCGACCTCGCTCAGGACATGGTACCTCGTGAACAACTTCCACGCCCTGAGGGTAGACAAGGAGGACAGGAGGGACGCGCCGGCGCCCCTGTCGAAGAGACTCCTAGCCGAGGCCGAGCCCCAGATAGCAGACGTCGACTGCGTGATAATCTCTGACTACGACCGGGGTGCCGTGACAAGCTACCTGATCGGAGGGATGGTGACGGCCGCGCACTCTTTGGGGAAGATAATCGTGGGGCAGCCGAAAATGAGGCACTACCTTGACTTCTCCGGGGTCACCTACGTAAAGTCGAACCTCGAAGAGGCGGAGCACGCCACCGGGATGGCCATGGTCAATGAGACAAGCCTCAGGAACATGGGCGTCAACCTCCTGAGCCGCCTGGAGTCCAAAGCGATACTCGTCACCCGGGGCGAGCAAGGGGTCACGCTCTTCGACAAGGAGAACGTCACCCTCTTCCCGCCCATCGAGGGGAAGAAGAACCTCTTCAGCAAGGTGGGGGTAAGGGACGCCATGACCGGGGTCTTCAGCCTCGCGGTGGCCTCAGGAGGGAACCCCTACCAAGCCGCCATCCTCAGCAACATAGCGGGGCAAGCGAAGAGCGAGCTCCCCAGGATCGCGTCTCTGTCGCCGCACAACCTCGAAGAGAAGGCGCTCGGCGCGGGTGACTTTGTGAGCAGGATAGTGCAGGTGCCGGTGAGGAGATAGTGGAGACAGCCCAGGAGGTCGTCAGGCTAAAGGAGACGGCGAGGAACACCCGGAAGCTGATACTCGAGGCACTGGCGGAGGCTGGATCAGGACACCCCGGGGGGTCGTTGTCCGCGGTCGAACTGCTCGTCACCCTATACTTCCGCGTGATGCGCCACGACCCCAAGAACCCGAAGTGGCCAGACAGGGACAGGTTCTTCCTGAGCAAGGGGCACGCGGCCCCGCTCCTCTATTCGATTCTGGCGCAGGCCGGCTATTTCCCGGTCGAAGAGCTGATGACCCTCCGGAAGATTGGCTCCCGGCTCCAGGGGCACCCTTCGATGGGGATCCCTGGCGTAGAGGCGCCGGCGGGGTCGGAGGGGATCGGACTATCACTCGCGGTGGGGACATCCCTGGTGGCCAAGCTTGACGCAAGGCCGTTCCGGACGTACGTGCTCATGGGGGACGGCGAGCAACAGGAGGGGCAGGTGTGGGAGGCAGCCATGGCGGCGTCGAAGTTCCGCCTCGACAACCTCACTGCGATAATCGATAGGAACGGCATCCAGCAGGACGGTCTGACAGAGCAGGTGATGCCTCTGGAGCCCCTGGCTGCGAAGTGGCGTGCATTCAACTGGAACGTGATCGAGGTGGACGGCTACGACCTCCCACAGCTGATGGACGGCTTTGACCTTGCGATCAGCACAAGAAACAGGCCGACCGTGATCATAGCCCACACGGTGAAGGGTAAAGGGATCTCGTTCATGGAGTGGTCTCCACATTACCACGGAACCCCGCCGGCCAAGGACAAGCTCCGTGACGTGCTGAGCGAACTAGGGTGATGTGATGAACGGGATTAGGATTGCGCCGTCTGTTATCGCGTGGGACCTGGGGGACCTGAGAGGTGCTGTGGAGATCGCCGTGCGGGGCCGCGCCGACCAGGTGCACCTAGACATCATAGACGGTCACTTCGCCCCCAACATCACCTTCGGGCCGGGGACCGTGAAGGCCCTGAGGCAGAGGACCGACCTGAAGTTCGATACTCATCTTATGGTGGAGAACCCGCAGGCCTACGTGGACAAGTTCTTGGACGCCGGGTCAGACATCGTCACCTTCCATGCCGAGGTCCTGAACGAGAGGAGGTTCGACGAACTTTTTCGAGCCGTGAGGGCCAGGGGGCGGGAGGTGGGGTTGGCAGTGAAGCCGGAGACCGAGGTCCCAGGGTGGGCCCTGGCGCGCCTTGACAAGATCTCGACGCTGGTCATCATGACGGTGAGCCCCGGTTTCAGCGGGCAGAGGATGGACACCGCCGTCCTCCCTAAGCTCCAGAAGGCGAGGGAGTACGTCGACGAGAAAGGCCTTGAGACTGACATCGAGGTCGACGGGGGGGTGGAGCCGGAGAACGTGCGGGAGGTCGTTAGGCGGGGAGGCAACGTCATGGTCGCAGGGGCAGGCGTCTATGGGACGAAGGACCCGGTGAGGGCGATAGCGGCGCTGAGGGAGATCGCCGAGAGCGCGGGGAGGCGGCGTTGATGCTCTCCAAGACGGCCGCCATGAGGGACGCGTACGGCGACGCGCTGCTGGAATTGGGCGCGGAGAACAAGGACGTGGTAGTCGTGGGGGCAGATACCACGGGCTCGCTGAAGTCGGGGGTCTTCGCGACTAAGTTCCCTGAGCGGTTCTTCAACGTGGGTATAGCCGAGCAGAACCTCGTCTCCATCGCCGCTGGGATGGCCCTGGCAGGGAAGATCGCCTATGCCGGGACTTACGCCATATTCGTCCCAGGCAAGTCGGTGGACCAGATACGCAACAACATCGCCTATCCGAACCTTGACGTGAAGATCGTCTGCTCGCACGGAGGTATCTCCGTGGGTCCAGACGGGGCGTCCCACCAGCAGGTCGAAGACATAGCGATAATGAGGGCGGTGCCGAAGATGAAGGTCATAGTCCCTTCAGACGCCGTCTCCACCAAGGCCTCCATCAAGGCGATAGCGACGATCCCGGGACCCTTCTACGTCCGGCTCACGAGGTCGTCCACCCCCGTCGTCTACGACGCCGGCTTCCAGTACGAGCTCGGCAGGGCCAACGTCCTGAGGGAAGGGGGGGACGTGGCGATCGTCGCCTGTGGCATCATGGTCCCGGAAGCGCTCAAGGCTGCAGAGTCCCTTAGCTCGAAGGGGGTCTCTGCGTCGGTGGTGGACCTGCACACCATCAAGCCAATAGACTCGGAGACCCTTGTGAAGCTCGCCCGGAAGTGCGGGCGCGTGGTTACCGCCGAGGAGCACAACATCATGGGAGGGATGGGTTCGGCCGTGGCAGAGGTCCTCGGCGAGCGTTACCCGGTCCCCATGCGCCGCGTCGGCGTAATGGATACCTTCGGGGAGAGCGGCGAGGCGGGGGAGCTTCTCCGCAAGTACGGGCTGACGGCCGCTAACATCGAGCAGGCCTCCCTCGGGCTGAAGGGACAGTAGGCTTAACTATCAAAGCCAGGAAACTCCGCTACGATGAAGCTCTTCCTCGACACGGCCAACCTCGCGCAGATAAGGAAGCTCAACCAGATGGGGGTGGTAGACGGGGTCACCACCAACCCCACCCTTGTCTCCAAGGAGCCTGGAGACTTTGAGGATATCATAACGGGGATTTGCAAGGAGGTCAGGGGGGACGTCAGCGTCGAGGTGGTGGCCACGGACTTCGACGGGATGGTGACCGAGGCTAAGAGAATCTCAGCCATGGCCCCCAACGTCGTAGTGAAGATACCGATTATCCCGGAGGGCCTTAGAGCCACGAAGACCATTTGTGGAATGGGGATGAGGGTCAACATGACCCTCGTCTTCTCAGCCAACCAGGGTCTCCTGGCGGCGAAGGCGGGGGCGTCATTCATAAGCCCCTTCATAGGTAGGCTGGATGACATAGGGCAGCGCGGGATGGATCTCGTTGAAGACCTGGTCAAGATCAGGGACAACTACCAGCTGAAGGCAGAGGTCCTCGTCGGGAGCATAAGGCACCCCCAGCACGTCCTAGAAGCTGCCAAGGCGGGGGCGGACATTGCAACGATGCCCCCCGAGGTCATGGAGAAGATGATGCAACATCCCCTGACAGACTCGGGTTTGAAGCGCTTCCTCGACGACTGGGAGAAGGCCAAGAAGTCGAAGCAGTAGAGGACCTGGCGGACGAGGGGGACGTCCGGGGGTCGGAGCCCACGTAAAGCGGGTCTGGGTGGGCAATATGGCAACATTTTTACGCGATGGTCTTGGGCTTTCCATGATGAAGACATACACACTTCCACCACTGCCTTACGCGTACGACGCGCTCGAACCGCACGTTTCCAAGCAGATCATGACGCTGCACCACGACAAGCACCACCAAGGTTACGTCACGGGGGCAAATGCCGCCATGGAGAAGCTGGAGAAGGCCAGGAAGGGCGAACTCCAGATTGACATCAAAGGCGTCCTCCGAGACTTCGGCTTCAACGCGGACGGACACATACTCCACTCACTATTCTGGCCGAACATGGCCCCTGCGGGCAAGGGCGGAGGTGCGCCCGGAGGAAAGCTCGCGGACCAGATCAACAGGGACTTCGGCGGGTTCGACAAGTTCAAGGCTCAGTTCTCGGACGCTTCGAAGACCGTAGAGGGGAGCGGTTGGGCGATGCTGATCTACGAGCCAGTCAGCGACCAGCTAATCATATCACAGGTAGAGAAACACAATCTGAACCACATCGCTCAGGCGCACGTCATCGTGTGCTCGGACCTCTGGGAACATGCGTTTTACGCCCAGTACCTCAACGACAAGGCGAAGTATGTCGAGGCTTGGTGGAACGTAGTCAACTGGTCGGAAGCAGACGCAAGATTTGGGAAAGTCTCAAAGTGAGCACTTTCCCTACGCCTTTTTTGAACCAAGCTCCTTCAGGGCGTTCTTTCAGCGATGAACCTGGCATTGCCGCCTTTCGGAGGGGGTCCGGGCCTACGATGCAAAGGGTTTCTTGCCCTATCTTTTCTTTGCCAGCCTAGCGGCGAATTTACCGCTCTGCTCAGCGAGCTCCTTCAAGTCCTGGGGAGTGTGGCACGTCGAGATCCCTCCAGGGTGTCCCGGGAGTATGAAGATGCCCTTGGACATCAGTTCAAGGCAATAGTCCAGCCTCGCCTTCTTGTCCCCTCCCGCTGACTCTTCGGCGTTCTTGGGATCCACTCCGAAGTGGGTGAGGAAGAGCGAGCCAAGCCCTGTTGTGTGCGCGACGACGCCTTCTTCCGCAAAGGCCCTGTCCACGGCCTCCCTCGCATCCCGTCCCGCCTTGTCGAGTTCGGGGTAGACGCTCCCTGCGTGCCTCCTAAGGTGCCTTACCGTCGCGAGCCCCGCGGCCATGCTAAGGGGGTTCTCTGAGAACGTCCCTCCGCCGATTGACACGAATCTCTCTTTCCTGTTCGGGTCCGCCAGCGAGACGATCTCCTTCCTCCCCGCCACCAGGCCGAGGGGGAGCCCGCCGCCAGCGACCTTCCCGAAGGATGCCAGGTCAGGGGTCACGCCGTAGAACCCCTGCGCCCCTCCAAGCGAGACGCGGAACCCGGTGATGATTTCGTCGAACGCCAGGAGGACTCCGTGCTTGTCCGCCAGCTCCCTCAGGCCCCTCAGATAGTCCGGCTCGGCCGGGACGCACCCCCCTGCCCCGAGCACCGGCTCGAGGAAGATAAGGGCCGTGTCCTCGGCGGCCTCCCTGACCGCCCGCTCCGCAGCTTCGAGGTCGTTGAACCTCACGTTCTTTACGAAAGCCTGCTCCTCTTCGAGGATGCCGGCGCTCTCCGACTTGTCGAAGGGCCTGTGGACCCCTTTGTTCAGCTCCGTGTTGTAGCCGTGCCACCCCCCCGCCATCTTGATGACCGTCCTCTTTCCGGTGTACCCCCTGGCGAGCCTCACGAGGTACATCGTCGCCTCAGCGCCCGTGTTGCAGAATCGCATCATCTCGGCGCAGGGGACAGACTTCTGTACCTCCTCCGCGAGCTCGACGGAGAGGCTGCTCCCCATCCCATAGTGGGTCCCGTGGCTGATCTGCCCGCGGAGCGCGTCCACCACAGGCTTCGGCGAGTGTCCGAGGATCAGGGCCATGTGCCCCATCCAGTAGTCCGTGTACCTGTTTCCGTCGGCGTCCCAAATGTGCTGTGCCTTGGCCTTGTTCACGAACAGGGGATAGGGCTGGTAGAACCTGGCGTTGTGATTGACTCCTCCTGCGAACACCTTCTTCGCCCGCTCGAATAGCTTACCCGAGCGCCGAGTCGCCTCAAGATAGGAGCCAGACATGGGCGTCCCTGGCGTCCGGGCGTCTATTTCAACTGCATTCCGCCCGCAAGGATATATCTTCGCGGGGGCGCCGAACCACCACCCGCGAATGGAGTTCGTCGTACCGCTCACCTCGCCTTTCAGTCTGGAGTACACCCTGGTCAGCGGGCAGACGTTCAGGTGGGCCAAGAGAGGGGACTGGTGGTACGGGGTCGTCGGTGGGGGGGTGGTCAAGATGATGCAGGAGGGGGACGTCCTGAAGTGTGTCTCCAGCTCAGACGCCCTCGGCGCCCCCTGGGTGTCGGAATACTTCCAGCTGGACGTGGACCTGGAGCACGTACTCGCTTCCATCTCCAAGGACGAACCCATCACCCGGGCCGTCGAACGGTTCTACGGCCTGAGGCTGGTCAGGCAAGACAGGTGGGAGTGCCTCGCCTCCTTCGCCCTCGCGACCAACGCCAACATCCCCCGGATAGTGAAGATGGTAGACAACGTCTGCGCGAGGTACGGCGGGGCCATCGAGTTCGAGGGGGACGTCTACCGAAGATTCCCAAGCCCGCAGGCTTTGGCGGGCCCGACGGTCTCTGCCCTCAGGGGTTGCGGCCTGGGTTACAGGGCGCCATTCCTCAAAAGGGTCGCGGCCTCGGTCGCGAGGGGGGACGTCGACTTCGACGCTGTCTCGTCTCTCCCCTACGAGGAGGCGCGGAGGCTGCTCCTCAGGGAGTTGTCGGGGGAGAAGGTGCTCCTGGGGGTCGGGCCCAAGGTTGCAGATTGCGTCCTCCTTTACTCGTGCGGGAAAGACGAGGCCTTTCCCATAGACGTGTGGATCGCGAGGGCTGTGGCGAGGTCGTACCCATGGCTGATGGACCGGTCCCTGAGGGCGCGGCTGGAGCGCGATGGGAAGGTCAAAATGGCGGCCAGCGAATACGCGAAGCTGTCAGCCTCCCTGAGGGAATACTTCGGCGAGTACGCAGGCTACGCCCAGCAGTACTTGTACATGGCGGTGCGCTCGGAGAAGTCAGCTACGATTCGGACTTCTTAGCACGGGGCTTCTTCCCGAGCTTCTGCTCGGCCCCCTTCTCGACCCTCTTGGCTTCCTTCTTCACCGCCTTCCCGGCCTTTTCAGCTTCTCTGGCTACTTCCTCTCCGGCCCTCTCCAGGGCTCGCCCCGCCTTCTCGGGCTCTCCCTCAGATTTAGGAGCCGCGGCAGGTGATGCGGCCCACCCCTTTAGGGCACTCACGTTCGATTCGATAACGCTCCTTCTTCTGTAGTCAACCCTCGCCCCCCACCGGGCCGCCTCTCCGGGGGCAAGCCCTGCGCTGGACAGCTCTCCGACCGAGAAGCCCTTCCCTTCCCTCTTGATCATCTCGGTCCCGTGCCTGGACAAGACCGAGGGGACGGGGGCTTTCCCAGCCGGAGCCTTAGCTTGAGGCTTCGCCTTGGGTCTCCTCGCCGACTCGGCCCCCATTCTCTCAGCCCTTTTTACCTCCCTCTTGACCGCCTTCCCGGCCTTCTCCACCTCCTCCACGACCTCGGCCTTGACCCCTTCCTTCTTGGACTTCCTGCTCTTGGGAGAAGCTGAACTCAACGCTGTTTCAACCCGTTCTGGTGGGGGATAAAACGGTTCCTCGAGTCGCCTGCCGAGCCCCCTTCGAGGAAGACGCTTGTACAGAATGGTGCGCCCGGGGCGCCGGAGCGGTCGTTCTAGCGGTAATGTGTCCCGCGGGCAGGATTGTCAGGTGCCTAGGCACCTTTTGAGCCTGCGACACTCCGGTCACTGTGGCCTGAGTAGGCTGGACGGGTCAGCCGATGGCCGACCTCTACAGCCGGAAGCTGTTGGCCCCTTCCGGGACTACCAGGCTGAGCTACCGCGGGACGGGCGCCCGGAACTCAGAGATTTCTTAAGGGTTTCAACGAAGCTCACCGCAGGGCCCTCCTGAATCCCCTGAGCAAGACCAAAATACGCAGCGCGGAGGCCCAGCCACAGATGGAACCCCCGATTTGAGCCTCTCAGACTATCTCGCGCTAACGAAGCCTAAGATCACCCCGCTTCTTCTCATGGCCGCGCTGGGCTCGGCCGTCGTGGCCGAGAGGGGGTTGCCGCCACTCGTAACCTTGGCCGGGGTGTTGGTGGGGGGAGCGTTGGCCTCCAGCGGCGCCCTTGCGCTGAACAGCTACCTGGAGATGGGGATGGACGCGAAGATGAAGCGGACCATGGGGAGGCCCCTCCCGGCCGGTAGGATAGTGCGGCCCTCGCACGCCCTGATCATGGGTCTCGGTCTCCTCGCCGCCGGTGTGGTCGTGGCTGCCTTCACACTGGACATACTTGCAACCTTCTTCATCGCCCTGGGCGCCTTCGTCTACGTCCCTGTTTACACGCTCTTCCTGAAGCCTCGTACCAGCTGGAACATAGTCCTCGGGGGGTTCGCCGGGAGCTGCGCCGCTCTGGCCGGCTGGTACGCCGTCACTTACAGCGACGCCGCCGTGGGATGGCTCCTCGGCGCGCTTGTTTTTGTATGGACGCCGAGCCACTTCTGGTCCCTCGCGGTCATCACAGAGGAGGACTACACGGCAGTCAACGTCCCGATGCTCCCATCGGTGGTGGGGCCTGCTGCCGCCTCAAGGTACATCGTCTTCAACACACTACTCCTCATCCCGGTGAGCCTGACGTACGTATCCTACTTCCTCGGACCCGGCTTCTATGTTTACCTGGGGGTTTCGCTCGTTTTCGACTTCCTCCTGCTCGCGACCAACATCAAGCTATTCAGGGCCCCCACCAAGGACAACGCATGGCTGGCCTTCAAATTCTCAAGCCCCTATCTTGCGATCATATTCCTGGTCGCGATGGTTGCCGCCGTCCTGCGTTGACCCGCCGGGGCCGAACGGCTTAATCTACGCCTGCCAAGAGGCTGAATCCGCCAATGCCCCTCACCTATGTGGTACACTATTCGGAAGTAGCTTTGAAGGGGAAGAACAGGCCGGAGTTCGTCCGCGCGCTCCGCCGGAACATAGCGCGGTCGTTGAGCGGCCTCGCTCCAGTCGTCGAGCTCAGGGAGGGGAGGTTCTTGGTCACCGCCGAGGGAGGGGCCGAAGCGGTCGGGGGCCGACTCAGCAGGACCTTCGGGGTCGCCTGGTTCTCGGAGGTCGTCCCGGTGGGGCTCGACTTCGGGGAGATCCGGGCGGCGGTGCTTGACGCTGCCAGGAGGTCGCAGGGGAAGTCCTTCAAGGTCGAGCCGAGGCGATCCGACAAAGGCTACCCGCTTACCTCGCGAGAGCTCGCTCTTAGGCTCGGGGCGGCCGTCCAGGAGGAGACCGGGATGAAGGTGGACCTGACCCACCCCGACGTCGTGCTCAGGGTAGACGTGACGAGGTTCAATGCCCTCGTCTATTCCAACAAGACCGCGGGGCCCGGCGGCCTCCCTGTAGGGACGGCAGGGCGGGTGATGCACCTCTTCTCTGGCGGCATCGACTCCCCTGTTGCGGCGTGGTTGCTGATGAAGAGGGGGTGCGTCCCGGTCTACCTTCACTTCTACCTCGCCCCGACGGCCAGGTACGCTCTGGAGAGCAAGGTCATGAAGGAGGTGAAGGTCCTCTCGTCCTACGGAGGGAAGAGCACCCTGGTCCTCGTCCCCTTCGCCGAGTACCAACTCGCCACCGCAGGGGGGTCAGCGGACCTGGAGCCGTCTCTGTTCCGGAGGTTCATGCGTATGACCGCGGAGGCGCTCGCCCCTGCCTTCGGGGCGATAGCGATCTCGACCGGGGACTCGCTCTCACAGGCGGCCTCCCAGACCTTGTGGAACGTGGGGTCATTCGACCACGGCTCCTCGCTGCCGATCCTAAGGCCCCTTCTGGCCTACGACAAGGAAGAGATAATCGGAATGGCCCGACGCGTCTCCACCTACGACCTCTCCCTCGAGGAGTACAAGGACTGTTGTGCGATCATAACCCGCCACCCGAGGACGCGGGTGAAGTCTGACCTCGTAGACGAGTATGTCACCAAGCTGGGTCTGCACGACCTCGTGTGGAAGGCAATCGACGGGGCTACCCTGGCGTCCTACAACCCTGTCGGGGATGTGCTCAGGAGCTCGCCCTTAGCCGACTCCATGCCCAGGCCGCAGGCGGCCGACCCAAGGCAGATTTATGAACAGGGAGCTGGGACCCGGTCTTTGTATGACCGACAACGTGATTCCCCTCCGGCCTAATGGGTTCCAGGACGAGGTCGTGAAGTCCTCCCAGCCAGTCGTAGTCGATTTCTACGCCGACTGGTGCGGCCCCTGCAAGATGATTGAACCGGTGATTCATGAGCTCTCAAAGGAGTACGAAGGGAGGGTCAAGTTCGTGAAGGTGGACACCGACGCCAATCAGGAACTTGCTTCGCAGTTCGGGATCATGAGCATCCCCACAGTGATGTTCTTCTCGAAGGGGAAGGTAGAGGACATCGTCGTCGGCGCGGTCCCCTCCAACGTGATAAAGTCAAAAATCGAGACCCTCGTCAACCACGCGTAGGCGGGACCTCTTTTCCGCCTGGCCGGATTGAGTAGGCTCTGACTGTTCCCCGGCTCGGGGCGTTGACGACTCGGTCGCGGCGTACTACGTCCACAGCACGAAAGGCTCAGCCTGTCTGGCTCTTGGCCCTGGCTTCGACGAACATCAACGCTGCGGCGAAGACTATTATCCCGAAGATGACCAGGGCGAAGGCAAAGTGCGTGGTAGCTACGATCGGTGCGAGCCCTGAGGCGATTACCCCGCCTCCGATTCCGATCTGAATCGGTATCAGGATTATCGCTAGGAGCATCAGCTTGGACGGTAGGGAAGGCCTCGGCTTCACCATCCAGACCTTGACGGTAGCGTAGAGTATGATCAGCCCTATGACGACGCTCAGCAGCCTGTGCACGTACTCTATCAGGGTCGCGTAATGGGCGAACGAAGGGAAGAGGGTGCCGTTGCAGAGCGGCCAGCTGGCGCCGAGCCCAGTCCCACACCCCGCCCCGAAGTCCCCCACCGTGACGTAGGCCCCCCAGACGCTGAGGATGTAGGTCGCGACGGCGGCGGCGTACACCCAGTGCCTCGCATTGGGCAATAGAACTCAAACCCGGCGCAACCTCCGAGCGTAGTTAAGACTTTCTGGGAGGATGTTGCCCTCCAACACCGGGCCCCTTGTCAACGGTTTTAATTGGCGCGCATGGGGCCGGAGGCAGATGGACCTGGAAGAGAGGTACGCCCTGATCAAGGGGGTCGGAGAGGAGATAATCACCGGGGAAGAGCTGATGGCTCTCCTCCAGGCAAAGGAGCATCCGACTGCATACGACGGTTTCGAGCCGAGCGGGCTCGCCCACCTCCCCTTCGGCGTCCTCCGGCCGATACTCGTCGAAGACATGTTGAGGGCAGGGGTCCGGATGAAGCTCTGGATCGCGGACTGGTTCGCCTGGGTCAACAACAAGATGGGGGGTGACTTGGGGCGCATCCAGGATGTCGGCCGGTATTTCGTCGAGGTCTGGAAGGCTGCGGGGGTCGACATGGACAAGGTCGAAATCCTCTGGACCAGCGACGCGGCCAGGAACGAGGAGTATTGGAAGAAGGTGGTCGCCGTCGCCCAGAACTTCACCCTGGCCCGGGCTCAGAGGGCCCTCACCATCGCAGGGAGGACGTCCAAGGAAGCAGTGCAGGCAGCTCAGCTCCTCTACCCTATGATGCAGGTAGCCGACATCTTCTGGCTCGACGTGGACATCTGCCAGCTGGGCCTCGACCAGCGGCGCGCCAACATACTGGCCAGGGAGATAGCGGTGAAGCTGAAATGGAAGAAGCCTGTCGCGGTCCACCATCACATGCTCATAGGGCTCCAGGGGAAGAAGGAACCCGAAGGGTTCGACGAAAACGGGGCCCTGGACTCCGAGATAGCCAGCAAGATGAGCAAGAGCAAGCCAGAGAGTTCGATCTTCGTCCACGACGGGCCAGAGTTGATACGCAGCAAGGTGAACTCGGCCTACTGTCCCCCCAAGGTGGTGGCCGGGAACGCCCTGATGGACTACTCCAAGTACATAATCTTCCGGAAGAGGAAGACCTTCAGGGTCGAGAGGCCCGAGAAGTACGGCGGGGCGGTAGAATTCGCGTCCTACAAGGAGCTGGAGGACGCCTACATCGGCGGCCTGCTGCACCCGGCTGACCTCAAGAAGGGCGTCGCCGAGGCCCTCGACGCGATCATCGCGCCCATCAGGGTCCACTTCGAGAAGGACCCTGCCGCCCGGAGGCTCTACGAGTCGGTCAGGTCTGGGGAGACCACCAGATAGGCGCGCCCGGCCATGGCACCGAGCCGCGCGAGGACAGCCTTCATCGCCGACGCCATGCTCGGGTCCCTGGCAAGGAAGCTCAGGGCGCTCGGCTTTGACACGTCGTACTTCAGGAACGGAGGGGACGACCAGCTGGTGAGGCTCGCGGCAAGGGAGGGGAGGGTGATCTTGACCTCCGACCGCAGGCTGGCGGCTCTGGCACGGAAGAAGGGCGCCACGTCTATGCTCATCGCAGGAAAGAGCGACATCGTTAGGCTGTCAGAGGTGTCGGCCGCGGCGCGGCTGCTGCGGATATCGCTGGCGAGGGGCGAACCCCTCTGCTCCCTGTGCGGGGGCGAGCTGGCGGCGGTGAATAAGGGGGAGGTGTCGGGGCGGGTACCTCCAGGCGTGCAGGAGAGCCACAGGATGTTCTTCAGGTGCTCCGCCTGCGGCAAGTACTACTGGAAGGGGAGCCACTGGAAAAAGTTAAGGTCGCTCGCGGGCCGCCTCGACCAGGAACACCATGCCCCTTACGCTGGAAGAAGGGAGAAGGGCGGTCGCGCTGGCAAGGGACACACTGGTCGCGCACGTCAGGCGGGCCCCCGCCCCCCGAGGGTTCCCAGACACGGGGGTCTTCCGCGAAAAGCGCGGGGTGTTCGTCACCCTCAGCGCCGTGCACGGGGGGGCGAAGGCACTCCGAGGGTGCATAGGATACCCTGAGCCGGTCAAGCCGTTGGGTCAGGCCATCAGGGAAGTGGCCGTCTACGCCTCAGAAGACCCGCGCTTCCCGTTTCCTGTCGCGGCTGAGGAGGTGGATCGCATCGTGGTGGAAGTCAGCGTGCTGACCGTCCCCAGCGAAGTGTCGACCCCAGTCCGCGCGGACCTCCCCTCAAGGGTCAGGGTGGGCGAAGACGGCCTGGTGGTCTCCAACGGCTACGCCAGCGGGCTCCTGCTGCCACAGGTCGCCACCGAGCAGGGCTGGGACGCAGAGACTTTCCTCTCCGAGGCGTGCGCAAAGGCAGGACTCTCCATGGACGCCTGGCTAGACGAAGGGACCAAGGTCAGGGTCTTCCAGGCTGAGGTATTCGAAGAGACATCGCCGGGCGGGGAGGTCGTAAAGTTGGAATCAGCGACCCAGGGATGAAGGTCTACATAGGCTGCTTCGGCTCAGGTCTAGGCCACGCCAGCAGGATGCTCGAGGTGGCCGGGGAGCTCTCAGCCCGGGGCGCGACCATCGAGTTCTCGTCGTCGGGGGAGGTGGCGTCACTGATCGCGGCCAGAGGGTATAGGTGCAACAGGCTCCCGTTGGCCGATGTGCGCTACTCCGAGGACGGCGAGTTCCTCGTGAAGGAGACCCTCCTCGACTCCTTCTCCATCATGGCGAAGTCCTACAGGCAGTTTTCGGCCGAGCTCGAGAACATCGGGAGGTTCACCCCAGATGTCGTCCTCAGCGACTCTGCCCTGCCGACGGTCCTCGCCGGCAAGGCGCTCCGCCTCCCCGCCTTCACGGTCCTGAACCAGCTCAACCTGACGAGCTCCCACACGAGGATTGGGGCCCTGTCCAGGCTGCTTTCGGTCGGGACGTCCGCTGGAATGGGAAGACTCTGGAGGTTCAGCGACGGGGTGTTCCTTCCCGACCTCCCACCTCCGTATACCATCAGCGAGAAGAACTTGTGGGGGAGCAGCGTCGCGAAGGCACGCTATGTGGGGTTCATCTCTCCTACGGGGGGCCTGACTCCAGATGGCCCCGCGCTTGAGTTCGCCCAGGACAGCAGGACAAGAGTGTTCTGGCAGGTGTCCGGGCCCCCGAGAACGCGGACCCCGCTCTTACGCAAGGCCCTCGAGCTGTCCAAGGAGCTGAACGCTAAGTTCGTCTTCGCGGTCTCAGGGGGCGACCCCTCCGGGAGCACGCGCGCGGTCCGTACCCCGGGGGGATGGTTCTACGAATGGTGCGAAATCGCAGGCTTCTACTTCAGGAACTGCGACGTCGTCGTGTCGAGGGCGGGACACGGGACCGTGGCCCAGGCGATTATCTCGAAGAAGCCGTCCCTCCTCGTCCCGATTCCGAAGCAGCCTGAGCAGGAAGGGAACGCGGACAAGGCCGCCAGGCTGGGCGTCTCCATCGTCGTGAGACAGGACCGCCTTAACCTCGCCACCTTCGAGGAGTCGCTCGGGAGGCTCGCTGGTGAGGGGTTCAGAGCGCGGGCGGCCGATCTGGGTGAGGTGGCGGGAGGGTACGACGCACGGGCATCCATAGTTGACGCGCTTGAAGGTGCGGCTAGGAGAGGCCGTCGATGACCTCGCTGACGTCGGCCCTTCTACCTCCGAACGACCTCGACTTTGACTTCACGGCTCCTGCCTTGCCCCAGCCCAGGGCCGACTCCTTTCCCGCGAATCCGAGGGCCCTGAACTCCGCGTCGAACCATTCCTCCGGGAGAAGGTATAGGGGGCTTACGACGTTCTCCAGGGGCGCGTCCGCCCGCGTTCTCGTGGCCGTGCATCCGCAGAAGACAGGGCCGTCAGCCTCGGACGCGAATTCGCGTATGAGCTGGGCCGCCGGTCCTCCCTCGATTGCCGTCAGGCTCAGACCCCGGGGGTCCGAGCGGAATGAGAGTTCCGAATAAAGCCTGGCAGAGGCGAGGAGCCCGTCGTCGTCTTCCACGGCGTGTACGAGGCGGACCCTGTATCCCATCAGCACGGCCTGCCATGCCAAGACGGAGCTGTGTTTTCCTCCTGATACGAGGCAAGATGCCTCGTATCGCCCGGTCGGGATCCCTCCGGGGCCGCGTGAAAGCTCAACCCCGGCCGCGCCCCCTGATGCGTCCATGGCGACCCTGAACCTCCTGTCAGGTGGGTTGGACACCCGCACCCCCTTCACGGCGTCCAGGATATGAGAAGTGACCGCCCCCGCTAGGTCAGAAGCCGCCTGGCCTCCTGCAGACTCTGCCTCGACGCTGAACCTCCCCCCGCGTCTCAGATATTTCTTCGCCAGCTCTTCCGCGACACCGGCTAGCTCGGAAGCCCCCCCGACGGCATACCCCGCAGCGAGCCAGCTGACCCCTGGGAGGTACCTGAAGACTGTGCACGTCCGGGCGGGCTCGGGCCCCGCGAGGACGAGGGAGTTACCAGACCTCCTTAACTCGCCTTTGAGCCCCTCCAGCCTCATCACGTGCCCCACAGAGGAAAGCAGGTCGACGACGCTTCCGCTCCCGGCCCATCTGATTATCGTCGCCCTGCGAGGCAATGGTGTCCTTCGGTCAGCTGGGGTTATCTATAACGTTGAGTCTCCGCGCATCACGCTTTTAGCATGAACAGACCGAGCCCGCACCGTGGATGCCTTCGCGCGCTCGAGCGCATCTGAAATCCTTGCAGGACGGTCTCCCAGGGCCGTTGAGATACGTGGCTGGGTAGCCAGGAAGCACGTCATAGGTGGGCTCGCATTCGTCCAGGTCAGGGACGGCACCGGGTACGTCCAGGTTTCCGCCCGCAAGGGGTCCTCCGACGCCGCCTACGACGCGGCGAAGCGCGCCACCAAAGAGTCGGCGGTGGTGGTCAGGGGAGAGGTGCGCGACGACCGGCGTGCGCCGGGAGGGAAGGAGGTCTCGGCCGCCGAGTTCGCTGTCCTCGCGACGGCGGACAGCTGGCCAATCACGCGGACCGCGGCGAAGTCGGCTTCGTTCCTCTTCGACAAGAGGCACCTGAGCATCCGAGGGCCAAAGGCCATCGCCACGATGAGGATCAGGGCCGAGGTGATCGGGGCCGCGTTCGACTACTTCAGGGAGAACGGTTTCCAGCTGATAAGCGCTCCGTCCTTCGTCCAGGCCGCCGTAGAAGGGGGGGCGACACTCTTCTCGGTGGACTACTTCGGGAAGAAGGCGAGCCTGAGCCAGAGCGCCCAGTTCTATGAAGAGGCGGCCCTCCCCGCGCTGCAGAAAGTGTGGATCTTCCAACCGGCTTTCAGGGCGGAGAAGTCCAAGACGGCGAAACACCTGACCGAATTCTGGATGATAGAGGCCGAGCAGGCGTTCGCAGAGCAGTCGGACAACATGAAGGTCCAGGAGGGACTCCTATCCAAGATGGTGGAGAGGGTGCTGGCGAACAGGCAGACGGACCTGAAGACGCTCGGCAGGGTCCTCCGGCAGCCCGAAGTCCCCTTCCCCAGGTTGTCGTATGACGAGGCCAGGTCTATCGCGGAGAGCAAAGGATTCGGGTTCGAGTGGGGGGACGACCTCCCCACTGAGGCGGAGAAGGCGGTCAGCCTGACTCAGGAGTCTCCCTTCTTCATCACCGACTATCCTCTAAGCGCGAGGTCGTTCTACCACATGACCTACCCCGACAGGCCGAAGGTGACGAAGTCAGCGGACCTCATCGCCCCCGAGGGGGTCGGGGAGCTCGCCACAGGCGGGCAGAGGATACACGACTACCACGAGCTCATGGAGAGGATTTCGAGCCAAGACCTCCCGACCGAGTCCTTCTCGTGGTACTTGGAGCTGAGGAAGTTCGGCATGCCTCCACATTCGGGCTTCGGAATAGGCGTCGAGAGGACGACGAGGTGGATCGCGGGGTTGAAGCACATCCGCTCGGCCAGCTTGTTCCCTAGAACACTTACACGCATCTCTCCCTGAGGCATACTTATCTACCAGAAGGCGCTCGCGGTACATGTTGCCTGCGACTGAAGTCGAGGAGGAACTCGAGCTCGACACGCTCCCTGGCGTCGGGCCGGCCACAAAGGCCAAGCTGAAGGACGCAGGAATCGAAACGATACTGGACCTCGCCACCTCCGGGCCCATGGACATCGCCGAAGCGGTCGACATCGACGTCTCCAAGGCGGTCGAGCTGAACAACAAGGCCAGGAAGAAGCTGGTGGAGCTGAACCGCCTAGAGCCGGACTTCATCAACGCCGCCGACCTCCTCGCGAAGAGGAAGGCCATAGACAGGATATCCACGGGGTCCAAGAACCTTGACGAACTCCTAGGCGGAGGCA
Organism: Nitrososphaerota archaeon; assembly: GCA_029785235.1. The sequence continues at coordinate 73,538 of JAFMAA010000001.1, read as the reverse complement.
TCGAAACCTGGGCAATGACCGAGTTCTTCGGCGAGTTCGGGAGCGGAAAGTCGCAGATATGCCACACCTTGTGCGTCATGGCGCAGCAGCCCAGGGAGGAAGGGGGGCTCGACGCAAGTTCGGTCTACGTCGACACAGAAGGAACGTTCAGGCCTGAGAGGATACAGGAGATAGCCGAGGCAAGGGGGATGGACGCTGAGAAGGCGCTCTCTCGCATCACGGTAGCCAGGGCTTACAACAGCGCCCACCAGGAGTTGATTGTGAAGGACCTGGGGCACATCATCGAGCCAAACAAGGTGAAACTGGTCATCCTAGACAGCGCCGTCGCCCACTACAGGGCCGAGTTCTTGGGGAGGGGGACCCTCGCCGAGAGGCAGCAGAGGCTCAACAGGTTCATGCATCAGCTCCTGAGGACCGCCGAGATCTATAACATAGCCGTGGTAGTCACAAATCAGGTGCAGGCTGCCCCTGACTCGTTCTTCGGCGACCCCACGAGGCCCGTCGGTGGGCACGTTGTCGCCCACACAAGCACCTACAGGCTCTACCTCAGGAAGGCGGCGAAGAACCGCATCGCGAGGATGGTGGACAGCCCCTACCATCCGGAGAGGGACACGGTCTTCATCCTCAACGACAGGGGCGTGGACGACCCCTCCGAGGAGCCGACCCGAAAGAAGTAGCTGACCTCTCAAACGGTTTTATATGGTGAACCGGGCGCCCTCCAACGTCTCGCTTGAAGCACTACCGGTTGCTAGCGTTCGCGGTCGTTGCCCTCATGCTCTTCTCGGCGGTCCCGATGCAGATGGCGCACGCCCAGACTTCCTCATACTCTGAGAAGCTGAACGTGTATGTAGCAGGATCGAACGCCCTGTGGTTCTTCACATTCGACGGGGTGAACGGGTCCAGCCACCTCTCAGCGCTGGAGTCCACACCTGGGCTCAGCTGGTACAACATCACAGCGGTCAGCACCCTAGGATGGAACCCAGACTTTCAGGTATTCGGTCCGAATGGATACAACCTCCTCCCGGTCCCCTCACTGGTCCCGCAGGGGATTTTCCTGACCGTGGGTGCCAGCTCCTTCTCTCAAGCCTCCGCAGCGGCGGCAGCCCTCGACCCGTACCTCCTCACAGACTTCATGTCCACAACAAACAGCACCGGGGTCTATACGTTCCTTAGTCCGGTCGCCTTCTCAAGCCTTGTCCCCGCGACGCTTCTCAAGAACTTCCTTCCGACGGCCGAGGGGGGGTTTGCGAGGGCTGTGTCAGGGCCTGCGTTCGCGGGCTCAGAGTCCCCGTTCGTCGTGCTGGAAGGGGTGAAGGGCTCGTCGGGGTCCGGGTTCGTTCACAACCTGGTGGTCGGCTCCATCACCCCATCGGCCCTCACGTCAGCAGGGGAGCTTAACGCGGTGGGCCTCTTCGGTGGCTCGGTGACCTCGTTGACAGCGTCCGCCGCGAGCAATTCGTCTGAGATCCACATAGAGGCATTGAGCGGCATGATCAGCTCCAACGACAGCGCCGTCGTGAAGGACAACGGCGCAGCCTTCACTGGGTCCTACACCCTGAAGCTCGCTCCGCGCCAGACCATCTATGGCACGAACGCGACCATCGTAGAGCAGCCTGCCCCGCTCCTCGCCACGAGGGCCGTCGATGTCGGGGTCCTTCACACCAACGGAGACCTCGCCGTCACGCTCACTTTCACCAACCTCTCGCCGACGACATCCATCTTCGGCCTCTCGTTCTCTGACTCATGGTGGAAGACCACAGGCGTATTCACCTTCCTTGGCGGCAACGATTCTGTCAAGTCCGCCTCCCTGGGCCCATCGGCTACCCTCACGCCGGTCTACAGGCTAGAGTACACCGGGACCACAAACGGCTCGATCACCATCCCCGCTTCCGTCGTGAGTTACCAGTACGAATTCGGGGGCGCGGCCTTCAACGCGACCACTGTGATCAACCCCATCAGGCTGTCCCTCGGGGCAGACGACGCGGTGGTGTATGCTACCATGGTCCCATCCCCGGCCGACAGCCTTGGGAAGGCCGTGGGGACTCCGCAGACTCTCAACATAACGCTGGTCAACGTTGGGACCCTCCCAGCTTCTTCCGTGGTCGTGGCAGGCAAGTCAGTGCCTGGCTTGGCTGCCGGCGGAGGGACCGCGACCGTCACGGTGACGCAGTCAGCGCCGAGCATCACTGCCATAAACGTCACGAGGTCCTACAGCGTGACGTACCAGGACCCTCAGGGGGCTGCCCTCAACGCTACCACGAACACGATCTCCGACGTCTTTTCGCAGAACGGGATGCAAGTCTCGTTCCCTGTTCTCCAAGTGACCTCCTCCTTCGCGGCGCTCTCGACGAGCGAGACCAACGTCACACTCAACTTCGCCGCCTCGGACATAGCGCCAGTCGGCGTGACCGACTACGTAGCGACAGGTGTCCTCCCTGCAGGCCTTGGCTGCGGCCACGTGAGCGGCCTGGGAATCAGCTGCGCGTCAGGCACGGTCACCCTCTCCTACAAGACCCTCAACGCCTCAACCACCGTCAGGACGTCGATGAGCTACAACGTTACCGACGGTTCCAATTACATGATACAGCCCTTCACGTTCACCGGCGAGGCGGCCGGGGAGTCAGTGTCAGGCTCTTCGGGCCCGGTCCCTGTCCCCGCCGGCCTTGTCCTGTCCAAGGGGTACTCGCCTCAGGAGCTCTTCGGCGGCATGACTTCGTCTGTCACGGTCATGGCTGAGAACCTGGGGCCGACCCCGATCTACAACGTTACGGTGAGCACCACCAACGACGCCTTCGACTCCATCGTCAATTCTAGCGTGCTCCACCAGACGGTCGGGTCAATCGGTAAAGGAGGGAACGTCACGTTCTCCTACAAGGTGTCGACCGCGCAGATATACGGGAACCTTTCGGCCGCCCCTGTCTCGGCCTCCTTCTACTTCGGCGGAACCACGTTCGCAGTCAAAGGGGGGAGCCCTACCGTCCAGATATACCAGCCGCTCTCTGTCGCCATGACAACCACGCCCGCGACCCCCGAGGAGGGGAAGGCCTTCACCCTCTCGCTGCAGGTGACCAACCCGTCGGCGGTCCCTGTCTCAGATGTGACCTTCACGCTCCCGATACCCCCGGGATTGACCTTCTCCAACCTCCAGGGCTTGCAGGCCAATTCGAAAGAGATCATGGTGTACTTCTCGAACCTGGGGGCGCACGAGACCGGCGTGGCCAACGCAAGCGTGGTGGCCAACTCAGGCCAGACTATTTCCATGAGCGGGGCCAAGCTGACGTTCGCCTACGCGGGTGTCACAATCAGCGGGACCGTGCCGACCTCCGTCTCCGTCACGATAGCAGAGAACATATTGCTCCGGTACGCGATTCCGTCGGCGTTCGTCCTGATTGTCGCGCTGGGCGTGGCCTTCTACATCAGAAGGTCGGCCGCTATCGCTCCCTCTTCCCCGAGGTGAACTCTTCGAACGCCGTCTTCGCGGCGGGGTATGGCATCTGTTTCGGGGGATGCTTGAAACAGAAGGCAGACAGGCTCTCCAGCTCTCCCGAGACACCTCGGTCCAGCGCGAGCTTGGTCCCCCGTATAGCGTCGACGATCACGCCCCCGCTGTCGTAGGCGTCGACCACATGCAGCTTCACGTCCACCTTGACGACGCTCCCTCCGAAGTACCTCCCCTTCAGCCATATGTAGCACACCTTGTCGTTGTCGAGGAAGGGGACGTAGTCGCTGGGGCCGATCCGCGTCGGCACTTCGTATGGTGACATGGCCCTCACGGCACTGGTCTTGCTCTCCCTCTTGTCCTTCAGCCTGCTCTCCTCAAGCATGTTGAGGAAGTCGGTGTCCCCCCCTATGTTCAACTGGTATGTCTCGTCAACCTTGACCCCCCTGTCGACGGCCATCTTGACCAACGTCTTATGAAGCACTGTCGCCCCCACCTGGCTCATCACGTCGTCCCCGGCGACAGGGAGCCCCGCCGCCGCGAACCTGTCCGCCCATCGTTTCTCGGAAGCCACGAACACTGGGATCGCATTCACGAACGCGACTTCAGCCCTCAGCGCTGCTTCGGCATAAGCTTGAGTCGCGGCGGTGCTCCCTACAGGTAGGTAGTTCACCAGGATGTCCGCGCCGCTGTCTTTGAGCTCCTGCACAACGTCCTGGGGAGCCAGAGGCGAGATCGACACCACATCCTTGAGATACTTCCCGATGCCGTCCAGCACCGGGCCCTTCTTCACCTTGACCCCCATACTAGGGACGTCAGAAATCTTCACCGTGTTGTTCGGGGGTTGGAATATGGCCTGCGAGAGATCCTTCCCCACCTTCTTGGCGTTGACGTCGAACGCGGCGACGAACTCTATGTCCTTGGGGGTGTATCCTCCGACGCTCCAGTAGGTGAGCCCTTCGTCTGGGCCCTTCTTTGAGTAATAATGGAGCCCCTGAATCAGCGCCGAGGCGCAGTTCCCCACCCCGGCCACGGCTACCTTGATTTTCGCCAACTTCTCTTCCTCCCTGCCCCGAGGGTATATCAGCCACTATTTTACTGTTGTAAAGGTCATTGGGGCGCCCCCTGGCCCTGAAGAAGCGCCTGCAGGAATGCCCTTGCAGCCTGCAGCTCCTGGCGGCCGAGCTCAGTGATGTGGTAGTACTTCCGTCTGTCTCTAATCTCCACCTGCACCATGCCTGACCTTTGGAGGTTATAGAGCACGCGGTACGCGGTCACGTTCCCGCTCCAGAATCCGAACTTTTCGTTTATGAGCTCCCTGAGCTCAAAGCCGTACCTTTCCTCGGTCGACAGGAGGATGAGGATGAAGAACCAAAGATTCTCCCGTTGCACCTTCTGTTTCAACCTATCAACGAAACGCATTCAGACCGCTTCCATTTCCGTCCCCCCGAGGCGGTAAGAATCCTCCACCGGGGGCATCGTCATGCCGACGCCCGGTGAATCATATTAATCCGTCGCCTCTGTCATGGCGGGCGATGGAAGAGAAGTCTGCCGGTGCGGTGGTCTTCAGGGAGACCCCTGGGGGACGGATGTACCTGCTCCTGCTCAACGCCGGACGCTGGGACTTCCCCAAGGGGGGCGTCGAGGAGGGAGAGAGCGAACTCCAGACCGTCCTGAGGGAGGTGGAGGAGGAGACCGGACTGAAAGGCATCAGCATAATCCCCGGGTTCAGGAAGGTGATAGAGTACTACTATCGCAGGGACGGCAAGAACGTGCACAAGCAGGTCGTGTACATGCTCGCGTCCACCGACTCGGAGAAGGTGAGGATATCATTCGAGCACCAGGGCTTCGGCTGGTTCAAATACAGCGAAGCGGTCCACAAAGCTTCCTACAACAACTCGAAGTTCACGCTGACCGACGCCGAGAAGTTCGTGAGGAGGGTGGCTCAGAACTCCACCAGTGGATGAGCCCCGGTGAGCTTGACGACCTTGATGTAGTGGAACCCAGGTTCGTCCGTCCGCCTGACATAGGTGGTTTCGGTGATCCTATCGTACGTGTATCTCAGGAAGCTCGACGGTTCCTCCTTCACCATCGCGTAGAAGAATATGGACGCCTCTTCATAGTCGTCGATGCGGGCAAAGGTCCCCAGGACCCACCCGCCTCCATGCTTGAAAGCGAAGAGAGGCAGCGGAGGCTCCTCGAAGAGGGTCTTGTACGCGCCCACCTTGACGAGGCTCGGGACGTTCTCCACCTCCACGGACATGAACTTGTCCTGGAAACCGAGCTTCCCCTCGAGGGGTTTGGGCATCTTCATGACCCTTATCACAGGAGCATAGAGGTAAGACGCGTTGCTCGCCGAGCTCACGAACTGCACCTCCTCCCCTTCACCGGTGATCCTGTAAGCGAGGAACTCGTCGACCGCCCCGTTGTCGAAGTAGTAGAAGATCGGGGTCCCCATGAAGAGGTCCGCCTGTGCAGCGATCCTGGTCGACTTCCCCTCTTTGAACGCGAAGAGCGGGAACGGAGCCCTCTCGAGGGCGCACGAAAGCCTGCCGAGGTCGAGGAGCGAATCCAGGCCGATGTAGCACGCGCCCCCTATCCTCTGTTCTTCCTTCTTCGGCAATCGAAGCGGGGCGCTCCTGTCTTGGTTATAAATAATCAGAGGCGGAAACTCCCCCGATGCGGTTCCTCAATGGAGGCGGGCCGGGGACCTGAGCGGTTGGAGGGACGAGACAGCGCGGGACCTCGCGGAAGCGGCGGGGAGGCTCGAATCCGCCCTCGCCTCCGTCTCGGGCGAGCCCAGCGAAGAGCAGATCCGGTCCGTATGGATGGCGTACCTGAATCTGGAGAAGAGCATCGCGTTCATCAGGCTCGACTTGGATGAGGAGAATCCAGGCCGTTTCGTGAAGCTGAAGCGGTACGCCGTCCCTGACGAAAGGCAGGCACTCAAGTTCGCCCTGGACAATCTCAGGAAGGGGGCCGACAGCTTCGCCTTAGGTGACTTCCGCCAATCCTTGAAGTGGTTGCGCGAGTCGAGGAACTACTTGCGGGCTCTGCTGAGAGCTAAGAGGCTTCGGCGGGCTCGCTTGACCAGGGCGCTCTAGGATTCTTCTCCCTTCTTCTTCTTGCTCGCCCGGGGCTTCTTGGCGGGGGCCTTCTTCGGCTTCTCTTCAGGCCCTTCGGCCGCCTCGGATTCAGTAGCCTTGGGCTCCTCCTCCTTCTTCTCCTCTGCCTCTACCTCAGGTTCCGGCTTCTTCGCCTGGGCCTTCTTCTCCTTCTCCTCTTCCGCCTCTTCTCCGACCACTATCTCTTGAACCGTGAGCTCTTTCCCAGAGACGAACACCCTGTACTTCTTCCTGACCCCGTTCATGAAGAGGAAGCGCTTGATGTACGTCTTCACCTGCCTGGGCTTGACCCCCTCTCTGACGCTCTCGTCGTCGAATTCCATCGAGTCGCCCGAGACGGAAGGCTTCGAGCCTACACGAGGCTCCAGGAAGGCTGCCAGCTCGTCCCCCTTGTCTTTGAGCGTCCCGAGGGTTACCTTCAACTTGCTCTCCCTCTCCTCAGGTCAGGCTATATGTTTTCTCATCGCCCGTACCTTCGCCTGCGCTTCTGGTATGTCCTGATACCCCTGAGGAGGTCGATGTAACGGAAGGCCGGCCAGAAGACGTCCACGAACACCAGCTCAGAGTAGGCGCCCTGCCAGAGGAGGAACCCGCTCATCCTCTCCTCCCCCGAAGTCCTGATTATGAGGTCCGGCTCTTGGTTAGGGAGGTAAGCTGTGTACAGCCTCTTCGAGACCGTGTCTTCGGTTATCGCATCGGGGCTGAGTTTGCCGCTCTTCACGTCCTGGGCCACCGACCTCACCACGTCAGTTATCTCCGCGCGCCCTCCGTAAGCGACTGCGATGTTGAGGTAGTGGTCGCTGTACCCCGCCGTCTTCTCCTCTATGGCGGTCAGGAGCCCCACTATCGACTTGGGGAGGAGGTCAAGGTGGCCGATGGCCCTGACTTTCACTCTGTACCTGGCTATCCTGGCGTCGCTGAGCAGTCTGTTGAGCCTCGCCTCGATGAGTCCGAAGAGGGCCGCCAGCTCCTCGGGGGTCCTGTCTAGGTTCTCCGTCGAAAGCACATAGAGTGTCACCGTCTTGATCCCAAGGTCGTGGCACCAGTCGAGGAGTTCCTCCGCCCTGTTCGCCCCCTCTTCGTGGCCGAGACCATCCGAGACCCCCTGAATCTGGGCCCAGCGCCTGTTCCCGTCGAGTATTATCCCGATATGGCTCGGTATCTCCTCGCGCTCGACCTGCGCCTTAAGTCTCCCCTCGTAGAACTTGTAGGCGCCAAGATATCTCAGCACTGATTCTAACATGTGTCACTCGTTTTCTGCGGGGCCCCTGCTCCGCACCCGCGGATAAATCACAGTGGTCAGAGCGAAGATCGCCGCCAGGCCTATGAGGATGGCGGAGACCAGCAGGAACGTCGCCTGGGCGTTGCCGCTCACTAGATAGACCGAGAAGGTCTGAAGCGGGAGATACAGTATGGCAAGCATCACAAGCACGAAGAGGTCTCTGTTCCAGCGGGCGCTCTCCCTGGCCAAATGAGAGAGGAGGGCACCAGCGGCGTAGATGGCGATCCCACCCCACACGAAGTTCAAGCTCCCGCCGATGAAGTCCCCTGCAAGGGCTCCCCCGTAGATCAGGAGGTTCGTGGGGTTTGCGACCACCGCGTTGACTGCCAGCGTATCCCCTACCATGGCGCCGTACCCGGTAAGGATCCCTACGATGCCCATGATCAGCCCGGCAACGAGGGAGAAGAACCTGAGGAACCCGGTAGGGCCCCTATGGAGGAGGCCTGTCACGTTCCTGTCTATGCTAAACCCCCTGACTAGGAACGCCCCGCCTATGATGAGGAGGGTGGCAATACCGGCTTCGAACGTCCTGTTGACGACTATCAGGATCCCAGCGAGTACAAGGATCAGGCCCGGGACCCCAAGCGCGTACTTCGAATAGTGCGGGTCGAACACCAGCATCCTAAGGTATCTCCCGAGGACCTCGTACGTCTCCTCCACGGTCTGGCTGTGCTTCACCGTCACCCGCTGCACGGAGACGATTGGCTTCTGGCTCTGGATTATCGGCATCACCTGTTCGTCTTCTCCTCCGTCTGACACGAGCACCACCCCTGTGTAGCTCCCTCCGTGGAGCACGGCGGCGACCTGCCTCCCGACCCTCCTGTCTGCCTCGAACCCCCTGTCAGGGTCGCCGCACACCACCGCGATCTCGCAAGGCGTCTTCGACGTGGTGAGCTCGTCATACTTCTTGATCGCCGCGAAGATGGCGTTGGCGTCCGCCTCCTCGGGGTCCGCGAGCGCAAGTTTCGTCGCCGCCTCGATGGCCGCCGCTCTCCCCACCACCGGGGACTCCACCTTTGCTTTGGACTTCAAGTCGTCGTCCCGGTCGACGCAGAGGATGAGAAACTTCTCCCCGGCCTGAGACATGTTCGGGTCCGATATGACGCCGCTCTCGTCCATACTTAAGCCTAGACCGCCCCCTTGCTCCTAAGGGATACCCTTAAGGCAAGTTTGAGGTTATCCTCGACCCATGCAGGAGCTCCTCGAACGTCCATGGCTCAAGGCGCAGGTCGGGGAGAGATACTCGGTCCCCAGGCCAAAGGTCAGGCCGCTCTATGCCCTGCTGAGCGACTCTGCGGCGCTACATCCTGGGAACCGTTGCCTCCATTACCAGGGCCGCGACTTCACCTACGCCGAAGTGGATGACCTGAGTTCGAGGTTCGCGTCAGCTCTGGTGGGGCTCGGAGTGAAGAAGGGGGACAGGGTCGCGGTCTTCCTCCCCAACATCCCGCAGCTCGTCGTATCCTACTTCGGCATCCTGAAAGCAGGAGGGATTGTCGTCATGTGCAACCCGGTGTACAAGGAGAGGGAGTTGGAGCACCAGCTCAGGGACTCAGGCGCAGAGGTTGTGGTCGCGAGCCGCACCGTGGCGAGAGGGATGGACCTCTTCAGCAGCCTAGGTGGCTGCAGGGGAAGGCTCCCCCTAAGACACGTCATAGCGACGGGGCTCGGCGACTACCTGCCGGGCCTGAAGAGGCGCCTCGCCGGCCTCGCCGGGATCCGAGACGTCCCCCGGGAAAACACGATCGACTTCGTGACCCTGATTCGGTCCAACCCCCCCATGGCCGCCTACGCTGCCGTCGACCCGGTCAATGACGTGGCGGTCCTGCAGTACACAGGGGGGACCACCGGGGTGTCGAAGGGGGCGATGCTCACTCATTACAACCTCGTGTCCAACGCGGAGTACGGCGTCAGCCTCTTCCCCATCACGGAGCGAGACATCTCATTGTGCGTGCTACCTCTCTACCACATCTACGGACTCACGGTGACCATGAACGCACCCCTCGCGGCCGGAGCGGCGATGGTTCTCCTCCCCAGCTTCCACGTAGAAGAGGTGATGAAGACGATACAGAGCCAGAAGGTAACTATCTTCTCGGGGGCGCCAGCGATGTACATAGCCATCAACAGCAAGCCCGAGGCGAGGAGGTACAACCTCAGGTCCGTCCGGGCCTGCCTCTCGGGAGGCTCTGCGCTCCCGCCAGCAGTCAGGAAGAAGTTCATAGAGCTGACAGGGGGTAACCTCGTCGAGGGATACGGGCTGTCTGAGACTAGCCCCGTGACCCACTGCAACCCGGTTACCGGAGGCGTGGTCAAGGACGGCTCCATAGGCCCCCCATTCAGCGAGACGGACGCCAAGATAGTGGACATATCCGACAGGGAGAAGACTCTCAAAGCGGGGGAGATCGGCGAGCTCGCCGTGAAGGGCCCTCAGGTCATGAAAGGCTATTGGAACCAGGAGGAAGAGACCAAGGCTGTTCTAAAGGACGGCTGGTTCCTTACAGGGGACATAGCCAAGATGGACCCCGACGGTTACTTCTATATCGTCGACAGGAAGAAGGACATGATAAACGTCGGCGGCCTCAAGGTGTACCCGAGGGAGGTGGAGGACGTCCTCTTCGAGCACCCGGACGTGAAAGAGGCGGGGGTGATCGGCGTCCCGAACCAGTTCAGCGGCGAAGCGGTGAAGGCGTTCGTCGTACTGAAGGACCCCGCCAAAGGCACCAGCGCTCAGGAGTTGATTGAGTTCTGCCAGGAGCGGCTCGCGAAGTTCAAGGTCCCGAAGGAAGTGGAGTTCGTCCAAGAGCTGCCGAAGACCCTGATAGGGAAGGTCCTTCGGCGGAAGCTCAGGGAGACCAAGACTCCACAACCATAGAGACCGCGTTCCCGCCGCCCAGGCAGAGGGTCGCCAGCCCTGTCTTCTTCCCCTCCCTCTTCATCCCGTAGATCAAGGTGGTGAGCACCCGCGCCCCGCTGCACCCGATTGGATGGCCGAGGGCGACGGCTCCCCCCCAGACGTTGAACCTCGACTCGTCGACGCCGAGGGCTTTCCTCACCGCTATGGACGCGGTAGAGTACGCTTCGTTGTGCTCGAAGAGGTCGACATCTCCCGCGTCCATCTTCAGCCTCCTGAGCAGGGCCTTCGTCGTAGGTATAGGGGCCTCCATCACCCTCGCAGGCTCGATCCCCCCAGTCTGGTAGCCCACGATGCTCGCCAGTGGCTTGACCCCTAGGCTGTCAGCCGCCTCCTGCGAGGCGACGATAAGGGCCGAAGCCCCGTCGCTCAGCTGCGATGAATTGCCCGCCGTCAGCACGCCGTCGGGCTTGAAGACAGGCTTCAGCTTCGCCAGCTTCTCCACTGTGGTGTCCCCCCTAACGCACTCGTCGGCTGAGAACTCTGCGGTTTCGCCTCCTTCGCGTTTGACCTTCACCTTCACCTTCTCCAGTTCGAAAGTCCCATCCTCTGACGCTCTGGTCGCCTTCATATGGCTCTGATAGGCGTACTCGTCCGCTTCCCTCCTCGAGATGCGGAACCTCTTCGCCACGTTCTCGCCAGTGACTCCCATGTGGTAGTCGTGGTATGCGTCCCAGAGGCCGTCCACAATCATCCCATCCAAGAGCCTAGCGTCCCCGAATTTGGTCCCCCACCTGACCCCTTTGGCAAGATAGGGGACGTTGCTCATGCTCTCCATCCCCCCCGCCACCACGATATCGTTGTCCCCCGCCTTGACAGACTGCGCTGCCAGCATCACTGCTTTGAGCCCTGACCCGCAGACCTTGTTGACTGTGAAGGCGCCCACGCTGAAGGGGACGCCGGCGTGCACCGCCGCCTGCCTCGCTGGGTTCTGGCCGAGGCCGGCAGACACGACGTTCCCCATGATCACCTCGTCTACCTCTCCTGGTTCGACCCTGGCCCTCTTCATGGCCTCCTCTATCACGAGCGCGCCGAGCTCCGTCGCCGCGACGCCGACCAGGCTCTTGCCGAACTTCCCGATGGGCGTCCTGCAAGCGGATAGTATCACTGGGTCGGTCATGGCACCTGGCTCCAACGCCACTTCGTTTTAAACGGAGCAGATTAGGGAAAAGCGCTTTCCCTAAATATGGTTCCCCCGGCCCGAACTCAGGCATGAAGCCGCAGAAGAAAATCTGGATGGACGGAAAGTTCGTCCCCTGGGACGACGCGAAGATACACGTCCTCACTCACGGGCTCCACTACGGCATGGCGATATTCGAAGGGATAAGGGCCTTCGAAACCCCCGAGGGGACGGCGATATTCAGGTTGTCTGAGCACATCGAGCGCTTGATGAACAGCGCTAAGATCTACCGGATGAACCTGGGGTTCTCCGCGAAGGAGATAGCCCAGGCGTGCGTAGACCTCGTGAGGAACAACCCTGCCAAGGAGTGTTACATCAGGCCGATCGCGTTCACCGGTTACGGTGAGATGGGGCTTAACCCTCTGACCAGCAAGATATCTGTCGCAATCGGCTCCTGGGAGTGGGGCGCATACCTCGGTGACGCTTCCAACAGGGGGGTGAGGGCCACGATCACCAACTGGGTCAGGATAGACTCGAGGGCGATGCCAGTCCAGGCGAAGTGCGCGGCAAACTACGCCAACTCTGCCCTGGCAAAGATGCAGGCCGTCGCTGCGGGGTATGACGAGGCCATACTCCTGAACTCCAACGGGATGGTCGCAGAGGGGCCGGGGGAGAACATCTTCAGGGTCAAAGACGGGATACTCAGCACCCCGCCGGCGAGTTCTGGGATACTCAGAGGCATAACCCGCGACACCATCATCCAATTCGCGCGCGACGAGAAGATCACCTTCTACAGGAACGACGCCACCAAGGAAGAGCTCTACACCTCGGACGAGGTGTTCTTCAGCGGCACCGCCGCCGGGATCGCCAAAGTGAGTGAGATCGACGGGAGGAAGATCGGGGATGACGGGACCCCGATCACGGACAGGCTCGCGGAGCTCTACGACCGGACAATCCACGGGAAGGACAAGCGTTACGCGAAGTGGCTGACGCTGGCCAAGCCCTAGGGAACTCGCTCACTTCTTCCGTGCCTTGCCCGTCGGTACGAAGTGCACGTCAGAGACGAGGTACCTCGGAGAAGCGCGGAACACCGCCTCCACCTCCATCCCGATGAAGATGTCGGCCTCCTTCGCCTCCTTCAGCCTAGTCAGCAACAGCGTGTCCACCCCGTCGAACTCGACGAGCGCGAGGTTGAACGGTGTCTCCTTGAGGAACTCCTCCCCCCCATAGTAGCAGGTGGTCCAGGAGTGGACGCGTCCCACCTTCGGGAGGTTGAACCACTTGGTCTCGCCGCCGCAGTTCATGCAGTGGCTGCGCGGGGTGGCGTACTTGTAGTGGCAGCTCTCGCATTCGCTCCCCAGCAGCTTCCTCTTGGCCAGGCCAAGGAAAAAAGGCGAGTCCTCGGCGTAGCTGTGGATGTATTTGATGGTGTACGGGGAGAGCACGACCAGGTCTTCTGTCCCTACAGGGTTCTTGTAGATCGCCGCGCCCTTCGCATTGACCTCCTTCATCACTTCCCTGAACTTCGAGAACTTCTTCGGTGGAGTCAAATCTACGCCCTCTCCATTATAGTGACGGTCACAGAGCTCCCTGTCCCGGCATGGGAGTGGATGAGCCCGCGCTTCGCGTTCCTTATCTGCAGCCTTTCGTTCCCAAAGTGCTCCCCGATGCTCCCCTGCAGCTGCCAGAAAGCGAAGACCCCCTGCATTATCCCGGTCGCCCCAACCGGGTGCCCGCAGGCGATAAGCCCCCCCGAGGGGTTGACAGGGATGGTCCCTTTGTGGGGGAGGTCGAACCCGTAGTCCATCCCCTCTAGGAATGGGTGCCCCTGGTCCACGAAGTCGTAGCCTTCGCCGTACTTGCAGAGTCCTATGTCTTCGTAAGTCTGTATCTCCGAGCTCGCATAGGCGTCGTGGAGCTCGACGAAGTCCAGCTCCTCTTTCGGATTCCTCACCCCTGCGTTCTTATACGCTTCGAGGGCGGCGGCCCTCCCGGCGCGGAATGAGTGGACCCCGGGGTACTTCAGGTTGGCGTAGTCCTCTGCCTTCTCCCATGAGAACAGCGGCACGCTCCCATGCGGCCTGTCCGCGAGCCTCATTGTGTCGGTTCCGCACCCGACCCCCTTGATAAGGACCGGGTGGTCCGTGTACTTGAAAGCGACGTCTTCTGACGCGAGTATCGCCACAGCGGCCCCGTCGCTCATGGTGCATATCATAGGCCTGTTCAGAGGATAAGCGACCATCTCCCTCCCGAGGGCCGCCTTCATGGTCAGCCGCTCCGGGTATTGCGAATAGGGGTTGTGCTGCGCGTTGACGTGGTTCTTCACAGATACCATGGCCATGACCCTCTTCGCATCCTCCGTTGCCGCCCTCTGGGCCTTCCTTTCGTCTTTCACGTGGGCGTACTTCGTCTTCCGCAGGTACTCGTAGATGTGCCGCTGGACCATGAGCGCGTAGTATCCAGTGTAGAAACCTCCCACTGGATAGTCGAAGTTGGTGTCAGAAGCGAGGGCGATGAACTCGTTCCCCTTCCAGGTCTCGACGTGAGACATCGTCTCGAACCCGGCGACGAGGCACACCTCGTTCCTCCCGCTCGCTACCGTCTCCCATCCGGCCTGGATGGCCTGGCCCCCGGTGGCTCCCCCCCACTCGATTCTCCTCGAGTCCCTCGGGTTCAGCCCCAGGTAGTCCTGCACCATCGAAGCCGCTTTCAGCTGCCGGGCGAAATGGTCCGAGAAGTAAGAAATCCTGCTGCTCTCAATGTCAGACGTCCGTAGGTCAGGGACGTCTTTCATGGCGTAGTCGAATGCACGCTTGACCATCATGCGGAAGTCCATGTCGGGGTGGGCCTTCGCGAACTTCGTCACCCCGCCGGAGATCATGTATACCTTCCTTTGTCCTGGCACAGCTTTTCCCGCCTGAGTGCCTGTATTAATTCGCTTCCAAATCCCCCCGGCCGCCGGCGATGAGCCCCTTCGCGATCTTCACGAAGTGTTCCACCGATGCGGGGTCTGCCAGGGATCCCTTATTCAGGACCTTCTCCGGGTCCGCCCCGGCGAGGATCCTCTTCACCGGCACTTCGAGCTTCTTCCCGTTCAACGTCCGAGGAATGGCTGGGACCGCGACGAGCCTGTCTGGGAGGTACCGCGAAGAGAGGTCGGCCCTGATTTGGGCCTTGATCTTGGCGGCAAGCTCTTCGTCCAGCGACGCCCCCTCGTTGAGCGAAACGAAGAGGACCATCTCCTCGCCCCCTTCCTTCGAAACCACGTCGACCGCCATGGAGTCGGAGACTTCGGGGACCTTCTCGACTGCCCTGTAGATTTCACTCGTGCCTATCCTCACTCCTTGCCTCTTTATCGTGGCGTCTGAACGGCCGTAGATTACGCACGTCCCTCTGCTGGTCACTTTTATCCAGTCTCCATGCCTCCAGACCCCGGGGAACATGTCGAAGTAGCTCTCCCTGTATCTGCTCCCATCCTCGTCCCCCCAGAAGAACACGGGCATGCTGGGCATGGGCTCTGTGATGACCAGCTCTCCGACCTTGCCGACGACTGCGCTGCCGTTCTCGTCGAACGCCTGGACGCTCGCCCCCAGCGCCCTGCACTGAAGCTCCCCCGAGTACACAGGGAGCGTCGGCGACCCTGTGACGAATGCCGTGCAGACATCTGTCCCTCCGCTCAGTGACTCGAGCCAGACGCCATCCTTGACCTTCGCGTACACCCATTCGAATCCGTCAGTCGAGAGGGGCGACCCGGTCGAGCCTATCCCCCTCAAAGTGCTCAGGCTGAACGAACCTCGCGGTTCGACCCGCGCTTTCATGCAGGCGGAGATGTAGGCCGCGCTTGTCCCCATATACGTCGTCTCTGTCTCTTCCATCAAGGACCACAGAGAATCAGGGCGAGGCCAGGCGGGGTGGCCGTTGTATAGGACGAGGGTGGCTCCGTGCAGGAGCCCCCCCAAGAGGTAGTTCCACATCATCCACCCTGTCGTGGTGTACCAGAAGAAGCGGTCCCCCTCCCTTATGTCGTTGTGCAGGGCGAGGGACTTCAGGAGCTCGACTAGTATCCCACCATGCGAGTGCACTATCGGCTTCGGGAGCCCGGTGGTCCCAGACGAGTACAGGATCCACAGCGGGTGCTCGAAGGGGACGAACTCGTGGTCGAGCTTCTCCTTGCCTCCCGTCGCCTCCTCCCAAGCATCTGAGCCAGCTAATCCTCTCCCCTTGCTTCCCCCAGACACGGAGATGACCTTCTTTATGCTTGGGATGGACTTCACGATGGAGGAGACATCGTCCGCTCTGTCGGTCCACTTCCCGCCGTAGCTGTAGCCGTCGGTGGCAATCAGAACCTTAGGTCCTATCTGCCCGAACCTGTCTACAACTGATTGGGTCCCGAACTCTGGAGGGCTCCCAGACCAGATGGCTCCGACGCTCGCGGCGGCCAGGACACCTACTATCGCTTCGGGCCCGTTCGGAAGGTATCCCGCAACCCTGTCTCCTCGCCCCACACCTGAATCCCTCAGGGTTCTGGCGAGGGCCGCCGTCTTCCGCTCGAGCTCCTGCCAGGCAACTACTTTCCCCTGCGCCCTCTCCCCTCTGCAGATGAGCGCCGGCCCATCCCTCCCCTTCGCGAACACTCGCTCTGCGAAGTTGAGCTCTGCCCCATCGAACCACTTCGCCCCCGGCATCTTGCGCTCTGCGAGCACCGGATAGTCCGCGCCTGCGACGTCAAAGTACTTCCAGATGGACCCCCAGAACCCTTCCAGGTCGTCCACGGACCATCGCCAGAGCTCGTCGTACCCTTCGAAGCTGGACCCCCTCTTTTCCAGCCATTTCATGTACGCCGACATGGCCGTCCGCCTGACGAGGCCCGGGTCGGGTTCCCAGAGCAGCCTTCCCTCGCGCATTGGCTTCACGCCCCCGCGCCTTCCGGTCGTTATAAGCGAGCGGAGGCAGGCGGCGTCTCCTTCGTAGCTCACCTTATCGGCGCGACCATGAATATAGCGATGTCCCACACGAAGTGGCTGAGCACGCTCGAGCTCAGGTCACCCGTCCGATAGTAGGTGAGCCCCCAGACAGAGTCGGCTAAGAAGGTCGCGACCACCCAGAGGATATTGAGGCTCGCGGCGTGTATCAGTGCGTCCACCGCCGCCACGGCGAAGGGGGCCGCCCCCCCGAGCCTCGGCGAGGCGTGCGCCTGCAGAGTCCCTCTGAAGTACGACTCGAAGCCGAGCGAGTCGCAGGCTAGCACGAGGACTTGGAGAGGGACCGGGTTCCCAGAGGAAGCTATCAGCGCGTAGATCGACGTCTCCGCCTGGGCTCCGACTCCAAGAGGATGGAACGCCGCGATAGCCAGGTTCCCTGCATAGAACAGCGCGTAGAGCCCGGCGGCAGAGGTCACCCCCAGAGCCAGGGTCCAGGCGCGGGGGGAGTAGAGCTTGCGGTACCCTCCCGAGGCGACGGCCACCGCTCCCATGCACCCCGTGGCCACGAACGTAGACAGGGCGAAGTCCCTCCCAGGGAGGACGAAGAGGGGGGCCATCCCGACCGCCACGATCGTCAGGCCAAGCGCGACCCTCCTGCTCTTCCTCAACCTGCGCCGCCGGGGCTGACTGTGTTAAATCCCCATCGCACGGCCTCATGCGCCGCCAGTTACCTTACATCGCGGAGGGGTTCTACCAATCTTAATATTACCACCGACGTGTGGTAATAATAGCATGTTCAGCACGAGGGCCGTTGGCCACCCCCGAGGCCTCAGCGTCAGGACAGCATTCCTTTCAGCCAGGCCATGGTCCTTCACTATGACGTTCTCCTCTGTCACGCTCGGCACCCTCCTCGCCGCGCTCGAAGGGAAGGCCGACCTCCTGCTCTACTTCCTCACGCTCGGGGGGATGGTCGCCTTCCACGCGGCTACCAACATCCTCAACGACTACTTCGACGTGAAGCACGGAGTAGACAAGGAGGGCGCGCCTACGACGAGGTACAGGCTGCACCCAGGAGCCGAAGGGGAGGTCCCGCTCTCGACCATACTCGACTTCTCACTGGCCCTCTACGCTGTCACCCTCGCAGCTGCCGCTTACCTTGCGTTGGTGTCCGGGCCTGCAATCCTGATCATCACGGGCGCGGGGGTGCTGGGGAGCGTCCTCTACACATCCGACCCTGTCGTCCTGAAGGCCAGGGGAGCCGGCGAAGTCACTGTGTTCGTGATGTGGGGGCTCCTAATCCCCCTGGGCGCATACGTCGTGCAGACGCGGGCGCTCTCCTGGGTTCCGATGGTCGGGGCGATCCCCGTCGGCCTCTTCGTAGCCCTGGTCCTGCTCGCGAACAACATAAGGGACATAAGCTACGACGGCTCTGTCAACACGAGGACTATCGCCGTCAGGCTGGGAGAGAGGACGGCTTCCAGGGTCTACGGGTGGCTTCTCGCCCTCGCTTACATCATCGTCTTAGGGGAAGTCCTGTCGGGGTTTGTCAGCGCTTGGTCGCTCCTGGTCCTGCTCACGCTCCCGGGGGCCGTGCCGCTTTGGAAGATGTTCAGGGGACCTGTCCCGGACGACGCCGACCCTAAGACAGCGGCGCTGGCGTTGCAGTTCGCCGTGTTGTATATGGTGTCTCTAGTCCTGTCAATCTACTTGCCGGTGTTCTAGCCGCCTGGCGCGAGCTCGCTCAAAGCCAAGCCTACGTCCCCTATCGGCATTAGGATTGGGAGCGTGACCCCCGCCTTCATGTACTCGCCCACCCTGGCGAGCGCGTGGTCGGGGGTCCCCGTGACCGTGAGCGCTTCGATCGCAGCTTCGGGGATCAGCCTCCTCGCCCCCACCTCGTCCCCTCTCCTCCACGCCTCCCTCATCGGCCGGAGGTCCTCCTCACCCACTCCGTAGGGCGCGAGTGACTCGGGCTTGACAACCTCGGCCAGTTGATAGACGAAGAAGTAATAGTCCTTCACGGCCTTCGCCGCCATGACCGGGTCCCTATCGACCGAGGTGAGCATGTATGAAGCCCTCTCCACAGCGTGGCCTCTCTTCGCTTCCCCTCGCCTGACCTTTTCCACCATCTCCCCCGTCGCCAGGACCGTGCTAAGCGCAGGTGAGAGTATCACGCCGTCCGCGACGGTGGCCGCGAACTCCTGGGTCTTCGGCGAAAGGGAGGCGATGAAGATCGGAACCCTCCGGTCGACCTTGAAGCCGAGGGTCAGGCCGTGTACTTGGAAGAAGTCGCCGTCGAAGTCGACTTCCCCCCCTTCCCAGACTGACCTGACCACCTCGACGTACTCCCTTATCCTGCGGATAGGCTTGGTCTCTCCGACGGGGAATATCCGATGCCCGATGAGCGGGATGGTGGGGAAGCTCCCGAGCCCGAGCCCCAGGGTCACCCTCCCGCCTGACAGCTCGGAAAGCGTGGCGAACGTCGTCGCGGCGGTGACAGGGTGGCGGGTGAACGTGTTGATCACGCCGGAGCCGAGCCCAATCCTCCTGGTCCCGGACGCCATCGCCGACATGTACGTGACCACGTCCCTCTGGTACAGGCTCTCGTGAACCCAGACCGAGTCGTAGCCGAGGGATTCTGCGCGCGACGCCTGAGCCACCGCGGCCTGCACGCTGAGCACCGGGTTGAAACCCACGGCGAGCTTCACACGATTACTACTATAAGGTGGTAATTAGAGGTTGCCCCGGAGAGGCCTGGCTGCCCTCCACTGTTGGTCGAGCGACTCCATCACCGACTGGGCGAACGAGGGGCTCCTCACCCAAATGGCAACGGCCGCGAATGACTCGTCCCTCCCCCTCGCCGGCACCCCGATTATGACCCCGCCCCTATCCCCTGCCATCATGTCGAGCAGCACGCCGTCAGAGCGGCGGACCTCCAGCCCCTTCTCTCCGGCCTCCCGAAGCTCGGCCCGGGAGAGCCTCTGGTTCGCCGGGACCAGCAGTTTCACTTGCTTCGGCCTCCTGCTCGCCTGCCCCAATACTCCTAGGAAGGCTGCCTTGGCCGCCAGCCCCTTCCTGACGAGGAGGAACGCCTCGTCGGAACGTCGCAGGACTTCCAGGAACGCCGCTGTTATGCTGTCGAGTCCCTTCAGCATCACGGGCTCCTGCTCCCCATCTACCGGCCGCGCGAGAGGCTCCAGCTCCCTGACTATCTTCCGCATCGCCGCTTGCCGCCCTTCGAGCCCTGCTTCGAAGTCGGAGACGAATTTGGCCAACCTCGAACCAAGGGCCGCCGAGGGGGTCGCGGACTTGTAGACGCCGTCCGACTCCATCACGAAACCCTTCTGCTCGAGGGAACGGAGGGTGTCGTAAGTCCGCGACTGCGGGACCCCCGACGCCTGGGCCGCCTCCCCTGCCTTCATCCCGCGGCCTAGGAGGGTGACGTACAGCTTCGACTCGTAGGAGTTCAGGCCGAACGCCTTCCTGAGGAGCTCCTCAGACTCCATATCAAGGGGGGCGACAGGCGATGATATAGGTGAGACAGCCGGGGTTTAGGCCATGACTTTCATCAACTTGAAAACCTCTCTCAGGTCATCGACCTCTTCCAAGTTCCACAGGAGGTCGAGGAGCTCCCTCCGCCTCTCTGAGGAGAGCTTCCCCTCGGTGAGGGCCCTGAACTTCTGCTCCAGCTCTTCCCTCCCCATAGGGTCCAGGGGGTGACCCCTTGGGACGTCCACCTCCTTGGAAAAGACCGCGCCTGACTTCGTGACGACTGTCACCCTGTTTGCCATCCCCTGGGCGGGGTACATGGCCGTCAGCGTGGGGTCCTCCTTCACTTCCACTTTTCTCAGGAAGCGGAGGACCCGGGCTGATCTGAGGTTTCGCTCCGAATACGTCTCATTGTCTATCTTCCCCTCCAGGAGCGCCATGCCAACTATGTATGGTAGGCTGTGGTCCGCGGTCTCTTTGGTCCCCGGATGCCACTTCTCCGGGTCTTTGCCCAAAATCGTGTACCCTGCCTCGTGGGTCTCGACCAGGACTGACTTCGCTTCACCCGGGCCCTTCAGGTCCCCCCTTACGGCCAGCGCGGCCCAGATCGCCGATTGCGCATGATATTCGGCGGGCCAGTACTTCACGTACGTCTCGGGGACCTTGTATCTCCCTCCCCGCCCGCCGAACCCGCTGACGTCGAGGTCGAAGGGGCCCGACACCTGCCTGAAGAAGCCCATCTCTCCTTCAAAGACCGGCGAGGGCCCGGTCACTCCGTCTTTGGCCAGGGCGGCCGCGAAGACCCCGTTCCTCGCGGCGTTGGCGAAGGACGCGCCCTTCCACATCGACAGCTCTCCCGCCCTTACCTGGCGCATGGCTATGTGCCCGCTCACCGCGATGTTGACCGCCTGCTCCGCCTTCTTCGCGTCCAGGCCCATCAGCTTCGCCGCGGCGAGTGATGACGACACCAGCCCGTAGTTGACGTGGTCCCATCCCCGGTGCCTTATGTCGGCGGCGTCGCAGAGCCTGCACTGGACCTCGTAGGCTGCCACCGCCGCCGAGACGAGCTCCTTCCCCGTAGCGCCCTCGGACTCTGCCACCGCGAGGCATGGCGCGATGTTGTCGCTTGGGTGGGCAGGCTCCCTCGAGAGGTAGGTGTCGTTGTAGTCAAAGTACCGCAGCATGAACCCGTTCACGAAGGTGGCAAGGTCGGGGGAGGTCCGCTTGCCTGTCCCGATGACGCTCGACGGGCCACCGCTCCTCAGGCCTAAGACCGCGCTCCTGGCCATCTCGATGGGTCTTTCGCCGAACGCCCCTATGGCACACCCTATGGCGTCGACCACCCTGGCCTTCATCTCCTTGACTGTCCTTGGGTCGATGTTCCCGAACTTAGTCGAGGTCACGTAGTCTGCGAGGCGGCCCGCCAGGTCCATAGCCCGCCGCCTGGGCTGAGCTCTTTTAGGAATTCTCGTTAGTGAGAACGATTAAATCTCTGGAGGAGCCGGGAACGCAAAGCGTCTCGCTTTGACGATATACACCGCCGAACACAAGCTGCTCATGCAGATGCTCCACCCGGCCAAGCACCAGGAATACTCCGATGTCCTCTCCTCCCTCGGATTATACATGGAGAAGGAGATACTCCCGCTCTCCCCGAAGCTGGACACCGGAGAGGCGGCTATGGCCGGGCCAAGGTCCGCTCTCCTCAAGCAGGGGATGAGCCTGATCCCGTTCCCCGCCGAGTACGGGGGGCTCGGGTTGCCCTTCTCGGTCTATGCTACCGCCGTGGAGCTCCTCGGCACCGCCGACGCTTCTATGGCCCTCAGCATTGAGATACACAACGCCGTGGCGGAGGGTGTTCTTAGGTTTGGGACCGAGTCGCAGCGCCAGCTCCACTTGCGGGGTATAATCTCAGGAAGGAAGCTGGCGTCGTTCGCGCTCACAGAGCCTGCGTCAGGCTCCGACGCGGGGAACATGGCCACGACAGCGGAGAAGCGCGCGGGGGAGTACACGATCAACGGCTCTAAGATGTTCATCACCAACGCCGGGGAGGCGGATGTCTACCTCGTCTTCGCGAAGACCTCGAGGGGTCCCTCATGCTTCATGGTGGAGTCGCCTAGGGCGGGGCTGAAGTTCGGCGCCGAGCTGAAGAAGCTCGGGATGAGGGGCTCGAAGACGCGTGAGGTGATCTTCTCCGACTGCCGGATCCCCGAGGATAACCTCATCGGTGAGGAGGGAAAGGGGGCGGACTACGCGAAGGAGATCCTTCACGGGGCGAGGATAGTCGTCGCGGCGCTCAACGTCGGCATCGCCCAGCTCGCCTATGGGGAGGCGCTTGCCTACGCCCGGAAGAGGCGCGCGTTCGGCAAGGCCATAGCAGACTTCCAGCTGGTGAGGGCGAAGCTGGCAGACACCAAGATAGGGATCAGCGCGGGCCGGCTCCTCTACCTGTACGCGTCGAGGATCAAGGAGATGGGGGGTGACTACGCATCAGAGGCTTCGCAGGCTAAAGTGTACGCCACGGAGATGTCTCTGAGGGCGTGCGACGAAGCCATCCAGATCCACGGAGGGTACGGATACACCACCGACGACCTCCATAGGCACTGGAGGGACGCCCGGCTCCTCACGATCGGCGAGGGGACTTCCGAGGTGCTCCGCATGCTGATAACCAGGCGGGAGCTGGCAAGGTCACAATGAAGATAGCGGTTTGCGTCAAACACGCCGTTGACGAGGCAGAGCTCAGGCTCGACACAGAGGGGAGGCCAGTCCTTGCGGGGGCCGCCGGGAAGATGAGCACTTTCGACAAGAATGCGGTAGAGGAAGGGCTCAGGCTGAAATCCGCCCACCAGGGGGAGGTCGTTGTCTTCGTGGTGGGCGCTGCTGAATCGAAGAAGACCCTGAAAGAGGCCCTCGCCATGGGTGCCGACAGGGGTGTGTTTGTCGCCGCCGACCCGTTGGTCATAGACGCGCTGCGCACCGCTAGCATGCTCGCCGCGGCGATCAGGAGGTCCGGGCCCTATGACGTGGTCATATGCTCGGAAGGTTCGTCTGACACCTACACCGGCCAAGTCCCCCCGATGCTGGGGGAGCTCCTAGGGGTGGCCTATGTCGGCTACGCCAGGAAGATAGAGGTGACCGGTGGGTCGGCGAGGGTGGAGCGCTCCCTCGAGGACAGCGTCGAGGCCGTCGAGACATCCGTCCCCTTCGCGGTGTCCGTGGTGAGCGAGATCAACGAACCGCGCTACCCGACGCTCGTCCAGATAATGCAGGCATCAAAGAAGCCCATCGAGGAGCTCAACGGCGGCGAGATCGCTCCTCCCGGGACCATCAGCGGGGTCGAGGTGGTCTCGATGTCGTCCCAGCCGTCGACGAGGAAGCACGTAATGATAGAAGGGGGGCCCGACGAGGCCGCCGCCAAGCTACTGGATGCGCTTTCGAGGGAGGGCGTCTTGAAGTGAGCGGGGATGTCTGGGTCTACTCCGAGTCGGAGGGCGTTTCCGCCGAGGTGGCTAGCGCTGCCCAGGATGTTGCAAGGGGCGCGTCGGCGGAGGTCCGCGTCGTGGACATCGGGTCCCCTCGCCAGGGGATCAGGGGCTCGGGGGTGAGGCTCCTTCTCAAGGGTCCCTCAGGTCCGGACGTCTCGCCGGCCGTCGCGGCCGAAGCCCTAGCCCGGGCAGCGAAGGATCTCTCCCCCGTCGCGGTCCTGCTTGGGGCGACGAGGGACGGGAGGGAAGCGGCATCGAGGCTGGCGGCCAAGCTTGGCGTCGGGTGCATGGCGGAGGTGGTGAAGCTCGCTTCCGACGGGCAGGGGGTGACGGGGGAGAGGAACGTCTACGCGGGTAAGGTCGTGGCGAAGACACGGTGCCAGTTTCCGGCAGTGGTCACCGTGAAGACAGGCGCCTATCCCAGAGCGGAGGCCCTCCCTGAGCGGACCCAGGAGGTGGAGGTGGGCCAGGTCTCAGACCGGTCGAAGGTTGTCGGGCGCGAGAAGAAGGCCGCGGGAGGGGTCGACCTGAGGTCCGCGAAGGTCATCGTGTCGGCCGGCAGGGGCGTGAAGAAGAGGGAGGACCTTTCCATGCTGGAGGACCTGGCTGTGACGATGCACGGGGCCCTCGGATGCTCGCGTCCCCTCTCCGCCGACCTCGGATGGCTCCCAGAAGAGCACCACATCGGGCTGACGGGGGTCACCGTCAAGCCCGACCTCTATCTAGCCATCGGGATCTCGGGCCAACTGCAGCACGTCGCCGGGATGAAGGACTCGAAGATAGTCGCATCCATTAACACGGACAAGGACGCGCCGATCTTCCAAGCTTCTGATTACTGCATAGTAGGGGACCTTTACCAGGTGGTCCCCGCCCTCAGGCGAGCCCTCTCGGCCAGGCGTTGACCGGCGTCTCGAACAGCCTATAAACAGAGGGGCGTCGGCGCTGCATATGGCTGGGCTCGACGTCGGTTACCTGGCCGCCTACGCGATATCCTTCGCCAGCGTGGCTGCCGTCGCTTTCGCCGTCGTCTACTTCTCTCGCAGGTGGTCGGTCAGCCTCGGCCCAGCGCGCATCTGGGGGCTGGGTAGGGACGAAGCGCGCCGACTGAAGACAGGGGACCCGGTCTTTCTCATGCACCTCTCCATAGCCCTCGGGGTAGGGCTCACGATTGCTGACGCGGTCCTGGCGCCCGCCATGGGTATGGCTCCTCTCCTCCTAGCCGCCTTCAGGGTAGCGTCCGTCCCCCTCGCAGCCGGGTTGGCGGTCGCCTTCGGTTGGCGGGTCCAGAGGTACTTCCAGAGCAGGCGGGTAGGGAGAGAGGTGCATGTAACTGAAGGGTTCGCGTCCGCCTCCAAGACACTTCAGATAGTGCTAATGGCTGCCATCGCCCTCACCACCTCGGAGCTGGTCCTCCTCTGGTTCCCGGCCCTCGGCTGGGCGGACCTCCTCCTCGACGCAGCGAGGAACTCCTTGGTCGCAGGCTACTACGCCAGGCCAAGCATCAACCTCTTCGCCAAGTTCGACAGGCCCCTGGCGTCACTAAGGACGCCGTTCAACTTGGCCGACGTCATGGCGGGGAAGACAGACCCTGAGGCGATCAAGGTGGGCGTCGGCAAAGTTTCAGACTTCACCGCGGACCAGTCTCTGTCCTTCGATTCCTGCGTGGAGATCGGCGCCTGTGAGGCCGCCTGTCCGGCGACAGCGGCAGGCCGCCCTCTGTCCCCCCGCGTCCTCGTTAGGAAGGTCAGCCTCCTTTCCCGTGCCGGACGCGAATCTGACCCCTTCACTTCTGTCGCCGAGGACGAGCTCTGGTCTTGCACCTCCTGCGGGGCTTGCGTCGCCAGCTGCCCGGTAGGGGTGAAGCACCTTGACGTCATCTACGACCTCCGAAGGGAGCTCGTCTCGAAGGGGAAGCTAGACAAGGAGAAGTCAGGGATGCTGGCTAACCTAGCCCAGAGCCAGAACCCGTACGGGTTCAAGAACTCGACCAGGGCAGGCTGGGCCGAAGGGCTGGGCATCGACACCTTGGCGGCCAACCCGAAGGCGGAGTACCTCTATTGGGTGGGTTGCGTCTCCTCCTTCGACCAGCGGGCCCAGCGCATAGCGAAGGCCTTGGCGAAGATACTGAAGAGCGCCGGCGTCTCGTTCGCGATACTGGGCGGAGAAGAGATGTGCGTGGGGGACCCCGCTCGGAGGCTGGGGGAGGAAGGGCGGTACCAGGAGCTTGCGCTCCAGAACATAGAGAAGCTCAACTCCTATGGCGTGAAGAAGATAATCGCCACCTGCCCTCATTGCTTCAACGCTTTGAAGAACGAGTACCCCCAGTTCGGAGCGAAGTTCGACGTGGTGTACCACACCCAGCTGATTTCAGACCTAATCAGGGACGGGAAGGTGTCGGTCCCCAGAGAGAAGGTGCAGAACATCTCCGTGACACTCCATGACGCCTGTTACGCCTCGCGGTACAACAGCGTCTTCGACCAACCCAGGGAGGCGCTCGCGGCGTCCGTCCACGACCTGAGGGAGATGGGGAGGAGGAAGGAGAAGACCTTCTGTTGCGGTGCGGGGGGGTCGAACTACTGGTTCAATGTCCCCCACCGGAGGTCCATAGCAGGGATCAGGGCGGAGGAGGCCGCCAGGACAGGCGCCAAGACCATCGCCACGGAGTGTCCGTTCTGCCTCTCCATGTTCGACGACGCCACCAAGGTGACGAACTCGGGGATGGATGTCCGCGACGTCGCCGAGATAGTCGCCGAGTGCATTTAGCGGCGAACTTCGGCCCGAGTGATTACTTTGCCGCCCCCAGCCGGGAGGGCCCTCTGCACCTCGTCGAGGGTCGGCCGCCTCGGGTCTGACCCAAGGTCACTGAGGACGCGCTTGGCTGTCTCGGAGGCTTTCTCGTTGTGGGGCCTCAGGACGACGTAGCGCGCGCACCTCTTCTTGACAGCTTCCTCAGGGCCGGCCATCACCCGGCCTTTCTGGTCCATACCGACCGCCACCTCCACTAGCACATTCGCGACGAAGTTCTTCCTCCCTCGGATGACGAAGCTCCCGCGCGGCAGGTACTCTCCGCTCGGGGCGGCGGAACTTACCTGGTCAGGCGTCACCCAATACGCGTCGGCGGCCCCGAGCCCCGTCTTCCAGGCGCTGCTGAAGGCGACCGTAGCCTGAGCGACCTGCCTGGACTCCTCCTCGGTCTGGGCTGCCCCCTCCTTGAGGACGAAGAACGGTGAACCGAAGAGGTCGGCGTGGTAGACTGTGTCTTTAGGGTCGAGGTGCCTCCCGAGGAGGACGGAGTTTGTCTGTGCGTCACGCCCGCCTACCGCCAGCTTCCCCTCGACCGTGACGAACCACCTGAACCTTTCGTACCACTCGCCCCTCCTCCTCGACAGGGCCTGGGCTCGCGGCGCAGCCCTGGAGGGGACCTTGGACGCCCTCTTTTCCAGCTTCGCGGCGGCCTCAAGGCTCTGCGATGACTTCGCCTCGAGCTCCTTGGCCCAGTCGTAGAGCGCTGACGATGCCGCTGCTGGGGAGACAGGGTCCCTGAGCGGTCTGACCCCCGCCTCTCGCATGACCTTCAACGCCGTGTCGAGCGGGGCCGCCCTCGCCTCCGCGGCCGCCCCCCTTGCCCCCGCAGCCTTCGTCATCAACGACTTCGACTCCTCCCTGAGCCTCTCCGCCGTCGCTATCAACTCCTTCCGCTTTGCCTCCTCGGCGCTGGGAGGTTCTGCCTCTGCCAGAGCGTCTCCAAGGAAGAGGCGGTCGCAGAGCTCGGAGACCGTCCCCGCTTCTTCTTTCACCTTGAGCCCGCTGGGCGGGAACGTGAAGACCTCGTCCCCCGCCTGCGTCTCGCAGATGCACGGCCTTGGATTCGTCCTCGCGTCTGTTACCATGTCCGCGACAGCCTTCGCTATCTCCCCTCCTCTGCCGACGAAGCTCGAAGACGGCGTACCCTCTGAAGCTCCTACTCTCTTCAGGGCCTCGGCGACGTACTTCCTGGGCAGGGCGATGTGTCTCCCGACCGCCTTCCCCAGGGTCGTCTCCGCCCTGAGCATCGCTTCGACAGCTTCGGCCCCGACATCGAGCGGGCTGAGCCTGCTCTGGCCCGGAGGGGAATATCGCTCCCCCCTGACGACCCGCCGGCTGCCCGCGCGCACTTCGCTCTGCGCGAGCCTGACCGCCCCATCTGGGCCGAGGACCACTAAGTTCCCCGGCGGCATGAGCTCTATCAGCACCCTCCGACTCTCTTTCCCATCAAAGTCTATCTGGAAGACCCTATCGAGGTCCAGTTGGGATGCGCCTGAGAACCTCGCCCTCTCGAGCTCCCCTCTGAGCCGCGAAGTGAATTCGGTGGTTTCGTCCCTTTCCTCGACCCTGTTCGATATCCAGGCCCCCTTCTTGGGGGATGCCACCAGCCAGACATCCTCTCCCTGCGGCCTCCTGAAACGGAACAGTTGCGCGCTTCCTCTCCTGTAAATGTTATTAACGTAGGTTCCGCGCAACGCCAAATCGATTTCTTTGGCGAGCACCAAGACTTCGAAGCCGGATAGTTCGGCCACGAAGCCTCAGCCAGCCGCGGCGTTTGATAAGCTATACTGGACGAGGATAGGGCTGGCGGCGGTCGCAGGGTTCGGCACCCAGCTCCTCGACCAGGCCTACGGTTTCGACTGGTCCTTCGGGGTCAGCATAGGGATAGGGGTCTACCTCGTTTCTTACTACCTCGCCCTCTATGGGTGGTACCGCGGGATGCCGAGGGAGCAGCAGGGAAAGATCTACACGACCGGGGTGGGTGGCTTCGTGATGGTCTTCCTCTTCACCTGGATGCTGGCCTTCACCCTTCAGTTCGCTGGGTATCCGCTCTGAGCTTAGAGTAGCTCAACAGCGTGTCTGCATAGCCTCTGTCGAAGTCGTCTGCCATCTGGTTCGACGTTATCGACTTCGCCGCCCTCTCCACCTTGGCGCTGTCCCAGGTCTGCAGCGTGCCGTCTTTCCCCTTCGTAATGCTCGCTAGTATCCCCGCCGCCGCCATCAAGCTCCCTCTCTCCTTCTCGGACGTCGCTGTGGGGAGGAGCGCCTGTATCCTGCGTTTCGCTTCGTCAAGGTCGGACTTCAAGAGTGAGTCGAGTATCGTCGCGATGTTGGCTTGCACGACCACCGCGTCTGTACGACCTGTATCTTGGATATTTAACCGTCCTAGCCTCAGCGCTGACTCGGGCCCAATGCGAGGCCGGGGCCTTTCTATGGCGCGTCGCTCCGGGACCTCCCTCTGCAGACTTTCCTTCGAGAAGACGTCCACCACACGAGCTGCGATGGACGATGTCTGACTCGACTCAGATGACGCCCGCAGCCCCAATCTGCAAGGCAGCCCTCTCACAGGAAGGGAACGAGGTCGCAGACACCGCCTGCCCCTGGCGCTCGAGCTTCACGGTCATATGAACCAGCTGCTCCACTGTCCCGCCACCTATCCCTACGTCTCCAGCGGTACCGAAGGTCACCCTGTTCGTCAGCACGTACGCCCTGGAATGGATGTACGCGTCCCTTGCCATCTCGCTCAGATGGATGTCAAGGGCCCCCTGCCTGCTTGCGAGGTTCGACTTCCCGGGCAGCTCGACCGAGAAGTTGCGGGTGAGCGTGTCCACCACTACAAGCTTGCACTCCGCCGTAGCCCTCCGCCGATTCATGCCTCTGACCGTCTCCATCTGCTCCGGGGCCGAGTCGGACCTCATGAACGTGATCCTCTCAAGCGCCCCCTCGAAGTCCCACCCTCTTGCTCCGGCGATCTGCTCGAGCCTCTCGGGCCTGAATCCGCCCTCGCTGTCGATATAGAGCACCCTTGCCCCCTTCAAGGCGGCGCACAAGGCAGCCTGCATCCCCAGCTGCGACTTGCCGGTGTTGCTCCTCCCGAACACCTCGGTCAAGGTGCCTGCCCTGTATCCGCCTGACAGCAGGGCGTCCAGGCCCACAGATCCCGACGTGTAGCGGGGGAAGGATGCCACCCGCCCCTTCGCTCCAGCCGCTGTCTCGGTCCCCGACGTCCTCTCCCCTTGGACGATTCATCACCGATGTATTTTTAACTGTGAGCGAGGGCCAGATGAGAAGTTCGCAGTGAGCCCTCAGCCGTTCCAACCTCCTCAGCAGACAAGGCGCCCCTTGAGCATCTTACAGAGGTCCCTGAACAAGCAGGTCTCTGTTCGGCTGAAGAGCGAGATAGAATATGCGGGGAAGATGTCAAACGTCGACCCATACATGAACGTCATACTCGTCGACGCCGAGGAGTCGGAGAACGGGAAAAAGATCGCGAACTACGGTAAAGTAGTGATAAGGGGAAACAACGTCCTCTACGTGAGGATAGCAGACAGGCTCTAGCGCCCGACCGAGGTCCTGGACTTTATCTCAGCCCAGGGACAGCGAACGTCCACTGACGTATTCGTAGCACTTGTGCAGGTCCGCAGCGACCCCATATGCCCTCTTGAAGAATGTCGTGACGGCCTTGATGTCATGCGCGAGCAGCTCAGTGCTGTTCGGGTGGGATGAGTCGACGGCCTGGGGCCAATCGATCAGCCAGAACGATGCCCCGTCGGTGAGTATGTTGTATTCGCTCAGGTCGGCGTTCACGAGGCTCGCCTGGGCATACGCTGTTCGCATGAGGGCCAGGATTGCGCCGAGGGCTCCCTCAGGGTCCTCGAGCACAGGCCTCTGGGACAGCCTCACCCCGGAGACCTCTTCAAGGAGGACAGTGCTCCTGCTGTAAGCCACCGCCCGGGGGAACGAAGGCGAGAGTCCTTCCAGCTTCCTCAGCGCGTGGTACTCGCGCCTCGCCGCGTCATAGTTGGCCGTCATCCAGCTCCTGAACGCCGCCTCCTCCCTTGGCCTGCTCCTCCTCACGCTTGTGAACGAGGTCCTGCCGATCTTGTAGAGTTTGAGGGCATAGACCGTCCCCTCCTCTGTCAGCGCCTCGTACACGTCCGACTCCTTCCCTTTCGCGATGATGGCGCCTAGCGCGTAGATCAAATCCTTCTTCACGTAGTCCTTGAGCGCCATCGCCTCCACCCCCTCCCTCGTGAGGGCGAACCCACGGCCCTTCCTCGTCAGGAGCCCCTTCTTCTCGAGGTCCGCCGTGGCGAAACGCACCCTCTCCTGGGGGAGGCGGCTCATGCGCGAGAGCCTCCCGACGTCAGGGGTCCCGTACCCGGTCGAAGCGCGCTCCACCCCCGCCAGCGTCCTCCACTCCTCGTCCTTCAGCGACTTCATGACCCTGGCCGCGTTCTCGGTGGTGGACATCCCCCACCGGGCCGGGGCCCCCTCTATTGAGATTACCACGCCGCACCTGGTATCCTTCTTATCTGACCGCTGCCGGGGTCGGTCCGCCTTGAAGCGGATAATACTGGACACTGACACGGCGGGGGACGACGCCGTCGCCATCATGATGGCGCTCAGGGCGAAAGACGCAAAGCTCGAGGGGATCACCATCAACTGCGGCAACATCAGCTTCGACCAGGAAGTCGAGAACGCCCTATACACGGTTGAGGTCGCAGGGGAGTCCGGGAAGGTCCCGGTCTACCCTGGCGCGAGGCACCCGCTGCTCAAGGAATGGAGGACTGTGGAGGAAATCCACGGCAGCGACGGGATGGGTGACTCGCACTTTCCCAAGGCCAGACAGAGGCCCGAGCGGAAGCACGCAGTCGACGCCATAGTCGATTCGATCAACGAGAATCCGGGAGAGATTACGCTCGTCGAGATCGCCCCCATGACCAACGTAGCACTCGCCCTCAGGAAAGACCCTGGCATAGCTAAGAAAGTGAAGGAATTCTACTTCATGGGCGGAGCCAATCAGTACCTGGGGAACGTGACTCCGGCTGCCGAGTTCAACATCTGGGTGGACCCAGACGCTGCCAGCATCGTCCTGAACTCAGGGATGCCCGTGACTATGGTCGGCTGGGAGATAGTCATGAGGCATGGGCTCATCGGCGTCCCCGAGCTCCAAGAGATAGGGAGCATGAAGACCAAGGAGTCGGAGTTCTACCTGGCCGTGAACCGGCAAGTGCGCAAGTTCATGGAGATCGAGAGGGGTGTGGACGGGACCAGCTGCCCAGACAGCATCACGATGGCCATAGTGCTGAACCCTGGAGTGGCCACCGACACCAGGGAACGCTACGTCGAGGTAGACGCAGCCGACGGCGTCTCTAGGGGCGTTACATGGGTGGACGAGCTTGGGTACTTGAAAAGGAAGCCTAACGTGTCGGTGGTCTACGAAGCGTCGCAGCGGGTCTTCCGCGGCATGCTCTACACTATGCTGAGGGGCGGCCGGGTATGACCGCTACTCCAGCGCATCGGTCCTGAGGAACTCATCTACCTCTGCCCGCCTGGGGAGAGCTGCCACTACCTCGGGCTTGGTCGCGCAGAGCGCCCCTGCGTAGTTCGCGAACCTCACGGCCTGCCTCAGCGGCTCCCCTTCTGAGAGCGCCACCGCCAGCGCCCCGTTGAAGGCGTCCCCCGCGCCCGTTGAGTCGACCACCTTGACGCGCGGGGCCGGGACCGAGTATGAGTCGTCGCCTGTCAGCACCCTGGCTCCGCGCTCCCCGAGGGTTACGACGACGGCCTTGGCCCCCCTGGCCAGCAGCCGCCTCGCCCCCTGCTCGAAATCAGCCCCTCCGGTGAGCTCTCTGAACTCCTCTTCGTTAGGGGTGAGGACGTCCACACCGGAGAGGTCCAGGTCGCCCCCCGCGGCCGGGGCCGGATTGAGGATCACCGTGAGCCCGCGCTCCTTCGCCTTCCGCTTCGCCGCGGCCACCGTCGCCATAGGGACTTCGAGCTGGACCAACATCACCCCTGCCCTTCCGATGGCGGCCTCCGCCCTGTCTATGTCAGAGGGGGCGAGGTCCCAGCTCGCGTCAGGGTCAACCGCTATCGCGTTCGCCCCTTCGCTGTCGATTATCACGAAGCCGACCCCCGTATGCTTCGGGGTCCGCCTGACCAGACCCGCTTCCACCCCTTCCCTCTGCCACATTGTCAGCGCCCGGTCTCCGTCCTCGTCCGACCCTACGCAGGCGATGATGCTCACCTTGCCTCCCAGCCTCCTTGCCGCCACCGCCTGGTTCGACCCTTTGCCACCTGGGACGCGCTGGTACCCAGAACCTACCACCGTCTCGCCGGTCGTCGGCAGGCGGGTGACCTTCATCATCACGCCGGTGAGATAGCTCCCTACGACTACTATCGGCTTCACCGGGCGAGCCGCTCCCTGAGCTCGTCTATTATCGCCACACCTGCCCTCGTCCCCAGAAAGTCCGCCCCCGCTCCCACCAGGTTGAGCGCGTTGTCGAGGTCCCGGATCCCTCCGGAGGCCTTGACGTGCACCCTGGAGGTGACCGACTCCCTCAGGAGCCTTATGTCTTCAACCGTCGCAGGGCCGCCCCTCCCCCACCCGCTCGAGTTCTTCACACCGGCAACCCCGGCCTCCTCGCTCAGCCTAGCCGCCCTCACCTTCTGCTCCCTGTCGAGTATCGTGAACTCCAGCATCACCCTCACCGGCCTCCCCCCAGCCCCGTCGACCATGGCCGCTATCTCATCCCGGAACTCTTCGTCCATCCCCGACCTGAGAAACCCGATGTTGGGCATGACGTCGAACATGTCAGCGCCGAGCCCGGCTGTCTCCATGATCTCCGCCACCTTCGCCTTGGTCGTCACCCCTCCCATCGGGAACCCGACCCCCGCAGAGACCTTCACGTCGTCCCCTACCAAGCCCTTGGCGCGCTTCACCCAGCACCCCTGCACCACCACCGCGCCGAACCTGTACTTCTTTGCCGTGGCGCAGAACACCTCCAAGTCGGCCGCGGTAGCTTCGGGGGCGACCAGCGTGTCGTGGATTCTCTTCGCGAACGCGTCTGGGGGAGGGAGCTTCAGTTCCATGGAACGCCCCTCGCTGAGACATCGTAATTGAGCTTTCCCGGCTCAGCGGATTCTCTGGGCTGTGGCCCTCTTGTATGCGGACCAGTAGGCGTCCGGCGACTCCCTGTAACGCTCCGCCTTCCTGCCTCCTTCGTCGACCAAGAGGCCCTCCCCGGGGTAGACGCGGCCTATGGCGGTCAAGTCGACCCCCGAGCCGTTAAATGCCTCATAGACCTCCTTCTGAAGTCCAGGCCTGCAGGTGATGAGGAGCGCCCCCTCTCCCATGGTGCGGACCGGGTCGATACCGAAGGCAGAACAGATGCGTCTCACCTCACTGGGCACTGGGATCTTCCCCGCCTCCACCACGAAGGCCTTCCTGGCGGCCGCAGACATCTCGTCCAGCGCTCCGAGCACGCCCCCCTCTGTCGCGTCGTGCATGGATGTGACGGCCGTCCTTAGCCCGGCCCCTCGGGCCATCCTGGCGTCGGCGACGGTAGAGCACTTCGAAAGCAACGAACGCGCCCACCTGGCCGCCTTCCCCCCTACCGCAGTCTCTGTGAATTCTGGGAAGGAGGTCGCCAACGAAGCGGTCGCCTCGATGGCTGCGTGCTTGGTCATCAGGACGACGTCCCCCTCGCGCGCCATGGATGGCGTGACGTACCCGTCCTCCGGCGCCCCCCCGAACATGACCCCTCCTCCGACCACAGTATAGCCGGCCCCCGGGTAGCTCCCGGTGTGGCCCGCCACTATCGCGACCCCCAGCCTCTCGCATTCGTCCCCGAGCGCGGCGATGTACCCGTCCCTGTCCCTCGCGCTCATCGCAGGCGGAAAGTTGAACGTGAAGACGGCGAACTCGGGATCGACCCCGGCTGAAGTGAAGTCCGAGGCGATGAGATGCGCGCTCATCCAGGCCGAGCGGCGCACGCCGACCGCCGGGATGACGGAGACGGGGTCGGCTGTGACTATCATCACCCTCCCTTCCCCAAGCCTCAGGACGGCGTTGTCGAGCCCCCGGGCCGGGCCCTGGATGATATCCATCGACCGAGCACCTAGGTGTCTGTAGACGGCGCGCATTGCTCCTGGCGGGAGCTTCCCGGCGTGGCTCAACTCTGGGGACCTGACCCGTGGTACTGCGTGAACCCCAGCCTGCGGAACGCGGGCGCCCCGGCCCTGATTATCGCGAGCGCGACCGGGATGTAGATGAGGTCCACCATCGTTGCGAAGTCGAACGACGCCAACCCCAGAGGCGTCTGCCCAGCAGGGACCCCGTAGGAGAACAGCCCGTAGGTGTAGAAGAGCCAGTCAGGGAAGAAGAAAGCCAGCGTCTCAAAGACCGTGGCGCCGACCATCGCCGCGACCAGCGTCTTCGTCCCGCGGTTCCTCGCCCAGGCTATGATGAGGACCTCGGGGACCCGGGCCCAGATCATCCCGAACGGATAGATCGGGGACCCGCCTCCTTTGAACGCCACATTGTACGCCTCGCCAATGAACCCGCCTATCCCGGTGGCAGCCGCGGCAGTGGGGACGTCGATCAGGACGCTCAGCGCCATTATGATCGCAGGTGACCATGTTATCTCGTATACGGGGGGCGGCAATGGGATCGAGAACACGACGCTGGCCGTAATGAGCGCGGAGAACACTATCACCACG
This sequence comes from Nitrososphaerota archaeon, assembly GCA_029785235.1. Next base: position 38,236 of record JAFMAA010000001.1, on the reverse strand, counting down.
GAGAGCCTGATGCTCGCCCGGGTCCCTAAGCCCCCATCGCCTTTCTGAGCGGTCTCAGCCAACACTAGCCCGGTGCCGGTGCCTGTTTATAAGCTACCTAATAAGTGGATTATACGTTGCACCCCCCCGACGAGCTGATGTCCCGTCTATTCCTTCCTTCAATGCGGCAGTTGGTCGCGGTCCGACTGCGCGCCGAGGGGCTCTCGCAGAGCAGAATCGCCCTGGCCCTCGGCACGAGCCAGGCTTCGGTAAGCATGTACCTCTCGGCGCCGCCAGCAAAGGCATACTCCGACCTCTCTCTGCTCTCGATCTCCAAGGCCGATGCCGACATCTACTCGGCCCGCCTCGCCTCAGCCGCCTCCAGGGGGGCGAAAGACGGCGTCGGAGCCCTCAGCGCAATCTGGACCGGCATCCTCGGCAGCGGCGCGGCCTGCGGTGCCCACAGGGCGCTGTATCCTTCCCTCGCCGATTGCGACTTCTGCGTCAGGGCGTGGGGTGGCCAGGCGGGCGCCAAGGCGCAGGCGGTGTCAGAGGTCTCAGAGGCGGTCCGGATCCTTGAAGCATCCCCGAGCTTCGTCAACATGATGCCCGAGGTGTCGGTAAACGTCGCCTGCGCTGCCGGGGAGGCGACCAGCCCCTCCGACGTCGTGGCCATACCAGGGAGGATCGTCAAAGTCAGGGGGAGGGCGAAGGCGGTGCTCACGCCCGAGGCAGGGGCCTCGGTTCACATGGCCAACGTCCTCCTCCTCGCCAGGACGGCCCGCCCGGATTTCAGGGCCTGCATCAATCTGAGATACGACGGAAAGGTCGCGGCCGTGCTGAGGAGGATGGGTCTGCGCGTCCTTTCAGTCGGCGCGCGTCCCCGGGGTGCGTCTGACGACCCCACGGTGGACGCCCTGCGGAACAGACTGCTGTCCCAGCCGGGGAGGTTCGACGCGGTGGTGGACGAGGGAGGGAGTGGGATAGAGCCCAACCTCTACCTCTTCGCTGCGGGGGCGCAGGAAGTCGCAACGCTGGCAGTGACGCTGGCCGAAGCCTGCTCAGCGGGATAGCTGCCTGCGCCTTTCGGGAGCCTTCGAATCTCGGGCTCTCTTGGCGCAGGCGCCGACGAAGGCGACATAGATCGGCTCGGGCCTCTCGGGCCTGCTCACGTACTCCGGATGGTACTGCGTCCCCATGTAGAAGGGGTGCCCTTCGAGCTCCATGATCTCCGCCCTCCTCCTGCTGTCGCTGAAGGCTGTGAACCTCATCCCCTTCTCTTCGAACTTCTTGAGGTAGGTCTGGTTCAGCTCGTACCTGTGCCTGTGCCTCTCCCTTATCTTCTCCGACCGGTAGATTTCAAACGCCCTGCTCGGCCTCTCGATGTACACGTCGTGCCCCCCGAGCCTCATGGTCCCGCCCAGGTCGGACACCTTCCGCTGCTCGGGGAGGAGGTCGATCACAGGGTGCGGCGTCTTCGGGTCGACCTCGGTGCTGTTCGCCCCCTTCAGCCCAAGGACGTGCCGCGCGAACGACACGGTCGCCAGCTGGAACCCATAGCATAGCCCTAGGAAAGGGATTTGCGCCACCCTCGCCCTGTTCGCCGCGGCTATCTTCCCCTCCACCCCTCTCCCCCCGAACCCCTGCGGGAGGACCACCCCGTCGAAGGCGTCTATCTGATGTAGATTCGACTCGTCCTTCTCGATGTCCTCAGACTCGATCCACGAGATCCTTACGTCCGTGTCGTTGACCGCACCCGCGTGGGCGAGGGCTTGATTCACGCTGACGTAGCTGTCAGCCAGGTCGGCGTACTTCCCTACCATAGCGACCTTCACGGTGGACTCGTGTCTGACGAACCTGTCGGCGACTGCGTTCCAGGCGCGCATCGATCCTTTGGCTTTTAGCCCGAGCTGTCTCCTGATCGGGGGAAGGACACCCTCCCTCTCCAGCAGCCGTGGGACAAGGTAGATCGACTCCACGTCGGGGTCGGAGACCACGCTCTCCGCCGGTACGCTGGTGAAGAGAGCTATCTTCTCCTTGGCCTCGGCAGGGAGGGGCCGAGACCCACGTATCACCATGACGTCGGGCTGTATCCCTATCCTCCTCATCTCTTGGACGCTGTGCTGGGTCGGCTTCGTCTTCATCTCTCCCACCACCGACAGCTCGGGCGCGAGGCTTACATGGAGGAAGAGGGTCCTCGACGCCCCGTCTTCCATCCTCATCTGCCTGAACGCCTCGAGGAAGGGAAGGCTCTCTATGTCCCCCACGGTCCCCCCGCACTCTACCACCAGGACTTCGACCTTCTCTCCTTCCGCCAGGGCCCTTATCCTCCTCTTGATTTCGTCCGTGACGTGGGGGATGATCTGCACCGACTTCCCCAGGAACCTCCCCTTCCGCTCGTCGTCGATGACCTTCTTGTAGATCTGCCCTGTCGTTATGTTGTTCGACTTCGACATGTCCACGTTGAGGAACCTCTCATAGTTGCCGATGTCCATGTCCGTCTCGCCCCCGTCGTCGGTGACGAAGACCTCGCCGTGGGTGTAAGGGTTCATGGTCCCTGCGTCGAAGTTAAGGTAGGGGTCGATCTTCAAGCAGGCGACGCTGACGCCGGAGAGCTGCAATAGTTTTGCGACTGAAGACGTGATGATGCCCTTCCCGAGCCCAGACATCACCCCGCCGGTGACGAAGATGTACTTCGGCAAGTCGGTCCGAGCCCGCCCGCGTTAGTTAAGCGTTGCTGGCACGTCTCCTATGAGACCTGCTGAGTGATCACAGCCAAGTCTGAGACATCGACCAGAAGCTTGCTCACCCTTTCCAACGACGCCAGGATCCCCGCCGCGTTTGCGTTCTCCCCGGGGGCCTCCTTCGATATCGACGCAACGCTCGACGTGATTTCACGCGCCATGGCGTCTATCTGGCTGTTGACGGTCCTGGTCTTCCCGGCCCGCCTCGACAGGAATCCCTGGGTGGCCAGCTCGTTCATCACCTTCAGCCTGGCCACGCACTTCAAGTACCCCCTGGCCAGCTGTCGCGGGACCTTCTCTTCGCGGAGCTTCTCAGAGAGCTCGCTGACCGCGTCCCCGGCGCTCTCGAGGAAGGTCGCCAGGACCCTGTAGTCGAGGAGGTCAATCGGCGATAGGCCGTACCTTTCCGCGACCTCGGCCCTGACCACGGCCGCCCTCGTCGCCCTGACTAGGAGGAAGTAGAGCCTGTCCACCTCGTCGTCCCGCTCGCTCACGAGGGAAAGGAGCCTCGAGTCCCCCTTCGCTAGGGCGTCCGCCGTGTCTTTGAGCATGCCGTCAAGGAGTCCTGACATTCTCCTGACGATCTTCTCAGGGGTGATGGCCGTTGGCTCGAGGAGGAACTGCAGTGTGATCCGCCTGGAGTCCTCGTCGAGGATCTCGAGGCCGACGAGCCTCTTCATGGCGTCTTTGATTGCCTGCCTCTCGTCCCGCGAGATCAACTTCGTCCCCGCGACTTTGATCAGGTCATAGCCGAGGAGGTACGCCCCCGTGACGTCGTTGACCACCTGGGCGATATCCTCCCCGGTATGCTCGATGACCATCTGTCTTTGCTCCTCGCCTCTCCCCTCGTAAGCCCTGACCATCAGCTTCCCAGGCGAGAGCTCCTCCACAGAAAGATCTGCCCCCTTCTTAATCCCGTTCCTCCTGACCCAGTCCTTGGGGAGCGACACCAGTATCGTCCCCCGTCCCATCTCTATCGCCTTCCGCGCAGGCACGTCTCTATGCCCGGAGCCAGCTCTCTATACGCTATTCGGAGCATCCGCGCCGAAGTTACGCCGGTGACGGGACGGCCTTGTTGACCTGCTTGTTGACCGCTTCGGCAAGGTAGTGTCCGCGCAGCGTGACCTTGGCGCCGGTGACCCCGGGGACGGACAGTAGCCCGGCCTTTATGTCGCTGGCGATCTTCAGTGCGAACATCGGAGGGCAGAACGGGGCCGTAAGGTGGAATTCGAGCTCCACCGACCCTCCGCTGACGGTCGTCCTGTCGATCAGCCTGAGGTCGGTAATCGGTCTCCCGAGCTCGGGGTCCATAATCTTAGCCATAGCCTCGTCGATGGCCGACTGTTCAACCTGGCCCAAATCCTCTCAGAACGTGCTCACCTGATTATTTATTTGTTTGCAGGCCGCAGCCCGTGAAGCAGTGCCCGGACTCGCGGCCTTCTTCGCCTTCGACATCGCGCTCTTCCTGGAGGCATTCGTCCTCCTCTTCGCCGTCATCGACGCTGTGGGGACCGTCCCGATCTTCATCGGGCTTACCGAGGGGGTCGCTGGGTCAAGAAAGACCATAGTGGAGCATGCGGTGTTGATCTCGACGGCCATCCTCGTCCTGTTCGCCCTCTTCGGGTGGCTGATCTTCGACATCTTGGGCATAAACATCAACGACTTCCGCGTCGGAGGGGGGATCATACTGTTCATAGTGGCCGTCGACCACCTCCGAGGGGAAGAGGACAGGACCAGGGGCCTCGCACCGTCAGACATAGCAGCCTTCCCTCTCGCCACCCCGCTTCTGGCCGGGCCGGGCGCCATCTCTACGGTGATTATCATATCCTCACCCCCATACAGCCCGTTCCTGGCCCTGCTCGTCGTAGGGTGCAACGCTGTGGTGGCCTACCTCGTCCTTTCGAGCTCCGAGTGGGTCAGGAAGTTCATCGGGCAGAACGGGACCGTCGCTCTCTCCAGGATAACTGCGCTGCTGATCGCCGCCCTCGCCGTCTCGTTCGTGGCCGAGGGCCTGAAGGGTCTGTTCCCGCTGCTGTAGTGGCGCCCATGGCCAAGGCAGTCCGCGTCAGGATATGGGGGCTCGTCCACGGCGTCTCATTCAGGGCGAGCATGGTGCGAATGGCGTCAGACAACGGGGTCCGCGGGTGGGTCCGTAACCTCCCAGACGGCTCGGTGGAGGCTTTCCTTGAGGGGGACGAGCGGAAAGTACAGAAGATGGTCGAGTGGGCGAGGGTCGGCCCGGCGAGGGCCAGGGTGGACCGGATAGAAGTCGAGGCGACTTCTCCCAGGAACCACCGCGACTTCCGCATCCACGGCTGAGCGGGCTTTTCAGCTGCTCTGGTATGACAGCCACTTCTCGTCCAGGCGCGGGTCGGACAGGGTCGCGACCACGTAGTCTCCGAACTGGGCAGCCGTCGCCCCGTCGGCCCTCCCCGTGACCTTCATCTTACGCTCGAACAGGCCGCAGAGGTCGAGCGCCCTCGCGAGCTTCACGCTCTTCTCCCTCATGCCGACGTGCTCGAGGAGCATGACCGCGGCCCTCATCAGGCTGAGGGGATCAGCGAATCCTCCTCTCCCCTCGGTGACCATTCTCGGGGCGGACCCATGGATCGCTTCGAACATGCCGAACCTCGCCCCTATGTTGGCGCTCCCAGCGGTGCCGACTCCTCCCTGCAGCTCCGCCGCCTCGTCGGTGACGATGTCCCCGTAGAGGTTAGGGAGTACTACCACCTCGAAGTCCCGCCTCCTCTTCTCATCTATGAGCTTGGCGGTGAAGACGTCGATGTACCAGCTGTCCAACTCGATCCCGGGGAAGTCTCCGGCTACCTTCTTCGCCGCTTCTAAGAAGAGGCCGTCGGTGGTCTTGATCACGTTCGCCTTAGTCACCACGGTCACCCGCTTCCTCCCTGTCTTCTTCGCGTGCTCAAAGGCGAGCCTGATTATCCTCTCAGACCCAGGGCGTGTGATCACCTTGAAGTCGACCGCGAGGTCGGGGGTCGCCATGAACCCCTTGCTCCCAAGGACGTACTCCCCCTCCGTGTTCTCTCTGAAGAAGACCCAGTCGATCCCTTGAGACGGTACCTTCACTGGCCTGACGTTGGCGAAGAGGTCGAAAGCCTTCCTGATCGCTATGTTCGCGCTCTCGATGTTGGGCATACCGCTCCCCTCTTCGGGGGTCGTCGTCGGACCTTTCAGCAGGACGTGGCATTTTTTGATCTCTTCGAAGACCTCATCCGGCAGCGGCTTCATCTGCTTGATCCTGTTCTCTATGGTCAGCCCCCCTATCTCTCTGATCTCCACCCTCCCGGAACGCAGCTCATCCTTCAGGAGGCGTTCCATAACCCTCTTCGTCTCCCTCGCAATGATTGGGCCTATGCCGTCCCCTCCTATGACCCCAATCACCAGCCTGTCAAGCTTGGCGTAGTCGAGCCATTCGACCCTCCCGCCGATCCTCTTCGCCCTATCGGCTTGCTCCTGGAGCAACCTTCGGAACCTCTCGGCTGACTCCGCGAAAGGTTCGTCCTTACCAGACATAGCTTCCCCGCCGGTGGCGGACCCCATTAAAGAGTGCTCCCGAAAGTCTTTGCGGCGTTCAATCCCGTTGGTGCGCGAGCCTCCAGCGGTGCCTGACACTTTCAGCCTGGCGCTTCCAAGCGCTTCGGCCGCCGCCCAACGTTTTTAGCGAGACGCTCCCGGACTCCATCCGATGTCCTCCTCAGACGCTGACGTGAAGAAGGCCGCCGAGCTCAAGCTGTGGCTCGAGGGGAGGATAGCCCAGCTCCAGGAAGAGATTGAGAGGCTAAAGGAGACGCTGGGGTACGTCGACTCCACTCTCAGGGCTACTACTTTCAAGCCTGCCATCGAGATGCTCGCTGGGTCTAAGGAAATCCCCGAGACCCGGGAGCTGAAGCGCGACAAGGGGGGAGAGGTCATCGCGGTTGCGACGATAACCTCGGACGCCGTGTCCGTGGAGCCTTCGGGGGTCGTCCTGAAGGCGACCACCCCGCCGTTCAAGTCTTTCCTTCTCGGCAAGATTCTCGACGGGATGAAGGCCAAGGACGAGGAGCTCGTGCGAGGGGGCAAGCTCGCGAAGGGGGCCGGGCTAAAGTTCGACGTGGAAGAGGCCAACGAGGCCATCACGAAGTTGATAGTCGAGAACTACCGCGATAAGGCGAGGCTCAACGAAATCCTCAACACAGTCGCCTGGACCTTCTCAAGGATGTTGGAGAAGTAGGGGCTAAGGCGCCTGCAGCTCCGACAGCGTGGGGGGGACAGGTTCTTTCGCCTCCAGATAGAGCTTCGCCGCCCTGTTGGCGAACCTGAGCCGCCCTGTCTCGTCCATCTCTTTCAGCCTCCCGTAAATTGAAGCCGCGTCCCACACGTCCCCCGCACCCGTCAGGCGGCGCGTCCGGATCACCCTCGTGGGACATGCCGTCACCCTCGTCCCCTCGCTTGTGTACGCGCCGTCGACGCAGTGCATGTCGAACACTACCCCGAGCTCCCTCGCGAGGGTGAGGCATCTCGATGCCCTGTCCGTGGATTCTAGCCCTAGGGCCGTGGCGGCCGCCATGCTCTCGAACTCGTTCATGCTTACCCAGTCTACGAGCCCCCCCTTCGAGACGAGCCTGGCGAGCTCCCCGAACCTGTCCAGCCTGTCCCTGAAGTCGGCGGGGTCGATGTAGATTGTCTTCTCAGGTCCCAGGCGTCTCCTCAGCCCCTGGAGCAGCTGAGTCCCGCGCCTGTTAGCCGCCCAGTTGACAGAGCAGACGACCCTCGAGCCCTCGAGGCTCGCCCAGTCCTCCTCGTCGAGGGCGTCGGGGCCGAAGTCGGCTGCTCCCCTGCCATCTGACAACATCACGTTCACGCTCTCTTCGAACGCTACCGTCAGCCCCGCCGGCAGGGGCCTCACCCTGAGCTCCGCCTTCAGCCCCTTGAACGCGCTCCTGAGAAGGTGCTCGTGGGCCGGCTCGCAGTGGGTGATCAGCAGCGTCCTGAGCCCGAGCCTGGCGAGCGCGTGCGCAAGGTTCACGGCGTTCCCTCCCCTTATCTCCTCTTGGACGGTCCCATGGATGCCGCCCCCTCCCGCCGCCGCCTTCTCAGCGACTTCTGCCATGGTCCTCCCTAGCCCCCTGATGTGCACCAACCTGTCCACGAAGTAGTCGTGCATCACGGCCACGTCGAACCTGCGGGGCATCTTACTTCAGGATCTTGATGCTCCGGATATCCTTCAGGCCGTTAAGCTCCTCGATCACCTGCCCGCTGAGCTGGCCCTCGACCACCAGCGTCATCTTCGCGTCGGGGACCATCTCCGGGTCCTCGGCGACCGCCTGTCTCACTACCGTACCGTGGCGCGAGAGGATTCCGGCGACCTCGGCCATGATCCCGGGGGACTTCGGGTCTGCTTGTATGACCAGCGCGGTGTAGCCTAGCAGGTTCACTACATCGACAAGGCTGGTCCCCAGGGGGGCAGTCTTGGAGAAGAGGGAGAAGAGATAGCGGTTCTGCCGTATCTGCTGCACCGTCTGCTTCACCACCCTCCTGTCCACCTTGACGGCCCTTGCGACAGCCGTGAATCCGATCTCCACCTTCCCGACGTAGATCTTCTCATCCTCGGAGACCCTCATGCCGCATCTTATCATCTCCTTTACTATGTCTGGCCTTACCACCTGCCTCTCGAACTGCCTCCTTATGCTCGGCCACACGAACAGTGTCCGGAAACGTGCGCTATTGAGGGTTTCCGCTCCAACTGAACTTGGAAAGCGATGCACAGTTTCGAGCACGATTCGATTTAACCATGAGGGGCGGGCCTCTGAGCATGAGTGCCACGCAGCTGAAGTCCATCCTTTCGCCTGATAGGATCCCGACGGAGTATTACAACATCCAACACGACCTCCCGGAGCCCCTCCCTCCTCCCCTCGACCCGCGGACCATGCGCCCCATGTCACCCGAGCCCCTCCTCCGCCTCTTCGCAAAGGAGTGTGTGATGCAGGAGGTCTCCACCCAGGAGTACATCCCCATCCCAGACGAGGTCAGGGAGGCGTACCTCAGGCTCGGCAGGCCCACCCCGCTCTACAGGGCCACCCGCCTGGAGGCGAGGCTTAAGACTCCGGCCAAGATATTCTTCAAGCGCGAAGACCTCAACCCGGCCGGGAGCCACAAGCCTAACACGGCAATAGCGCAGGCGTACTACCACATGAAGGAGGGGACGGAGCGCCTCACCACCGAGACAGGCGCCGGACAGTGGGGGAGCGCCCTTGCCCTCGCGGCAGCCCTCTTTGACATCGACCTGACGGTGTACATGACGAGGAGCAGCTACGAGCAAAAGCCATACCGCCGGACGTTGATGGAGGTGTATGGCGCGGAGGTCTACTCCTCGCCAAGCTCTCGGACCAACGCCGGGAAGAAGTTCATCGAGAAGGACCCGCACCATCCAGGGAGCCTGGGGATAGCCATCAGCGAGGCTGTGGAAGACTGCGTGACCCACGAAAACACGAAGTACGCCCTAGGGAGCGTCCTCAACCACGTACTGACTCATCAGTCTGTGATAGGGCAGGAGGCGAAGCTCCAGATGGAGGAGTTCGGCGAGGATCCTGACTACATCGTCGGATGCATCGGCGGCGGGAGCAACTACGCCGGCCTGGCCTACCCTTTTATGAGGGAAAAGTTACGAGGGAAGAGCGAAGCGGACTTCGTGGCGGCCGAGCCAAAGGCCGTCCCGTCGACCACGCGGGGTTCTTACAGGTATGACTTCGCGGACGCCGGGGAGACGACTCCGCTCCTCAAGATGCACACCGTCGGACACACCTATCAGTGCCCGCCGATCCACGCAGGCGGGCTCAGGTATCACGGGAAGGCCCCATCGATGTGCATGCTCATCGACAAGGGGTACATGCGAAGCGTCGCATATTCGCAGAATGAGGTGATGGACGCCGGGTTACTGATGGCCCAGACCGAGGGGATAGTCCCGGCCCCGGAATCCAACCACGCGGTCAAGGCAGCCATAGACCTGGCATTAGAGTGCAAACGGAAGAACGAGTCGAAGACCATCCTGTTCAACCTCAGCGGCCATGGCCTCCTCGACCTCAAGGCGTACGAAGACAAGCTCGCCAACAGGCTGGTGGACTACGAACCCGACGAGGGCTCGCTGGCCCAGGCTCTCCAAGCCCTTCCGACGGTCGCGTGAAGGGCGGGGTCAGCCGTACGCTCGCGTGATGCTGACGCCGTCGACGAGGACCCAGGGGCACAAGGTGGGGGTGTCTACCTCCCACCATTGGACCCATTCCCGCTTCTTCGACAAGAGCCTGGCCGAGGTGAGCAGCCGTTGCAGGTCGTCCCCTGCTCGCATCCCCTTCAGCGGTTTCGTGACCTCTCCGCCCTCCACGAGGAATGCGCCGTCCCTGGGAACGGTGGAGAACTCTCCCGTCCTGTAGTTTTTGAACCTGGTATACCAGTTGCTCGTCAGGATTATCCCGTTATTCATCTCCTTCACCATCTCCTCGTAGCTCGAGTCGCCCTCTCCCACCTCCAGGTTCCACGGGTGAGGCGCTATCAGTCCGGCGTTCCCCGTGGTCTCAGACTTCCACTTCAGCGCCGTGGTGAGGTTGTGAAGGTATCCGCCCAGCACCCCCTGGTCTATGATCCTGGTTGTCCTTGTGGGCGAACCTTCGTCGTCGAATGCCCTCCCTCCGAGCCCCCCGTCGGTCACCCCGTGGTCGGTGAGGGTGAAAGACGTCGATGCGACTTCCTTCCCGAGCTTCCCCGTGAGGTACGACGTCCCCGCGTCTACGGAGAAGGCTGAAGCCGCCCGTGCGACTGTCTCGACCAGGTTCGAGGCGACGGTGGGGCTCAGCAGGACCTCGTACTTCCCCGCGTCCGGTTCGGAGGCCAGACGCATCCTATTCGCGTCCTCGCCTGCCCTCTTCCCTGCCTCGGCCGGGTCGAACATGCGCAGCGTCGACGCGCAGGACAGGCCGTGGCCGCTGGCTTCGCCCTCGCCGAAGGACCTGATGTTCAGCGTGATGGCCGTCCTAGAGTCGGAGCCGGTCGTGCCTGACGACGTCAGTATCGCGACCGTCGCCTTCCCCGCGCTTATCACCCCCGCCGATCTCTTCCCTCCAGCGGCGAGAGAGGAATCAATTGCCACCTTGGCGAGCTCCGGGAGCTTCTCCTCAACGTCTTCCAGCTTCCTGTCGAAGCCGCCGCTCTGGCTATACTTGGTCACCTTTTCGGGGAGGGGGGCGCATTCGGCCTGCGGAAGCCCCTTCATGGATTTGAAGAGGTCCTCCACGAACTTCTTCACCGCTGCCGCGGAGAGGTTAGAGGTGGACGCGATGGCCCTCCGTTTTTCCTTCGCCAGATAGACTGTCAGCTCTGCTTCCTCGACCCTATTGACAACTGTCGCCGAGTTGTCAGCAAACCGGATCATGCTGTCTGTGCCTCTGGCGCTCAGCGCAATCGCGTCGTCGACCTTGAGCGCTTCGGCCTTGCGGATCGCGAGGCGATTAAGTTCGTCCAGGTCCATCTCTACCTCTCCCCCAGCCTTATCCCAGACAGCAACGTCTCCGGTCCGCCGGTCCATACGGGCGCTCCCTGCATCGGGTCCCCCTTCCCGCAGGTGGCGGCTTCGAATTCCATGTGCTTGCTCCTGGCTTTCACGCTCCCCCAGAGCCTGGGAGTCGTGATCTCCAGGACAGGGGCTCTGACCAGCTCTTTCAGCTCCCCGTGCTCTATCAGGTAGGCCTCCAGCGCCACGTACCTCTGGTTGAGCCTCTTGTCGTCTATGTTCCACTCGGTGAATGTCTTGAAGAAGACACCATGCTTCACCTCCTTGAATATCTCGTCTGTTGTGTAGTCCCCGGGCTCGACGAAGGTGTTGGACATCCTGATGATCGGCTCCCTGTCGAAGGAGACGGCCCTCGCGGCCCCGTTGCTCTTCACCCCGAACTGTCCAGCCGTCGCCCTGTTCTGCAGGAACTCGTTGATCGTCCCTCCCCTGATGAGGTGGCGCTTCTTCGCGGCAACGCCCTCGTCGTCCACGGGGGCGTACCCGTTGGAGTGCGGCAGCCCGGGGTCGTCGCTGACGTTCGCCTCGTCGCTCCCTATCTTCCTGCCGAGGCTGTCCGCTTTCAGATACGATTCCCCCGCCTGGGCGCCTTCCCTCCCGAGGACCCTGTCAGCCTCCTGCGGGTGCCCTACCGACTCGTGTGCTGCGATCCCCGAAAGCTCCGGGCTCAGCACCACGTCTACCACGCCGGTCGGAGGTCTCGCCGAAGCCTTCAGCACCTTCAACATGGCCTCTGCCTCCTCGACAACCTTCTCGGCGAGCCTGATTCTCTTGACGACCTCCAGCCCCCCTGTCTCGCCTTGCTGGATGAACCTCTGGGCGGTGGTGCCGCCCTCAATCGCGGTCAGAGAGCCACCGAAGCTGACGCGCGGGACCCGGCCTATCACCCTGGAGCCGTCGCTGTTGACGTAGTATCTCTCCTGCAGCTCAGCTGAAAGGTACAAGAGCCTCCCGGGGATGCTCGCTCCGGCCTTGCCTTTGGCGATCCTCCCGTCGATGTCTGCGAGCACGCCCCTCAGCCAGGCCGAGTCCGCGTTCTCTATCTTCCTGGTTTCGGGGGCCGCCCACCTCTTCGTGGTGGGCTTGGCGGAGTCGAATACCACCGGGCGCTGAAGCAAAGCGGCCGACGCCTTCGCCAGCCTCACCGCCTTGACCGCTACTTCGCCCACCGCCGCCTTCCGCATGTCGTTGGTGGCGGCGAACCCGAGCGCTCCTCCGGCGATCACACGTATGCCAATTCCGTACCCCTCGGCGAATATCGACGGCTGCGGCTCGCCGTTCTTGAGCCCGAACTCCCTCTCCCAGGTGGCCTGCACCCTGGCTTCCGCGTAGGATGCGCCCGCCTTCAGTGCCTTCGCGACCGCCGCGTCGGCTAGGTCCCTCGCCTCCTGGGTCCCCATGGCCTGGCCGGTGTGAGGGGCCCTTCTTAACCTGACTCGCCTCCTCCGCCTGGGGGGCGCAGAACGGGGTCTCGCGGTGGCTAGCACGCCCCCAAAGACCTGATGAATCTCGCGGTCTCTGAAGGCAGGGTCGCGAGGTAGGGCCTTATCCCGATGGATGCGGCTGCCTCCACGTTCGTCAGCGTATCGTCGACGAACGTGCACTCGCCTGCCGGCGCCCTCGCCTGCTCCAGCGCCAAGCGGTAGATCGCATGGTCTGGCTTGAGGACCCCGAGCTCGAACGACAGGACGACTGAGTCGAAGAGGGCGCAGATCCCGAACTTATCCTGGAGGTACTCCCACACCTCCCTGGACATGTTGCTCAGCGCCACCACCTGCAGGTCCTTGCTCTCCGCCAGTGACTGGACCGCGTCCCAGACCGGCTGGATCCTCCTCAGGGAGCTTTTCAGGAGGGCCGTGAACTCGGAGCGCGGGTAATCGGCGCCTAGCTCGCCCACCAGAGCCCGGTGGAACTGCGGCAGCGAAAACTCTCCGCTGTCGAGCCTCCTGCTGAGCTGATCGAGGAGCTTGAACACCTCCGCCTGATCCGCGCCGACCTTTCTGCCAATCTCTTTAGACGTCCTCACCCACGGGTTTTCGACTAGGACGCCGCCGACGTCGCAGAGCAAAGTACGCATGACGCTATACCTGCCTACGCGCCTATTTCGATGGGGACCCCCTTGGCTGGGATCTCGACTTTCCGCCCCCTCCGCCTGGACGACGGGACGAAGGCGTCCGGGTGCTCTGTGTGAATGGGGACGACCTTGCCTGAACCCACCCTGTCGACCAGAGTGAACACCTCTCCCTCCGGGGCGTGGCCGGACGCGTGGAGCTGGGCATACCTGAAGCCGATGTGGTGGACCCAGTTCTTGATCACCGCCTCCTCCTTCTCTCCTTCTTCGTTGTATGCCTCTGTCGCGGAGTGTATGTACGTCCCTCCTCTGTCGGGCTCGATGTCGATTAGTTCCGGGAAGTCCCAAGACTCGAGATGGAGGAAGTAGTCTCTCTGGCCCTTCCTCACGTCTGCCGCCGTCACCCCGCGATTCAGAAACTGCCTCTCCCACTTGAAGTAGTCAGAGTCGTCGATTCGGCCAGACTTCTTCCGCTTCACATAGACATCTATGTCCTTCCCGACCTTCGGGACTTTCAACCTCGGGTCCGCCGTCAGTTTCTCCAGGATTATGGCAATTTTCATCGATACGACGAGCCTCCGCCCCGCGCTCTCGCAGGCCTCGAAGAACGTGTTGACCCTGTCGACGTCGTTCCCGCGGAACGACGAGAACACGAGGGCCTTCGCGCCGCCTACCAGCCTACGCGCCTCCTCGAGGACCGCCCTCTCCGACATCCTTGATTTCGCGTCCCCCTGGCCGACCCTCGTTCCCTCAGTCAGGAGCGTGTCTGGCTTTTCCCTGCCGGCTTCCTCGATGAAGTCAAAGGTCATCTCCCCCGCCCGACCGTGGAACCTGAAGTCTCCTGTATAGGCCAACGTCCCTCCGCTCATGTGCACGACGAATCCATACGCCCCTGGGATGGAGTGGTCGACGTGGACAGGCACGAACTCCATCGGCCCGACCCTGAATCTCCCACCTGTCCTGAATCTCCTGATCTCATGGTCATCGAGGGGAGAACTCCTCGAGTCGCTGTATGCTTCGTGGATGAGCGACGTGGTCTCCCCGCAGTAGACCGGTATCTTCGGGTCGGTGTACGATATCCTCCCCGTGTGGTCCGAGTGGTAGTGGCTGAGGACTATGGCGTCCACCTCGGGGTCGCCGTAACGCAGGTCGGTGTTCTGGAGCGCCTTCTCGGAGTACAGCCCAGGTATCTCTGGGAGGAGCCCGAACTCGAACAGGTCGCCCGCCCCGTTGACCGCCCTCGGAGAGATGTTCCCGTCGAAGTAGTCTGCCCCGTCCGCGAACCCCGTCCCGAAGTCGAGCAGGACCTTGACCCCCCTGTCCTCTAGGAGGAACTTGTTCCCGCCAATCTCTCCTACGCCTCCGTAGCACGTGAGAGTGGGGGACACGGCTCGGAACCGGGCACGACACTAATTAATCCTTGCAGCGCACGACCTGGTGCCATTGCCGTTTGGGCTCGCGCGCCCGGCTGGCGAGACCATGCGGAGGACGCTTCCCCCGGGAACAAATAAATAAGAACCTGGGAGGTCATCCACGGGGTTGTCTCCATTCCTGCCGGATCTGCAGGCGGCGGGTGCGGACACGCTCACGGCCATCGCGGTCCTCGTCGTAGCCATCGGGCTCGCGGGCCTAGCGATTCTCATCCTGTTCGCAAAGAAGAAGCTCTAGGACCCATGGCGTTAGGAGCCATCTTCGACCTCGACGGCACGCTCGTCACATTCAGGTTCGACCTCAGGACTGCCAGGAAGGAAGTCATCAGGGAACTTGCGGACAGAGGGTACGACATGTCAGCACAGGACTCATCGGGCCCGACCCAGCGGCTGCTAGATGCAGCGAAGGCGCAGACGCCTAGCGGCGACGAGCCTCGCTTCGCGTGCGCGCGCAGGGCCGCCTTCGAGATCTTGGACAGGTACGAGGTCGCGGGGGTAAGCTCGACCGAGCCGTTCCCTGAGACCCGCGAGACCCTCGAAGAACTGTCCCGGAGCGGGGTCCGGATGGCAGTCCTGACCAACAGCGGAAGGAAGGCCGCTTCGGCTGAGCTTGAGCTCGCGGGGATCAGCGGCTACTTTGAATTCGTCCTCACCCGTGACGATACCGTTGTGATGAAGCCCGCACCTGAGGGCGTCGTCTTGGCGGCCTCCAGGCTGTGCCTCCCCAGAGATTCTACGTACTACATCGGCGACAGCCCCTACGACGTCCAGGCAGCGAAGGCTGCGAAGGTGAAGGTCATATCGGTGGCCACCGGCAGCTACCCCGCTGCGAGGCTGCGAGACGAGGGCGCGGACTACGCCGTCGCGTCTCTCGCCGATCTGAAACCGCTCTTCGCGGGCCTGAGAAGTCAGGGGGGAGCGGGAGGACGCGTTGGAGCTGACTGATGCCGAGAGGGCAACCCTGAAGGCGCTCTGCGACACCCTCTTCCCATCGATTCCTGGAGGTTCTGACTTCCTCAGACTGAGCGCCTCCGACCTAGCCATCGAATCTTCCCTCGCCGAAGCGGTGGAACGCTCCCTCCAGCCGGGGAGCGCAAGGGACTTCCGAAGGATGCTGAGAGCGGTCGACAGCCCGGCCTACAACTTCATCCTCTCAGGGAGGCCGGTGAAGTTCTCGAGCCTGGGCTCAGGAGCGAGGGAGAGGTACCTCCAAGCCTGGAGGGACAGCCCCTTCGCCCTGAAGCGGACCGCTTTCCAGGCGGTCAAGCGTCTCGCCCTGTTCATAGCTTACGCGTCACCCGGTCTCGACGGGAGGAATCCAAGCTGGGGGGCGCTTGGTTACCCCGGCCCTTCCCGCGACCCCCCGGTCCCCACGCCCGAGAATCTCCTCCTGAAACCCATTCCGGTCGACGCAGACGCAAAGATGAGCTGCGACGTGGTGGTGGTCGGCTCTGGTGCCGGGGGCGGGGCTGTCGCCGAGTCCCTGTCCGGCGCTGGATATGACGTGCTCGTGCTGGAGCAGGGACCGTACGACACGTCCACCACCTTCAGGCAGGACGAGATGGGCATGATGCAAAGGCTGTTCCAACAGGGCGGGACGGCTGCCACCGTGGACCTCTCCTTCGTCCTCCTCGCAGGGCGGGGGGCGGGGGGCGGTACGACGGTGAACTGGATACCTGCCTGATGCCCCCGAAGCGGGTCCTCTCGGAGTGGGAGGCTGAGTTCGGCATCGCCGGGGTCACTGGCGAGGGCTTCGCAGCCCTCCTTGACGACGTCTGGGCCGGCCTGAAGGTCAACGGCTTGGAGAGCCAGCTCAACGGCAACAACAAAGTGCTCTGGGACGGGTGCAGGGCGCTCGGATACGAAGAGGGGACCGACTACCACCTGATCCAGCGTAACGCTACGGGGTGCCGCCAGCGGTGCGACTTCTGCACCTACGGATGCATCTACACTGCGAAACAGTCAACGGCCCTCACTTTCCTGCCAAGAGCCCAAGCCACCGGGGCCAGGTTCATATTCAACGCTAGGGCCGAGCGAGTTGAGATCGAAGGGGGCGTAGCGAAGGGGGTCGTCGCGACATGCGTTTCCGGGGGGAGGACGCACACCCTCGAGGTGAGCGCCAAGGCGGTGGTCGTCGCAGCGGGGGGCATCGAGACCCCTGCGCTCCTGCTTAGGTCCGGCGTGAAGGACAGGGGCGTGGGGGCCTACCTCAGGCTCGACCCGACGGCCGCAGTGGGAGGGATTTTCGAGCACCCTGTCATGCCCTGGAGCGGTCCTCCGCAGACCGTGGCCGTGTGGAAGCACATAGACCTAGACGGGACGTACCACGGCTTCTGGGTCGAAGCTGCCCCCGCCCACCCCGGGCTCTTCGCCCTCTCCATCCCGTGGGTGAGCGGAAGAGACCACAAGGATTTCATGGCCAGGTATTACGCGCGCTCATCGGCGTCGATCGTGCTCCTCAGAGAGCGGAGCTCGGGGCGCGTCTCCATCGACAGGGACGGCTTCCCGCGTGTGACGTACGACATGGAGTCGGCAGACAGGGACACCATGGTCCGGGGGATGGAAGAGACTGCCAGGATCCTAGCCGCCGCTGGCGCCGTCGGCATCTGGACCACTCACAACTCCCAGGTCTTCGCCGGGGACGGGAAGGCCAAGGTCGGAGAGCCCGAGCTCGACAGGTTCGCCGAAGACCTCAGGAGAGAAGGGGTGGTTTACAACAGGATGATGCTCTACAGCGCGCACATAATGGGGTCCTGTAGGATGAGCTCCGACCCGTCATTGGGCCCTACCTCTCCCACCGGAGAGCTGCACACGGTGTCAAACCTGTTCATAGGGGACGCATGCGTCTTCCCCACCACCCCCGCCGTCAACCCCATGATTTCGATAATGGCCATGGCGAAGCGGACCGCGGAATCCATAAAGCTGACCATGAAGGAGAAACGTCGGTCATAGAGATGCCAAGCGAGAGAGTCAGCGCGCCGTACTACATCGTCGGCCTACCCGAGGAGCCCTTGGAGGCCACAGAGGCAAAGGCGAAGTTCGAGAGGCTGTCCGGAGACCTCTGCAGGGTCTACCCGTTCATCGAGGAGATAAGAGCGGTGGTGAAGTCGAAGAAGCAGGCAGGCGACCATGCCAGGTATGAGGTCTCGGTCGAAATCTACACACCGCGCGACACCCACTCCTTCACCGAAACCGGGTACAACCTCGCGAAGGTCTTCGAGACAATGGGCCCGAAGATGAAACGGATCTTGTCTTCGAAGCGGTCCAAGGTCACATCGACCGGGGGGGATAGCCCCCGGAAGGGTTCCCCTTAGGCTGCCGCCCTGGCAGCCGTCCGCCTGACCTCGCTTCTGAGCTCCTCCACCTCCGACCTGAGCCTTTCAAGTTCCTCCGCCGGGCCCACCGAGGCCGCAAGTTCGTGGTAAAGCTGGAGGGCTTTCCTCTTGAGCCCAGGGCGGAGGTCTGATTTCGAGACTACCTTGAGCGTGTCGAGGAACCTCCTATCTTGGAGTTGCTTTATCACGTTGGTCAGTAGGAGCTGCCTGACCCTGAACTCCTTGTCGTGCAGGAGGATCTCCTTGAGGACCGTCAGCTCTTCGTCGGTGATCGAACCTCTCTCTTTGATCGCCTTCAGGGCGCCTATCCTGACCCTGGTCGGGTTCCCATAAGCGAGAGAATCCTTCACTATCTTCCTCGCATCCTCGTCCTCGAGCTTCCCCATCGCGGCGACGCAGGCCTCCGCCAAGGTCTCGTTGGCGGTGTGAACCCGCGCCGCGTCCTTGAGGTGCGGGAGCGCTCCTTCGGGCCAAGCTTTCGCCAGGCTGAGGGCAGCTTCGCATCGGACGTATGGGCTCTCGTCCTCCTTCAGCAGGGTGAGCAGCCTCTCTCTCGCTCTCTCGTCCTTGAACCCTCCGAGCGCCGCTGCAATCCCCCTCCTTGCCCGCCTGTCCTTGGGGGGTTCCAACCTGAGAAGTGCTTCGAGGGCCGCGTCGGTGCCGATTTCGCCCAAGGCCTTCAGGGCGGACGCCCTCACGTGCCAGAACTGCTCCTTCGACGCAGCTTTGGCCAGTCCTGCTATCGCCGTCGCGTCTTTCAGCTCGCCGAGCCTCTTGGCAGCCTGCGCTCTGCTAAGCGCGTCCTCGCTCTGCTCCAACTGGCTGAGCAGCATCCCTATGCTCTTGTCGAACTTCACCCTCTTCAGGAGCCATCTTCTCGGGTCGAATTCGACGATGGTCGGCTTCGAATCGAGCCTGAAACTGAGCGTCTGGTTGGCTGAATCCAAGAGCACTCGATGGCTCTCTCTCCTCCCCCCTATGTAGAACACGACCTCGCAGGGGAGCTTGAAGACAGGGGTCCCGTCGTCTGTCTTCTGTGTCTGCGCCACCCTGAGGGTGGCGATCGAAGTGGCGTCGTCCCAGGCGTATGATACGTCGAACTCCGGGTGGCCCGGCCTGTAGAACGACTGCTCGAAGTACTCCTCGAGTTGCATCCCGCTCGCCTTCTCCATGGCCCGCCTGAAATCAACGGTCTCGGCCGTCGAGAGCGCATGCGCCTTCAGGTATTCCGATATGCCCCTGAAGAAAGAGGCGTCCCCTACCACGTACCTGAGCTCGTGGAGCCTGGATGCCCCTTTGGGATAGAGGTGGCTGTCGAAGAGGTCGTCGGGCCAGACGTAGTCTCTTTCTACAATGGGCCTCCTGTAGTCCTTCTCGTCCTCTTCGAAGTAGTCCTCTGTCCTGGCGTCGAGATGCCAGAGCATCTCCTCTGTCCCACGCGTCTTCTCGAGGTATAGCTCTTGGAAGTAAGACGCAAAGCCTTCGTTCAGCCATGCGTGGGGCCAGTCGGCGCAGGTGACGTAGTCTCCGAACCATTGGTGGGCTAGTTCATGAGACACGAGGTCCACTGGCCTCTGAGTGACGTTCGAGTAGCTCACCGAGAAGTCCTCCTCCGAAGCTGCGTCTGGGAAGTAGTTGTTGGCCAGAGTGGTCGCGTTCAGGTTCTCCTCCCCTCCCGCCACGAAGTCCTCCACCGCGGTCTGGTCATATTTGGCGTAGGGATATCTGACCCCGGTGAGGTCTTCGAAGACCTCCAGCATCTTCGGGGTCTCGCCGAAGTACCTCAGCGCGTCCTCTCTCTTGGACTCAGAGAAGTTATAGTTGAGAGGAACCCCCCTGGACGCCTGACTGATGACGTCAAACCTCCCTGCGACGAAGGACGTGAGATAGCATGAGTGCGGAGTCTCCTCCAGCCAATGGAACGTGGCCGTTTCACCTTCGACCTTCGTCGAAAGGAGCTTCCCGTTCGATATCACTCTGAACTCCTTGGGAACCGTCAGCACCAGCTCGCTGCTCGATTTGTCCCCGGGGTGGTCGTGGCAAGGGAACCAATAGCGCGACTCCTCCGGTTCGGTGTGTGTCCACGCCTGGACCTCCTTCTCCGGGTGCTCGATGTCGGGGCCGGTGAAGTACACCCCGACGCTTGGCGACGAGCTGTACTCGACCAGTATCTTCCGCCTCCTGCTGCCGCCCTGACCAAGCGGCACCTCGAGCTTCGAGCCGTCGTATCCGAAGACCGCCTCCTCTCCGTCCACTGTGACCTTCGACACCTCCAGGCCGCAGGCGTCCAACGTGGCCATCTTCAGCCCGTCCCTTGTCGGCTCTATCTCAATCGTGCACCGCCCCGAAATCCTCTTCTTCTCGAAGTCGACAGCGAGCTCTATCTTCGTGTGGTGGGTGTGGAACTCGAGAGGCGGCGCGTAGTGGCGTCTCGACTCAGGCAGGTGAAAGGACTTGTGCGGTGCTTGTACCATGGGCCTTCTGCCTCCCCTGAGGCTCAAAAGACTTTCGAGGTCGCGATGTCTGGCCTTGAGGCTACCTGCATGTCGTGCTTGAGTCCCTTGCGTACCCGAAAACCCAAGCGCGGCGGCTCTAGCTTCCCTCAGTCAGGGGGATAGAGCGACGCTCGGGCTCCAACCCTTTTATCTCAGGCGTGTAGAAATCTGTCAGGGTTGCCTCAGGTAGGAGAGTGGGAGTCGCTCGGACAGGTCATGAGCGCAGGGGCGGCCTTCTTCGGGTTGATCTACGAATCTCCACGCCTGGTTGTGCTCGCACTCACCTTCAGGGGGGCCATCGTCCCTCCTCCCTCGCCAGAAGCGGCGGTCGGGTTGGCAGGATTGGCGCTCGCGGGGTTCGGGTCCCTCGTCGGCATCGCTGTCGGCCATCTGAGGAGACCCGACGGCGACGTCGGGGTTTCTCTACTCTTCTGGATGGATTTCTTCGTCCTCGTGTTGGGGGACGCAGTCTTCTACACCCTCAACCCTGCGGCGGCTTTGGTGATGTTGCTTGGGGTGGTCCCCGCTGCTCTGACTGGCGCAGCGCTGGTGGTGGCACCACGGGGTTCGCCTAAGCATGCGCATGCCGACGGGCTCTGAATGGGGACCTGGTTGGCCCGAGTCTTCGCCTTTGTGAACATCTTCGTGGACTCGGGGTCGACGTCTTCGGTGATCGAGGAGCTTCAAAGGCTGCCAGGCCTTGAGGAGCTCTACGAGGTGGCAGGTGAGTTCGATATCGTCACGATATTCTCTGCCCGCGACCTAGGCGAGTTCAGGGACATCTTGGTGAACAAGATAACGACCATCAAGGGGGTCAGGAGCACAGTAACCGACATCGTCCTACACTCCCACAGGCCGCGTCTCGCATGACCCAGGCGACGGGCGGGGGGACACAAACGAGGTCTTCGGAGAGCTCGGAGGCCGCGACCCGGCCAACGCAGACGGCCCTGGCTCGAGCGCTCGTCCCGGCCTATATTCTGCGGATATTCTGAAATATCGTTCTGCCGCGAGGGGGGCGATGAACTCTCTGCCGAGGGTAATCCAATTCGTCATCATCTTCGCGGCGCTCTTCGGCGTCCCCTTCCTCTATGAGGTCCGACCGGTGCTCCCGTCCGACGTCTTCTACTCCGTCGCCTTCGGCGAGGCACTCTTCGTGGTCGACGCAGCACTCACGTTCATCCGGCCGAGGGCCTCCTACTACCTAGGCCTGTTGCTCGCCGCGGTCGCCTTCGCGGCGACCGTCACTCAGCCCGCCCACTATCAGCTGGTCGCGAGCGGCGACGTCTCTGCGGCTGCGACGATATTCGTCGGACTGGCAGCCGAGATGACGCTCATGGTCCTCGTGCCATGGTACTTGGTGTCCTCGCGGGCGAAGAGCCCCGGGGCGGACGCAGACCCTGCGCGGTCTTAGATGTAGCCCCAGCTTATCAGCAGGTCGCTCTCGCGGCTCCAACGTTGCCCTATGTCGTCACGGTAGAACATGTTGGGTATCATCACGTTCTTCACGTTCTGATACACCTTCTCGATGGCATCCGACATGGTCGCCCCCGAGCCTGTTACGACGAGGGCGTACCCTGAGTTTCCGGCTATGTGCCAGTCTCCCCCCTCCTGTTTCACCTCTCCAATGTGGATGCCGTCAAGCGCTTGGCGCCTGAAGAGTATGGTCGCTCCCTCGGAGTATTTCTTGAACGCCTTCTCGTCCTCGAAGGGCCACGGCGGGATCGCGACCACCACGCCGACCTGGTATCCCTTCTTCGACTTCAGCTGGGTCTCGTTGCCATGGGCCAAGTCGTAGAGGAACTGTCCCCACTCGCTGGTAATCCCTTCCATCTGGATGCTGATGGTCGGGTAGCCGAACCTGCAATTTCCCGAGAAGAAAGGCTTTCCGTTCCGCCTTACGAGCATCGTGTGCCAGTCTTCCACTTCGACGTCCCACACCACCCCTGAGTAGACTTCTCGTGAAGTGACGCACTCGTCGGATGACATGTCCGCGTCTTCAGCCACCACCGAGAGGACGTGCGTATCACTTCCGGGGGCGTATTCTCCTGCGGACTTGGCCACCCCCCCCTTCGTAGTGCTTATGTCCGCAAGCATGCCGCGCTTGACAACGATCTCTTGGAGGTCGTCCGCAAGTCTCTCCGACAAGGTCTCAAAGTCCGTTTGGCGGGTCGGTGTGCGGGCGTCCCTGCGCCCGAGCGAGTATCCTCGCCAAAACGCTCCTAGCAGGTCTTGGGACAGGTCCTTGAACCTTTGCGGGACGAATTTCCCCCGGTCCCCGGTGCCTGACAAACCCAACTGATCGAGATATCTAACAAGCTGCGTCGACTGTATCTCGAAGTCGCCGTCGCCACGGACCATGTATTTCAGCCCTGTCTCTTTCAGGACGGCCTCTGCCCCGGCGCGGTTCTGGTCGCAAGGGGGCCGGGAGATTGTGACGGTGTAACCGCGGCTGTCAGAGTTCCCAAGTGCAAGGTAGAGGCCTAGGAAGGCCATGAACGCCATTGCAGGTACGGGGATTGCCTCATGGACTGTCTCCAACGCCCTTCCGTCCCCTCCGAGGTGATTTTCCTCCACGTACGCCGGAATCTCGATTGTCTCAACGTGCGTTCCGACGAAGCGCCCTGTCCTTACGATGCGTCCTCGGCCGGTGATGCTCCCCGCCTTCGCGAACCCGGCCTTGCCCGAACGTTCGATCAACATCTTGTGGTCGGGCGTGACGAGGGCGTCGAACGCTGGGTAGCTCCCGTCCGACGACCTCAGCCGGACCATTTCGCCCCTGTATGTCTTGGCAAGGAGCGCGGCGACCCGTTTCCAGCTGACTTCACGCGAGGCTGGGTCGATTGACAGGGTCTCGTCGCCCATCTCTATCTCGAAGTACTTCTTCCACCCTGACTTTGTCAGTATCTCTGTGGCCTCGTCGAAGCAGGTCCACTCCAGTGGCCATATCCCCTTGGCATTGGCGATGCAGTTGATGTCAATGTATCCTACGTACCCGCTCGCTGCGAGCTTCTCCTTAGCCTTCAGAAGGGTCCTTTCGAAGACCGGGCTGTTCTTGGTGTAGAACATGGCGGTGCCCATCTCCCCGGTGCTCGGGCCGAGCTCGCCGGGGAAGAGCCTCTTGTGCTCGAAGTTGACGCAGACAGGCATCACGAAGTCTTTCCCGTTGAAGAACGCTCCCACCGCGACTTCGACCCCCTCTGCGTACTTCTGCATCTGGAACTCCTTGATCTTCTTGGACCAGTTGGTCTTGTAGTGTTCCAGTACCTGGAGGATGTCCTTTCCGTCGGCCTCCTGACCGATGAAGAGGAGCTCCTTCTCGCTCTGAGCCTTGCCGCTCGGCTTGAGGACGTACCTGTCCGGGTTCTTTTTCACGAAGTCTATCGCTTCGTCAAAGGAGGTGAAGTTCCAGCTGGGGAGCACGTCGACCCCGGCCAAGTTCAGCTCAGACTGGCCGAACTCCCTGTCAAGCTCTAGCTTGTCGGTGTAGGGGTTCCCTCCGACGACGAACTTCCCCTCGCTTCGAAGTTGCTCCGCCTTGGCCCCGAACCCCACGTCGTCGAAGACGATCACGTCCGGCCATTCTTTCAGGGTGTCCCACTCGTCGACCTTCTCGAAGAACCCGAGCCCGACGTCCTTCTCCCCCTGACCGTGGCAGTACATTTTGACCTCGTGCCCCTCCTTCTTGAGCTGCCACGCAAGGTCCGCCGAGAGGCTTTCTTCGGTCACGAAGAGGAACTTCATCAGATGCGTTCCATTTTTCTTCCTCGTTAATATCTGTTGAACCCTGTCGTCCGGTCGGCGATTGGCGAAGGACGGACGGGAAGGCCGCAATTTGCGGTCACGTGATCGAGATCAGCCCGACAGCGCGAACCGATGGGCCGGCGGGTTTCCGCATCGTCGAGCAAGACCATTGGTCCGCCGCTCGGCCTTACGGCTGTAGGTAACAGCTCGTGGTTATCTCTGGTTTATACCGCCGATTCGGAGCTGCCCCATCAAAGGGGTGTTGTGATGCTAAGGCAGGCTCTGGAATCCGCGTACACGAGGACCTTGGGCGAGTTGAAAGGGACGGTTGCCCGCTCTATGTCGTCGTTGATGGAGGGAGGGGGGCTCGTCCGGGTTCTCTATGTCGTAATCATCGTAGTCTATATGTCTGGGTTCTCACTCGCAGTGCTGTATCCCGCCCCGGTCCAGAGCCTGACGCCGTACCCGAGCCCGTCGTTCGAGACCATCCCTGACGCCTTCGTGAACGCGTTCGTGATCGCCCTCGGAGGGGCCGGGATCTACCTCGTCTATCTCAGCGGGAGGCAGACAGCCACCCCTCGAATGGTCAACTTCTACTTGAGCGCGGGGTTGCTCCTCCTCATAGTTTCTCTGTTCATTGGTATTGACATGGCTGTCCTGAAGGGGTTCGGTTAGATGGAGGACGGCGGGGCCGGGTTGTTGGAGGAGGACCTGAACCTCCGTACAGCGGCAGCACCTTCCAAGTGAGCGGGATGACCGCCACCCTCAGGCGGCTGGATGGCCGACAATATCAGAGACTTCGGAGCGAAGGCAGGGCGGTCTGTCGTCTGTGCGGACTGGCCCTCGAAGAGGGGACGGTCGTCTCGAAGAGCGATGGGCGCCACTTCAAGCTCTATCACAAGAACTGCGCAGCGAGGTCTGGGCTATGGCTGTCTTATGAGGAAGGCACAGGACCTGAAGATGGCGCTGAGTCGGGTTGACCGACGTCCGCTTGGTTCACGAGTTAAGCGGGATGCGTTGGGACTCGCCCCAGACAAGGAAGGGTCCTGGCGGGACTGGCTCCGCCCGCAGAGCGCCCGTCAGATCAGCAACCCTCTCCGGATCAGCCAGACTGGCCGTCGTTCCGCCTTCGAGCGAATCTGAGTCAAGCCCCCCTAATCGAACAAAGCTCAAACCCTTACCAACAAATGCCTGAACCCGTCTCCCGTCCCTAGCTTGACGAACCCGCCCGGGCCCGTTCCTTGCTGTCACGAAAGCGTCCACCTCCGCCTTGTGCGAAGCCGAGCGGTTGTAATCACCCCGTCTGCCCTGTCGGCAGCATGACTCGCCAGTTAGATGGCCGAAGGGAGAAATAGAGCAGCCTCATCCCGAGGTCGGCGATAGTGAGCATGAAAGGTCGCAAGAACAACGGTGGCGGACCGATCGATATGTGGGTCGCCGACCCAGGCTTCAGGACTGACGCGAAGATCGTCGACGCTTTCAATTACGCGGTGAGCAAAGGCTGTACGCATTACTTTCCCGCCGCGGGCTTTGACGCGCACGTCCTCCATCGGGCGATATCCGGTCATTACCTAGACGAATACGGAGTCAAGATAGACCCAATGGACGAAGTCTGCCCTACCCATGGCGCCCAAGAAGCGCTCTCGCTCTCCATCCAGGTTTGCGCCAGGCCCGGCGACGAGATGGTCGTCCCAGAGCCCACCTACAGTGCCCTCATAGAGAAGCTGGGCGCGTTCGACCTCAGGCCCGTCTTCGTGCCATTGCTCGAAGGGGAGCACTGGCGGCTGGATGTGGACGCAATCAAGTCCGCGTTGACGGAGAAGACCAGGATGATCTACCTCTGCGACCCGAACAATCCGACGGGGACCGTGTGCAGCCGGGCCGAATTGGACGCCCTGTCCGAACTTCTCGAAGAAAACAAGGGGGTCTCGCTCCTGCTCGACGAGTGCTATGCGAGGATTCTCTATGACGGGTCTTCTCACTATACGATGCTGAGCGAAAGAGCGCTCCTCGACCAGGTGTATGTCGTCAGCAGCTTCTCAAAGACCTACGCCATGACGGGCTGGCGCTTGGGTTATGTGGTGACGGGGAAGAGGAACGCAGACAGAATAAAGCGGCTCTCTGAGGAGTACAACGGCGGCGTCAGCTACGCCGTCCAGTACGCGGGCGCGGCGGCCGTGAAGAGCTGTTCCGAGTCAGTTCGAGCCATGGTGGAGGAGCTGGACGCCAGGCGGCGGGTGATGATGGAGGCCTTGGCACAGATCAATGACGTGACCTTCGAGACTCCGAAGGCGGGTTTCGAGGTGTTCCCCGACTTTTCCGCATATTCCCGCGACTCGGTCTCTCTCGCTTCGGCCCTCGAGAAGGAGGCGGGGGTCAGGACGATGGCAGGCGCCAGATACGGCCCCAGTGGTGAGGGGCACATCCGTCTTGTCTTCTGCGCCGAAGGGAGGTCGAGGATAAGGGAAGGGATCTCCAGGGTGTCGCGATTTATCGGGGCCCAGGCAGACTGACCCGAAGCAAGGGCGCCTGCCGTCGCACGAAGGTAAACGAATGTACACTTTTGTACATGTTGATTCCGCTTATATGTTACGGGTGGGGTAGGCATGGACTGGTTGCGTAACGATCGCTCAGGCATCGCGAGAGTAGCCGCTGCGGTTATCGTCGTCGTCATACTTGTGGTA
Organism: Nitrososphaerota archaeon; assembly: GCA_029785235.1. The sequence continues at coordinate 11,194 of JAFMAA010000001.1, read as the reverse complement.
GCCGGGGCGGCGTATTTCTTCGTCGTCTTGCCCTCGAGCCACACGACAACAGCGAGCACGACTTCGGTGCAGGCTCCTGCGTCCATCACCGTCGATGAAATTCCCGCGCCGGTGAGCGTGGACCCCGCATCCAGCTACGACGTCCCTGGGGGGGAGATAATGCAGAACGTGTACCAAGGCCTGGTGTTCTACAACGGCAGGAGCGGCTCGAGCTTCGTGGGGGTGCTCGCGGAGAACTGGACCGCGGCTTCGAACGGCTTGAACTACACCTTCAACCTCTGGCCGTCCGAGACGTTCAGCAACGGGGCCGCTCTCAACGCTAGCACTATCTGGTACTCGTTCTACAGGACAATGATCATGAACCTCGGGATATCTTCGTACATCAGCCAAGTCCTTGCGATTAACGGGGGGGCGGGTTTCACTGGGAACGTGAGCAGCACGGCGAAGGGGAACATCAGGCTCCCATTCGGAGCCCAGCAGGCCTTGGCAGCGGGAGGATACACCTTCTCATCGAACCAACTCCAGGCGGACCAGCAGGCTGCCCAAGACCTCGCCTCGATACTCTCGAACTTCAACGCTGCGAACTCCACCATCGAGACCATCATGTCGTATCCCCATCAGGCTGTGTCTGTCTCGGGGACCGACCAGGTGAACATCAACCTCGACTTCTCCTATGCTGACTTCCTCCAGGTCATTTCCGGCGGGCTCGGGGACGCAGTAAGCCCGACTTTCGTCGACTCGCACGGAGGAGTCCAGATCGACACTGCGAACTCCTACGTCACCGACAACGCACTAGGGTCGGGCCCGTACACCCTCACCACGCCTCTGGGTGGGTCTAACGTCGTGTTAGTGGCCAACGCCAACTATTGGGCGTCCAAGATTCCGGCATCCCAGCGCAGCGTATGGCTCACCCCGCCGTCTATCAAAACCGTAGTGATAGACTACCAATCGAGCGAAGCGACCAGGGTGGCTGACATCCAATCGGGGCACGCGCAGATATCCCAAGTCGAGATACCTGACCTGCACGAGGTGGCCAACTACTCAGGGGTTATCATACACAACTGGGGGCCGACCCCGACCATCGACTTCCTGGCGATCGATGCTTACCAGTACCCGTACAACATCACAGGGGTGAGGTTGGCGCTGGAGTACGGGGTCAACGCCTCTCAGATCCAGCACGAAGTATATGCAGGATATAGCCAGCCGTACGTCGGACCCCTCGACCCGGCCATGGCCTACTACAACCCTTCGATCCAGGGGTACCCGTACAGCCCCAACACGGCCATTCAGCAGCTGTCTCAGGCTGGCTTCAGGGTGGCTCTCCCCAACGGAACGGTGATAAACAGCGGAGGCAAGGCGCTCCCAGCCCTCAACCTGATCTTCACCGCGGGGAGCGCGGCCGATCAAGAGGAGGCGACTGTGATCCAGTCGCAGCTTGCTGCGATAGGGGTGACCGTGAACCTGGCCCCGGAGGCTTTCACAACCATAGTCGAGGACGAGCTCAACCCCGCGAACTCGCCGAACTACCCTGCGTTCCAGATTGCCGCAAACTCAGTGGTCTTCGTGGGCCCATCGGACCCGTCAGCCTACCTCGGCAACTGCCCTGCGAGGTGCCACCACGGCGACCCGGCTTACTTCAACAACACACAGGTAGTGCAGCTAATCAACGAGGCGATTCACACGTCCAATCCGACACTGCTGCAGCAGTACTACAACAACATGACCAACATCTACAAACAGCAGGCACAGTACGTCTGGCTGGACGACTTCACAGCCTACACCGTGGCCTCGTCGAGCCTGCAAGGATTCACTTGGAACGCGGCCCTGCTAGGGAACTTCTACGCCACCCTCTATTAGGAAGAAGCGTTGGGGCTAGCTACCTACGTAGCCCGAAGGGCGCTCTTCTCCTTCTTCGTCATAATCGGGGAGCTCCTGATAATATTCTACCTCACCAACATAGCAGCGCCAGACCCTGCAGTGATCTGGGCGGGCCCTGAATCCACCAAAGCTCAGGTCGCCCTCGTAGCCCAGATGTACCACCTGAACAGCCCCTGGTACGTCCAGTTCTATTACTACATGGTCAACGTCTTCAGCGGTAACTGGGGTATTTCGCCTCTCTACCAGCAGCCTGTGATCTCCCTCATCGAAGAATACCTCCCTGTCACGCTCGAGCTTACCATCATAGCATTCGTCTTCAAGATAGGCCTCGAGATGACCCTGGGGGTCGTGTCCGCCATGCGGCCGAATGGGGCGGTGGACAACCTGATCAAGGTGACCTACACGACCGTACGTAGCGCGCCCCCGTTCTTGGTCGCCCTCGGCCTCCTTCTCCTTTTCTCGTACGGGACGCACACCTTCCCGTCTTCGCAGCCCATCGACCCGATACTTGGGGCGACAGTCCCCAAGTTCCAGTTCTACAACCCCATCGCAGGAAAGGTGACCGGCTTCTGGCTGGTGGACAACATGCCCATACTGAACGCGCTCCTCGTCGGGGACTGGGCTGCCTTTTCGTCTGCCGTGTCCCACGCGGTGCTCCCTGTCGTGACGTTGATCTTGTTCGGGTTCGGGGGGATCGTCAGGCTCGTCAAGGTGTCCATGCTCGAGGTCCTCGACCAGGACTACGTCCGCACGGCCAGGGCGAAAGGGCTCAGAGAGAACGTGGTGATATTCAGGCACGCCTTAAGGAACTCCCTCCTCCCCGCGTTCACGCTGATTGGGCTGGTCTTCGCAGGCCTTGTGACCGGGAGCCTGGTCGTCGAGACGATATACGGCTACTATGGGCTGGGATATTATGTCGCTGAGAGCCTCCTCACCTTCGATACACCCTCCCTGATAGGGACGCTCATACTCATCACGGTGGTGATCATACTCAGCAACCTCGTGGTCGACATCGGGTATGGCTTCCTCGACCCACGCACCAGGGTGGGCTATTGAGCAAGAGCAGCTCGTCCGTAACCCTCGGGATAATCTTTGGGAACTGGGCGACCCTGGTCGGCGTCGGGATACTGGTAGTGTTCCTGGTGCTCTCGGCCCTGGCCGCCTGGCCCGTCACCTATCATCTCATCGCTCGTTATTCCCCGGACGCCCTCAACTTCGGCAGCTCTAACGCGCCCCCCTCGCTGGCTCACCTGTTCGGGACCGACGCGGAAGGGAGGGACATCTTCGCCAGGGTGATCGCCGCGCTCCCCATCGACATCGTCATCCCGTTCGAAGTAGTCGGGGCGAGCGTCGGCATCGGGTTCCTGCTTGGGACCTTCGCCGGATACCTCGGGGGTTGGGTCGAGGAGCTTGTGCTGAGGGTCGCCGACCTCTTCTTCGCCTTCCCCAGCGTGGTCCTTGCCCTCACGATCTCCGCCATCCTCGGCGCGACTGATGAAGGCCTGCGCGTCGTCTTCACCGAGCTGGCGCTGATAGTCGTAGGGTGGCCCTTCTATACGAGGCTCGCCCGGGCGCAGGTGATATCGCTCAAGCAGATGCCATTCGTGCGCGCGGCCGAAGCGTCTGGCCTCGGGAAGTTAAGGATCATAAGGATGCACGTGATCCCTCATCTCGCCTCCGTCGTGGCGGTCTACGCGACCCTCGACATGGGGACCACGCTCCTTCTGTACTCGGTTTTCGCCTTCTTCGGGCTGGGGGTGGCTCCCCCGACCCCGGAGCTGGGGAGGATGGTCTATGACGGGCTGACCGCGCTCCCAGGGAACTGGTGGTGGTCTTTCTTCCCCGGGCTCATCCTCATGATACTCGCGCTGGGCTTTTCGCTGGCGGGCGAGGGGCTGAGGGACGTGTTCGACCCGAGGCTGAGGGGGCAGAGATGACCGACGCGCTGAGGGTATCTGACCTTTGGGTGGACTATCGGACGAAGGGGACGTGGGCGAGCGCCGTCCGCGGGGTAGACCTAACGGTGGGGGAGGGCGAGGTGATCGGGGTGGTAGGTGAGAGCGGCTCGGGGAAGAGCAGCCTCTCTTTGGCTATCATGAAGCTCCTCCCGGCCAACGCAAGGGCGAGGGGGAGGGTCGAGATCCTCGGCAAGGACGTGGTGGGGCTCCCAGCCAATGAGGCTCATCGTTACAGGGGGGCCGGGATGACGATGATATTCCAGGAACCCATGACCAGCCTCAACCCAGTCATGCGCGTGTCGAACCAGCTTTCCGAGGCTGTGACGTCGAGGGGGGAGCACTACAAGCTGGGGGTCTTCCGGGCCGACTCCATCGCGGTCCCGGGCGGCCGCGACCCGAGGTTCGCCATGGGCTCGGAGAGGTCGGTGCCGCCCTCGAAGGAGGCTGTGGAGGCCCTCCGCCAGGTGAGGATAAGCGACCCTGAGAGGACGGCGTCGAAGTACCCACACGAGCTCTCGGGAGGGGAGAGGCAGAGGGTAATGATCGCCATGTCGTTCCTACTCCGTCCAAGGGTCCTCGTCGCCGACGAGCCCACAACCGCCCTCGACGTCACCACCCAGGCCCAGGTCCTTTCGCTCCTCCTGGGCCTCAGCAGGGAAGGCACCTCCATCCTATTCGTCTCGCACGACATCCTGGTCGTAGGTCAGGTTGCGCGGAGGGTCGCGGTGATGTACGCGGGGGAGGTGGTGGAGCTCGGGCCGACAGAGGCTGTGCTCAAGAACCCGCTCCACCCATACACGAAAGGGCTCATCGGGTCGATTCCTAGCGGCTTCAAGGGGGAAAGGCGCATAGAGCAGATCCCTGGGTCCCCCCCTGACATCTTGAGGCTCCCGTCGGGGTGCAGGTTCAATCCCCGCTGCAAGTTCGCGATGGAAAGATGCAGGTCCGAAGAGACCTCCCTGAAGGAGATGGAGAAAGACCACTTTGTCGCCTGCCACCTCTACTGAGGACCTGGTGAGCGCGGAGGCGCTCAGCGTCACGTACAAGGTGAGGACGGGGTTCCTCGGGAGCACCCACAGGGTGATCAAGCCTGTCGACTGCGTCGACCTCTCGGTCAGGAAGGGGGAGGTGATGACAGTGATAGGGGAGTCGGGGAGCGGCAAGTCCACCCTGGGCTTCGCACTCTTGAGACTTGTCAAGCCGAGCGCCGGGCGCGTCCTCTTCTCCGGGCAGGACATCGGAAAGGCGAAGGGCTCTGACCTGCGGGAGCTCCGGAGGCAGATGCAGATAGTCTTCCAGGACCCATACTCCAGCCTTGACCCGCGACTGCACGTGAAGGACATCGTGTCAGAGCCGCTGATAGGGTCTGGGATGAAGGACCCAGGCGAAATAGATGATAGGACGAGCCGCGCCATGACCATGGTCGGCCTCGACCCATCGGCGAAGTCCAAGTACGTCCATGAGTTCTCCGGCGGACAGAGGCAGCGGATAGGGATAGCCAGGGCGATTGTCGGGGACCCCCAATTCGTCGTCCTCGACGAGCCTACCTCCAACCTGGACGTCTCGATTCAAGCCCAGATCCTGAACCTGCTCATGGACCTCCAGTCGAAGTCGGGGGCTTCATACCTCTTCATCAGTCACAACATGGCCGTCTCTCAGTACGTATCCGACCGAGTCGCTGTGATGTACGCGGGGGAGGTGGTGGAGCGCGGGACCTCAGAGGAGGTGATCGGGGAGCCGATGCACCCGTACACCCAGGACCTGCTCAGCTGCGTCCCGACCATGGACATCTCTAGGAAGGTCACTGATGTGAAGATCACGGGCGACCCGCCGAGCTTCGCCGACCTCCCCCGGGGGTGCAGATACAGCAACAGGTGCAAGCGCGCCTTCGACCTCTGCAAGGAGAAGGAGCCTGCGCTGGCGGCAGCAGGGGGGAGGGAGGTCGCCTGTTTCCTCTACCACAAGGAGGAGAGGGCGGTCGCGCCCCCCGAACGCTAGGCCATCAGCAGGTCTGAGACCAGGAGGACAATCAGGGCGAGGTAGCCGACGGCGAGCCATGCAGAACTGGGCTCCCCGCCGGAGCGCTTCGACCTGTACAGGTAAGACATCATGGCGAAGGCGAGCAGGTCGACGCTGAGGTAGAGGGCGAAGGTGTCGGTAGAGGACTGCGTGAGAGGGTTGAGCAACCAGATCACGCCGATGGAGGTCCCCTGCAGTGCAATGAGGAAGACCACCTGGAGGGTCAACAAGGTCGCCGCGATCCTCAATTGTCTCTCCATCCCACTTCGAGGACCTTCACCCTCCGCTTGATGTTCCCTGTCCTTAGGTCGAGCCTGTAGATGAGGAAGGCGCTCCCGACCAGGTCGAGTGCCAGCAGCACGGCGGAGGCGCCTGCCCCTTCCAGGCCGGCGAGAGAAGCCCCGCCCACGAGGAGCCCGGCGAGGCTGTTCACGAGCGTCCCGACGGAGAAGGCCCCCAGCGCGACCAGCCCGGTGAACGCGAGCCCGCTTCTCAGCTCAGACGATGGTATGCTCTTCGCGGGAACCACCGCGAGCTTCCCCTTGGCCTTGGAGTACATCAGCCTGTAGATTAGGACCGAGCCGACAGCCACGAGTAGCGCCGTCCCCCCGACCACGAGCGCCGCCTGCTCGACGGGGATGATTTTCCCCGGCGTCACCAGCCCCCAATATGAGAGTACCACGACCTCGGTCACGAAGATGGCTCCCAGGGTGGTGTAGATCGGCCTCTTGGAGATCTCTCTGTTCTCGCCCCGGTCGATGAACGGGAGGATGACCAGGAGGACGAAGATGGCGGACACCACGGTGAGGGCCATCGCGAGCCCCGTGGAGCCCTCGAATATGCTGAACTTCAGCACCTGATAGACCCAGAGGAAGTACCAGTCGGGCTGGGGGATGAACTGCGATGCCGCGGCGGGCGTGTATTGAGGCGGGAGGTTGAGCGGGAACAGGGCGGATATGAGCAACATCCCGGCGCCGAAGAGAAGGGACAGCTCGAAGAGGTACATCGTGACGTCGGGGAAGATGGGGGAGAGCTTCGGTTTGCGTTCCGCGGGGGGTCCGCTCGTGGGGTCGGCGACCCCATGAGCTTCGAGCATGTACATCTTCGCCACCAGGAGTATCAGGAGGGCGGCAGGGAGGAGCATGACGTGGAGGTCGAAGAACCTGAGGAGCTCTGCCGAGTCTCCCCCGTTGCCTACTATCAGGAAAGTGAGGAGGGACGAGATAGGCTGCGGGAGCGCTGTGACCATCCCTATCCCGACGTCGGTAGCGGACTTCGAGACGACCGTCCACGGCAGGAGGTATCCCGTGAACCCGAACGCAAGGGTGACGAATCCCATCAGCATCCCTATGATCCACATGGCTTCCCTAGGCTTCTTATGGACAGACACGAAGTAACCTCTCATCATGTGCATGAACGCGAGCATGATCATCGCGTAGGCCGTGTAGAGGTGGATGGTCTCCAGGAACCTGCCGTTGTACACGCTCTGGAATATGTACTGGGTGGTCGAGTACGCCTCGGTCGGGCTCGGGACGTAGTATAGCATCATGATCGCCCCTGTCACCCCTTGTATGACGAAGGCTACCACCGCCAGGGCGCCCAGCCAATAGAACGGGTTCAAGGCGTAGCCCGGCACCGGGCGGAGCAGGGGGTAGCTCAGGCCGAACCTGGAGTCGAACCATCCCGCCAGCCGCTGCAGTGGACCAGTCTTCTCTGTCATGCCACGCACCCTGCTAGGTAGAAGTGACCAGGGTCCCGCCCTGGAGGTCGTCGCTCACGTCGGTGGACCCGGTGTCGTGGCCGAATATCGTGGGGGGGCCCATGCCGACGGCGTAGATGTCTCCCGACGAGTCGGTCTCGAGCTGTACCTGGGGGGCCGGCCTCGGCGCGGGCCCACCGATCACCTTTCCCGCCTCGAGCAGGTCGTAGACGCTCCCGTGGCATGGGCAGTATCCTACCGGGCTCGGCGCGACGAATGAAGGGTTTACGGTGGGGGACTTGCCTTGGGCGACGAAACCCCATATGCACCCAAGGTGCTGGCAGATCTGGCTGAACGCGACTATGTCCCCGTCAGGACCGACCCCGCCTTCGGCCTTCTGGCCCAGCTTCACGAGCAGGTTTGGCTCGTTGGTGAGCGGGTAGTCGAAGATTACAGCGACCCCGGTGGAAAGCTCCGACACGCTTGAAACCTTGACGCGCGGAAACTCTGTCGGCGTCCCCGAACTCGTCGGGACAGCGGGGACCACGACCGACTTCATCACGGACGCGATCCCTGCCAGTGCAAGGGCGCCGGAGATTGCGGCCGCTATCTTAAGGAACTCCCGCTTCGACTTATCCCCTTCCTCCTCGCCGCGGAGGCGTCCGGATTGATCAGCGCTCACTGGGTCTAGACCACCGCTCCCAGGGAGTGCACCGTCAATATTTCAGCTCGCCACCAGCGAACCGGTCATCCACCCTGGGGTCGACATCGCGCCTAGGGTCCCGTCAGGGCCGAAGCCGCAACGGGTCTCGCAGAACCAGAAGTAGGTCCCGGCGGCACCTACCTTGAAGTAGGCGACCACAGTCGAGCTGATTGGCACTGGTATGTTGAGGTTGAGCGCGGGGACTGTGAACGTGTGTGCGACATCTGAGAGAGGGACCGACGTCACGTTCTCTCCGCCGTTCAACACTATACCGGCCGACCCTTCGCTGGAGTTGACGAAGTCGTTGGAGGCCACGTAGATGCTGTTCCCCGTGGTCCCCGACACGACGTTGTTGGTGGGTATCACCATGGACGCGTTACCGTCATCGTAGCTCACTATCACCAGCTTGATCAGGCGATTCGCGGGGAGGGTGATATTCGCCGCGGACTGGAGCCCGTTCGCCCCCAGCACGTAGTACGCAGGCTGGTCCCCGACCGTGGCGTTGAACATGTTGTTCGTAGTCAAGACCAGAGTCACGACGTAGGGGGCGGCAGAGGTTGAGTTGCCGTTCGGGGTGACCGTGGTGGTCGATACTTCCTTCGACCCCACCCCCCCTACCGCGAGCGCGGCTCCGAAGCCGGATATGATCAGAGCCACCGCAAGAACCGCGACGGTGAACCCACCTATTAGGGTAGTCCGCGTGCTCAATTGACTAAAACCAAGCTACTGGCGAGATATAAGGAATCAGCTCGATTCTCAGGATTGAAAACGCTGCCCGGTCTTAAATATCGAAATCCTTGGAGCGTCTTCGGGGGTCAGCGTTTGGGTCCGACAGACCGGGCTTCGTCATCCCTGCAGGGGAAAATCGCGATAGTCAGCGGAGCTGGATCGGGGGTCGGGAGGGCCATGGCGAAGATGCTCGCGGACAACGGGTGCAACGTCGTGGCCGTCGACGTGATACCAGCGAGGGTCAGCGGAGTGGTGGAAGAGATCGTAGGCGGAGGGAAGAAAGCCTCTGGCATGGTGCTCGATCTATCGGTAGGGGGCGATGTCGATAAGATGATAGAAGGGACGCTGCGCTCCTTCGGGCGGATCGACATCCTGTGCAATAACGCCGGAATCATGGACGGGGCGAGGCCAGTTGTGGATACCCCTGATGATGTGTGGGACCGAGTCATGTCAGTCAACTTGGTTGCGCCGTTCAGGGCGAGCCGAAGGGCGATTCCGTCGATGATCGAGCATGGAGGAGGGGTCATATTGAACACCGCTTCCCTCGCCGGGGTGTTCGGCGCCAGGGCCGGGGCCGCTTACACGGTCTCCAAACACGGACTCATCGGCCTGACCAAGAACATAGCGGCTTCATATGGGAAAGATGGAATCAGGTGCAACGCCATCGTCTTGGGTGCGGTGCAGACCGCGATAGGCGTGGGAAGCGCTGACCCCAATCCGAGAGGGATGGAGAACCTGAACAAGACAATGGCCACGCTCCCGAGGGTCGGGGACCCGGCCGAAGTCGCGAGCGTGGCTCTTTTCTTGGTCTCGCAGGAATCGAGGTACCTGAACGGGTCCTGCGTGGTCGCGGACGCAGGCTGGGGCGCCTATTAGGTCCCAATCAGGGCTGGACTGCCCTAAGAATCGGGGCAGGGGCCCTGGCTCGTATTGGCTCAGACCTCAATCGGCCCCGTTTCTCTCGCAGACCCAATGCCTTGCTTTCGAGGATTATTGGCAACTCTGGAGGCGCGTCGACCGGCCAAGCCTTAATGTCGATAGTTCATAGTCTGTAGATATGCCCGCCACGGTGGAAGTGAAGAGAAACACAGCGAAGATCTTGGAGGAACTCAAGAAGAAATACCATGCAAGGAGCATGGACGAGACTCTACGGCATCTCATCAATAAGGCCGATAACATCCCAGAGACCATGTTCGGCGCACATCCAAAGATGACGCCATTCAGTCCAAAGGACGAAAGTGAGTTCCATGAGTTATGAATATGTGATAGATTCCTATGCCTGGATTGAATATTTCAGAGGAACTGAATCGGGAAGGAGAGCTCGCCGGTCCGTGGAGAGCGAAACTGCAGCCACTTCGGCTTTGAGCCTCGCGGAAATGAAGGAAAAGTATCTGAGGGAAAAGTGGCAAACATTCGAGGAGGATCGCGTTCATAAAACGTCAAAGACCTCGGTAGCAAACGTAGACCGGGAGACTGCGCTGCTTGCGAGCGCGCTAAACTATGAACGGAAGGCAAAAGTCAAGAATTAGGGAATGGCAGACTCAATCATTCTGGCAACAGCCAGGGTCGTGTCGGCAAAGGTGGTAACAGGCGACAGCCACTTCGAAGGACTCCCTGAAGTTATCATTGTGTAAGTTGCACTCAACTCGTCGGAAGGCCCGGTGGGAGTCTCAGCCCGAGCAGGTCCTTTCCTCTTCCGCGTTCAAGCCTACTACAGCAGGCGGTCATAGTCTGGTTCGCATTTCATGCGTATCGGTAAAGCCCAGTTTCGAATAGACACGGCGCCCTTGCTCTGATGCATGTAGCAACAGTGTCGGATATCCATGACCCTTCGACCATTTCATGGCCTCCTTGATGATTGCGGTCGCGACCCCGTTGTTACGATAGGCAGGAATAGTGTACATTGACAGAAGGTATGCATACATTCGTAGTGGTCTTAGGAGACGGGGTTCGGGGTCGCTTCTCTAAGCCACACGCAGCCGCTTCCAGCTAGGTCGCCGTCAACATATGCTAGGAACCCCACGAACCGCCGTCTTCTTGACATTTCGGCCAAGAGTCTTCCATAGGCCCTGTCGCCGTTTCTATGCTCGACGTCCGTTCTATGACGCAATTCTTCATGCAAAGCACTGCGATGCCTTCTCAGAGTGTCGAAGTCTCGCATGGAGGCCCGCTTCACAATCACGCGTTTTGCTTTTTTCAAACTAATGT
>JAFMAA010000019.1 GCA_029785235.1 Nitrososphaerota archaeon | reverse complement strand
TGATATCGGCTGCAATCTCCTCCGGCGTCATCTTCGCCCAGCGTCGGGCGTCCCTTCGCCTGACTCGGTCAAGCCAAGCGGGGAATGGAGGCTTTCGCGGTTCGCTCATAGGAGTTGCTCCGGTGTCCGGATATCAATAGAAGGAAGTCCACGCTCCCTATTGAGGTTATTGACAAGGGTGACGGCCCGGTAGTTGGCCATATGTTTCAGGTTGTAGGTGGCGATGACATTTGCCTTCTGGATCACCGCAATCGCCACGTGAACTGCATCTGCCCGGTGCGTCCTAGGAATAATCCCCGCAGCAAGGTACGCCTCTGCGAGGTCTTCGGCCTCGGCGGTGCTCGGGACAGCCTCGAGTGCATAGGTCTTCACAAGGGAGAGCAGTTTCTCGGCCAATAGTGAAGGTGCCGCCTCAAGTTCGGCCTGCGTGACGCGAGAGGTGAAGCCCTCAAGCTCCTTCCTCTGAATCCGTCGAAGCAGAGCGCGTACGGCATCCCGCTCCCGTGGGGCCCGGTCGTCGTAATAGAAACCGAGCGCCGAAGTCTCGATGTAAACTCGAATCATTGCAGTGATCCAAGAGCGCTTCGCGTTGAAAGGCCTTTGCCCCACGCGCTGGGGGGCCTCACCTTCGGAGGTGAAGGTGAGCAGTCCCGGCACCCTTCACCCCCATCTGCGAGACTTACCATCGACCGGCTCCCCCCATCCCCACCCATCGCGACCGACCGTTTGACCGTCCCGAGCGCCTGCAATCTTGCCGTCCAGCGCCGGACGTTGCTCGGAGATGGGGCGCTTTCGCCCTCGCTGGAGAACGCTCTCCCGAGCTCATCAACAAGTTGGCCCATAGGAAGCTTGCCGCCCGCTGTGCGGAGGACCCCCAAGAGACGGAGTTCGGCCTGCCGCTTGCTTGCCCGGGTGCGCTCCCTCGACGAGGGAGGGGACACGTCCTGCTCGACGACGATACCGTGACACCCTGCCCTCTTCACGGCGGTCGTCAGGATCTCGTCCATGACCGACAGACTGTTGCCCCTCATGGCCAGGATGTCCGTGAGCTTCGCAATGGCCCCAGGGGTCCAGGCCCAGCCCGTTTGACGAGCCCTAGCCTCAAGGACCTCGCTGATGGTCCCGGACGGGAGAGGTGGGACATGGATGCGTCTCACGCTCTCGTCGAGCCCGGCATTCCCACTCCCTGGGAGCACCAGGATAATCGGCGGGAGTCCCCTCACATCGTTCAGGAGCACACCTGGGCTCAGAAGAGGGCCCACGACGCTCTCCAACGACCGCACGTTGGGACGCAGCTGGTCAAGCCAGACGACGACCGGCCTGCCCTCGGCCATGACCCGGCGGAGGAACCACCACATGATCCGGTCCCGGGAGGAGCCCTTGACCGGGGCGTCTGGCTGGAAGTGCTGGAGGAGCGTTGCGGCCACCCCGTAGGAGGGGTCGCTACTGGGGCAGTTCCGGTCAGAGACGTCCACGCGGATGACCACGGGGTTCCGACCATTCAGCTGGGCCCTCAGCTCGCTCACATGCTCCTGAGCAATAGCGGAAGTTCCGACTCCGCGGAGGCCCTGAATGAAGAGGGGATTGACCTCAAGGTAATGCTCGCGCAGTTCGTCGAGGATCTCGTCCCGTCCCTTGAGGGGAGGGGATTTGCCAGTGCTCCTCCTGCTGGGCTCCTCGATCCATTCGCTCGGCGGTAGGCTCTGGGCTCTTGCTTCTGTCTCCAAGGTGGTTCACCTCGGAGATCGAAGGGGAACCACCGCCACATCAGTCCAAGACTTGAGATGCGCCATGCTCTCGCAATACCGTCGTGAGACTGGTCGCGAGATGAGGCCATGGAAGCAACAGTCTTCTTGGGACGCGGCTTGCTGTCGTGGGGTCGAAGGGGTATCTTCTATGGTCAAGGGCGGGAGTTCGGTCGCTGCCTCGCCGACAGATTCAATTTCCCCATCATCCGTGCCTGCCGGCAAGGCCCTGTCGGCCACAAGGGAGTCACACCGGATTGAGTTCAAGGAGGGGTTCAACCCGGAGCAGCTAGGGGAAGTTCTTGAGCTACTCAAAGACGTGCTGGCACTCGCCAATTCGGGAGGTGGCTGCATCCTGTTTGGGGTAAAGAATGACGGCACTCCTGCTGGGGTGGACGTTGCTCCCGTCCTTGCTTTCGATCCTGCCCGGCTAACCGATCAGATCAACAAGTACACCGGAGTTCAATTCTCTGACTTCGAGTTCCACGAAACCCAGAAGCAAGGGATGAAGCTCGTGGCTTGGGTGATTGGAGAACTTGATCCACCTGCTCCCTTCTCAAAGACTGGCAACTATGCTCGACAAGATGGGAAACAGGTGAACGCATTCCTTCAGGGTGTGATCTACTTCCGCCACGGGGCAAAAAGCGAGCCGGGAACAAGGGCAGACATCCGAGAATCTATCGAGAGAGCCGTCAAGCGTCAAAAGAAGAACTGGCTTAGCGGTATCCGGAAGGTGGTAACTGCACCGAGGGGGCACAAAGTCATGGTGCTCCCTCCGGACGTGACCCTCTCGGGCGCGCCTGACGCCTCCCCAGTCCGTCTTACAAATGACCCGTCAGCTCCAATCGTTCGGCGCTTGAATCCCGACGAGACGCATCCGTACAGAAGGAAGGATGTTCTCATTCAGGTCAACTCACGGTTAACCAGTGGTCAACGACTCGGTCCTAACGATTTCAATGACATTCGGAAAGTCCATGGGATCGACTCGAAACCAGAGTTGTTCTACAAGTCCCGATTCATTTCCCCACAGTACTCCCTGGCGCTAGTGGAGTGGCTCATGGTGCAGATTCAAGGAGACCCTGACTTTATCTCAAAGGCTCGTGCGGCCGCGAGGGCTATCGATACGTCCAGACCATAGGTCAACATCATAACTTCATGGAGCGTGTCTGGTTTCCCGTGGCTGAGAGGATGAGAGTTGAGGAACTAATCAAACAGATTCTTTCCACCCCCACGAAGCTCTCGAGCGAGCAAGCCAAAGCCGTGATCTGCAATCGAAGGTACGTTCGGATTATCGCAGGAGCTGGCGCAGGGAAGACAGAGACTCTCACGCGCAGAATTGTCTATCTTCTCCTGGTCAAAGGGTGTCAACCCTCCGAGATCGTAGCCTTCACGTTTACGGAGAAGGCCGCACAGACCATCAAGGATAGGGTCTATCGCCGAGTGGCTGAGACTGCTGGTCCCGAAAAGACCTCGAACCTTGGTGAGATGTTCATCGGAACGATGCACAGTTACGCCCAGCGACTTCTGGACGACCACTTCGGGTATGGTATCTACGACGTTTTCGACGAGAACCAAGAAGCGGCGTTCATGATGCGGCACGGGTGGAGTCTTGGACTTCAGAAATTCGGTGACAACTACGCCGAAGGATGTCTGAACTTCCTGAAGACCGCGAACTTGGTATGGGACGAGATGCTCAATCCCAAGACCTTCGGAGCCAGCGCCAAGGAGTTCACCGATGCCCTACAGAAGTACGCAAGTCTCCTAGAGGAAGCGAAGCGCTTAACCTTCGGGCGAATGATGCTTCTCGCCGTTACTAAGTTATCGTCGAAGCCATCAGTGGTGGGTCGCGTGAAACATCTAATCGTGGATGAGTACCAAGACATCAATAGGGCCCAGAACAAGCTCATTGAACTGATTGGGAAGACTGCGAGCGTCTTCGTGGTGGGGGACCCTCGGCAGAGCATCTATCAGTGGAGGGGGTCCGATGAACGATACTTCGACTCGTTCACGAAGGAATTCAGAGGGGCCCAAACTTTCAGCCTGAGAGATAACCGAAGGAGTGCCAAACTCCTCGTGAAGGCCGCCAACTCTGTCTCGAAGAACATTGCTGATGGCAGTTTCAAGCCGATGGAGCAAGTCCGAGGCGAGAAAGGACAACTGGTGGTTTACGATGGTGACAAGCCAGAAGACGAGGCAGCTTGGATTGCCAAGCAGATTGGAACCCTAGTTGAGAAGGGCAACGCAAAGTACTCAGACATGGCAGTTCTGCTGAGGAGCGTTTCCACATCTGCTCCACCACTGCTCGAGGCCCTGAAGAAGGAGGGCATCCCAGTTCTTGTGGGGGGAAAAGTAGGGCTGTTCCGTAAACCGGAGGCTCAGGCACTGGGGCGTATCTTCTCCTGGCTTTGGGGAGATGGTTTCTGGGTGGAGGACCCTTGGAAGTGGGGCGACCGAATCAACGGAAGGGAACTCGTCAGTGGTGCGATTGAAGAATGGGAGGATGCCACCGGACTCACCCTGCCGAATGATGTGACTTCTAGACTAGAGCAACTCAAGGACGACCTCCACTCAGCTAAGAGCGGTTACCAGAACTTCACGGAGATTTACAACTTCGTCCTCAGTACACTTCGTATCAATCAACTCGATTTCCATGATCCCACCCACCTGACCGTCATGGCAAGCCTTGGACGTTTTGGTGAGATCCTCACCGACTACGAGACAGCGAACCGACTGGGTGGGCGAACACCAAAGTGGGACCACGATCTCAAGAATCTCTGCTGGTTCTTGAACTCCTACGCCACCACCGCCTACGACGACAACAGTCCCACGTCAATCTGGGATATAGATGCCGTCAACGTGATGACGGTCCACCAGGCAAAGGGACTGGAGTGGCCCATCGTCTTCGTTTCGTCCCTTGTCGATCGGAGATTCCCGACATCGATGGTTGGGCGGGAACAGAAGTGGTGCGACGTTCCGCGGGATATGTTTGATGTTGCGAGATACGAGGGAGGCGAGGAGGATGAACGGAGACTATTCTACGTTGCCGTCACAAGAGCTAGAGATGCCCTGGCGTTGACGCGTTTTAGACGGATGAAGAACTCTGCCTCGCCGAGCCGCTTCCTTGAAGAGATGGATCTGAGTAGGGCAGATGTGCTCTCAGGCAGGGACTCCATGCCGGCTGTCAAGATTGAGCCAATGGACGGCCACGACGAGCTTGCCGTTCTTAGTGCTGGCGATATCATCGAGTATGCCCGATGTCCCCAACTTTACCTTCTCGCGAATGTGCTGGGCTTCCAGCCCGGTCTACATCTCGGCCTTGGTTTCGGGAAGTCCCTTCACTACTGCCTTCGGAGAGCCTCCCAGATGGTTAAGGATGAAGGAATAGACGCCGTCAGCGCGGTAGCTACTGCAGTCGATGACGAGTTTCACATGCCTTTTGCCGGGGGCAAGGTGCTGGACGATTTCAGGCGACGCGGCAGAGAGATACTCGTCGAGTTCGCTCGGAAGCACAAGGATGATTTTCCAAACATCGAGCAGGTCGAGTATCGACTAGAATTCCCGGTGAAGGGTGCAACGGTTACCGGCAGGGTCGATGTGATCTTGAAGGATGGAGGTGGCCTCGAGGTCAGGGACTACAAGACCTCGGAAGACAAACGGGATTCCAAGGAGCTTGATACTCAGGTTCAAATCTACTCGCTCGGCTTGAACAAACTTGGTCGGAATGTGACGAGTGGGTCTGTTGCGTTCCTGGAGCAGGCCAAGGTGAGTCCAATCAGCGTGGCATCTGACAAGCTGGAAGGGGTCATGGCGAAGTCGGAAAAAGTGGTGGAAGCAATCTCAGACGCTAACTTCGAACCGACACCACACAAGGAGAAGTGCAATGTCTGTGACCATGCCCCTGTCTGCAGGTGGAAGGTGAACTGATAATGGCAGTCCATGAGTCCGAAGACAACCCTCGAGACCGTGTTATCTCGCTCCTGAAGGAGTTGTTCCAGTTCGACTTGGCGGACCTTGACTTCGGGATCTACCGAATAATGAACTTCAAGAGGAAGGAGATCGAACGCTTCATCGAGAAGGATTTGGTGGGGAAGGTCGAGGAGGAATTGTCCTCCCTCGCGCGTCAGTCAATGGACCGGCAACGAAAAGAACTGGAGGACCTTGCTGTAGAAGCCAACAGGACCCTCGGTGAAGGCACAATCGACAAGGACGGTGAAGTTCGTGGCTTCGAAGGGGCTGCAATCGTCCGAGAGTATATCGAGAAGCGTAAGGGACTTTCGAAGACAGAGGGTGACCGGGCGGATGCCGTTACCATTTACAACCACCTCTACGAATTCTTCTCGAGGTACTACGACCAAGGCGATTTCCTCTCCAAGAGGAGGATTGGGGGGCGAGAGAAGTACGTGGTGCCCTACAGTGGAGAGGAGGTCTTTCTGCACTGGGCAAACAGGGACCAGTACTACGCAAAGACCGGTGAGTACTTCTCAAACTACGACTTCAAGGTCGGCAAGTGGGGCGTGCACTTCGTCCTAGTTCGGGCCGAGGTAGGCCAGGACAACATCAAGGGCAACAATCGCTACTTCATGCTCTCCGCAGACAGACCCCCCGAGCTAGATTCAAAGACCCACGAGCTCCGAGCGTTCTTCAACTACAGGGGGGTGACTGAACCTGAGGTCAAGAGCTTAGGCAAGAAAGTAACACAGGACGACCTTGCGGTAAGTGCAGCGAGCGCAATACGGGAGGCGGTCGAAGGTTCGGAATTGGCCTTTCTCCTCAATGCAAAGAAACCGGGAGACGAACGATCCTTGCTCGAGGTGCATCTCAACCGTTACGTAAAGAAGAACACTACGGACTACTTCATTCACAAGGACCTCGGTGGCTTCCTACGTCGGGAACTCGAGTATTACATTCAGGGGGAGGTCCTTCGAGTTCGTGATTTGACCGACGGTGATCCCGCGACTATCCAGAAGACAGCAAATCGAGCAAAGACCTTCCAGACGATCTCCGAAAACATCATCGATTTCCTAGCTCAGATCGAGGACTTCCAGAAGCTCCTCTTCGAGAAGAAGAAGCTGGTTCTCAAGACCGATTATCTAGTCCCTATCCGGAAGGTTCCTCGCAGTCTGTGGGCGCAGGTTCTGTCATGTAAGAAGCAAGTAGCGGAGTGGGTGGACCTCTACTCACTCGAACCCAAGAAGGATCTACTCAATCCCAAGGGCGAACTGAACGAGCATGTCTTGAACAATTACCCCAACCTAGTCATAGATACTCGGCATTTCGACCCAACATTCAAGGGAGCCCTGTTAGAGAGCTTCGACAACATCGACGAAGCCTGTGGGGGAACCTTGATCCATGCAGAGAACTTCCAAGGTCTCTCCCTACTGGAAGCGAGATACCGGGAACGGATCGGCTGCATTTACATTGACCCTCCGTACAATACGAACAGCTCCTCAATCCCGTACAAGAACGACTACAAACATTCGACTTATGCGACCATGGTTGAAGGGCGGTTGGCGAGGGCTGAACCCTTGCTCACAAAGGAGGGAGTTATCTTCCTCAGTATTGACAAGACCGAAAGGACATACGTCGAGCACGCTCTCGACTACGTCTTCGGGAGGAGTAACCGAATCGAGGAATTGATCTGGGTAATGAACACCACCAACAGCCAGGTTCCAAACTACTCGACCAATCACGAGTATGTCCTCGTCTACGCAAATGACCGACCCACGGTGGAGAAGTCTCCCGAGATGTTTCAGGAAGTGAAACCAGGATTCACCGAGGTGATGGACCTAATCAGGAAGATGAATCCCGCCTATCCCACTATCTCGGAGGTCGAAGAGGCCCTTAACAAGCTGTACAGGAGTCACGCCGAGACCTACAAACGAGATGTTGAATCAGATGGATTGGACTGGGAAGAAGAAAAGAGGAATGACCCCTGGAAGGGACTCTATCCGTACTCTCACGCGGAGTACCGTGATGAGGGTCGAAAGGTGGTCCTCGAAAAGGATGCGAAGAAACGAAGGGCAAGAATCTGGGTATGGCGAGAGTCGGACATGTCGATGCCTGCGACAAAGCAGTCCCCAACTACAAGGGATACAGAAGGCCCCAACTATAGGTTCTACCGTCCGATACACCCCACGTCTGAGAAACCCTGCCCATATCCAAAGAGAGGATGGAACTGTGGCAAGGAAGCATTCGATCAATTGGTTGCAGACGAGAGAATCTCTTGGGGAGAGAATGAAGAGAAGGTCCCCCAATTCAAGAGATTCCTTGAAGACGTGGCCAAGAACATCGGAAAGAGTGTGATTGTGGATTACGCAGACGGTGAGAAGCAAACCTCTGCGCTCTTCGGTCGGGCAGGAGTGTTCATGGCACCCAAACCCACGTCCTTCGTCAGTCGTTTACTTAGCCACACAGGGCGAAAAGATGAGACGATCCTCGATTTCTTCGGGGGTTCAGGTAGCACGGCACACGCCGTAGTTGAGTTGAACCGCGAGGATGGTGGAAGTCGCAGATTCATCCTTGTAGAAGTCGCTGACTACTTCGATACGGTCATCGTCCCACGGATGAAGAAAGTGCTGTTTGCGCCGGAGTGGAGGGAAGGCAAGCCCGTTAGTCAGCCAACACAGTCAGAGATTGACCGGTCCCCGACACTGGTCAAGCTCCTCAAGCTCGAGTCCTACGAGGATACCCTCAACAATATCGTATTCAAGGAGCGAGACAAGTCTGTTCAGGAAACCCTTGACTCTCTCAATGAATACTTCATCCGTTACATGCTCGACTACGAGACTCGGGGAAGCAAGACGAGGTTCTCCGTGAAGGATTTCGAGGACCCATTTGACTACAAGATTCGCTCCGATGGTCGAGGGGATGCTGAGACGACGCCCGTCGACCTAGTTGAGACATTCAACTTTCTCTTGGGACTGAATGTCAAGAAGGTTCGCCATGCGAGGAGCGGCAAACGCCCCTACTCATGCGTTGTCGGTAGCACCCAAGATGGTGGGCAAACTGTAATCGTCTGGCGACCTACCAAAGACATTGATTACGCCGTAGACAGAGATTTCATCCAAGCCAACTTCCTGAAGGATCTCAAGGACAGATTCACATTGTACGCGAATGGGATTTGCAACGTGAAGGGTGCAAGGTCTATCGAGCCAGTGTTCAAGGAACTGATGGGAGGATAGACTTGCCCGGGAAGAAGGCCGAGAAGTCCAAGTTTCACCTCTCGGAACACCTCATTCTCACCCGCTTTGTTGCCCTCAAGCTAGGGTTCAAAGACTGGGTACAGATGCTCCGGCGATTTGCAGATGTCCCGGAGGGGAATGCAGCTGATGGCTACACCTTCATGTATCACAAACTACTGACTTCTCCAGGCCGAAGTGTTCCTGACGAGACCCTCGCAGCCTACGACAGAAACATCAGGGGGTACGTGGTCTCTGTAGGCAGGAAGCGTGGGGACGGTTTTCGGCTGAAGTATTTCCAGTATCTGGCGGTCTTGTTCACCGAGATTTACCTCGACCTCTACTTCCAAGGCCCGATTTCCTTGATGAGAGAACTCAATGATGCCCTCGAGAACGATCTATCTATGTTGCCACGCCTCGGTGTTGCCTATGGCAAGCGGGACCTTCAGAAGGTTGCCTACGCCATGGCAACAGGAAGCGGGAAAACGCTCCTTCTTCACATCAACTATCTTCAGTTCCAGCGATATAACCACGGACGGAATGCAATCGATGTTGACAACGTTGTTCTCATCGCCCCATCAGAGGAGATGGCAAATCAGCACCTTGACGAACTGCTCGCAAGTGGTATTCCTGCAGAAATATTCAAAGGGGAGACTCCAGGACCGTTCGTTACCTCTGAAGGTGTTCGTGTCAAGGTTATCGATGTTTTCAAGCTGAAACTTCCCGAGGACAAGAAAGGTGAAGGAGTAACCTTCAATGTGGACATCTTCGGTGAGAAGAACCTCCTCTTTGTGGATGAAGGCCACAAAGGAAACCGTTCTGAGGAAAGGAAATGGAAACAGGTTCGCCAAAAGCTCTCCCGGTCAGGGTTTTCGTTCGAGTACAGTGCCACGTTCTCCCAAGTGATAGGTCACAAATCGGTCAAGGATGCCAATGGGAACGATCTGCTCGATGAGTACTCGAAAGCGATCCTCTTTGACTACTCATATAATTACTTTCACGGTGACGGCTATGGCAAGGAGTTCTTCGTACTGAACCTCAAGAAATTTGAAGAAGAGGATCGTGACACTGTTCTCCTCTCGAATCTTCTTTCCTATTACGAGCAGCTACTCGTCTATTCAAGTCTCGGCGAGAGGGCTGGGGAGTACCGTATAGAACGTCCCCTGTGGATTTTCGTCGGCCAACGGGTGAAGGACGAAACTTCGGATATGGTTACCGTGCTGTCATTCCTCGACAGAATCCTAGAGAACAAGGGTGGCTGGGTCGAGAAGAGAGTTCACGAGATCCTTGAGGGGCGAAGTGGACTCCGATTTGACGAGCTCCGAGACGTCTTGGCCCGAGGTTACTCAGAGCGCCACTTCCCTTACTTGCGGCAGGCCAAGATGCAGGCCAGGGACATTGTGAAGGGAATACTCGGGATGGTATTCCATGCTGCTGAGGGTGGTCCGAGACCAAGGTTACATGTTCAGGATCTTCGCTCTGCAAGGGGAGAGTTCTTGCTCCGGGCGACCACCAGTTCCCAGCCCTTTGGTCTCATCTATGTCGGAAACAAGCTTGACCTGAAGAAGGCTCTCAACGTTACCCAACCGGACATCAATGTGGAGAACGACGTTGTCGGGCCACCAATGTTCCAAGGGATCAATGACGATTCCTCTCCGCTTAACGTTCTGATTGGTGCAAAGAAGTTCATTGAGGGCTGGAATTGTTGGCGAGTCTCGAGCATGACCCTAATCAACATCGGACGCGGAGAGGGCCCCCAAATCGTCCAACTCTTTGGTCGTGGGGTTCGACTTCATGGTTGGGGTGGTTCGCTGAAACGAACTTCGCAAAGCGACAACTCCCGTCCGAGGTTCATCGAAATTCTGGAGACCCTAGGTGTCTACGGAATCCGAGCTGACTACATGCAAGAGTTTAGAGCCATGATTGAACGTGAGGACCTCCCTGCGCTAGAAGCCATAGAGGTCCCAGTCAAGCCCCTTGAGCCGTTTCCTCATGGACTGAAGATCCCAGAACTTCCCCCTGGCGCTGATTTCCAGCTCGAGGACCTGTTTGAACTTACAGACAAGACCCTAGATGCGGTGCAATCGAGGGTCGACATCCTCCCTCGAGTTGACTTTGCCGACAGCCGAACCTCAGAGGGGATACGGGATGTCAGCCCCCCAACCCGTCAAGGAATCCGCGAGAGTTGGTTGGCTCTCCTTGACTGGGATGAGGTCTATCTGGATGCCCTGCACCATTGGTCCGAGCGTGATTATTCAAACCTGAGGTTCAGTCCAGACGACGTTGCAGACTACTTCAGGGAGGGGAAGTACGAGCTCTATGCCAATGCTCGAGACATGGACCTCCGAAATGAGTTTGCACGGCTGACCAAGATTCAGGAGATTGCAGGACGGATCATCCGAAACCTCATCGACCGCAGGTATGAGGTCCGAAACAAGAGATGGGAGAAGGAAAGGAGGGTCTCGATTGATCTGACGCCGGATTCTGTCACAATGAGAGTGGGATCGGGGGCCAAGTACACTGCATGGATAGACTCTTCTCGAGACCAGGACAGCAAGGAAATGAAGCGTCAGGTCACGTCGGGTGATGTCTATCGGCAGTCGGTAGGCTCGCCCTTTCCCACCGCCTGGTATGACGGACATCTCTTCCAGCCACTCTTTGCGATCGGGCCCGGGAACGGACAGACCATGTTCACTGAACCTGCTGGCCTCAACATGGGGGAAAGTAGGTTCGTAGTCGACTTGGCCAACTATCTGAAGACGAACCTGAAATCCCTTGGCGGAGGCACGACCGTCTACTTGATGCGGAATTTCACTAAGGGGAAGGGAGTTGGATTTGAGGTCCCAGTGCCCTTCTACCCAGACTTCCTCCTCTGGGTTGTGAGGGACAGAGAGCAGCGGTTGGCCTTCGTGGACCCGCATGGGCTTTCCTTTTCTGGAAGTGGAGATCCCAAGGTTTCGCTCCACAGAATTCTTGCGGAAGAACCCCCGAATTGGGCAGGCATCAAGAAGGTCGATGCGTACATCGTTTCGGTGACACCGTTCAATGAAGTCAGCTCTCGATTTGGACACGCACCCGCAACAATTGAGGCCTATGCAAAGGACTTGGGGATCTTGTTCCAAGACAGGGAAAGGGGGCAGCCCAACTCATCGTACATGAGGCAGTTCTTTGACTCGCTAATGAGCGACGGACCCTCTAAGACTTGAAGGGGAGGTCCGCATTGCAATGCTTGCACTCACCGGCTGTTCAAATCTCACCCCCTGTATCCAAAGAACTCAAGTCTTGACTCGGTATGGTCTTGGTCGCTCCCCGGGTCCCCATGCGTTTTGAGACAGGGTCGAGTAGTTCAATACTGCATATTCAGTGGCTGGGGTTTGAACCAACATTAGTTCAAATCCCGCCGGGAGCATCCCAACAATGTGTGTGCACTCAACATGGGGCAGGATACGACCAAAACCTTTTAGTATAAATGACATATTTAGCAGTTGCTAAAAACATGTCTTCCAGTGAAAGACTTCCAGTCACTGAGGCGGAGACAGCCCGCAGGATCCTCGAAGGGATTCCGAGGGTGATCCCCTCCCTTCAGTTCGAGGGCATTCGACGGGAAGTCACGCTGGGGCCGGGCCTTAAGGTTGATGCCGTGGCCAACGCAAAGGTGGGAGGGAAGATCCAAGAGCTCGTCTTTGAGGTGAAGTCCTTGGGAGAACCCCGAATGGTAGAGCTGGCTATCATGCAACTCCGAAGGGTGGTACGGAGCCGGCCACGAGCCTACCCTGTCCTTTTGGCCCCCTATCTCAGCGCGCGCTCGCGAGAGATATGCAAAACGGAGGGGGTCGGGTACGTGGACCTCGTGGGGGATGCCTACCTTCAGTTCGGCTCCGTGCTGGTGGACATAGTAGGGTCAGAGGGCCGATCACTAGAGAAGAGAAGCTTGAGGACCCTCTTCTCCCCCAAGGCCACCCGCGTTCTCCGAACCCTCCTCCAGCAGTCCGGACAGCCGACGACGATTACGAAACTTGCCAAGGAATGCCGGATGAGCCCGGCCGGGGTGTACCTCGTTGTCGACCTCCTGGACATGAAGGGCTTCGTGACCCGAGGAAAGGATCGGAAGGTCCTCTTGGTGGAGCCTAACCGCCTTCTGCGAGACTGGGCGAAGAACTGGACCTGGGAGAAAAGTCCAATGAGCTACTACTTCTCCTTTGACAAGACGGCAGACCGGATCATCGCCAGGGTCAGTGAGACCGCCCAGCGTCTCGGATTGGAGTACGCCCTTACCGGAATGGCTGGGGCGTCGTTGGTCGCGCCCTTCGTTCGGTACGCTGACGTCTCGTTCTACCTACGGAGCGGGAAAGAGCAGTTGGTCAGGGAGATGGACCTGCGACCCGTCTCCAGCGGTGCCAATGTGGTCATTTTGGACCCGTACGACGAGGGGGTCTTCGCCGGTGCAAGGGAAGTCCGTGGCTCCCGGGTGGTTAGCGATGTGCAGCTCTTCGTAGACCTTTACAACAACCCCGCGCGGGGGAGGGAACAGGCTGAGGCCCTCTTCGAGAAGGCCATCAAGTTGCCGGGAATCTCATGAACCCGCGGTTCGTAGCCGACTTCAACTCTCAGCTCACTCAGGCATCAAGGTCGGCTCTCTTGGAGCTGGCCCGTGCACTCAAGCCCTATTCGGGGGCTCTAGTCTTGGTGGGTGGATGGGTCCCGTACCTCTTGATCGAGAATCATCTGAGGCCGAAGAATCCCTTCACCCATGTTGGCTCAATCGACATCGATCTGGTGGTAGACCCTGACAGGATAGGGGAGGATGAGTACCGAACGATTGTCGAGACGATTGCCGACATTGGGTGGAAAGTGATAGAAGGAAAGCGGTTCAGCTTTCTCCGAACGGTTCCCTGTGCAGATGGAGCTTCCAGAGACATCCAAGTGGATTTTCTGTCCCCGGAGATGGAGGGACCCGGGAAGAAACACCGACACAGGCTCATTCAGCCAGATCTGCAAGCACGGACCATGAGGGGAGCAGAACTGGCCCTGACCCACCAGGAAGTCCGCAGACTCTCGGGGACCCTTCCGGGCGGAGCCGAAACCACGGTGGAATTCTTGATGCTCGACGTTGTCGGGTGCCTCGGAACGAAGGGAATCGCCCTGGGAGAACGATACAAGCACAAGGATGCCTACGACATCGTCTCTGTCCTGGATGACTACGGGAATGGTATCTCTGAGCTCGCTCGGCTCGTCAAGCCCTTCGCGAACGAACCCCTTGTGGGGGAGGCCCTCCGGGTCGTCGCTGAGAAGTTCCGGAATGAACGCTCAGAGGGTCCGATCTGGTATTCCGAGTTCCTTGGCGGTGACGGTGCGGTAAGAGCGACCAACACTCAACGAGCTTTTCAGCTCGCAGCCGAATTCCTCCGGCTTCTCCAGTGAGCAATCATCGCAGCCCGAAGGTCCCATTAGTGCTGGAAAGGGAGGTGTCGGAACCTGTCGCCTCCCGGGCCAACCCGGTCAAGAGAATGGCCCTCACCAATATGATATCACTATTCTCGGGGCCCTGCCTCGAGTGCCCGGACCTGTCGTTCGAGCTACGCGGAGAATTCCTTGGCAATCACCGAGCGCTCGCTTCCCCCCTCTCTCTTACCTCCTTAGTTCTCTTCAAGGGTCCTCTTGAGCCAAAGACGATAGATGACCCGCAACTCGCACGGGAAGCACAAGAGTTCCCTCGATATCATTCATTCTTCTTGTTGCGTAAGTAGCCCTGCCCAATGGTTGCAGGATGGAGAACCTCGCCAACGGAATCTGCCTGGCGTGCAGATGTACCCCGGGTTCCGGGTCATCCGGTGGAGTACGCGAGACCGGAACTAACTCTTGGGCTGTGATCCGTCTGCCCACTTCACATCGACCGGGACTCCTTGGCGGATGGCCTCGGTAACGACACAATAATCCTCGAAAAGACCCTTGCATCGCTCAAAGGCTTCCTTATGCGCGGCCGGGATCCGGGGATCGAGGGTCACGGTCACATGGGAGAGCCGCCAACGACCGCGCTCCTTACGCGCGATCTCGGCGAGAGCCGTCACCTCGATGCCCTCGGACGGGGCATGCGCCCGTTCGAGGCAGTACAACAGGCTGGAAGACAGGCAGTGGGCGACCGCAGCGGCGACGAGCCGGGATGCGTTTGGGCCCTCCCCCTTTCCCAAGGGCGGGGGTTCATCGATGGTCCCGTGCTCGGACGAAGGAAGGCTCCAGTCGACTTCGAACCGGTACTTCTCCTTCTGGGTCAATCGCAGGGTGACTTGCTGTGTGACGGGCATGATCCCCGTGAGAACCGTGCGCTATCTAAGTTTGCCCGGGTCGACACCGGGAAACGGGGGGGTCGGTTCAGACCCCGGGGTCGTGGTGGGCACGACCCGTGAGTATCGTACTTTCAAGCGATAGAGGAGAATGTAGATCGCCACGAGGAAGAACACGACCAGGTAGTCCCCCAAGAACAGACCGATGACCACATCCCACGGGATGTACCACGAAAGGATCCCGGCGGCAAAGTAGACGCAATGCAGGGAGTTCGCCGAGCGACCC
>JAFMAA010000018.1 GCA_029785235.1 Nitrososphaerota archaeon | reverse complement strand
AGGCGAGGGCGTGCATGGTCATATGTAGCAGTCAGGAACCAGTCGCCTTCTCTGCCCTCAAAACCGCACTCGGCTACCACCAAGAGGTGGTTTCTAGGATACTGAAGCGGCTGATGAATCATGGGGCCATAGAGAAAACGGACGGCAGATACCAGCGGGCTGGTCAATAACTACCTTTGGGGACTCTGGACCGGACCGGAGGTGGATTGGATGGCGTGTTGCGACTGCTGCGGCGGACACTGCTGTGAAGAGACGCAGGAAACGGCATAGGGGGAGCCTTTATAGGCTGAAGGAGGGGCCTGACCACCGATGTCCGAAGAGCGGAAGACGGTCATCGTTGGTCAGAGCAAGCCCCTTCTCAACTATGTTACCGCCTGCATCACCATGTTCAACGGCGGTGCAAAACAGGTAGTGCTCAGAGCGAGAGGGGAGGCCATCAACATGTCCGTCGAAGTGGCCCAGGTTCTGAAGAAGCGCTTCATGAGTAATGTCCAAATTTCGAACATCACCATTGATGGCGAAAGCGTCACATCGCGGGATGGAAGGCAGCTCAACCTTCCCGTCCTCGAAATAGAGCTCTCAATCCCAATAGCCACAGTTTCACGCTGAGAGCCTCCGCGCGTCCAAATTTAGGTAAAGGATTTTTAGCCCAACCCTGCAGCCGGAGTGTAGGTTTCTATGAATTCGAGGAAATTCGCAAAGGTACAAGGTAAGCTTCCTGGGCCGAAGGCAAGCGCGGTGGTCAAAGATACCGCGAAGTATCTCTCGCCGTCGATTTCTCGTTTCTATCCATTGGTGGTCGAAGCGGCCCATGGGTCGCTCGTGAAGGATGTCGATGGGAACCAGTTCATCGACTTCGCAGCTGGTATCGCGGTGCTCAGCACGGGCTCCACCCACCCTAAGGTAGTCGAAGCCATCACGCGCCAGGCCGAGAAGTTCGTCCACTTCTCCTACACTGATTTTTACTACGACAACCTGATTCAACTCGCCGAGAAGCTACTCCCACTTGTCCCGGGGGGCGGCAGGAAGATGGCATACTATGGTAACAGCGGCGCCGAGGCTATCGAAGCAGCCATGAAGCTTACGAGGAACCACACCAAGCGTCCGCTGTTCTTGGCACATTCGGGGGCGTTCCATGGGAGGACCATGGGGGCCCTGAGCCTGACAGCAAGCAAACCGACGCAGAGAAAGGGCGCGCTCCCCCTTGTCCCCGATGTGGTCCACTTCCCGTATCCGTACTGTTATCGGTGCCCCTGGAAACAGACGTTCCCTGAGTGCGACTATTACTGTGTGGACTACTTCAAGGACCAGTATCTGGATAAGTTCGTCCCCGTCGGTGACGTAGCTTCGTATTTCTTCGAGCCGATACAGGGCGAGGGCGGCTACGTTCCTGCTCCCCCGGACTACTTCAAGAAGATGGAGTTCCTTCGTGATGAGGGCGTCCTCTTCGTCTGTGATGAAATCCAGACCGGAGTCGGTAGGACGGGCAAGTTCTTTGCGATAGAAGACTATGGGATCTCACCTGATGTAGTCACGGTTGCCAAGGGAATCGCGTCCGGGCTGCCGCTGAGTGTGACCATTGCAAGGGCCGAAATCATGGAGAGTTGGAAGCCTGGCCAGCACGCCTCGACCTTCGGCGCAAATCCAGTGGCCGTGGAAGCGGCCCTCGCTACACTCGACATCATCAAGTCGGAGAGACTGTTGGAGAACGCCCAGCGGCTCGGGGACAAGGCAAAGAAGAGGTTCCTTGAGATGAAAGAGAAGTACGAAATCGTGGGCGATGTGAGAGGCAAGGGGCTCTTCGTGGGAGTCGAGATTGTCAAGGACAAGAAGACCAAGGCGAGGGGCGACGCGGAGGCAACACGTGTTGTCGACTATTGCTTCCACCATGGTGTCCTAGTCATATTCGCAGGACACAACACGTTACGTTTCATTCCTCCGCTGAACATCACAGAGGATGTGATGGACGAAGGCATCGACATCATGGAGGAAGGCATTGCGGCTGTTGGTTCGGCCAAAGTCTAGGCATGTATGACTTCGAGGCGCTCGTTGGAGAGCTACTCCAACAGAAGCCAGAGCTGAACAGAGACGAGTTGATGCGCCGCCTAGAAGACAAGAAGCGGAGTGTTGGCGCGGGTTATCTTACCGATCAGGGCGCGCTCTTCTTGGTGGCAGGAGAGCTGGGCGTGTCACTCCGCAAGGACGATGTTTCGTCTGATATGACTATCAAGGATCTATACATCGGAGCCAACGATGTGACAGTGGTCGCCAGGGTCCTGGCAGTCTACCCGGAGTCTACTTTCAACAAGAAGGATGGGAGCGAAGGGCGGTATCGGAGGTTCGTCCTCTTTGATGGGAAGAGCTCTGTGAGAATGACTGTTTGGGAAGAGGCGTTGGAGGAGATAGCAACGCTCGGCGTCGAAGTCGATTCCCCAGTGAGGGTCCTGGGGGCCTACGTCAAGCAGGGCCTGGATGGTAAGCCGACCCTCAACCTAGGGAAGAGAGGGCGGATGGAAATCCTAGATGACGAGAAAGCGCTCGGGAGGCTTCAGTCGGTGTCGGCGGCCACCCAGAAACTTCCGGACCTGACGAAAGAAGAGCCGTTCGTCGCTATAGAAGGCGTAGTCAGCTCTGAGCCTCGCTATAGCGAGTTCGTTAGATCTGACGGTTCTGGAGGATCTCTATTCCAGTTCGGCGTGGCCGACGACGGCGGGAAAGAGACCAGGGTGGTCGTTTGGAGTCCTGTGTCGCAGCCAGCCCTCCAACGAGGACAGAAGGTACGGGTCACTAATGTGAGAGCGAGACGATCCAACAGTGGAGGGTTTGAGATTCATGGCGATGCGGGTAGCACCATCCTCGTGGGCGAGCCCACCGCGAGATACGCTCTGAGGATAGCCTCGACGAGTTCGACGCAGTCAGCCAAGTTGGTGCTCGGTGTAGGAAGGGACAAGAGAGTGACTTTCGTCGACGTCGGTGTGGGACTTAGAATTCCTGCTCGAGGCGAGTTGGTCGAGATACTTCCTGATGAGGTGGTGAGTGGGACGTTGTGTTGCAGGAGTGCGGGCTCCATTCGGGCCGTTGTGGAAGATGGTTTTCCAGGACTTGAAGAACTGACAGTGCGGCTCCAAGAGGCGAAAGAGAACACAGAGATAATGGTTGAAGTAATCGCGCTCTCCCATGGGACTGTGGAGGAAGTCAGGCTAAAGGATGGAACGACTGCGAAGAAGGGAGAACTGGTAATAGGAGACGACACAGGAGACATCGGGTTGGTAGCCTGGAGAGAGCTGTCAGGAAGGCTTCTGGGCATCCAGCCGGGAGAGAGGCTAAGGCTTGTGGGGGTGTCGTCAAAGTCCACGAAGTTGGGGGGTCGAGTTTTGCAGATATCAGACCACACTGTTGTGGAGAGAATCAGAGGACCGAGTTAGCTAGCTCTTCGAGCGTCTTAGAGCGTCGTATTCGTATACAAACACCAACACGAGAACTATGACGAAAAGCACGATCATCATTGTACTGATGAAATTGTAGTAGCTGGTGATGCTGAGGAACGGGAACAATCTGCTGGCGCGGCGTCGGCGTCTGATATTAAGGCTTGCTGGGAAGAAAGCCGCTGGCTGTGGTTTCATGATGAGGCTTTTATCCCCAACCTACGACGGCGTACGCAGTGCCGAGGTGGCCTAGCCTAGTTATGGCACCAGGCTACACCCGACAGGGTGAAACTCATAATCCTGGGCTGGGAAGAGTGATCTGGGGGTCGAGGGCGCGAAGCCTCTAAGGGGCGCGGCTCCCTCCCTCGGCACCATAAAACGAGTCTGTGGTATCTTCCTTGGACGAGAGCCACGGGTGGGAGTCGGACCCACGACATCCACCTCTTTGGGTTAACCATACCAAGGTGGCGCTCTAGCCACTGAGCCACCGTGGCACTCGGGCCGGCACCGACCGAACACGATTCTTAACCTTTCGAAGCTGAAAGTGTGGGAGGCCCCACGCCAGTGTTGACCAGTGAGGTTGATATGGTGTGGTTCCGAATCGGTGGTCGTTTGAAAGCCCAGAAGGACGCCCGTGGGCATGAAGTGTGGGACTACCACATGTAGGGTGAGGGGCACGAAGTCATCGAGCGAGAAGACGGGCTTGTTGATACGTCAGACGTCGCGCCGGAGGTCTATTTCGCCCGGTTCGAAGAGTGGCCGGAGGTCGAAAGGCAGGGGATCGCTCATGTGAGGGGGCGGGCCCTCGATGTTGGTTGTGGTGCGGGCAGGGTCGCACTCTACCTTCAAAACGAGAAGCGGTTGGAGGTCCTCGGCATTGACAGCTCCCCGTTGGCTCTGAGGGTCGCCAAGGCCAGAGGCGCCAGGAAGACCCGACTGGTGGCGTTCAAGGACGTCGGTTTTGGTCCTGGGTCTTTTGACACGGTGGTGATGTAGGGCAACAACTTCGGTCTCTTCGCGAACCGGAGGTGGGCGAAGCGGCTTTTGAGACGGATTCATCGCATGACTTCGCCTGGCGCGAAGATTGTGTGTTGTAGCGTCAACCCCTACAAAACAGACAATCCTGACCACCGTCGATACCAGTGGTGGAACAGAGAGCGCGGGCGGATGCCCGGGCAGGTGAGAATCCGGGCGAGATACCGCACGTGTGTCGGAGATTGGTTCGACTACCTTCTCGTATCTCCGAAAGAGATGAAGGAGCTGGTCTTTGGGACGGGGTGGCGTGTTGGGCGTTTCATACTCTCGAATGAGCGCCCGCTGTATGTGGGCATCTTACAGAGGGGAGGTGTTCGTTCTATCGCTCGGCGACCTGAGCCTGTTTGAGGTACGCTCGCCGGTATACCCAAGAGTTCCCGAAGCGCTCCCGTTTGATGTGTTGTTTGTCTGCCAGGCGAGCCAAATATGTCGAGATCGTACTCAGTTTCACGGGTTGGTCGTACCTCTCCTCGAATTCCCTAGCTACGTCTGATGATGAGAAGTCGCCGGCGGCAAACGTCGTTTCCAGGAGGACCTGTACCTTTCCAAAGAAGGTCCCCTCGTCTGGCGCGCGCAGTGAGCGTTCCAATGGCACGTCCATGACCTCGAGCATGTCCATCGCCTTCATCAGTTTGTCACGTGAGACGGCGCCTTCGAGTGCTAGTGTATATTTCGTGCCTTCGTCGTCTTCTAGCTCTATCTTAATCCGCTTTCGCAATGTCGGGCCCTTTCGCTGCACCAGGCCCTCATTTATCGGTGGGAGGTGTGAAGTTGTGAACCCACCTGTCAGTTAGTTAGACGCTGTATTGATAGCGCTTAGGGTGTTCACTGACGTTCACTCTGGCTGTCTCTAAAAAAGCTCTGGATTGGCTCCAACGGAAACAAAGGGGTCAGATTGTGGTGTTTTGGTGGTTTTGGGGTTGGAGAGGCTCCACTGGAAATGGTGGGGTGCGTCTCGTGGTGTTAGTGTTGGCGTGTTCACTTGTCTTCACATCGAACCCCCCACCCCATTGTTTCCAGTGGATCCTGTTTCTCGAACAAACTGTTGTTCTGCAGTGTTGGCCGTGCGCTCTTAGCGATTTTGTATAGACACAAAGGCATATCCAGTAAAGATTGCTACCCGAGTACGGACTCCTTTACTTACGTAAGTTTACTTTTTCTCTGTCGGACTCCCTAGAGTGGATGCAGACGAAAACATGGGGAGGGAGCGTAGACGATTCCGCACAGGTGAAAAAACCAAATCGATTCCTGCCCGCCGAGGGCGCCTTCATAGGATCAGCCCCAACCAACTCAGGGAGGTTGAATCTACCCCACACCAGACAAACGGCGTCGGCCTTCGTCGGTCAGCTGGTAGACGAACGGCTTCGATGTGTTATCTCTTTCGACAAGACCAGCCTCGAATAACTGCTTCATCAGGCGGGCCGTATGCTCGCGGGACTTCTGAATGAAATCGGTGAGTTGACGCGTGTTTCTGGGACTCTCGCTCAGCGCTCTGAGGGCGGCCACCTGCGTCGCATCCAACACGACCACACCAGACGGACCAAGAGACAGCGACGACAATTGTGATTCCTGTGATTGGTGTGACTCAGATTGTGACGCCTCCTGAGCAGGACGTTGCATTGGCGGACTAGAATCAGTCACTACCGACGATTTCACTGGTGATGATACCACAGACGAAGACCCAGACGAAGGAAGGGACACCCGCGACGACGTTTGAGTTATGGATGAAGCCATTGCTCTGGCTTGTATGACCTCTACCCGTCCCATTAGGTCCAAAATGCGCTCGTCTTGCTTCTTCAGACGCTGTTCTAATGAGGACCAGAGGTCGTGACCCAAATCACTGGACGCGTTGATGCGCTGAGAAACCTGTCTGTATCTGAGGAGTAAGGCAGAGGAAAGAGCCACAAAGAAGAAGGATGCTGACAGAAGGGCGTAGGTCGCGAGACTGTCCATCTGTGACCTCGTGACATTTGGTTGTGATATAAGAGTGATGTTTCGCCCTACTCACAGGTCGGTGTGACTTTACCTCACCACAAGAAGACCACCGACCCAACCACAAACCTCAGCATGGTAGACCACCCAACCCGGTAGCCCAAGGAGCCGATGCGGCCCACACAGACTATGCAATCCTCCTCTCATCGGCTGCGGCCGAACAACGCCCACGGCTCTCAAACACGAGATGTCGACCACGGACCAACAGTTAGGGTACGCACTTGCCGGTTCACAATCGAACCCAGGCGGCCACACAAGGGCGCGCGGTCTATCACACCATCACACCACAACCCTCTTGACCAACTCATGCAACACCCCCGCCAACCTATCTGTCTCCTCCTCTGACAACTCTCGTACGCCGCCGCCTGCAACATCCAACAGTCGTCGGACATCATCGGGTTTGACAACCCCAAGCCAGACTCCGATTAGCAAGGTGACAATCGACTTCTTGACGTTCTCTCTCGCCTGCTGTACTGTTCGGAAGTAGGACCCGATCGTTAGCGACTTGGACGCTCCACGAGTGCGCCCTTGGGAGGCGGCTGACGCCGCCTCTCTGTACCTCATTTCACCTAAGGCGACACGAACATACAGACGCAAGGACTGAATCTGCCTGGCCGTCAACATGGATTGTCCAACCAAAGATTCTGGGAGACTCAACGGCGTCGGTGTCCGACAAGATTGTATTAAACAAGTTTAGTGTGTGGTTTGTAGGAAACACACTTTACCTAACCAATTTTCTATAATTATCGAACTATACCCACATGAACACGTAAACTTCATCGAACACACTTGGAGCGGAGTGAGACGCTACCTTATCTACTGGAGATGGGAGACGAGGGAGCGAGCAAAATTGGGTAGGAGACGGAAGAAGACCCTACGGGTTGTCCATAAAACACTGCCGAAGGTGTTTGCGTGCCCAAGGTGCGGCCTGATTTCGATTCGCATCACATCTGAGCAGGACGAATCATCACAAGACTTCGTCTTCCACATCACATGTGGTAACCCCAATTGCCCTCTCCACGCAGGACGAGAGCTGAGATACACAACAAAGAGGGCCGACATAGACGTCTACAACACCTTCGTAGACGACTACGCCAAAGCCGGGGTCTGACTTGGTGGAGCTGGGTCCAGTAGAGACTCGCCTCAATCATGAGACGAAGAAAGGCCCAATCTGTGCGGCCTTAATAGATCCGGAGGATTTCAGCCCCGAGCAAGCCGTGGAGACCGCCAGGAAATCAATCGCCGCTGGTGCTTCGTTGGTTTTGGTTGGTGGGTCGACACTGGCGAGTCAGGGAAGGCTTGATGACATCGTGAAGGCGATTAAAGGTCACACGCAACATGATAAATCACACGTCCCTGTGGTTCTTTTCCCTGGTAACATCACAGGCGTGTCACGATTCGCCGATGCCATACTGTTCAGCTCCCTGCTCAACTCGACCAACCCATACTTCATCATAGGGGCCCAAGCCCTTGGGGCGGTTGAGGTGTACAAGAGCAAAATCGAGAGCATCCCGATGGCATATCTGGTGTTCGGTAACAGCAGCGCCACAAGTTTCATCGGTCAGGTGAATCCTATTCCCACAGCGAAGCCGAACCTTGCAGTCATCTACGCGCTGGCCGCGAAGTACCTGGGCATGAGGACCCTCTATCTCGAAGCCGGGAGCGGCGCGGGCGAACCAATACCATTGGAGACAATTCGGGCAGTGAGGAGAGTCTATGACGGCCTCTTGATTGTGGGCGGCGGGATCACCGGCCCGGAGGCTGCTTCCAAAGCTGCCAGAGCTGGCGCCGACATACTCGTGATTGGGAATTTACTGCAGACAGCCGGGTTCGAGAAGGCACTAGAACAGATTGTGACAGCAGCGAAACACTAGCCAGAGAGAAGGGCCGACGCATCAAGTCCCCCACAAACAACCAAAGCCGGCCAGAGCCACAACTAACGAACCAGAAACGAACCTCTAGACATTTCGCGCTCCCTATCCCACGACGACACGACTTGCGGTTGGATTGACAAGACGCACCGACATCGCTGTTCGAGCCGAGAGGCCTCTGCCCCACATCGCGGCAAGCTGTCAGCGAGGGTGTTCGGCTGCACATCCCTAATTTTTCTGCGCCAGTTTGGTTTATCAAACTCTGAAACCGGTCACGCTTAATTACTCATTTTCGCTCACAACACAAATTGGCTCGTAGCAAACCAAGCCACGCCACCAAAGACGAGACTCCAGACTTAGAGGCCCGGATAATCGCAGCCATCGGAAAAGCAGGCCCGAGAAACGTTGCTCAGATATCACGCATGACTGGTGCTCACCAGGAGACGATTAGGTACAAGATTAAGAAAAGATTCGGCCGACTAGGGTTCAGGTTCCACGCTGAAGTCGACTTTCCCAAACTAGGGCTGAACCTACACTGGGCTACCCTGAGCTTCTCCGAGGCCTATCATAGCCTGGCACCCCAAATACTCGCGGCCCTGAACAGAGTGGGCTATCTGACCTATTACGGCAAAATCATCCCCCAAGGGTACTACGTGGCGCTTTTCGCCCTCCCGGAAGGCACAACAGGCACATACAGAGAATTCCTGTCAGGACTCGTGACTGAGAGGATACTGAGTAGTTTCACACTCGAAGAGTCGGTAGCCAGCAGGCACAAACCAATGGACCCCAAATACTTCAACTTCAGATTGGGGAAGTGGGAGATAGGATGGAATCGGGTCGCAGAGCAGGCACCTCTCCCACTGGCTCCAGAGCCGAAGCCACAGCTAGAGGACTTCGACCACTATGATCTCCTCATAATCAAAGAGCTCCAGAAAGACTCGCTGCAGCACCTCACGACTATAGCTAGGAGACTGAACGTCCATCAGAAAACACTGGAATACCATTACAGGACGCACGTCCAAAAGTGGAAGCTCGTACCATCATATAGGATACAATGGGTCCAGGACGCCTCAAAGAGACTAGCACACGCGACTGCGACTACATGGCTGGCGTTTCGCAACCTCTCCGAATCTGATCTTGCTGATGTCCAAGCGGCTATCAGCAAGATTCCCTTTCTCTGGTCCGAAGACGTCCTCGAAGGCGGCGCTTACATAGTTACAATGTACACCCCACTGACGGACCTGCTGGCCGTCTCAGCTTACGTCAACAGCGCGCTCCCCCGACTCGCTTCCAAGGTAGAAATCGGGTTCGTCAGTCCGGCCGATTCGTACCTTTTCAACGTCCCACACAACATGTACCAGGATGGCGAGTGGAAACTCAACACCCAACAGATTGGCGCGGCCCTCAGAAAAGAGTCTGCGGCTCCCCTGCAAAACTAAGGGGAAGACCTATCTAGACCAGTGTTTCCACTGTTTGTAGATGTCTGAAGGCATAGACGAAATCTTCCGCAGGGCCAAAGAAGGCAGGGCCCTGTTCGTAAACCGCGACGCCTTGAGCCCAGAATTCGTTCCCCCGCACCTGCCATTTCGAGACCCGCAGACCAAGGCGGTGGCACAGATCTTGGCCCCAATCCTCAGGGGCTCCAAACCTTCGAACCTACTGCTCTACGGGAAGACAGGCACAGGCAAGACCGCGGTGGTGAATTACGTATTGACCAAACTCAAGGCAGAGGCGAACAATCCCAACTTGGTTCTCGCCTACGTCAACACGCGGTTAGCTGATGGTGAGTATCGGACACTGGCCGACTTCGCCCGCTACCTCGACCTAAGTAAGGAGAAACAGATACCCCTCACCGGGCTGGCTATCGGGGAAGTCATGGACAGGATTTCTGACAACATACGCACGAACAAGAAGGAAGTCGTGCTTGTGCTCGACGAAATCGACTATCTTGTCAAACTCTTCGGAGACGACATTCTCTACTCTTTCACACGATCAGGGAACAAACTCTCCCCTGGTTTCCTCGCCATAGTGGGAATCTCGAATGACCTCAAATTCAAGGAGGGGCTCGATCCTCGGGTCCTGAGCAGCATGAGCGAGGAGGAACTCGTCTTCCCCCCCTATACAGTCGAAGAGCTTCGCGAGATACTGACCGAGCGGGCAGCGGTTGCGTTCAAACGTTCTGTCGCATCGTCCGCGGCGATAAACCTCTGTGCAGCAATGGCCGGATCCGAGCACGGCGACGCCAGACGCGCCATCGACCTCCTGCGCATCGCGGGGGAGGTGGCAGAGAGGGAAGGGCTCCACGGGATAGACGACGCATGCGTGAGGAAAGCATCGGAGAAGATGGAGGTGGACAGGGTAGACGAAGCGATACGTTCTCTCCCAGTACAGAACAAAGCAATTCTCTACGCTGTCTCGCGGTTCGACGGAGGCACAAACACAGGCGAGCTGTATCTCGCCTACAGCAGCTTCTGCAAGAAACTTGGCATCGAAGCTCTGACCCAGAGGAGGCTTAGTGGTATACTAGGAGACCTGGACCTGCTGGGGCTGGTGGAAGCATCGGTGGTCAGCAAGGGGAGACGAGGACGGACGAAGAAGATCCAACTCCTGATAAGCAGAGACACACTGGAAAAGACACTCGCGGAGGATCCGTCCTTCGGAGTCGCGGGTTAGGAAGCGAACCCCGCGGCCCCAAAATTACGCCGTGTCACCTTTAGTGTAGACAGGTCGACTATGGGGATTACACTGGGGGTGGGTTCTAGGCCCATATTCGTTTGGAAGTCAGTTTGGGCCTGCCACGTCCCCGAGTTGATCAACAAGGTCCCCCGGTAAGAAAGCTCTCCGTAGGTATGCACGTGTCCTGCATGAAAGACGTCTGGCACCTGATCTATCACCATGTAGTCACGAAGCTCAGGGGACAGCGCGGTCCTCTTGCCGTAGGTTGGCGCAAGGTGCCTTGCTTTGAGGAGGAGCCTCATGGCTTCTGTAGGTCTGTCATAGGCTAGATTAGGCGTAGTGGCTATCACATCGTCGAGGCTCTTGCCATGGTAAAGCAAAAACGAAACACCATGGAGCTTCACACAGGCCGGGTCGCCGACCCATCTAACATTGTCCTTAGCATACAGGGCTTCGGCCATGTCAACTGGCACGGCGGGCTGAGGGAGTGCCTGCCTGACAGTATCGTGGTTTCCGGGCGAGAGGACCATCTGGATGTGCCTCGGCACCTGGGCGAGCAGACTGGCTGCCAGGTCGTACTGTTTCTTCGGGTCTCTCTCTGAGAGCTGGAATTCCTGGCCTGGGTAGACACCAACGCCGTCCACCAGGTCTCCAGCTACCACCAGATACTTGACCCGTCCGACTACGTCCTCGTCGCCGAACGCACCATTCAACCATCGGAGGAAGCGGTGGAAGTCATCCGCCAGAAACATCCTGCTGCCGATGTGGAGGTCAGACAGAAGCGCCGCATACACCCGATGCGAAGCAGAAACGACACGGCGCCCCGGGACGTCAGGAAGTACAACAGAGTCGGCGTAGAGCGAACCAGATTTGCTCCTTGAAACTTCGACCACGACCATACTATCCAACGGCGCTTCAAGTGCCCCCTTCTCAGCTAGCGGGTCCCTGCACACAACCTTCAGGGTGCCGGTCGGGTCGTCCACCAGTAACTCGACGCTTCCCCGCCTACTCGAGCGGTCCGCTAAGAGGCCTGCCACACGTGCCTTCTTCCCCGGGGCCAGGTTCTTGGTGGAGGCGACCGTCGCGCTGCTCTTTGTGTCCATCCTCTCGCGCACAATGGAGGATAGCCGCTGATATCTATCACGGAACAACCTGTTGAATCCCTCCGCTCCTTCCACCGGCGCAATGGCCTGGGTCGGGTCCGAGAGCACCTCTACCACGGCGGGGTCGCTGACAGCAGGCCGCTCGACTGGACTAGGTGCCTCCCTAGGCATGAACTTGACCACGTCTTCCTCGGTGATTACTTTGGTCCCCCCAGGCGCGACGGACTTCTCCACAAGGATCTGTTCCACAAGGCCGTCCGCGTCGGTCTCGGCCGGCAGTGCACGAATCATCTCGAATGCCTTGGCATCCAACATATAGCCGGAGGACAGGACACGCGTGATCGCCTTCGATTCAGGCACAGACGGCGGAAACCTTCACGGTGTATTTATCGAGTCCGGCCCAACGCGCACCGTGACGCCACAGGCTGAACTCCAAAGACGAGGGACGTTCAGACTAGTCATTCATGAAGGTCGCCGGACGACCGCACACACTGTGTTCCTAGTTGGACCAGGGTGTCAAGCAAGAGAGAATCCTTGGACTCGCAATACAATCGCGTTATGGGCTCGGTCCCAGACGGTCTGAACATGACCCAAGAGCCGTCGTCAAGTACGAGCTTGAGGCCGTCGAGGGTTCTCTCGTCGGCAATTCCGAATTTGCTGAATGACTCCTTGGCCTCGCGAACAAGGATGTCCATCTTGACAGCGACCCGCAGGTTCGTCTGCCTGTACCTCCAACGCACGTCATCCATGGCTTTGTTCAAGGCTCCTTTCTCTGTCGAAAGGAGGTTGGAAATCAGAGCTGCGGCATTGATTCCATCTTCCCACAGCCCCCACTTCGGGTCGACCACCTTGCTCGGCTCCGAGGCGAAGACTCCGCCTTCTGCCGCGAGGACGGCGAAGGTCTTTCCAACACGACTCCTCTTCACCCTGAACCCGAGCCGCTCGGCCTCTTCTTCCACGGCACTGGACGTGTTCTCAGAGATGACGACGTTTCCGCCCACTGGCCCAATGGCGCGCAGGGCAAGTATGGTCAGAATCGAATCAGGCACCACACGCCCGGACCCATCCACCATCACAAGCCGATCGGCGTCACCATCATGGGCGAAGCCGAAGTCTGCACCCAAAGTCGGGAGCATTGAAACGAAGTCGGCTAGATTAGCCGAAGTAGGCTCGGGGGGACGGGCTGAGAACCGCCAGGAGACCTGCGCGTTCAACGGGACGACATGATGGCCCAGGGCCTTGAGGATGGCCGGTGTCGCTAGCCCGCCCGGACCCCCCGCGCAGTCCACTGCTATGCGAAGTGGTTGAGAAGCCTGCGGGTATCGAGAAACAACCGCACCGACATACTCGTCAATCACTCCCTCGTCTAGGAACAGCTCCCCGAACGTCCCCGAAGGCTTCATCACATCAACAACCATCGCTCGTTCTATCCTCTCCTCGTCGGACTTCGGAAGTTCCATGCCGTCACGATTGAAGATTTTCACCCCTGAAAACTCAGGTGGATTATGAGAGGCCGTCACCGCGAACCCGGCTACACACGACCTCGATCTAGTCCCAAACGCAAGCACTGGCGTGGGTACTAGGCCGAACACGTGGGCGTCGCTCCCTACCGCGTTGATGGCTGAAAGGACCGTCTTAGCGAGGAGGGCGGACGCTTTCCTGCCGTCCCATCCTACGCCATATCTCCCTCTCCCAGACGCGAAGGCGACGGTCTCTGCTAACCTGTAGACCTGCTCGGCAGTCTGAGTCTCGTTGAAGACGCCCCTGACGCCGGCAGTCCCAAAGGCTTTGACCATCTCTATCGCTCTATGACCTTCGTCCAAAGCTCCGGGGTGGCCTTTCGGGCGAGTTCATGGAGTGTCGTCGCGAGTTCTCTTATCTCCCACTGAGCCTGAAGGGCGGTCCTCTGCCAGACTATGTGCATGAGGCTCCTCGCATTCAGCGTCATAACTAGCTTGGTCTTGATTGCACTGGGCAGGACATACCGGGCGTCCTCTTTGGGGACCCCCGCAGTCACCATTTTTTCGTAGGCCGCATAGACTGCCTTCAAGCCCTCGTCATAGGCCGCGGCAGCGGCCTCGTTGACCTGGATGCTGGGAGGGGTCACAGCCCCCTCTCTGGTGGCGGCCGAGAACCGTTGAGACTCTTGGTCGTAGGATACGGCCCTATGACGGACCAGCTGGTGTGTGGTCACCCTACTACAATCTTCTATCTCGAACATGTAGACGACATGGTCCAACAGGGTCTCTATATCAAACCCCGTCCCCTTCTCTGCGAGGACCTTCTTCAAGGGCTCGAGGTCTGTGCTGTAGATGAGCTTAACTCGCGCGGACGCCCCCTCCAAAAGCCGCCTCGATGAAGACCGGGCAGACAGACCTGCTGACAAGCTCTGACACGACGAGCCCAGCGAAGCCTTTCCCATCCCAGCCTCGCCAAAGCTCTACGAGCGTCCTGGCATTCATTGAAACGAACCAATCAGAGTCCTTGACACGTGTCGCGCGAAGGTACGGGAAGTCCCTGACGAGGGCTCCCACCTCTTCGTCTCCCGCTCCCTCGACGAGGAGGGTCAGGGTGAAATGCTCGAAGACATCGAGAGACTTGTCTTGGAGAGCCTTGGTCAGCAGGTACCTCAGGTAGTCAGTACCCTTCTGCTCGAGTTCTGACTCGATCTCCTCTATGGTCTTGGTGCTGTAACATCTCCTCATGGCTACCGCGACCGTGCGCTCGGGGTAGGGGCTCGACCACAGGAGGGAGACCTTCATCACAGAAGCACTCCTGACCCAACATTCGATTTAAACAAGCGCCCGCAGAACCGGACTGGTTGAGGGACACCGGGTCCGCATCCACCCAAACAGGCCCGCCCTGCATGGCTGTCCTACATGAGGTCTGGGGAACCGACTCGCACAAAGGCGTCTGTAAACGACTCAGAAAACTCGGATTTGCAACCGTCGTTCCTCCCCTCTACAGGGGGTACGAGCGACTCTTCACCCCCAACAACATCAAGCAGGCGATGGCCGCGGTATGGGATCTCTCACTTGAAGAGTGGCGCGACAAGAAGAAGGTCGCTGCCGAGCTTGAGGCCAAAGGCGCCGACGCCGAGGCCTCGGAAGTCATGGAAGTGCTGTATGACCAAAGTTTCAGGGACAGGGTACTGGGATAGCGTTGAATTCCATCGAGGCTGCGAGGAAGAAGCACGGATGGGTTGCGATCCTGGGCTTCTCACTGCGCGGGGGCCTGTCGCTGGCGGCGGCAACGA
Source organism: Nitrososphaerota archaeon (assembly GCA_029785235.1). The sequence goes on along the minus strand of JAFMAA010000018.1, from coordinate 618 downwards.
AACCTGGTGGACCAGACACAGCTGTCTCTTATTCCGGAGAACCTCCCAAGCGTCAGAGCCTGGCTGGTGCCAGCATACCACGGCTCGTAATCTGTGCGAGCTACGATGAACTAATTGACTAAGGCATTGGGACGGAGGCCGTCCCTCTCAAAGAGATAATAGTGGTCGATGGAAGGCTTCGCATGGGCCGGGGTGGCAGAGTGGTTAATGCGCGGGCAACCCGCCCAAACCTGAAGCGGGTCCGCAACTCGAGATCAACGACCAGTCAGCCCGTGACCTTCGGGTCGCGTGGGTTCGAATCCTACCCCCGGCGCTTAGTTTCTGGGAAACGGCGTAAGGTGATATGTCAGCCTCGCGACGCCGGTTCTGACTGACGGGCGATGCGCCTCAGGCCGTCTTGAACGACTCGCCGCACCCACAGGTCGAGACGGCGTTGGGGTTGTCTACGACGAACCCTCCCCCCATCAACTTCTCGGACCTATAATCCACCACGGATCCAGCGATGAACGGGGCGCTAGACCTGTCGACTACTACTCTGGCCCCGCCTACCTCAATCACATAATCGTCATCAGAAGACTTGTCGTCAACTACCATGCCATAGGAGAGCCCCGAACACCC
>JAFMAA010000017.1 GCA_029785235.1 Nitrososphaerota archaeon | reverse complement strand
CAGTGGTGGCGAAAGGAGCTGAAAGGCGTCCTGGTTCGGAATCATCCCTCATACCTCAGGGTGGGGACTCGGGCAAATCTCAACAATGTGACGAAACGGCTGAAGCTCATCCAATAAGTTTATGGTAGCATGGCGTCCAGAAAGCCGAAGCCAAAATGAAACTGTCGTGATGAGGACACGGATAAGGGTCCAGAAAACTGAAGGTGACACAGACCACCGGGGGGTTGGTCAAAGGGATAGCCGACGAAGCCTTATTCCTCAACCAAGTTACCAGAACCCATAATATTGCCTTAAATATCAGACTATAACATAAGTTATCGAAATCGGATGTCACGCCTCATCAGCCCATATGAGATAGTCGCAAAATCTGCTCTGCCTGCACTCCGGGCCATGGTGGCTAGGAGGCTGCAGGATGAATATCATCTCACGCAGCAAGAGGTCGCCAAGCGACTCGGGGTCACTCAGGCTTCGATAAGCAACTATGCGCGGAAGACGAGGGGAATAATGGTCAACTTGGAAGGGGACTCTACAGTTGCAAAGGCAGCGGACGGGATCGCCAAGGAACTCTCCTCGGCCCATCCTGACACCCGGGAGGCGCTCCGGTCAATGACCGAAGTCCTAGACTACATCCGCTTCAACAAGATGATGTGCATACTTCACGGCGATTTGGAGCCTGACTTCAAGGTAGAAGGGTGTTACGCCTGCGAGGGCACCTTCTCCGTAAAGGATTTTGACAGGTTAAAGTTGTTAGTCGGCAACTGAACTTGCTAGCCGGACCAAAGCCCAGTTGGCTCACTGTCAAACCTCCCGAAGGGGAGAGCTATACTGACCTGAAGAGCCTCTTCGCCAGCCTGAACCTTCACACCGTCTGCGAGGAGGCTCACTGTCCGAATGTACAGGAATGTTGGGGGGGCGGGACGGCCACTCTCATGCTGATGGGGGATGTCTGTTCACGTGCATGCCGGTTCTGCATGGTCACGCCGGGGAAACCTCGAGGCGCCTTGGACGAGCTCGAGCCCGAGAACGTGGCGTTCGCGCTTTCGCAGATGGGCCTGACTTACGTAGTGCTGACTTCCGTTGACAGAGACGACCTCCCTGATGGCGGGGCATCCCACATCGCACGCACAATCAGACTCGTCAAGGAGAGGAACCCAGGGACGCTCGTCGAGGTTCTAATCCCTGACTTCCAAGGGGATCTCGAAGGACTGAAGGAGGTGGTCAAAGCGCAACCCGACGTGGTGGCCCACAATATCGAGACCACCCTCTCCCTCACCACCCGGGTCAGGGATCCCCGCGCTGACTACTGGCAGTCGCTTTCGGTGCTGAGGAATGTAAAGAAGCTGGACGCGCGCGTCTTCACGAAGTCGTCGATAATGGTCGGCCTTGGAGAATCGGAGGAGGAGGTGTTTCAGGCGATGACGCACCTGCGGCGCGCCGACGTGGACTTCCTCACCGTGGGCCAATATCTCCGCCCTTCACTCCGACACCTGAAAGTCGCGGAGTACGTCGACCCGGCACAGTTCGGCCGATACCGGACCTTGGGCGAAGGGCTCGGATTCCTCTACGTCGCATCGGGCCCTCTCGTCAGGAGCAGCTACCGTGCGGGAGAGTTCTTCATCAGGACAGCCGTCAAAGAGGCCCAAGAGCACACCACTCTTATATGGGCGCCGCGTCCCGAAGGCAACCTTGACTGAAGTGGACTCCGTGAAGAGACCCGGGTCAGACGTGGGCCCCCGGATTTTTTCTGAGTCAGAGTTCAACTACGCTACACCTGAGGACTTCCTCTTCCAGAGGCTGTCCCTCGACGGGACCATCCGCGGTAAGGACCCCAATCTCTCGCCGGAGGCCTTGAGACGTATTTACGAGCAGTTAATCTTCGGCCGCCTCTTCGACGAAAAGGCGACAAACCTCTCGACGCTCAGGGAAATCGGGACCTATGCGCCAGGAAAGGGACAGGAGGCGGCGCAGATTGGGCCGGTCAATGCCCTGGAGCAAGGCGACTGGTATGTCCCAATGTACAGGGACTCGGCGGGGATGCTCGCCTTCGGGTTGTCCCCGGTCAAACTGTTGCAATACTGGGGCGGGGACGAGAGAGGGATGCATGTGCCAGAGAGCCTGAACATGCTCCCTATCGCGGTGCCGGTGGCCACTCAGCTCCCTCACGCGGCGGGACTCGCGATGGCAAAGCGCCTGCAGGGGGAAAGATCCGTAGTGTTCGTGGCCACGGGGGACGGAGGCACCTCCAAGGCTGACTTCCACGAGTCACTGAACATAGCCGGTGTCTACGACCTGCCCGTTGTCTTCGGGGTCGAGAACAACCAATGGGCGCTCTCCGTCAAGAGATCCGCCCAGACTGCTTCGAAGACCATCGCCCAGAAGGCCGTAGCGTACGGTTTCGAGGGCATCCTCGTCGACGGCAACGACGTGATTGCCTCCTATGAGGCCACCAAGTATGCGGTCGACAAAGCAAGGCGAGGGGGAGGTCCCACGCTGATTGAGTACTCCACCTACCGGCTCGGGCCGCACACCACAGCTGAGCTGGTCTCCAACAAGCTCAAGGCGCCAGACGAGGTCGTGGAGTGGGAACGGAGGAGCCCCATCGCCAGGTTCGAGAAGTACCTGACGTCTCGCGGCCTGCTGGACGACAGAGCGAAGGAAGCCGTCGCTGCCGCCGCACAAGCGAAGATGAACGAGGCCGTAGCTGCCTACAGGGCTACACCTCCAGTCGACCCTAAGGCGATCTTCGACTACACCTACTCCTCACTCACCTCTGTCCTAGCTCGAGAAAAGGCTGAGTTCCTGGGGGAACAGGCCCCTCCTGCCCTTTCAGAGCCTGAACCGACGGCCACCGGCGGGAAGCCTGGCGTCAACATCAGAAACGCAGTCAACATGGCCCTTAGGGAAGGGTTGCAGCGGGACGAGAAGATGGTGATATTCGGGGAGGACGTGGCCAAGAACGGTGGCGTCTTCCAAGTGACGCGCGGACTCTTCGACGAATTCGGCCCCGGCAGGGTGTTCGACACCCCGCTGGCCGAGCTCTCCATCGCCGGCATATTCGTCGGACTGTCCATCGGCGGCATGGTTCCAGTCGCCGAATTCCAATTCGATGGGTTCGCCGTCCCTGCCTTCGACCAGATTTTCAGCCACATAGCCAGAATGAGGAACAGGACCAGGGGGAGGTTCGCCCTCAGGGGTGTGGTACGCTTCCCCTACGGCGCCGGGATACGACCTCCAGAGCTGCATTCGGAATCCCCAGAAGCCTACTTCGCCCACACCCCTGGCCTGAAGGTAGTAGTCCCTTCGACCCCCTACGACGCCAAAGGGCTCCTCGCTTCAGCACTGACTGACCAAGACCCCGTGGTGTTCATGGAGCCAAAGAAGATCTACGACTCCCCCAAAACCGAGGTCCCAGAGGAAGAGTACCGTATCCCCATCGGCAAAGCAAAGGTGGTCAGAGAAGGGGATGACGTCACACTAGTCTCGTACGGCGCGATGATGGTCCCCACCAACCAGGCGGCGGAAACGCTCCAGATTGAGCGGTCGGTCTCGGCCGAGGTCGTGGACCTGCGAACCGTCTCGCCCATCGACTTTGAGACCGTGATCGGGTCAGTCCAGAAGACAGGGAGACTGATAATCATCCACGAAGCGCCTCGTAACGTCGGCATAGGGGCGGAGGTCGCAGCTACTGTGGCGGAGAGGGCTCTGGACTATCTGAAGGCTCCGATCAAGAGGATTACTGGCTATGACATACCCATACCGCTGGCAAAACTCGAGGACAACTACATCCCTAGCAAGGAAAGGATAGCGAAGGCAGCGCTAGAGCTGGTAAGCTACTGAGCCCTGCATAGACACCCGGTCAGGGGGCCCTGACGGCAGCTCTATCGATAATTTGAGGCAGGCCCATCGTGATCGATCCCCTCAGACGATGCCGTGCGTGAGCGAGGCTACATAGTTTTTAACCCCCATCGCCATTTTGAACCACGATGGACTTCAAGCTGCCTGACCTAGGCGAAGGAATCACCGAGGGAGAGGTCCTCAAGTGGCTGGTGAAGGAGGGGGACCAGATCAAGGAGGACCAGCCTATCGTCGAGGTGATGACGGACAAAGTGAATGTCCAGGTTCCTTCCCCCAGGAGCGGTAAAGTGTCCAGAATCTTGGTGAAAGAAGGAGACGTCGCGAAGGTCGGCCAGACGATACTCGTAATCGACGATGGGAGCGGGGGAGCTCCCCTGGCTACTTTGGTTGCGCCCCCAGAAAAGGCTCCTGCCAAGGGGGCAGCCGAAGTCCAACAAGCCCCTCAATCGTCCGTCTCATCAGTCCTCGCCACCCCCGCCACACGGAAGCTTGCGAGGGAGCTTGGTGTGGACATCACCAAAGTCCACGGGTCCGGGCCACAGGGGAGGGTGACCGACGATGACATCAAGTCCGCATCGAGGCCAGCTCTCAAAGCTGTGGCAATCCAGGAGCCACGCCTCGCCGGCGGGGTGCAGAAGGAAGAAGTTGTCCCATTGAGGGGATTGAGGCGGACAATATCTGACAGAATGGTAAAGTCATTGAGGACGACCGCCCAGGTCACCCATGTCGACGAGGCTGACGTGACTGAACTCGTGCTCCTGAGGGAGGCACTAAAGGGGAGCGCCGAGAAGAGAGGGGTGCGCCTCACCTACCTTCCGTTCATCATCAAGGCGCTGGTCCCTGCCCTCAAGGAGTTCCCCTACGTCAACTCGTCGCTGGACGAGCAGGCCGGGAACATAGTCCTGAAGAAGTACTATAACATCGGTGTTGCGACAGACACCGAACAGGGCCTCGTCGTCCCCGTGGTGAAGGACGTGGACAGGAAGGACATTTTCGAACTTGCCGGGGAGATAACGAAGCTCTCCGAGAAGGCGAGGACCGGGCAGCTCAGCCTCGACGACGTCCGGGGCGCAACTTTCACTATCACAAACGTAGGCGCGATAGGAGGGCTGTTCGCCACGCCTATCATCAACCTCCCCGAAGTCGCCATCCTGGGCCTGCACAAGATTGCAAAGCGGCCGGTCATCCACGACGGCAAGATAGAGGTCAGAGACACCACCTTTCTCTCTCTCTCGTTCGATCATAGGGTGATGGACGGCGCCTACGCTGCGCGGTTCACCTCGAGGCTGATAGAGACAATACAAGATACAAAGAAGCTGCTGGCCGAAGTCCTTTAGGCTCCAACTGTCCCAGCAACGTTTAAGCCCGCGGGCTGGCTCGACCCGCCTGCCCATGCTGGAAGCAGACGTAGCCATAATCGGGGGAGGACCCGGAGGTTATGTGTGCGGAATCAGGTCTGCCCAACTCGGCCTGAGGACCGTCGTCATAGAGGCAGACAAACTCGGAGGGGAGTGCCTGAACTACGGGTGCATCCCGTCGAAGTCTCTCATAACGGTTTCAAAGTTGGTCGACAAGGTCAAGGAAGCCGAGAGTTTCGGCCTGAAGGCGACCGGGGTCTCGGTGGACTTCGTCCAGCTACAGAAGTGGAAGTCCGAGATAGTTTCGAAACTCGTCGGCGGGGTGGAGGGGTTGCTCCGCGGCTATCATGCCACAGTCGTTTTTGGGATGGCCACTGTGGTGTCCAAAGACAGGCTCGAGGTCGCAACTTCACAAGGGAAGGAGGAGATCTCCTTCAAGAAACTTGTAATCGCTACAGGCACACGGACGTCGGCCCTTCCGGGCCTCGAGTTCGACGGAGACTTGGTGATAAGCTCGAAAGAAGGGCTCGAACTTATGGGCGCCCCTAACCAGCTTGTGATAGTTGGGGGGGGCGCCATAGGGCTGGAATTCGCTTCGATGTTCCAGAAGCTTGGAAGCCGTGTTAGTATCATAGAGATAATGGACCAGCTCCTCCCGGGGACCGACCCAGAGATAGTCAGAGTGGTCCAAAGAAAGCTTGAAGCGAGAGGCGCGAAGGTCCACCTGAAATCGAAAGTCATTCACATCGTGAAGAAGGGCTCTGAAGCTGAGGTGGAGGTGGAGACCCCTGGAGGGAGAGCCACCATCACTGCGGACAAGGTCCTCGTGAGCGTCGGGAGAAAGCCTAGGACGGAAAATCTCAACCTCGCTGCCCTCGGGGTTCGGACCGACCCAAGAGGATACGTCATCACGAACGAAAGGATGGAGACGAACGTCCCTGGAATCTTCGCTATCGGCGATGTTAGAGGCCCCCCTCTCTTGGCTCACAAGGCTTCCAAGGAAGGGATAGTTGCGGCGGAGTGCATTGCTGGTCTCCCTTCCGCTGCGGACTGGAAGGTCGTTCCGGACGCAGTCTTCTGCGACCCCGAAGTGGCGAGTGCCGGCCTGAGCGAGGCGAAGGCCATTGAAGGAGGATACAAGGTGAAGCGGAGCCGGTTCCAATTCGCGGCGTTAGGGAGGGCGCTCTCGGCAGGAGAGCCTGAGGGATTCGTCAAGGTAGTCGCTAACGAAGATGGAGGGCTAGTCCTGGGGGTACAGATAGTCGGCCCAGAGGCCTCGAATCTGATAAGCGAGGTGGCCCTCGCGATTGAGATGGGGGCTACCGTAGAGGACATCGCCATGACTATCCACCCGCATCCCACGCTGCCTGAGGCGATCATGGAAGCTTCCGAATCCGCGGCCGGTCACCCTGTCCATCAGCTCAGGACATGAGCTGTTTCCTCTTCGACCTCGGCACCGTGGAGTACGGCCAGGTTCTGGAGCTCCAGAAGAAGCTCGCCGCCAGGAGAGCCAGGGGCGAGATCCCTGACTCCCTGATACTGGTCGAGCATCCACACGTGGTCACACTGGGTCGGAAGACGAGTCCTGATAACTTCAAGCCACAGACCATACCAGTCTTCCAGGTAGAACGCGGCGGCGACGCCACCTACCACGGCCCAGGCCAGCTGGTCGGCTATCCAATATTTCTCTTGAATGGTCATGATGTCCGCCGCCATGTCCGAAGCATAGAGGAAGCGATCATCAGGGCCGTCGCCGCCTACGGGGTCGACGGGGGACGACTCGAAGGGCACCCAGGCGTCTGGGTCAATGGAAAGAAGCTCGCCTCCATTGGGGTGGCTGTCGCAGACTGGGTCTCCTACCATGGGTTCGCGCTCAACGTCAATACAGACTTGAGCTACTTCGACCTCATCAGGCCCTGCGGCCTTGACCCGTCCACGATGACCTCGATGCAGAAGATACTAGGAGGGTCCCTCCCCTTCGAGGAGGTCAAAGCGCGCTTCGTCAGGGAATATTCGACCGTCACCAGAAAGGAGTTCTCGCTCCAACGCCAGGATTACAACCTTTAGGCGACAAGATTTTAGCACACGGTCCGGTGGCTGTCCTCATGCCCAAGAGGACTTCCGCTTCCAGGCGCAAGGTTGCCCGCAAAGTCACCTATGTCACGCTCTTCGCAGACGAGAGCCTCAATCCGAAATACGAGGCTGCCTTGAAACGGCTCGAAGAGAACCTCGGTCAGAGCCACCCGATGCACATAGGCGGCAAGGAGGTATGGTCGGAGGCGGGGGAGTTCGAGGTCCGTAGCCCGATAGACACGTCCATAGTGGTCGGTAGATTCCAAACAGGGACAAGAGAGCACGCGAAGGTTTCGATCGCCGCGGCAAAGAAGGGGTTCGAGGTCTGGAGCGCGAAGCCCTGGCAGGACAGGGTACGCGCCTTCGACAGATATGCGAAGCTTGTGGACGAGAGAAAGTTCGACATTGCTGCTGTGATAACCTACGAGGTAGGGAAGAACAGGCTCGAAGCATTGGCCGAGTGCTGGGAGGCCATGGACGCTGTGAAGTATTATGCCGAGATGATGAGGAAGGAAGATGGTTACGCCCTAGCCATGGGACCAGGAGGCCCGCGAGAACACAACAAGGACGTCCTGAAACCCCATGGGGTGTGGTCCATCATATCACCATTCAACTTCCCGTTCATGCTTGCGAACGGGATGGCCATGGGGGCCTTGATGACCGGGAACTCGGTGATACTGAAGCCGACGAGCGCGGCGCCGCTCACCGGCCTCATGTTGTATCGCCTCTATGTAGATTCTGGGGTCCCTCCGGGGGCGGTCAACTATGTGACTGGTCCGGGAGGGAACTTCGAGGACGAATTTGTTTCCAGCCCGGACGTGGACGGGATAGCGTTTACCGGCTCGAGGGATGTCGGGATGAGACTCTTCAGGCGCTTCCACACGGAACAGCCATACCCTAAGCCTATTCTCTTAGAGATGGGGAGCAAGAACCCAACCATCGTAACCGCGAAAGCAGACATCGCCAAGGCAGTAGAGGGCACCGTCCGGGCAGCCTTCGGCTACAGCGGCCAGAAGTGCAGCGCGACTTCGCGGGTCTACGTGCAGAATGAGGTGAAGGACAAGTTCCTCGCCGCGCTGAAAGAAAGGGTCGATAGAGTTGTTGTGGGCGATCCTAGGAAGAAGGATACGTTCATGGGACCCATAATCAACGCCAAGGCGGTAGATACATTCAGGAGGGCTGTCGAAGACGCGAAGCAGTCTGGGGGGCGCATAGTCGTTGGTGGAACAACCCTCGATGGGGAGACGGAGAAGAGCGGTTTCTACGTCTCTCCAACAGTGGTGGCAGACATCTCTGAGGAGAGTCGGCTTGTCAAGGACGAGCTTTTTGTCCCATTCGTGGTCGTGAACGGGTTCTCGAATCTGGACGAAGCACTCAAGATGGCGAACTCGACGGACTACGGCCTTACCGCCGGGATATTCAGCAGAGACAGGAAGGAAGTCAAGAGATTCTTCGATGGCATAAAGTTCGGCGTGACATACGCGAACAGGAGCGGCGGTTCGACCACCGGCGCCTGGCCTGGTGCGCAGTCGTTCACCGGTTGGAAGGCTAGCGGCGCGACGGGGAAAGGCGTCGGTAGTCCCTTCTACCTGTTGACTTTCCTTAGGGATCAGTCACAGACTGACGTGGTTTAACTACAGCGGGAGCAAGAAGAGCACCGCCGCCGCAGCGATGTCGATTGGCCACCAAACGGGGACTTCCATCCTCCCCACCCTGAAGCTCCCCATCAGCGTGGTTGTCCAGTCGTTCTTGGAGACAAGGCTCCCCCTCCAGATGAAGTAGACCATGTCTTCGAAGACTGCCAAGAAGAGCGCATCGCCTGCCCACGCGGTGAGTGTGGATGCATACGAGGCGATTACGAACAGTGGGAGCAGTAGGTAGAGGTGGTAGGGGGATATCTGCCAGAAGACCGGCTTCTCCACGAAGCCCTCGGCGGTCTTCGTCCAATCCAGCTCATACCTGTTGACGTACCTGTATTCTATCCCGGCATAGACTATACCGAAGGCTACGACCCTGATGAAGGCGACAGGGTCGAACAATTCACTTTAGCGGCACGTAAAGGCTGGAACGACTTGCACCGATGCCGGGGGTACCATGTACGACTTTCTTGTTCGTAATCACGTACTCACCAAGATATCTCCCAATCATCTCAGGTTTGACTTCCAGTGGAACGAATTCCCTCCCATTGTGGACCGCTATTGTGAGCCCCACCATTGTCGGGAGGATGATCATGTCTCTGGCGTGCGTCTTTATCTGACTCTGGAGTCTCCCTTCCTTGGTGGCCCTGGCGTCTTCGAGGAGTTTCCGTTTGTCCTCAGACACACCACGGTTGAGTGAGCGCCTCGCTCTCGACGGCAGGAGCTCCAGAAGCGCCTCGGTAGACATAGAGTTGAGTTCCTCGATAGTCTTCCCTCTGTATCTGAACTCCTTGGGCATTTACTCAGAAACCTCGGCACTCGCTCTTGCCAATCTCTTCCTTCCCGTCTTCCTGGGCGCTATTAACCCTACTTTCCTCCCTGGTGGGGCGTTCCTAGAGGTGCTGGTCGACTTGCCAGGATGCTGGTGCCTGCCCCCTCCGAACGGGTGGTACACCACCGCCATCGCTATCCCTCTCATTCTTGGATAGACGCGCCCTGACGCCCTCATGGCATGATGCCTCGCCCCCGCAATCAAGAAAGGCTTCTCTCTCCTTCCCCCTCCGGCCACCTCCCCGACTGTAGCCCTGCACGTATCGCTGACCAAGATGTTCTTACCCGAGGGCAACTTGATGATTGCCCTGCCGTTAGCCTTCGAGAATAGGACGGCTGATGTCCCAGAGGCCCTGACAAGCCTCCCTCCATCCCCGGGTCGAATCTCGACATTGCAGACTCTAGTCCCCTCCGGGATGCGAGACAGCGGCATGATGTTCCCGCCTTCGACATGCGAAGTTGGCCCTAGAGAGACCTGTTGCCCCACTGTCATCCCAGCGACGGCAGGGACATAGGTGTACCTGTCCCCATCGAGCTTGAGCTGAGCTAATGGCGCGCTCCTGCCGCGTTCGTCCAGTATCGCGGTTACAGTCGCCTGCCCTCCGGACCCATTCTTCGGATAGCGTACGGGCGCTATTTTCCCCTTTATGGGCGCCCTGAATTGTATCCCTGCCTTCCCGCGCCTGCGCTGAAGTATCCTCTTGCCCACTTCTTACACCAGCCCCATCTTGGTCGCCAATTCCGCTGCCTTGCCCCGTTCAGTCAACCTAACGAAAGCTTTCTTCCCCCTAGTCGTCCTTGAAGTGTTCACGGAGTCCACCTCAACCTCATAGAGGGCCTGCACCGCACTAGCTATCTGGGTCTTGGTAACCCTGTCTTCAACGACAAAGCATAGTTTGTTCTCGCGCTCGATTTGGTCGAAGGTCCGCTCTGTTACGTAGGGCCTCTTCAGAATCTTCTGGGCGTCTTCAAGCCGCATCTACGACGCCACACCCCTGATTCTAGAGCCCAGCGCGCTGAACGCCGATTCAGTCCAAATCGTGAGTCTCCCAGGGACCCCCCCTGGCGCCAAATCCAAGACGCTCAGGCTCTCAACCTTTGTGACCGCGACACCTGGTATCCCTCCGGCGGCTTTACCGACACCCCGGTCATTGGTTACAACAATCAGTGGTCCCACGCCCGTCCGGTACGCCCTCCCCCTGAGACGCCTCTTCCCGGAGTTGCGTTTGACGTGAGAGTCAACCCTCTGGAGCTCGTCCTTCAGTTCGACCTTCTCAAAGAAGGAGACAAGCTCGCCGGTCTTCTCTACAGTCTCTATGTCGTCCGCGACCACCAATGGAAGAGTGATCTTTGATACCCTGTGCCCCCTGGCTCTCACGGCGTCGACGTTGGCAGTGTAGGCGATCGCAGAGTTGGTGGCTAACCTGTTCTCTTTCTTATTCACACCCAGGTGAATCACCTTCTCGGATCTTGGGGGATGAGGGAGTCGCCCCTTCACCACACTCGCTACCCCCGCGGCGACGCCACTCTTCGAGTATCTCTCTCCCTTGACCCGCGGAATTCTAGATTGCCCCGTCCCAGTCGGAGGGCTGTGGGTCTCCGCGGTAGTCCTCTCACCTGCCATAGGATCCCTCCCCTTCGGCTGGATATGGTGTGACCCCACTAACCAGAACATCTTCTTCACCAGGTCCGACCTAAGCGGAGTGGAAAACACAGCAGGGACATCAACCTCTCCCGCTGGCTTACCGTTCATGTCTATGACTTCCGCCTTCATCGGCCCCTCACCATCGTGCTAACTTCTATCACCTGGGGAGGGCTTTGGTTCTTCGATAACCCCCTCGCCCTCATCCTAACCATTACGAATCTTCTCGCCGGCCCAGGGACCGATCCCCCCACTACCGCATAATCTCCCGCCACGTTACCGAAGTGCTCGAACCCGCCGCTGGGTGTAACCGGGTTCGCTGAAGCGTTTCCGACTAGCAGGATTCTCTTCCCGGTTTCAGTCCTTTGATGGAAGCCCATCTGCCCTGCCCTTGCGATGGTGTACATCACTGCCGCGGGGTGCCATGGCCCTATGACTCCGACGGCCCTGACGCTTTTCCTAGACTTGTGCTGCTTCCTCTTGACTCCAAACCTCGTAATCGGGCCTTCGTACCCCTTTCCTTTGGTGATGCCGAGGACGTCCACATACATCCCAGGTTTGAACATGTCGGTGAACTTCACCTTCTTTCCAATCAGCCCTAGCACAAACTCTGTCTGCCCTTTGATGTCTCCCCCGGACACCCCCACCTCCATCACGATGGGCTTCTTTTGCGAGAGGCCGACATCACGGGGGATTGAAGCTACAACCGCAGCCACCCTGCTGGCTTTGTCGACGGGTAACTTGTCCAAGCCGGTCTGGATTCCCTGCTTCACGTCAGCTATGGCCATATCTTGGCCGTTTTCGTGCTTGTACAGCCGCAAGCCGATTATTTGTGAGTCTGGGAGGGCGAGGATACTTGACAGGTTGAACAGGGGCTTGCCAAAGTTGGGGGTCTTCGCCCTATCGTCCACAGTGATTACGTGGGCGGTCCCGGCCTTATAACCCGGGAAACCCAAGAGAGTCGGCTTTTCCGATTCTACCTTAGGCCATGTCCTGACTCGGGGGACGAGGCTCTTGGCGCGGCCTCTTGGCCGGTACGCGAGACTCCCTCTGCGGGGCGCAGAATGCTTCCTATGTCCCAATTCACGCTAAACCTTCCTTTTCCGAGGGCCCGTTTTACGGTTCGCACTTAAGCTTTCCCGGTTAGGACGGTGCAGACGAGTCCCAAACCTGCGAATATCGCTTCCTCTGTTCGCACCGTCTCAACGTGCTGCTCTGGGTAGAGGTTCACGACGAAGCCTGCTTCCTCCGTCAGCTTCCGCCCGAAGATCTCGTAAAGCCCCCTCGACGGAGGGCCGAATATCAGCTTGACACCGCTAGCACGTTGCATGGACTCGCTGAGTGTCCCGAGGACCCTCTTCAATGGTTTCCCCAAACGTGAGGTAGCTATCTTGACCTCGAATCTCCTGTCTACCAGCACCTCCGTGTACGCCTTCTCTTCGACTTCGTATCCCCAGTACGCTCCCGCGGCCTCCCTTGGTATCGCCACTGCGGTCGGGGGACTGACGTCGACAATCTTCACAGTGACGCGCCTCCCCGCTGGCGAGCTCCCCTCCAGCCTAAGGCTGGCATCCAGACCGACGTCGACCGTCCCATCACCATTGGTCAACCCCTCCCTGACGTCTCCAACGGCCACCTGGTCAATTCGGACCTTGCCTTTGTGGGAGGGTATCCGGAGGGGCGGCAGGACGCCGGCGTACTTCAGAGACTCATCAATCGGGTAGATTCTGCGCCTCAGATATTGCGGCGTTTCGAGATATTCGAGCACCTTCCTGACCCACGGCCCTTCCCCTCTCCCCCTCGGGTCGCGAAAAATCTCTATGGTGTCCACGCCATAGATTGCGCACGCTCTGGCGATGGTCCCCACCTTCACCGTCTTCTCCCTGGGCGAGTCTTTCTCCTCGAGGACTGTGTCCGGAATCGAGACGGCTAACCTCCTGCCGAGTAAGGTCAAGCACCGGCGGCCACTGCGCCCGATAATTCAGTCTTGCCCGCGTGGGGCCTGTGTAAGACAGATGAACCGATGTGCACCGGGGATTGGACTCGTGGCAGCAGGTTCCGGCTCCAGGAATGACAGGTGGCTCTACAGCACCTTCCCTGTCTCGGTGGCCACCGGCCCTCTGGGGACTATGGTCCTGCTCTACCTGATCACGTTGAACGGGCAGGCGTTGGGGACGATTTACGGCGGTCTCGCTTCCGCCGTCTACAATGGGATCAGCATACCTGCGGCCCTGTTCTGGGGGGTCACCATCGACAGGCTGCACAAGCGTAGGGGGCTAATTGCCTTGAGCTATGCCCTGACGGCGGTGGCGCTCGTTTCATTTTTCTTTGCAGGATCAGCCGCTGGCACAATCGTACGATACGGAGTCATATCGTTCGTCTCCTTCGCATCAGCGACGCCTCTGAGCCTCCTGATAATGGAGACGGAGCAGAAGGGCAGGTGGGCCAATGCGTTCGCGAAGCTCTCGATGGTTTCGAGCGTCGGCAACGTTGTGGGTTTGGTGGCCAGTACCTTTTGGACTGATCTCCTGCCAGGTCAACTAGTCCTCCTGTTCGTCCCCATGGGTGCCCTGTCCTTGACCTCTTCTGTGATGGCGCTACTGATGATCAAGGAGCCGAAATTCGTGCTAGAGAGGGAGACCGTAGTGGCGAGGAGACCCAGCTTCTTCACGCGGCTCTTGGCTAACCCGGTCTTCTTCGTTGTCATCCCCACCCTTTCCGACTTCAAGCGCGCCTTCCGAGGGGTGCGCTCTACCCTGACCAGGAGCGTCCCGCTGTTCTACATATCAACAATCCTCTTCTATACATCGAGCGGGCTGTTCAACACGTCGTTCGTGCCGGCGATGCACCTCTTCTCGCTCCCAGACCAGGACGTCTTTGCTGTGATTCTTGTGGGGATGGTCGTCCAAACAGTGGCGTTCAGGGTGGCCGGGCGCTACGTCAGTTCGCGAAGTCTAGTGACTTCTTTGGTCCAGGGAATACTCCTCAGGGGATGGATGTACCTAGCCTTGGGCGTCGCGGCTCTGCTGATTACAGGACCATTGTTCCTGATACCCGCAATGATACTCTACCCTGTGGCGGGCGGAATCGCCTTCGCCGTCTACTACACGTCCGCAAACACCATGATTTTCACGACTGTTCAGAGCAGGACAGCGGGGGCCGCCCTAGGGGTCTACTCCGCGGTGGTGGGGTTGGCCTCGATGGCGGGTTCATTCTTCTCTGGCTTCGTTTCAGTGTACGACGGCTACTACACTACTTTCATCCTAGCTGCACTGCTCCTGTTCGTGGCAGTAGGGGTGATGGGGAGGTTCCCGGCCCCCTCTAGCCCCTACGAGGGAGCTCTACAGTAACCCCTGGCGTCGACCAGGCGCCTGACGGCACAAGCCTTAAATTAGGTATTACCTAACCAAATTAGGTGAAACCTAAGTCGGTCTCGGGTGTCAGCAAGAGGGACTTGGACTGCATCGAGGCCGTCCATTCTCTCTCTTTGAGCGGCTGGCCTGCGAGGGTCAAAGACGTCGCATTCAGGATGAAAGTGACTTCGCCAACGGCCCTGCAGTTCTTGGGGAAGTTGGTCGAGGCTGACTTGATCGAGAAGGGTCCCAGCGGGTACAAGCTTACAGTGAGCGGGTTGGAGTATTTCAACGGAGCCACCAGAGAGCATAGAATCTTCGAGACACTGCTCGTAAGGAACGGCCTCCCGTTGGAGGATGCATGCGAAGTCTCATCTTCTCTTACAGGCAAAGTAAACGAAACAGTTCTGGAGAACCTTTGCGCCCATATGAGCCACCCAGACAAGTGCCCCCACGGAAGACCGATACCAGGAGGAACAACACATGTTCGACCTTAACTCCATTCTGCACCCCGCCTCAGATCTAGCTATACCGGTAGTCTTAGGGATCGCCTTAATCTTGGGGATGCTGCACGGCTTGACCCCTGACGAGCACACCTGGCCGATCACCTTCAGCTACTCCATAGGGAGCTACAGCACCAGGGGAGGGATGCGTGCGGGGTTCATGTTCTCAGGTGGATTCACAGTCCAGCGGACCATATTGGCGGCACTTGGCTTCGCGGGTCTGGCAGCCGTCTACGAAACCTACAATCTTGACGGTTACGTCTATGTCTTGGTAGGATTAGGCATGCTCCTCGCAGGGTACTATCTGCTGAAGGGGACGGACGTGCACATCCCCCTCGACAGGTTCCTCGGAGGCAAAGAACATCATACGACCAAGGCGGAGAGGCTCCCGATGCATGAATCAGAGGACAGAGCCAAGCCGGTGCCGCTGAAGTTGGCCACCATTCATGGTTTTATCGCCGGGTGGGGAATAGGCGCGTACGCTAGCATAATCGTGTTCATACTTGCACCACAGATGCCCAACATATTCTATGCGGCCCTGGTGGGCACTGCCTTTGGCATAGGGACTATGTTCATGCAAATCATCATAGGGTCCGTCTTCGCAAACATAATGAGAGTGAAGAAGCTTACAATCGAGCAGATAAAGTACGTCGGAAGATCTGCCGCCGCACGAACCCTTTATCTCGGCGGGCTTGCCTTCGCCGCCATCGGCGCGCTGATAGTGGCCTTTCCGTTCATAGACTCGTTGGCCATAAGCACCGGAAACCCCATCCCCAACCTGTCGTCGATAGGCGTCTCTTCCGTCCTGGTCCTCCTGACCGTTGGTGTCATCGGGTTCGGGAACGTGTACGCGGGGTACAAAGAAATCACGGGTACACATCACGCTAGCTAAGGACAAAAGTGGACCGGGGGGGATTTGGACCCCCGACCTCTCCCAGTCTGGATTTCTTTGCCAAGGGACTGGACGGAGACCCTGTATCCTACCAGACTAGACGACCGGCCCGCAATTCCGGGCCCGGGGGCGCCCGTTAAAAGAGTTGGAGGCGTCGGAATGGCGAGCGCCCGCCTTCATCCACGAAGTTCCCTCAAGACCTCTCCGTACCTGTACCAGGCGCTCTTGGGGCCATCCTTCTCGTCGACGAGCCCGAAATGGTTCTCCTGAGGAGGGAATGACCTCCAGGAGGTGTCGAGGTATCTCCATATCCCGATACCTGTCACCTCGTCCAGGGAGTATGCTCCCTTCACCGCCTGGGCTAGATAGGCTGCTTGGTTCTCTTGGCTGTATCCTAGAATGGAGGGTCCGCTGGGGTATCCTGTCTCTGCTATCAGTATAGGTTTGCCGGTATTCTTCGAGGCATCTTTCGACCTCCTCACCGCAGACGCGTCGACGGGCTCTGCCGACTTGTAGTTCGGATAGAAGTCCAAACCGAGAACGTCACAGAATCTCACATACTCAGTGGCATCCAACTGGCTCTCGTCAGCTTCGAGGTTCACCGTCGTGGTGGCGCCCTGGTCTTCCTCGTGTACAGCGTCGTTCAGAGTCCTTAGGAGCGCGTCTCTGAATCCCCTACCCTCCAACCAGGATGCTCCAGAGCGCCATCCACCTGCCTCATGCATCTTCCACCAGTTCGGTTCGTTCTCCAACTGCCAAGTCCCAACGTCCGTCTTGTAGTGCCTAACCAGCAGCCTGACGTGGACGTATGCTCTCTTCATATATTCATCCGTCCCCGTGTCGGGGGTCAACCCATAGGGGAGCATCCTGTTGTAGCCGCAGGCGAGTACAGGGAGGATGGATATCCCCTGCGCCTTCAGCGCCTTCACAAGGCCGTCCATTGGCCACCGTTCATATCCCTTGTCCAAGACTGAACTCAAATTCTCGACAGGGAGCGGTTGTGGCTCGAAGTAACGCCAAGGGAACCAACATCTGACGAAATCCACCCCAATCGACTTCAAGCTGTCCGCGAGGGAGAGAGACGCCCTGTCTGCCTCGTCCTTTGGGATAGGCTGGTGACGCAGTGCGATGGTCGCCTCTTCCACCCTCTCAAAGTTCCCCCTGTCTCTCAGGCTCAGGGAGAGCAGGTGTGGGAATA
>JAFMAA010000016.1 GCA_029785235.1 Nitrososphaerota archaeon | reverse complement strand
GTCTCCTCGAAGACCCGGAACGTTGGAACAAACTCGCGACCCGTCTTGATCGTAGAAGCTTCGTCAAATCACTGGGTAACGTAGGGCGCATCCGAAACGACGTCATGCATTTCGACCCTGATGGTATTCTTCCTGAGAAGCTCACCGCACTCCGCAACTTTGCACTGTTTCTCCGAAGACTCGATTCAATCGAGGTGGTTCAGACTTCACAGAGAGCTTCGCCCTCCGGGACGTAGTAGGCCACTGCCACACACATCATGCTTCATCGAAGCTCAAACCGATACAGGGCTCGGGCTCGCCTATACTCTCACACAGTGACTTGGGAGGGGTAACGCAAGTGGCCCAAAGGTTAACTTTCGAGTAATCCGGACCCCCTCCGGGCACCCGGCAACCAGGCCCGGACCTACAGGAAAGTTAATGACTGTGCGTTGCTGTTAACTGACAGAAATGCAGGCCCTGGTCCCGTACGGTCAAACCTCGCTGAGGCTGAAGGAGTACGACCAGCTGCCCCCGCACATCACCCGACGGGACTACCTAGACTTCCTCGACGCGGTCGACCGACGCTACGCACACCCGAGCAAGCGGGCGGAGAAGGCCCAGTGGTTCCACGATCGGGATC
This sequence comes from Nitrososphaerota archaeon, assembly GCA_029785235.1. The sequence continues at coordinate 17,128 of JAFMAA010000016.1, read as the reverse complement.
GCCTCCTGCTCCGGTTGATGTGGGAGACTGGCGGACGCGTCGGCGACATACTCTCGGCCAAGCCAAGTGACTTCGACTTCAAGGCGAAGGTGCTCAACCTGTCGGTGAAGAAGAGAAGGAACGTGAACACGATACCCCTCGACGACAACCTGCTCCTCGAGGTGAGCAACTTCCTGCGGAACTACCCTCCGGCGGACTACCAGCGGCCCCTTCTCGACATCTCGAAGGTGGCGGCGTGGAAGATCATCAAGAAGTACGGGGAGATGACCGGGATCCAGGTCCATCCGCACATGTTTCGGCACGGGCTGGCAATCCACCTTCTCGAGAGCAACGTGCCCATCCCAATCATCTCGGCGAGGCTGGGACACTCGAACATCTTGACGACGCTGCGGTACTACCTGGTGATTACGCCGGAAGTCCAGCGGCAGTTCGTGGCAGGGAAGCTCTGAGGGGGGTCAACGGCGGACATAGAGCGGGGCAAGGCGTTCTTCGAAGCGGGGGTCGTTGCAACGAACGTCCCTTCAACAGTCGTGAGTGCTCGCTATTGGACTACACAAGGCTATATCCATTCGCAGCCTGAAGGGGTTCTCGAGGTGGCGGTCGCCCTGATCAAGTCTTCTTTCGCTTGGCGTCCTGCAATCCCGAGCGGACGGCCTTTGCAGTAGATCGGATCGGAGGGGCGGTCCACATCTTGCTCGACCGGGCCAGAAGAACCTCGGGAGGCGGTCTTGGGTTGAGAACGTGATGGAACATCTTCGACCCGGCGCTTCCCATCGATGTGGCCCGTATCTGGAGAGTCTTTCCCCTGCCGCTCAGTTCCACGAAACCCCAGGCGACCAGGCGTTGCAAGATGGAGTCTGTCTGCGCGTGATAAGCCTGTGGAGTCACAGCTTCTATCCCTCTCCTTGGTTTCAGAACCCCGACATCTCGCAAATGACTCATCAGTTCCTTCTTGGAGAGAGGGTTGCCCCTCGTGGCGATGTACTCAAGCGCTTCGACAGTCGACCTTTCGAGAGACGGTGTTTCGAATGTGGGTATGAAGATGGCCTCTCCGCTGACTGGAAAATCATCGCGGCCCTCTACCTCCTTGGCATCTGCATCTACAGGAACGTAGTACGGTCGAACCGGCCAGAGCATTGCCGCCACCGTCCCAGCGATACAAGCGGTCCTAGGGCCTGTTGAGGTGTTGAAGAAGTACTCATGCTGAGGGGCAGCCGTCACCATGGTACCTACCTCGCTAGTTACCACTGCGGGATCCCAGATGTTGCATTCAATGAGATGGTGGCCTATCTTGGCATCGGCAAGGTGCTGGAGGTCCTTCTCAAGCGCTTCTCGGGCCGAATCAGTTGTGCTCTTGGTAAGAAGAATCACCACATCCGCCTTCATCGCAACGGCGGGGACGACGAGACGTTGTATCTGGAACCCAACGGGCGCAAAGTGAACTCGCAGTCTGACAGGTTGGCCTCCGACGCTCACCGTTGTTCTCCGAGCAGTATGGGTCTCAAGGTAATTCCGTTGGTTAAGCTAAGTAAGCAGCGGTACTTAATATCTGCCATCACACTTGGTCTGTCGAGGTCAGGAGAGTCATGCCAGAAGAAGAGAAGAGGGAGCACAGGGAGTTCGTCATCTTCGTAGACAAGGTGGAGGAGAAGTGGTCTGAGCCCCAAGTGTTGGCGGGCACGATCATGGAGAGAGCGGGAACCAGCGATCCTCAAACCCACATCCTAGAGGCGCTGGACGGCCCCCATGGCGAGGTCGTCAAGGAGTTCAAGTCTAACGAGACCGTGGATCTCAGGGAGAACGACCGGAAGTTCTTCCATGTCACTGCCGGGGGAGGTGGATACTCGTAGATGGTGGACGAGTCCAGCTTGCCAGGCCCGTTCCGGGAATCCCTTGAACACCTTAGACGTGCTCAGGGTACTGACGTCAGGGTGGACGCGGTCAAGGACAACTGGGCTTACTTGTGGCTCCCGAAGATTAGGTTGGACGCCGGGATGTTTGACCCCCCCTTGGAACGCGGTGTATGGGTACGCCTGCCGTTGCAATTCCCTCAAGCATTCCCTCATGGCGTCGTGACCAAGGGTCCCCTCACCCCCAAAGATGGCCATCAACTGAAGGGCCAGAATGTCAACGAGGGAACCTCAGAGCCCGTTCGTACATTCGGCGGGACTTGCTACTACAGCTGGACTTGGAATGGCAACGATTACGGACCGGGCCCACGACTTCAGACGCCAGCTGACATCTCAGAGGTTGTCTCGTGGATAGAACGTCGGATCCGACTCGCGTAAGAGAACTCGCGTTCGCTGTAAGGGAATCCCTCCAACAGGGGATTCTGGAATTTCTTTTCACTAACGCCGAGGCCGGCACGACCATGGAGGAACGCGGTTTCATCGGGGTTGTTCATTCTGGGCAGGGAGTCAGGAGACGAACACTGCACCTTCGAAGCATTGTGACGCAAGAACCCGGATGGGTTGGAGAAGGTGCGGATGGGCTGCAGTTCTCTCACTTGTACTTCCGTAGAGCACTGGAAGTGGCGCGTGCCGACTCTTCTCATGCAGGCCTCGTCGTTGTTCACTCTCACTTTGGGCCCTCGACAGCCCCCCAACTTCGGCCTTCACCCAGTCCTCCCGATCTTAGAACGGAGCGGGACCATCTGTGGACACTCGCGCGTGGCTTGGACGATAACTCCCCGGTTGCTGCTGGGATAGTGGCCCCGAATGGAGCATGGCGGGTACGAGAGTACTGGTGGCCACAACCTACTACGCCGAGAGAAGCCAGACAGAGGGACTTCCGTTCTAGTGGTGGGCATTTCAAGGATGTAGACTTCGTCAAGATAGTCGGACCCCGCCGACTGAGACGGGTTGCTGGCGGTCCAGGGACGATTGATCCTCTGTCCCAGAGCCTCGACAGCACGCTTCGTCTCTGGGGTTCCGGTGGTCAGCGTATCCTCAAGCAGTTGAGGGTGGGCGTGGCAGGAGCGGGAGGTGTAGGAAGTTACGTCGTGGAGGCGCTCGCCCGCCTTGGTGTTGGGAGCCTGGTGCTAGTCGATTTTGACAGGCTGAAGGTCGAGAATCTCAACAGAGCCATAGGGGCAAGACGGACAGATGTGGGGCAACCCAAAGTCTCTTACGTGGAAAGGCTGGCACGAGAAAGTGCGACGGTGGATGGGTTAGACATCCTGGCATTCAGAGCTAGTGTCGCCGAATGGGAGGGTCTTCGTCCCCTCCTAGACTGTGATGTTATCCTTGCCGCGGCCGACAGTCCGGTGGCCCGGCAGGTGCTCGATCACGTGTCATACGCTTACCAGATTCCAGTAGTCGATGGCGGAACCATCTTCGTAGTCAACGAGAGAACGGGACGAGTCACTGGGAAGTCGCAGGTGTCAGAATGTGCCCCTGAGGGACCTTGTCTCGAGTGCCAAGGTGTCTACAATAGAGAGGAGGTTACACTTGCCCGCGAGTCGCCAGAACTTCAGGGCCCCAATCCTTATGTTCGCGTCTTTGGCAAGGAACCCACTGAAACACCGAGGGCGCCTAGCGTTGTCAGCCACAATGCCCTTGTCGGCTCGTTGATGGTTCAACGGCTCCTACGAATCACCTTGGGATTCCCACCCGAGGAGCCTGGGTTCCAGCAACGCTTCTATGTTGAGCTCGGAGAGATGAAGTGGGGCCCCAAGACAGCCTGTGACGCGGGTTGTCCGAAAGACCAATACTCCGGGCTCGGCGATGCTCACTGGGTCCCGGTAGGTGTTGACACGATGTGGAAGCGTTTGAGAGAGGAAGAAGAACACTCAAGCAAAGCGCCTCCAGCTAGGAAATGGAGGCTACACCGAAAGCGCTGAACCTCGAGTAATCCTATCAACCGAAGCACGAGTTCGAGGTAGGGAAGCTGAGAGACCGCAAGGGTAGGCCCAGCGACTGATGAGGCTCCCATGGCGTCCTCGATAGCCAACTCAGGGAACTATTGTTGTTCGTTCGGGTACGGCTTGATCGGGGCCCCAAACAGCCCCGATAGGAGAGAAGATGAACACACTCGATCGTTATTGGCAAGAGCGGGGAAAGGCGTTTGTCGATTGGAAGAGACAGCAGGACGAGGTGACGGAGGGATGGCTCGCGCGAATGTTGTGGTGCATAAACCGGATGCCGGCACTACTCCGCCCTCTCGGGTTCGACCCTGCTCCAACACCACGGAAGGTGGGAGTCGAGCACATTCGGGCACTGAAAGAGAAAATAGGTTGGGAGCCGACTACGATGTCGAACTTCTTCAACTGTCTGCGACCCTTCTTGAAGTGGATCGGGAACCCAGTCGCGGACCGCAAAGGTGTCTGGTGTCTACCGACGGGAAAGATGTCGCATCGACGCTGGTTGACAGAGGAACAGCTGGTAGCTCTCTTTCGAGGGGCGCAGAAACTAACCAGTCAGCCAGTCAATCCCCATGCCAGGCCCCCTCGCGTGCCCGGCATCAACTACCTCGCACCTGCCTTGGTGGCGTGCGAAGGGTTCAACGCCCTACGACGCATCGAGGTCCAGCGGCTCAGGGTGAAGGACCTCGATTTTGAGGGCTCTCGGATGATGGTTCATGGCAAGGGCCGGAATGGTGGGAAGTGGCGAACGATCCCCATGACCGAATCCGCGAGGGCGGTCCTTCAGCCTTTGGCCCAAGGAAGAGCTCCAGGAGACCTCGTCTTCCCAGGTATTGAGCCGGGCCGGTCAATTTGCCATAGCGGCACCGACCAGCTCATCCAGAGGTCCGCCCACCTTGCAGGATTCCCCACGAACGCCAATGGTTGGGCGCTGGTCTCCCACCACGACCTTCGGCGCACGTTCGGTCGAATCGCGTACTACGCAGGGATGAACCTCGTGGAGCTGAAGAACTTCTTCGGGCACACCTCCATCGATATGACAGCACACTACATCGGGATGGATGAGGACAGGATGAGGGATGGGGTCGCAAAGTTCGATGCTAAGATGAGGGATCTGATTCGCTCAACGCAAGCGCGTTCATGGAGCGCGCCGCCCTCTGGGTCTTCCTCTTCCCAGAGGCCCAGGAGAGTACGCACGTGAGAGCGGCGAAAGAAACGTGGAGGCCACCAGCCTAGTCGGTAGGAAAGGGGTCCCGAGAACTGCATTAGCGAAGTCTGCTACAGACATACTCGAAGGGGAGACCCAAGGTAGAACATAGTGCCCTTGAGACGAGAGTTGTATGCCCGCACTCGAAGTCCGATCTTCTGAGCACTCCGTAGAGAGTGGGCAAAAACAGGGTCAGCGTCTTCATTGGGGCGAAACTCTGAGACGTCCGGCCTCGTAGCGAGGAATAGCATGGCCGCCTCGTCTCCGGCTCTCAGTGCACTTGCAAGAACCTTCAGGTGACGGGCTTCACGCTCCGAAGGAGCGTCGGGGAAGAGAGCAACTCCGGCATCGGAAAGGGAACAAGACTTCACCTCAAGATACGCCGTTCCCTTCGCACCAAGCAGAGAGAAGTCAATTCGGCTATCTCCCAGTGGGACCTCTGTCTGAATTGCGGAGTAAGCGGGCAGGCCGCGTATGGCGTGTACTTCAAGGGCACGATGGACCAACGCGTTGGGGAGTCGAGTGTCGACAACAACTTCGACATCCCCCTGCCGGGATGCCAGTACGTCGTACTGAAGAGTGCGGGTACCGGCAGATAGTGGCCCTACAATAGAGAGATTCGCTCCAGGGTACACGAGATTCCCCAAACGGCCTGTGTGTGCCAAGAAGGCTTGCACTTGACCTTGGGAGGTTTCAGCCGTGACGACAAACCGTTTGGACCGTCTCACACAAGATCCCTCCACCACGCGACCCCTCACGCGAATCCATGCCCCCTTCGGATCCTTCGGCAAGGCAGCATGAGTTCCGCTCTTAGGCATCTCCCTGTCCCCCCCGGGCTTCACATAGCAAACTGAGATTAAATCACCGAATCTTGCCGTACGATCGCCAAAGCTTCCGTCGGCACCCCTTACTCTTTAAGGGTGCGGGGCCAGGTTGTCCTACTCCAACTTGGCCAAGGGTGGGAATCCCATTTCTAGGAAGACTTCCGCAACGTACCAGTAGACTTCCAAACACTTATATCAGACTTCCACTCTCGGTCTGACATGAGGCGGACGTTGCCGAGTGCAGAGCCTTCAGACCCCTACAACTACAGCTTCCCCGCATTAAGAGGAATACAGGCAGGGCGTGAGTTCTACGTGGCTATGTGCCCGATGAAACTCGTTCCCAAGATTTTTACCTTCGACGGTGGTGAGGTTCCGCCCGAACTGAGGGCTCAAAGGGTTCTGAACAAAGCTCGGATTCCAGAGATCGCCAAGTACATTACCACAAACCCGAGAGACTATGTCTTCTCTTCAATCACCGCCTCTGTCGACAAGCGTGTCCAGTTCACCCCAGTGGGGGATGGAAAGGCGCCTTCCCAACTCGGCCAGCTCGTCATCCCGATGAGCGCGAGGATTGTTATCAATGACGGTCAACACCGGCGAGCTGCAATAGAGGAAGCGCTTGAGCAACGGCCTGATCTCGGTGATGAGACGCTTTCCGTAGTGTTCTTCCAAGACGCTGGCTTGAAGCGAAGCCAGCAGATGTTCGCTGATCTTAACAAGCATGCAGTTCGGCCCACCCGATCACTCGGGATTCTCTATGACAATCGTGACCCCTTTGCCACCCTGGCCAAGACCCTGGTCGAGAGAGTCCCGACCTTTAGGGGGTTCACGGAGGTGGGAAAGACGACTATTTCGAACCGCTCACGGAAGTTGTTCACGTTGAGCACAATCTTCCAGGCGACGAAGGCACTTCTAGGGGGCGAGAGTCGCAAGACACCACCTACGCGGAGGGACGAGGAGCTAGCTGCGGCCTACTGGGGAGAACTGCTAGATCACATACCCGAATGGAGGCTAGCGGTGGAAGGTAAGGTAAGCTGTGCAGAGCTTCGTCAGGACTTCGTCCATGCTCATGGGATTGCTCTTCACGCCCTCGGCCGCGCAGGATATTCTCTTGTCGGACGATATCCTGACGACTGGAAGAGCCGTTTGTCCAAGTTGGACGAGATCGATTGGCATCGCACCAACGCAAGACTCTGGGAGGGACGGGCCCTGATGGGTGGCCGCGCCAGCAAGGTGCCGATGAACATCATTCTCACCGGGAACTTGCTCAAGACCATTCTTGGACTTCCTCTCACACCGGCCGAGCACCAAGCAGAAACCTCATTCCGGAAGGGGTCAGCGAGGGGAGCTGAGGCATGAGCCCAGACGACCTGATTGTCCCCTTCACGGCCGGCTCAGTCTTTGACAAGCGATCGCTTCGAGACATCAGCGATGAGATTCGGTCGGTCTACCTTCAGGACAAACGCCCTTGGGTCATCGGATACAGCGGGGGGAAGGACTCGACTTGCACACTCCAGCTCGTATGGAATGCCATTGCCGAACTCCCCGCATCCCAACGGACGAAGTCGATACACGTAATCTCCTCAGACACACTAGTTGAAACACCTGTCATCGTCGGTCTAATCGACCGCTCCCTGGAGCGTATCAGGACGGTGGCCAAGGAGCGGCATTTACCTTTCACATCCACCAAGGTACAACCGGCCGCCACCGAGACCTTCTGGGTCAACCTCATCGGCCGCGGATACCCTGCTCCTTCTCGAGCCTTTAGATGGTGCACGGACCGGATGAAGATTCAGCCGGCAGATCGCTTCATCCTCGATCAAGTCTCAAAAAGCGGGGAGGTCATCGTCGTGCTCGGTGTGCGAAAGCAAGAGAGCATGACCCGAGCTCAGGTCATGAGTCTAGCCCACATCAAGGGAAGCCTGCTATCCAGACATCGCACTCTATCGAATACCTTCGTCTACACGCCCATCGCCGACTTCTCCACGGACGACGTCTGGAGTTACCTGCTTCAGAACCAGAGCCCGTGGGGAAACAACAACAGGGACCTGTTGGCCCTCTACCGTAGCGCCAACGCTGGCGAGTGTCCCTTGGTCGTGGATGAAACCACTCCATCGTGCGGCAACAGTCGATTCGGCTGCTGGGTCTGCACAGTGGTAAGCAAAGATCACGCCATGGAGGCTCTGATAGACGGTGGAGAAACATGGATGCAGCCTCTTCTAGACTTCCGGAACCTTCTGGCCAGTACCCAAAACCCTGAAAGGAAGGTGGAGTTCAGAGAAGCAAAGCGTCGCAACGGTCAGATGCGGATGAAGTCAAATGGATCCCCTACATTCTCTCGGGGCCCCTATCGTTTCGAGTTTCGTAAGGAACTCCTTGAACGTCTGCTCCAAGCTCAGAAGGCAGTCCAGCAGAACGGTCCTGATGGGGGAATGGAACTGATTCAGCACCGAGAGCTTGAGGAGATAAGGCGAATATGGAAACACGAGTGCGGCGACTGGGACGACTCAGTTCCGAGGATCTTCAGGAAGGTGTTTGGCGCTGACGGCACTTGGATTTCTGATGATCTGGGGAGCTTCTCCACAGAGGATGCGAAACTCCTATCGGATGTATGTGAACGCCATGGTGTACCCCCGTTGCTAGTGGTGCGGCTCCTTGACGTGGAACGGGAGGTTCAGGGGATGGCTAGAAGGGCCTCGGTGTTCCAGAATCTGGCCCAGGTCCTGCGCGAAGAATGGCGCGACGAGAAGACCGTTCTCCGTGAGTTGAATTCTCGTTCAAGAGCAGCCCAAGGCGAACCATGATCTTTAGCCGGCTCTCAATTGAGAACCTTGGGGTCTTCCGAGGTCGTACCGACTTTGACCTCACACCGTCAACGACGCGTTTCGCTCGTCGTCCGATCATTCTTTTTGGCGGTATGAATGGGTCCGGAAAGACCACCGTATTCGAGGCATTCAAGCTCGCCCTCTACGGGGCGGGGGCATTCTGGCCCCCACTCACCCGCGACCAGTACGAAGCGGAGATGCGGAACCGTCTCTCAAGACACTCAGCGACGCTGGCAGATCCTGAATCCTGTTCGGTCGAACTGGAGCTAGAACATGGTCGCCTCGGAACTCAGAATCGCTACACCATCCGCCGAGAGTGGGGCTTCCGAAACAAGGCCATGAAAGAATCCTTGGAAATTTACAGAGACGGATTACCTCTTGGCGATGTGGAGAGGTCACTGTTGCAGGACTTCGTCTGGGACCTGATTCCCCCGGGGCTCTCCCGCTTGTTCTTCTTCGACGGAGAGAAGATTCAGTCCTTGGCCGAGGATGAGTCTGGCGCTCTGCGTCTGGCCGAGTCCTTCCGTTCCTTGGTCGGCCTTGATTTAGTGGATAGGCTTACAGTCGATCTTGACTTCATTGTCGCTAAGGAGCTCAGGAAGACAGGAACGTCCCGTGTCGGTAGACAGTTGGGTCAGGCCCACAGGCGGTTGGAGGAACTGAAGAGGAAACGAAGCGACCTTTTTTCAGTCAGAGCGGGGGTTCAAACTGACGCGGATGTGACTGCATCCCAGGTCGAAAGTAAGGAGCGTCACATTGCAGCAGAAGGGGGAGGGTGGGCTCGGGAGAGAGAACGTTTGGTTCACCACCAATCTGCGCTGGCCACCGAGTTGCAAGCTACTGAAACTCGGCTACGGGAACTAGCTGCCGGCGTATTTCCTATTGCCCTCACCCCCGAACTTATGCTGAGGGCACGCCGAAGGATAGAGGACGAAGTCGAGGGTGAACAGTGGCTCACGGCGTCTTCATTCATTCGAAAACGCGTCGATGAGCGACTTTCCGAACTCGCCCAGATCAACAATGGGTCGAAGGGTGAGTCGCTGGACCCGGTGGTTGCCTCCATGGTGCGAGCGATCATCGAGGGCGCACTAGTTCCTCCGTCCAGCTTACAGAACAGCGGGAATCTGAACCAGTTCTCCGCCCGCGATGCGGCGAAAGTCTTAGGGTGGTTCGAGGAGGCGTCCTCCCGATCGTCTGCAGAGGTAAGGAACCTGGCCACCCGTCACAGGGAGTTGAGCCTTCAACAACAGGATGTCATTCAACGCCTAGCCAAGGCCCCGTCGGAAGCTCAGCTTGCGCCGCTGATTACCGAGTTCAACGCCCTGCATACTCGGCTAAGCGAATTGAAGGCTCAACTGGCCACCCTAGATACAGATCTAGCCCGCCTTGACCGGGAGATCGATTCTGTCAATCGAACAATTGATCGACTTCGAGAGGAGGCGTACCACCAGGAGAGGGCGTCCATGACCCTTGGGACCGCACGAAAGATAGGGAACGTGTTGAGAGAGTTCCAGACGGCCTTGACGGAGGCAAGAATAGCTGAGGTCACCCACACCCTCCAGGAGACTTTCTCTTCTCTGTCGAGAAAGAGAGGGTGGCTTGGAGGAATCCGTGTTGACCCAAAGTCCTTCTCGGTTTCCCTAGTGGACAAGAACGGCCGGGAGCTCCCTAAGGAGCGTCTAGCAGCCGGTGAGAAACAGATCTATGCGGTGGCCCTACTCTGGGCCCTCGCGAAGGCCTCTGGTCGGAGCCTTCCGTTCATAATCGACACCCCACTTGGCCGGCTCGATAGCTCGCATCGCCGCAACCTTGTCACATCGTTCCTTCCGGTGGCGAGTGAGCAAGTCATAGTCTTTTCGACTGATACGGAAATCGATCGGCCCTACTTCGCTTCCCTAAGTCCGCACATCGCCCGTACCTATCATCTGGTACACGACGAAGGGCTAGGGCTTACTCGATTCGAGTCGGGTTACTTCTGGCGCCCGGACTCATCGGCGGAGGCGACATGATTCCGACACGGGTACGGCTATCTGTGGATGCTACGAACCGGCTGCGCAATCTGAAAGCCAGGACAGGCATGGATTACAACGTTTACTGCCGACTAGGTCTATGTCACTCCCTCACCGATCCCCGCCCTGTCAGTGGTGGGGACTATGATGAAAAGGGTCTGGAGATAGCGCGCGCAACCCTGTTAGGAGAAAGCGAGTTGGCTTATCTTGCCATTCTCAGAGAGAGATGTGTGGCAGATGGCATAGACCCAGACTCAGACCTCGGGTCTCAATTGCGAGCCCACGTCAACCGAGGTGTAATGGCGCTATCAGGAAGGATGAAGGACCTGGGGGATCTTTCTTCTCTTCTTCCATCGACATAGGGACGCCAGCACAAGGTAACGGGGGAGAGAGGAGAGAATGCGCCTTCCCGTGTATCTCGACAACCACGCGACTACTCCCCTCGATCCCCGAGTCTTGGATGCGATGTTGCCGTTCCTCAGGGAGGATTTCGGGAATGCATCAAGTACTGATCATACCTTCGGCGTCACGGCGGCCACGGCGGTCGAAGAAGCGCGTGAATCAGTTGCCAAGTTGATCGGTGCCAACCCTGATGAAATAGTCTTCACCAGTGGCGCCACGGAATCAGACAACCTCGCGATCGGGGGTTTCATCGAAGCTCGTGGAGAGAGAGATCTGCATGTGATTACCTCCACAATCGAGCACAGAGCAGTGCTGGATTCGGTCGGGCGTCTACAAAGGTCAGGGATCCAGGTATCATACGTCCCCGTTGACAAGCGTGCTCGCGTGTCGGTCGAGACGTTAAGAGATACGATAACCGACAAGACAGCGTTGGTTTCAATCATGCTAGCCAACAACGAAGTCGGAACTCTTCAGCGACTGGCCGAGCTTTCGAAGGAAGTCCACAACCGCGGAGCCTTCTTCCACACGGATGCAGCTCAAGCAGTGGGACATGTTCCGGTTGATGTTGACGAGATGGGTGTTGACCTTATGTCTATCTCAGCACACAAAGTGAATGGCCCCAAGGGAGTCGGGGCCCTATACATCCGCAGAAGGGGGGGTAGGATCCGCCTCTCCCCTCAACTCCTGGGTGGGGGGCAAGAACGGGGGTTGAGGTCTGGAACTCTGAACGTTCCTGGAATTGTGGGTATGGGGGAAGCTCTTTCCCTTGCTAGGAGTGACTTGAGGCAGGAGAGCAATCGTCTCACCAGACTTAGGGATAAGCTCGAGTCAGCCATTGCCGCACTCGGAGAGGTGGAGGTCAACGGGGATCGGTCGGCTCGCTTGCCACACAATTTGAATATCAGGATCGTTGGGGTGGACGGAAAGGCTCTCATTGGTGCTTGCGCAAAGGAGGTCGCATTCTCTGCTAGTTCGGCTTGTTCCTCGCGCGTCGTCGAGCCCTCCCACGTCTTGCTAGCTCTCGGTTACAGCCCTGAACAGGCGCATCAGTGCGTCAGATTCGGCTTGGGAAGATTCACAACGGAAGAAGATATCGAGCACGCCAGCTCTGTCGTAACCGACAGCATTAGGTTCCTCCGGAAGCTGTCGTGAGGGGGAATCGGGAAGCCGACGCCTGCGTTGCCAAGGAGGGTTATGACTCCTGATGGGGGGAAATCAGCTTCTGATACTCCAATAGGAAGGTGTGAACATTCCGAGGAGAGTCCTTAAAGTGATCCTGAAGAACCTCGAAACCGCCCCGGGCGTATCGGTTCAACAATGCCATGCCGTCTGGGCTCAGATTCGTTGTCGACTGGTGGCTAACGTACCTGAGCACAAGCGCTTCCATGCCGTGCCTGTCTTCCTCTGCCACGCCTTTTCGGTCGAGTTCAGCAGCAATGAGTAGTCCGATAATTTCGTGGCGTCGTTGGTAGTAGTCTCCCGGGAACTCCCCCACGAACTCAGTTCCTTCATCCTTGTCGGACCCTAACTTGCGGTGAATCAGTCCAGCCATCAGACACAAGTAGTACTGGTCAAACAGAGTGTCAAGCTTGACAAAGGCAGACTCTCGCTCAAGGTGTCTGAAGAAGATCCGGGTTTCGTCAAGCAGCTTGAACGCCATCTAGCTCTCCACCGAAGACTCAAATTGGTCGAAAAATGCCTGGTCAGTTGACACTTGGATCTTCGAGGGCCCATCTGGACCCTCGGAAATAGTTAAGTTCTGGACATCTCCGCTCTTCCGAATGTTCTCAACGAAGCCTGCTCTCTCAGTCGAAATAATGAACACGACAAGCTGTTCAAACATCGATGGGATCAAAGCACCAACTTCCCGTCGAATCGGGAATCCAAGGGACCCAGCAGGGCTGTCGACAACGAACGGTAACTTGTGTGCCGAGTCATAGAAGAGCGACGAAAGATATCCGTAAGTTATCGCAAGACTCTGCCCCACGCTCACACCGGTCCGCCCTGCCATCCTGAGCCCGCCAGCAATTGATACGATGTAAACGTCCTTGCTACCAAGAAGTTGGGCGATACGCGCATTCGTCGACACACGCACTCTCTCCTTGAGAGCCTCTAGGGCCTTGGCCTGGACATTCAGAAGAATGGTCTTGAGAAGCTTGGCCTTCTCCACGAACTCGACGGTACGAGTAACCTCTGCAAGTTGGTGATTCAACTCATCAACATGTTTCTGGCACAGATTGATGTTCACATCCCAAGGCATCCCTTGGAGCAATACTACATCGGTCTCGGTGAGGGCCTTGAGGTCTTCAGTGTACTGCCCCTCCTCGACGCGCAGCGAGTCCCTCTCTCGCTCAAGTGTGATTACTGCTTCCTTGTCGGCTCCTCTTAATTGGTGCTCGATCGTGTCTCTCTCCTGTACTGCCTTCTGGAGCTCATTTGCAGATTCGCTAACTTGGCCGCACTCTACCGTGAGGTCCTTTGCTTCGGGGAGGCTCCTAAGGTTCGTCTTGAGAGCATTAATTACTCCGATATCATCTTCTGAAAGGAAGTCCTTGGCAGATGCTAGGATCTTGAGTCTCTCTTCGGGGCCAATGTCCCGATCGCAGATGCACTTGGTTCGTTCCGATAGTTCCTTGAAGAATTCGACGGATTGAGATCTCGGTAGCTTCAGCTTGACCATTGACTCTGCAAGCTTTGTTAGCTGGGACCGGACGTTGCCAGGGAGGTTGTGAGGGGAGCGGGTATCTTCTAGGAGGGTTCTCGTGCGAAGAGTGAGTTCGCTAGTCAAGCGATCAACTTTGTTCTGAACCTCAGTAGATCTCCTCAGTATCGCCTCGTTACTCGAGATGATCTTGGCCCTTTGAGCCTCCTTTCCAGCGATCTCTGATCTGACTTTGTTGAGATTGGCGTCCAACTTCTCCTTCGCTTCTTTCAGCTGTTTCAGAACATCTCTCGCGTTTTGGAGTTTCGTCTCGAAGGCCTTCTTGCCTTGAGGAGTCTCTATGTTGGTCTCAACTAACTCCTGTCTGTGGGCCACAACCCTGTCCACAGTCCCGTCTTCGGTCGCAAGCGCGGACAAGCTGTCTAGGTGATAGAGCGAGACAATGGCCTGCTCTGCCTCGTCTCGGGAGGAATCCAGTATCTGCTGTGCCAGCTCACCGTCGAATACGAAGAGCCGAACAAACGCCTCACTAAACCTGGCTTCCAACTCGGCAGGTAGTCTCAGCCCCTTGTTCCTACCGTGACCCTCTACGCTCACCGTATAATATGCGGCCTTCCCGGAGTCAAAATCGAGTGTCATCCCGACGTACATGACCTTGCCATCCACGGCTAGCTTGAGTTCAAATTCCCCTTTTGACACCGGAATTGCAAGGAGCTTGAACCCCCTGACTTCGTCCGGCGTTAGTTGACCTGCCTTGCCATTCAAACACAAGCGAATCAATCTTATCGTTGTGGTCTTGCCAAGCCCATTTGGCATCTGTACAAGTGAGACATGATGTGGTTTCATTCCTCCTGGCTTCGGCGTCAGAGAGACGGTTAGAGACTTGAACTCACGAATGTTCTCGTATCGAAAGCCTAGGATCTTAACGTCCATTTGCTGGTACCAGCTTCACGGCCTCAATTATCTCAACAATGTCCTCGTCAGGGACCTGTCCACGTACAAGATTCTCCATCAGCTTCCTGAGGCGACTATGAAGGCTCGTTCCCTGGGCGTACTCTCGCATGACCAACTCGAGCGTTTCGAGTAGGACTGGGTCGACCGAACCCTTGGCTGCCATGAATCTACTCCTCCTTTCTCACAAGGCTGAGAGTCGCAAGCCATTCCTTTCTCTCGACATCAGCTGGAACGAAGCTGCCACCATCTCCCGGCGCAACAGCGTCAGTCCTAATGAAATCTACTACCAGCGCTCTCTTTGATGGGTCCTCAGGGTCCATTCTCAGACATCTTCCAATCCGTTGAATGGTCTCAAGACGTGCTCTCGCCACCGAGAAGAGAACAATACGTGAGATGTGCCTGATGTCAATGCCCTCTGACAAACGGTGGCATGTGATCAAGCACTCAAGCTCGTTTGCCCGAAAGCGCTCTAGGTTCTCGGTTTCATCCTCTCCGTAGTAGGTGTGATAGTTCGGCTGATGTTGAATCACTACCTGCTGGACTAACTCCCCATACTCCTTAGTCTCCACAAAGACTATCGACTTGTCAAGTGAATCCGGTCGGCTGGATACGAACTTCGAGAATACTGGAATCTTGCTCTTGGACAGTTTCACTACCCTCGATAGCTCTTGATAGAGGTCCTCCCGCAGAACTGGTTCTCCTGCCTGAACCTTCCGTTGGTACCGCGCAAATGCGGCTCGGAGCGCATCCCGGTCTTCGTCGCTCAGCTCGTAGCTGAGGGGTGCATAGTCGAATTCACAAAGAATCCCTCTTCGTATAGCGTCTTCTAGAGTGAATCGAAAAATCACCGGCCCAATCTCATGCTCAATGAACTGGTTTCCCTCCTCATCGTAGGTTCGCTCCGGGGTTGCACTCAGCCCGAGCCTGTACTCGAACACTGACAGTCGGCCTCCAAGCTTCTCACGCGCCAACGGTGACCCCATCCCATGAACCTCATCACAAACCAGCAGGTGTCTGGAGAGGTCGGGAGCGCCTTTCACAAAAGCATTAGGCAACTTTTCCTTAGAAACCAACAGGATGGAGCCCTTAGGAGACTGCATGAACTGAGACATGTCGTGATTCGACCCATACTCTCTCCATATGACCAAGTTGGTGTTTTCACAAAGCTCCCGATACCATTGATCGAGAAGGTCAGTTCCGAAGGTAGTAATCACCGCACCCAGAATGAGTTGCTGATCCTTGAGAGTGTTGAGGATACGAATCGCGGTGCGTGTTTTCCCGGTCCCAGTCGCCATCTCGAGTACTCCTTTCTTGCTAGCGAGGAACTCAGCAGTAGCCTCATCCTGATGGCGCCACCGCTTTGCCTCCTCCATTGTTTGTTGCGCCTTCCTTCGTTCCAGTTCCACTAGCCTATTCAAGACTCCTAGGTCGTTGACAAGACTGAGCTCCTTCACCGACCGCTGGATCTCATTCCACGCAGTGTTGGCCTCCTCTCCGGCGAGATAGATCGCAGCCTCAAAATTCTTTTCCCCCCCATTCGTGAAATTTGCTGAGCCAAGAAGCAGATGCAGCTCCCTTTGTGTGCGCACGCAGATCACCTTTGGGTGAAATAGTCCCTCCTTGACATCCACTCCGCTGATGGAGTAGCCTGGTGTTTCAGGGACCGCTTCCTCTAATCCAGCCTTGTCAACAAGAATCTGGTAGTCAACCTTGGGGAGCAGCCCTGAAAAGAACCCATGGAAGGAATGTGAGAAGAAGCCCGTAAGGATGGTCACTTCAATGGGTGCAGAGGGGTCTCTTTCTCTGAGCTCCTGGATGTATGCGGAGAGAACTCCCGCTCCCACTATGACTTTGACCACGTTACAGTAGAGAGTGGCACTCTACATAACCGCACGGGCCAGAAGATCTGGTCCGTACCCCCGGGAACGATGAGTGCCCGAAAAAGTGGTTCCACCACAGTACCACCACCAAGAGTGCCAGCGCTATCCCAGCAGCTACGACGTACGGTCCGACCGAGGTCTGCTGGGCTCGGACATGGGAAGCGAGGAGCCGGTCTTGGAAGGCGTCGCCCCTAGCGAAGCCTGCCTGGTTCCGGTCATGGGAGATCTGGGGCACCTCTTCGGGGTGGTGGTCGTACCACCATGCCCGAGGGCAATAGGCGTAGGAAGCGAGTTCGTGTGCAGAGATCGGTCGGTCACCCACTCCCACTGGCCTTCACCTGGGATCTCTTCCCTGCAAACTGACAGTCCGCCCAGCACCACCGGCAGGCGGGGTTCCTCACCGGTCGGGGTGCGCTGTCAGAGAGGACCTCTTGGATGTGCGGCTCCATCATCTGTTCTAGATTCGGGTGGATGTCCGTTTCACGCATGACAACCTCCTTGTC
>JAFMAA010000015.1 GCA_029785235.1 Nitrososphaerota archaeon | reverse complement strand
AGAGGATTGCCAGGCAGGTCCACGAGGCGGCCCTGAAGATTGGAGTCACCATCCTTGGAGGGCACACAGAGGTCGCCCCCGGCATAGACCACCCTATCCTCGCGGCGACGGTGTTCAGCCTGGTGGACAGGTTTGTCACCTCGGGGGACGCCCAAGAGGGAGATGTCATCATGATGACGAAGACCGCGGGCTTGGAAGGGACCGCGGAACTGGCACGAGATTACAGGTTCCACACGAGAGTAGGTGCCTCCACGCTCAGAAGAGCACGGCGGTTTGTCGAACAGGTCGACATAACGAAGGAGGCCGTCGCTTCTTTCGGTACCGGTAGGGTTCATGCCATGCACGACTGCACCGAGGGAGGGGTCTTGGGAGCGGTCTTCGAGATGTCACTCGCCTCTGGCCTTGGCTTCACGCTCGAAGAGACAGCAGTCCCGGTAGCACCTGAGACCAGAGAGATATGCGACGCCCTGTCCATCGATCCCCTGCGGCTCATCGGTTCGGGCTCGCTTCTGCTGGCGGTGGAGCCGGGAGCCGAGGCTGAGATAGACGAGGCACTGCGTGGAGTGTGCAAGGTCACTAGAGTCGGCTCCTTTGTCAAGGGCAGGAGGTCTGTGGTTGGAAGGGACGGCTCTGCGCGCGCACTGAAGGGCGCCCCGCAAGACGAGCTATGGCGAGTGCTCGCCCGACGCAGCGGCTCGAGGTAGCGGCTTGGCCTTTGCGCCGCCTGGAACCCACGTGGAGGAGGTCTGGAGGACCCAGGCGAATTTGTTCTGGAGAGACTTGCTGTAGACCTTGGCCCAGTCGAGACCCACGTAGTCACACCAGGCCTTGTAAATCCGGGGGTCGATGTAGTTCTTCATCGACGTGTTGAGATTGTAGCTCTTGGTCCTTTCGTAGAACTCGAGCTCCCTCTTCAGCCTGGGGATGCGCTTGGTATCGTTCTTGGCGATGGCATCTTCGAGCTTCTGCTCCTTCTTCCTGTGAGCCTCATCCCAGGTCTTCGGAGGTGTCCTCTGGTGGTTGCAGAATATCGCCGCCTCGAGGTTCGCTTCCTTTGCGTGGTAAAGCTTGTCTAGGTCGTCGGCGTCTTTCATGTCTTCTGAACCCAGATACTCCCTGGCTTTCGCAGTAGCGTGGTAGGTCCTGAACACCTTCGCTGTGACCCCGGGGACCGTAGAGGAGAGAAAATGGTTGACCATGCTCGAGCTAACGTCGTGGAATATCTCGTCTCCCGGCTTCTTGCCGTCCATGAACTCATGAAGGTTATCGACGGCCGGCTTGGGGAGGACCTCTGATTTGTTCCAAGCTACCGAGTCCTTCCCCAAGAACTTGAACTCTGCCACGTTTCCTCTTAGGCTCACGTGCTCCACCCTCAGGGTGCTGGCGCCTACAGTGTCCGCCTCGTCTTCGTCCTTCTCGTCCCCCACCCTCATCCCAAGGGTGTCAATCAGATAACAGACTGTCGCGACCTGCCGCACCCTCTCATCCTTCGACTCAAGGCCTCGAAGTATCCTGGCTCTTATCTTTCCGAGGTGGGTGCCTACCTTCTTGGCGTTGTCATATTTTGCCTTGCTCCTGGACTGCTGCAGCGGAGAGCTCTCGTGCAACCACACGTACTTTTCCTTTTCAGTCAACTTGTCAATCCACTTGGCCATCCACATGGAGTTGTGGTCGTGCACCACGTCCTTCCACTCTCCAGGCGGAACCAGCGACTCCTCGCCTAGATTGAGCACCACGTCCGGAGGCTGTGTTCTGGGCTTCCACCTGCCTCGCAGGGGGTGCTGACCCCTGCCCATGAAGAGCCCCGGTGGCTCGACCATCCAGTTCGCTATGTCCACCTCTTTGCCGTCCAGGACTGCCCGGCCATACTTCGCTTTCAATGCCTGTCGCTTCTCTTTCCTCGATGCAGCCAGTGCCTTCTTCGCTTCCTTGGACATCCCGTCTTTGGCCGCCTTCTCTGAGTCGACCCTCCGGTAGAACTTCGAGAAGTCTAGAGCCTCGAATTTGGTTCCCTTGCACCAGTCAGGGAGTTCCTTTGCGAAGTCGGACATGAAGTTGGACCTGAAGACGGGATCCTGGACGTAGGGGGTGTCCTTCTTCTTTGCAAAGTTGTAGGCCATCTCCTCGGCCAAAGGTGAAAGCGACACCTCTCTGCCGCCCACCGAGATGGTAATGCCTTCGGGGACATACGGGTCAGGAAAATTGACTCCGTTGTGAGAGAGCGTCTTCCAGTAGGCACTCATGAGCCTTTGTGCAGGTTTCGCCCCGTCGTCTATTAAAGTCCACGTGGGTTTTGGATGAGTAATGTTACGAGGGTTAAATAGGAAGTTAGGCTCCAGTGGCATCAGCAAATGTGGATTGACTATGTGGGGTCGCGCACAAGCAGGTTAAAATCTCCTGCGATGATCGTAGCGGTCTCAACATCGATGCCCCAGTACCGCGCTCTCTATTCCCAGGCGCGCGAGCTTGCAGACTACATGTTGAAGAAGATGAAGTTCGAGAAGATAGGGACAGTCAGGGCCTCCGCATTCCCCCCCGAGGTGCTCCTTCGGGACGAGGGGATATCGAGCCTGCCCGAGTGTGGTATGTATCTGAGCAGGGGGAGACGCGACACCGTCCTCTTCGCGGGGGACTCCAGCCCCATGGACGAGCAATATGAGTTCACCGAGTTTCTCCTCGGGAAAGCGGAGCAGATGGGCATCAAAGAGCTTTATTCAGTAGGGGCCAGGTGGACCGAGAACCCTCTCCCTCCAGAGGCAGACCCGCAGGCGCTCGGCTTCGCGACCGATGCCGTCGGCGTAGCCAAGCTGCGAAAAAGCGGCGTGAAGATTCTCGCAGAGGAACCGGCTCCCTTCTTCGCTTCGATGGTAGTAGCCATGGCGAAGGACCACGGAATCATGGGGTACAAACTGTCGGTCGACCATGGCGAACCGAGCCCTCATGCGAGGTCAGTCGCGAGGCTGCTCGAAGTCCTCGAGAAGCTGGCTGGTTTTCGTGTGGATCTGGGTGAGCTGAAGTCGAAGGCTCTCCCCACTCTCCCTCCTCGCCAGTCGGGGAGCAGCTCCATCTACCACTAGCCTGTTGGCCGTCGCTGGCCGCGCCCGCTCAAGGGAGGAGCAGGGACTGGCGGCCTGGCTCCTGACTCAGCCAGAACTTGCTGGGCCAGCTCACGTGCCCTTGGCAAGGGTCCTTCCGGCGATGGCCATCGCCAACCCAATCCAATAGGGAAGGTATCCCAGAACGGGGGCAAAACCCCCCAGCCTGTACGCGGAGTAGCCGAAGCCTATGATTAGGCCCAGGAACCCCGCCCCTCCGCCCAGCCAGACCAAGACCCTCCCCACAGTCACGAAGCGGAGAATTATGGCCAGGCCGCCAATCATCACCGTCAGTCCCCCCAGGGCTATGACTCCTTCTACCAGGGTTATCGCAAGTGCGGCCGCGCTGGCATAGGCCCCGCTCAGGAGGTCTGATACTCTCGGCTCGGCGTAGCCGAGAGCTGTGTAGAGGAAGCCCCTGGACGAATAGCCGCTGGCGAGCATGAGCACGCCTCCGACCAGCGCAAGGCCGCCAGCGAGGGCCCCCCTGACTCCCATCGTCTCCATTTCACCAAGCCGATAGAATAGTGTTTCGTGATACTGCTCGGAGTCAGCGGGTCCACGCTATGTTTATCCGTGTGGCGGGCTTCGCGGGAAAATCAATGCGCCTCGCAAGCAGCGACAGACAGCTCCAGAGCACGCTCGACTGGGCGCTCGACAGGATGCGACAGAAAGGATACGCCGTGAAGTCGAAGGTCACCCTCAACGTCGAGCCGAGCCTCGCCATAATGGGTTATGCCAAGAAGGAGGGCGAGATCCACAAAATCCTGATCTCAGAGTGGGCGCTCGACTCCGAGATGCTTGGAGGGCTCGTCCTGCACGAGCTCGCTCATGTCTACTTCACTGAGCGGGGCGCGAGCTCGCACGACAGTGATGCCCTGGAGGCGATTCTGGAGGAGCTGAAAGAGAAGGACGGTTTGAGGACCAAGGAGACTGAGTGCCTGATAGACGCATTCAACCACCTCCAGAACGTGATGGTAGATGACGTGGTCTTTGCGGTCATGGGGGAGAAGGAGAGGGCGATGACGAAGAGATTCTTCGCTGAGTGGGTGTCAGACAGGCCGTCGGGGGATCCGGTGACTGACACTGAGCTCCTATGCCGAAACGCGTTCGCCGTCGCGTCGCTCATGAGACGGGGGCTGTTCGACAAGACCAGCGAGATGCACTACAGGAACGAGGCGTTCGTCTCGGCGCTCGGGCCCAAGGCAGAAGGCGAATTCGAATGGCTCAAGTCGTTCCTCGCTACCGCGAGTATGGAGTGGGAGGCGGAGAAGTTCAGAGATGCCCTGGAGTCCTACTTCGACAGGCTGCTTTCGCTGATGCGCGCGTCTTCCAAACTTGACGACCTCCGATAACGGGCTCACTTCGGGAATCGACCACGGGCGACCAGCAGGTCGCGAGCGGCCGAGGCTGCCCGTCCTTGGCGAATACTGGTGGGCCATGTTCCCTTCATTTATTAGAAAGGCAGCGCGCCAGACCTCGTTTGACGCAGGAGTTCGAGAGTGATGGGAATCACCCCCGTCAGAAGGCTCTGAGCGCTGAGGCGCTGGAGAGGAGGTTCCAGGATTTCGGAGAGATGGCTACGGCGTTCGTAAGAGAGGTGAGCGCCACAGGGGCGTTCTCCTACAGGGGGGAGACGAGGTCTGTGAAGGACAATCTGCGTGTGACGCAGATGGTGTTCAGTAAGTGGTCCATCGAGATATTGACCAGCACCTACTCCCTGAAGACGGCTGGTTTCGCAGACCTGAGGAGGCTGCTCCGGGGGATAAGTCCTCGGGTGCTCTCAAAGAAGCTGAAGGATCTCGAAGAGCTAGGGTTCATCCGAAGGGAGGTAATCGGTACGAGGCCGCCGAAGGTCAGGTACACCCTTTCGAAGAAGGGAGAGGTACTGGCGAAGCTTGGGGAACCCGTCATCCTCTACCTGCGCGAGTCAAGCGGGTAGCCTGCCTTAGAAGGAACCCAGCAGGCGCCTGAGCGCAAGACCGGTCATCGCATAGTTCAGGAAGTACATCGTCATGCAGACAGGGCAGACGGCATGTATGACGCCAAGCTCGAGGTACCACAGATAGAGCGTGAACAGGTTCCCCACCATCAGTGCGGGGACCATTACCTCTCCGTCGAGCGAACCTCTCGTGCGACCATACCACAGCCCGAGCGCGACCATGAGCGGGAACCAGACTAGCCCATAGACATAGAGGGGGACGCCGTACGGGCCAGGGGGGAAGGTCACGTCCCCGCTGGCGAAGACGCTCCCGCATGAGAAGAATGCGTTGATGTTGCACACCGTCGACAGTGGAGCGGAGAATGCGGTTATCTCGTCGTATGCGTGGAATATCGCCACCGCCACTCCGACGGCCGCTAAGGCTACGAAGCCCTTGGTCAGACGGTCCATCGTGGGTCCAAGGTCCTAGTTGGGACTGCCACCAGGGCTGTGGACGGCCCCTGGGCTGGCAAGACGCTTGCAAGGGTGGCGGTCGCGTATTGCTGGTTGCACACCGACCCCGGCTGGCTGCCATCTACGTTGCAGATGGCGCTGATCAGATAGTTGGCAGCACCGTCGACCAGCTGCGCAACCGGACTACCGGGTGAATTGAGTTGAGAAGCTATCTGGGTCCAGTTCATGCCGATGATGTTGGGCTGGGAGGGGGATGTCAGGTATTGTGATTGGTCGGGGAGCTCGAACTGGGCACCACAGTTGACTGCGTATTGGTTGGCTATGTCGACGAATGGAATGCCCCCGGTTGACTGCGTCGCCGAAGCCGAACATGTATCGTACTGGGACACGAGGCTGGCCTGGGCCGTCGTGAGAGTCTGTCTCACGTCGCTCGGACCCGCCCGGCCGTACTCCTCCACTGCCACGAATGTGATGTAGCTGCTGGTGTAGGTGGCGTTCGCGAATGTGAACGTCGGTGTGTTGGCGTTGAGGTCGGTGCTCGAGGAGAGCATGTACTGGAGGCCGCTGAATGTCCCGAAGTGCGAGAGCGCCACGATTATGGCCCATCTCTCGATGGCGCAGTAGGGACAGAACTCCCCGCCGACATAAAGGACCTCGGGCTTCCCCCCGGACGTGAGGAGGGAGCCGGAAACCTTGGCAGGGGGAGACACGCCCGTCGGGGTCCCGACGACGCTGAGGGTCGAGTCGCTCACACCAGTCACCTGGCTGAGAATGGCAGGGGATACAGGCTGGCCGATGTACTTCGTGTATGGGTCGCTGCTCGCTGCGGCGATGAAGTAGACGACAACCAACAGGGCTACCACGACGGCGATGACAGAGATCAGTAGTATGCGCCTCCTCCTCTGCCTCGCGCGCAGGGTCGCCTTGATGGACAATTAGGAACGGCTTCCCTCCAGTCGGGTAAATAAAGAATAGAGACTCACGGAAGGTTGGGTGTCCTCGTCACCGTCCTCCCAGGAGAAAGCGTCCCTTCCGGCCCACTTTGGAAACAGGCCATGATTGACTCAGATTGATAAAAGGAGCTGATTCCGGCAAGAGGATGGTCTGGCTAGTCATCGAGGGTGGCCCCAGATTCGTCAGTGATAAGACCGAGTGGAGAGGCACGAACATTGTCTTCGATATTCCCCGACGGGCGCCAAGACCGAGGTCAGGTTCACCCACTAGGGTCTAGTCCCAACGCTGGGATGCTAGGCTCCCGTGCCGACGCCTGGGGTTCACTCATCAGAGGCAGCCTGCGTAACCTGGTAATGACAGGCAGAGGTGACGGGGGGTGGAGCAACCACATCATGGCATCCACAGGTTCTGGACCTTTTCTCTAGGACCTGGCGATGGAAAAGCCATATGCTGACTTCCAGTCCGCCTACCAAGGCCTCTGCTTCGTGATGTACTCGATCCATCTATGCTTGCAGAGCCGGCATTCGTGCTCCTCCTCGTAGGAGTATACCCACACATGGTAGGGTTCCTTCAACTGCACCCCTCTTCCAGTCACCCATCCTCCCCTCGACAGCTCAACCTTCTCGGCGGACTTCCTTTCGTTCCGTAGCACACACTTCCGGGATTTCTCGCGGCACTTTGGGCAGGTATGGTAGTACCACCCCATGGTCCTTATGCCGACGGTCGCGCCCTTCAATCTTCCGCTGGGTTGGAAGCGCGCGAGCCATCCTTTGCCCCCGACGGTAGTCGTTGCTAGGTGCGTTCTACCAGATAATTGACCGGTTCATATTTACAGTATGGGGTCATCGCTATAGTGTATGATTACCCATTGGACTCATTCGAGAACCATTTTAGCTCGCCCTGCCGCTTTTCAGGCCGATGCGACCACAAGAAACATCGGATCTCGGAGACGTGCCCTCGCGAGACGTCCTGGCCGACCGGAGTCTATGCGCCCTGCTCGCGCTTGTAGGCTCGAAGCGGACCGGCACTAGCGTCCTTCGCAGGCGTGCCGGGCTGTCCCATGTGGCCTTCGACAGCCTCCTCGGCTGGCTTCAGCGGGAGTACCTCGTCGACGTCGTGTCCACCATGACAGGTCTCTGCATCGAAGAAGAGGTCGCTCTGACCGAGCGTGGTGAGGCTCTGCTAGTGGCGATGCTGGAGACGACCTGCGAGCTTCCAGAATTTCGCTGAGGACTACTCGGGTCCCTCAGACTATCTGGGGTTCCGCGACGGTGAGGTCTATGGCGATTTCGGCGATGTCCGACCCATACTCCGCGGTCCTCCTGATGCTCTCGAGCATTAGTTTCGCAGAGGCTACCTGGGCTCCGCTCATTCTCGGCGCTAGCACTTCGCCGCTGACTCTCTCCTCCATCAGCAGGACCTCCTTCGATTTCGCTATGGCTTCCTCTGCCAGCTTGCCGTCGAGCCGGAGCAACGAAGTGATGGAACTGTCGAACACTTTCTTGGATAGCGCGGTCATCTCATGGATCTTCTTTACGGCCTGCTCCGAAAGATTGCCGAGGTTTTCTGCTTCGGTGGCTATGCTCGCCGCGTGGTCGGCTACTCTCTCTACATTTTTGACCACGAGTCTGTAGCCTAGGCAGTCTCTCGTTGACGCCAGGCCTATCTCCTGGATCACCGACCTATCCCTCACCGCTATGTTGAGCTGCCTGAGAAGGAAGTGGTAGAACCTGTCGACCTCATCGTCGCGTTCTATGACCTCTCCTGACATTCCCATGTTCCCGCCTTGAAGGACGCTGACCGCATCGGTTAGCATGCCTCCAGCGATGATGGCCATGCGTTCCAGGGCCTTCTTCAGCGGAAGGTCGATGTAGCCAGACAGGCACTGCGTGAGTATCCCCCCAGATGACTCCTCGATTATCTCTACGCCTACTAGTTTGCGCCTGATGCCTTCTCGGATGAACCCTCGGAGTCCAGGGTCTGACTTACCAATGGCGACCCTTATGATGTCGTAGCCGGCCAGATAATAGGAGATGAAGTGCCTCAGCAAGAAGTCTTTGTCGAGACCCTGCGCGGCTTCAAGGGTGGCCTCTGATTTGGATGCTGTCCGTATGTCTCTCCTAGGGACAATCAGGAGCGAAGAGTCGGGTTGCACGAGCACGGCAACCGGATCCTTCGCCCTCAGTCCTATGTCAGTGACCCAGCTCTTCGGAAGAGAAACAACGAAGCTATCTCCTCCAGTCTTCTGCACCCTCCTGAAATCTTGTCTTCTGGATTCGGCCATCAGGTCACCTCGAACGTTTGGGAATAGCTAGTATATACTTCTTGCCCAGGTGACAATTGGCCATTGGGATAGACTCTGGAGGCGCGACCTAGCCAGGCGGAATTGAGCCAAGCGACCCATGGCTCGGTCGTCGCGACACTCCAGCAGACGCGGAAGATGATCTGGATGAATGTTGACGCATTCGCCCAGAGAGATGTTGAGTTTGCGAGGAAGGTTTTGTCTTTGGGCGACGCCATCGACTCCAACTACAGAGAGAACGCCGAGGAGACCCCTCAGGAAGATGGGCGACCTGAAGTGCGCGCTCTCATCCATGCTGATACTGAGGTACCCCGAGCGCGTCGCAGACCATGCGACCTATGTTGGGGAGATGGTCGAACACGTAGCAACAGACGTGGAACCATCATCCTGGCCTGTGAGGATCGTCACCTCAGCGTCATCACTTTTGTGACTTCCTTCCCAGCTGTTATGGATACCTTCTCCCCCATTGAGACCTTAATCCCTGCTCGGCTGTCTGCGACTCCAAAGAGCCTAGCGTCCGCCTCTCTGAACAGAGAGATCTCTATCTTGCTCCCCCAGGGTACCGTGTATCTCAGAGGGTGAGTCCCGACACCGAGCCTTTCGGTGTAGGTAGGGGTTATGTGGCATATTCCCACTTCGTCCCTTCCGACGTGGGCGAATGCGGACGGCTCGACCATGCACCCTCTGATCCTATCGACGTAGGAGTAATAGCCAGTGGAGCCCGCTCGGGTGGCAACCACTACCCCATCTGCTATGGCCGCCTCCTCGAACCTCACGCCTTCCCAAGATACCCTCAACTTGTAGCGGAGACAACTCCCTTCGTCTCCCCTCTGAAGGTAGACGTCCGTGAACACCTCCCCGAGCGCTTTCGTCCCCTTGACGACCCTCAACCGTCGGTGCGCGTCTATCGTATATGCTCCGGACCTGATCTTTGCCAACGCCTCTGGGAGTTCGTCGAAAGTGGTTTGGGCGAGGTGGGCTTTGGATCCGACGGCCCCCTTTGACCGTACGCCTACGAAGAGTAGTGGGAGCTTCTCGGTCCGCCCGTATCTGCCGAACCGCCCATCTCCACCTACGACTATGCCGAAGTCCGCGCCGGCCCTTCCCACTTCGATGCCAGCCTTCAGAACAATCTTGCTCAGTTGCGCCGGAGCGACCTTGGGAGCATCGCCATCAAGCAGGAGGACTGCCTTCACCTGTCGCTCCCCGCTCCGACGAACTCAAGGATGCTCCCCTCCCCCGTGTCCCTCCTGCCGGTGGCGATGAACTTGGTCGCCTTCGCCCTAGCTTCGTTCTGGAGAGGTGTCGACACGCCTAGCTTCTCCATCATCTTGAGCGAGTTTTCAATCGCGAACCCCCTGAAGTGGTTGTTGAAGTAACCGAACGTTTTCTTTACCCTAGACGTGACGTCCTTCACCTTCGGAGCCCATCCGTCGAGCTCGCCGTCGGTGTACCTGTAGTTGTACCAGGGCCTGTTGCCTCTCCCGTGCCATCTTACGAAGGCGAAGTCCGCAGTCACGACAGTGTCCGGAGGGAGTAGGGGCTCGTCGACTATCACATTGGCCAGATTCCTGCTGCTGAGGTACGACCAGACCTCTTCTCTCAGCCACGAGGGGTGCCTGAACTCGACCGCGAACGACAGGTCGTCAGGGGCCCTGTCAAAGAAGCCCTTCAGCTTCTGAAAGTCATCTTGGAAGGAATAACTCGGAGGGAGTTGCACCAGTACTGGTCCCATCTTCCCAGCCGCTATGAGCGGCTTCAGGAGGCTCAGGAACCTGACCATGTCAGCTTCGACCCCCTGCGACAGGTCCAGCCTCTTGTCGTGTGTAATCAACCTGGGGAGCTTCACAGAGAAGACAAAGTTCTCGGGCGTATATCTCACCCAGCCGAGCACCATCCCCTTCGATGGGTACGCGTAGAACGTTGAGTCAATTTCCACAGTCGCATAGAGCTTGGCGTAGTAAGATAGCTTGTTGACTGAAGAGTTTGGGTAGAACACGCCGTTCCATTCGTTGTACGACCAGCCTGACGTGCCGAGGAGAAGGTCGGTCAACCGGTCGGGCTGCGGAGCTACTCTCGATTTAAGTCTGGGGCCTCCTCCTCAGAGGATTGGCATCCAGCCCGGTCTCGCCGACCATGTGGCCACGGCATCATGGGAGTGTATCGACTCGAAGCACCTTCCACCTATGAACAGGGCATTCGGGAACCTGCTGACGCACTCCCTGACGATGTCCTCCGCGAACCTCGGGTTGGATTGAGCCTCGAGGATTTTTTTCGCTTCATCCAGTCTCTTCATGTGTTCGATGGGAAATGCCGAGAAGCACTCCGTGATTCTTCCAATCACGGCCATGGAATCAAGGGGCTTGTTGCTCCGCAGGAAAACCGTCAGTTGAGCTCTCTGCATGTGCCCCACACCAGTCATCTTCTTTGAGCATGGGCAGGCCGTCATCCCGTCTACCACGTACCTATAGGTGACCAAGCCTCGCTGCGTCGCCCTCATGGTGACCTTCACGAACTGGTCCTCGTAGGGGAGTTCGAAGTCCGCGGTGACGCTGGACCCCGGCTGGGTCTGATTCACTTCTTTGCAAATCCACCGGAGCCACTGCTCTAACCCCTTTGGTTTCCTGCTGTTGGCCGCCTTCACCATCCGGCTCATATGAACCCCCCTGTGGAGCCCCGTGGATGTCTGAATGGAGAGTCCGATTGGCATGGTCATGCTACCCGAGCTACCGATCACTCGGAGATTAGCAATGCCAGCGTCCACGGGCAGCTTGGATACCTCAGCCTGCACGTCAGCCGTCGCATCGATGAAGTCCAGGGCGTCGGCTGTTCGCTCTTGCCGCCTCAATGAGTCCCGAAACCTCTCGCCACTCCTTAAGTAACTTTTCCCAGGTCAGGCGTGAGAGGGTCTTCCACCCCTGCCTTCCTGAACGACGAACTCCTCGCGAGGCAGCCGGCGCATTCCCAGCAGTGTTCTTTCCCACTCTGGTGGCAGCTCCAGGTAAGCCTGAGTGGCACCCCCGTCGAGCTTGCCAGCCTGACCACTTGGTGCTTTCGCATGTGCCTCAGCGGACGGAGAAGCCTGAGTCTCCTGCTCCTCAGAATGGGGTATCCAGCGCGAAACGCCTTCTCCAGGCTAGCGAAGAATGCAGGGCTAACATCAGCGAAGACGAGCGCGTCGTCCTTGTTGTGTCCTCCCACTAATGCCGATGCCCTGGTCTCTTCGGCGTAGGACGCAGCGAAGGAGTAGAACACGCTGTTCCTGAGCGGAATGTACGTCGGCGGAAGGCCGCCAAAACTGACGCCGGGGATGTCAGCGGCCTCTCTGAGGTCGGGGAGTCTCACGAACCGGTGTTCTATCACGCCGATTTCAGCCGCCACTTCCCTTGCAGATTGGATTTCGCTGTCAGCTATCCCATGATACTCGAATGTAATGGCCCTCACACTGTATGTCTTCTTGGCCAGCAGGAGCGCGGTGGCGGAATCTATCCCGCCCGAGAGGAGTACTATGGCTTCTTTCGTGCTGATCGCGCACCGTCCTGGTGGAGCTTCGCCAGGATGTGACTCCCCTTGTTCAGCCCCTCGTATACGTAGACGCCTACGGATGTCACGTTCTCTGGCATGTTGGGTGCAATCCTAGACAGTACTTCTCTCGCCAGGTTCTCGACGGTTGCCTCACCATCAAGCAACACCGTGGTGTCCTTCGGGGCCTTGATGACGAATTCTCCGTGGACCGTGTCGAACTTCATCGACACGCTCTTCCTATCCAGGGACGTAACATACTTTCCTCGAATGAACAGTTTGTGGTCAAGGCCCTTGATGGCTTCCCTGACGATCTGCTTCGCGACGCCGAAGTCAACGACCATCCCTTCGACAGGTCTGCCCGCTACCTCTACAAGCACACTGGAGGTATGCCCATGCATTACGGAGCACTTCTCGGTCTTCGGGAGGATATGGGCATAGTCGAAGTTGAAGGACGGGTCGTCCAGAAAGATGGTCTGCACTCTCCCTTCTTCGTTCAAACCAAGCACCCTTATGCCGTGGTCGGACCTGTCGCTTCTCAGTGAGTCCCTCTTTACTATGATGCAGCTCTTTCCCTTGAGGAGAGCCTGCTCCCTCTCGCCCAACTCAGGTTCGACGAACACCCAAGTGCCGTTGACCTGGAAATCCGCCCTGAGACCCCCCGCACCAGGAACCACCATATCTTCCTTGAACCCGATGCCCAGCGAGCCAAGGAGATCGGCAACTAGCTGGTGGGTGCTCGTCTTTCTCTGGGTGCCCCCTCTCCTGTAGCTCTTCTCATAGGCGCCAGCGTCAAGCTTTCTCAGCTTCGGTGCCAGCTTGGACAGAATCTGCTCGGTCGACAACCTTGGGAAGGAGAAAGTGCTTGGTTTATACCATTTCCGTTCAAGGGGGCGGGTAGTGCGGCCTTGATCCAGTGGTTAGGATAGTGGCTTCCCAAGCCACTTGCCCGGGTTCGAATCCCGGAGGCCGCACCATTAAGCGCGCTGTGTAGCCGTTCAGAGCGAACGCTGCCATACCTTGGAACGGGCGCCCTTTGAACGGGTCTGCGCTCTTTGTTGTAAGTCATACAGAAACTCGTTTCCACATGCGTTGTTTCAGCCATGTCGTATCATGTACAGATGCCCACTTCAGCGTCGTCCTGGTGCCAGGCAGCCCAGGGGTCAGTCTCTGATGGCCTTCAGTGCTTCAATTGCCTCAGTAATGTGTTGTCTCGGCCTGAGCTGCGATGAGAACGTATGCCTCACGACACCTTTCTTGTCTATTACGAACGTGACACGGCCGGGGATGAGGCCCATTGACTTCGCACCGTACTCAGCTCTGACTTTCCCTCCTTCGTCAGCGAGCAGCGGGAATCTGGCTCCGCACTCCTTCGCGAAGTCGCTATGGCTCTCGGCCGAGTCGGAGCTTATGCCGATTATCTCTGCCCCCATCTCCAAGATGCCATCATAGCTCTCGCCGAACGCTTTCGTTTCTGTCGTGCACCCCGCGGTGAAGTCCTTTGGATAGAAGTAAAGGACTACATTTCTCGTACCCGCGAAGTCGTGCAGCGACACCATCCGTCCTCCCGGTGCCGGGAGAGTGAAATCCGGGGCCTTGTCTCCTACCTTTGGGCCGCTCAAGCCACTCAGGTCCCTTCGGTAATCTTCCTCAGGGTAATCGACCCGTTCCTGATGTCTAAGTCATAGATCTCATTGACATCGAGCCTCATGCCGAACATATCGTATTCTGACTCGGTCAGGGTCATGATGATCTTGGAGAACCCCATCTCCCTCATTTGAGGCATCAGGCCCATGGATTGCAACTGCGACACCATCCCCTGGACGACTCTGGCCTCGTCGCCGGCAGGGAACATTTCCGGCCTACGTGCGTCCCTGACTTCAACCAGCTCGATTTGCTTTGCAGGGAGCCCAGTCAAGGGGTCAGTTACGCCGCTGATCCGGTTCACTTTCACCTTGCCCATTTGGTACGTCTCTCGTTGCCGCTGGTATAAACTCAGCGCCTGCCGTTTGCGCTCGGTTTGCTACACGAAAACAGGCTATTGCGTTGAATCTGGTCCAGGCTCGGCCCGGTTCTCTTCGGACGACTCCGGCTGCGGCTCTTCCGGAAGCATCTGTACGCCACCCTCGTTCTGCTGGTTGGCCATTATGGCTTCGACGTCTTCTGGCGAGAGTATCCTCGACATCGAAAGGTTCACCAGAGAGTTGGCGGAGGCGTCGCCTGACATCCTTCCTATCCTCCCCCTGAGCTGCCGCCACTTGAGCTTCGTGTTTCCACTCTTAGACGTGTAGATGATGCCAAGCACATCCCTTGCGTTGATGAATGTGACGTCCCTGATCTTCTTGAGGTCGACCTTGTCCACAGCCTCGACGTAGATAGACCCCTGGTCGCCTTGCTTCTCAGGGAACACTTCAGGGTCTCTAAGGTATGACTCTGGGATGAAACTCCTGCAAGTACTGCTGATCAGAAACCGCCTGAATCCCTCTAGATTGCAGGTGAGATCAAGCTCAACCATCCGACTTCGCCTGAATCCGCGGCGCGTTTCAGAGGTTATAAATTGATTCCCAACGCGCCGAGGTGGACGCCTCGACCAGATTGTGGGTTCTCGTACTCAAGATCCTCGACATCTGTCGGTTCAGTAGGCTAAATTCGGTCATCACCCACGACCTCTCAAAGGCAGGGTCAACATTAAAGCGTTCCAATCATCTTTCATACCGTGCTGCGCTTTCTCATCAGGCTCAAGGGAGGCGCCCCTCGAGGGGAGCTCCTGAGGGTCGTCCGCGCGATGGCCCGGGAACTTGGGGTGGAGGCACGGAACCCGAAGTGGACTTCCTACGGCGCCTTGGAGCTGGACGTTTTCGCCTCCGGCCGCTCCGACTTCGAACTCTTCGTCGCCGCGCTGGAGCCTCTTGCGGCGCCTGAATTCACCCACGACCTGAACATCGCCCCGAGGTTCAGGCCCGAAGAAGAGATCTTCTCCGAGGCTAAGTCGCTGTTCAACGCCGAGCGGTACTGGGAGTGCCATGAGATTCTCGAAAGCATTTGGCGGACGAAGACGGGAAACGAGAAGGCCTTCCTGCAGGGGGTGATACTGGTCTGCGCCGCTCTCGTCCACCATCAGAAGGGCGAAGATACAGTGGCTCTGGGCATCTTGGAAAGGGCGGTCCGGATGCTGAGGCCCTCACAGGCATCCTACGGGGCTTTCAGGGTCGACAGCCTGAAGGCTGGCTCTGAAGAGATACTGAGGAGGAAGCGTTTCATCAGCTTCGAAGTCTAGCCGAACACAGGCAGGTTCATCGGATTCGCCTGTTCTTTCAGTTGTTCTCTGGGCCTTAGGGCCAGAAGGTCAAAGACCAGCGACATGAGGGAGAGAACTACCAGGCTGGTCCAGGCCTCGCCTCCGTAATGCCCTGCCCAGTTGTAGAGGGCGATAGCCGCCACAATCGCAGAGAGGGCGCCACCGACCATGAAAGCGCTCCGGAATCCGATGTAGCAGACCAGAGCGTCGAGGACAAGAATGACTCCCAGGACCGGTACTGCGCCCTGCAGTGCTGGTATTGGGCAGCCGCTTCTGGGGCACAGGAGCGACGGGCCGAAACCCCAACCTGCTATCGCCACCCACATCCCGGTCAGAAAGTTGAATGCTGCCGAGGCTCTTGGTGCCAGAGCCAAGCTACTTCACCATCGTCAGCTTGTAGTGTCCTGCCTCAATGTTCTTGTTGATGTTGTCCTTTACCAGATAGAGCCTGTGGATGGGGCTGCTAGTGTTCGGCGATAGCGTGTAGTCGTCGCGCACCACGAACTCCTGTACCTTGCCGTCCCTGCACGCGTGGGTAAACTTCTTGCCGTGTTTTACCCCCAAGGAGTTCATGTACACATCCTTCAGCGTGGTGCACGTCAGCACAGCCCACTCTTCGTCATCGGGAATCGACTCGAACCCCACGCTCGCCTTGAGCGGCTCATCGTACCTCTTGTCGTCACAGAAGAGCCTCTTGCAGCCTCTGCACCTCCAAACGTCCACCACCCCCTGAAGGTAGTTATCGCGGTTCACGTTAACCATGCCCATGAAGACTATCTCGTGCTCGTGTGGCGCAGCCATGATACTAGGCGCCCCCCGCATCCGCCCTTTTCTCCATTGCGGCGTCGTACAGGGGAATCAGCTCAAGAATCAGCCTGTCTACCCTCATCCGCCTCTCACTGATCTCCTTCACCATCGCCTCCCTCCATGTCCTATAGTGGTTCGCTATCCCGAGCCTAGGATGGACTGGGATTATCCTCTTCCCGTCGCCGGAGACTATTGCCATCCCTCTCTCCAGGAGCGTCGTTGCCTCCCCCTCCCGGGATGACGGTATCTGCCCTTCCTGGAGCAGCCTGAGGTACAGCGACGCTTCGCTCCGGGACAGCCCGGCGTCCACGCCAAGCCGTCTGAGGACGCCTTCCTCGTCTCTGAGGCTCTCCCTCTTGCTCAATGTTTGGTTGTCCCTGGCGAATTCCACAGGAACTCGAAGTAGTCCTTGGCAAAACTGGCCAGCCCATGGTGTGATGCCCATATGGCCAGAGGGAGTCCTCCCTGTTCGCCTCCTCCGAGCAGGAGAACTACTTCGCGTGAGTCTGACACGAGGCCTCCGCCATACATGGTCTTCCTCATCCTGAGCTCCGAGTGTCTGGCCAGTTGGCCGGCCGCCTCCTTTGGGAGGTCAGGGGAAGTGAGGATCAGGCACTTCACACCCTTCTCCTTGAGCGTCGCGAGTAGCGGCTCAATCCGGTCGGTGAACGGCGCCAGTTGCGCGGGGAGGGCAATGAGCAACTCCGCCCTGCAGTTCAGAAGGAGATTCTTCACCCTTGAGAGAATCTCATTCGTCCCCCGCATGATCCATATGTCTGGTTTTTCCTGTTCCCCTCTGCTGACGTATATCCCCATGAGTTCTTCCAGCGCGACCTGCTCTCTCTCCTTCCTTTCGGTCTCCTGCCGGGACTTCAGCTCTTCCAGGGCCGTGTCAGGCGGCTTGGCAGTGTAGACGGTAGGCCTGCTCTTCTGTTCTTCCACCCAGCCGTGCCTATGGAGTGATTCGAGCGCGGCGTAGACCTTGGAGTATGGTATCCTCGCCTCCCTACTCACGTCGCTCGCGGTCATCGTCCCACCCTTGAGAAGGGCAATGTAGGCTTTTACTTCGCTCCCCGTCAGCCCGAGCGCCTCGAGGGACGCGGTGGCGCGTTCGCTCAGGGTCATCTATCTGTCCAACAACGGGGCCCGTCTTTAACTTTTCACCCTCTGGAAAGTTAAAATGCTTATATCCGCTCGGCGCTGGAGAGTCTTCAGCGAACCTATTTTGGCTCAAATCGCTGACGTCAGCCTTGAACTAAAGAAAGAAGTCTCCAAGGGGAACTTCATCCGCCAGACGCAGTCTATCTGTCCTGACTGCAACCGGATACTGCCCGCCATTGTCTTCGAGCGGGACAGCAAGGTCTGGATGACGAAGACATGCCCTGAACACGGCGAGACCGAAGAGCTCTACTTCGGCTCCTACGAGATGTACAGCAAGTTTTCACGTTATTGGAAGGACGGGAAGGGGACGCACGCAGCTAACGTCCCACTCGACGTCTGCTCATGCCCGGCGAACTGCGGCCTCTGCTCCAACCACCTGTCGCACACAGGCCTTTCGAACATCATAGTCACAAACAGGTGCGACCTTACCTGCTGGTACTGTTTCTTCTACGTCAAGAAGGGACTGGAGGGGGCCTATGTCTACGAGCCTACTCTCGACCAGGTGAGAGAGATGGGGCGCTCGCTGAAGGCGGAGCGACCTGTGGCGGGCAATTCCATACAGATTACCGGCGGGGAGCCGACACTCCGAGAGGACCTGCCGACCATCATCAAGATACTGAAGGAGGAAGGGGTGGACCACATCCAGCTCAACACCAATGGCATCAATCTGGCCCTCAATCCGGGCCTTGCAAAGCGTCTGAAGGACGCCGGGGTCTCCAACCTCTACATGAGCTTCGACGGAGTCACTCCGAAGACCAACCCGAAGAACCACTGGGAGTCACCGTACGCCATCGACGCCTGCAGGAGAGTGGGCTTGGGCGTAGTCCTTGTCCCGACTGTCATAAAGTCGATCAACGACCACGAGTTAGGTGACATAATCCGTTTCGGTGCAAACAACATAGATACCGTCCATGCAGTCAACTTCCAGCCTGTCTCGCTTACAGGTAGGCTGACGAAGTCCGAGAGGGCAAAGTACAGAATCACGATACCAGACTGCATCGAGAAGATAGAGGAACAGACCAACGGCATGATATCGAAGGACGGATGGTTCCCCGTCCCATCCTGCTCGCCGGTGACAGGTTTCATAGAGGCTTTCACCAAGAAGGAGCAGTATGAACTCTCTATCCACTTCGCCTGCGGAGCAGGGACATACGTGTTCAACGACCCAGACAAAAAGAGGCT
>JAFMAA010000014.1 GCA_029785235.1 Nitrososphaerota archaeon | reverse complement strand
GCCTCCTGGACAGAAGTCCACCTGGACGTCGACGACCATCAGGGCCTGGCGCGAAGGCGTCACCTCCAGACTAGGGCAGGGGTCGACCCCCTGAGCCGGTCCAGTTCGGCTCTGACCCTGGCTCTGATAGCGTCGACCTCCTCGAAGCCGCCTGCCAGCCTTCCCTTCTTCAGGACCTGCTTCAGCATGGGGGCGGAGCCTTTCGGCCTCGGGGAGCCATCGAGCGACACCGTGTCCCTGAAGCCGGCAGCCCTGTAGACAGCTTTGCGCCCGCCCAGCCCGCCCCTTTTCGCCCTGAACTCCCTCTTCTCGCCTTCTCCGACCTCCACTATCTTCGCGCTCAGGTCGATGACAGGAGGGTACGCGACGGCTGTCCCGACGCCGTAGCCGTCGACGATGGGATTGAGCCTGACTATGGCATCCTCGTCGAGCCTCCCTGATGCTATGATCTTGACGTCCTTCCCCCCGCGTATGTCCAGCTCCCACCGCACCTCTTCGGCTATCTTCGTAAAGTCCCCGCGTCTCGATGCTGGGGTGTCAAGCCGCACCCCCCAGAGCTTCGGGCCCAGGACCTCGAAGGCCTTGATGGACTCCGACTTCTCGTCCCAGAAGGTGTCTACGAGCGCGACGCGTGGGATGTTCTTTGGCACTGTCTCGTCGAACAGGCGCCAGGCTTTCTCTTGGCTCCCAAGTATCTGGACGAGGGCGTGCGGCATCGTCCCGGACGGCTCGATGCCCAGGAGCTTCGCCCCCAGGACGTTGGAGACGCCGTCGAAGCCGGCGACATAACACGCCCGCTCGACCAAAGGTGCCAGGGCGGGGTGCACCCTCCTGGTGCCGAAACTGAGGAGGAGCTTCTGGCCCGTGGCCAATCTGAGCTTTGCAGCCCTTGTGGAGATGCTGGTGGACGCTGAGAGGAGGCCCAACAGAGGGGTCTCGTACTCTGCGAAGTCAGAGTATCTCCCCTCTATGGTGAGCAACGGTTCGTAGATTGCAGTGTTCCTGTCAGCCACGAAGACAGAACCCTCGTCGAGGGCCCAGACGTCCACAGGGAGGCCCTCGAGCAGCTTTGTGGCCTCGTATACCCCCGTGAGGAGACCCCAGTTGTCGTCGTAGGGGACATCGCGTGCGAACACCTCCATGACGACCCGAGAGTCTACGTTGTTCCGCCTGAGGACCTGCTTCGTGTGGAGGAAATAGGCGTCAGTGGTCGCAGCGGTCCTGATCTCCTTCTCTGTTGCCAGCCAGAAGAGCCGGTCGTCCAAGTCAGCGCGAGGCATCGGGCTCGGCGGGGAGCCGTCCGGCAAAAGTG
Source organism: Nitrososphaerota archaeon (assembly GCA_029785235.1). The sequence goes on along the minus strand of JAFMAA010000014.1, from coordinate 20,701 downwards.
TTTCCCCTGGACCTGAAGTAGCTGAGGCTGACTAACCCTTAAACGCGGAAGGCGTCAGGCTGAGAACTGGTGGGCCGGTAGTTCAGCGGTACGAACGTCCGCCTCGCACGCGGAAGAACCCCGAAAGGGCTCCAAGGTCGGGGGTTCAATTCCCCCCCGGTCCACCTTTTGCTGAATCATGCCAACCTCGGCTCCGTAAAGACAGGGAAGACCGCCACAGCGAAAGCGAACGTGATATCCCCCCGGCTGGGAAGAGATTGGCTGGCTGACACAGAGGTATGAGAACTAGCGGCTCTTCGGTAGCGAGAAGAACTGGGACCGGCCTGAGCGGGGTGCTCAGGAACCCTAAGACTGCTGCGTCACTGGGTGAACGCTCGGCGGCGCGCCCGGGCCGGCAGGGAGGCCCATCAGAGGTTCCGTGTCAGAGAGGCCGAACTGCTTCCCCAGGTCGACCCTCAGGCCCTTGTACCTGTTGCGGACGGTGACTTCAGTGACCCCGGACGCCTCTGCTATCTCTTTCTGGGTTTTGACCTCCCCTTCGATGACCCCTGCGAGATAGAGGGCGGCGGCCGCCAGGCCCATGGGGGACTTCCCGGCGGAGATCTCCCTCTCCTCGGTGACTCTCACTATTTCGATGGCCTTGCGTGCTACCCTCTCTGACAGCCCCACCTTGGAGGCTATCCTGTTCACGCTTTTCGCTGCGTCTGCCACTGGCATCGTCAGGTCCATCTCTCTAAGCAGTATGCGATAGTCCCTTGCCACGGCTTTCTTCTCCAGGTTATTCACCGCAGCTATGTCCTTGAGCGTCCTAGGAGTCTCCGTGTCCCTCATCGCGGCGTATAGTGCTGCCGCGGAGATTCCTATGATTGAGCGGCCGCGAAGGAGCCCCCTCTCGAGTGCCTTCCTGTAGATGTAGGCAGCACGCTCTCTGACGGCCTGGGACGTGCCGAGCTTGTCAGCCATCTTCTCGAGCTCGCGGAGGGCTATGCTGAGGTTCTTCTCCTGGGCCCCGAAAGCCGGGGAACGGTTGTCCCATCTCCTTAGCCTGTCGATGGCGGTACGCATAGGCGAAGCGAATGACCTCCCTGAGGCGTCCCTGTTCGAGCGGCCTATCATGGTAGAGAGGCCCATGTCCCTGTAGGTGATGGACGTGGGGGCGCCCGCACGGGCCCTGTCTTGGCCCCTCTCGTCGCTGAAGGAACGCCATTCCGGTCCCTGGTCGATGGACTTCTCCGTGATCACGAACCCGCAGTTCCCGCAGGTGAGCTCTCCCGTGTTGACGTCTTCTACCAGCGTCCTCTTGCCGCAGTTGGGGCACCTGTCCGAAACTTGAAGGGCCGACGTTCTAGAGTATCTCATGATATACTATACAACCAAATGATGATATCCTTATATAAGCATAGTAGTATTTCTCTAGTTAGTAACCACTTCTGAGCTTACCAGCAAAACATGGCGCTTCAGAAACACCTGGAACTCGCTTCCCTGGGCACCGCCTGGCAGGGCAGAGGTAGGCGTATTACTGACTTCGTGATTGGACCAGGCTGATATGGCTGAGGGTGAAGAAGGTCTCGCTTCGATTTTCGGACTACTCGCCCTGGTTCCCACAGGCAGGGCGACAGTCAGTGTGGGGGGCCGGCCGCTGGTCACCGTAGACGCAGACAGGAAGATGCTTGACCTGGAGGTCGCTGGGATGGAAGAATCAGGAGTCCGCCTCTTGGATTTCGTCAGGTCGGGAGCAGGACCGGGCGCAGCCATCGAGTCCGTGCGGGCAGGCGGCACCCTTTCTAGGTTGGGCTGGAAGTTGAACGTCTACGCGGGAGGCGACAGGGTCCTAAGCATGGGCAGCGGAGTGTCTAGGCTGACTGGCCACATCAATGTGAACCCGCGGGGACTGAAGAAGCTGCTGAAGGCGTTGAGCTGACTACTGCTTCGACATCATAGCGACGTTCTTCGAAGCCGACGCTTGCTTCTCACCTTCGGTGATGTCCCTGATGTGGGCGGTGAGGGTTACGAGGCCGTTGCATTCGACGCTCATCCCGAGACTGGGGAACCTCACGCTCATCCCTTGGAGGTTGATGTCCAGCTGAGAGTGCTTGTCTGACAACGCCCCTAGTATTCCTTCTACGATATTCATTGCGTCTTCCGCGCCCTTAGACTGTGTCATGAGTAGGTCTGGCACGGCCAAGGTATTTACGGGTTAGGTAGGGCTTGGGTTGTTGAATAACTACCATACTTGCTTTAGTTCCGACCAAATAGCGGGCCTATTTGCGAGTTAACACAGAGGCGGTCACATTTCGAGTTATTCAACAACCCACTAGGGCTGGCACCAAATCCAAGAGGCGGGAACTTCACGCGAAGAGCCTGGTCTTCACCGGACCCTTCTCTTCGTACTCGTTCGGCGCATGATATGCGACGATCAGAACAAGGACCGTCACCACCCCGAACACCAGCCTCTCTTGCCGTCTTCCCGTATGCTTGCATAGCCCTCGGAGGAGGCCCCGATTTAGACAGAGCGTGGGGCGGCCGTCGTCGATGTTCTGTCCGGAGTCGGGCGTTCGTACGGAGGCACCACATATAGGGAGATGTCGTCGTCCGAATCCGTAGAGGCGGGGGACCAGCCGTCGAATGTCCAGACGTAGGAAATGACCCTGGCCCCTGGTCTGAGCTCTGAGAGGAGCTTCGCCTTCAACTTTCGGTTTGCCCCCTGAGAGAGAAAGAGCGTGACCACCGTTGCCTCGCTCAGGTCTATGTGGAAGAGGTTCCCCCAGACCACCCGTACCTGGTCCTTGAGCATATTGGTCCACACCAAGAATCTTGAAAGGAGCACCCGGATGGGGTCCGCCTCCACGCCGACCGCCCTGGCGCGATATGTCTTCGCCGCTTCCACTATGATCCGTCCATCCCCCGAACCGAGGTCGTAAACCACGTCCGATGGCCCCACACCACACATCTCAAGCATCTTCCGTACCTTCCTACGCGAAGTGGGCTGCCATCCCGCCCCGATGGAGGCAGACCACAAGAGGAAGACACCCAAGACAGATACTGACACGATGGTAACCCAGCCCAGGAGAGCAGCCAACTGGCCATATGGGGGCGCGTCGGAGATAAGATCGTTTCTAATCCATCAGGCAGTCAGGGCAAGATCTCACGCCCGCGGTCGGACTTGGCCGTTCGAAGCTTTCCTTGACAGTTGAGTGCCGCAGACGGGGCAGGTGGTGAGCTTAGGGTTGGCGTAAATCTTGCCGCAACCCCTGCAATACATCTTCCAGCCGATGCTCTTCCATTCTCCTCCCTTCAGGGAAGTCGGAGCCAGCGGGATAGAGAGGATTTCTGCGACGTTGCGGACCGCGAAGTCGTCAGAGACCAGGTTGACCCCGCCGTCTCTGACCTTCAAGTCGAGCCCCAGGGCGAGGAGCGAAACGTCTGTCTGGGAAAGGGCTCGGATGTCCCCCGTCTTAGTCGCCGTAGCCTTGACAAGACTGATCGACTCCTTGGAAGGTTCGGTGACCTGCACCCTGGAATGTATGAGCGATGACCCGACGCTGTTGTGTTTAACCTCCTCGAGGACGAGGTAGGTCGTATAGTACCGCCCGCTTCCCTGATAAGGTATCCCGGCGTAGAATGCCGTGGAGTCAAGGACGTATGCCGGGTCAGACAATGGGGGGTGCCTTCAAGGAGTGTTTCTTACCTTAGGGCTGCGGTTTCAACCGTCTTGGGCTCAGTCAATCGCTCGTGCGATTGGTCCGCTGGGTGAGACGTTTATTTAGCTTCCCTAAGGAGGCACGCCTGCTTATCTTTGAGCAGGCCTGCAGAGCTTGGCAGCGTAAAGGAAGGAAGCTACATCATAATCGACGGAGAACCATGTAAGGTGGTGAGCCGTGAACACTTCAAGCCCGGGAAGCACGGGAGCGCCAAAGTGAGGCTTGTCGCAATCTCGCTGTTCACCGGAACAAAGAAGAGCTACGTCTCCCCTGCCGAATCCAGGGTTGACATACCGATGATCGACAAGAGGTCAGGCCAAGTGACCACCATCATGGACAACACGGTGCAGATAATGGATTTGCAGACCTTCGAAGTCCTTGAGACAGGAAAGCCCAGCGCGGAAGAGATGGCTGAACTTAACGGCACCCTCGGACCTGGCGTCGAAGTCGAGTACTGGTCGATGATGGGACGGAACAGGATAATGCGAATCAAGGGCGGGTCCTGAGCCACCACCGCTGACGCCGTTGAAAGCGCGTTCAAATCTGTAGGTTTAATCTCGGACAGCCTTCACCATATGGCGATGGAGAATTCCAAAAAGGCGGTCTCTCTCACAGCTCTCGCGGTGCTTCTCCTTACGCTGGCGCCGATGACCAACGCCTCAACTTTGACCGTCGACTTGAACCCGCAGACACAGGTTGCAAAAGTCAACAGCCTGAGTGCCACAAAGATCGTCTTGACATATCCTGCCAACTCAACGATCGCGAGGTATCTCGAAAACGTGAACTCCTCAGAGAGTCTCAATGCGTCTTTCACCGGTGGAACCGGAGTCCGTGAGCTTCAGGGGAGCTTCGACAACGGGGACAGCTCCGTCGCCGTGAGAAACATGACCGTAGCCTTGAGCTACTCTGCGAAGGGTAACGCCACAGCCTTGGTCATCAACAAGTCGACCAACATCACCTCCTATGTCACCGGGGTATTCAAGGTGACCAATGGGACGGTGCATGCAGACCTGGGTTGGCGGGCGTATGTGGTCAGCGGGCCAATGGACCTGGACATGCACGACCACACTGTGGACATCAACATGGTCGGGTCGATGGTCCAGGATTCCTTAGCCACGCGTGTCTTCGCCCTCGAGTTCATCCTGAGCGCCTTCGGCGGAAGCGGTGTCTGGAACAGCCCGACGCTGAACTTCACAGCCCTGAACACCCCACTCACCTCCTGGACAAAGAACTATGATGCAAGCACGAACACGACCACTTTCACGAAGACCATACCAGGAGAGTCGACCTTCTCGGCGACCTTCAGCAAAGACGGCCAGGACTACACGCTGTCTGTAGTCTCCGACCCGACTGGCGCAGTGGTGGTTCATGGATACGCCAACGCAGAGGCCAACTCCCTGGTAATCGTGCCTGCCCCTGCGACTTCAGTAGGCGTCTTGGCCGCGGGCTCCGCCATGGTGGTCGCAGCGGCAGCCGCAGCTGGCTACCTGTATTTCAGAACGAGAAGGCCACAATCCTCCGGGAAAGCCGTTCTTCCCACCTGGTGAGAGGACCTCACTGGGCTCCCTGCTCATTGAACCCTGGGATCGGAACGCGTTTCATACGAGTCAACTGCTGGGATGGAAAGGCCCCCTGACCGACGGAGCATCCCGTGCTCGATGGACCGTCGACGGGTCATTGAGCGACATCCTCCATGGGTCTGGTCACGGCCAGACTACCTTAGATAGTAGTTCACGGGGGTGTCTCCTGCAAAGATGCGAGCTTCAAAGGTGATGCTGGCGATACTCGCTGGTTCCATAATCTTCGGTCTCCTTGTCGGATATGCCGCTTACACCAGCGCTCTCTTCCCTCAGAAACAGGAGCCCTTCGGGGACTACGCTACAGTGGTTTCTACCTCGTTCAATGGGACGGAACTCGCGTTCAATGTCCGCTGGAACAACGCGAGCGCGCTTCCTCTCAGGGTGCAGGTCACTTCAACTGTGTCTACAGAGGCGGACTCTCCTCAATGCTCGGCGGGGCTGTCATCGGTGACGAGCGGCCAGGTGCTCTTCCTGCCTTTCGCTGTGAGTCCTCCGTCAGGGGCACTCGACAACGTCTACCTTTCCATCGCGGCCAAGAATCTTGGTACCGGGAACCAGTTCACCATCATGTACAACCTGGACAACATCACGGCTTCGCCTTCTATAATCACCCCCATCGGCCCCATCTGCGAACTCCCGCCAGGGACGAGCGGTTGAGCGGACCGGCTTCCTTCGGGACCTGTCCCAAGATTTAATTGCAGGCGAACGGGAGTCGGTTTGACGCTTAGTCAGCGTGTCAAAATGCCGCAGTTCAGAGACAGCTTGAGAAAGCCAATCGACCGACTGCTCCCGCGATGGGGAACCCACGGACAACGGACAGTCCTCCCATGGGAGCGCCCGGCAGGAGCGCCCCAGCGGGAGCTGTCTTGCCATCCTGAGGGCTCTGCCATATGGGGGCCCGGGTCGAATGGTCAGGGGTCAGCCTGAGAATGGCCCTCCCTGTTGGAATCCTCTGGGGGGGAGCGGCCTCGATGGCAGCGGTGACTGCCTGGCTGATCAAGAGGGCGTCGAAGGTGGTGACGCTCTACGATGGGGCAGTCGTGCTGTTCCTTCTCATCATGATGGTCTCCATGTTTGTGAGCGTGGTGGACTACATCTATGCGCCGAGCATCACCACGCTGTTCGTCCTCTTCGCGGCGAACATGGTATCCATGAGCATCTTCCTTATCCCCATCGTCGCTTCTCTCATGTATGGAGGCAAGAAGCTGGATGATGTAGGCATCGGAGGCCTGACGCTCCTTGGCGCCTTCCAACTGGCAGCGGTAGCCCTCGTGATAGCCGCCGAGGTGTTCATGGGGTGGGCATTCACCCTCGCATCGGGAGCCGTGCTCCCGGCCGGGAGCGGTGGAGGAGCGTACGCTGCCCTGGTCGGGTCGATCAGCTCGTACTGGTTCGTCTTCACCATGGCGGGGGAGATGGCCATCACACTGTACCTCCTGAGAGACAGGCTCCAGAAGGCAGTCTGGACTGTAGTCGGGGCCCAGGTGTTCATCATGCTGTTCTCGCCTACTGCAATCGATTCCTCCGTGTGGGCGCGGTATTCGACCTACCTGGGGAGCGTTGCCATGATAGTGCTGTTCATCTATATCTTCGAGTTCCTCTTCATGAACCGCAGTCTGGACCGCGGGACATCGGACTACCTCGTCAGGATATTGCTTGCGTATGGGATAATGATGGCTGGAATCTTCAGCTGGCTGCTCTTCGGAAACGAAGAGGTCTTCGCGTTGTCCCTTTTGGTCGAAATGGCCGTGTACTTCTCCGCCATCATTCGCGACAAGGGATCAGGGGGGATGCAGCTCGAGAGCTGGCAGTCGAGGCCCCTGTGGGTGTTCGCCGTCCTCAGCTTCCTCTTTGTAGCGGAGTTCTTCATGGGCGCCGCCATCGACGTCTACGCCTACGGAACGGCGTATTTCACCAGTATCCCGCTCGTCCCCATAGCTGGCTCCATCCAGGGGGCAGTCGCCGCTGCAGGCTACGACTTCATCAGGTACTTCTCCGCGGTCACCGCATCAGCCTGGTACCTCATCATGATGGGGATAGAGATGGGCGCGCTGGTGCTCTTCAAGATAAGGTACGCGCGCGAGCTTGAGACGAAGGTCAGGCTCGGCATGGTGATAGGGGCGTATGCCATCTATGCGGTCTTCCTGCCGTACTTCGTCTTCCCCACCACAGTTCAGTACATCCCATGGGTAGGATGGAGCATGGGGATCGGCACGGCTGGAGCGCTCGCCCCTGCGGTGGCGCTTGCGTTGCTCGGCACCTACTTCGTGAGCGGGCTCCTGTCATTCTTCTTCGGCAGCAGGAATGTCTGCTCGGTCTTCTGCACTGCCGCGCTCATGTACCAAGGGACGGCCATAGACGCCATGAGTTCGTTCAATCGGACGTCGAAGCTTGGACGCAGATTCCTCACCAGCAGGCTCTCGGCGACCTACAAATGGGTGGTGTCGCTGGTCTGGTTCTCCTTGGTGGCCGCGGCCGCCCTGTCTTACCTGAACTCGATCGGGTTGGTGGACGTGACCTTATTCGGGACAGACACGAGTTTCTTCCTGTACAGCTTCTACTTCAGTTTCCTATGGTACATCGTCTGGATCCTGATCCCCTTCGTGGGCACTTACGCCTGTGCGACGACCGGCCTCTGCGGCTGGGGCTCATTCAATCATCTGATTTCGAGGTTTGGGTTGTTCAGGCTGAAGGTCAAGGACAGCGATACCTGTGTGACCTGCCCTACCAAGGACTGCGCAAAGGTGTGCCCCGTGGGAATAACAGACCAGCCCGGCTCGTTCATCGGGACAGGGCAGCTCAAGAGCATGAAGTGCATAGGGGTCGGGGACTGCGTCACTGCGTGCCCGTATCAGAATATCTACTTTTACGACATCAGAGCATGGCTCAGGGAGAGGCTTCATGGTGCCAAGCCTCCCGCCACCAGAGGAACCATGCTTCCAGTGCTGCGGATCTGGCACGTGTCTGGCGCCGGGCCCCATACGGAGGATGAGTAGCTGCGCCGGCAAGGGGCAACTGATGCCTTGCAAGGCGCCTGTGTCGAGTCCACTGGGCCAGTATTCGCTCGGCTCGAAGGGTCAGGGGCTCTTGCAATCCTTGTCGCACTAGTATGAGGGGCCTATGTACTCGACGACCATGGAAATTATGAGCACAGCGATGAAGAGGACCCCCACGAGAGCTATGGCACGCACCGGGGACGGTTCGTCCTTCAGCCCCATGTAGTAACCTCCCATCACAGTGGCTTCGCTTATTGCGATGATACCAATCACGGTGTAGTAGGCGGTGCTCACCACCATCGACCCTGAGAGGTACACCTCTGAGATTGTCGCCAAGAGGAGGTATACGAGGACGCCGATGGTACCTGCTTCTCTCATGTTGTTACACCAGATAGAACAGAGGGAAGAGGAAGACCCAGACAATGTCTACGAAGTCCCAGTAAAGGGCGAAGTTGGCGATGGACTTGCTCCCCTCAGGGCCCGGTTTTCTTACTGCCCTGACCATCAGGTAGACCATCATGACGAGACCCGCCGTCACATGGGAGGCATGGACCCCTGTCAGAAGGAAGTACAACCCGTTCGGCAGCGAGGTGTTGAACCAGATGCCTCTGAGGTAGAGGCTGTACCATTCGCTCGCCTCAGTCAGGAGGAACGCGAGGCCAAGCGCGAAGGTGCTGCCGAGCCAGATCATGTAGTGGCGTTGCTCCCCCGCCTTCTGCGACATAACCGCTCGGACCATAGTGAAGCTGCTGGCGAGCAGGGCGACCGTGGAAATGGCCCCGGTGGTCACATCGTGTACGTTGCCTATCGCAGGCCAGACGACTCCGGCGATGGCGGAGTTCTCACGGATGAAGAGCGTGCTGCCGATGAGCGAGCCGAAGAGCAGGATATCCGAAGCTATGAATATCCACATCCCCAGCTTTATCCGGCCGACCCCTGCGAAGGGGAACTTGTCCCCGAACGTCTCCCCGAGTGAGAATTTGTCCCCCATGTTGTCCCTGGCCCAGCGGAGCAGGGCGTAGACCAGAAACACGAGACCTACTACGATTACGGCCTTCCCGGCCAGGTACGGAGACGTCGCCAGGCCCACGAGGGTGACCGCAACTCCTATGCTGACTTCAAGTGGCCTGTGGCTGGTGTGCTTGGCCTCGATCGCTTCCGACTCGGACGGCCCGTACGACCCATCGGCGGCAGACCCGACCGACCTTAGAAGGCCGCTCTTCCCCCACTCTGGCGAGAGGCTATGCCACGGGTTCGGGATGGACGGGAACCCTCCGTAGTGGGTATAGAGGAGGTTGGCGACGAAGATGAGTTGGGCACCGCCGAAGATTATGGCTCCGACGCTCGAAATGTAGTTGAGCGTTCCCCACCCGGTGGAAGCAGAGTAGGTGACAATCCTCCTGGGCATGTCGATCAGGAGGAACATAGGCGCGTAGGTGATGTTGAACCCTATGAAGGAGATCGCAAAGTGGAGCAGCCCAAGCTTCTCGCTGTACATCTTTCCGGTGATCTTCGGCAGCCAGTAGTACACCCCGGCGACAAGACCGAATATGGTCGCGCCTACCATCACGTAGTGGAAGTGCGCCACAACGAAGTATGACCCTCTGAAGACGACGTCGAGAACGAACGAAGAGAGGAAGACCCCGGATATCCCTCCTATGATGAAGAGGACGATTGCGCCGTAGGCCCAGAGCATCGGCGTGTTGAGCTTGACCCCGCCCAGGGTGGTGAGGATGAATGAAAGAACTATGATGTCGAACGGTATCGATATGATGATCGTTGTGACACTGAAGGTCGCCAGTTCTGCAAGGTTGATACCCGTGATGAACATGTGGTGCTGCCATACCAGCATGCTGAGAGGGATGACCATTAGCCCAGTGGCGAGAACGATCAGCCGCCTTCCTTCGAGGTCTCTGCCTGCGAAGACGGGCAGTATCTCGGCGATGGCGCCGAAAGCCGGGAGTAGGACTATGTACACTTCAGGGTGCCCGAAGAACCAGAACAGGTTGGTCCAGAGGATGGCACCCCCTGCCACCGACACGAAGATGACAGTGCCGAGAAGCCTGTCAGACATCAGCATGACCAGCGCGGCCAGCAGAGGCGGGAAGGCGAGGAGCATCAGGATGAGCGTGAATGTGGCGAACCACGTGAACATCGGAATCTTGGAGATCGTCATTCCAGGAGCGCGCTCGTGAGCTATGGTCACGAGGAAGTTTATGCTCCCGATGGTCACAGACGCGGCCAGCATCGCGAGGCCCAGGAAGACAAGCGAGATGCCTACGCCTGGAGAGTACACTGAGGTGTTCAACGGCTGGTAGACAGTCCACCCTCCGTTAGGCCCGCCCCCTGGCAGGAAGAGACCTCCTATCGCGAGGACCCCGCTGAAGAGGTACATCCAGTAGCTCACGGCGTTGAGCCTTGGGAAGGCAAGGTCAGGCGCTCCAATCTGGAGGGGGACGAAGTAGTTCATCAGCGCGATGCCAAGAGGGGAGAGGAACCAGAGTATCATCACCAGTCCGTGCATGGTCACGAACTCGTTGTACAGGGAGGCAGAGAGGACGGTGTTGCTTGGGACCGAGAGCTGCACGCGCATCAACTCGGCCAGCATTGCGCCTACGGCGCCGAAGAACATCGAAGTGATGAAGTAGAGAATCCCTATTTCCTTGTGGTTAGTAGTTGTGGTCCATCGATGTACGCTCCTGCGAAAATCGAAGGCCACAGCTAACCTCCCTTTGTCTGAAGCGACCCATACCAAGCGTTGAAGGTTGATGCGTTCACAGCGTAGAGCTCGGCTGTCATGAAAGCGTGCCCGACTCCGCATAGCTCCTTGCATATTATCGAGTACTGCGATGGAGTGGGGACCTCCAGCCAGAGCTGGTTGTATCTCCCGGGGATGGCGTCCTTGGCGACGTCGAGCTGTTGTATTGCGAAGGAATGAAACACGTCTTTAGAAGTTATATTCAGAACTATCGTCTCACCGACAGGTATGGTGAGGTTGCCCACCTGAGCGTAACCGTTCGGGTAGATGAACGTCCAGAAGAACTGCTGACCCACCACTTGGATGGTCATCGAATTCGCTGGGTCGGACGGCACAGTGACAAGGGATGTGGCGCTGAAAGTGTCTAGCTCGACCGTGGTGAGTATGCTTATGGTGATTAGCGTGAGGATCACGGCGCGAATCTTCTTCCTCCTTTCGAGAGACCTCTTGGGACCTACCTCCGCCTTCACCTTCGGCTTGGTGAAGACGCTGTAGGTGAGAACAGAGATTACGACTATGCCTACCAGCGTGCCAAGGACCAGATAGACGTCGAAAACCGAGGTCCAGATGGCTACCGTAGGAGGCGTGACCGCCATAAAAGTCGACCAAAGGCGTTAGGGAACTGCTCATAAGCTTTGCCTAAAAGATGCCGCAAAAATGGGCGGTTTAGGGTGGCAACGGCAACGAATTCAGGATAGGTTTTTTTAATGAGGATTAGGGAGTTTCCAGAGATGGACGAGCCGGGGGAAAAGAAGCAACCAACACCCACCGAAGGTGACCAGAACCAGGGGGTGGGGAGGCGCGATTTCCTGAGGATCGTGGTCACGGTCGGGGCGGTGGGCACCATAATCGGAGTCGCCGGGCTCTTTACTGAGTTTCTGACATACGTCCCGACGTCGAACGTGACACTTGCGTGGCCCAAATCCAAGGTAGCCAACATAAATGGCCTGCAGGACCTTAAGCCTGTCAACTTCTTCTATCCTCTTTCCGACGAACCGAATATCCTCGTGAAGCTTGGGGTGAAGGCGGAGAATGGCATCGGCCCGTCCGAGGACATAGTAGCCTTCAGCCTCATCTGTCAGCACCTGGGATGCATCTACGCGTTTGTCCCTGAAGGAGCCTCTCCCACTTGCAACTCCGCGTACAAGATGCCAGTCGACGGAGGATACTGCTGCTGCCACGGGAGCCACTACGATTTCACTAAAGAAGGAGCGGTCATAGGCGGTCCGGCTCCCAGACCGGTGCCGATGGTGCAGCTGGAACTGGACCAATCCACCGGAGACATCTATGCGACTTCGATGGGACCCCCCAGCATATTCGGCCATGACACGGGAGCGACCGCGCCGGCCCAGGTACTGTCGGCTGACATGACAGGGGGTAGCGTCATCACCAACACCGTTTCGATTACCTCAACGCAGTCCACGAGCGGCACCAGCACTGCCAGCGGGAGCTCTGGGGCGTAGGCATGGCGCCGAGCGTACGCAAGCTCGTGAGTAAAGCCGTAGGCAAGGTCAAACAGACGAGACAGACGCTGACCCCGGATAACCTGACCAAGTTCATCGACTCTAGGTTCGGCTTCACCAACACCATGCTGAGGCCGGCTCCGTCTTACAGCCTGAACCCATTCTACTGGCTCGGGGCCCTGGCGATAATGGCCTTCGGCATCCAGGTTGTGACAGGTTTCCTCATGCTCCTCTACTATGTTCCAACCCCCGCGCAGGCATACGCCAGCACCATACTGATCATGCAGTCGGTTCCCTTTGGGGAACTCATCGAAACGGTGCATCTGTACGGCGCATATGCGATGATCCTCCTGACCTTCCTTCACCTGATGCGCGGCTACTTCGCCTCAGCCCAAAAGAAGCCGAGGGAACTGATGTGGATCACAGGGATGATAATGGGCATAGTCACGCTTATGATGGGGCTCACTGGCTATCTCCTTCCGTGGACTGTTGTATCGAAGTCAGCCACAGATGTCTCGATCAGCATGATTGGACTGCTGCCTCCCCAGCTCGCCGGCATAGTGACCTACCTAGCCGCAGGCAACACTGGGAACACGGCTGAGCTGACCAGATTCTTCGACCTGCACGTCCTGATACTCCCAGCTGTGCTGATCCTTCTCTTCGCCGGCAAGATGTACATGTTCGAGATGCATGGAGCTTCCGAGCCTCCTACAGGGCTGAAAGGGGAAGTCACATATCATCAGTGGTTCCCTGGTGTGCTCTCGTACCTCATGATGATAGGCGCGGTCTTCTTCGGCCTCCTCCTCGCCGCGTCCGTGCTCTTCCCTCTTGCGCTCCCTCCAGAGTACTCCATCGCCGCGGCGGCCAGCTACACAGCCCGGCCGGATTGGTACTTCATCGCACTCTACCAGCTCCTGAAGTTGGGGATGTTCGCCGGGGTCCATGAGCCCGATGCGATGGCGTTCGTCACAGTCGGCCTCGTGCTCGCGGTCATCCTTCCATTCGTCGACAGGAACCAGAGGAAGAATCCGCTGCAAAGACCGGTCTACTCTACGGTAGGGCTGGTGTTCATAGTGGAGCTTGTCTGGCTCACTGTATGGGGATACCTCACCCCCGGCCAGGACATACCGATACCTCAGTCGATAGCCGGGCTGGCGATCCCAGCGCTGATAACCATAGGCGCAGTCTGGATCGTCTGGCGGAGGAGGCACGCACGGACGCCAAGTCTAGCGCCTCAGTCCACTGCCGCCCAGGGATCTGGCGGCTCCCTGATGAGGGTGATGAGGACCCCCTTCAAGGTCCCCGCCTTGACCGGGAGCTTCGTGGTACTTCTCCTCGTGGGGAGCATCGCATTCGCCTCTTTCGTAAACACGTTCAGCGCCATTCAGAGCGAGGCAGGGATCTTCCTTTTCAGTCTGGCGACGCTGGTGGGCAGCTTCGCATTTATGGCGCTCATCGTGAAGAGGCTCGTCAGAATCAACGAGAGAGCCAGGCAGGCATGACGACCGTCCGGCGTGACACGCGGACCCTCGCAGCGATTCCCCTCTCCGTGTACCTGGTGGTGGTGGGGATTTCGCTGTGGTTCTTCAACCCCATAACGCAGCAGAACCAGTTTGCTGCACTTTTCGCCTCTGAGTTGTTCACAGTAGCGATGATGTTCTATGTGTACCTGCATGAGGACTTCGACCGCTTGGCTGCACTCTGGTTCGGGGCGTGGTGGTTCGCAATCTGCGTTATGCTAAGTCTGGCATTCCTATAGCGGACTCCCACAGACCTGCGAATGCTCTATCGATGGTTTGGCTCTTCATCGGATACCTCAGACGGCTCTTCCCAAAAACCCCTTCATCTAGAGCAGCGTGAAAGACGAGCAATCAAGATATAGACTTTTGCGCCCGCCTGGATACCGTAGAGCTCATCGCAGTACATCGGCTTTCAATGCCTCGAAACTTTCGCGCCTGGGCTACCTCCCGTTACTTTCCAGACTTTGGCACCAAGACAGCGTCTGTTATCTCCAGGTGACCGGAGTCCCCCCTCCAGTGCCTGACTGCCGACCTCACCTCGACCTTCCGCGAGAATGGAGGGCAATCGAGGACGAAGGTCTCTCCCTCGCCCCCTTCGAGGCCCACGTGGAACCTGTACTTCTTGCCTAAATCGACCAGCTCGCTTATGGCGTCCTCGTCCAGCTCTCTCCCAAGCCAGCTCTGGTCCAGCCCCAGGGCCGACACGCTCACGACGATGACTGAGAAGCCGTCGCCCACGAGCTTCCGCAGGTGGGCCTCAGGGTCGACCCCCCAGAGAGGCGACAGGCACTTTAGGTCCACGGCCTCGCAGACCTTCTCGACCCTGGTCTTCTGGTAGACGCTGGCCAACGCCCCTGTGTAGACCCCCTCCAAGCTGAACCTCGCCTTGGCCTCCGTGATGGCCCTCTCGAGGTCTGCCAGCTCCTCCTCCTTCACCCCCTCGGTGCGGGTGGTGACCTGGGGGACACCCATAGCCTCCGCCTGCAGCGCGGTCCATCTCAGGTTGGGATAGTGGAACATGTACGACATCTCCGACCGGGGAAAGAGGGTCACTAAGCAGGCAAGCTCGTCTTTCTTCGAGGCCAGCCAGGCGGCGTAAGTTGAGTCCTTCCCTCCGGAGAAGAGCACGCCGACCTTCGTGCCAGACACCTCAGAGCTTTACGGCTTCGATGATGAGGTGCAGGGGGACCTCCTGGGCCCCCGGGCCGTCGAGGTCCCCGTCCTGCTGCTCCATGTCGACGAACTCCCTCGTGGGCTCCGGCTCCTCCAGGGCTGTTATCGCCATGCCCTTGGAGCGCAACACCCTGGCGTACCAGTTCAGTGGCCTGTGGTAGCTCACAGTATAGGCCCTGGTCCCGTCCCCTGTGTTCCAGGGTACCTTCTCGTGGAACAGCTCCCTGTATCCCCTGACCTTTCTGTAGACTGCCCGCGGCTCTCCCATCGCCTTCTCGGCGACCCATCCTGAATTCGACATCGTGTCGAAGCAGGGGTGACAGATGCTGGCTACGAGCCGCCCTCCTTTCTTCAGGACGCGGGCGGCCTCCCGCACGGCCCCCTCGGCGTCGGCCATGTCCATCAGGCTCATGTTCGCGAAGACGACGTCGAACCTGCCTCCGGGGACCCCTTTCAGCCTGGCGGCGTCGGCGCGGAGGTACTTCACGCCTGCGGAGCCATGCCTCCTGGCGTTCCGGATCATCCTGGGCGAAGCGTCGACGGCGGTCACGTCTGCGCCCTGGCGCGCTAGGCGGCGAGAGAGGTATCCGTTCCCGCAGCCAAGGTCGAGGACCCGCTTCCCAGAGCATTCCCCGAGGACCCCGAGCAGGCCAGGGTCGATGAGGGTCCTGTGCCAGAGGTCCCCTTCGTCTCCCTGCTTCCGGTCGTACCAGTCGGAGAGGTCGTTCCACCCGTTACAGCGATCGAGCTTGCCGGGCACATAGGGGCCTGACTCCAGTTCATCTAAAAAGTGCGTGAACCCTATTAAAGAACCGCAGAGGGCGGGCTTCCGTTTCATGCTAGACTCGCTGCGCGAAGGGCTTCAGGCGGCCGTCCGCAAGCTTGTGGGGGCCAACCTAGTCGACGAGAAGTCTGTGAAGGAGTTCGTCAGGGACCTCCAGAGGGCGCTGATCCAGACCGATGTCAACGTGAGGATAGCGCTTGAAGTAACCGAAAGGGTCCAAAAGAGGGCCCTAGAAGATAGACCGGCAGCCGGGGTGACGAAGAAGGACCAAATCGTATCCATACTGTACGAAGAGCTCGCCCGGCTCCTCGGCGGGGAGGGAGGGCTGCCCCTTAGCAAGGAGAGGACCAACGTCTTGGTGATGCTCGGGGTGCAGGGCTCAGGGAAGACCACTACGACAGCGAAGCTCGCGCGCCTGTATTCGAAACGAGGCTTCAGGGTCGGGGTCGTAGCCGCGGACACTTTCAGGCCGGGGGCCGTCGCCCAGTTGAAGACGCTCGCAGCCGCTACAGGGGTCGAGGTCTACAGCGACGAGAAGGAGAAGGACTCCGTGAAGATAGCGAAAGCGGGGAAGAAACAGCTCGAAGGCTCGAAGAACCTGATAATCATCGACACGGCTGGGAGACATAAGGAGGAGAAGGGGCTCCTCCAGGAGATGAAGGACGTGGTTGGCGGAGTAAGACCGGACGCCACGATCCTTGTAATCGACGGGACCATAGGGCAGCAGTGCTACAGCCAGGCCCTGGCGTTCCACCAGGCGGCGCCCGTGGGGGGAATCGTGGTCACGAAGCTGGACGGTGCTGCGAAAGGAGGAGGAGCCCTAGCTGCTGCGGCGGCCACGGGAGCGAAGGTACTCTTCATCGGGACAGGGGAGAGGATTGACGACCTCGAGGAGTTCGTGCCTACCAGGTTCGTAGGCAGGCTCCTCGGGATGGGCGACCTGAAGGCGCTCATGGACATGGTCAGGGAGTCCGAGGTGGTGGTGGACGAGAAGATGACCCAGCGGGTGATGTCTGGGAAGATGACGATGAATGACCTGTTGGTGCAGTTCGAACAGATGAAGAAATTTGGCTCGCTCAAGAAGATCCTAGAGCACATCCCTGGGTTCTCTGGTCAGGTCGACGCGAAAGAGCTCGACAAGGCAGAGGATAGGGTGAAGGTCTACAGGTCGATCATCCAGTCTATGACTGTTGACGAGAAGAACAACCCTGAGACCATCAACTCATCCAGGCTCAGGCGCATTGCGAAGGGGTCGGGGCGGAGCGAGAAGGACGTCAGAGAGCTCCTGAGCAGATACAAGCAGATGAAGGCCCTAGTGAAGACGAGCAAAGGGCGTGAAATGCGCCAGATGATGCGTCGTATGGGTGAAGGATAGGTGCCAGGAGAAGCCCCGGCATACAGGTTGTGCCAACTATGCTCTGAGAGGCAGAGCGCGGGGACCAAATCCTTCCAGGTGGTGCCTGGAAGGGATTGCTTTGTATGCGAAGGGACCTTGGACGATATCCCGAAGATGGCCGAAGCTGCTACGCGAAGGCTCCGGCCATATGAATTCAAGACCTTTGCCGTGGGGGTGACGCTCCCGGAGGGGGTGCAGGAGCGAGAGGATGAGCTCAGATCGATGCTCAGGCTGAAAGGATACGAGACGGTCAAATCCCAGATAGCAAGGTTGGTCGCTGGGAGAATCTCCGAGGCAACGCACAGGAGGGTGGACAAGGCCAACCCCGACGTCTCAGTCCTCGCCGACTTCGGAAGAAGGGAGACGATGGCCTCATCAAAGCCTGTGTTTTACTACGGGAGATACACGAAGCCGCCAGGGGTCGCCCAGAGGAGGACCCTCTGCGACGCATGTCGGGGGAGGGGGTGCACAGAGTGCAAGTGGACAGGGTTCAAGGTCGTCCCAAGCGTGGAAGGAGGGCTGAGGAAGAAGATAGGGAGACTAGTCGGGAGCGAGAAGATGATTTTCACGTGGCTTGGGAGCGAAGATGAGGACAGCAAGGTCTTCCCTCCTGGGAGACCCTTTGTAGTCGAAATCAAGGGTCCGAAGAAGAGAAGGCTCGTCGGAAAGTTCAGGTCGCGTGTTGGAGGCGGCCTTGTGAGCGTGTCTTCTGGAAGGATGCTCCCGTCCAAACCTGTCAGGATACCTTCGTTCCGCTTTGAGACGCGAATCAGGGCGACCGCGGCTTCCAGGGTTCCACCGGAAGGGATTTCGGACCTGCACGCCAGGTTCCACAAAACCGCCGTGACCTTCGATAGGCCCGGCAGCAGGCCGGCAATCAAGACGGTTTACCGGGTGAGGGCCAGGGCAAGGGGGAGGACGCTTCTGATAGATGCCGAGCTGGACGGAGGGCTCCCGGTGAAGCGGTTCGTGAACGGGGAGCTCGTCTCACCGTCGGTGTCGGAAGTCTTAAAAACTGAAGTCAGTTGCCGCAGTTTCGACATCTGTAGAGTCAGGGAGATAGGAGCATTCAGGTTTGCCGAAATCACATGGGATAAGGAGAAGAACTAGGTCTCTTCTGAGGTCTTCGGCCAAGAAGGGCCTGAGCAGCCTACTCGTAGAGTACTCTCCAAATGACAAAGTCGTGATCAAGATAGATCCCACACAGGTGAAGGGGATGCCCCACAGGCGGTTCAACGGCCTGGTGGGGACTGTGACTGAGGTTGGGAGGCGGGCGGTCACAGTGGATGTTAATGTAGGCGACAAGGTGAAGAAGCTCACCGCTAGGAAGGAGCACGTCGTGAAGATGGGGGGAAGCTGATGCCGGAGAAGGAGGAGAAGAGGCTGCTTTCGATTCCCGAGGCCAACCAAATCCTCGCGAAGATAGACATGGAAAAAGCTGATCAGATACAGAAGAGGACACTGGACTACACAACCAAATTCTCGAAGGCCGAAGCTGACTCTGCGAAGAAGCTAAGGAGGCAGCTGGAAGACGAAGCCGGGCTGAGCGAGGAGGAGGCCGTCGAATTGGTCAACATAGCGCCGAAGTCTGTGGAAGAACTGAGGACGTTCACCTCGGGGTGGAGGAAACTGCTCTCAACAGAGACCCTCGAGAAGATACTGAAGATACTCCACAAATCCTAGTCAGGACAGCGTTAAATAACAAGGCGGCTACATATGCCTGTCGAAGGAGCATGGGGGAGGACATCTTGTTCATCGTTCTTTGTAGCGCCGTGGAGTCCTCCACGCGATAGGGCGAACGAAAGAGAGGTGTAGCGCTGGGAGTTGATGCCAGCAGACAAGAAGTATGAGGAGTTCGCTTACGTGTTGGGCTTTATGCCGAGAGGGAAGTCGACCGTCATCAAAGGGAGGGAGGGCCCCATGGTGGAGGCAATAGGAGAAGAAAGGCTGACCCTGCTGGAACTCCTGGCCATTGAAAACAAGGACTTCGACACCGGAGAGAAGGTGAGGATAGGGAAGGAAGGCAGAGAAAAGATAGTCAGCGTCCTCGGAAAACTCACTTACGAAGAGCTCTCGCCGGAGGCCAAGGCCTCACTCCCGGTGGTGGTGGAGACCTTGGTGAAGGAGAACGAGAAAAAATATGTCGCCTACTTCAATGACCTGCAGCCGCTTACGCCGCGGCTCCATGGGCTAGAACTCATTCCGGGTATCGGCAAGACGTTCATGAAGGAGATAGTCGAGATGAGGGAGAGACAGCCGTTCATTACCTTCGACGACGTCCAGACAAGGGTGGGGCTGAGGGATCCCGCCAAGATGATAGCGAAGAGGATCGTCGAGGAGCTGGCAGGGGACTCCAGAATCAGCGTCTTCGTCAAAAAGTAGGTTACATACTCTGCATACTTTCTCCGCTGCTAGGTCCAGAATGATGGGCTCTCTCACGCACGCACATGGGGGCAGAGGCATGCAAGCACAGACACTCGTGCCAACAATCAGAACACAAACCGATTAGAGACGCGAAAGCGCTGGCGGGGGGTACCCTGTGTTCCGGTTAATCTTCGTAATCTTTCCCGTCTTATCAATCCCCAAGTAATCCACAGCCTTCTGCTTTGCCCTTTCCTCGACCCATTTGCTCGGTGCGACGAAGTCTTAAGAATCACCCGGTATTGCACGCCATGGGGTTGGTACGGAGGTCCGCCGTGTCCCGGGCTTGGGCGCTCCTGGTTGTTGGTCTTCTAGCTGTCGGGGTGGCAGCTACCGTCGTGTTGTACGCCTTCCAGGCAACTCCGGCCAGCCAGACGAGCCCCTACGCTCACATCGGGAGGGCGACCATTGCTCTCGTCGCTCCCGACTCTGTCCTAGCAGCCGACCCCGGCTTCCCGAAGCTCGCGGAAAAGTACTACAGGTTCGTCTACGCCGACGCCGCAAACTTCTCGGCCGTCGAGTCCGCCTCCTTCATGGCCATCGCCCTGACCACGCCCCCCTCCGCAGCCTACAGGAGCATCGCGAGCCCCTACCTGAACGGCTCCAGGCTCGCCTATGCCCTCAAGACGGGCGGTTCCACTTATTCGTACCGCGGTGTCGGGAGGCGCAACCAGACTGTCTTCGTTCTCGCTGGATACTCAAGGTCAGGCCTCTCGGCGGCGCTGAACGCTTTCTTCGTAAGGCGCCCGGTCGTTCTCCCGCGGGAGTCTTTAGTCAATGTGACGCTTGTCAATGGGACCGTCTCCGACCCGGTGCTGGAGGCGAACTACGGGGGCTACTTGCTAGGACAGAGTCGGGAGCGACGAGAGCAATGGTCGCCCTCCCGATGTGAGCGTAGGGGCTCGTCTG
>JAFMAA010000013.1 GCA_029785235.1 Nitrososphaerota archaeon | reverse complement strand
TCTACCATGTCGTCAGCCGCTCCGGGTGAACGCGATGACCGCGCCCATCTTGTCCACCATGAAGGAGTTCACGCCTGCGCTGTGCGCCTGCCTCCATTTCTCCGTGTCGAATATCGTCAGCTTCGTAAGCACCATGCGGGAGCGCAGATACGCGGCAATCTGAATCTTCAGCCTTCCTTCGTCGGCCAGCATCTCCGGCGAGAGCCTGTCCGCCATGTTGCGCTTCATGTAGAGGAGGAGCTGCTTTGAAGAGACCGTCGTGAACCTCGACTTGCTCGAACACACGAAGCCATCGAGGGCGTCGTCGAAGAGGGCCTTATCGACCGACACGCCGAGAAGAGGGGATATGCGGCTTTTAAAGGCTTGGGAGGAGGAACGAGAGTCCCACGGGAAGGACCATGAGGCCGAGCCACCCCGCGAGCTTCAAGGATGGGATGTATCTCCGGCCCTTAAAGACGTTGACGGCGAACAGCGCTAGGGAGGCATAGACGAGCGAGTCCACCAGGAGGATAGGCCAGAGGCCGAAGACGAGCATGGCGATGAGGTCTGCACCTCCTACCTTTCGGGACCAGAGATACAGGACGAGGCTTGCGAGCCCTGTGATGGCGAGGTCGAGCAGGACGGAGGTGAACAGGAGCCGGAACGAACCAGCAGAGACGAAGAAGTAGAACGCACCGAGGAGGGCGGGGAGCCACAGCACATCTCGCACCATAGAGGTCTTGGCTTCGGAGAACGCGACCATGCCGCCAGTCAGACAGAAGCCTGCCAGGAAGAGAGGGAAGCCGAGGGGGAAGCTCATCGCATCTCCTCCGTCCACTCCCTGAAGGCGCAAAGTAGAAGCCAAAAGAAGAGCAAGCTCATGGTTCGCAATCCTTCTCTTTCAATAGGGCCTCAGTGAAAGTGATACCGCAGTCGTCGCACCGCGTAGTCGTAAACGTATGTGAAAGGTAATAGGTGGTCATTTAGAGCTCCTAAAGGGGCGTATGAAGGCCCAATAGTCGCTCGTCGCCTGGAGCTCCTGTTTCTGCTCTATCACGGCTGAACGCATGCATATCTCTTGAAGGCCCTCTTCTATCTGGCGCTCTGATTCCTCACTCCGCTCTATCATGGACCGCATGGGGTTCTGGTAACTCAACTGGCGATGCTCCCGTTCTTCTTTTTCTCCCTGTTAACCGCTTGGAGAGCGCTTCATTCTCTTTTTAGACTCGGGCCACGCAAGTAGAAACCACAAGATTATGAAGATAATCAAGGCGCCTAAGATGAAAAAGCCCGCTTGCATTCAAGCCACCCCCCAAATTGTTAAGTTACCAGTTCCCCGCACGGCTTCAGAGGTCATACTTGCACCTCGTCGACAGCATGTATCAGCGCGTCCGTCTTCTCTTGTAAATCGTTTAGCCGACGCATCAGGGCCTTCCTTCGTGCGATGATCTTGTCAGCCTCTGCCCAGAACCGCTCCAGCGACTGTCCTTCGATTTTCGCTACCTCCATGTAATCAGTCATAGAACCCTCCCCTTCCTCAAGAACACCCGCTTGACGCCGTTGACCTTCTCCCAGAAGAAAGGCCCCTCGTCACTGACCGCCTTGTTGAGATAGTCTCGCGTCGCCTGGGGGGAGACGCCTGTATGTTCTGCGCCGGCGTTTATCGCCTGGCTCCACGGATAGCCCGCGCTCCCCGCTTCTATCACCCTCTCCCAGAGCCACGCACGATAGGGGACTTCAGCCTCTCCGTTGGCCCGCATCTCTGCGCTCCCCTGGTCGTAAGGCACGGTCTGTCTGAGAGTTTCGGTAGCTGACAGGGGGATTCTTTGTTTGTCTCGGATTCGGATGGTCGACAGGATGTTTTGTTTACCCGCGTTGGCGTTGGGGCCATGAAGGGCTAATCGGAGGTTTATGAGAAAATTGCAACCCGGAGAGCCTCTTTTCACCAAATGATGCAAGTCGTAGGCGTCATGGAGGAGCTGGGGGACTACAGGCCTGCCGGTGAAGAAGCATTTTTTTTGTCCGAAGCACCCGAAGAGCATCGCCCGGGCCTGCCGCCTTTGCTGGACGTTCAGCTCGCCGGTCTTCAATTCCCATTTGAAGCGGGGGGCATAGGTCTGGGCTTCGAATTCACTCATGAGAAGAGTGCCTCCTGTATCTCAGGTCCTGGTTTCCCCCAGAGCTCTGGGCGAATCTGACCCGAAGGGGATGGAATGCTGGTTAAGACCCGATTCCCAGACCCTTCGTTATGGCCTTCATGTTCTTTGCCCGCCCCGAGGTGCGCTTTGGCCGAGTCAGGCGAACCCCCTTCGTAAGGTTGCTGTGTTTTCATACCGTCTTCGCCTTCATTCTCTTTGGCCGCTCTAAAGTATGCCTCCATGTCCTTGATGAGCGCCTTGGCCCTGTCGGATTGGCTCATGGAAACCTCGCCTCCTGCGTCATCCGTTCAAGCTGCGCCAACGCGTCCAGGACCCCTTCGAGAGCCCTCCGGTGAAGGTTTGTCTTACGGCAGTTAGTCAGTTTTCACTACCTCTTTGGGGGGTGTGGGGGAGCCGATGGCGACTGAGCCTTTGGCGATGGCTCCCCTGCGAGCTTGAGTCCTGAAGGATGATGGCCTCGTCCGTTGCAGCAAGCACAGCGCGAGCCTTCGTTGCAAGAGTTTCTGGGCTTCCCTGTGCCTCGGCATTGGATACAGACTACGCTCACGTCTTCGCTATCTCCTCCCTCACGGAGTCGTCGAAAAGCATCGGGTTAGGCTGGTTATACCCTGGCCGGACGAGCAGGCAGGGCGGGCAGGTGTAGGGGCCCCAGAAGCGGGAGTCCATCTCATGAAGTTCGCCCGTGCGCCTGTCCACGGTGCGCTTCAGGGGGTGCGCGTTCCAGATGCGGGGCCACGCGCCATCGTCGATGTCCTGGGCTATCTTCCGCAAGACCCCTTCATAGACCTCGTTCAAGCTGGCGGGGCGGCGTTCTTTGTGCCAGGTCTCGAAGATGACTTCTCGCGCCATCTCCCTGAGCCTTTCGTCCTCGTTGGCGTCCGACTGTCTGACGTAGGATGTGGTGTCGACATAGCCCTTCTGGGCGGCCTCCTTGATGCGCCTTCCCTCCTCGGCTTCGTTGGCGAGCTTCTGGGCGGCCTCCAAGAAATCGGTAAGGTCAGTCGTTTATGCTCCCCCCTGTTCCGAGGCGCCCTTCGCTCCTGCTCTCTCCTGTGCGTCGAGTTCAGGGAATCGGAAATCTATTTCATCTCTGACAACCTTCCATGCCTGTCTCGTATATCGCAGAGCAGGAGAACCCGGATTTGCAGTCTCGAACAGTCTTACCCAGTTGTCAAGCTGTTCTCTTAGGGCACGAACTTTTTCGAGGGCTGTCCTTTCTGCGGCTAGTTGGGATTCGAGGGCCTTTGACCTTGTTAACAGATCAAGCCCGCATGAATCGCAGAGCGCAAGCAATTCCCTTGAGACGCCCGGCTCCCAATCGTAAGCCATGTAAAAAGTGAGAAGCCGGGACAGCGAACATTCGGCGCAGACTCCCGCCTCGACCTCTTGTCTGTCCCATAGGGCTACGCGCCTCAAAATCATTTGGGGCGCTGGCTTGGCTGAAGCGGTGCTCAAAGCTCTGACTTCCATTTTTGAACCATCCGTCGTATTTCTTCAGAGGTTCTAACCGGTGGAATACGGCCACATCCAACGCAAACCATTTCCTGAGGTATACCATGAGGACAAAGGCGTGGGTCTTGCTCCTTGCCGCAAACCCGACAGCGTTTGATTATAGACCAGGGAACGCTTTCCCAGTCGTGTTCATCCTTCTTCTTACGGGCGCTCAAGCGAAGTCCCCCTTCGTGCTGAAACGGTAGAAGTCGAACCCTGAACCGTCGTCATACTGGGGAACGTTCAGAAGTTTGGCGAGCCGTTTCTTTGCCTGCTCATGCCCCTCTGTGTCTTGGCAACAGGAGCATCCTTCAGTTCTCATGTAGTCGGCAACGGCTCTCCTCACCGCCACGATTGAAGGCCCCTTCTTACGGGTGCTCTGTCCTTCTTGGGTCGTGCGTTCTCTAAGAAAAAGGGGGGAGGTCATTCGGAGCCGTTCTCCTCTTTGGCCTCTCTTAGTCGGCCCCTCCTGAAGGACACGGTGATGTCTACCTTGTCCTCATAGTAGGGCCTTAGTCTGCGTATTTTGGCCGCTTCTTTGCTCGTGAACTTGAGACTTCCCCAGTTGAACCCTATCGTGAGGGGCTCATGGTCTGGGCTCTCAAGTTCTTGGATTGAGTCTTCCCACTTGAAAGTGAGAGGCTCGTTGCGGCCTTTGGTTGTTTTCGCCATCTCTATTCGCCCTTCCTCGCTTGCCCTTCCGTGCCTGTCATGGCCCTAACGCACCCCCCCATCCTTCAGATAGTCCCTCTTCAGGTCGGCGATCACGTCCTCCGAGCGCTTGCTGTTCGGGTAGTGCAGGACAGCCACAAAGCCGTGGCTCAGGAGATATTCGTCCCTCTCGATGTCGTCTTTCGACGCGCTCCCCCGGCCTTCGAGCTCTATCGCGACCCGTTCAAACCTTGTGTCCTTCACGGCTAGGTCCACGGAGTAGAACTTTGGCTTTCCCTTTGAAGTGAGTTCGCCTTCCCTTAAGACCAGAGATTCCAGCTCGCAGCCTATCCCTGCGGCGTTCAAGCCGGCGGCGATCCTTACGGCATCCTTCTTGAACGTCTTTACGTTGCGCTCGCTTAGCCGCATGGAATAGCCTGAGTAGGGCTTCTTTTCCACGGTGGGTGAGTATTTGTCAAAAATGGGGGCGGAGGGGCTCACAGTTCGAACCCCTCGACTATCTCCCACTGTTCCTCATCACAAGGGTTTTCTTCAGTCGTGCACACATAACGCACGATGAAGTTTGGATATCCCTCGGAGAGGATTGCCCCGTTGGTCGGCACCCATCGGTGGGTGTGCTCTTTTGTTTTCTCGGTTTGTCTCTGTTGGTTCATCTTACTTCCTCCACCACCTTGAATGACATATGCCCATAAGCTTTCTCATGGAGTAGAGCTAGGCCGGGCCGCGTGTAGGTTTTCCCGTCCAGATTGCAGATGTAAAGATAGGTCATCCTGAAGCTCTCCCCGTGAGGTTCCTTCTCGGCCGCTCGGCTATCGAAAGCAGGGCATAGACCCTATCTGTAATCATGTCCTTCTCTGGGTCGTAGTCAGCCTCGATGCGTCGCAACTCGGAGTAGGTGGGCTTGTCTTTGTGGTCAGACATCCTTCCCCGATAGGCTGAGTTCATCTTGATTCCTCCCCGTAATGCTTCGGGCATAGTTGGCGGTGGCCGTGCATCCTCAAAAGTTCCACAGGCCACTGGGTAAGCGCCCCCGGCGTAATCCCCCATGTCTCCACGCAGTAGGCGCAGCCAGAGAGGACGTAGCCTTGCTCTCTTAGCAAGACGGCTTCGGCACGGGTGTAGGCGCGGGCTTCAAGCGACATCATGGCTATCTGCTCACGCTCCAAGTTATCGTCACGGTCTCAGGCGGGGTGCTCTGCGAAGCGGTGAAGCTGATGGTGACCTTGATAGACGACTGGGCCGCTATGCCCTTGTTGGGAATGCCGCTGACCGTGACGGGGATGTTGGTGGAATCGCTGGAGGTGGCCGTGACCGAGGGGATGATGGTGACGCTGGCGGCGTTGCTGAGGGTGAAGGTGACCTGACCGGACTCGCCCGCATACATGGTCAAGCTACAGGTGTCCTGAGAGCAGGTGCCAGGCGTGTTAGACGACGTGTCCATCGCGGCGACGCCGGAGACTGAGAGAGGCTCTTGGACCTTGGCGGAAGCCGAACCACTTAGAACCGTGTAAGCGACGGCCCCGCTGACGATGATGAGGGAGAGAACCACGCCGACGGCAAGCAAACGACGGAGAAGTCTCATGGCTCTGACCTCCTGAAGGCGCTCGACCGGCATCGTTCCGTGTGAGCCTTGAGCTCGTATTCGGTGCGCATGCTCCTCCCACAGTCCAGGCATGTCCATGTCGGTCGCATGTCGTAGCCATAGTGAGGACGGGTAATAACCTCTGGTAGTCTAACCTTGTGAGCTGTCCGGTCAACCTTGTTTGACACTCTTATCCCCCCAGCGCTTGAAGGCCAACGCGGATGCGGCGCTCGAAGTCAGCTTGTCCTGCTCCTCCCTCGGCATGACGTTTTCATAGCGCTCCAGTTCCTTGATGGCGCTCTTGCGGCTGGGACGCTTCTGCTCTTCTCTCCAAAGGTCATACCACGTCTGCATGTGCGCCGGCAAGGGGTCGAAATCAGGAGGCCTTCCCACGGGGTCTAAACCGGAGACATAGCCGAGGTGGATGAAGTCCTTGCGGGGGTTCTTGTAGTTCTTACGCTTCATTATCTGCTGGACTTCGTAGTAGCCGCGCCTGTTGACTATCAGCTCGAACTGTATCAGACGAGCGACAACATTGGAGATGTCATCCATGCTGGGGAAGGTCATTATCAACACCCTCAGGATAGGGCGCTCCGTAGTCAAGACCCCGACGAGCCGCTCCAGCGCCTTCGGCAAGCCCGCCTTCTTGGGGGCTGTGAACTGCACGTCGTCCCAGACTCCCGCGTTGATTATCTTCCCTTCAGCGGATGCGGCGTCTATGCCCCTGAGTATCTTCGAGGGGTAATACCACGCGTTGCGCTTGGTCGTGGCCCACGCAGCCTCGTCATCGGGATCTATCGCCACGTCAGAGTATCGCTTCTGCACGGGGTCGAAGTGGTTGAGGTGGTAGGCGAGATGAAAGGCGAGGGTCGACTTTCCTGCGCCGTAGGGCACGGCATCTGACGGGAAGCTGGCCTGAGTGCCTGACGTGACGGCGCAGATGACAAGCTGGTTCTCGGAGATGGCGTCTTCGCAGGCCTGGGTGAAGCGGTCTTTCTCGGCGGCACGTTCTTCAGTCATTAAGCGACTATCACCCATAGCAATATGAGTAAAAGTCCGATTCCCCAGAAGACGTCGAAAGGGCCATAGTGGGCGTCTCTTTCGAGCCTTAACGCCCCAGCTATGATGTATGTTACCCCGGTTACGCCCCACCATGCAAGAAGGAGCCATAGGAACAAGCCGAAATCTGGTGTAATCATTGGGTCGCATCCTTCTTTGTGAAGCTCGTCGAGTGGCGCCGCTCCTCCGGCCTCCATTTCAGCTCCCACCATTTGCGCTCGGCGGCTATCGCACGGAGGGAATCAGCCACCACCAGGAGCGCATGATAGCGTTTCTCCAGAGCGGTCCGGGTCTCCAGGAACTGCCTATAGTTGCCTTCGCTGGACTCCGACGCTTCGGTCTCTACCATCTCCATCGCTTCATCGAACCCTTTTACCTTCTTCTGGTCTTCGGCGGTGAGATAGCCCATGAGGCCCTGTATGGAGCCCTCGACGTATGCAAGCTCGGACGCGGCCCTGGTAGCAAGCTCCCACGCTGAAGGCCCTCCCCACTTCAATCCCTGAAGCGCTTGGTAAGCTCCCCTCAGCCCTTGGAGCATCTCGTTATACCATTGGAATATCCACCAGCGGCCTGTCTCGGCGTAACGCTCGGAAGGAGGCTCTTCAGGGGAGGACACGCTTTCTACCTACATGCATATGTCGGTTGACTGAATCCAACCCTCTTTGGGGTAGTAGCTGAAGTTCATTGACACGCCAAGCGGCAATCCACCCCGACCGCCTTCTTGACATGTATCGCCCGCATAGATGATAGTGCCGTTGGACAGCTTGACTGTGTCGTTATATCCACCGCTCCAGCAGAACCCTAGCGGGGCGATGCATCTTTGGTTTATCACTATACCTGGCATGGTTTTAACCGGTTGAATAGAACTGAGGTAAGACATTCCCTCATACCCCCCTACCACGAGAAACACAAGAGCGATGGCAACTACTATAACGATTTCCTTTCGCTCTCTTATGTTCAACCTACTTTATCACGAGCCCCAACAGGACGATGCCGCCGACGACGATGCCGAAGATGGCCGCGAGGGGGATATACTGCTGCCATGAGTTCTTTATCTTCGAGCGGATGGCCTCTTCCATGTCCGCAGCTACGGCGGTCAGATGCTGTATGGTGGGCATCCCCTTCAATATTCCCGCGATGTGCTGGGCAGGTATGGTCTTGCCGAAATAAACGCTGTCAGCGAGCGGGCCAGCCACATTTTCGATTTCTGATGTTATCGACCTGACCATGCTGACGATCTCCAATGGGGCGAGCTCATGCTTGACCTTCACGCCATTCCCTTTCGCGTCCTTCTCGACGGCGTAGTATTGCTTGTCTCCCCGTGTCATGGCCTGGAGCTTCAGTTTCATTATCGGGTCAGGGTCAGGCATTGAGGCGAAGGGTAAGAGCCTCTGGTATTCTTCTATGGCCTCTCTTGGCAGGGCCTTCCATGCGCCTGCATTATTGAGCGGCGGGAACTGCGTCAGCCTCGCCTTCGCCTGTTCCACCTGCTGCATCTCGAAGAGCTTGAAATTGAAGCAGAAGGCAGGCCAGTCGTGCGACTTTGCGAACTGTGAAAACTGCGTGTATGCCCATTCTAACACATCCGGCGCTATAGTGGACCGTTTGTCCAAATCGACAAGGGTGAATGAAGCTCCTCCGTCCTTTGCGCCGAGGGAAAATACTGAGTCGGGCATCAGGGAGACATAGCCGCGCATCTTTCCTTTTCCTCTTCCCGCATCGAAGAAACCCACCTTGTCTGAAATCGGAGTTATCTTACCCACCTGTGATGGAAGGCCCCTGAGCCTGCCTATCCCGATGAGCCCCGTCCAACCTTCAAGGAACCTGCCCAGCGGCTTCTCCCTGTATTTGGTGATGATGAAGAGGGCGCCCAGGACGAAGGACGCGACGATGAGCCCATAGAAGATGTCCATGACGATGGGGCTGGTGCCGAAGAAGCTCCTGAGCGTGGGGTTGGTAGGGCAGTTGCCGATGTAGGAGCCGTTGACGAAGACGGTGCAGGCAGGGGGAGAGATGCTCATGCTCCTGCTCTCTCCTGTGCGTCGAGTTCATCCAAAAGTGAATCGTCAACATGATAATGGGTATCGCCGTCCTTTGTCGTGTGCAGGCTTGACCTTCGGCGTATCTCCGCGATGATGGCTGTCCTTTCTGCGGCTGGTGAGGCTTCGTCAGCAAGTGTTTCAAGTGCATCTTTGAGAAGATAGAATGTCTTTTCAGTAAACCCCTCTCTGATGCAAGCCTGTTCATCCAGTCGCTTTGTCAATCCTCTTGCTCGTAAGGCGATGAGTCCCTTCGGCGCTGGCTTGGCTGAAGTGGCGCTCTGTCCTTCTTGGGTCATGGCTCGACCTTCACCCGCATCTTCTTCCGCACCGTCAGCAAGAGGATTACCACCACCACGGCCACGGCGCCCCATGCGACGATGAGCCCCTCGAGTAGGTAAGGAGGGATTGTCATCTCGGCCCCGCCTCCACCTTCTCCTCCTTCTTCTTCCGAGAGAACAGCCCCGCCAGGAACCCCTTCTTCGGCTCCGGTCTGTCGGTGTATTCGATGCCTATCTCGGTCTGCCCTATCTTCCGCTCGAAGCCGTCTCGAGCCCGCTCAACCATCCGTTCAGTCGTCCACTTACCACCTTCGATAAGAAGTGCTTCCTCTGTGTCCAGATAGTCTGAGGCCCCCATAGCGGCCCAAGACCAAAGAATACGCGCTCTTGCTTGCACGTTAACCATGTCCGCGCTTCTGATATAACCATAGACGCCATGCTCGTTGTCCACGGTAGGGCCAAAGTGCTTGTTCATCTTCACGGCGTTGTCGTGGTCGAACATCCGTGCGCCCGTCTCTGCGTGGCTGGTGTGCTCAGAAGCAGACAACGGGCTGAGGCTTGGAAAATCGCGGATATAAGCATGCGCATTGAACATTCTATAATGATATTAGAAAGAGAAGAAGGGGTTCAAAACAAGCCCGAATCGCAAGCCTTTTACCATACAGCCGTAAGATAAGTGCGGGGGTAGACGAGACTTGGACGAATTAGAGCCTCGAAGGGGCTGGGACAGAGGGCTGGACTTCGACGCCACGCGCAAGTCCCTGACGGATGCTTTCGAGGCCGAGAAGGCAAGGTTCCAGGGGCAGGAAGGCTACCAGTCGAGGGCTGTGGTCTACCTGGGGGCGGCGCTGGTGCAGCTCGTCAACGGGGCCAGGGCCTCAGAAGCGTGGGATGGGTATCTCTCGTGGCTGAAGCACGGGCTGAGAAACAACCAAGTCAGGACGCGGAAGCGAGGCTCCATGCTCGTGTGCCACATGTGCGCACCTTCTCGTTCCTGGAGCCTGCGGTCGGAAGAATCGGTTGCGGAGGCTAAGAAGCACTCCGAGGCGAACAGCCATCCATTGACTCAGGAGCTGATAGACATCCCCAGAGAAGTGTTGATCCCCGAAGAACTGTCAGACGACGATAGGGAGCCGCTTCAGAGCCTCCTTACCGAGCACACGACCCTGAGCGCCTATAAGGTGTTTCTAATCTCCAAGATGGGGATGAACTCGCACTCGCTCCGCTACGCATTGATAAACAAGCTGAGCCAGATGAAGGTGCCTGCGCAGGTGGGGATGACGATCACTAAGCATGCCAAGGAGGAGCAGTTCGCGGGGTATCAAAGGGGGACGGAGGGGCACAGGATACTCATGGGGCTGATGAAGAGGCCGAAGGCTCCTTCTCCGAGAAGCGATACGTCCAGCTCCTGAAAGTCATACTCGTCTTCGCCCCCCGGTTGAAGAGGGCGCTCCATTGGACGCTGAAGAACTGGCCTATCAGGTAGGCGAGCGTGGCAAGCCAGCCTGACCAGTGGAAGACGACGGCGAGGATAGTGACGGTCGAGAGGGTGATGGCGAGGTTGGGGAGGGCGACGGCGACGACCATGATGCTGTTGTGGATGTGCTTTCGGAGGCTCATGGGAGACGGTTCCCCACCCGCTTCCTAAGAAAGACCCTGACGGAGCGCATCCAGAGCCACATGGAGACTGGGAGGAGGAGCAGGAGGCCGTTGCCTATGAGACTCAGGGCGACGCCCGCTCCCGGCGCTGACGCGAGCGCCTGATGGACGGACGCGCCGACCGCGGTGAAGACCGGGGACGCAGAAGACGCCGCAAGCGTGTAAGGCAGGCTCATCACAATCCCGAAGGCCCCTGACAGGAGCCAGTATCGGAAGCCCGCGACGGCCCAGACGACGATAGAGAGGTAGAAGGCGAGGCCGCCCCCGACGACCGGGATTGAACTCAACGCGAAAGACGCGCCCAGCGACAAGGCGAAGAAAGCGAACTTCTGGGAGGGCATGTTACTCGGCCAACCTGTAAGGCTGAATCTTGGCGACCCTTCGGCAACCATGATGTATCAGCCTGCCGCCATAGTAGGCCCCGCTTCCGGCACTGACTGGAGACCTACAGACGGCGCATTTCCTCTCCCTCAGGTTTACTCGACCTCCCCCTTCATGGACGCCTCCAGGGGCCGTATGGCGAAGTAGACGGCCAACACCAAGCCTATCACCACGAAGGTGAAGAACAGGCCCAGGAAGAGGAGATAGAGGATGGGGCCGAACTGGTTTATCGTGACGGTGGTGGTGGACGTCCACGCGGGCGATGTGAAGCATCCGAACTCGGAGATGCAGTTGTTCAGGGAGATGGACTCGGCGGCCATGACATACCACGACGTGGCGGCGATGAAGGGCCAGATGACAGCTCTCAGGTGCGTCCAGATGACGCCTGCCGTGAGCTTGTTCTCACCTTGCATGTAACCCAGCGAGAAGGAGGACGCTCTCTCCGTGAAGTAGATGCAGAGCGCCAGCGTAGACCACCATATCGAGGCGTCGTCTACATACACGGCAGGAGGGAGAGATGAGTTTCTACTTAAAGGCTATCAGAGAAGAGGGAAGGGAGCCTCTTAGGGCTCCCCGCCTGGCACAACGGAGCAGGCCATCCCCCTCGCAAGGGTAAGTTATGATTTTGCATACGCGTTATTTAAGCACTATCTAAAAACAGAGGGGAGGGGCGTCCCAGCGTCAGGGACGCCCCATCGGGCCAAAGCCGCATGACCACGACGGACGGGTGCTGCCTGTTACAGTCAGAAAGCCTATCGGCTTCTGAACTGCATCTCTGCCGGACCCAGCGATTAGCTGAAGCCCGTGAACAGGTAGACAGCAAGCAGGATGATTCCTGCCCCCGTCACTCTTGAGGTCGTTGCCGACTGTCTCAGCAGTCGTGGTCAGGACCAGCGCCGATCCGCCGTTCGCTACCAGCGTCTGCAGCGTCGAGGACTGACCCGCCGACAGACCGCCTGCCGGGAGGGTGTTGCCCACGGACACCGAGATGAGGTAGACGATGGGGATGACGATGGTGAGGACACCGAGCGCCACGACCGCCGCGATTATG
The DNA here is from genome assembly GCA_029785235.1 of Nitrososphaerota archaeon. Next base: position 11,098 of record JAFMAA010000013.1, on the reverse strand, counting down.
ACCGCCCCAGACCTTACGGTCCAGAACAGCTTCGCGGGGAGGGAGGCGTTGGTGGCCCAGACGGCCTTGATGTTGGAGAGAGCCACGGCGAGGGCCAGTCTGACCCTTGCCATGGACTCGTTGATGGTTCGCATCTTCGGCGCTTCAAGCGTGAGTTTCGCTCTTAAAGGATGAGGGCTTATATGCTGATTGTCTTACTCTGCCCCGCTTATGCTACAATAGGCCGCCCTTGGCGCGAACAATATCCACGCAGTGCTGGGGTTCCAAAGTCCCGTGTTATGTGCAACGAAGACAGGGCTGCCTACCCCGAATCCAGGGGGTATGCATGCCCCACTGATTTCAATGGGGATTGAGGTTCCGTTAGCCAGTAGGACCGTCATTCCATAGTAAGTTGTATTGCCGGGGAGAGGGTAAGCCATCCAACCAGGTATCGTTGCTTTGACATAGAATGATGTTACTGTTCCTGAATACTGTATTTGTTGCCATGTGCTTTCACTATAGAAGCCCATGGCGACTACTAATACCAGCAACGCGATACCGCTGATAGCGAGAGCGGCCTCTTTTCGCTCGGTCAATTTCATGTCTTTGTCTTTGTTCCTGCGCGGGACACGCCATAACCCCATTCATCTCTTCCCTATTTAGCCTCAGAGCGTCATCATCCTTAGGCCTTAAATGCGAACAATGTTGACTTCCCCGCGTTGGGCCTGACAACCCTCCTCGTCCTGTTCTGGGGGTTCGTGTTCGCCGTGGTCTTCTATGCCTATCCGCCGAAGTTCCTCAAGAGGCGGGTTTCAAAGCCGTGGGTAGAACCCTCATGGGCAAGATGGATGAGCAGACATGCGGGGGCTCTCTCGGTGGGAGCCATGACGACGATAATGGCGCTGGTGATGATACAGCTCTCGTGGTGGGTGGGCAGCTTTTGGCCGCTGGGGCTGCTCTATGGGGGCCTGATGGCTGGGGGGCTGTATGAAGGCGCGAAGAGGCTGCTCCGTTGAGGGTGCTGTTCTGGCACCATGCGCCCTTGGGTAACGGAGGCTCCGAGAGGTGGATAGAGCAGACAGGGCGGTTCCTTCAGGAGAGGGGGCACGAGGTCGCGGTGCGGTGCGTCCCACTCATAGGGGGGAAGGGGAGGAAGATGTTCGCTGAAGAGATGCAGAAGCCGGATGTGACATACCTGACCTCGCCCCTGGACAGGATGCTGATGCTTCCGCGCTCGCCCGTGGTGGCAGGGTTGCATACCTACATGACGTTCCGGGTAAGGCGGTCTTTCGTGCGGCTCCTCAGGGAGCGGAAGGCCATGCCGCTCGTCTCCACGCTGGCGGCCCGCCTGACCTCGCGCGGGGTGATGGGCTCGCTGGACGCGCTCCACATGCACAACCCCTTTTACTCTGCGCTGTCGTGCCGGAAGAGGTTCCTCATCCCCGACTTCGTAGACGAGCGGCTGTTCTACCCCGGCGAGAAGGCGGAGCGGTTCACGGCGCTGTATGCCTCGCGTAAGTCGTGGGACAAGGGGTATGACGTGTGGCTGTCGGTGAAGCGCCTGCTTTCGCCTGTGGGGTTCGACATGCAGGAGACCGATGGAGGGACGCCGGAGCAGGTGGCGGAGCAGATGAAGAGGGCGCACGTCGTGGTGGTGCCTTCACGATTGGATTCGTTCGGGCTCGTGCAGATAGAAGCACTCGCGTCAGGGACGCCCGTCGTGACTTCGGCCATACCGGAGCATCTCGCGCTGGGGCTCGACGTGCACTATGAGTCCTCAGCGTCAGGGTTCGTCGTGGGAATCCTGTCGGAATACAACCGATGGGCCAGAGGCGTGAGCGACCCCCTGAAGGAGAGAGAGAAGGCGAAACCCTATTTCCTGTCGTCAATCGGGCCGAGATTGGAGAAGATGCTGAGTGTGGTGGCTGACTCCGCCTGAAACGCCGCGCTGGGCCTCCGTGGGGAGGTTCGCCGTGGAGCAGGCTTTCAGGGCCATAGACCCCTACCCTCTGCGCTTAGAAATGGACAGGAAGACGGCGGGCGTGGCGGCGGCCGAACGGAGGTCGTGGGCGAAGTGGTATGGGGAGCGGTTCTCAGGGACGGTCTTGGACGTGGGGGCGGGGTGCGGAGAGACAGCCGCATGGTTCATGGAGCATGGAGCGTCGTCTGTCGTATGCGTCGAGGCCGACCCCATGAAGGCCGGCATGCTCAGGCGGAACGGGTTCACGGACGTAATCGCCCGAAGGTTCAGGCTCTCGGATTTGCTCATCCCGCACGACTTCCTGAAGGTGGACATCGAGGGGGGAGAGCGCATCCTGTTGGGTTGGGAGGGAGACATCCGGCCCTGCGCCATCGAGGCCCACGCCATCCTGAGCGGCCGACGAGACATCGCCAGCGCCCTTTCGGAGAGGTTTCATCTTAAGCCTGTGGCCCGCGTTTCCCCGACGTGCTGGATTCTCAGGGGATAGACAGAACCAGAAGCAGGCGAAGATGAGGAGGCCGTGGACGAGCTCTATCCATGCGTTCTGAGGGATGAATTTCCCTATGGCGTAGTCGTTGGCGATGGGCGCACCGAGAAGCCACCAAGCCCCGACGTAGAGGACGTAGGGGATTAAGACCGGGTGAAGCCTGAAGCGGACGTAGCGCACCAGGACGGCGGAAGAGCCTACGAAGAGGACGACCATGAGCAGGAAATAGCTCACCCAATGGCCCGTGTTGAAGGGCGCTGTCGCGACGGGGTATCTCAGGTCATAAAGCGTATTGAACTCGAACTCGGTGTATGACCATAAGAGGCCGAACAGAGGGAGGGTCTTCCAGCCCCAGCGGAGGGAGAGCATGAAGGCGAACAGGCCGTAGACGACGGCGGTGTAGGCGTAGGGGTGGAAGGTCGGGATGACGAAGACGATGGCTAAGAGCGGGTCGCTGGTGTTGAGGATCAGGAACCCTGAGTAGAGGCCGAGGACGAGGAAGGGGAGGCCGAAGTAGACTTTCGGGAGGTTCACGCCCGAACGCATCCCCAGATTATCCCCAGATAGGAGAGTTGCCACCCAAGCTCGTAGACGTAGTTATAGGGCCACCACGGGTGAGCGAGCATCTGCGGGATGGACGCACCGATAGGCATACCCAGCGCGAAGTCGAACGCGAAGTATAGCACGGCAGGGACGACGACCCAGCTCCATCTCAGATGAGGCCTTACTATGAGATACCCCACGACGAAGAAGCCCACCATGAGCATGAAGAAGTGCGACCAGTAGGGGGTCGAGAGGTAGGAGAGGTAGGGGTCGCCGACGTGGCCTATGTCGAACTCCGTGTTCCAGAACAGCTCCTCGAAGCCGTAGAAGAACAGGACGGCGGGGACCAGCTTCCACTTGAAGCGGGGTGCCAGGATGACGACGGCGAAGAGGCTCCATACCAGGAGGTCGACCGCCCTGGGGCCGTAGCTGTCTGTGATGAGGACGCGGATGAGCAGGATCCTGGCGTCGAGGATGGTGATGACGCTGAAGAGGGCGACGGCGACGAAGAGGGTGCGGGATATGCGGGCGGTGACGTTGGCGAGGCCGAAGGGGTGCGGGAGCTTCCTGAGCCATGCGAAGAACAGGTCGAATGAGCCGATGGAGGCCCAGAGCATCCCGCCGAGGGTGAACTCCACGATGTAGTCGAAGTCGGTGAGGAGGACGCCCCCCATGCCGGGGAGGGTATGCCGAGGTTGCTACTTAAAGACCGAGTTCCTTTTCCAGAGCGGACTTCTTCCCTTTACGGGGCGAACTCATGCCGAGGTCGAACGCCGACGAGCCGCCCATCATCCTGCCGACCTTCTCGGTGTCCATAGGATGCGAAGTGATGAAGGAGCCGATTTCTCCGAAGCCTCCAAGAGAGCATCCCCCGTGTGCCTTCTTTCGACCCTTCTCGGTGGCGACCTTCACCCTTTCGGAGACGTATGCTTTGGTGTAGGCCTCCTGCTCGGCGACATGGGCCGCTTCTTTGAGCTTGGCGTCTTCAGCCTTCTTGTCCCTGCGCTGCTGCTCGGAGGTCTTTATCTTCTCGTGGATGCGGTCGAAGATTTTCCCCACGCTCTATCCCGTCCAATAGGATTCGTCAAAGACGGACGGACTCCTGCGTCCGCGCCTTGGCGGCGGGTCGGCCTTCTTGGCCTCTCTCTCCCGTTTGACCTTCCCCACGACGGCGCCGTAGATTTCAGCGCCCTTCTCTTTCCCGTAGCGTTCCTCGAACTTGCGTTCTTCCCGGCGCTTGGCCCCGTGGCGATAGAGGTGGTCAGCCATCAACAGTCACACTTCGCGCCGCAGTGGGGGCAGTGGTGCCTTCGATGGGCGTGCGACTCATGGCCGTGAGGGCGCCCGCAGGAACGACAATGGTGCCGGTGTTCTCGGCTCACGCCGGAGAGATGGAAGATTCTGCTTTTAAAGGCTTGGGAAAAAGGGAGGCAGGGCTCTTCCTTAGAGCCCCGGGTCGCGTCTTTCCTGGCATTCGTTGCACTCGCATCTGTCAGGGCCTTCGTCCAGCTCAGGGATGTGGCGGCTCATTTCGTGAAGTTCAAGACGAGGGTGACTACGGTGGCTGCTGGCGCGTTGGGGGCGAGCGTGACGACGGCCCAGACCTGATACCATTGACCTTGTGCCATGAGGGGCAAGCCTGCAGACATGGAGCCTGTGAGCGTGGGCGACGACGACGGGGGCCCTGAGAGAGTCTGGTAGTCTGACGAGAGGGCGATGTAGCCGTAGGCCCCTGTGGACGCATTCAAGAAGGGGGTGACGCCTGCTTCGTCCGTCATGGTGGCGAAGGTGTAGGTGAGGGTGTCGCCTCCATAGAGGCTGTGGTTCACGGGGTCGGGGCACGACCATGCGGGGAAGGCGCCCTGTGTGCATGGTTGGTAGGCGGTGAAGGTGGACGAAGGCGCTGTGTCATAGGCGACCTGGAGGCCGTAGACGGTGAGGTCGGACCCAACGCTGAAAGTGGTGGACGCGGACATGGTGGCGAAGAGGCCGGACGCGAAGGCGACCGTGGAGATGCTGGCGATGCTGACGATGGCGAGGATTAGGATGATTTTCTTCATCGGCCTCCTATGGTCGTGCTTCTTGGTTAACCCCCCACGGTTGAGAAGTTCGACCAGAATGTAATCTCTTGTTGACCTAACGGATCATTAGGACCGCTTTAGTGACTATCCCCGCCAGGGCTATCGCGGCTAACGCCTCTGCTATCGACGCGAACGCGGCAGGGAACGCGAACCCGAAGACCGCCCCCACCACCATGAGGAGGGACAGCGCTATCATTATGCTCTGGGTCTTGTTGAAGATGGCGACGTTCACCCCCAGGAGGACGAAGGAGAGCCATATCTGCTGTCCGAAGAAGTTCCCCCATGTGCCTAGGATGGCGGGGACGACGCACCCATGCTCAAGAGAGATGAGCGGGGTCGAGCCGACGCAGGACTTGGCTGTGGTGTATGCCTCCGTGATGTGGGTGGCCCCTGAAACCGTGCCGGACGTGACGTTGCCGTAGTAGGTGGTCAGGTCGGGGTTGGTGACGAAGGGGCTCTGTGCGCTCCACGTAGAGCCGGAGTCTATCCATATCTGCGTGGGGGTCTTGCTCATGGTGGCCGTGGCCGTCTGCCCGTAGAGGACGTAGGTGAAGATGGGCGCGTTCTTGAGGGTGTAAGAATCGGTCAGGGTGAAAGCTACGTTGGGGCCATACTGGTTGTAGTAGACTGGCGAAACGGTGATGCTGGTTGTCGCTGTTCCTGACGTGATTCCATTGGTGGCCCACCTCTCCGTGGTGCCTGAGCCCGTCAGCGGGTTAGGGGTGATGCTCCATGCCGAGCCATAGTCCACGGTGTAGGGTGTAGGAGTCGTCGTGACCGTGGCCGTGAGCTTCGTCCCGCCGCTGTAGTAGGTGAACGTCGGGGCCGTGGGCGTCCCCCCGCCGGAGATGGAGTAGGAGACGGTGATGGTGGGGTTGGAGCCTGTTATCCATGTGACCGTGGTCGGCGGATTGTAGGCGACCTTAGCCTCTGCGTATCCTCCCGTGACGTTAAGGAGGACGGTGCCCGGGGGCCCTGCGGCAAAGGCGGCCTGTGTGGTGACGAAGGTGCGGACTACCTGCGTCGAACCTCCCGTGTAGATGTCAACCTCGGAGACGGCCGAAGTGGTCTTAGGGAAGTAGTAGAAGGGATAGCAGGGAGAGACAGAGCAGGAGAGAGAATAGAGGACGGCGTTCGCTGAGGGAGGGTTCGCGTCATAGAGGGTGATGTTGCCCCCGTCCATGACCGCCCCGAAGGTGTGCGTAGGGTTGGAGGCCGAGCCGAAAGCGATGGAAGTGAAATTGATGTGCTGGTCGGCGCCGACGTTATATTCCACCTCGGTCGCGTAGAAGGTCGAGCCCCATTTCACGTATGTCCCCCAGTAGTTAGACTTGTAGGAGTAGGATGTCGTCATGGTGACGTTGACGGTGAAGGCGTAGGCGACGGCTGTCACGAGGAGCAGTATCAGGGTCGCGGTGACAAGAAGGCGGCGATGTCGAAGGGCCACATCAATCTATCTCCCCGTATTCCTGCTGGAGGTCGGAGCGCCACACCTCCCTCTGGAGGTAAGTCGAGAGGAAATCCGCGACGGTCTTTGCCTTCGTCTCAGGCCCCTCCATGAACTGAGGCAACCCTTTCACGCTGTTGAAAGCTTTTGTGACTTCCCTGTTGAACGCCGTCCCCCGGGACAGCCAGTATAGCGTCCTGTCCTTCAGGTCGAGGGCCCTCAGTTCCTGTTCCTTCGTCAGCTTGGGCTTTCCGTTATGGAGGGGGAGAGCTTTCGCTTCGTCAAACTCGAAGTCTATTTTCTTGCCTTCAGGGTGCTCCTTGGTGACGGTGCGCGGGTCGGTGATCTCGTGGAGGTCTTCCCATGCCTTGAGGGAGGCTATCAGGCCGCTCCCGTTAGGAGGCCCCTGGAGGAGGAGGCGTATGCGCTGGCGCTCCCAGTCTGAGAGGTCTTTCAGGTTCGACTTCTTGGCGAGCACGGAGACCTTGGCGGAGTAGCCCTTTCGAACGGGGAATTTTACGAGGGTCGTCTAAGCCACCATCTGCAAGGCGGTCGGCGCGGTCGTGAACGTAACAGTTATCGTATCATTGGCCTTCAAGTAGAAAACTCCCGATATGAGCCCTGTTGTGGTGCCGTTTATGGCTATGGCTGTGACCGTGCCGCCTCCGATGGTGACTATCATGTTCTGGGTTGTAGAGGCGGTGTAGGCCGTTCCTGAAGTGAGCGTGACGGTGGTGGGAGTTGTCCCTCCGGCCGCTGTCTTAATACCTGGGAGACCAACAACTCCAGCCGCCGCCCTGTTTATCTGAGTGTCGGTCGCCGCAGTGCCGGTTCCCAGATTCAGAACCCCGTCTGCCAACTGCGCCGTGGGGAAGGATGCGCCGGCGGCGTGATAGACACTGTGGACGTTGGCGATGGCTTGGGCGAACCTAAAGCTTGGATAGCCAATGCCCACTGAGGAATCTGTTACTGGGATGAAATTTCCGCTGTCGAATCGGTAATAAGTTGTGCCACCCAAGCCCAGGTATATGCGATTCGTCCCTCCTGCATTTAGTACCAAGTCCCCTGCCACCCCGTCCGCCTCAATGAACGTCGAAGTCCCCGCTATCGACCCGGCGGCGTCGAACACTATCCCCCCGTTGAACGTCTGCACCCCCGTCCATGTCAGGGCCAAATCGAGAGCCGCCAGTTCGTGCGAGTTCGTCCCATCCGAATACTTCATCGCCGTCAGGTCGGAGCGATACCACATGTTGCCGACGAGCTGTGACGGGTCAGAGGTCAGCGACGGGAACTGTATGCCCGTGCCTGAAAAGACGGGGTCGGGACCAGACGGAGACGCGGCGTGGACTAATCGGTCCGCGCCTGTGACCTCGCCCAGAGCGACGCCTGCGCCGAGCCCCAGAACAGCCATCATCACATACTTCAGGGTTTTTCGTCTCGAAGGGCTGCGGACGCTCACGTCGTCTTGTCCTCCTCTTTGCGCCCTTGGTCAAACTCCCGCCTCGCCAAGCCCAATGAGCGAGCCAACTCTGGAATCTTCTTGGCCCCGAAGAACAAGACCACGACAATCACGGCGAGTATAGCCCAGTCCGAGATGCTGCCTATCGTTGTGCGGACACCTCGCGCTGATGGAAGCGGATTGAGGATTTAAAGGCTCTCATAGGAGGCTCCATGCCGCATAGGACACCGAGCCATGCTTGCGCCGGACGTGCAGACGATAGGAGACCTCAGAAAAGAACTCCGCCCCACACATGCACCCGTGGCTCATGCCCTGTCCATCCTCGAAGCCAGAACCACGGCGAGCCCCGTCAGGAAGGCCGTCAGCGCCAGGAAGATGTCTCCCGTCACCCACACGTCCGTGGTCAGAATTTGAAAAGGCCAGACGTAGACGCCCCCGGAGACGCCGAGCCCCTCGGAGAACCCCCACCAGCCGAGGAGGACGAGCGCAAAGAAGAAGCCGACCGCCGCGCCGGAGATGAAGGAGAAGCGGCTCATGGGGGAAACATCCATCCTCCAGTCATGGGCTGAAAATCCACCTTCCGCTTATCATTCGCGACGTTAGATGTTTTCGCCAGAGACTCGTCCCTATGTCGGGCGTGTTTCCTTGCTATCAAATTATTTCACTATTTCCCTCAATTACGGAGAAAAAATCCAGCGCCCGCTAATCATGAAAATTATTTCATTCGCATACGCCACCCACACCAAGACGTTGACCATGCCCGCGATGAGCGAGGCCGTCGAAGTCACGGAAGGGGCGTTCGACCATGCGAGCCACTTGTAGACATACCGGTAGGGGAGCATGGCGCCCACGGCGAGGGACGCCAGGTATTGCACGGCGGCGTAGAAGTTCCCGAAGACAAGCAAGGTGCCCGTGATGAGCGAGCCGAAGGCGCTGGTGCTGCCGCCCGTGCTCCCCGCTCCTATCGATGCGTTGGCCTTCACGGTGCCTCCGGTCACGTTGACCCCTACCGCCTTCTGGTAGACGCCCGCGCCGAGAGGGTTGTTGACCTGTATCTGCGAAGAGGCGGCGAAGGGGGAATTGGTGTTGAGGAAGGGGACGACGAGGCCCATGACGGTCATGAACGCCAGGATAGCGAACACGCGGCCCATGCTACCTATACCCCCACACAGCTATCACGAGCGCGACCGATAAGCCTGCCGCCTCGAAGGGGAGCCACATGTCGGCATGGAGGAGGACGGCCCCACGGTAGAGCAGCTCCAGCGGGGTGCCCAGCGCGTAGACGGCGAGAGGGATGAGAGCGAGACGGCCGGCCCAGATGCGGAACGTCAACGCCCCTGCTCCAGCCATGCGACGAAGGCCAGCACGGCGAAGGCCACAAGGAGCGTGATTATCGCGGGGGAGAGCCCCGGCAGCCACCCGAAGGCGGAGAGGGCCGCCACCAGGACGGCTATCACTATCGCGCCGAACTTCGCGGCCAAGGCTCCCATGCCCGCCCCCGCCAGCACCACGATGGCGAACCCTATCAGCTCCGAGACCGGGATGTTGGGGAACGAGTAGCCCCAGCCGAACACGTCGTTGAGGCCGCTGAAGGGGAGGGGGACGCCATAGCCGCCCGCGAGCTGGATCCGCGCCTGCTGGCTCCCCCCGAACGAGTTCGTGAACGTGAGCACCACATACATCTGGGAGGCGATGCTGCTGTTGCAGTTGTCGTTGTCGCAGGCCACGGTGTCGGTGAGGGAAGAGACGGACGCCCACGTGTGGGTGTAGAAGAGATACGTCCCGGTCGAGTTCTGGCGATAAATGGAGTCGGTGATGCTGGTGGTGCTGGCCGACAGGTCTTTGTAGGTGATTATCGCGTTCGTGCCTGTGATGTTGGCCCCGTAGGAGACTTCACAGAGGCCTCCGCAGGTAGACGTGAAGGCCTGATAGAGTATCTGGATAGAAACCTGGTTCACCCCGGACGCCAGGGGGAGGTTCTCAGGGGTCGAGTAGCTGGCGCCGTTCTGACTCAGGACGACGGTGTAATATCCTGCCGGGAGCCACGCGACGAAGGAGTTAGAGCCGTCGAGATAGCCGCTGCGTATCACCACGTTGCCGAGCTCGATTTTGACCGTCGCACCCGCGCTGAACTGCCCTGAGAGGTCTTCGACATTGAAGGTGTATTCGTTGACCGCCGAGGGAGGGGAGAGGTAGAAGGTGTTATTTGTAGAGGGGATGAGCGTGGCGAAATAGGAGGAGCCGACCCACATCGTAAGGAGGTTGGAGCCGCTTATCGAGGGGTCGAGCTGGGGGACGGTCACGGGCTTCACGAAGGTAGGCGTCGCGCTTGCGAAGTTCACCACGAGGTAGGAGTCCTTGTATTCATTGATGTAGAAGAATGGAGCCGGGGAAGGCGTGTTGGCCTGGACGAGCTGGACGTCGCTGGGGTTGATATAGCTCCTGGCAAAACAGGCCCCTGCGTCTGCCCAGCCGCCAGAGGTAGATTGTGTAGCGGGGAAGGTGGTGGGGGACGCGACCGTAGATGAATGTTCGGCGCCATAGTAGGATTGGCCCGCGCTCTGTAAGAGCGTGAACGACGTCCCCGCCGTGAGGACATTCCCCGAGGTCGCATACCCATCGAGTGCCCCGACGCACCAGGCGGTATATCCTGAATATGAGGTCGAAGAGGCAGCCAAATCGACGCTGTTCCCGGTGCCTGTCCCGGTCGTCGTCACAAAGTCAGAAAAGAGCCCCTGGACGTCGAAAGCCTGGACAGCGTAATCCCCTGCCGAGCCGGCTGAAAGCGTGATGGTGTCGCTCCCTGAAGAGGTCAGTTGGACATAGACCACCTGCGCATAGTTGACCGACGCCGCCGTTTTGAACAACGAGCCGAAACTGTCGGTGATGCTGAAGGGCTCGTTAGCCTCCCCGGTCACTATGAGGAGGTCGCCATACACGACGTTTGTGAAGGTAATCGTGCATGAACCAGCGGCGGTCAGGACGCAGCTATTGGAGCCCTGGGCGTAGATGTTGGCCGCGCCCCCCGCCGCATGGACGGCAGGCGGCAACATCGCCAGCCCCATGAACGAGAAGGCCAGGAGCGTCCCTATCAGGAGAGCGGAAAGGCGCTTCATCGCTG
>JAFMAA010000012.1 GCA_029785235.1 Nitrososphaerota archaeon | reverse complement strand
GTCCAAATGCCCCAGTTGCGGTGGCGAAATCAAAGGGACCCTGACTAGGGCTTCGGTAGAGAAGTATCTTCATATCGCGCAGCGCCTCGCGCGAGAGTACGATGTCGATTCGTATCTGAGGAACAGGCTTGATATGCTTCAGAGAGAGCTAGACCAGCTCTTCCAAGGACCGAGGAAAGCTGACCAACTGGAGCTGACGGACTTTTTGAAGCCTGCGCTAGTCGAATGAGTAGGCGGGCGTGTCTCTGAACGAATACTTCACCTTCTGGAAGCCTTTCCTGAGCTCCCTGATTCTGGCCACGACTTCATGACTCTTCGCACCGCTGAGGCCCAGGTGCACAAGCTCGGCCACCTCGTTCATCTCTGATTTGCCCATCCCCAGGCGTGTCAGCTCTGACACGCCCAGCCTTATCCCGCCTGGGTTCGTGTAGTGTCTTCCTGCCTGAAGGTCTCCAGGTATCGGTTCCCTATTGCAGATGATGTTCTGGTCTTCCAGCAGCTTCTCGATTACCCCACCATCGGCATATCTGGTCACGTCAAGAGCGACTTGGTGGGACATGGTGTATCCGTTCTTCTCTCCGAGGACGCGCTCGCCCAGCGCGGCGAGTCTCCCAGCGAGCGTCTGAGCGTTGACTACGACGTCCTTCGCGTAACTGCGCCCGAACTGGAGGAACTCAGCGAAGACCATCGCCTTGGCGGCTACGTTATGGAGATGATGATTGCTCGCAGTACCAGGAAAGACGGCCTTCTTGAGAGGCTCTGCGAACTCATTCGAAGACGCTATCGCGCCCCCCTGGGGCCCGAAGAGCACCTTGTGGGTGCTCATGGTCATTATCTGGGCGCCCTCCCTGAGAGGATCCTGGAACTGTCCGCCTGCAATCAGCCCGGCGACATGGGCCGCATCATAGCACACGACCCCTCCTTTGTCATGTACAGCTTGCGTCAACTCCTTGACAGGGTGGGGGAAGAGAAACAGGCTGCAGCCGAACATCGCAAGCTTGAGAGAAGGCAACGCCGCAATCCTCTTTTTCGTCTCATCGACATCGATGTTCATCGAATCCTTGTCGAACGCGAAGTATGACACATCGAGGGAGTGCACCAGCCCCGCCGTCCCTCCGAAGTCCTTCTTCCCGTGGGAGATGTGCCCCCCATTAGGGATGGATAGCGCCATCATCATGTCACCTGGTCCACTGACGGCCGAATAGACCGCCAGGTTTGCGTTTACCCCCGAGACAGGTCTGACGTCGAAGTGGTCAGCCCTGAACAGCTTCTTCCCAAGCGCGATTGCCTGTAGTTCTATCTGATCTATGTATCTGCACCCGGCATAGACCCTCTCACCAGGCCACCCCTCAGCGTACCTGTGGCCGAGGTCTGACGAAAGAACCCTCCGAACCGGCTCGGACGCGAGGTTTTCACTGGCTATCATCGGAAGGCTCTCCGAGAACCACTTCTCATGCGAGCGGACTCCGCTGATTACAGCCTCGAACTCCGATTCGTAGGAAGGCATGTGGTCCGGCACCCTCGCACGTTAATTATACATTTGGCGAGAAGGTGGGTCAGACACGATTGGGTCAGGCAAGACCCGTCGGTTTATAGCGCATTACCGCTAGGTGGTCAAAGAATGCCCTCGACTGGGAACCAGGAGACCTGCATCGAGCTAGCCCACGTGAGTAAGTCCTACGGCCAAGTGCCGGCACTCAACGACCTGAGCTTCGAAATCCCATTGGGGGGGAGGTGCGCCCTTCTAGGTCCGAATGGCGCTGGCAAGTCCACCACCCTCAAGCTCCTCATAGGATCTCTTCGTCCCGATACAGGGCATGTCAAGATTCTTGGTTCCTCTCCAGACAGCATGGACTCCAAATCGGTGGTGGGTTATCTCCCTGAAGACGCCTTACCGTATAGGGTGCTCTCCGTGCGAGAGAACCTAGAGTACATCGGAGCGCTGCGAGACGTTCCAGACGTGAAGGACAGGACTGATTTCCTCTTGGATGAATTGGATCTAAGGCAATACGAAAGGGCGAACGTCGGGAGGCTTTCGAGGGGGAACACCCAGAAACTCGCCATAGCGCTCGCCCTTATCCATTCACCAAAGGTGCTACTCTTGGACGAGCCTCTGAACTACCTCGACATACCAACTCAGGAAAAGGTGATTGGCCTCATGGACAGGCTCGAGGGGACCCATCTTGTCTCAACGCACATCATGTCCATAGCCAACAGGCTCACCGACAGCGTGGTCATGATATCTAACGGGACCTTCCTCTGGGAAGGAACCATTGAGGAGCTGAAGAAGAGGGGTTCTCCTGACGAACCAATAGAGAAGGTGGTGGCGAGGATGATGACAGGTGCTTCTTAGCCTCCTGAAGTTTGTAGTAAGGACCCGCTTCTCCAGGCCCTTCCTGGTCTTCTTGGCAGTCTTGCTCGTCTATTACATCGGGGTCTCACAGACCATTTCCCCCCAATCCGAAGGCTTGATTCTCGGCTACTATGGGACAGCCATAGTCGCCCTCTTCCTCGCCATGTCGCTGGCAGTCGGAGGCGTTATGATTCTGAAGTCAGACAGAGACTACCTGTTCACACTCCCGCTTAGCACCCGAGACCTCTCCCTGTCAATCTTCTTTTCGCAGTTCATGGCCTTCGGAATAACCATCCTGCTCATGTTCGGCTATCTGTACCAGTCATTCAACTCACCCCTCCTCGTGGTCGACCTCATTGCCCTGGCCTTGACTTTCACCTCACTGGGCGTAATCGCACCCACAATCGCCACCAAGGCACGACTCGCGCTGTCAGCCGGGCTGGCCCTGTGGACGCTGCTCGCCTTCGTCGACTTCCCGTTCTCTCCCGGCTCAGCGTTCTACGGGAACCTCTATGACGGGACCGCGACCCTGGTGGCCCTCGCCGCAGTGTCCACCGGGGCTGCCTTCAGAGGACTCTCGCGGATTGAGCTTGACATGATGAAGAGCCTTGTAAGATCGACATCGACCGAGATAAGGTCCCCCGTCAGCTACACCGGGAAGAGCCCCATCGGGGCGATTTACTCAATGAACCTCTCCTCTATCTCGTTGGCAGGGAGGATGAATATGGCGGGGGCGTCTCGTTATGTCTCGAGGCGGGTGAAGACAAGATGGGTCATCGCCGTGGCGTCGATCCTTGCCGTTGCGTATTGTGCGCTCGTCATTCGGTTGGGCCTTCCTCAACCGTTTACGACTGGCTCCAATTCTCTTCCCGCTTCGATTTTGGTGCCGGTGGCCCTTTCCTTCTTCGCGTTCTTCCTTTCTCAATCAGCGATAACGAACGAGAGGGTCTGGCTGTCGCTGACTTCCCTTCCTCCTGCCACATATTTTAGGCATCTGATCATCTCGAGGGTCGCATCGCTGCTCCTAATCCTCGCTCCGTTCATCGTCGTCGACGCTGTTCTTTACGCGTTAGGTTATGGCGAGATCTTGGGAGCACTGGTGGTCACGGCATCAGTTATCCCGGGCTCCTTCGTCCTTGAGATACTCTGGGCCGCCTACATCTCGCCCATTCAGGTCAAGGGAGACGATCTCACGATGCCCGCTCAGTTCAGCCTGAAGCAGATGTCTACCGCCCTTCCAATGGTAGCCGTGTTGGTCCTAGTCTCCATCGCCGTTCTCTTCCCACTTACCGCATTCATCGGAGGGATGGCGCTCATAGTAGCGGCCGCAGCCCTCACCACGAACACAGGTTTCTGGACCCGGGTCGTCACAAGGCTCACGGAGAACGGGTTCGTATGAAACCTGGGCGTTATGCTTAAGAACTGTATGGCTGGCCGAATCTCTCGATGAGCAAGAAGGACAATGCGCCGATGCCCGCATCAAGCGCAGGCCTACTCACCTTCTTCAACGAGGAAACGCAAGGCGTGAAGATTAGGCCTGAGATTGTCATCATCGGTTCGATTGTCTTGATAGCTGTGTCGATTGTCATCAACATTTTCGCCTGAGCCGAGGCAGAGGAGTCAGTCCTCCACAGAGGTTCTAGCGAGCAGATACAGGCACCTGTTCGTCCTCCCATCATCTCCCAGGCTCATACTGTACGGAGGGGTCACGACGCTGGTCCTCGCACTGGCGCCGGGGTGGAAGACTGAGGCGGCGTCGTCAACTCTGGCAGTATTGGTGTTCGCCCTGTCTGGTTACGTGATTTCAGGCGCCCTTAACCTCGCTGAGAAGGACACCATCGCCAATTTCAGGAGGGTCCTCGCGCTCCTACTCGTCGGTAGCCTTCTATGGCTTCTCTTGGTCGCGGTTGGGGGAGCCTATGCCTGGGCGGCAAAGTCCCCCGGTTCTCTTACCAACGTCTACCTGTACGGCGCCTTCGTCTGCGCCGGCATAGAATATCTGATAATCAACGGCGCGTTCACGAAGAACGCGGCCCTGTCGCTTGGGCTGGCTGCGGTACACCCTACGATCACTTTGCTGATTATCATGTCCGCGAAGCTCGAGGCCCACTTGGACGGCATCGCGCTGGTCTCAGGGGCTCTCTCATTCGCTGTCATCGTCGCATTCCCCGCACTCCTACGACGGAAGAAGACAAGCCGTGGTTACGATGCGCTAAGCTTGTTCAGGGCGTTCATGAAGACCTGGACAGCAGGTCATCCTGACGACCTCGAGGCAATGATTGCCAGCCATTCCGAGGAGATCGAAGTCACCACAAAAGTCCTCCGCTTCAGGACAGGCGCAGGCGACACATACGTGGTGCTCCCCGGGGTCCATCCAGGTCCTTTCTACCCAATTGGGAGTTATGACCTCCCAGGAGTGATTTCAAAAGAGTTCAGAGACCTAGGACAGGTTATGACATTCCACAGGCCAGGGGGGCATGAACGGAACCTCGCCACCAGGGCTGACACCCTGGAGTACGCCAAGGGCGTAAAGGAACTCGCGAAGGCCATCAAACCTGGAAAGGACGCCCTCATTCGGGGGCCTTTACACACACGCGTGGGCAAAGCCACGGCCAGCGCGACGGCTTTCTCCAAGGACGTACTCCTCACCGTGTCTTTTGCCCCCTACGGGTCAGACGATCTCGACACGGGGTTAGAGGAAGCCATGGTTGGGCTCGCATCCGAGGTCGGGCTTGATGTGTCGGTGGTGGATGCCCACAATTCGATAGCCGACGGCCTGGAATCCCCAGATGTCAGCGACCCGGGCTGGAGTCAGCTCCTCAAGGCTACGGGAAACGAGGAAGCCAAAGACTTCGATATAGCCTACGCTCACTCTGCCGAAGTCGGGTTTGTAGGCAAGGGCGACCTGACGGAGAACGGCATCGGTCTACTGATGGTGCGGTCCGGAGCCATGAAGTCAGTCCTTGTGCTCGCTGACGCGAACAACTCTGCATCAGGCTTACGAGGTGAGGTCCAAAGTGCCCTCGACTCAGCGGGCTATGACCTTGTCGAATTCTGCACCTCGGACAGCCACAACCTCGCAGCCCGAGGGCTGACGGTGCAGCGAGGCTACGAGGCGCTGGGAGAGGCGACCCCCACTGAGGCCATAGCCGAGCTCACCGTCGAGCTAGCGAAACTGGCAGACTCAAGGCTGGCCCCATCAGAGTACGGCTCAGCGACAGAAGGGAGAAAGTTCAGGGTGTTCGGGGCGAAGACCCTGGAGGAGTTCGCAGCCATTACCCAGACGAGCTCGTCGTTTGCAAAGAGGTACCTCCAGCTGGCCCTGGTCGTTTCGGGGCTGCTGCTGATAACATCCCTCGTCCTTTAGGAAATGAATTTAGACGCGTGATAACACCGGAGACCGTGAGCCGTACAGGCGCAGTTTTCATCGCCATCGAGGGTGTTGACGCGGTGGGGAAGAGAACCCAGACCTCCCTACTGAAAGCATGGCTAGAGACCATAGGGCTTTCAGTCAGTACCCTCTCATTCCCCGCATACGAGACAGCCATCGGGAAGCAGATACGAGACTTCCTCGACGGGAAGATATCATACCCGCCTCAGGTGCGGGCCATGCTGTACGCTGCCAACAGGTGGGAGAAGAAGGCAGAGTTAGAGGCGACTCTTTCGAAGACTGACGTGACGATAGTGGACAGATACACCGGGTCCAATTTGGCTTACGGCGTCTCGAGCGGCCTGGCCTTAGAGTGGCTGAGGGTTCTTGACGCCGGACTCCCCGAGCCCGATGTCACACTAGTCTTGGATGCTCCGCTCGCCAAGACGATGCCCAGGCGCAGTGGCATGAAAGATTCCTATGAAGGTGATATGCGCCTTCAGGAAATGGCCCGGCGAGCCTACCTAGGGCTGGCCAAGGGATTCGGTTGGACTATCGTGGACGCAAGCATGGGGATAGAGGAGGTCAGAGGTTCAATCCGCTCGGCGGTATCCAAGGCCATGGAGATTAGAGGCCGAACCGTTTAAGTTGGCAGAGGCGCGTCTAGTATAGGTTGACTGCTGACGTTGTGGCCCAGATAAGAGACCCAGTCCATGGCTACATCAGAACGACAGAGGTAGAACGAGAGCTCATCGATTCCCCCTTCCTCCAGAGGCTCCGAAGGATTCACCAACTCGCTGGTTCATACATGGTTTATCCTGGTGCCACTCACACCAGGTTCGAACACGTAGTAGGAACCATGCACGTGGCGGGGCAGGTTGCCGAGTCCCTGACGCGCTCCTATGATGTGAGCAAGGACATGGCACAGGAAGTCAGGATTGCGGCCCTCTTGCACGATGTTGGGCACGGCCCGTTCTCGCACATGTACGAAGAGGTGCTCGCTGGGAAGGCGCAGCGCTCTCATGAAGAGATCTCAAGACGCGTGATATTGGAGACAACAGTGAGTGATATCTTAGAAAGGAACGGGTATTCCTCGAAGAAGATGTCAGACCTCGCCATAGGGAGGGCGAGGTCCAAAGAGCCGTTCATGAACGAAATCGTAGCCGGCGGCTTGAGCGCTGACATGATGGATTACCTACCACGTGACTCATACTTCACCGGAGTCGAGTACGGCAAGGTCGACATCCAGCGCGTAATCGACTCGATGCGCGTGGTCGAAGGGCATCTAGTCATAGACGACACCGCGCTCTACGCATTCGAGGCCCTGCTGCTCGCTCGCTACGAGATGTTCAAGGCTGTCTACTTCCATAGGACAGTAAGGGCAGGGGAGCTAATGCTCGTGCGCTCGATGCAGCTCGCCGACAGCGTGCTAGGCCTGACGGATATTTCTGACATGGAGAATTATCTGGAGCTGACAGACGAAGTGGTTCTACATAGACTCGTCACCTTGGAGCCTTCGAACCAGGAACTTAGAGAGGCAAAGCGCCTCGCCCTAGGCTTCAGGGACAGACGCCTGGTGAAGTGCGCCTTCGAGCGGGTGATGCAGCGGATGGAAGGGAAGATAGGGAAGATCTTTGTCGACGAAGCCGCCCGAAGCGAGACAGTCTCGCTGATGGCGAAGGATGCGCGCGTGAGCCCTGAGGCGCTATATCTGGATGTCCCGACCACGCCATCAGTTCCTAACACCTATTCCAAGGAGGTGTTCAGGAAGATAGGCCTCCTGAGCATGGAGGAGAACAAACAGGTACTGAAGTCGGTCCCACTGACAAAACTACCACTGGTTGGATCAATCGCAGGATTCATGGATGTCCTCAGAGTCTACACAACTTCCAAAAACAGGAAGGGCGTGACGAAGGTGGCGAACAAAATCTTCAACGACAAGAGGTTCCTGGTCAGGATGACCTAAAGCCCCCTGGGGCGCTAAATACCGAGGCATCCTGTCATCTCGTGGGCATAGAAGATAGGTTCGCCTATACCACATTCCGGCCGGGACAGAAGGAGCTCGCCCTTCGAGTCTACAACGCATGCCTCGGCGGAGAGATCTTGATCGCCGAAGCCATGAGCGGCTTCGGCAAGACAGCGGCGGTCCTTGCAGGCGTCCTGTCAATGGCAGAAGAAACAGGATGCAAGGTGATATACGCCTGCAGGACCAAGAGACAGATTAACAGAGTAGTCGAAGAGATTTCAAGATTACAACTCAAACACCACTTCAAAGCGGCTTCCACGTTCTCGAAGTTCGACTATTGCCTCCTCAGGAAAGGCAGACGGGTGCCGAGAGAGTCATTCGGCTGGTACTGTACTTTCAACATCAGCAACAACCTATGCTCGTACTTTCTCAACGTCCCGCTGGCAGGGGGCTTCGACGGCCTTGTGAAGGAGTCCCTGACTCGCTCTCCAAGCCATCCCGAACTGATGGCCCGCTCCGAAGCTACTCACGTCTGTCCCTACGAGGTGGCGAAACTGGCCGTTGCCCAAGCTACAGTGGCTGTGGTGCCATACCACTATGCCCTCGACGCGAGAGCCACCCCCGTCCTCTTCGACCGGAACTCGATTGAGAGAACGCGGACAATCTTAGTAGTGGATGAGGCGCACAATCTCAGAGAGTTTTACCGAGGCATGAGCTCGGCTGTCGTCACGCTCGATCAGGTCAGAGGGGCAATAAAGGAGGCCGAGGCAATGCTCATGGAAGAGGCCGCTGCGGCTCTCGAATCCCTGCTGTCAACATTAGAACGATTGGCCGAGGAGTGCCAGGGTTGGTTGCTCGACAGGGGCTCCGTCCTGGACCGGTTCCGCAGCGCCCACGGGACTGCATGGCTTCAGAATCTTGCGTTCGAGCTCACCGCGAGTTCGGGGGTCGCCTGGGGATCCGTTGTATACGAGAGACGGTTACCATCGCTGATTCTTCGCGTTGGTGAGTTCATCGCCAGGCTCTCTTCCTCTGACCCCACAATGCTGGTGAAGTGGGAGAGCTCGTTCGGGGTCGTGGATCCAGACCCTGTGAGGAACTCCTACGAGTACTTCAAGAGGTTCAGGAGCACCGTACTCCTCTCAGCCACAGTCAGTCCGTCCAACGTCTTTGCTAGGTCTGTGGGCCTCAGACCAGAGTCTGTTGCGATGTACCAAGTCGCGGAGAAACCAGCAGTCACTGTCAAGACTGCCGTCGACACCGGGACTTCAACGCGTTACAAACAGCGGACCCCTCAAATGTACGAACGAATCTCGGACAGGGTGGCCGCGGTCGTAAGGTCTACTAAATCTGGTGTGGGGGTCTTTGCCCCCTCCTATTCTGTCCTCGGTCCAATCTACGAAGGAGTGTCTAATGACATCGGTGGCAGGAACATGGTGATCGAGACTCCCGGACTCTCGAACGCCCAGGCCACGGAAGTCTTCGACTCGTTCATATCGGCAGACGATTCCGTCCTCTTCGCGGTCCAAGGAGGACGTTTCTCTGAAGGAGAGGATTTCCAGGGAGGCACTATGGGGTCGATAGTGGTCGTTGGCATGGCCCTCCCACCCCCGTCTCCCACGATGTATGCCGAGTACGAATGCCTGAAGAGAGCGGGGGAACAAGACTCACACCTGATGCTTTCCCGTCTCCCGGCTCTCAGGAAAGCGTTCCAAGCGGCGGGGAGACACATCAGAAACCCCGGGAAAAAAGGGATGGTGTTCTTCCTAGACGAGAGGTTCGGCACTCCAACTACCATAGAATCAATGCCTTCCTGGCTCAGGAGGGATCTCGTCAAGGGTGACCTCTCCCCGGACGTAATCGAGTCGCTCAGTCGCGGATTCTGGTCGGGGCCGAGCTGACCACTTCTCCCTTCCTGAACGCAATCTTGGCCGCTGCAGCCTGGTCCCGTTGGACTCCCCTGAGCTTTGAGCTACCTGTCGATGTCCCTGACTCGTCCACCACCTCTATTGTTGCTCGTGGGACTTCTCTCTTCAACAGCTCGACCAGCCTCATGGCCATTGACCTGTTCCCGTTCCCAATCCTGACTAAGAGTCGACTCTCGGGGATACCTCTGCTGAAGGCGCCAATTCGCATGCAGACAGAAGTCGCCGACTCGAACGTGCCGAGGGCAAGCCTCTTTTGGCCGTAGAAGACAGCCAGGCCGTTCCTCTTCCCAGGATCGACGCCAACGAGGATGGTGTCCCCTACGGCACCCATGCGGGAAAGGACTTGACCCTTGAAGACTCCCGGGTTGTCGTCCAGTACTTCTAGCACCAGGGCCTTTTCCCCGAACTGCTTCGCCTCGAGCGCGGTGGTCAGAATCACCTCGCATCCATTTAGGTTGGATTCGGGTACGAGACTTGAGAATGGGAGTCCTGCTCTCCTCAACCTCGTCACGAGGACGTAGTAGGCACGCGCGTCGGACGTCATCACGCATATCCGACTCAACTTGGGCAGCGAAACCCAACGGACGCTGGTTCCCTATTGAGCTTTGGCCTGTCATGCTACGCGTCAGACCGGCCCCTGAGCAGCGATTAGTCTACTGCGCCTTCGGCGGGTCCCCAGATGCCGCCTCGTCATAGGAACAGCTGCTTCCCATACTGGCCTAGCTTATCCGCTTCGAAACATCTGCCCACCTGAAATAAGTTAGCGAGATGGACCCCGCTACCACGGTGTAGGCGGCTATGACGAAGGCCGCTGAGAATTCAGAGGGGACACCGCCCAGCGGCCCGAGTATCAGTTGGAAGAGCCTCCCAGCCGACCCCGGGAGGAGACTCTGCTCGTACTGTATCGGCAAGGAGCCAGCGACAGTCGTGGGAAGGTAGGTGTGGACCATCTCGTAGAACTTGCTCCCGGTCAATTCATAGGCAATGGAGAGATACGTGCCAATTATCTGACTTGATACGATGAGCGCTGAGGACAAAATGTATGCCAGAGAGGAGCGTCTGACCAGCTCTCCTATCATGAACGCCACTGTGAAGAACAGCGCTGTCGAATAAATTTCCAACAGCGCAACTCCGGGGAATGTCCACAGGCCAGCCTGGGGTCCAAACGCCCAGTCAGCGGCGAGGACGCTGAGCGCGGCGTTCATCACTATCAGTAAGGCCAGAAGCAGGTACCCTCCGAGGAATTTGCCTATCATGAACTCCGTCCTACTGACAGGCTTTGCCAGCAGAATTTCTGCTGTGCCAGCCTCATACTCTTCAGACATGGCGCCCGCGGCTATCAAAATGGCGATGAATTGGATGAAGAGCGCGAAGGGCGCTATGACGCCAGCTGTCCAAAGGTAGGGGTACAATTCGGCGGGGATGAGGGACGCCCCTGAAGTCGATAGGATGTAGTATGGAACCGTGTCGATGAGAACCGTGAAGGCAACCACGGCGAGCACCTTCTTCTTCGCCAGCGCCCTTCTGACTTCGTATGCAGCGAAGGCGAAAATCCTAGTCGCTCTTATCGCCACCACCCCTCAGAGCTACGACGTATGCCTTCTCCAGCATCCTCTCCCCTTCGCCCAGCTTCAGTAGCTCGGCCCCGGAGCCCACGACGGCCCTGGCAATAGCTGGCCTAATCTCGTACCCCCTGTCCACCTTTACGTCCAGCCCCTCTGGAATCGCCGTCACTCCGACTACGCCTTTGATTCTCCGAACTGCCTCAATAGCGTCAGCAGCAAGATTCTTCGCTTCGACCCTGACTTCAGTGGCTCCAAGCATCCGCCTGATCATTTCCTTGGCAGTGCCTTCGAAGATGAGCTTTCCGTTGTGTATCAGCCCGATCCTTGAGCAAATGTCTTCCACTTCAGACATCATATGGGATGACATCAGAATAGTGCCTCCTTCCCTGGCATAGTTCCTGAATACCTCTCTCAGATGAGCCGTACCTGCAGGATCCAGCCCGATCATTGGTTCGTCCAATATCATCACATCTGGCCGGCCGAGCATGGCTTGGGCCACACTGAGTCTCTGGACCATTCCCTTGCTCAGCTTACTGACCTTCTTGTCTCCATACTCGACGATGCCTACTTCTTCTAGCACCCGGTCTGCTTCACCCTTTGCTCCCTTCAGGCCGGCCTCTGCGGCTGCGAGCGCCAGTACTTGTCTCGGAGTCAAGAATGCTTGGATGTTGGGAAGCTCCGGGGAGTATCCAACCCCCGTGAGGGCCTGGATGTGCCTGGCGACTGGATTTTCTCCCTTGAGTCTGACCGATCCCATGGACGGCCTAGCAAGCCCTAGAAGCATCCTAATGCACGTGGTCTTACCCGACCCATTGGGTCCCAGAAATCCGAATATCTCCCCTTTTCCTACCGAGAACTGTATGGGTCCTATCTTCTTCTCTCCATAGCGCTTGACTGCTCCTGAGAATTCAATGACCGGGCCGCTCAAATCAGCGCACTCTAGTCGACCCAGTACGGAGGCTTCTCTGTTTGGACCTGGGCCTTCCTCTCTCTGCGGCGCACAAAGAGAGCTGCCGCCAAAGCGAATCCTCCGAGCCCTATCCCGGCACCAACAGCGGTGGCACTGGGGTTCCCAACCGTTGGCTGAACCAGTTGCAGGTTTGTGCCTTGTAGCGTCGCTTGCGCGCCGACGTTACCCAACAAAATACTCGCCGAGTAAATCAGAGAAGACGGGAAGGTATCAATCGTCCCATTAGCATCAATGCTCTTGTTTCCATATGCCCCCGAAACAGAGAAGGCGTACTCTGTCAAAGTATACTGGCCTCCGTGGAAGGCAACTGCCTTCGCCCCGACAACCGTGAAATTCGCGCTGATTCCCAGGCTGGTGCCGTTGGCGTAATGAAGCGCCTGGGTGGAAATCGACGAGAGATACGGGAAGACACCCGTGGTCGAGTTGATAAGCTTCGAGTACGTGAGGTTCTGCTGGCCGTTTATCAGTTCAAGGACGAGATCAGAGAAACCTGCTTTCGAAGCAGGCCCGACGGTCTCGTTTATGATGAAGGAGTGCTGGCCTGTAGGGCTGACGGCCTCGATCTTGTATGCGGCAAATCCATTGCTGGGCTGAGCAGCGACGACAGATGACGCAACGAGGAGAATGGCAAACGCTAGGCTTGTAACCGTCAAGCCGAGCCTGTTGCTCATAACTAATCGGAACTCGTGCTCGATATAAATCCAGCGCGGGGAAGGTGCCCCTAGGCCAGCATGATGTTGCCCTCTGGCCGACTGGGCTGTGGCCTATGCTGCTTTAGAAAGACACAGCATGACATTCGGCAGATGCCTTGAGTCTCTACTTGTCTATGCGCAAAAGAGACCTAGCCAGGAAGTCCACATGCATATCAAGGGTCCCACTCTGAGATGAAACGCTGAAACGAATTCATGACCTGTCTCATGATATCAATCGAAGCCAAAGTGCCCTCGTCTGTTTCCAGGATATGGTCTGCCCCTTTGATCACTTCCACCTCGAATGACTTTTTACTTTGGAGCCTTTCCAAGAACGACCCGTCGTAGTAGTTGTCTTTCGAGCCAATCACGATGAGAGATGGCAGGTTGGACTCTACAAGCTGACGTCGGAGTGCGGGATCATCTAGCACCGGCGTTAGCCACACAGCCTTCCTCCTGTCCGGAATTTTTTCCGTCCTCAGTACGTGCCCAAGGGCAATCGTCCCCATCGATTTACCAACGAGTGTGACGCGTTCATATTTGGTCTCCATAGCCGACCTGGTTGCCGCGACTACATCATCAAACAGCCAATCTCTTTGAACTTGGTCGTCAGCTACCACCCAATCGGGTTGCAGATCGTAGGCATATTCTACCCAAAGGACATCTGCCCCAGAGGAAAGGAGCGCTCTGGTCGGATACCACAGGAGCGGCTGGTTGCATCTGTAGCTAAGCCCAGGAAGGACTATGGCAAGATGGTCGCTACCTCCAGCCTGTCTGAAAAACGAGTTGGGCACCTGGTCATTTCTATAGCCTGATATCCTCAATCTCTCGATGTTGACCATTCGACGCTCTTTCTTTCTCTGGTGAATGAAAGGGTTTCTAATGCTGGAGCACAGACGGTCATCGACAGGACAAGTCACCATTGTCTCCTTGTCCACAACTTCAGAGAACTCTGGATGGCGAGGCAGTCATTTCGACGCGTTTATGTCAGCTGATGGATACCAGAACACATGAATTCCCACCAGCAGGCCGACCCCCTTGTGAAGGGGTCCAAGTGGGCAGTTGTCTGCGACTTCGACGGGACGATCATCGACGTGGACACGGGACAGCTGGTTCTAGCAACATTCTCAAACGGTGACTGGATGCGCTATCACGAGCAATATGTACGCGGCGAGTTCTCCTTTGAGGAGTGCCTCCGTCGTCAGTACTCCCACGTGGCGCGTGCCACGACGGCCTCAATCCTGAACCTGGTGGAAGAACACGCGCACGTCAGGCGGGGCTTCGAAGACCTACTGGCAGCTGCCGCGCTCGCGGGTGCCCCAGTGATTGTCGCCAGCTACGGCCTCGACTTCTGCATCGAACACGTGATGCATAACGTGCGGAACGGAGCAACAGTTCAAGTCTACTCACCGAAAGCAGAGCTGGAAGAAGGTCGCATCACCCTCACTTTCCCCTCACCACGTACAACGGATGTAGTCAACTTGAAGGAGGATGCTGTGCGCTGGCACAAACAGAAAGGCTTCAAGGTGCTCTTTGTTGGGGACGGCGCCTCCGACCTACCGGCAGTCGAAAAGGCCGATGCGAGCTTCGCCATCGAAGGTTCGGAACTAGCGACGATGTGCGAAAGAGCGGGAATCAGGTGCGTTACCATAGCAGACTTCTGGCCCGCGGTGAATGTATTAACACGAGTGACATAACCACATGGCAGATCAAGCAAGATCGACGCGAGTTCTATTCCTCTATGGGATGACCTCAGTTGGGCGTTCCCTCGGAGTTGGTTCGTGCCGCTTTCAGGACGGCGAGCTACTTGTTCTGCCCGTCGATGTGGATTCCGGTCTTCTGTGCGGGGGTCTGCCCCACAAGCGCCAGTATGGTGTCTGGGAAGAAGGAAAGGGACACAGGTGAGTTATAAGACACAGGCGGTGTGACGGCGAGGCCAATGAGGACGAAACCTAACCTGAAAGGAGACGAGACGCTCAAGAAGCTTGACATGCACGCGCCTCCCAACTGGGAAGAGGCCATCTCCAGAGGCGAACTCGCCCGGCTGCTGGGGGCGGGGGACCAGACAGGGATACACGTAGTAATTGGAGACATAAGAGGGTCGACCCACCTGATGAGAGAAGCGATATCCTCGAGGGAATACGCTATGATTACTACATCGTTCACAGAGCGGATGAAGAAGGTCGCACGGGAAAACTCTGGCTGGTTTGACAAGTTCACTGGAGACGGCTTCATAGTCTACTGGCTCTATGGGTCTAAGCCCTCAAAGTTCCTCGATGAGGTTATGAGCTTCTGCAGGCGCGCTCACGAAACCTTCGAAGGAGAAATCTTCCCGGAGCACAGAAAGAACGCGAGGAATCTGCCTGCCCACGTGGGGCTAGCCCTGGGGCTTGACTCGGGACGCTGCGCGCTGGAAGAGATTGCAGGAGACTTCACCATCATCGGTCACGCAGTGGTAGGTGCAAAGAGAATGGCTGAAGCAGCCTCGAAGGGAGAGACACTCTGCAACATCAGGATGGGTCACGTACTGGGTGCCGATCATGCCCTGAATGCCACTATAGATCTCCAAGAAACCATCGCCAAAACCAAAGAGTATCCGGAGCATGGGCAGGAAGCCTATCGGATCTCGTTCAAGTAGCCCACCGAGTTCTGGTGTCATCCGCCGCCGCCGCGTCTAGCTCTTTGCAACGCGTTCCTTCTCTCTGAATTCTGTCCACTCACGCCCATAGTGGTGCACTTGAATCGGTATTCGTAGGCGAGGTCGTCCTTGAAATCCTCGACCTTTTCGTCCTCGATCAGCTTCTTACTCTCCGCGACGACTCTGAACAGGTGGTGACAGCGGGGGTACTCGAGTTTCTACATCATATGTTTCCTTTCAGGGCAACAATCTGATCGTTCCCAGGCGTGGAACCAGTCCCGTCAGTGCGTGCTAGTCTTAGACACCTTGCACCAGCGCTTTCAAGGACGCCTCTGCCTCTTCGGCAATCTTCTCAAGCGCTACCATCTTCCGCAACTCCTCAGGCAGTTGTTTGGTGGGCAAGTATAGGCTGATGTATGTCTCCTGCCCTTCATCATAGACCACAATCTTACAGGGGAGCACTAGGCCCGCCTCTTTCGATGCTGCCAGGCCTTCGCTAGCGAGCTTGGGGTTGCACACATCGAGTATGTTGTACTTCTCCACATCTGCGCCGGTTCTCTCCTTGAGCGTCGTCTTTAGGTCGATGTCAGTGAGGACTCCCCACCCGTTAGCCTTGAGCGTTTCCTTCAGCCTCAGCACCGCCTCCTCGTGACCGGACTCTACTCGCTTGACGAAAGCAATCGACGTCATACTCAAAAAACACATCTCCAGCTATTTAGGTTGCACGCCCCACATGCGATGGCCTGGTGCATTCTCGTCGGTCGCATCAAGAGCTCAGGGTCACAGCACCGTCTCGGAGGACAGGCTGACCCTCGCTGGGCCATCTTTGGAGCAGTGTTGCACCAATGCCTTCTCGTCAGCCGAACAGGGCGGCTTTCTGAATCGAGGGAAGACCACATCCAGGTCAGCCCAGCGCAGACTCTGCCCTAACGACGAGCGAGTAGGGCGGGCACCGTTCTATCTGGGGCTTAGCCTATTATTCTGGGCTCTCTGGCCAGCAGCCACGGAACACGTCTTTGACTGGCTCCTCGAGCCTTCGCAGCCTGCAGTCCGATACCTTGCGCTGAGGGACCTCGCTGAAGGGGCGGGAAGGCGCGAGCTTGAAAATGCAAAGCGTGACATCACAACAAGGGGCTGGGTCAAGGACATTCTCACGAAGCAGAAGGCAGGCGGTAACTGGTTGCGCAAAGAAGAAGACCTCTACAGACCGAAGTATGTCTCCACAAACTGGATGCTACTGCTACTCTCTGACTTGGGAGTTACGAGGGACGACCCGCGAATAGCCAAAGCGTGTTCGCTCTGGATGGACACCTATGCGAGGCCTGATGGCGGCTTCGATACTCCTGGCGCCAAGAACAGCGAACACTGTCTGGTGGGGAACACAGCCAGGGCGCTAATCAAGTTCGGATACACTGATGAGCCAAGAGTGAAGAGCGCCTTGGACCTCCTCGCAAAAACACAGAAGGCCGACGGTGGCTGGCACTGTTTTCCTTCATCCACGGGAACGATTGACGCATGGGAAGGCATGAGCGCCTTCGCCGCGTACCCACGACAAGAGTGGACCAGAGGCATGAAGGCAGCCGTCGAAAAAGGGGCGGAGTTCTTCCTCGAGCGCAGCCTTTACCGGCAGGGAAGCCGCTACGACCCTTGGTTTCGTTTGCATTTCCCATATCACTATTACTATGACATCCTCGTTGGCCTCGAATTCATGACCGCCCTCGGGTACGGCGACGAAAGCCGCCTGAAGCCTGCACTCTCCCGCCTGAGAAAGACGCGCAGGGGGGATGGGACGTGGGGGCTGGACGCCGTTCATCCAGACTTCTATGACGAGAGGTGGCCCCGTTGGCGGTCCAAATACGAGAAGTACTACACCCCGTTTTCTCTGGAGCGTGCAGGCCGCCCGAGCAAAATGATAACCCTCAGAGCCCTGACTGTGTTGAAGAGAGTAGGAGAGTTCAGCACGCGACGATGATCTACGGCACGGCCTTCTGGTACGTGGTACTCGACCGTGGCAGCCGCCATCAGGAACCAATGCCCAGTCCGTAGGCGCTGAAGCAACCCCCATTTCATGTCCGTCCCTTATGGAGAGCTTGTTTTGCACTGCGACAGCGTGAAACGAAACTATCCTACCCCGCCTGGGCCATGACCTTCCACGTCAAAGGGTGACGCGGTTTGAAGTTTATACCATCTCTCAGTCGACGAATCCTGCTCGTTGAAGTTCTGTCCTTCATGCGGTTCCAGAGTCAGGTCTAGTACAGGTACGTCAGCGGTGACCTGCACTAACTGCGGGTTCACCCTGGGTCGCGACGCCCCGAAGCGGAAACTGCTCGACAGTTTTCCCTTCCTCACACCGCGGCCGTCGCAGGAAGAAGTCCTGGCCCACGTAGAGGCGGCGCTCTCCCAATCGAAGAAATATGTCATTCTTGAGGCTCCGGTCGGGTTTGGAAAGTCCGCAATAGCAGCGGCCCTCTGCCGCCACTTGGGCTCCGCATATCTCCTTACATCAACTAAGCAGCTCCAGTCACAATACTCAGCCGACTTCGACTTTCCCGTGGTGACGGGGAAATCGAATTTCACATGTCTGGTACCTACCGGCAGGGGGAACTATCCACCCTGCAGTAAGGGAAGGTGCGAGGCGGACTGGACCCTCTCCGAATGCCCGCACTTCTTGACCCTCGAGGAGTATGACGAGCATGCGAGGGGTGCTTGCGGCAAGAATTCGAAATGCAGGCGCCTTGAGGACGGAAAGCTTTGTCCCTACTACGAGCAGAAGTGGGACGCGTTCAGGGCTCCGGTCATGGTGGCCAATTATCCGTTCTTCCTCTCAGAGCTGACCTATACCGACGACGTTCAACATAGGAGACTCCTAGTATGCGACGAAGCTCACGACCTGGAGAGGCAGATGGTCGGGTTCGCGTCCTACTCACTAAGGAGGTCAACACTGGGGAGCTACTCTTCGGAAGGAGACTCTACTCCTGTCATCCCAGACATGGGCCTCCAGGACGCTGGCGCATGGGCACGGCCCCTCGGCGACGCCAAGAGGACGTTGGAAAGCTTCATCGACGCGAACCAGAAGGACGGGGAGATGCAGGACAGGATTGCCTCATGCAAGGAAGCACTAGAGTCGCTGAACGGGTTCGCTGAAGAGCTCAAGACCCACCCATCAAACTGGGTTGTCAACGGCGTAAGGATGTCTTTAACGGCCAAGGGCGATCCTACGGTCGAGGAGGTTGTCTTCCAGCCGCTGGACGTCAGTGCATACACATCCAGACTCTTCGACTCGGCGGACACGGTGCTCCTCATGTCGGCAACGGTCTTCTCCAAGGAGGTCTTCTGCAGGGCCCTCGGTATCCCCGAAGACGAAGCGACCTTCGTGAGCGTGGAAGGCTCCGCTTTCCCTGTAGAAAACAGGCCCATCCACGCACTCAATGCTGCCCAACTGAGCAGAACTACCATGGAGGCATCCATGGGAGCAATAGCGGAGGCGGTGGACGAAGTGATGTCCCGCCACGCGGGGGAAAGAGGGATCATCCACACTACGTCCTATCAGCAAACGAGGTACATCATGGACCACGTTTCAGAGCACAACAGGGCGAGGCTCTCCAGCACAGAAAACGTCTCTTCGAGGTCTGCACTCCTGCGGGCCCATGGGGATAGGGACGAATCGGTTCTGATTTCTCCCAGCCTTTACCAAGGGGTTGACCTGAAGGACGACCTATCAAGGTTCCAAATCCTCGTGAAAGTACCTTTCCCGGACCTCTCGGAGAGGAGGACGAGGGTAAAGCTGGAGAAGGACCCTGGGTGGTACGACTGGCAGACAGCCTTGAGGCTTGTTCAGACCTATGGCAGGAGCGTGAGGAGCGAAGCAGACCACGCCGTCACCTACGTCCTCGACTCCAACTTCACCCGTTTCATCAGGACACATAGAGAACTGTTTCCAGGGTACTTCCTGGATGCGCTAACACCTCTCAGCTGAGGTACCAGACCGATCCGAACGGCTTGAGCTAGGACACCGACGCTACGATCCACGTCATAGTAGGATCCACATCATCTCTTAGAGGCGAGTCGACGAGAGAACGCTTCAACTCCTGCTCCCCTTAGTCCATGCCTCGTCAACGAGGGTGGCCAACTCTTCCCTAGAGAGGGCATAGGTTGATCCCCGGTTTACTTCGACGAGCCTGGAGGCGAGTTTCTCCATGGCCCAACGGAACTCAGCCGTGTTCGACGTGACGACGTATCTATTCCTGGGCTCCTCCGTCAGGAGCGCCTCCCTAATCGCTTCCGCGACCAGGGAAGGCTGAGCGCGTCTTTCGACGTCCGAAACCTCATCCTTCCAAGTCGCTGCCACCTCTTCTGCTTCTTTCTTCATGAGCGCAGGTTTCATGGTTCTCGCGCGCCTTTCGAGGACCTTCGCGGTCGATTTCGCATAGTTTGTCCTGAAACCACCCGGTTCAACGACCGTCACGGTGACTCCATAGGGCCTTAACTCTCTTCGAAGGTTGTCAGAGTAAGCTTCCAGTGCGAACTTACTTGCTTCATAAGGTCCTGCGAGCTTTGTCGAGACCAGTCCCTCCAAGGAGCTTACGTTCACAATCCTGCCGTGAGCCCTGGCCAAGAACGACGCCGACTCGCGGATGATCCTATGCGTCCCCAATAAGTTCACTTCGAGGCTCTGCCTCAGCTCATCATCTTCAAGCTCAACGAGGGGCCAGACGTCAATCACGGCCGCGTTGTTTACGACCCCATAGAGTCCTTCTCCCGCCTGCACTATCTGAGCGATCCCCCGTTTCACCTCTTCTTTGTCTGTCAAGTCCATCATCAATGGGTGGACCCTTGGAAGCTTCATGAGAGCGGCGAAGTCCTCCTCGGTACGAACGGTAGGATACACCATGCATCCAGCAGCGGAGAGCGACTCTGTGGTGGCCTTCCCTATCCCAGAACTCCCACCGGTGACCAGTATAGGCTTCGCCATAGCTCGTCAGCCACAGGCTCAGCCTTTCAACATTGCTCGGCATCCATCGCTCCAGAGCATTCGATGCCAACAATACGACGGTCGTATGAGTCTGAACTCGGACCTGGCCCTGGCCAAGAAGGTCGTCCAAATATATGAATGGACGGTGTGTCACATCATCTGTTCCCTGTGCGCCTTTACTCCTGTGGCGGGAAACAGCCGGAGTAAGCCGGGAACCCCGGAACGGTCTCTCGCGTCAGTTTACTTTCGGCGTTGCCCCTCACCGCACATAGGAGAGCAAACAGCCGTCGCTTATACACACGACCGCCATCGATAACCGCATGAAATCGAAGGTCACTGCGGCAGAGCTGGCAAAGATAGCCGGGGTAACGGCTGGCCTAGTGCAAGAATACGCGAAGGAGCTTAGAAAGCTCGTGCCGGAGGAAGAGCTGTCAGCCGAATGCGTGGAGTCGAGTCGCGTCACCCGTGACAAGCGTGGAAAGCCGTGCACCGCTGTCCGAGAGAAGCAACTTCTTCTGAAGCCACACCCGACCGCTCGCTCTTCACCTGTTTCCTCTGAAGCACCTGAAGTGTTGGCCGACGTTGTTGCCTACCCAAGGGTGAGGTATCAGATTCTAGGTGGTGAATGAGCACGTGACACGGTGTCCTGTCGCTCCAGCTTCCCAGGAGCGGGGCATTCTCTACCACTCGTAGGTGCCTACTAGACGCGCCTGTTCCAGTATGGAGCCGGCAATCGCACGCAGCAGTTCAGGTCGGCCGAGACTTGGTTCTAGCTTCATCTCCTTCACAAGCGCGTAGACCCCGAAGTAGTAGTGATGCACCTCGTGGCTGTTTGGCGGGTATGGTCCCATGTAGTCGGTCTTCTGCGTCCCGTTCACCCCAGGCGTGAACGCCTCGGCCTTCTGTCCTTCCGCTAGCTTCGTGACTTCGGCAGGAATACCACACACCACCCAACGAGTGAAACCGTCAGGCAACCGTTACATATTGAAACGGTGCATCCTTTCTGATTGGACCCGTTCTGGGTTGGGCTATGGGAGCGGGAGAAGGAGTTCATGCGCTCCATCAAGCCAGAGTTCCGTCATGGCGCGGGAATCGTGGGGGTAGCAACGCTCTCAGGTCAGTTCTATTGCGAATACAAGGTAGAGAACGAATTTGCCCTCGGAGAGGTGCCCACTGCAGCGAAGGAAGCGGGGACAGAACTCCACGACGAGCTAATGCCAACCGAAGAAATCACCCCCGAAGACTTCGCAAGACTAGTGGGTGGGAAGGGGCCTAACTATGCCGTCCTCGGGCTTTGGGGGGCAGTCGGCGGTCTCCGATTGGTCGGGATGCCCGACCACATGATATGGTCGGAGGGGAGACCACTCTGGCTGGTGGAACTCAAGACGACTAAGGGTGACCCGGCTCCGTTGTGGAGCGACCAGGAAAACCAGGCAAGGATCTATGGCCTCCTGCTAGACTGCATGGGGTTTGACTGCTCGAGGCTGAGGCTGGCGGTGGTAAGGCTGAGGTCTGGGGCGCTGGACGATGGAGAGAAGAGGGATTGGGCCGCAAAGGTGTCGGGAGCGCTGATGGATGGAACGGTAGAAGAACTCGAAGAGGCGCATCGGGGCTCGATGAAGGTCCACATACTCAGGCACGAGAGAGACCTTGCCGAAGCCGCGGTGGAAGCGAAACGGGGTTACTGGACAGGGTATAGGGAACCGACATCGAGCCGGAGCATAGGGAAGTGCAGGGCCTGTGAATACAACCAGGTCTGTGTGAAGTCCCTGACCAAGCTCTAGTGACTGGGGCCCACCTTTCGGACCATCAGTATGGTGAGCGCCTCGCATGGAATATCTAGCTCTGTCAGTGCTTGATTCCACCCAAGCGATGGGCTCGGAGTCACAACAACCATTCTCGAGCCTCCGAGAGATCGTATCCACTCGGAGGAGGATTCGATGACCGCAGCGATTTCATCTTTCGTGACAGAACGGTCACCGGTTACTGGAAAGATATACCCTGTCTTCACCATCGAAGTGTATATGCCTCTGACCACTGCCTTCTGCCCTGACTGCTCGATCTCCCATGTCACATCCCTGGACCCTGGCGCCCGCACGAGGAGTTCCAGATGTGTGAGCCTCTTCCCAGACGGAGGGAGCGGAACCGCCACAGATGGGGGGATACTTCCTCGTACCCAAGCAGCCGTTTTGCCCAACTGGTTCCGCTTCACTAGGGCAACCTGCCCGCGGCCAGGGGCCGTCCTCGGCAACGGCCCAACGTACCAAGCGAACCTAGCGGCCTCCTCATACCCAAGCCTCTTGTAGACTCCGACGGCGACCGCATTGTCTGACTCGACGTCCAGCGCAGTCCACGTCTTTCCCTTCTTCTCCACATCTGCGTGAATCCTCTGCAAGAGATTCGTCGCGACGCCGCGATTGCGCATCGCCACATCGGTGGCAACACCGAATATGTAGCCGGACTCATCGAGGAGAACTTCCGATGCGGTGCCGACCACATTCCCGCCTGCGACCGCCACATGGATGTTGACAGGAGCGCGCCCCAGGGCGCGCAGGAGGGAGAACACGGTCCAGACACCTATCTGGCGCAGGGACCTCAGTTGTGAGATAGCTGGCTCGTCGAGGTAGGTCACCCGCTCGAAGTGCCCTAGCCCTTGCACTATCACATCTTCGAACGAACGCAGATCCCGCTTCCTGAGCCCTATGTACTCGACGTGGCCACCGCCGTGATTGAGAGCGGCCAATCAGACCTTCGCTTTAGTTCCCTGCCCACTTCACAAGACTCGGAGGCGGGCCTGCCTGCTACCTGCCCTGCCTAAGGCTCGCATAGGCCAGTATGTATCCTTCTTGTGTTGGCTTGTAGAACTTCTGTCTGCTCACAACCTCAGCGCACTCGACCAGGCCTTCACGCCGCAGCCTGCTAAGCTCCCGGCTCACTGAGCTGAGATGTTTGTGTTCCAGAGAAGCGAGTTCCGTGGGTGTGAGTGGCCTGACAATCAGGCGATGCAACAAGCTCAGCCAGAACGGCCTGCCGACGGATCCCGCATCAACTAGGGCCATTTATCCCCCGAAGGAATCGCTGCAAACACCCTATAGCCTTTACGCCGTCACCTGACGGCACCTTACTGGGGGTGTGCACAAGGCGGGAGCCCTCAGATGCCCCCGACAACCCCCCACACGGAGGGCTCGGAAGGACTCAACCAAAGCCGGGGGGTTGAAGTCGAAATTCGCCAACACCGGAGTCCATGTCAAGGCCATGGATGAGTTTCTGAGGTTCTATATCGAGCTCTTCACGTAGAATGCGGACTAAGGCGTCAGCTTTCCTCTGGCCACCGCTGCTCTCCCGGAGGCCTTGAGCGAGCCATTCTTCACAAGTCCTCTGAACCCGAACCCTCCGAGGGTTATCGAACCTTCGACGAATCTGTCCTGGCCCATCCCGTAGGGCATCTCCGGGTTCAGTCCAATGAGCATGAGCTTCAGCTGTCTCTGGTCAGGAGAGACCGACTCGAGCATGCGTCTCACCACCGTTCGGGAGGGTGACTCCCAGGACTCCACCTTCCCGTTCTTGAACTCCAGCTTGATCCGAGGGATGACGCCATGCTCGGTGAGCGTGTCGGTCAGGACGACGTTCCCATTGGCACTTCCTGGATCTACCTCTTTGCTCACAAAGCCTGGGGGCACGTACGTCATGTTGTTCCCTGATTTCTTGTCACTCTCGTCGACCACCCCGTCCTCGATACCAAAATCTCCCTTCAGAGTAAATGTAAGTGTGGCTTTCTCAGAGGTCAATTCAGCGCCTGCGCCGTTGGTGAGTAGGGGGGATATCCTCTCCGCTGAGCCAGAAATCTTGCGAAGATCGACAAGCGCAGCCTT
>JAFMAA010000011.1 GCA_029785235.1 Nitrososphaerota archaeon | reverse complement strand
ACCGGCCTGCCCCCAGGGGCGATCTCCACGTTCACCCCGAACCCTGCCGCTCGCCTGTCAAACTTCAACATCACCATCCCGTCCGGCGTCGCTCCGGGGACCTACACTGTGACGGTGAACGAGTCAGGTGCGCCCCCGCCGGGCTACTACCTCCCGCCGGTAACCAACACCACATCGTTCACCCTGAAGATTGAGAGCTGCACCAACGGGACAGGGGAGATAACAGGCGAAGTGCTCAACCCAGACGGAGGCCTCCCCATGGACGCCAACATCACTGTCTACGGCAACGGTGCGAAGATGTATTCCGCGAATACGACCACCGGTCTGTTCAGCACGGGCTACATCCTGCAGCCAGGAACCTACAACGTCACCGCGTACAACGGGTATACAGGGAAGATATACCACAGCGAGCTGGTGAGCGTCAGTGCCTGCGGCCAGACCAAGGTGACCCTCACCTTCATGGCCGCGCTCACCATCGAAGTGTCCTACAATGGGTCCCCGGCGCCCTTCGCCAACATAACAATCACACAGCAGAGCGGGTTCTTCAGGGAATTCAAGACGAACAGCACCGGCGGATACAGCTCAGGCCACACCTTGATGCCTGGGACCTATATCATCACCGCGTCCTTCAACGGCTACAGCGCCACCTCTACAGTGACACTTGCAGCTGACGCCACAACCCGCCTGAGCTTCAGTCTCCCAGATCCGCCCCCTCTCGCAGTCCCACGGTCTTGGTGGAATGGCCTCGGCCAAGCTCTAGGATGAGGTATTCCCGGCGGAGGCGCAAGGAACCCTGCATACACACAGGCACGCTCCCCCACATGTAG
Source organism: Nitrososphaerota archaeon (assembly GCA_029785235.1). The sequence continues at coordinate 24,554 of JAFMAA010000011.1, read as the reverse complement.
TAGCGCTAGTAGGCAACCTGTCTCCCATGTTAACTGCTGTTATTCTTTCTGGAAAATTCTGCGGCAGTTAACCTCTCAGCCTACAATAGATAGAGGGTTGGTAGGGCGCGGTCACCGGGACTTAAAAACAGCGTGCTGGGTTGAAATTCGGCCTTTCAGAGTCCCCTTACTGCCTTGAGACTTTCATAAAGCGATGCGACAAGGCCCACTCAGATTATCGCGAGACTGAACACGTACGTCGAAGTCAGGTCTGGAGGTCTCAATACCATCAGAAGAACAGCGAAGGCAACGGCGAAAAGGACGGCGTAGGTGATTTGGAAGGGTAGTACGACTCTCCTAACTCTGATGGGGTTCCCGAATACCGCTTTGTCAGCCGAGTAGCCGTTCTCCGATTCGTTGATCAGACCCGCTTGAAGTAGTTTGGCAATGTGGTACAGTACAACGGAAGGCGAGCTGAGCCCAAGTGCCCGCCGAACTTCATGGTTCTGACTGCTCTCCCTTCTTTGAATATGAACTTGTACACTCTAAGCGTCGTGCCCCTTGACACGTCCCCGTCCCGGGCAACATTTGAATCGGTCCCCTGCGTCTCGGCCATGCCAAACCAGTCATATCCACACATGTTATCATCCTAAAATTAGAAATGCGAATGTTCGTGGTTGCCTAAACCCTAGTATCATCTCCCCCTTTCGACAACCAATCCGCCGTGGAAGAATGAATGCAATACTTGATTACAAGAAGGAAATCGGAGCGGGAGCGATTGCCGCCCTGTTCGGCGTCGCAATACTGACTGTCGTTGTCGGAGCCTACTTCCCCATCTACGCGCAACCATCCGGGGTGTACTGTGCCTCTCCAGGCTAGACACAAGCAATCCTGAACGGGACGACCGAGACAATCCAGACTTGTGCATATACCCAGGTGTATCTTGACGAACACGGGTGCTACAACTATTCGAACGGTTCCTCCCTTTGCGTGAGCGGGGCACCGCAAGGTTCTATTGCTAGGTGGTTTCAGAATGGAACAATCATCACGACATTTCCCAACGGAACCAAGGTGTCTTGCGACCCGTCAGACGGAACCGGACCCTGCGTTGTTGGAATCTCCTGAGGTCTTAATCACAGTGGGACGGCCATTAGGGCACACTGTTACCCTTCTGTACTGGTTGGATTTCTGCCCAACGTGCTTGGCTGTCATACGAATTTGAGACCGGCTTGCTGGGTCAAATCTGTGGTCGCCGATACGCATACTTGGCTGACTCCAAATCCTACATACGAAATGGATTCATGATGAATGGCCGAGCCAGCGTGACAGTCTCCCTGCTAGTTCTGATTCGTGGTATCGCATCATTCTTGGCCTCTTTCCTGCTTGAGGAGTACAGGGTCAAGTCTGTTCAGCCGAACGGCCTGCTCGTGATTACCCATCCATTGTATTTGGGCGGGTTCGCCTTGGGGTTGCTAGGAATTTGGATGGTCATCTTCGGAAATCATCTTCATACTCACCCTGTTAGAATAAGAGGAATCAGGCGGGCGGTGTTTGGTTCAGCACTCACGGCGGGAGGCGTTCCCTTGATTCTCCTTTCAATCTACGCAGCCATTGGGAACTGTTTTGAATTGGGGTTGCATTCTTGCGGAACACCGCAATCAGACCCCGTCTGCGGCTCAATCTTCTTGTTAATCGTAGACTTCGCTGTTATCGGTGTGGTATCGGTGTGGTAGACGTGGCGGTGACAGTCACTGGGGTATATCTACGAGTCCATAGACGGAAGTCATTCACTAGGCCGACCTAGCTCACCCTTGCAAGTGACGGAGAACCGGAAAGTTGTAATTCAGGTGAAGAGCGGAGGCCATATGTCAAGAAGTAGATGAAACGGCATAGGCTCGGTCAGCACTATCTCACCGATGGAGGGGTGGCACACAGGATGGTCGAATATGCAGATATCGACAGAGGCGAACGGGTGCTAGAAATCGGCACTGGTAAGGGAGCCATCACAAGGCTCCTCGCGGTGAAAGGGGCGTCGCTTTTGGCCTATGAGGTGGACAGGGAGAACTTCGATGAGACGTTAGAGGCTTTGAAAGGCACAGAAGCAGATGTCCGACTGGGAGACGCGTTCGCCGAAAGGCCGGAGTTCGACGTGCTGGTCGCCAGCCTCCCATACTCAGAGTCCTCTGCCTTCGTCAAGTGGCTCTGCACCATGGAGTTCGACAGGGCTGTAGTGATGTTGCAAAGAGACTTCGTCGAGAAGTTGACCGCTCCACCTGGTAGTCGGGACTACAGGGGGGTCTCTGCCCTGGCGCAGCTGGCATTCGACATCAGAATCCTCGAGTACGTTGCGAGCGAGGCTTTTTTGCCTCGCCCCAAGGTCGGATCCGTGGTTGTCGCCATCGTGCCGAGACGAAGGCTCTCGGAGAGAAAAGCGTCCAGGATAATCAAACTCTTCACGCTCAGAAGGAGGCAGGTGGACTCCGCGCTTGCGGAGCTTGGCATGGATGGTCCAGGCTACGGTCGGAGGCGGGTGTTTTCGCTCGGACCAGAGGAGGTCTTCAATCTATGCAACGAGTGACGGATTTATCCCCCGGCGGCGGGGCAGCAGTATGCTACCTAGGGGGGTCTCAGTCACCATGGTCGAGCCCAGGGGCCCGGTCAACGTAGGACACGTGGCCAGGCTCGTTAAGAATTTCGGAGTAGGAAGACTCTACCTGGTCAATCCCATCGCTGACCTCTCGGTGGCCTCTATCTATGCCTCGCATGCCTCTGAAGTCCTCGACAGGGCCGTAGTGACCACCTTCGAAAAGGTGAGAGAGGAGAACGAGCTGCTGGTGGCGACCACTGCGGTCAGGGCTTCCAAGAGGTCCAATGTCATACGCAGAATGGTGAGCACGGACCGGCTGCATGGCATCCTTTCGTCCGCTTCCACCTCCTCGCTTATCTTCGGAAGGGACACTACAGGACTGACCAACGAGGAGATCAGGATGTGCGATGTGACTACCACCATAGACACCGGCCAGCGGTACAGGTCACTCAACATAGGCCATGCCGCCGCGATAACGCTCTACCTCGCTTCCCGCGGGACTGAGAGCCGCCCGCTTCAGGGTCGCAGAGCCAGGGAAGTATTCGCGAAGAGCCTTTCAGAGCTTGCGGCGGCGTCAAAGATGGCAGAGCACAAAGCAGACAGCATGATGGAGGTTGGAAAGAGGATAGCGGCGACATCCGAGATGACTGACGCCCAACTCAACGTCCTCTCCGGGGTCCTTAGGAAGGCCGCGGCAGTCATCGAAACAACTCAGTCTCGGGGCTCGAAGACGTAGACCGCCCTCTTCACCCACCTCGTGCTTTCGAACGACAGCCTCACGGGGTACTCGAAGCCTACGGGTCCGGGCTGGTACAGTCGGAGACCCAGCCTCCTGCCGTCCAGCGTGAGAGTGACCTCATCCCCATCCATCGTCTCGATCACCGGGACAACCACCACGATCCTACCATAGGGTTGAATCGAGTCGGCCATGGAGGCGAGGGCGTCGTTGTATACCCCTGCTGGTTCGCGGATCAGCGCCTCTGCAGTCGAGGTCTTCGGTCTGGCGGTCAAGCTCGGGAGCAACAGCGGCTCGGTCACGATGGCGTCCACCTTCGTACCTCGGAGAATCCTGGGTAGCTCCCTGGCGTCCCCCTTCCTGACATCGAATCCCATGTCCGTGACCCCGCCGATTGCCCACCGTAGGTTCTCACGTGCCTCTAGGACGCGGCTCGCCCTCGAGTCGAGCCCCAGGCACCGGAGAGACTGTTTGAGGGCTTCTACGAGTACAGTCCCCGAGCCACAGAAAGGGTCGAGTACTGTCTGTCCTGGTTTCAGACCGCTCAGGTTCAACAGGGTCCGGGCCAGGCGCGGCGACAGGGCGATCTCAGGTCGTGGTACCGGCTTGTGTGTGCCGCTCTCGCGCATAGACGCCGAATCAGGGACCCAGACGGTTGGGCCCAATGCAATCCCTCCGTGGTACGGGAAAGCGACGACATCCAACGCCCCTCTGGTCAGTACCTTCTCCGAAAGGAGTTCGTTCCCCTTCGGCCTGAGGAGCCTGACCTTCCGAAGCCCACGACTCCGCAGGCCGTCGAGCATGGTTTTGACAAGTTCCTCGTAGTCGTCATCACCTATGCCATACGCGCTGAGCGAGAAGTTCGATTTCTCTTCCAGATGGAGGCTCATCAAGTCGGCGAGAGGGCCTTGATCTCCTGAAGGCGAGTCGAGGACCACGACGACTGAGGCGAGTTTGTGCGTTCCCGCGAGGCTTCTGAGGCGTCCCGGGTCAAGGCCGGTCGTGCGAAACACGGCTACCCGCTCGGTGGGGGCCTCAGCTCGCTCTACGGAACCTTCCATCAGGGAACAGGCCTCGAGTGTGGAGAGCTTCCCAAAAGCAAGGACCGCGGCAGCATCCCGAGTCTTCATAACGGAGGCCGGGAGGAGGAAGGGCATCTCCCCCACCATCAGAGATGATGTAATAAGCGTGGGCCGGTGTTTGCGCCCGAGGGAGCTATCTCACACGACCCCACACCGCCAGCCATGGCCACAGTGAAAGCGCTAGCTTCCCAGCGAGGGGCGGTCCTTTCCAGTCTCGCCTGACTGAGAAACAAACAGCATTCATCAGCATCGGCGTCCTTCCGCGTTTCAGGCTTCTATGTGCCCAGCGGTATTTGCCGCATCTTGGTAGGCGCCCTTCTCCAGGCTAATCGGCAGCGCCGCCAGTCGCAGCCAGCACCGGCCCCATGTCCTCGGTCTCGGCGACGCAGAAGTCAGCGCAGTAACACGCTAGCAGGCCGTACGTCCGGCCGCGCATCCAGCTTTCGTGGTGGAACTCGAATACTTTACCATGCCGGAGGTGCTCGATAGGAACGCGTAAGGGACCTAGGTCGAACTTCAGAGAATGAATGGGATGTAACAATATCTGCCCTCTCTGTTCGCCCAGGTTGACCAGGGCGGATGGGAAGTTGATTGCGGCGTGAGGCGCCCTTACCAGGCTTGCCAACCTGAGTGATTCGTTTCCGCGCTCTGAGTGCAGACATGAAATCATCCGCTGTAAGCCCATCCTTTCCACAGAGCGGAGTCTGGGGGCGGCGTAGTAGGAGCTGACGGTTTTAGCGGTCTCGAGCCGCCTCATAGGATCGTAGCGCAATCGCCTTTCTGGAAGTCGGGATAGAAGGCCCCCTTAAGTTGGGCGCATTACACCTGAAATCCCCACCAAAGCCTTCACGGAACCTCGGTTCAGGTCCTGTGGGGAGGCCCTACCAAAGGCCTGATTCATTCACAATGGAGGCCATAGCGAGGCTCTCGAGCAGGAGAGCCCTTCAAACCGGGAGTCATACTGGGAGGGGGCTTGAGCTACGTTGGTGGAGAATCAGACCCTCAGGGGGAAACGGGAGGTCTCCGAAACCTGAGAGAGTTGTGGAGTGGGACTTTATGGCGAACCGGTGCAGCACGAAGCTTAATTAGCAATCTCCGGAGCCTGAATTTCGAGGTAGGAGAGCCGTTCACGGAAAGAACTACAGGGTGATACGTGGGATGGCGTACACCAGCAAGAAGTTTGCCCCAGGGGCCCCAAACCCCAAGGTGGCGCGTTTTACCACCGGCAAGAGCAGAAGCGACTACGATTACAAGTTCAAGCTCGTCTCAGACGGTAGGGTCCAAATCAGGCACAACGCCCTGGAAGCCGCAAGGGTCGCTGCCAGCAAGAAGGTGACCCTGCTTGGTGAAGAGAACTTCCTGCTCAGAGTAGTGACATATCCTCATGTAATCCTCCGCGAGAACAAGATGATTGCGACCGCGGGGGCAGACCGCCTTCAGGAAGGGATGCGCAAGGCATTTGGGAAGCCCATAGGGCTGGCGGCGCGGGTCGGGATAGGGAGCATCATCCTCGAGCTAAGCGTGAAGGCTGAGAACTTCGAGAAAGGGAAGGAGGCCATGTGGGCTGCCGGGACCAAGTTACCCATGAAGACGCATGTGGAGATCGCCCAACTGAGCAAACCGGTGGCACCAGAGACTCCGCCTGCGGTATAAACGACCGCCTCGGCCCATTCTCCAAGACTTACTGCTTCGATTTTCGAGCCTTCGAGGACAGACCTTATCGAGACGCCTCTGTGGAGGCTAGGACGAATCTGACAGGCTGAAATTTACCAGCGGGTCCCTCCGATTGCGGATATGACCCTGTGGCGCGCAGCGGAAGGTTGGGAACCTCTCTAGGCGACTACCATACGCCAACCCTCGCCCTGCGGGCTGAGGGACCCCCCTTCGCAGGAGGGAAGGCCCTGTCGAACGCAGGGTGGTTCACCGCCGGAATGAGCCCCCTCAGCCTCCCGAGGGAGTGCGGGTCGATGGTGGTGCGCCTCCGAATCTCCTGGTCGGTTATCTTCTCGCGCCATATCTGGGCGTAGGAGAGGAAGAAGCGCTGGTCAGGAGTGAGGCCGTCTTTCTTCGCAGTGGCGTCTGCTGCTGAGAGCCTCCCTTGCAGCGCCTCGAAGGCCAGGCTCACCCCGCCGAGGTCCGCGATGTTCTCTCCTAGGGTGAGCTTGCCGTTGGCGTGCAGCCGAGGGAGGACTTCCATGGCGCTGTAGGCCTTGACCACGGCCTTCGCCCTCTCGTCGAATTCTTTCTTGTCCTCCGGGGTCCACCAGTCCCTCATGTTACCCTGATCGTCGTATTTCCTCCCTTGGTCGTCGTAGCCGTGGGTGATTTCGTGCCCGATGACTACTCCTATTGCGCCGTAGTTCACGGCGTCGTCCGCCTTGTAGTCGAAGAAAGGCGGCTGGAGTATTCCTGCCGGGAAGACTATTTCGTTCATGGTCTCATCAAAGTACGCATTCACAGTCGAAGGACTCATCTGCCACTCGTCCTTGTCTACCTCGCCTCCTGCCCTTGCCGCAAGGCGGCTGAACTCGAAGGCAGCCGCGCGTCGTATGTTCCCGGCGAAGTCTCCTGGGTCAATCTCGACAGAGGAGTAGTCGCGGAAAGCCCTCGGATGGCCGATCTTCACCCTGAAGTTGCTGAACTTCGCAAGCGCATGCCGTTTTGTCGCCTCCGACATCCACGGGAGGCCTTCGAGCCTCTTCGTGAACACCTTCCTTATGTCCCCAACCAGCGCGTCGGCCCTCCTCCTTGCTTCTTCAGGGAAGTGTTCCTCTACGAAGAGCTTGCCGAGAGCCTCGCCCACAAGGGAGTCGATGACCCTGATGGAGCGTTTCCACCTTTGCTCTGGCTCCTTCTGGCCGGTCAGCTTCCTGCGGAAGAAGTCGAAGTTCTCTTCTTCGACTGTGGAGTGCAGGAATGGTGCCATCGAATGAAGGACGTTCCAGCAGAGGTAGGCCCTCCAGTCGGCCATGTCTGCTTTGGACAGGAGCGCGTCGACTGCCTTGAAGAACTCCGGCTGCCCCACCACCACATATGGAAGGGGTGGCACTCCTACTTCTTCCATGAACTTCGACAGAGACAACGAGGGGTATGCAGACCTGAGCTCTGGGGCGCTCATCCTGTTGTAGTTCTTCTCCCGCTCGCGCAGCTCTGTCCTTGACCTGCTCGCCTTGGCGAGGAGTGTTTCTACCCTAAGGACGGCTGCGGCCCAACGCCTGGCTTTCCCTCTGTCCAGGCCCCGGAGAGTGAACATCTTCGAAATGTGGGCGCGGTACTGTCCACGGAGCTTGGCGAAATCCTTCGAGATGTAGTAGTCGCGGTCCGGAAGCGAAAGGCCGCCCTGCTCGAACATGAACGCATAGGTGCTGCTTTTCTTGTCGTCTGCTTTCGAGAAGGAGTGGAACGCAGGCTCGATCCCTTGGCTGTGTAGCTGAGGGAGAGCTGCCTCCACGTCCTCGGGGGAGCTGACCCCTGCGGCAAGGCTCCAGAGGTCCTCTATCGGACTGAAACTGGCGGCCTCTATCTTCTGCGTATCCATCGCCGACCGGTAGAAGCGACCCACGAGGCTGACTGTGGGGTCGGAGCCTCTGCCCTCACTCTCCGTGGCGCACCTCTCTGCAATGGACCGCAGGAGAATCAGGTTGTTTTCGTCCAACTCGTTGAAGGCGCCGTATCTGGATTTGTCCTTGGGTAGGGGAGTAGCCTTCAGCCACCCTCCGGCGGCATACCTGTAGAAGTCGGCGCGCGGGTCGACAGACCGGTCCATGTAAGTGGTCGAGAATCTCGGGACCCTACGGGCGGTCAATGACCCCCTAGGGTGATATTGGTCACGGTTAACCGTTGGGGAAGCCAAGTCCATCTGGCTGACAGCTGAAACATAGCTTAAGAATCGAGCGTCCGGCGCTGCCGCTCGTTTGCCAGAGGTAGAGACCAACGGTCTCACCTTCACCTATGAGAACAGGTCACCCCAGCCCCCAGGACGTGAGCATCGAGGTAGAGAAGGGAGAGTTCATACTGGTGGCTGGCCAGAGTGGCTGCGGGAAGTCGACCCTCATCAAATGCCTGAACGGCCTGATACCCCACAGGTACATCGGGCGCTATGCACGCGAGGTGAAAACTTCAGGGCAGGTCGTCGAGGAGTCGAACCTGCTGGAGTTGGGGCTGAGGGTCGGGACGGTCATGCAGGAGGTGGAAAAGCGGGTCGTGTCTCCAGTCGTGGAAGACGAAATCGCCTTCCCCGGAGCCAACGCTCACTTAATCGTCCGCTACTGGTTCTTCACGGTCACGGTAGAAAGGACCTCGGCCACCGGTGCCGCCATCCTGAAGCTGCTCGCTGTGGCTGTGGCGACAATCACCATGGTCCTTACCACGGACCCGTCCCTCTACGGACCTTCCCTGGCCAAGGCGTGCACACCATACAAGGGTGCGTATGTGTTCGACCTCGCCATGAGATACCTTCAGGCCTATGTGAACGACCTTGAGACCACCCTGAACGCCCAGATGGCACAGGACTGCAGGACCAAGGGCTGAAAGAACATCTTCGCCACCATCATCAACAGCATCCCCCTGATCATCCCAGTTTCAATCAATGCGATGCTGTCGGTGTACGAGGTAGAGGGCGCGATGGAATTGAGGGCGTTCGGGTGAAGAAGCAAAGGACATGGTTCAGGACAACAGCGTTCAAGGGGACTGATTATGTTGTGGTGGCCGCCGTCCTAGCAGCCCTGGCGGTCTTCGTCTACCTCAGAATCCTGGATCCAGGAATCTGGGTCCCGGCGTAGGGCCCTGCATCGTGGTGAGCAGGTCTGACACACTTAACTAGAACCTGCTCGCCGTCGGCCCATGCCTCGGATAGAAATCTACGAAGGGTCCCAGAAGGTCGCCGATGTCGGTCTCCCAGAAAAGAGGTTCAGCACCGGCTCTGTTGGCTACTGGGCCAGCCAGAAGCTAGAAATCAACGGCAAGAGGTACCAGGCGCAGTTCCAACTGGTCGAAATCGGATCCCGACAGCAGAAAGAGTGAACGCCCTGCTCAGAGGAAGGCTGACGGCAGCGTCATGTCCTTCATCGTGTAGAGTCCCGGCTTGAACGCCACGACCTTGGGGACCATGTTGATTAGCATGGCAACTGTGCCGTGGTCTCCGTGCACGCAGGGGCTTATCCTGCAGTTCACCGGAGGCACCCCGTCGATTTCGACTTGGTCGTATTCTTCGTCCGAACCTACATAGGCGGAGAAGTTCAACTCTATCCTCGGCGCACCTCCTACCAGGCCCCTCGCAGCTTGCTTGACCCCCGCAACGCTCCCTGGCCTGATACTGACGTAGCCAGCGTCGGTGCCGAACTCAGCGATGACTGGTTCGACCACGCCTATGTCTACACTGTCTAGCTTCCAACCAAGCGCGCCAGCGAGCATGGAGACTGACTGTTCAAGTCCGACGTGCCCCGAGATACGGCCGTCCTTGATGGCCCCCTCGAACTCCGCAACGCTCAACCCTGCCCCGACCTTTTTCTGGAAGGGTACCCGCCTTGAGGCAGCGTTCATCCGGCGTGTGACAGCGATTCTCCGTACGCTCTTGCATGGAGCTGTGAGCGCTATGGGAAGGGCGTCCATGAGGAAGCCCGGGTTTATGCCAGTCCCTAGGACAGTCGCCCCGTTCATCTTCGCCTTCGAGTCGAGGGCGTCAGACAGCTCATTGTCCACGACGTATGGGTATGAGACCTCTTCGCATGAAGATACCACGTCTACGCCGTGAGACAATATGGACTCCAGCTGCGGATACGCAGTCCTTAGGTAGCTGGACGTGGTGTGGATCGCTATGTCGGCGTCCCTCAGCGCCACGCCGAGGTCGTTGGTTATTCTCACTCCAGCGGGTCGGCCGAGCCCGATGACTTCCCCGATATCCTTCCCGACTTTCCCCTGGTCTATGTCGAACGCTCCAACGAGCTCCATCTGTTGCTTCTCCTCCAAAATGAACTTCGCCGCAGCCCCACCTATGACGCCAACTCCGAAAGATGCGACCTTGATCTTGCCCATGAGGAAGATGGCTCTCCTCGTGTGATTTTAAGGGCTCTTCCTAGTCGTCTCGCGGAGGGGATTGTTCAAAAGCCCCTTCACCCGCTCGGATCGAGGAGCCAGATGGCCCTGCTCAGGAAAGAAGACAGGAGATTCGTCCAAGTCGTCTTCAGGCTTCTCATGGTCGGGCTGAGATACAGGAGTGACAGGAAAAGGATACGCAGGGCCAAAGGAAAGATTGCCGACCCGGAGAAGTACAGGGATCACGGCAGAAAGGCCGTCGAGGCGTTCATAGAGCTTGGCCCAGCCTTCGTCAAGTTGGGGCAGCTACTTTCAGTGCGGCCTGACGTCCTTCCAGAGCCGTACGTTGAAGAGTTCGCCCGGTTGCAGGATGATGTACCATCTGCCCCCTTTGAACAGGTCAAGCCGGCGATCGAGTCCAGCATAGGACCAATCGAAATGGCGTTTGACTCGTTCGATCAGTCGGCGATTTCTGGGGCGAGCCTTGGCCAGGTATACCAGGCGAGGTACAGGGGAGCTGAAGTGGTAGTCAAGGTGAATCGACCTGGCATAGGTGAGGAGGTGTCTGTCGACATCAAGGTGCTCAGGCGCCTCGTCCCCCTGGTTGGACGGTTCATCGACCGCGGGCTAAGGACCAGCGCAGAGTCTATCGTGGATCAGTTCTCGCTGACGATTATGGAGGAGATGGACTACAAAAAGGAGGCGGAACACCTCAAGGCGATCAAGCGCAACCTCCGCGGTGATAGGGGGGTGATAGTCCCCGAGGTGTTCAGCGAACTGTCTTCAGGGAGCATCCTGGTCATGAAAAGGGTGACTGGAATCAAGATAGGTGATGTGGATGCGCTGGACGCGGCAGGCATCGACAGGAAGCGACTCGCGAGGAAGGTGGCCAGGGTGTTCCTGTCTATGCTGCTCGGGGACGAGATATTCCATGCCGACCCCCATCCTGGGAACATCTCGGTTACTCGCGAAGGGAAGATCATCCTCTACGACTACGGAATGACTGGGACACTGGATGAGGAGACCCGCACCAATCTGATACGGTTCTACCTTGCGCTACTGGAAGGGGACCCTGACAGAGTGGTCGACATGATGCTGCGTCTGGGGATTCTTGACCCGATGGCCAACAGGATGGTGGTCCGCCGGGGTATCGAGCTCGCCATTGCAGACATGCATGGGAAGAATGTTGAGGAGACAGAGGTGAAAGCGCTCATGGAAGTTGCCAACAGGACGATTTACCAGTTCCCTTTCAGGCTGCCGAGGAACCTGGTGCTGTATATGCGCATGTCGTCCATACTAGAGGGCGTCTGCATCAAACTGGACCCCGACTTCCGCTTCGTGCGCATGCTCGGTGGGCTTCTCCAAGACGAAGGCCTGGTGAATGAGGCCTACAAGAGGGACGTCATAGACGAGATTGCCAAACTGAGGTCAGGGCTAGAGGCGGCCCTAGAGGTTGCCCCACTTCTGAAGAGCGTCCTGGAAGACTACAAATCGAGGAGCATTCCGCCTGGAGGGAGCGGCAGGTTCCTATCAGGCGCCTTAGCAGGGCTCGGCGTCAGCGGCCTGGTCGCCTCTGCCTTTTACTTCGGGACGATGCTAGGGAAGGCAGGCTTTGCCACGTCTCTGTTACTGCTCGCGGCAGCAGCCTTGGCTTCGCGGAAGTAAAGCGCGTGTTTACTGTATCACTACTCTGCCGACTCCCCTGATGGGGATTCGTACAGTGAGCACCCCGTCCTCGTACTTCCCCGCGATCTCTTCGTCCCCGGCTTCCACCTTGACAGGGAGCGGGATCCGCTTGCTGAGTCGGAGCGGCCGCTGTGCCATATAAGAGATACCGTCCCTTTCTTCGACCTCTCTCTTGGCGTGAACGGTGAATGCGGATTCGTTGAGCCTCGTCTTGATCTCTTCCTTCCGGAACCCGGGGAGATCTACCACTATCACCAGGTCCGACCCGTCTTCGAACACGTCTGCTGGGGGCAGCATCAGTTCGAAGAATTGCCTCGAATTCGTGCCCAGGTCCCTGCCGATTTCCCTAGACATGTGTCTTAGCAACCCTAACTCTGCCTCAATGAGGCGTTCGAGATAAAAAGCTGTCGGGACGATTTGCCACACAGGCGCACCACCAGGCGCCCCGGTTCGAACCGAGGCTCGTGGCTTCGGGAAAGAATCGAGTGACGAGGGCCCAAGTCCCGGCGGCGTGGCACCCGCGAGGGTAGCATCCCGGTGGTCGGTGGATGCAGGGCTTGTGCTCAGAGAGCCTCGACATATCTCGCGAACGAACTGAGTTCTTGGATTGCCGAGGCCTCGGCCTCGGTCTTTCCCTGCGTCCTCAGTATCCACCCCCAGAGCCCCTTGAACCTGATATCGAGCGTTGCTGCGACTCTGGTCCCACCAGAGTGGTCCTCGAACTTTACGACGCTGTTCACCTTCGTAAACCTTGTATCCCACTCCGACTCCACCCTATCTGGCGGGAAGAGCTTCATCTCCCTTGTTGTCTTCTGGCCGCTCCTGTTCGTGGTCTGAAGGCGCACCAGGTCCCCGGCAGTTGAAACTTCCACCGCTTTCGCCTGTGTGGACCACTTTGGAGCGGCATCGAAGTCGGTGTAGGCGGAGTAGACCTTCTCGCGCGCCGCCTTCACTACCACCGACGCCTCGTATCGCATCCTGGCGACCTAAGTGAAGGGTCGCCATTAAGAGGTTCCCTGCCAGGCGCATCTCAGAAGCATGTTTATCTTGCTGGGGATGGCAGGGAGTTCCGTGATTAATCAAATCGTAGACGTAGCTGTGGTAGTCTCGGACTCGAAGAAGGCCCTCCGGTGGTATACCGAGGTACTGGGCATGGAGCCTAGGTCCACAGAAGGGCACTGGATTACGGTCGCGCCCAGAGGGTCGAAGACGATGCTTCACCTTTGCGAGAGCGATGAGCCCGAGAAGGGCAACACAGGCATCGCGCTGGCGACTGACGACCTGAACAAGACTTACGAGGAGCTCAAGAGGAAGGGTGTGAAGTTCCCGCACCCGCCTAAGGACGACGGCTGGGGGATGTATGCCCAGTTCGAGGATCCAGATGGAAACATCATCTGGCTCAATCCCGAGTGAGAGAGACACTTTCAGACTCCCCTCTTCGGCCTGGCAGAAGGCTGGCGCTCGCCTCAAATCCTTCCAGTGGCGCCTCAGGCCCATGGGTGCCAGAGGAGGCAAGCTCGACGTTGAAATCGAGGCGTGGGAGGGGTTCCGTTACGCCCTCCGCAGAGACGACATGGAGGCATGGGACAGGATGGTCCAGGAGGTCAGAGAGCGATTCGGGGACGCCGTAGAGAGATCCGGCAAGACCTTCGCCACCGAGCCGTTCTTCATGGCCCTGCTCCTGGCGCAGCAGAAGATGATTGAACATCTTATGATGGCGTTGCAGGCTGGAGGAGTGGAAGTTTCAGCCATATCCGAGACCAGCGTACCGCTCGATGCGAGAGATGGATAGGAGCGGAGATGTTATTGGCGACCACCCGTAGGAGTCTGACGACCGCAATTGGCGACCTTCATACTCAGAGGCAAGGCTTTCGATGGGATGAGGTTCCATGAAGACGTTGTTGTCAGGGTTGACAGCGGGAGCGGGACCATACTCGGATTCGGGGAGAGGGGTTCAGTGGAGGAGCCCAGAGGCTCAAAGAAGGTCACCGTAGAAGGAGGGACCATACTCCCGGGCCTCATCGACGCGCATGTTCACTTCTACTCCTCGAGGGGCGAAGGGGTGAACGAATGGGCGTCGGTCCCAGACACCCTTGCGGTACTCCGAGGCGCGGGAGACATGCGGAAGTTGCTCCGCGCAGGCTTCACAGCCGTCCGTGAGCTGGGGACAAAAGGGGGAGTCCACCTCGCCCAAGCTGTTGCGGAGGGAGCTATCGAAGGGCCAGAGGTGGTGTCATGCGCCAGGGCACTAGCCCAGACAGGAGGGGATGACGACCCGCCGGGGTTCCAGCTGGAGGTCGCGCAGCAACTGGCGTCGTACACGTATTTCTGCGACGGCCCCTGGGAGTGCAGAAAGGCGGTGAGGAAGGTGGCCAGGGACGGAGGAAAGGTAGTGAAGTTCTACGCGTCCGGGGCGTTCTCTCGTGGGACGGGGGTCAAGCCGAACTTCACCGTCGAGGAGACGAGGGCTATAGTCGATGAGTCGAGGCGCCTGGGGCTCAAGGTCGCAGCCCATGCCTATGGAGAGGAAGCCATAGAGAGGGCAGTCGGTTGCGGAGTAGACTCTGTCGAGCATGGGCTGGGCCTCACCCCTCGGCTCGCATCTGAGATGAAGAGGAAGGGGGTTCGTTATGTCCCTACGTTGGTGACGTATGCTAACCCCGCATACAAGAACCGACACAATGAAATGGTGAAGCGGCACCTCTCGGAGGACATGCTGGTCGCCAAAGAGAAGGGGACTGAGGTGGTGATGGGCTCGGACATAGTCGGGGACGGGGCCAGGCAGCATGGGCGCAACTATGAGGAGATAGCGGAGGAGGCGAAGTTTCTAGGGAACAGAGAGGCGCTTGTGGCGGCTACGTCCAGGGCTGCTGACTGCCTCGGGCTTGAGAATGCAGGGGTGCTGAGGGAAGGGTACAGGGCAGACATGGTCGTAGTCAGAGGGGACCCTGAAGCAGACATACAGGCACTGGCACCTGAGAGGGTGGTCCGCGTGATGAAGTGCGGCAGGTTCGTGTGATCGGGAGAACGGAATGGACTTGGAAGACGAGCCCGACGCCACGGACCGGAGGGGGTGGCGTCGTTCCCAGACCGTGGTGCTCTACCGGAAGGAAGGATGCCATCTCTGCGATGCCGTTGAGGCCGAAGCATGTTCATTGGGCATAGTGGGGAACATGACAATCATGGACGTTGACAGGGACCCAGGTCTCCAGATCAGGTATCTCCTCAGGGTTCCTGTCGTTACAGTTGGAGGAAGAGAGGTATTCGAGGCGAAGATGATGGATAGGAGTGGGAAATGGAAGGAAAGACTCTTCTCGCTCCTTGCCGGATAGTCCTTCAAGCGGCTGCCTGGGATCGGCATCTTCTGCATCACCAAGGAAGGCTCATCGCGGATTAGATAGCCTGAGACCGTTCAGTCTGCATGCAGTACGCCCTCCGAGCGTTCGTGGAAGGGCGCGGCCAGAGGGTCGACGCGATCTGCAGGACGTTCTGCTCCATGGAAAGGACCGCATACAGCCTCCTCAGGGAGGGAAGGAGCGCGGGCGCGGTGGAGTTGTTGAGGCACAAGGGCGCTTACGACCGCTCTCCTCGGACGAACTTCAAGCTCTCCCACTTCATGAAGAGGGAGATGCTCCGGACGATAGAGCTCCGCGCGCTGAAGACGAGGATGCTCTCCGTGGAGGAGGACCCTGCCTATTCCAGCAAGACCGCGCTAACGAGGTGCGGGAGGAGGTTCGGGGGCTTCAACAGGCTCCAGCTCGCTGCGTCTGTCTTGGCGAGGAGGGCGATGGGATACGGGGAGGCTCCAGCGTTCGATTGCCTTCCTGGGAGAGGAAGGAAAAGGCGATGTGGGACCGCTGCGTCAGATATTACGGTCATCAGCCCCGAGTCCTGACTTCGCCCTGCCACGAACCTGTGGAATGGAAGAGCGGCGGGGATGGCAATGGAGGAGGGGTGATGACAGAGTTGCTCACAGCGCCACCCGCTGACACCTCAGAGATGGGGTCAAGCCACGCTCCGCAAGGAGCCCTACCTATCGAAGCGTCCAGCGGGCGAGCGGGGAGGGCCCATCCAAACGGCTACACCAGCCGGAGAGATGGAGCCAGAGGGCACAGAGTTAGCCCTCCGCCGTCTGGAGACGGCGTCGCCAGGCTTCTGTCGTGTGACACAGAAGACACGGTGATTTGGTAACTCCTGAGGTTCTTCCGTCTGGCTTGGCGGTCCGCACTCCGAGAGCAGGGAAGCCCCTCAGAGGGAGCGCCAGCGGTTCTGGCTCGGGTTACGCCCCTTGCCTAGGCGCCTTCACGCCGACATTCCTTAGAAAGCGCTGGAAGGCCCCTTCGGAGATCCACTCGACTTTCAGGTACCGAGCCACTTCTTCTTCGTCCATCCCCAACCTGCGCGCTTCCTTCACCGCGACCTTGTAGGCCTCGATCTCTGTAGGCCTGTCGATGTATTCGTATCGTCTATCCCAGAGCTCCATCCCCGCTCTGCGCTGCCGGACATGCACCAGCTCGTGTATCACGTCCAGATAGACATCGACCTCTCTCCCCTCCTTAAGATAGTTCGAGCAGACCATGATGGACACTTCGTGGTCGTTTATCCTCATGTAGCCTCGTCGCCTCGACACCTCTACCGAGAGATCCTTCAGCACTTCGTCCGTGTCCTTCCCGAAGATGCCCCTGACTGCTCCGAGCTTCTCGAAGCCTTCGAAGACGCTGGTGAACGGATGGAGGCCTACCTTCGTCCCCCGTTTTATGTTGACTCCTAGGTCCAAGTCAGGAAACTTCTCTCCAGTGGTCATTTGAGTCTTTTTTCCAGGACGGCCTTGGTGTGCGATGGCTGGAAGCCCCGGTCCAGGTAGAACTGCAGGACGCCATCCGATATCAGGGTCTGCAGCACGAGCGCCCTTCCCTCGGAGCCCGCAGTTTCCCTGGCCTTCGCCAGCAGGCTGGTCGCGACCCCTTCCCTCCGGTGCTCGGGAGTCGTACCCACGCAATAAATCCCTGCAATCCCCCTTGTCCTGAAAATGGCTAGGACACCCGCGACTTCGCAGTCTACCCTCGACTCCAGAAGCGTGGCTGCCGGAGACCGCGACAAGGAAGCGACAATGGGTGTCACGACTTCTGTCAGCCCTTCGTTACCGTAAAATGACCTGAGATAGGCGGATGTCCACTCCTGGGCGGAACTCGAGGGCTCCACCTTCCACCTGCCACCACCCTTCCAAGTTGAACCAGTTGAAAAGAGGACCGTCATGGCATCCACGCGTCGATAGCCTGAGGCGATGAGGTAAGAAGTGGCATCGCAGTCCTCGTACCCCAGAAATGTGGGATTCACCCCTCGGCGGGAGAGTTCGCGCTCCGCCCAGACTGCTGTCCTCTTCGCTCCCGCGCAAGTGATGGCCCCAGCACGGTTGAAGAATGGTTCCGCCAACCCGTCTGATGTCAGGAGGTAGCCGTCGCCGTGCCAACGAAGTTTGGCCCACCTAGACCACCATCCGAGCTCGTTCAGCTCGGCGCTTCTTCTGTCAGGCGCCTTCAAGCAGGTCCACGCCGAGTATCTTCATCCCTTCTATCGCAGGTAGGGCTACGGCTGCGGCTTTGTCTTGGTCCGCTTCCTTCGCAGCCGACCTCAGAGCTTCCTCAGCCCAAGCTAGTGCCCTCGGGGTATCGAAGTCGTCGTTCAGGGCGCGCTCAAACAGGGTCAGAGGCAGGCCTGCCGGGACAGCCCTATCTGTGAACCGTCTTGCCGCATTCTTCATGCCACGGAGCCTGCGCTTCGCAGAGGCGAGGCCAGAGAGGTCGGTCTCCTTCCGGTAGTGGATGGAAAGGGATGCTAGCCTGATCTCGTCAGGGCTGGATGTCCTGAGCGCTTCTCTTACAGTGACCACGTTTCCCAAAGATTTCGACATCTTAAGCCCCTCGGACTTCACGAGGTTGGTGTGCACCCAGTGCCTGACCAAGGGCTTGGCGCCTGTGACTGACTCGGCTTCGGCTATCTCGGCTTCGTGGTGAGGATAGACAAGCTCGTACGCCCCACCGTGGATGTCATACTGAGCGCCCAGGATAGGTATGGTGACAGCCGTGTCCTGTATGTGCCATCCGGGGGACCCGACCCCCCAGGGGCTCAGCCAGAGACCGTCGACGAGGACCTCCGGGCGCCAAAGAGCGAAGTCGTTGAGACTCCTCTTTCTCGGTGAGAGCTCGAGCGGTCTGAGCGACAGGTCTTTCTTCGACTGGTGAGAGAGGCGCCCCCAGCGCCTGAATTTGGTGGTGTCGAAATAGACCCAGCCGTCTGCCTCGTAAGCGAACCCCTTCTCAAGCAGGACCTTGACCTGTCTTATCGCCTCGTCGACGTGACCTGACACCGGCTCGAAGCGAGAGATTGAGCGTATGTTCAGGCTCTCCAGGTCCCTCATCATCGAGGAGGCCATCCTACGTGCATGCTTGAGTGGGTCCTCTCCTCTTCCAGCAGCGGCCTGGCTGATCCTTTCGTCGACGTCGGTTATGTTCATCAGGTAGAAGACATCGTACCCAAGGTGGCGAAGGTACCGCGCTAGGGCGTCGAAGAAGATGTAGGTCCTCGCATGCCCCAGGTGGAGCTCGGATTGGACTGTGGGGCCGCAGACGAACATGGATACCACCGGGGGGTTGCGAGGGCGAAAGGGCTTCTTCTTCCCGCTCATGGTGTCATAGAGGACGAGTTTCTTCAAAGCGAGACCATGCGTCCGAGTTTGCCTGGGTATTAGTTTTTGAACTGGAGGTGAGGCGCACCCAGGGATGTTCTACGAGGACAAGGTGGTCTCCTTCCCGGCCCTCATGATGAGGCTCGGGGTCTTAGACCAGGACGCAGGGGTCAGGTTGATTGGAGAAGCTGACGGAAAAAAGGTCTATGCGTTCGTCACCCGCTTCGGGCCCAAATACACCGTGATGACCTATTCGTTCGGCAAGAGAGGGGCCCCGGGGAGGAGGATTCGGACACAAGAGCTCGGGAGCCTAGGAGAAGTGGAGACTGCCCTGAAGGCGCTCGTGAAAGGTCGCCTCCAAGCTTGGGTTTACTAGTGCCGGTCAGCGATTGATTAATATCAGGGCTGTCGACGTCGAATCAATGGAAAGGCCGAGGGCCATCCACATTGTCTATGCGAAGTGGTGTCCCCACTGTGTCCCAACGACGGTCGAGCCGCTGGAGAGGAGGGCCGGAGAGCTAGGTATCCCGTGCCTCTTACATGACATCGACACGGATGAAGTGAAGTTCGCCGACGACCTCGTCGAAAAGTATGGAGATTGGTCATCAGACTACGTCATACCACAGGTGTTCCTAGAGCGCCGCGACGGGAAGTTCGAGCATGTCTTGACTGGGAGCGCCAGAGGGGTCACCTTTACGAAGGGCTTGGTTGAGGACCTCCTGGCGAGCGGTCCCCTTGCCAAGAGCCGCCCCTAAATAGGGGCGCTCCTGAAGACCTGCCATGCCAACTGACAGTCTCGATTCACTGTACAAGAGAGTCGCGAAAAAGGTGCTTGCAGAGACCCTGCAAGTGAGGCAAGGCGAGTCCGTCACAGTAGAGACCTGGGACAACGGAGTCCAGTTCGCGCGGCGGGTCGTAGCAGAGGCGAGGGCCATGGGGTGCACGGCCTTGACGATATATGAGGACGAGGCAGCGTATGTCGAAGGAGTCAGGCGAGCGCCAGCCGATGTCGTGGGGTCGATGGGGCGAAACGAGTATGGGGTCCTATCAGGGACAGATGCTTACGTATTCATCCCCGGCCAGGCCATCGGGCCCTACTCCAGGACGCTGAAACCCGAGGAGAAAGCTCAGTCTACGCGGTACAACTCCTCGTGGTACGAGGCAGCCGAAAAGTCTGGATTGAGGGGGGCAAGGCTCTCTTTCGGCTATGTGGGCGAGGACGTGGCCAGGCTGCTGGGGAAGAGTGTTCGTGAAGTTGTCAGGGCACAGCTCAAGGCTTCGCTTGTAGATCTTCGCAAGATTTCCAATTCAGCGGAGAAGATTGCCCCCAACTTCGCCGACGGGGCAGACGCGGAATTGACCACCGGGAAGGCCACTCTTACCTTCACTTTGAAGGGGGAAATCGGGATTGAGGACGGGCTGGTCGACGAGAGTGACAAGAAGGCAGGGAACAACATGACATACATGCCTCCTGGCTTTGTGAGCAAAGAAGTGGACCCAGGAAGCGCCAACGGGAGCGTCGTCATGACCGACACGCTCACCGAACATGGTGTTATCCCACTGATCAAGCTAGTGTTCAAGGATGGGAAGGTGGAGTCCTGGGAGTCGCCCTCTCGGGCGACGGTGGGGCGGATGCTTGACTCGGTCTCCCCAGACCAGAGGCGACTGAAGGTAGTGCTCGTCGGACTGAATCCGGAGATGCCCTATGGAATGGGTCAAGACAGGTTCGTTGGAGGGTCGATAACCATCGGAGGCTTCGGGTTCAGAGGACAGGTGAAGAGCGGCTCACTTCGCGCCTCCGGGAGAGCGGTGTTGGCAAGGGGAAGGCTGATAACCTAGCCGGCAGCCTACGCGAATGGCCCGACGCAGAGTCCGTCGAAATCCTTGATGCCTGTCCACATTTTCGTCTCTGTCCTTACCTGCGATGTTGGAGGACATCATCCCCCTGCGAGGATTCCCGCTCTTCGCCTGGGTCGTCCACCACGAGTGCCAGGTGGTCGAACGATTCCCCGGGACGATGCCAGGCTCTTTGAACTTGCACCGGTGACAGTTCGGACCGACCTCCGGCCGCCCTCTCCGTTCCTGAGGTTGGTGATATCGCCTTCGGTGGAGTCGGTTTTGGACCTCTCGGAGGATTTCGTCCCGGACGAGTTGATATGGAATCCCAGATACCCATCCAGTTCCTTGACATGGACATCCCGTATAGGGGGGTCTGGACTCCATGCATCAGGCTTCGGCCGTGTCCTAGGCGCTTCGTGTTGGTGTTGCAGGCGCTCCATGGGGGCCTCGTCCTGGGCAGACCCCCCAGCTACGTGCAGTCAGATGACGGCGTAAAGGCTATAGGGCGTCTACGGCCCTTCTTGAGGGGGAGAAATGGCCCTAGTTGATGGGGGATCAGTCGGCAGGCCGTTCTGGCTGAGCTTGCTGCATCACTTGATTGTCAGGCCACTCACACCCACCGAGCTCGCGTCCTTGGAACACAAGCATCTCAGCTCAGTCAGCAGGGAACTGAGCAGGCTGCGACGCGAAGGTCTGGTCGAGTGCGCCGAAGCCGTGAGCAGACAGAAGTTCTACAAGCCAACGCAGGAGGGGTACATCCTGGCCTATGCGAGCCTAAGACAGGGCAGGTAGCAACAGCAGGCGTGCATCTAAATCAACTGAACTAGGGGGCTAGCTAAGGCGGAGGTAGGGTTGCCCGCTTCGAGCCACGGCGATGGTTGCGATGAGCGAAGGGAGCTCAGGAAGCGAGATCTGCAACCCTTGGCTATGTTGCAACCGGCGGGCGCCTTGAGCGGCGACATGCCTCGATTGGCCAGCCATCTCGCAGATGAGTTTTCTGCACCAGACGCGCGACTGAGCCATACTTTCCCTGCTGCGCGCGCAGGAGCAAGCCCCTAACAATATCCATATGGCGGTCGTAGGAGGGAAGGATGTCGGGACTTCGTCAGAAACCCTCCTCAAAGAGCCAGGCTACATACTCTGCATAGCCGCCGATGAGCTCAGCCGCAATCGTGGCATCGCGACGGAGCTCTTGAAGAGGAGGTCGATGCAGAGGCAGAAGGAAAAATGACTGCGTGGACAGCGCTGGATATCGAATCAGGCGATGCGGCTGCAGTCAGAATCCAGAAGAAGCCGGGACGCCGGGAGGCCAACAGGTTCGCCTGGCACGTGGGGCCATTGGCGGAGATGATTCCAGACCGCGGGCAGGTTACCCAGGCGAACAGGAATCGGCTGGGCAGAGTTGCTTTCTTGGTGCGAGGAACATCATCACCTCTGTGGCGGTCCCGCTACCTCCGTCAGGGAGGCTCGCACGCCTTGAACTCCTCGTGCGGGCACCAGGGATCAGGGTGGCGCCGTGGGAGCTAGACCGGTCCGTTTAGACATCGACAGTCCTGGACATACATACTTCCATGGTGAGAACGGTTACATCTTCCAGGCAGCCTATGGCCGCTCAGTCACGAAAGAGAGCCGCACCGCAGTAATCGGGTCATTTTCTCGTTGGGAGCGGTCTCTCGGAGGTTCGAGAATGGCTGCCTTGGCTCGGAGCTCCTTCGCTCGGGTGGAATCGAGCGCTGGCAGAGCTCGGCCTCCCATTCGAGGCCTCAACCACCCTCATGGCGCGACAAACTGGGTGGCACCCCTACCGCTTGGACCTAGTCAGGGATTTCACGCAGACCTTGTTGTACTCGCATGCCCTGCACTTCGCAATGCTCTCGCTCGATGTTGGCTCCCTCTCCCCTGTCCAATAGCCTCGTTTTGCTGCCACTGCTGCTTCGGCAACGTTCCTCTCGTGCCGGAGTATGTGAATCTTCATCGAACCCCGATGCTCCCGTTCGAGTTCGTCTATCGTTCCGTCTATCAGGGCTCTCGACACCTTCGCGGTCCAATCCCTCTTCTCTCCGTCGTCCAGCGCCCCGGACCTCAGCCTTACCACAGCCAGCCTCAGGTTCGAACAGTCGAACCCCATGCTGTCTAGCAGGAGGCCATAGACCCTTGCCTGGATTTCCTGGTCGCGCCACAGCGGAATCGGATCTCCCCTCGTCGTCTTGAGTTCCACCAGCCATGTGGGCCTCCCCTGCGACCAGATCATATGGTCGGGCACTCCGACCAGCCGCAGACCGCCGATTACGCCCCAGAGGCCCAGGACGGCATAGTTGGGTCCCTTCCTACTCACGAGTCTTGCGAAGTCTTCCGGGGCGATTTCTTCGGTTGGCATTAGCTCGTCGTGGAGCTCTGTCCCCGCTTCCTTCGCTTCAGAGGGGACCTCTCCGAGGGCGAATTCGTTCTCTACCTTGTACTCGCAATAGAACTGGCCCGAGAGCGTGGCGACTCCTACAAGGCCGGTGCCGTGGCGAAACTCTGGCCTGATGGAGCGCATGAATTCCTTCTCCCGCACCCATAACCCAACCCAGAACGGGTCCAATCAGAAAGTGGGCGCCGCTTTGGTATGTAACAGTTGCCTGATCGATGCGCTTGTTCAATGAGTGGAAGGCGACCCCCCGTGCGTGCCCTGGCTCCTTCCGCGAGGGCCCCGGATGCAGCGCGCCTCGTATGGACCTACGAGCGATAGAGACTGCCGCGCTCGAGGGATAGGAGCGATGGAGCTCCAGATCGCGCACTCACTCAGCGCCTGGGACGTGATTGAGGATATGCCAGTCCAGGTGAGCGGTCTGCAGCATTGCGGGCGCCGCCATGGGGACCTGTGAATGACGAGCTGGGGCACGGCGCCGGTTTCAAGGGGGCCGCATCACTGCGTCGTGGCAGACGGTTTACAGCGTCACCATGTGTGAGGCGATGCGCAGACCTTTGCATTCAACTGGGCACATCGTCCTCCGGCAAGAGCCTTCGGAGCTCTTTTGCGTACTCTAGCACCAGGCCGGTTGTGACTCCGGCTATCTCTGCCAGCTCCGCCGCAGTGACCTTCGACTTCATGGGGTCATCGAAGGCGGCCACGCGTATAAGCGAAGGCTGGCTGCGAACCCATGCGCAGTGGGAGGCAGCGCCGAAAGTGAACCGGGGAAGGAGGACCATCCCTTAGGTGACTCGGGTTGAGTTCAGTCTTCCCCCGCCACAGAAAAGGGCGCGCCCCACTTAACAGACAGCGAAGATACAACGCCCTATCTTACAAAGTTGATGGAAGTAGTGGCCATGAGCGAGGCCAGAGCCTGCGCCTCCAACGAGCGGCCCATTGTTGACATTGGTTGCCCAGAGTGAAGGGGAGCTATGGAAGGGAGCGCCGGCGGGCAACGACGCCGTGGCGAAGCTGACGGTTGTGACAAAGGGGAGCACAGGGATAGGAAGGTGCCGCCTCAGGGGATGTCGACCCCTACCATGGCCCGTGGTGAGGTCATGGTTGCCTAACCCAAGCGGTCCGGACCAGTCCGGTACCTGAGGGGGGCCATCGCCTCCAGGAAGTACCCTGGGAACAGCTCTCGGTGTGCCCTGACGAAACGTGTGAAGTTGGAGTCGAGGACATAGGAGACTGCGTGGTCCGCTTCGCTCCTCACGCTCCTGCCATAGGTCGGCATCAGTCTCAGGGCAGCCTGCCAGTCGTACCATCCGGGATCCTTCTCCAGCTTTATCCTAGTCCTTCCCTCCGAGAGGTCCGGGAAGGGCACTTTCACCAAGATTTGGAACCTGGATAGGTCATCCTTCAGGTCAACTCCCTGGTACAGACTGGGAGAAATCAAGACCGACTCGTCCCTGTCCCCGTGGGCCCGCAAGAGAGCAGACCTAGAAGAGACGTTCTCAGTGCTGGAGAGCCTC
>JAFMAA010000010.1 GCA_029785235.1 Nitrososphaerota archaeon | reverse complement strand
TTCCTAAGGCCCTTCAAGAGTTCAAAATGACCCTGCAATCCCCCGTCCCTGTCCTCTGCGGGCGCTGCGCTATGGAGACAGGCCGCTCTTACGACGGGACCCCCTGGGAGAGGGCGGCGGCGCTGGGCCAGCCGTGCGACAGGTGCGGGGAGAGATATGGGGCGTCCCATTTAGCGAAATTGCCAACAGGATAAGTCAGAGAAACCCGGATATCCAAGGCTGCATGGCTGAAAGATCGTCTTCCATGAACGGCGTATTGAGATAATGACTTACCGAAGTCCCCGAGGTATGGCCTTGACTGGTAGTGATTATCACCCACGCGGACGGTTTGTCCATGAAGGCGAAAGCGAGCCACGATTCCCAGGTCTTGCGAGTGGTTTTGGCGCAGAGTCCGAGAGGGTCTAGCCCGGCTTCGGTTCCCCAGGACTTCATCCAGCGCCCCCAAACCTGCCAGACAGGTAATCTTTCTTGGCTGAAGAATTTTCCTATTGTCTCTCTGCCCCTATCGGAAAGCCTGACCCAACGCTCTTTCTGATGCCTGAGTTCCTTGCCGACAGCTTCTTTGGGCAACTGGAGGAATCGCCCATCAAACCAGCCGGGGTTTGTCTGGAGCCTCCGAGCCTCCATGTATCTTAAGCCCGAAAGAAGCAGGGTGTCAGCGTTCACTTTATGGATGTCAGGGATAGACTGACTTAGGCGATTCCACTCCGAGGGGCGGAGGATCCTGACCCCGTTCTTGGTTATTGGTCTCGGAGTCTCAGTTGTCGGGTTCATTTTTAAGATAAAACAGAACTGAACGGGATTTTTGCCGCCTCCCGTTCTAGGAGAATCCTTAGGAGGAGCAGCGGACGCCCTATTATTGCTTCTTCCACTTCCTAATCCACCCTGAAACCGTCCTTACGCTCAGCTTGACTTCACCCGCTATGTCTTCCCGCGTCTTGCCCTCCTCCAAAAGCGCCAGTATCTTCTGTTTCATCTCAGGCGTCTCCTTCGAGGGCCTCCCTGACTGGCCTTCTGGTTTGTCTCTTTCCGGCTCGTCCTCAGAGTCCAGGGGCGAATCCACGGACGCGACAGGCGTTATCCCAAGCTGCTTCATTATGTTCTCCCCCCTGATGATGTGCCAAGGCACTAGGTCGAGGTCTCCTACCATTAGGTCGTCTGAGTCCGAATAGACGACGAAATCCTCCAGGGGCATACGCCTGATATATTGAGGGCGTATGTAGTGCCAAAGGAGCTTCATGTCTCTGGGCAGCGTCAGCCTCCCAGCCCGCTTCACTATCACATGGTTGGCGACTTCACGGACATTGATATCTATCGAAAGGGGCCTGAGAGAGTCCACAGCCACGCCGACTCCGTTGTGATAAGACTCCTGCATCACTTCGATAAAATCATACTGCGCTTCTAGCTGCCCTTTCACCGCCTTGGCGAAAAGCCGAGATTGGATAAGCCGGGTCGATTCCCTTACCAAGAGTATGATGTTAGTATTCCATTCGCTTCTGTCCTTGAGCATATCGAGAATCCTTGAGAGGCTCCTATACATCTCACCTCTGCTAGAGTAGAACCCCGGAACGGTGATGTTGACAGAGTATTTCTCGGCTTCTTTCAGATTGAAGTCCTTCATGTGACCCCACGGGTATTCCTTGCCCTCGAACTTCAGGTCTATCGAGTTGCCTGTCCAGAGCTTAACCGAATAGGGGGAGCGACACCAGGCTAGGGCCTCGTTGTCTCTAGCTGAATACAGATCGAGGATAACCGCCCCCTTGGCCATACAGTTCGTCGCTATGGCTTCGAGGACGTTAGACTTCCCTGATTTGCGTTTGCCGAAGCACCAATAGGCATCGGGTGAAGACCAGTCAAAAGCATCCTCCAGCCGCTTTTCATAATAGGGCCTGTTTTCCCTTGCAAGCCTATTGCTATTGAGCCAGCGCCTTACCCGGATCCTTGTGGGAGGGGGAGAATCAGGCTGAACGAGCATCATTCTTCACCGCCATATCTTCTGTCCTGTATGGGGAGGGGCAACTCTCTCACCGCGAGATACTCGTGGATGTGCTCGTACTTCGACCATAGCTGTATGATGGGCTTGCCGCTGGGATACATCCAAAAGTCGAAGAAATCTGAAAGCTGAGACTCTGCGAGGTCGGCGGGGTTCCTTTCGCCCCTCGGACGCCTCCAGGCTTCGGGGTTCTCCATTATCTCGTTGACCACAGCCAGGTATCTGCGGTTGGCGGAGTGCCAGTAGGGAACCGCCGCGTCCCACTTAGCCAGGAGGTCCCGCAACGAGGGGTTGTCGAGGGTCTCCAGGCGGTGCGCCGCCAAGTCCACGCCGAGGAGGAGCGCCCGCATCCGAGTCTGGGGCAGCAGGGCCGAGTTATCCACAGCGTCCGATATCACCACCGACAGCCTGAGTAGCCCGGCGACATACATAGACCGGGAGATGTCCACATACAGCTTCTTGTTGGCGTCCTGCTCTATCCCCTTCCTTACGTCGCCGAGGAATCCCCCGATGCGCTTGGCTATGGCGCTGGTGACGGCCAACTAACGTCTGCGCCTCAGGTATGCGGCGAGCACCACGAACACCACTATCAGGGCGAGGAGCCATCCGTCGTTTATCGGGTTGGCCATCCACGCAGACGCGCCGTCCTCATAGGGCAGGAACGCGGCCCTATCGAGGACGAGCAGGAACAGGAACGCGATAGCTCCGCCCGCTATCACCACCTTGAAGGCGTCCTTGAGGAACGACATCGTTCTCGACTCCCCACGGTTGAAATTCTTCATGGCGCTCTTGAGGTCGGCGAAAGCGGCAAGCTCCCCCTGGACGTATTCCCTTGATTCCTCCGTAGTAGTGCGGTCATGGAAAAGCTCGCCCCGCTTGTAGTCCGCCAGGGCCCCGAGGTTCTCCTCAAGCTCCTCGTTGCGGGTGCGATATCGCCCCTGGTTGAGGAGCGACGACTCGCGGGCCTGTCGGGCGTCGTGGGAAGTGTATATCACGAAACCGGGCCCTGACACCGGAGAGTCGGATGTCTGAGGCTGCGCTTCGGCCTTGACCTTCTGCCTTGCTTGCTCAAGCCGGGCCCTCGCAGCCTTGTCCTCGTCCTCCAAGTCTTTGGCTATGTCGTCCACCGATGGGAGGGAGTCCTCAGACATGGGCCTCAACCGCTACCGCGAACTTCTTTTGCAACATGGTGCCTATCTCCTTCACGATGTCTGCGTATGCTTCCTCCTCGGTCATTCCAACGAACTTCATCATGCGCTCCTTGACGTAGAACTTTATCTGCTGGGCCAAAAGGAACGGCTCTATGCTCTCTGCGGCGTCGCCGTGGACGGTCATTATCAGCTCGAAGGAGGGAATCCATCGGTGCTTGCCGTCCTTGCCGACTATCTGATGCTGGGGGGTCTTCAGGGGCTTAACTATGAGCGTCTCGGTGTCACGGTTCCAGTAGGCTATCCGGTCTTTCATCATCGTGTCGCCGACCCTCCCCACGCGGTCATTCCAGCGCCCATAGTGGAGGATGTCGACGAAGGGGGCATCCGGGGAATCTGGGAAGGCAGAGAAGTTGGCCGGGTCGTCCAAGGGCAGAGTCCGAGAATAGCGTCCGGGCTCTATGTTCCCCGATTCGTCAACGAAGGGAAGGCTCTCCTCGGCGGCGTTGCTAGAGGTATAGTGGATGTCAACTTCCCCCTCCCCTATGACTATCATCTTCCCCCCGGTGCTCATGTTGCCCCGGTAAGGAATCAGCAGGAACCCGTAGGACATCGTGACCCCCATTCCGGCGATGAACACCCCGGCAGCCATGAAGCGATAGATGGGGTCGGGGGAGGCATAGGACAGGCCGAGGATAGTGAAGCCCGCAGCGAGGGCGAGTATCATCATGGAGGGGAGACGGTTCTGCTCCCATTGGAGGAGGAGGATGTTCCGGTTTCGGGCCAACTATCTCACGTTCTCCGCTTCAGAAGGCTTGGCGAGTAGGTCCTTGAGGCTCTCTGCTGAAATGGTCTTGCTGGGCCGAACCTTGATGTCAGAGTTGGAATCGCGTATCTCGACGGCCTTCTTTCGCCGCTCGAACTGGTGATACCCATGAGGGAGATGCACCCACACGGGCTCCTGCTCGGCCAGCATGGATGCCGCTGCAGCCCCGGCCCCTATGGTCAGGAAAGCCACCGCCAGCCCGAAGGCGAGGGGGAGGACGAGGGTGAAAACCAGCGAGAACGCGGGGGAGGAGGTGAGCCCCGGCAAGGGTGCGCTCAGGGACGATGGGAGCCCCAGCAGGAGGGCCCACATGGAGGAAAAGAACGCCGAGGGGTTGGTGAAAAGCGCATAGAGGAGGGAGTCGGTGATGGGGGCCTTGGCTCCGGCAAGGAGGGGCTCGATGTCGAGTATCAGGCCGAGGGCGAGCACGGACGCGATTATCAGGCGCTTGGCTATGACCCTCATGGCTCTGTCTCCTCTGGGCTTCTAAATGAGGACAGGCCTTCAAATTCCGCGAATGCGACGGTGCTACCCAATATGAACGCCCAACCGAATAGGCTTGCTTCAAAAGTCGTAAACTGCCCGATAAAGACGCCTATCACGCTGAAAGCGGCAATCACAGAATCGAACATCAGAATCCTAAATCCGAGACGTTTTCTTAGAGAGTTCAATTCTTGTCTCTCGTCTGAATCAAGAGCCCAAAGGCTGTCGTTCCTAAACCATACAATGCAGCGCCAAAAGTAAAATCTACGAAATAGAAGATTTCAATGAACCCGTAAAGGAAAGCGCCGAAAGCAAGGATAGCGAGCACTGCTTTGAAAAACGAGTTCAATTCTTCCCCCTCTTGTCCGGCAACTCCAGCACCAAGATTATCTTTCCAATAGGTCTGTTAGAGTTCGCATATCCCTGAAACTCCTCTCGGTTCTCGGGAAGAAATACGCGTATCATCGCGGCACGAAAGTCTGCGGTAGTGAGGCCCGATTCTTCAATGAACTTCTTAGGGAGGGTCATGTATTTTGAATACCCATTCTTCCCAGAAAGGTGAAACTCAGCCCTCCACCAAACTTCTATGGAATCAGACTTCGTAAATTTCGTAATCGCGTTAGCGACCTGTTTGAATAAGGGCAATGATTCAGGCTCTTTTGTGTCGAGCACGCTGGGTTAAAGATAAAGAATAAACGGTATATAAATTACTTACATGAGACTCGGTTAAATAGAGAACCCGAAGGTATAGGCTCTGAAGAAATTGAACGTCTCTCCTAAAGAGAGAGCAGGAATCTCCAACGGAATCATAGCACTCATAGTAATCATTGTAGGCATCTTCGCATTCGCCTTCGTCTACATCCCTCAGAGCACGGTCTCGATCCCGACGCAGCACCCAAGCACCACGGGCGGTGAGTCCATCATCTCCCTCCTCGGCGGGTATGCGTCCGCGACAGTCAGTTCGCCAACAGTCAACATCTTCACCATGCAGGGCGGCTCATACGTCCAGACGATAGACAGCCCCGGCTCGGTCACTTCAGGGACAGCCACATCAGCGACCACGAACACCTACTCGCCTCCGTGGCTCACCCAATGTCGCGGCTCAGGGGCCTGGCCTCTGGATGTCGTGACGACTGCGGCGGGCCAGACGGTGGCGCAGGACGGGCAGACGGTGTTCACCCTAACCTCCGGCGTCCCGGCTTCTGCGAGCAACGCGGTGTCTGTCTACAAGCAGACCTGCCTTCTGTTCGCGGCACCAGCGTCAGGGACTTCAGCCACCACCAACGTAGAATCGGTGGTCAACAGCCAGACGGGACAGACCAACAGCTTCCCGACTGACTTTCCATCGTCAGCACCAAGCACCTGGAACGTCTACCTTCAGGACTTCAGCAACAACGCAGTCGCGCTCTCCTCGCCCACCATCTACGGGACATCCGGAACCAAGGTCACCAACTACGCCAACGGAGCCACTCAGACATCCAGCGGGCCAGTCCAGTTCGGCAGCTACCTGATAGCGGCCTTCAACCAGACTGGAATCTCGCTCACCTCGCCCAACGGCGCGGTAGCACTCAGCGCGAACAAGGCGTCAGGCACAGTCGCATACCTAATCCCGGTCTCAGGCTGCAACCCAGCCCCATCGTCAGGGACATCCACCTCGAACCCCTACATATGCGGGAACGTCCCGGTCACAGTCCAAGAAACCGTGACTCAGGGCGCTCACCATGTTGCGGCGGTGTTCATCTGGGTGACTGACACTCAGGCCAGCTACATCGAGTCCTACTACTCCAGCCCAGCGGTCACCGCATTCCCGGCGGCAGGCAACGGCGCAGGCATTCCCACAGGCTTCGGCGGACTAATCCCTCCATCCTCGGCCAACGCACCAACCGTGCTGGTCGAACAATACTCAGTCGGACACCTCGTCTACTAAGGCGAGAACATGGCCAAAGACAACAGGATGCTTATGCTGTTCATAGGCATCTTCGCGGGGTTGTTCGTAGGTCTCTGGCTCGACTCCTATCTGACCCCCTATCTGCCCGCCGGGTGGATGGGCGCGGTTCTCGGGTTCATAGTCGCGGCCCTGGTGATCTACGTCTTCATCACGCCATTCGCAACACCAAAAGCCAAGCCCGCGCTGTTCTATGAGCGCACAATGGGCGCATACATGAAGTTCGTCTCCATGATGCGTGGCCTTTTCCTGCAAGCTCTCTCTTTCCCCTCCCTGAGAAGCGGCCTCGTCTAAGGGACGGGGCCGACCCCTTTTCTTCAAGGGGGCATAGACGTTGAGCGCAAGACCCAATGGGCAGGGCAAACTCGCCATCGGCGCGATAATGATAGTCGCCGGATTCTTACTGGTCGCTTTCCAGCCGTTCTCGGTGTTCGCAGCCGCCAAGCCCACGGTCGATTGTTCGGCCTGGCCTTCAGATTGTTCCGTGACCGCGCAGATTTCCAACTCCGGGGGCTGGGGGACTGCGCCCTTCACAGTCTATTTCGTGTATCGAAATTCGGCCTCACAAGTGGTGCTCATAGGCAGCCAGACGGTGAGCGTTGCGTCAGGCCAGACGGCCCCGGTGACTGATTCGGGGTTCAACCCGCAGAGCGTCCCCGGAGCCGGGACTTCTGAGATAGGGTTCTCGGTCACGGTCTACGTCGAGGACTCGGCAGGATTACCAAGCCCATACAACGGCCCTGACAACGTGGCGGCGTTCTCCGTCCCCATGCTGGTGAAGATATCCTATGGGGGCGTGGGCAGCATCACGGTCAGCCCTCCGGGGACGGACGTTCAGGAGTGCGCTTCAGGGTGCGCGACGGGATTCATAGGGGCCTCGACTTACTCAGCATACTGGCCGGGCGGGACGGTGGTAAAGGTGGTGACTTCGGGTGGCGTGTCTCCGCTGACGATAGACCCCTCGGGCTCGTGCTCGCCCTCCGGCTCCGGGTTCTCATGCACCTTCACGGTCTCGAACTCTCTGGCGCTCCAGGGGGTGCTCATCTCAGGCTCGGCGGGCTCGGCCCTGAGTCAAAACATAATCTATGTGGGTGACGAGGCGGCGGGGGGCTCTCCGGCGTCCGTCTGCCTGTCGGCGACCTCATATGCGACGGGGAGCCCCATCTACGGGAACTGCGCCCCCACGGGCTCGTTTTCGATAAGCGTCCCAACGGGCTATACCTGGTCGGGGAACCTCTGGAGCGTGGTTTCAGGGGGCCTCACCCTGGCGTCCGGCAATTCTACCACGGTCAGCCTGTCCTACTCGGCCCTGTCGTCTAAGGTCTCGTTCTCCTCCGGCGTGGCTAACCTATTGCTCACAGAGGCGTCCACCGCCCCGACGACTCCGGGCGGCTCTGGCGGCGGCTCCTCGTGCGTCCTCAACCCCAGCACCAACGCGGGGGTGGATGTCCTTATCACCACTACGGCGGGCAAGCCCATAGGCGGGGCCCTGGTTACGGGCGCGGGGGCCTCGGCGGTCACAGACAACACGGGCCATGCGCTCCTATGCAACTTCCCCGTCCCTAAGCAATCGGCGGTCACCAACGGCCAGGGGAGCATATCCGTCACCGTCTCGGACTCGTCGTATTCTACGGTCACCCAGAGCGTGAACGTCATAGAGGGACAGACGACCAACGCGGTTATCCAGATGTCGGGATTCGGAGTCCCAGGGATATCATCTTCAGCCATCATCGGAGTAGCCTTACTCATAGGCGGGTTCATGGTCATGTTCGCACCAACAGGAAAGAAGCCGAGGGCTAAGTAGATGCGCCTCACCTCCCTGGGGGCGGTGCTCATGGTCGCGGGGTTCGTGCTGGCCTTCATCGGGGCCCCCGGAATCACATACTCGACCATCCAGCCAGCCCTCCCCTCGACGATATCAGGAACCGAAGTCATACAGCTATCCCCGTGCAACGGGCAGACGACGAACAACTGCGTCCTGTCGGAGTCATGGACGGCGACCCTGGTTCCCCCCGCCCAAGCCTCCGCCCTCTATGGAGGGGGGAACGCCTGCGGGTTGATAGCACTCTGGGCGACCACCTTCACCAGCGCGTCTTATCTCCCCGTCCCGACATGGGGAGGCGGTCAGATGTATCAGATGATAGGCGGCGTCCAATACATGAGCACCTCGATACCGGGCTATCCGGGGACGGGCTCGACCCCCTATGTGCACTATTCTTCTGCTGACGGGTGCCTCGGCTCGAGCGCGACCACGACGAGCCAGAATGTCCAGCCCGCGACCACAAGCACGAGCACCAGCACGACGATTCAAACATCCTCCTCGGTGGTAGAAGTCTCAAGCACGGCGGTCACCACGGCCCCCAGCCCCGGCCCCTCTGGGAACGCGAGCCCTCAATTCCCACTCCTCTTTGTCGTGGGCCTCATAGTGGCGGCCTCCGGCTTGTTCGTCACCCTCCAGGGAGAGAAGAAGCCCAATGTTTGACCTGAAGAAGGCCCTGCTGATATCGGCCATCGTCGGGGTACTTGGGGCCGTCCTGATATTCGGCCTCCCCATCATGCTGGGGTTCGCCGGGTGCTCGCTCCTCGCCTTCGTCGGGCTCTGCTCGACCTCCGCGTTCCTGACCGACGCCCTGATAGCGATGCTGGTGTTCATAGCCGTGGTCATGCTCGCCGGGGCCGCGATGTTCTACCTCTGGAGCCTCCTCCCCCTGTCGGCGCAGATACTTATCTCGGTGGGAGTCCTTCTGGCGGGGATACTCCTCCTCCAGCCTGAATTGGACGCCATAGGGGGCCTCGGCCTGATATTCGCCATGATGGGGGCGGGACAGGAGCTAAAGAAGCTGAAATGAGCGCCCAGACATCCACGGCCCTCGGGGTCAAGCTGATAGCAATCGCAGGGGTTGCGCTGTTCATGTTCGCCCTGGTCTCGGTCTCGGTGACGCCCCTGAGCGCCACTCAGTATGCGGTCTCCATACAGGTGAAAGACCGAAGCTCATGGGGCTCGACGGTGACCTCCGCCTATCTGATAGGGCGCTTCACCAATGGGACGCTCATGTTCAACGCTACCGCTACCGATTTACCATTGACCATCGCCCCCGGCCAGACTGCAAACGTGACTTTCGCCGTGTTCGCCATCCGGGGCCTCACAGCCCTCCCCTCCTCGACCCCCATAGAAGTCAGCGGACACCTCGCCTTCACCGTGGGCTCCCTTCCGTATTCCACCTCGCTCTCTGGGACTTACACCGCCGGGGAGATACGCACCGCCATAGCCCAGCTCCAGGCGGCTGAAGATTGAGCGCCCGCAGAGGGCTCTACACACAGATAGAGCTTGACGCCGGGGCCAAAGCCGCCATCATACTCGCGTTCCTCCTCCTCCCCCTCGTGGCGATCATAGCCGCCGACGCCGACAGCACCATAGTATCATTAGACTTCACATTGAGCTATGTCCTCCTGACGACAGGGCTCTTCTTGAACGGGGGGCAATTGAAGGTCAGGCCCAGAAGCGGCCAGAGGACAGGCGACAGGCCCGCCTCGCAGTCGTGGCTCTGGGTGTTCGGGGCCTTGGGGATATTCGGATTCGCGGAGGCTTTCGTCCCTCTGGCCTTCGGGTTCGTATCTACTACCTATCTGAGTTCCCTGTCGCTGTCCTCGGCCCTGTCCATCGGGGGGCTCCTGGCGATAATCAACGCCATCTCTGAGGAGTCGTTCTTCAGGTATGGGATAACGAACCTGTTCACCAACGTGGGGCCCCGTCCGAGCGTAATCACGGGCATAGTCATGTCGGCGGCTGCCTTCACCCTCTATCACGCGGGGGACATCACGGGGATTGTGGATTTTTCGATACTGTTCGTCGCGGGCCTGACGCTGGCCTTCATAGGGCTCTATACGGGGAGGCTGTCCGTGACTTTGGCTGCGCATGGGGCAAATAACATCGGAGTTTTTCTATTCACAGTAATCATTCTGAAGCCTCAGGCCGTGGCTCTTATTCTCCCGCTTGTTCACCAGTTTATATAATGAACCTACCAAGAGGGCTCCAAAGCGATTGAAACCTAAGAGAATGGGAATGATGGTCATCGCTGCGGCTCTGATATTTGTGTTCGTGTTCGCACTCGTTTCTGTGAACGCAAGCAGCCCGACGAGCGCAAGCGCAACCAAAGGGAACATGACCTCGCAAATCGCGGTGTATATCCTGTATCAGAACGGGACGCGGGTAAAGTTGAGCACCCTGTCGCCGTTCATGCCCTTTTCCACGATTTCAGGGGGCGGAGGGGGCGGCGGCTCGACGGCGTTTCAGTTCGTTCCCGGAGACAGCGTATCGTTCTCAGGCGACACGATAACGGGCGGGGCCTGCTCAGGGACGGTATCGTTCAACTCGCCGGGGGGGATAAGCGTAGCCTCTCAGAGCGAGTCAGGGACAGGGGGAGCGTCAACGTCTCCTATGGCTTGCGCCATGACCGCCGCGACGGTTCCTTTTTCAGACTTCACCTCCCTCCCTTCAGGGACTTACACTCTGACTGCTACGCTGGCGTCCTCGGCCTCCGTGACCTTCACTCACGGGGGCCCTGATTCGGGGGTCGCTTTTGCCGCCCCGTCCATCTCGGTCTCGGTGAGCTTCACAGCTTCGGGCGGGGTGGTCTCCGGCGTGTCGGGCACGATATAGGGCCCTGAACCGCGCTTATATACTGAAAGCCTCCCTCCTGCCTCCGATGGGCAAGGACGAAAGGCTCTTTTCCAGAGGCGGGTATCTCAGGTGTCAGTCGTGCGGCGGCTCCTATCCTCCGAAGCGGGACGAGCACGGACATCCTTACTGCCCTTCATGCGGGAGGCTGATGTCGGGCCCATGAACCGCGTCCAGAGGGCGTTCCTGTTCTACCTCCCCGCTTATCTGTTCCTATGTGTTGCGGGGGGTCTCGTGGCGGGGTCTCCTGCGGTTGCTCAACGGTTTGCTCCGGAGGACTGGATCCTCTCTCTGCCCGTGCTGATGGGACTCTATGTGGGGGCCTCGCTGGAGTTAGCCTCGATGTCGCTGGTTGTATCGAAATTACGGGGGAGACTGCGGTTCTCAAACTTAAATACGAAAGGCCATGCCATGCTCGGTGAAGGGCTCAATGCAAACTGAGACTCCTCCGAAGCGCGGCGAAAGGCTTCTTACGATTCTTCTGATGGGGTTGATCGCAGTCTCCGGCGGCTTCGGTGCGTTCATACTCGCCCACAATACATCGTCACCTCAGAGCCCCCTCGGGGGGATAGACGTCAACCTCCATGTGACCGTCAGGAATCAGACAGGGCAAATTATCCCCCAGGACACACGGAACGTCAACGGCGACCTGGTGCTGAATAATTTCAACAATTTCTTGGCTGGGCTATTCAATCCGACTGGTGCTTCCGTTACCGGGGGAGGGAATCTAGCACCGGGTGCAGGTAGCGGAAGTGGCAGCGGGACTAACTGTGATTCTGGCAGCAACCCAAGCGCGTCGTTTTTCTGGGGTGCGTCAAACTGCATAGACTCTTCAGAATCAATCGGCTATAACAGCAACACCGTGACCTGCACGACCACTTCACCTTGCGGCGGCATGGTCGAGATAGGAACGTCCAGCACCGCGCCGACACGCTCAGATACGGGAGTGACGACGCTGTACGGGAGCGAAACTCTCACCTCATCGAGCACGTGCTCGACCGGAACCACCGACTCGGTGGATTTCAGCGGGACTGTTTCCATAACATCAACGGCGACCATTACTGAGGCGGCAGGGGGAATTAATACTGCGTATGGATATGCTTCTGGCGGGGCTACTACTGGCGTAGGGTTTCAGTATTTCAATTTCTTCCACGACACGTTCACGGGGATATCCGTAGCAAGTGGGGACTCGGTAGATGTCAGCTATTCTGTCAGCCTCGGCACGGCGGGCTTTAATGTCAACCTGTGCAACTTCTTGGCTGGGCTTTTCAGCCCAGTTACCAATCAGAACGGGGTCGCGGTGTCTCTCAAAGACACCGCAGGGACGGCGACGGACTTCTACATATGGACGAACCAGGGTAGCTCTGCAAACTGCATCCTCTCGACCTCGGCGTCAGGATGCTCCTCCCCCTCTGCGGCTTCATTCATAGCCATAGGCACAGGGACAACTACATACACCCCGACCACATACGCCCTCGGAACTCAGGTCGCATCAGCCACTATGGGGACGATTTCTTACGTCAGCGGAACCACCTCGACAATCTACTATCCGGGCACGTTCACGACGGCCTCTGGCGACTCCATCACCGAGGGCGCGATAGGGCTCACCCTGTCGTCGAACAACTATCTCTTCTTCGGCTCCACCTTCACGGCCCAGTCCGCAGGGAACCCCTTCGGAATCAGCGCGGAGATAAGTGACTAAGAGTGTGCGCTTCGGTAAATCCCGCAGACTGAAAATCCTCTCTCTCCTCGCTCTCTCGCTCCTCTTCTTCGACGCTGTGGTTTACGCGACGGGCTACACCCAAGACCTGACTGAGACCCTCACCGGAGCTATAAACGCTGTGAACCACCTGACCTCTCCAAGCGAGACTCTCAGCGGGTGCTTTAACGACACCACGGGCGGCGGCTGTCTGGCTACGGTCACGCCTTGCACCTCCGGCTGCGCTGTCCAGCCCGTCACCTCCAGCATGGCGAACGGGGCCACCGCCGCCAACCTGATCCTGTCGGGCACGGGGCTCAACGTCACGACCATACCCTCCAACGGCAAGACCCACTACATCCTGATGAAGAACGACACGGCCCTCACCCTCACCGAGCCCACGGACGGAGCCACCTCCAGATACCGCTTCACCAGCATGGTCACCACGGAGACAGGCTCCGCCTGCCATGTCGCCACCTCCGGGACGGACTGCACCCTCTGGACCGCCCCCACGAACTACCTCCAGTATAGCGACACCTTCAAGGCCGCCTACACGGGCACGGCCCCCGCCACCGGAGCCCCGGAGCATTGCGCTCAGGCAGGAGCGGCAGCCACCATCGGCGACCTGACCACGGCGGGCATCTCCGGCTGGTGCGACTATGGCTCCGTGGCCTACGCCCAGGCTTTCGCCCCCGGAGGCTCCTCTACGCAGCAGTATTCGGCTGTGCCGCTGACGCAGGGGCTGGTGGGGTCGTGGCCCTTGCAGGAGGGGACGGGGACTTCGGCGTTCGACCTGTCGCACAACAACAACACGGGGACTTTGGAGAACTCGCCTACGTGGTCTTCGACTGGAGGGCCGTTCGCGGGGACTGGGTATCTGAACTTCTCGACTGATAAAAACCAGTATATCAGCGTGGCAGACTCCTCGGCTCTCAGGCCAGCTTCTATAACGGTTGCGGCTTGGGTTTACGCCTCTTCTTTTCCGGATTCATATAACGCGGTGGTCAGCAAGGAAACAAGCGGCCAAGGGTATACCCTTCTGGTAAAATCAACCGGGAAACTTGCAGTCTATTTGAATGGTGGGCCGAGCTGCAATTATGACGGCAGCGGGCTCTACGCACTTTCGACTTCAACGTGGTATTTCCTTGCCTTCACATACTCGTCAGGAACCTTAATCGGTTATGTGAATGGGGTGCAAGATGCGAGTGTCGCCTGCACCAACGCCGCCCTCAATGGAGCTACGGGATACCCATTAATCATTGGAGGGTCTGTGGCATTTACCCCAAGATGGTGGAATGGCCGCTTAGCAGGAGTCTCATTTTACGACCGTGCTCTCTCCGCTTCAGAAGTCTCCGAACTCTACGCCTCCACCCTACCCGTCCTCGAACACCAAATCACCTCCCCCAGCAACACCTACACCTGGAACTACTACCACCAATACGCAGAAGCGCCCTACTACACCGCCATCTCCGGTTCCCCATCCGGCAACGCCCTGAACTACTACTACTCGTCTCTGGGCCAGTCCCTCACCGACACCATGGGAACCTCAGCGGCGACCATCTGGGCCGACGCCGCCACAGTGACCGTGGGCGACCACTACGTCTCAAGCACGGAGCGCTACTCCAGCGATGCCAACACGACCCTTACGAGCGCCAGCACCACGGGGCCCAAGATTTCGGTCTACCACCAGTTCAATCAGCCCACCAAGATAGCCTACCCCGATGGCGGCACTACCGCGGTCTCCCTGACCTGTCCGAACTGGGGCACAAACACGGCCTTAGCCCTTACGACCTCGACCCAGAACGAGTGGGCAGACTCAGGGGGAACGTGCAGCGTCCCGGCCACGACGAGCATAGTGAGCGGAGCCAGCCGCCTCAGCATGGGGCCCACCTATTCATGGAGTGTATCGAAATCGGGCTCTGTCCCATCGGTGCTGGACGGGTATCTGCAATACTTCTTGGACGACGCTTCAGGCATCGGGGTCTCAGGGCAAAACAACGGGACGGCTTACGCCCCCACGGGGAGCGCATGGTTCGACCACGGGACGGTGACGGCAGCGGGGCTTTCAACGAACTCCTATGCTCTCAACGCGGCCTCATGGCTCTATCAGGTGAGCCCGGCGGGCTATCAGGTGCTTTCAAACTCTTCCCTGTCGCCCGTCCCGTCGCTCTCTGCGGACACCCTGTCATGGACGGCCTCCGGCCCCGTGAAGTGGTCGCTGTATGACCCCTCGTCGTCGGGCTATGTGGTGCAGACCGTGAACGACAACGGGGTGGCGACGGCGTTCTCAGGGCCCACCTCCAGCGGTTCAGGGAACGTCTATACGGCGTCGGGCTCGTCACCCTGGACGATTGACCTCGCAGCCACAGGGACAGCGCCTAACAACTCGCCGGGGGGAGGAGGATATGTCCCGCCCTCATGCGCCTATGGGACCAACGCGACCACGGGCTTCTGCAACCCGGCCCCTTCGGTGATACCCGCCAACCCCACGGCCTCGCCCCCCACGGCCCTGATCGACCTCGCAGTCCTCGCTATGCTCGCCGTCGCCGCCGTGGTGCTGATAGCCGGGCGGAGGAAGGAGCTGGAGTCAGACTTCAAGCGGGAAGCCAAGAAGGACATAACCTTCAGGCGGCCTAAGAAGAAATGAACCTGAGGCTCAACATGGCCTGGGGGCTCCTCGACGCCCTGGGGGTCAGCGTGTTCATGGTCGTGTTCGTCCATCCAAAGTCCTTCCCCGTGGTGCTGGGGTTCGCAGCGGTGTTCGTCATGGAGATATCGGCCTTCACATTCGCCTATCTGCTCGCCAAAGGAACGAAGTCCTTCATGGTGCTCAAGACGCTCCTCCTGGCGGTGCTCATGTCCGCCTTCATAGTGCTGTTCCTGGGAGGCGCCCTGGGGTTCGACGCGACGTTCCTGATACTCCTGGCGCTCCAGTTCGCCGGGCTCCTTTCCGCCGAGATGCTCACACGCAGGGAGAGGAGGTGAACAGATTGAGAGAGAACATCTTAGGGGGCGCGTTGATGGCGCTCCCTGTCGGATGGGCCGCAGCCGTGACCTACATAGAGGGGTTCCACCCGGCGGGGATAGTCGGGCTGTCGGCGGCTCTGGCGGGGCTGGGCATGCTTTCCCTGCTCGCTGGGGGAGTCCTGACCTTCAGGCGTTAGGGGAGGAGCACTTTCACGCACCCCTCCCCCCTGTTTTTCTCCTAGATTCATCCTGCCTCATATAGTCCAGAGCCCACGCTCTGCCGATGACCGACCAAGACGGAGTAGAATACGTCGCGGGGGATTCGGACTCTCCCTGCAGGTGCTCGGAATGTATTGAAAGGAGGCACCCAGAGCTATGAGGCGGAAGGACTTTCTGGGGGGCCTGCTCATCGGCGTCCTCGTGGTGAGCCCTGTCGCATACGTCGCGGCCTCGTCCACGCTCGCGTCAATAGGAACCACAATAACAATCGAAGACCCGCCTCTCACAATCTCAGGAGTCACGTTCGCCGGGGCCCCATGCTCGAGCTCGTCGGGGGTCTATACCTGCTCGGGGGACCTGACAGAGGGCGCGTCCGCAGAGATAGCCATATCGCTCTCAGACCCCGCCAGCATATCCCAGAGCGCGGCGTCCACTACTATAGTCCCCTCGGGGTGCTCGGGGGTGACGGCCACGGATTCCAGCGTGACGGTCTCGGCGGGCTCGACGGCTACGCTGTATGTGACCCTGAGCGCGGCAACGTCGGCGACAGCGGGCCTGATCTGTTCTATCAGCACCACGATAGGGCCTTAGACGGAGGCCCCCCGCCTGCTTTTCTTCTTGGGGCTGTGTTCTTCACAGGGCCCCACATAGGACTCCTTGGTTTCGTAGATGTAGCATCGGCCTTTGATTTTGCGGTGGCGAATCACTCCGACGAACTCCTATCAAGAATAGACAGCAGAGATTGGCTTGCACCTGCAAGGCATTTCTTCCCAATGAACGTGTTTCCATTGGCATCACTTCGGACAGCGGGCTCCCTTCCGTTACAAAAGTCGCAAGGGATGTATCTTGTTTGTGCGGGTTTCGTTTCGCTCATACCATTACCACGGTAACAACCGCATATAAACCTTACCACGGTAATTGTGAAACTAATCCCGCTTACTTTTCTTCTATGTCGCTGTCCTTTGGAGCTTCCGAGATTATGACTTCAGTCATGTTAGAAACGCCTCATGCCAATTCCTCAGTATAGCATATCTGGCAGTATCGGCGCTGTTTGGGAGGAACGCCTTCAGCGAAAACAATGATGGCCCATTTTCCGCAACCTGTGCAAACGTCCTCCCCTATGCCTTTGTAAGGCATCAATCCTTCAGCCTCATTTTTTCTTAGCCTTCTTGGGCGGATTGTGGGTCGGACAGCGGCCCCGGCTTTCTTCGTTGACTTCGATAAGATAGCAGATGCCCTTTACGCGCTTGTGGCGTATGAAGGTGGTCACAGGATAACCTCCGCTTCTTCTTTCCAGTCGGCCAAGGAATCCTCCATGGCAACCTCCACGCCATAGTCGTGTTCTGGGTCGCCAGTCTTCAGACGGCCATAATATGCGCGAATCTGAGCGACCCGCTCTTGATACGCCTCGGTCTCTATGACCGCCCTCATTTCTGTCCCTTCTTGGCTTCGATTACTGCGTCAGCCACGGCGTCCGCGACCTCAGTAGCGTCCTCCATGTTGAGAAGGACTTTCACACGACGCGGTTCGCTTCCGATTGTCTGGATAGTTAGCCAAATCCTCCCGGCTGAGGCTTTCACCTCAAAATAGACACGGGGATTGGCTGTGTCCATGACTTCATT
Organism: Nitrososphaerota archaeon; assembly: GCA_029785235.1. The sequence goes on along the minus strand of JAFMAA010000010.1, from coordinate 8,710 downwards.
CGCCAGTAGTAGTTCGCTCATGGCGTTTGCATGGGAACAAGGATTACTTAAATCTTTTTGCATGGAAACTATAAGACCGTCTGAATCACTTTCACACCCCGCACCGACCCCCACCCACATGAAAGCATGAAAGCATAAGTAGCAAATCCTGACCGACACGCACCATTGAGCCAGACCTTAGAGCCCTGCTGGGAGTGCAAATCCTATCGGGAGTGGCCCCCGCAGAGCGAAAGCGACGAGCGGCGCTACGGTCAGCACATGAAGCTGGCCCACAGCGCGACGCCCTGACTGGTATGGAATCCTGACTAAGTAAGCAAATCCTCAGAATCCGGCGAATGCTTATTACCCACAACCGCCCACGCGCTGGTGCGATGAGTTCGGAGATACCTCCCGCCCTAGTCTCAATCTCGATAGTGGACAAGCGAGGCCGCATAACCTTCGACTCGCAGATACGCGAGGAGGCTGGGATAAAGGAGGGCGACAGGATGAGGGTCGCGCTGCTGAGGAGCCCCAAGAAGGATTGGATGATGACGGTGAGCAAGATAGAATGACAGTCGCACACCTCGTAGAAGGGAGCGACATCCTGATACCCTGTTGCGCAGACGACCCCGCAGAGTGTAAAGTCAACAAGCAGGATTTCGTGGTCTATCTCGGAAAGGTCAAGGAGTCTGACTTAGAGTGAGCGCTGGTAAACAGGTAGTAGCTTACTTCTGCAAGCACAATGACGGGATTGTTCTCCATGTTTGCCCCGACAATGGGAAGACAGCCAAAGAAATGATGCGGCTTCACAAAGATGATAGATTAGCGCACGGTCTCGTCGAATTGAACGAGGTCATTGGGTCGAACCTAATATGAGCACCCGCCCACAGCTATGTTCCTTCTGCTGGATGGTCTGCTACCCAGAAATCACAGAGGCTAACGATGTCCGTGTATCGAAATGCGAGTGTGAGAAGGGCTGCGGCCACGGGCTGCGAAACATCGTTCCGGGGGGCGTCCAATCCTAACATACATCACCGACGACGAACTCCGAAGGCTCAACGGCGCGGGCCTGGACGATGGGGAGATAGCCCGGCTGAAAGGCGTGACCACCCAGACGGTAGGCCATCACAGAAGGATGCTCGGATTGGCCCCGGTAAGAAGGGCCAGCCACAAGATGTCGAAATACACGGCCCGCGACTCGTTTGACGTTCCGTTTGAGGCCCTAAGCCCACGGGCGCAGCGGTTGGTAGTGAAGACAGAAGCCCGGATTTGGAGTGAAAGCAGACGAACCTCATAATCGGGGAAAAGCTGGCCGGAGGGGAAGCGGTCTTAGACTTAGACCGGTTGATCGAGACCAGGGCGCTCATACAGGCCAACTCAGGGGGCGGCAAGAGCTACGCGATTAGAAAGCTCGTCGAGCAGATGTTCGGCAAGGTCCAGATAATCATCTTAGACATAGAGGGGGAGTTCGGGACGCTCAGAGAAAAGTTCGATTTCATCCTGGCGGGGGAGAACGGAGACATACAGGTGAGCACACGGACAGCCGAGCTTCTGGCTCGGAAGCTCTTGGAGCTTGAGGCGTCGGCCATCATAGACCTCTACGAACTGAAGCAACAGGAGCGAAAGCACTTCGTCAGGCTGTTCCTTGATTCTATGATAAACTCCCCGAAAGAACTCTGGCACCCGTGCATAGTGGTGGTGGACGAGGCCCATGTGTTCGACCCGCAGGTGGGCGACTCGGAGGCAGCGGGCTCGGTAAATGACTTGCTCACCAGGGGGAGGAAACGCGGCTTCTGCGCCATCATAGCGACGCAGCGCCTTTCAAAGCTCCACAAGGACGCCGCCGCAGAGTGCAATAACAAGCTGATAGGGCGCTGCGGGCTCGACGACGACATGAAGCGCGGAGCCTTCGAGCTTGGATTCACCACGGGGGAACAGACGCGCTCGCTCCGAGAACTGGAGCCGGGAGAGTTCTACGCCTTCGGCCCCGCGCTGTCGAAGTCCGTCGAGAAGATAAAGGTCGGGTCCGTCCAAACATCGCACCCCAAGATAGGGAGCCGGATAGGGAGCGTGACCGTCCCCCCCACGGCCAAGATAAAAGCCACGCTCGCGAAGCTCGAAGACCTCCCCCAAGCCGCCGAAAGAGAGCGCAACGATCTGGAGTCATTGAAGGCCCGGAACCGGGAGCTTGAGTTTGAAAACCGGAGACTGAAGTCGAACCCGGCCGCCATCGACCCTCAACGACTCAAGGACGAGGCTGACCGGGCTTTCGCAAGGGGGGCCGAGTATGCTACAAAACAGTCTTCAGTCGTCGTCAAGCAACTGGAGGGCGATATCGTCTCTCTGCGCCAGGTGATAACCGAGGTGAATCAGAGGACGGCCAAGGCGCTTGGAATCCCGCCGCGAAAGGTCGAACTCGCCCCGATGGAGGTTCCACGACAGCCACTTTCGACCTCATCATACCATGCCTCTACACCCCAAAAGACCTTAGACTCGAAAGACCAAGATTTCGGGCGCTGCGAAAGGGTCATCCTGAAGTTTCTCGCCATGCGCCAGGGCAAGAGCTTTTCCAAATCCCAGATTGGGGCCCTCACGAACTACTCTCCGACTTCAGGGGGCTTCAATAACTCTCTGAGCAAGCTGAAAGTCGCCGGGCTTGTCAAGATGTCCGGATCGAACTACTTCTTGGCCGACGACGCGGTTCAGGAGACCATCAGCATCTTGGGAGACGAATACAGCACCCCGGAGACCACCTCGCTTGAGACCTATCTGAACAAGCTCGGTCTGGCCCCGAAGAAAATCTATGAGGTGCTCCTCAAGAACCCTGACGAGACGTTCACCAAGGAGAGGTTAGGCGAACTGACCGGGTATTCTCCCACCTCTGGGGGCTTCAATAACGCGATTTCAGAACTGAACACCCTCGGCCTGGCTGAGAGGTCGGACGGCGGGGTTAGGTTGAACCGAGAAAGCCTGGAGGCGTCATACGCAAGATGAGGACGAAAATCGAGATTGAAAGGAGAATCGCAAAGCTCCAAAAACTGAAAAAGAAAAACCCCGACCACAGCCTACTCTACTCGATAGAACAGACTTCGCTCGAAGAAATATCATGGGTGCTATACGAAACAAAGGAGCCTCAACAGTAGTATGAGCGACGAATACTCCCCCTCCGAAAAGCCCACGCGGACGCACCGCCAGGACAACCATGAGCGCCACTATCAGACGGAATCCGAGGACAGCCTGGGGGCCATACTCGCCCGCCTGAGCCGTGGCTCCCTCCCCTCAGACTTTCGGATCGCAAACCAAGAAGTCATTCCCCTGGATGCGCTCGACGGGCAGGGCCGCCCCATGTCAGCGAAAGCGGATTACGTCGTCTATGGACGGGTCTATGGTCGCGGGGTCTTCAGGGTCAACGGAGGCATACACAAACAGCGTAAGAAGGCCCAGAGGGATGAGACCCAGAGGATGCTCTTGGAGGCCCTCGGCTATTGGGTCGAGGACGTTGAAAACCGGGCGGTGAAGCAGGAGCACATATTCGGGCTGCTGGAGTCGCATAGGAGGACGATAGAGTGAACGAGGCAAGCCCAGACGGGAAGATAAAGACCGCACGAAAACGTCTAACGCTTAGAAGAGCAATCGCTGACTATATGCAGAGTGAAGGATGCTCATGTTGCAGGGGGCAGTCACACGAAGCCGATAAATCCCGTGTTGCTGAACTCCTAAATGTTCCCCGATATTCTGACGGCTCAGGCTGGAATTTCAATCGTTTCTGCACCAAACCCACGCGATTTGAAGGAGATGAAGTCGCATGACCTCAACAGCGCCCACCCCTAAGGAACTCTCAGACCGCCTCGAGGCCCTCCGAAGGACACTCAGGGACAGCGGCAAGATAGGCACAGAGAGCCCAGAAAACTATGAGCTGGTCAGCATCCTAAACGGGATTGCGGCCCTCGAAGGACTTAGAGAAAAGTCAGTAAAACTGCTCAGAGAGGCAGAAGATTCTACTGACTACCACAACGTTGGGGCATTCGGAATATCCTGCTACGATAAAGAAAAGGTTCGACAGGTGATAACCCTTCTTGAAGGAACTCCAGAATACAGGTTTGAATTTGAAATCAACGAAACTCATAACGGAGCCCAGATAGTATGACAACCCGCAGTATGAAAGAGTTAGCCGCAGACCTCCAATCGGCCTTAATCCTCTTGAGCAAGCCGAACCTATCAAAGAGGGACATCAAGGGAATTTACAGCATCATCTCTCTGACCAAGGACGTGCTCGAAACAACCCCGAATCTCGAAAGCCTCAGAGCGACAATGGTAATCTGGAAAGGGACATGGGAGCGCGAAACGGCAGTCGGCCCTATATCAGAGAGGGTCAAGAAGATGGCGATTCAAATCCTTGAAGGCGTAATTTCAGAAATCGATGGAGCCCAGATAGCATGAGCACTCAATCCCTATTCGGCCCTGACGAGTCAGCCCCCGGCTTCGACCTGACCCCCGACAGGCCCATACCCCTCGACTCGCCATACTTTCAGGCCGTGCGGATAAGGGTCGCCAAGAAGGGCTTCCAGATATTCCGACGACGCTGGGCCGGAGGAATCTACAAGCCTCTGGGGATAGCCACATGGAGCCAGGCCCTTTCGACGGAGGAAAGGATACCCCCCAACACCTCGGAAAAGCGGGTCAACGAACTCGCCTCGAAAGCATACTATGACACCCCATTGTTCCTGCACCATGCGAACCCCACCCTGGACGGAGACCTCCTGACCAAATCCTTCAGGCTCATGTCCTCCTATGACCTGAACCCTGAGCACCCTTCGATGGGGCCCTGGAGGGACGAGATTGGGCTGTCTCTGAGAGAGGGGAATGAAAGGCTATGAGCGAACAGATCTGTCGCGAGTGTAGTTTTGTGTCAGAGTCAGGGAAAATACACTGGGCAGATTGCTCACAGGCTGCGCTTCCGTTGGAAATCAGGAAATTCGTTAAGAGGTTAGAACGATGATAGGAGGCCCCTCAAAGTATTGGGTTCTGCCCCCCGAGATCATGGGCCCGCTCCAAGAGGAATTTCAATTCGATTATGACCCGATTCCCTTCTCGGCGGGCTTCGTTGAATTTGACGGGTTCGCGGATGTTCCCGAAGGCAAAAAATCAGTTTGGCTAAATCCATTGTTTGGAAGAGGTATAACGAAGTGGGTCAGATGGGCGATCAAGCAGGCCGAGCATGGAAAATTAGTAGTCGTGATCCTTCCCTTAGACGGATGGGTGAATCTTTTCTTTGAGCAGATTTTCGGAGTCGGACGGTCAGCAAGAGGGACGTTAAGCGGGGAAATCAGGCCGATAGGCTCCCATGATTGGCTCAACCCAGAGACAGGGGCGAAAAGGAGATCATCAAGACCCTCATTCCTATTCATCCTTAGACCAAGAGAGCAAATCCTCACAGGGGCTAAACCATGAGCGTAAAGTGCATCCAATGCGGCGGGACAGGCTCAGGCAAGAAGGATGGGACGCTGCTCTGCGGCTGCTGCGGAGGCTCAGGGAAACACCCGGGAGACGCATCGAAATGAAGATAATCTCTTTCGCATGGACTACTCCCGCGCTTCTTGCTGGACGTAAGACTCGCACCCGGAGGGAATGGACCGATGAATACGCCAAAAGATTCCATGTGGGAGATTTGTGTCAGGCGTGGAATCATGTTCCCAGAGTGAAGGACGCGAAAAGGATAGGGACGATTGAAATCACAGCCATACGACGAGAGAGATACAGCGACGCGAAGGGGGAGGATTGGGAAAAAGAGGGGTTCGCTTACTTACAGGAGAACGGGCTCCCTCTGGGCGACACCACGCCGCGTGAGCTTTTCGAGGATTGGATGATGGACGATGGGCTATGTTGGGTTATAGACTTCAAGCTCACAGGGGAGTCGGAATCCGCCTCAATCGGCCATCCGGCCCCCCTGACCCCCGACCAAGAGGCGCACCCACGGTGAGCACCCCCTCTGATAAAGTTAAGCTACTTAGTAAGAAATCCGTAGCGGTCTGTATAATCGAACGTCAGAGGCCCTCGGAGCCCTATCTGCGCTTTTGGAGGCTCGCCATGAAGCTGGAGGCCTTATCAAGATGAACTCAGAAATCCAGTCTTACCGTCCCTTCAGAGCGTGGGAACTGAAGACCTCGGAACTCACCACGACTCAGAGGCGCGAAGCCCGGGCGTTCTTGGTCGGGTCATTCGGACAAAAAAAATGCCACCTGACAGGGAGGCCCATCGTCCTCCAGCTGCTTCACGACGCTTACGACATCCATCATTTACTGCCTCGGGGCTCTCCGGGTTGCAATCTTTTGATAAATCTCAGGCTCGCCCTCCACGGCCCCAACGCCAACGCGGGTAAGCCGAAAGACCGGAAGGGTATCCGGTTCCCAGACAAAAACAAAATCCCTGTCTCAGCCACAGAGCTTCTGCGCCAGACAGTCGATTACTCCCAAGGCTCCCGGGAGATGCAGGCCAACGGGGAGGCCGAAGTCCCCTATCGAGGCTGGCTCTGGGGGAAGGTGGTCGAGGGAGGCTCGAAGGGCTACGCCAAGCAGCAGGCGATCAACTCAGGCGCGGAGAAGTTCGGTGTCAGTAAGCAGGCGACCAGAGACTACCTCGACAAGATGCTCTCCGAGGAGGGGCCCTTTCAGGAAGTGAAGGAGAACGGGGTGAAGTATGTGCGGGTGAAGCCGGGGCGGTTGACATGACCGACTACATGCGCGTCGCCAAGATAGACGGACGCCCCGTTGCAACGTTTCACCAAGAGGCTGATAAAATCATAGAGAAGCGGAGGGCCCTGGTCAGGGAGCTTGAAGGATTGCAAGAGGGGGTTGACAGGTTGAACGCGGACATAGATGAGGTGCGAGTTTGAACCCCTCCATGTGGTCAGCCGACTCGCTCTATCATCGCCTCCGAGGGACGCACCACGACTACATGGAGGCCGACGGACGGATTTACGTCGACTACCTCCAGCCACAGGGGAGGACGATACCGGATGTCGGGACGGGGAACGGCAACTCTGCTAAACGCTTTCTTGAGGCTGGGGCCCTGAAGGTGCTTTGTATCGAAAAGGACGCCAGGTTAGCCGCGCAGATACGCCTCCCCCGGACAGAGGTCTATCAGGAGCCCTTCGACGCTGAAAAGCACCTCCTCGGCCTGGAGTGGGACGCCTGCAAAATCGACATCGAGGGCTATGAAGTCCTCGCGCTACCAGTCTTAGACCGAATTGACAAGCCCATCATCGCAGAGGTGCATGGCGCATACCTGATAGAGAGGTTCCAGGCCAGGGGGTTTGAGTTCGTCACCCAGCCCAAGCGTGCGCCTTCGAGGATGGACGTATGCCTCATGGGGAGGAAATCATGAATGAATCAGATGTCAGCCTGAAAGATGAAGAATTGCTACGAGGGTTTCACGTTCTTAATCTAATAGGGGGCAATGGCTCAATCCAATTTACCAAGAGGACTATTCTTCGAGAATTGCCGGACGGTCGGTTTATGCTCTCTGAGCGTGAAGAAATGGATTTGAGACCGGAGAACGTATTCTCAGGAGACAAGAAGGTTGGAACAACTGACAGCAACGTAATCGCGATAGATACGGATGAAGTAAAAGCCCTCGTCAGAAAAGTTCGCGCCCTCGAAGCCCAGAGCCTTGAAGGACTCCGCGCCAAGATAAAGGCACGAAAGCGGGGCTGGGAGGCCATCCAAAGAGAGGACGAACCGAAGAATGATATTATTCTCGATAACGTAGACGAAGCAATCATCACCGAATATGAAACAATTCTCAGACTTTTCGACGCGAAGCCCACGGAGAACACGCCCACATGAGCAAGCCCTACTCAGTCGAAAGCATGAACACACAGGGCCTTCAGGTGGCTCTCGTGCGCTCGCGCTCCTGGCTGATGATGAAGTGGGAGACCGCCGACCTCGACACCCTGCGGACGCGGCTTCTGCGCCACGCGGAGATATTAGAGACGATGGAGGGTGCGGGTTCAAGATGAAACTCGCGGCTGGGTTGGCCTTCTTAGGCTTGGACGCTATGGCGTTCGGTGTCGTCGCCTCGGTGATTCTGTCTGACGAGTTTCTCAGGCTGGCTTTCATCTTGGGGGTCGGCTCCTATCTTATCGGGTTCATATTGGCGGCGGACGAAAGAGCCCGGAGGATTCACCATGACCAGTATTGACAGGAGAAAGCCATGAGAGAAATCTTGGAGACGATGCTCAGGGACATTGAAAAGGAGACTGCGCCCATGAGGGTGCTCTATGAAGCGCAGACAAAAGAACGGATAAAGGAGATAGATAGAGAACGTAGAAGACACCGACGACAGAAAAAGATGCGGATGAATCCACATAGCACAGGATTCCCAGGAGGAAAACCTATCGCAAATTTGTCGTTTAGCATTCTCGTGAATTACTGGTATCATGGCCAAGGCACTCCTGGAATCAACCGCGTCTTTCCTATCAACACCGAGGGCTATCTGAAATGACCCCCAGCCGCATGAAAGCGATTAGCACCGCCTGCATGGACGACGCCGCCCGGCTCAACCTCCAGACGAAGCGCACCACGGACGAGATACGCCAGATTTCGATACACTACGAGCGCCTTCAAGAACTGCGAGCCGCATCGGAGGCGTTGAGATTCCTAAGGCCCTTCAAGAGTTCAAAATGACCCTGCAATCCCCCGTCCCTGTCCTCTGCGGGCGCTGCGCTATGGAG